>CBDAPE010000013.1:0-320691 GCA_965198325.1 Alphaproteobacteria bacterium | reverse complement strand
TTCTGGAAGACGATCGGACCAGCCACCACAAGCAACGGCCCACGGCGAAGCGGATCTTCGACCGTCTCCGGGACGAGTACGGCTTTACGGGCGGCTACACCATCGTGAAGGACTATGTCCGTGAGCGGCGGCTTCGGTCGCGCGAGATGTTCGTGCCGCTCGTCCATTCCCCCGGCCCCGCCCAGGCGGACTTCGGCGAGGCGATGGCGGTGATCGGCGGCGTGGCGTGCAAGGTCCACTTCCTTGCCTTCGATCTTCCCCACAGTGATGCCTGCTTCGTGAAGGCCTACCCGGCGGAGACGACCGAGGCGTTCTGCGCTGGCCACAACGCGGCGGTTGCGTTCTTCGGCGGCGTCCCCCGATCCATCCTGTACGACAACACCAAGCTGGCAGTCGCCCGGATACTGGGCGATGGCAAGCGGCAGCGAACGCGCGTCTTCACGGACCTTCAATCCCCCTATCTGTTCGAGGACAGGTTCGGCCGGCCGGGCAAGGGCAACGACAAAGGCAAGGTCGAGGGACTGGTCGGCTTCATCCGGCGGACCTTCCGGGTCCCCGTCCCGCGGGCCGAGAGCTTCGAGGCGCTGAACGATGCTCTCGCGGGACAGTGCCGCCGGCGCCAGGCGGCGCGGCTGCGGGGTCACAAGGAGACCATCGGCGAGCGCCTCGCACGGGACCGGGAAGCCTTCTTGCCTCTCCCCCCGGCACCATACGATGCCTGCGACAAGCGCACTGGACGGGTGAGCTCGCTGTCGCTGGTGCGCTGCCGGGGCAACGACTACTCGGTGCCCGTGGCCTATGGCCACCGCGAGGTGCTGATCCGGTGCTCCGTCGACGAGGTCGTTATCTCTTGCGGCGCGGAGGTGATTGCCCGGCACCGCCGGTCCTACGACAGCGAGGACCTGATCTTCGACCCGCTGCATTACCTACCCTTGATCGAGCAGAAGATCGGCGCCCTCGACCAGGCCGCGCCGTTGGCGGGCTGGGACCTGCCCGAGGCCTTCATCACTCTGCGACGCCTGCTCGAAGCCCGCATGGGCAAGGCGGGCAAGCGCGAGTCCGTCCAGGTGCGCCGTCTGCTGGAGAGCTTCCGGCTCGAGGAGGTCGAGGGTGCGGTCGGCGACGCGCTCAGGCTCGGCGCCATCGGCTTCGATGCGGTGAAGCACCTGGTACTGTGCCGCATCGAGCGGCGGCCGCCCCGGCTCAACCTCGAGGTCTATCCGTACCTGCCGCGCGCCCGGGTCGCGACGACGTCTGCCAAGTCGTACATGAGCCTGCTGTCGGGGCTCGGCGCATGACCGACACACCACGGCTGCTGCTCGTCCACCACCTCAAGAGGCTGAAGCTGCCGACGGTCCTGAGGGAGTACGACAAGATCGCCCGGCAGTGCGCCTCTGAAGGCGTCGACCACGTTCGCTATCTTCTGCGTCTGGCCGAGCTCGAGCTGATCGACCGCGAGCGCCGCATGGTCGAGCGGCGGATCAAGGCGGCGCGCTTCCCCGTGATCAAGAGCCTCGATAGCTTCGATTTCAAGGTCATCCCCTCGCTCAACAAGACGTTGGTCCTGGAGCTCGCCCGCTGCGCGTACATCGAGCGCCGCGAGAACCTCATCGCGCTCGGCAACAGCGGCACCGGCAAGACCCACATCGCCCTCGGTCTCGGCTTGGCGGCCTGCCAGAAGGGCCTCTCGGTCGGCTTCATCACCGCCGCGCTGGTCCACGAGCTCATCGAGGCCCGCGATGACAAGCAGCTGCTGAGGTTCCAGAAGAAGCTCGCCACCTACAAGCTTCTGATCGTCGACGAACTCGGCTTCGTGCCGCTGTCCAAGACCGGTGCCGAGCTCCTGTTCGAGGTGTTCAGCCAGCGCTACGAGCGCGGCTCGACCCTGGTCACCACCAATCTGCCGTTCGACGAATGGACCGAGGTGTTCGGCTCCGAGCGGCTTACCGGCGCTCTCCTCGACCGCCGCACCCACCACGTCAACATCCTCGAGATGAATGGCGAGAGCTACAGGCTCAACCAGAGCCGCAGGCGTCAAACCCCGACGGCGAACTGAACCGACCACCCAACCCACGCTTGACCCCATGGGCCCACAGGTCCCTCCCGCGCGCGCCGCCGCGTCCGGCCTGTTGAGGGCACGCCGCGTCGCACGCGGGGCCCGCCCATGGACTACGGGGACAAGCCCGCAGCCGCCAAGCGGTCCCTTCTTACACCGCCACGGTCGTCCCTTCTTGCTCCGCCATTGACATATCGCACCGCACGGACGCCGACGTCGATGGGCCTGGCTGATGGGGGAATCGAGGAGCGGAAGACTTTTGGATTGAGCCCGTGCGGGAGGCTGATCACCTTCCAGCGCACCAGGTCACCGAACAGATACTCACCCGCTTCCAGCGGTAATTGACTGGCAATGATGTCCGGCTCGAGCGCGCCGAGGACACGGCGCTTGGCGACGATCGACGAACCGGGAAGATTGACCTCGTTTCCGACGAAACTGACCAGCAGCCCTTTGCGGTCTTGCAGTACCGTCGCCAGCGGTTCCAGATAGATCGTCGTATCGCCGTTGGTCGAATGCAGCAAGACGATCAGCTCCGCTTCCTTGACGAACCGCCGCAATCGTTTCTGGGAGTCGTCGTGGCAGATGTTCAGGCTCGTGACCGCGAGGTCGGGCGCGGTCGAGAAGGTGTCCAGCCAATCGTCGTAGTAGCTCAGTCTCGTCGTGTGGCAGACAGACTTCACCTCCCTCAAGATCATCGGTTGGGGCTGGTTCTATCTCTCGGGGAATGGACGGGCTGGCGCGCACGATCTACGATATATGCCATGGGCATCGAGATTGACGAATTCACAGAACTCGCGGTGCCAGGAAGGCGGTTGCACCGGCAATCTGCCGTCCGCGCTCCGAAATGCAGTGTCTATATGGCTGACTGCCGCCACCACCCTCGTGGCGCCGGAGGCAGCCGAGAGATTGGTTCCTTGATCGGCGTTCAAGCCTGACGTCAAGCATCGAAGAACGCAGGATGACCCGGTTTGGCGGGCCGATTGTTGTTGGTGTCCTCTTCCTGGCCCTCACAGCATGGGGTCGTCCATCGATCGCGGCGGATTGCGGAGGCTGGAACTCGGCGGTGTTCTTCGCGACGGTGACGCCCATGACGATACGGGATTGTTTGTCATCCGGGGCCGACCCGAATGCTTGGAACGACAGTGGCTCGACGCCCCTGCACATGGCGGCGGAGCTCAATGACAATTCCGCCGTGATCGCCGCGCTGATCGACGGCGGGGCCGACCCAAACGTGCGGGACGAGGTCGGCTGTCCGCCGTCAGCGCCTATGGGACAGATAGAGTTAGATTGCGTAACGGAGTTTTTTTGGCTCATCGTAGTGACCGAAGGAAATGGGATGGGCGCCTCCCACCCCTTGATGTTCGAAGGCCGAAAGGGTTGGACCCTCGCGGGCCGACGGCATCAAAGTGCCACGTGGTGAAGAGCAAGCTCTTCACGGGTAAACCGGAGGATCCGAAATGAAGACTAACAGAACCGTCGTTGGTGTGGATACGGCAAAGCGAGTGTTCCAGTTGCACTGGGTGGATATGGAGACGGGTGAGATTGTGGATTTGAAGCTGACGCGGGCGAAGTTCCTAGAGCACGTCGCCAACCGCACGCCCTGCGTTGTGGCGATGGAGGCGTGCGGCGGCACGCAGCATTGGGCGCGCCGGCTGCGGGAACTCGGGCACGAGCCCCGGCTGGTGCCGGCCAAGGCTGTTCGGCCCTTCGTTGGTGGCAACAAGAATGATGCGCAGGACGCGCGGGCGATCTGGACCGTGGTTCAGCAACCCGGCATCAAGACGGTTGCGATCAAGACCGAGGACCAGCAGGCGGTCCTGGCGATGCACCGCATGCGCCAGCAGCTGGTGAAGTTCCGCACCGCCCAGATCAACGGCCTGCGCGGTCTTCTGAGCAAATACGGCGAGGTCATGCCGAAAGGCCGGGCCGGCATACGCCGTGCGATCGCCCCGGCCCTGGAGCGGGTCTCGGAGCGCCTTCCGGCGATGATCGTGGAGACCCTGCGCGAGCAGTGGGCGCGGGTGGCCGCGCTCGACAAGGAGATCGGCGAGATCGAGCGACGGATCAAGCTGTGGCACCGCAGCAATGCCGCCAGCCGGCGCATCGCGGAGATCCCCGGCGTCGGGGTACTGACCGCGACGGCTGTGGTGGCGGCGATGGGCGATCCCGCTGCCTTCAGATCCGGCCGCGAGTTTGCCGCCTGGCTCGGCCTGGTGCCCCGGCACAAAGGCACAGGGGGACGGGTCCGCACGCTCGGCATCTCCAAACGCGGGGACAAGTATCTTCGCACCCTGCTGATCCACGGCGCGCGCACCGTGCTCACCAACGCCAAGGCGCCGCCCGACTGGGCGCTGCGCCTGGCCGCGCGGCGACCGCCCAACGTGGTCACCGTCGCGCTGGCCAACAAGACGGCACGCACGATCTGGGCCCTGTTGGCCCATGACCGGGCGTACCAGACGAACTTCGTCAGCCAGCCGGTCTAGGCACGGCAGGCGGCGGGATAACGAACCGACACAGGAGGTGGCCGCTGAAACATTGCGCAAGGTACGACAAGGTGTGATGGCAAACAGGTCAGACCGCGATCCGCTAAGCCTGCATCTTCGTTAGGGCGAGAAGCCCACGGAAGGAAATGAGGCGCGGATCGGCAGATCCCATCAGGGCCAGCGGGTAAGAAGCCCCGCACCAAAGGCCGGATACAAAACTGCAATCTGCCTGTCCGTCGCACAAAATCGGTCCTTGCGTAACGGGAGGCGTTCATACAAAACGAAGATGAGACAGAAATCAATGAGTTCGAGAGCCGGCGCCATCGGGAATACGAGGCATCATGAACGCGGCGCTGCCTGATCTCCGCGCCAAACAATGGACCGAACCGGTTCCACCACAACCGTACGGTCTCATGGCAGATGTCGATACCGCGCTCGAACAGCAAATCTTCGACCTGCCGCAACGACAGCGGGGGGGGGGTGGATACGTCTAGCGCCGGGTGAAGGCGGAACGACGCGAGGTCGATGCGATACGAGAGTGCGGGATCGAGAAGAGATAGGGAAACCGTCCGGCAAGTGTGATGCCAATACCGAAGGTGACGAAACCGATCAGAAACAGACTGCCGAGGACGAGCCAGCCGAGAGCCATATAGAAGATACCCTGAAGCAAACCGGTAAATGTCGGAACCTTAAGCGGACGCCGGTCGCCGACGAAGCCGCCGGGTATCAGGAAGCTGTCGTGGCGCAGTGCCATAGCCGACCTCCAGTTCTGGTCATGTCTGTCTACCTTTTTAGGACCCCGAACTTCCTAGTTTAAGGGCTTGAAATTTTGCCTGTCCCTCCTATAAATTCCGTCTGGGGCAGAAATCCGAGCCTTTCAGGGTGATGCCAGTCAAGATTCTCTCTGAATACGCTTATTCGTTTTCAATCATTATAGATACACAGGCGTATTCGCCCAAGTTGCCAAGGGAATAAGTGTACAGCATCTAGCGAGCTATGCCCAAAAGTTGACGGGACGGTAAAAAGTCAGCGGTCGGCAGCACCTCTTGACGCATTATTTCCAGCCCCGGGACGGATTAATCGGTCAAGTCTATGCGTTGATGCCCCATGAACAGCGATGCAGCCGCTAATGTTTCGGTTTTTATGGCGCGACGGCGGCGCAGCGGCGGATATTAAGGCCGAGGGCGCGTAGATTGACGACGTAGTGCATGGCGGGCATGCCGCGAGCCCGTAGATGAGTCAGGTTCATCTGGTATTTTAGTCGCGACATAGTCGCTTCGATGCCGGCCCGCCATCGGTAGGTATCACGAAAGGCCTCACTTTCTTCATAACGCCGGCGCCTTTGGTTGGCGGCTCTGGCCGGGGTGTATTGGAAACGGGCAACTTGGCCATCACGCTTGGCCGCTTGCACTGGACAGCGCTCGATATCTGGACAGGCTCGGCAAATGGTGAGGTCGAAACGGGCCTGCAGCTTGGCCCTGCCGGCTGAGACTGAAACCGGTTCGACGCTGTTGGGACAACGCAAGACCAAGCCTTCGTCGTCGGGGATGAATTCTTCCAATGTCAAGCGCCCCGATGACGCGCCTTTGGCTGGTCGCGCCGGTGCCACCAAGTCGATATTTTGCTCGCGTGCCAGAGCCATATTTCCAGCCGACCCGTAATGTGAATCGCCCAGCATCACCGCTGGCGTCAGCGACCGTTCAGCCAGATCATCCAACGCATCTGGAAGGCGGTGGCCGTCATGCACCGTCATCTTGTGGATCGCCACATGAGTGATTAGAGCGGGGGTCGCAGAAGTCTCTTCATCGCCGCCATCATTGCCGTCCCCATCTTCGCAATAATTTTCGACGATTTGCGCCACATAACCCTGGCCCTCATGGGCATTGTAACCGGCGTCCGGGTCGGACGGATTACCGACGGTATCGCAAGGCACATCCTTTGGATCTCGAAGAGCGGCGCACTTTGTGTCACGATCGCCATGTTCATCATCAACGCTCTCGAACCGATCCCGCAAAACCCTTTCAAGGATCGCAAAAGAAGACAGTTTTGCCGCCGCCGTGTCACGGAATTGCAGCGTCAGCGCGAGGAGATCCTGACCCGCTTCGCCAAGGCGGTGCCTGGAAACACTCGGCGGCGTATGCGCAAATGCGCCCTCACCCCCGCGACCGACATAGCGGCGGATGACTTCCTTGCCGATCCGCGCGTACAGATCGGGATGAAGGCGCTCAAGCTCACGGGCGAACTTCGAGATGCTCTCAGCAACGATGCCAAGCCGTGTCAGCGTGCGCATCGCCAAACGAAGGGCCGTCGAATCCATGCGTTGACGGCTGATATCAACAGAGAACGCCCGCACCAGTCGATCCGTCAAATGCCGGAACAGCAATCCATCAAGACCTTGTTCGATGAACAAACGGCGATAGTTGCGCAGGGTCTTCTCACAAAAATAGCTCTCCGCTTCGCTGCGTACGTCCAAGGCATGGTGCCATGCCATATTGAACGCCAGGGCCTCCACCGTCGCCGCATCGCTCAGATCGTGCAGTTGCTGGAGAAGCAGGACCCCGATGACGACGTGTAGATCCTTCGATGGCCGGCCCATGCGCTCATCAAGGTGACCGCAAAGGGCGTCAACAGGAAGCTCGACAAGCAGATGGTTTCGAAAAACCCCGGCCCAGGATCGCTCCAACAGGCGCCGACGTTTGTCCCCGAGATCGGACCAGCGATCAAACAATTCCCCAGTCCGTCGGTCGCGTAAGGTGAACATGCACCAGTATAAAGCCGTCGATTCCCGACTGGAACCGACTTTTTACCGCCCCGTCAACTTTTGGGCATAGCTCTTGCGCCTGCAGCCGGAGCTTCAAGATGCGCGACAAACGGGTTCGCTATCACACTGTCCTCTCTTTCAATTCCTTTCGGCAGTAACTACATTAGCAGTCTGTCGGGCTTTGGGGGTTTTTGTTATAGAATCGGTTTATGAGCAAGTTTGTCGACTACGAGCGGGACCAGGCCTTTCTGCTTCCGCCTGATCTTCGGGACTGGATCCCGGCGGATGATTTGGCGCACTTCGTGATCGAGGCGGTTGAGCGTGTCGAGATGGGGGCCTTCAAGGTCAATCATCGCGGCACGGGTTCGGCTCAGTATCACCCGCGGATGATGTTGGCGCTGTTGATCTACAGCTATGCCAATTGGATCTTCTCGAGCCGTCGGATCGAGCGGGCGACTTACCGGGACATCGGGGTTCGCTTTGTGGCGGCCAACGCACATCCGGATCACGACACGATCGCGACCTTCCGGCGGGAGAACTTCACGGCGGTCGGTGAGAGTTTCTTGCAGGTTCTTCTTCTGGCCAAGGAGCTGAAGCTTCTGAAGGTGGGTCTGGTCAGCGTCGACGGCAGCAAGATCAAGGCGAACGCCAGCAAACACCGCTCGGTGAGGTGCGACCGTGCGGGGGAGTTGGTGGCGCAGTTGGAGCTGGAGATCGCGGAGGCGATGGCCCGTGCCGAGGCGGTCGACGGGTGTGGCGAGGAGGACCCACAGGCGCTGCCCAAAGAGATTGCGCGGCGCGAGGCCCTGCGCGATCAGCTAGGAGCGGCCCGGCGCCGTCTGGAGGCCCAGGCCAAGGCGCGTGCCGAGGCGGGGCGGGCGGACTACGAGGCCAAGGTGGCGGCGCGCGACAAGCGCGAGGGACGGGCCAAGAGCAAGCATCCCAAGGCGCCGGAGGAGGCACCGCGGGCCGAGGAGCAGAGCAATCTGAGCGACCCGGACAACCGACTGATGCGCAAGTCCAAGAAGCACGAATACCGCCAGACCTACAACGCACAGGCGGTGTTGGATGCCGATGGTTCACAGCTGATCCTGGGTGCCCGAATCAGTCAGTGCGCCAGCGACCGCAACGAACTGGTGGCCGACATCGATGCGATCCCGGTCGTGGTGGGCCGGCCGGGGACGGTCCTGGCGGACAATGGGTATGCCAACGGCACGGAGGTGACGGCACTCGCGGAGAGCGGCATCGAGACCTTGGTGGCGACCGGGGCGGAGGGCCGTCGTCGAACCCACGATTTCCGCCCGGCCAAGGCCCCCTCGCTCCCCAAGGAGCCCAAGGCCGATTGGCTCAAGGCCATATGGCGGCCAAACTCGACAGCGAAGAGAGCCGCGCCCTCTACAGGCTGCGCCAACAGACCGTGGAGCCTGTCTTCGGCATCATCAAGGCGGTGCCCGGCTTCACCGAATTCTCCCTGCGCGGCTGCGACATGGTGGCCGGCGAGTGGGACTTGGTGGCCCTCGCCTACAACTGCAAGCGCCTGCACAAGCTCAAGATGGCCTCATGACGCCTTTCTCGCGCCGAAAAGCCGCCGCAACGCTCGGCCCAGAGCCCACCGGAGCGCCGGCAAAGCAGCTCAATCTCGACCGCCGAGCAGAAAACCCAGCCTATCCGCACCGCTCCGGCGAGGGTCGCATCACGGCCCCGCCAGGCCGAGCCGTCCAAATCTCTTGGGCCAAAGCCCGACAGACTGCTAGGAAGTCATTTGATCCCAGCTATACTGAGTTAAGGAGTGAACTATGACACCGATACCTTCAGCCTACACCGAGGGTTATGCGAAAGCCCGCCTCCGCGACCAAGCGGCTGCGGACAACTACATCAAGCACACCACCATGGGCGACCCCGCGCTCGACACGGTGATGGAGGAACTCTCCTCGCTGCCTCCCGCCGACCTGCACCGGTTTGTTGAGGCCGGCATAGAGCAGCGGGATGAGATTCTAAAAGGCGCGCCGCAGGTCCTGCGCGATTTCTTCAAGATTCTCGATGACGAACCTCCGTGGCTCGACCGCGAAGCCTTCCGTCCGGGGATTCGCGCCTTTCACGCAAACGTAGACCTCATGCTCGTCGCATTCGTTACGGGGGTGCTGGTAGAAGGCTTTTCGACGCTTATCGCCAAGTCTTTCAACATTACCGGGCGAGTGGCGTCGACCAAAAGACGCCTACAGCAGAACAACCGCCACATGATGGACATATTTTTCCCCGGTGGCTTGCGCAGAGACGGCGATGGATGGAAGCTGTCCACGCGCATTCGCTTCGTTCATGCTCGAATAAGAGGTCTGCTGGCGAAATCGGACGATTGGAATCACGAAGCTTGGGGCACGCCGGTAAGCGCGGCGCATCTGGGCTTCGCCATCTCCGTCTTTTCCGCGCGCCTGTTGGAATACTCGTTGTTGGTGGGCGCGTCACTAAACAAGGAAGAAAGAGAGAGCGTTCTCGCCGTCTGGCGCTACACCGGCTATCTCATGGGGATACCTGAAACCATCCTCTATTCCAGCGCCGCGGAAGCGCAAAAGATGTACAAGATCGGCTATATGTGCGAGCCGCCGCCGGACGCCGATTCGATAGCCGTAGCCAACATGTTGATCCAAGCCATTCCGTCGGTCGCGGACATAACAGATCCGGTCGAAAAGAAAAATATAACGGCTTTGGCCTACCGCCTTTCACGAGCACTCATTGGAAACAAAATCGCCAACCAGTTCCAGTTTCCAAAGACCTTGACCCTGGGAACACTGTTAGTTTACCGGTCGAAACAACGCATTTGGCGGTTTTTCAAGAACGACCAGCTAATCAGGTCCGGAAATTTTTCACAGCTTCTCCAAATCTCGGTGTACGACCCGGGTGGATTAAGTTACAAAATGCCCGATCATGTCCACACATCGAAATCGAGCCCATGGTGAGGATGCTTGTGCCGGTGCCACGATCGACTCCATGCGGTGGACGTATCGGAAGCAGTTAGCCGGATGGAGCCAAGCCATCTGCGGCCGGTCGCGACGACGGCAACGGCGCGCACCGAATCCTGTGAACTCACCGGCGCTCCCGGCCGGTGATCATTGAGGCGAGACCCCGTGCCACTGGACCGCTACATCGCCGCCATTCTACGCCACCCGCGGTTGGTCGCCGCGCTCGCCGGGCTGGCCATGTTGGCCGTCACGGCGGGGGCCCAGTTCATCGCTATCACGAACGACTACCGCAGCCTGTTCGACGAAGACAATCCGCAGCTCGCCGCATTCGATGCGTTTGAGGACACTTACTCGGCGTCCAGCACGGCGTTGATTGCAGTTGCCCCCCGAGAGGGCTCGGTGTTCACGCGCGAAACGCTCGGCGCGGTCGAGGAGCTGACCGAAGCCGCGTGGCGCGCGCCGTGGTCCATACGGGTCGACTCCCTCACCAACTATTCCCATAGCGAGGCGCTCGGGGACGACTTGATCGTCGAGCCGCTCGTCGATGACGCGCGATCGCTGAGCGATGCCGACCTCGCGCGAGTCGAGGCGATCGCGTTGAACGCCACTGACCCAGCCAGGCGTCTGGTCTCCAGAGACGGACGCGTGGCCGGGCTGGTGATCGGTTTTGCCCTGCCCGAGGACACGGACTCTGCGGTGGTCGAGATAACCGGTTATCTCAACACCCTTCTGAACGAGGCCCGTGCAAGCCATCCGGACATCGCCTATTACTTGACCGGCAACGTCGTTCTCAACCATGCCATGAGCAAGGCCACCCAAGACGATTTTCGGATCCTCGCACCGATCGTGTTCGTGGTCATTGTAGGTGTCGCCGCCGTTCTTCTGCGCTCGATATGGGGCACTCTTGCCGTCTTTGTCGTTCTCGGAGCCGTCGTCAATACCACCGTGGGTTTTGCCGGCTGGATTGGTACCGTGTTCAACCCCGCCAATTCCGGCGTGCCGATCATCGTCACGACGGTGGCTATTGCGCATTCGGTCCACATCGTCACCTCAACCCTAGCGGGCATGAGACGCGGTCTGGCCAAAAACGAGGCGATCACCGAAGCACTTCGCATTAATGCTTGGCCGGTGTTTCTGACCTCGCTCACGACCGCGATTGGGTTCCTCAGTCTCAATGCCTCGGACTCGCCGCCTTTTCGCGTTCTAGGCAGTCTTGTGGCGTTCGGCGTGGTGTGCGCCTTCGTCTATTCCATGACCATGCTGCCGGCGACGCTAGCGATCCTGCCGCTGCGCGTGCGTCCCGCCCGCGCCGAGCGGCCCGCTTTCTTCGACCGCTTCGGCGCCTTCGTCGTCGCGAACCGCAGATACCTGCTCGCATTCGTCTCACTTGTGGTCGTCGCCTTGGCCGCCGGCATTCCCCACATCGAGCTGACCGACAACTGGACTCGGTATTTGGACGACCGTTACGAGTTCCGGCGAGATACGGACTTCGTCATCGAAAATCTGACCGGCATGGAAACGCTGGAATATTCGATGACCGCGGGAAGCGAAGGCGGCATCACCGACCCCGAATATCTATACGCGGTCGACGCTTTTGCTGAATGGTATCGAGATCAGCCCGAAGTGACCCATGTCCAGGCTTTTCCGGACATCATGAAGCGTCTCAACAAGAACATGCACGGCGACGACCCGGCATTCTACCGACTGCCCGACGATCAGGAGCTCGCGGCACAATATCTTTTGCTTTACGAGCTCTCGCTTCCGTTCGGTAGCGACCTCAACAACCGCATCGACGTCGCCAAATCCGCGACACGCATGACCATCGTGGTCGGCAGCCTAACGTCCAAGGCCCAGCGAGAACTGGACGCGCGCGCGCAGATCTGGCTTCGCGCCAATGCACCTAGCCTTGCGACCGAGGCATCGGGTGTCAGCATCGTCTTCGCTCACCTCGCCCAGCGGAATATCGACAGCATGCTGCTTGGCACGATTATCGCCATGGGTCTAATTTCGTTCATTTTGATCTGGGCCCTTAGGAGCGTACGCCTCGGCCTGATCAGCCTCCTGCCCAACTTCATTCCCTTGGTCATGGGCTTCGGCTTGTGGGGCTATCTGGTCGGCAATGTGGGCCTTGCCGCTTCGGTGGTCGCCGCGATAGCCTTTGGCATCATCGTGGATGATACGATCCATTTTCTGAGCAAGTATCAGAAGGCCCGCCGCGAGGGCCTCTTGGCACCCGAGGCCGTGCGCTCGGCCTTTCGCACCGTAGGTCAAGCGCTATGGACCACGACTGCCGTCTTGTCGGCGGGTTTTCTCGTGTTCGCCTCGTCGGGGTTTGAAGTCAGTTGGGCGCTCGGCCTTCTGGTGACGATCACGATCGTCTTGGCGCTCCTCGCTGATTTCTTGCTGCTCCCTGCTCTGCTGATGGCCATCGACCGGAAAAAGTAATGCCACACGCCTATCTCACCCGTTGGACGCTCCTGTTTCTTCTGTCTGGTCTGGCCCTCTTGGCTTGTCTGGAGGCGCGTCAACCCGCGCGCGCCGACAACGGCACTCCGGAGGAAATCGGGCTGGAGATTGCGCACGATGCCCGTGCGCGCGAGGAGGGTTTCGGCAATTTCACGGCCCGGCAGACCATGGTGCTGCGCAACAGGCAGGGGCAAGAGAGTCGGCGCCAGCTCCGCCTCAAGGTTCTCGAGGTCGTCGAAGACGGCAATAAGAGCATCTTCGTGTTCGACGAGCCACACGACGTCAAGGGAACCGCGTTTCTCATTCATGCCCACCGGGACGACGAGGACGAGCAGTGGCTCTATCTGCCCGCTCTGAAGCGGGTCAAGCGCATCAGCTCGTCGAACCGTTCAGGCTCCTTCATGGGTAGCGAGTTCGCCTACGAGGACATGAGCGCCCAGGAGGTCGAGAAGTTCACGCACCGATATCTGCGCGACGAGCCGTGTAGCGATCTGACATGCACAGTCTCCGAACGTGTCCCGATCGGGAAGGGATCGGGCTACAGCCGCCAACTGGTCTGGCACGACCGGGACGAGCTTCGCGTCTGGAAAGTGGAGTATTACGACCGCAAGGGCGCGCATCTGAAGACTCTGACGTTCGGGAGCTACGAACGCTATCTGGATCGTTACTGGCGCGCCGGTGAGATGACGATGGTCAATCATCTCACCGGGAAGAGCACCGTCATGAGCTGGACGGATTTTCAGTTCGGAACCGATCTCGATGAGCGCGACTTCACTCGGACTGGGCTGAAACGAGTGCGTTGATGCTCTTCCGAGTCTCTCTCCCCCACGCTGCTCTCGGCGCTGCCTGCATCGCGGCCTCGGTCCTTGCAGCCGACGCATGCGCCGGAACCTGGATCAACTACCAAGAGTTTTCCGGGCGCGTGAGCGTGGACGGCCGCTGGTATCCGCACTCCGCTGCCCACGCCGACCAACGTGACCACGGCAGCGGCGTCGTTGCGGCGCCGAGGCTCTATCTGGAGGACTCCGAGGGCCGTAGCCTCACCTTCGAGGCCTTCTATCGCTACGACGGCGCCGATGAGCACCGCACCCACGCCGACCTGCGCGAAGCCTACCTCCTGCTCTTCGGCGAGGCCGGCGATGGCGAGTGGGAGCTGCGTCTCGGCATCGACCGCATCTTCTGGGGGGTCGCGGAATCGCGCCACCTGGTCGATATCGTCAACCAGACCGACCTCGTCGAGCACCCGAACGAGGAGGCCAAGCTGGGCCAGCCCATGGCCCATGTCACATGGTCCGGCGAGTGGGGCGCGGCGGAACTGTTCGCACTCCCCTACCACCGGCTCCGCACCCATCCCGGCCGTCACGGCCGCCTGCGAACCCCCCTCGTCGTGGACAGCGACCTCGCCCGCTACGAAAGCGCCGCCAAGGAATGGCATCTGGACCTCGCCGCCCGATACAGCCATAGCGTCGGACCCTTCGATATCGGCGTGAGCGTCTTCGGCGGCACCGGCCGGGAGCCGGCTCTGCAGCTTGTTAAGGATCGCGCTGGTGCGCCGATCCTGATTCCCTATTACGAGCAGATCCGCCAGGTCGGGCTGGATGCCCAGATGACCTACGGCGCCTGGCTGCTGAAGCTCGAGGCCATCCGGCGCACAGGCGCCCGGAACGCCCGCGATATAGAAGAGGACTACACGGCGTTCGTCGCGGGCGGCGAGTACACGCTCTATTCCGTGTTCGAATCGGCCGCTGATCTCGGCCTGCTCGGCGAATGGAACCGCGACGGACGCGGCCTGCGTGCGACCAATATCTTTCAGAACGACCTCTTCCTCGCTGCCCGCCTCACGCTCAACGATGTCGAGGGCACAGAATTCATTGTCGGGACGCTGGAGGATGCGGACGTCGGCACACGCTCCCTTAATGCCGAATTGAACAGGCGTCTCTCGGACCAGTGGTCCCTGCACCTAGAGGCGGCCGCTTTTCTCGATATCGACAAGGCAGATGCCGCTCATTGGACCCGCCGCGACGGCTTCGTCGAGCTGAACCTGATCTACAACTTCTAGACGGAACTTCTGGGACTATTTTAGATCGATCTAGTGAGTTGTTCTACCCCGACTCCCGCAACTGGGTGCTCATGAGAACGGCGGAGCAATAATCCCCCATTGAAGCGGCCGGTCGATGCGGTTGCGGCGGACCAAAATGGGACCGCGTATAGCCTTCTATCAGGGTTGCTCTGACTGGAAGGCGGGGGAATGTATCGGGTGGAGTTGTATGCGCGGGTCCGGCGGGCGTGCCGTGTCGAGGGGATGAGCACCCGCGAGGCGTCGCGGGTGCTCGGGCTGGACCGCAAGACGGTGCGCAAGATGTTGGCGTTCTCGATGCCGCCTGGATATCGCCGGAGCAGGCCACGGAGGCGTCCGAAGCTGGACGCATTCACGGGCATCATCGATTGTCAACGGCGGAGCGACTATGTACTGGCGCGGCGGCGTAAAATTGTACCACTGGCTCGGTGGTAACTTGTCCCCGTAGATCCTATGAGGCCGAATCGGGGCCGGTGTTACGGTCCTGGTATTTCGAAGCTTCACCAGAAGACATCAAATGCTTTCGAGGAAGGAGACCGCCGCGCCGGCTGGTGCGGAATATGGCACGCTGTATGTCGCGATCGAGATCAGCGGGAAGAGTTGGGTAGTCGGAATCAAGGGGCCGACGAGCGAGCGCATCGAACTGCACTCGCTTGGCAGCGCGGATGTGGAAGGCCTCAGGGATTTGATTGAGTGTCAGCGGGTGAAGGCCGAACGGGGTCTCGACCGGGAAGTCCGCGTTCTGTGCTGCTATGAAGCCGGCTATGAAGGGTTCTGGCTGGCGCGCTGGCTGGACCGGATCCTGTCTGTCGAGACGGTCGTGCTGGGCCCTGTGAGCTTTCTGGTGAACCGGAAGGCGAAGCAGCGCAAGACGGACCGGATCGACGTGAAGAAGATGGTGCGTGCGCTGCTGGCGCACGAGCGCGGCGATGCAGCTGTGCTGAGCCGCGCACGGGTGCCGAGCGTGGAAGAAGAGGACCGCAAGCGACCGCTTCGCGAGCGCCGGCGTCTGGTGAAGGAGCGAACATCGCTGACCAACTCGATCAAAGGGTTGCTGAAGCTGTACGGTGTCTTCCAACTGGAGCCTCGCACCAAGAGGTCCGAGGCGAAGTTCGCCGAGGTGACCACCGGCTACGGAGAGCCGTTCCAGCCGCAGGCCCGGCGCGAGATCCTGCGGCTTGCGGAGCGGCTTGCACTTGTGGAATGGCAGATCGCGCAGGTCGAGGCCGAGCGCGGCGGTGTAGTGCGGTCAGGAGCGAAGCTCTCGATCGCGGCTGCTCCCGAGGGCAGCGACACACAAGCGGCGGTGAAGATCGCAACGCTGACCGAGAGTGTCAGATATCTTGTGTAAATGAGTGCCGTGGGTCCAATATTTAGTATGGGAGGACCTACGATGAGGACTATCAGACCTGAACTTCTGGACGAACTTCTGGCCGATTACGAGAAGCCGGATGACCTGCTGGGCGAAGACGGGCTGTTCAAGCAGCTCAAGGCGGTGCTCTTGGAGCGGGCGCTTGACGCCGAGCTGAGCGATCACCTGGGCTACGAGAAGGGTGACCCGGCCGGTCGCGGCACGGGTAACAGCCGCAACGGCTACTCGGACAAGACGGTGCTGAGCGAGGATGGCGAGATCGATATCGCCGTGCCGCGCGACCGCACCGGCACGTTCGACCCGCTGATCGTGCCCAAGGGCGAACGCCGTCTCGAGGGCTTCGACGATCGCATCGTGTCGCTGTATGCCCGCGGCATGACGGTGCGCGAGATACGTGGCCATCTGCAGGAGCTTTACGGGGTCGCGGTTTCGCCGGACCTGATCAGCCGGGTCACCGACGCGGTACTCGAGGAGGTCCGCGAATGGCAGAACCGACCGCTCGATGCGGTCTATCCGGTGGTGTTCTTTGACGCGCTGCGGGTC
Source organism: Alphaproteobacteria bacterium (assembly GCA_965198325.1). GTDB lineage: Bacteria > Pseudomonadota > Alphaproteobacteria > UBA828 > JAPUJA01 > CBDAPE01. Next base: position 303,976 of record CBDAPE010000013.1, on the reverse strand, counting down.
AAGATCCGCGACGAAGGCCTGGTGCGCAACAAAGCAGTCTACGTTGCACTGGCCCTCACCGCTGAAGGCGAGAAGGAGGTTCTCGGGCTGTGGATCGAGCAGACCGAAGGCGCCAAGTTCTGGCTCAAGGTGATGAACGACCTCAAGACCCGCGGCGTCGCTGACATCCTGATCGCCGTGGTCGACGGCCTCAAGGGCTTCCCCGAGGCGATAACAACGGTGTTCCCCGAGACCACGGTGCAGACCTGCATCGTGCATCTGATCCGCAGTTCGCTGGCGTTCGTGTCGTGGAAGGACCGAAAGAGGATCATGCCCGATATCAAGGCGATCTACCGCGCCGAAACCGCCGAGACCGCGGCGGCCAAGCTCGACGAGTTCGAGGCCAAATGGGGCGAGCGCTATCCGGCGATCGCGCCCAGCTGGCGCCGCGCCTGGGAGCAGGTGGTGCCGATGTTCGCGTTCCCGCCGGCGATCCGCAAGATGATCTACACCACCAACGCGCTGGAGAGCCTGCACCGATCTTTGCGCAAGATCATCAAGACACGCGGTAGCTTCCCCAACGACGAGGCGGCGGTCAAGCTGTTGTTCCTGGCGATCCGCAATGCCGGTGTCGGCTGGAAACGGCCTATTGAATGGACCGCCGCAATGGGGCAGTTTGCGATCCTGTTCGAGGATCGCTTTCCGGCCTCAGCGCGCTGAGGCCGGAAACAATGTCGCCCACGGCGTCACTTACACAGACAATCGGACACACCCCGCTGACCCGACCGAAGGGGATCGGCGCGAATGACGCAACCCTGCTGACGCACGAGATCTTCTACCGCGGGTTCCGCAACCGCCGGGAGATCGCGAACTGGGTCGGGATGATGCCAACCCCCTAGGCGAGCAGCGCCACGGAACGGGACCAGGGGATCGGCCGTGACGGCCCTGCCTGGGTTCGGGCGCTACTCGTTCAAATGGCGTGGCGCTGGTTGCGCCATCAGCCCGAGAGTGCGCTTTGCAAATGGTTCGAAGAGCGTCCTGCCGGGGCCAGGGGAGGTATCCGCCGGGTCATGATTGTGGCACTTGCCCGCAAGCTGCTCATCGCGCTGTGGCGGTTCTCCGAGACCGGTCTCATCTCGACGGGCGCCAGGCTCGCATGATCCAGAGACCGCACTGCTCTAGCTAGTCCGGCCGGAAGCGGCAAGGGCTGGTCCGGGTGGCGAGTGACTGACCATGGACAGGGCTGAAAGACGCCGACCCGTAGAAGGGTCCCGCCTCCAGAACGTTGTGCCCGCAGCAAGCGGGATTTGGAGACGGATCCGGCGCACCGGCGCCGAAAACCGCCCGGATAAAAGTTGGGCATCCGCACGTTCGTGCGACCGATGCGAGAAGCGTTCCGACCCGGCGAGACGCGCCGCCGATCTGGCCAACCAAAGGAGACAAGACATACTCAAGACGTAGCTCGCACCGCACCTTGACTTCCGTTGCCGCATAAAAGCCCACAGGAGGGACCCGTGCGCGGGGCGATGCGCGCTGCGCGCGGCTGGCGTCGGCCCACGCGCGGGAGGGGCCTGTGGGCCCACGGGGTCAAGCGGGGAGGTGCGATTACTCGGAGGAACGCTGGCGTCGGGAGCGGCTCTGCTTGAGCCGGTAGCTCTCGGCGTTCATCTCCAGGATGTGGACGTAATGGGTGATGCGGTCGAGCAGGGCACCGGTGAGGCGCTCGCTGGCGAAGACAGAGGTCCATTCCTGGAAGGGCAGGTTGGAGGTGACGATGGTGGCACCGTTTTCGTAGCGCTGGCTGAAGACGTCGAACAGCAGCTCGCTGCCTGTCTGTGACAGCGGGACGTAGCCGAGCTCGTCGACGATCGGAAGACTGACCCTGGCGAGCTGGGCCTGGAGGCGGAGCAGTCTCTTCTCGTCGCGCGCCTCGATCAGCTCATGGACCAGATGGGAGGCGGTGGTGAAGCGGACGCCGAGGCCCTTCTGGCAGGCGGCGAGGCCGAGGGCGAGAGCGATGTGGGTCTTGCCGACGCCACTTGGGCCGAGCAGGACCACGGTCTCCCGGCGCGCGATGTATTCGCCGCGGGCGAGCTCGAGGACGAGCATCTTGTTGAGCCCACTGGATGGGCTTGGTTGGGCGTTACCCTCGTTATTGACTGTCAAGTATCGCCAAGCGCTCGACCGCCCTCTGGTGAATGATATAGTCGAAAGCGTCCTTCGACGGCATTTCAGTCGCGCGCGCGAGTAAGTCACGCGCTTGTTCGCGGTTCTCGTCGTCATCTAGTAGCAATAGGCCGAGCGCATATTCCAAATGCACCACTTTCTCATTGGGCGCAAGCTTGAGGGCCCGCTCGTAGCAAGCAAGAGCGTCCTCTTCGGTGGCGCCATAAAGCATATTAGCCATGAGCCGCCCGACCCTGCCGACGACTTCCGCGTGCCACATGGCCAAGCTCAAATGAGCGGCTGCCATTGCCGGATCCAGCCGAAGCGTAGTGTCGATAGCTTCGCTCACCTTCTCCGCATACCCTGCCGCTTCCAATACTCCGATTGTCTGTGCGTATCGTCCCATAACACGGGACAACTGGAGGTGGGCTTCCGGATTGGTCACGTCGGCTCGGACCGCCTCTTGCGCCAACAGCAAGGCGTGATCGAACAAAGCCTGCTTCACGTCGTCTTCGGCAATGTAGTAGCTTTGTATCGTTAGCGATTGGGCCGCGAGTCCATATCCTTCAGAGGTCCCGAGGGCTTCGGCGAGGTCGGCGGCCTCGATGAATCGACCTTCGGCGTAGGCGGCGCGTGCCACTTCGATCGATTGAGCGCCTGCGGCGCTTGCCAAGAGAAGCAGGTGCGCGATTGTCGCCCAGGCCAGAAACACGACTCTTATCATGTGATTTAGGGCATATCTAAAAATTGGAAATTATAGGGATTATATAATTATTAATAGAATTTAACATGGTCCCCGCGGTTCGCCGTCTGTCCGAGCATTGAACACTGCAATGTGCCGACGCCGATATCTAACACGAACGAATTCAGTTTGTCGAAGTGACCGTCTCTTGTGCTCACTCTCCGCGCGGGCTCCGGCTCCCGATGCGCGCCGACCGCAATCCCCGATCGCTTCCTCGCGGCAACAGATAATTTCCTACGCCATACGGCAATTACACCAACGGCGGCAAAATCTGACTCGCAAGGGATTCCCTTTTGAAGATGGTTGTGATTCAAGACTGGCGAAGGAGGTTCGCCCTGTCCGCATGCATATCGCTTCGGGTTGACTGGGACAGGCTATTCGCAGACCGTACCATCACCGTCCCGATCGAACATGAATGGATAAGCCGGATGGTCGCGCGGGACCGGTGCGATGCCGTGGCTGTCCGTCGTCAGATGATTTGAGACAGAATGGGGCCTAAAACGACGGAGGCTCTGGCTCATCTGGTTGTTGATTTTATGCAGCGCCGTTGCGGTGTTGCAAGCGCCGGTGCTCGATGATCTTTCGTTTGATCCTTTCTCTTTTCGGCAGGATGGTCTGGCCGCGCCCGAAGTAGACATCGGCGGGCGTGAGGTTATTTAAGCTCTCGTGGTAGCGCCGGTGGTTGTAGTGCTCGACGAAGGCGCCGAGGCTTGGCTTCGAGATCACCGGGCAGATAATAGTTCTCGAGCAGGACCCGGTTCTTCAGCGTCTGGTGCCAGCGCTCGATCTTGCCCTGGGTCTGGGGATGGTAAGGTGCGCCACGGACATGCTCCATGCTCCGATCATCGAGCCATTCGGCCAAGCCGCCGGAGATATGGCTGGATCCATTGTCCGACAACAGCCGGGGCTTATGGACGACCTTCGCCCGATCGCAGCCCGATGCCTTGAGCGCCAGTTCCAGCGTGTCGGTGACGTCTTCGGTCCGCATCGTCGTACACAGCTTCCAGGCGATGATAGAGCGCGAGAAGTCGTCGAGGATGGTCGAGAGATAGAACCAGCCCCAACCGATGACCTTGAGGGAGGTGAAGTCTGTCTGCCACGGCTGATTGGGCCTGACGGTCTTGTCCTTGAACCCATCGGCGGCCTTGATCACAACGAAGGCTGGGTTGGTGATCAGGTCGTGCACCTTGAGCAGCCGGTAGACCGAAGCCTCTGAGACAAAATAGCCTTCCGTGTCGATAACGTGCGTCGCCAGCTCCCGTGGTGACAGCTCAGGCTCGTCCAGGGCCATCTCCACGATCCGCTCCCGAACATCATCCGGGATGCGGTTCCAGACCTGTTTCGACTTGGGCGATCTGTCTTCCAGCGCCTCGTGCCCACCGGTCTGGTAGCGGTCGTACCATCGGTAAAATCCCGCTGGCAGGATACCGAGCTTCTCCAGCGTCCGGCGCACCGGCAGACGGGAGTGCTCGACTAGGCGGATGATGTCCAGTTTCTCGGAGGCCGGGTATCTCATTCCTCGCCTCCCCCATCCGCGATCATGCTTTTTTTAAGCGACCACAGTTTCAGGGCCTGCCCGGCGGCGACTTTCTTCAGCTGTCGCGCCTCCCGGCGAAGATCAGCGACCTCGCTGTTCGTGGCCGCGCGCGCCGTGTCGCCCGCCAGCCGGCGCTTGCCGGCTTCCAGGAACTCCTTGGACCAGCTGTAATAATGGCTCTCGGCGATCCCCTCGCGACGGCACAGCTCGGCACTGCTGGACCCACCACGCAGGCCATCCAGCACGATGCGGATCTTCTCCTCGGCCGAATACTGCTTGCGGGTCGCCCGGCGGATGTTCTTCACAAGCCGCTCGGACGACAATTCCCGGGTTCCGGATCTCTGGCTCATCTCCACTCCTTGGCGGTTACGATGAGACAGAAATCCTCCGTTATTCAATACCCCCTATCTGTCTAACAGAACGTATAATGAACATCAAGAGTAGCCGATTCGACTGGACTTGCCGCGCGAAGAGAGCGTCAGTGTGTCCAGGCCCGGCCCGCCCGGGCTTTCCGCGGTGGCGGCGGCAACCAGGCCGTCACGTAACCGAGGAGACTAAAATGACCAAAGATTCCAGGACTGCAAAAGCCGCCAACCGTCCCAAGCGCAAGGCCCCGGCACTCCCGGAGCCCGCGCCCGCCCAGCCCCCGGCGACCACCAGGCTCGACCAGCTTGCCACGCTGCTGGCACAGCGCGATGGTGCGAGCATCGCCAAGATGATGTCTGCCACCGGCTGGCAAGCGCACTCGGTGCGCGGTGCGCTTGCCGGATTGCTCAAGCAGCGTGGGCTGGTGATTACCTCCGGGAAGATCGACGGCATCCGCCGCTATCGCAGCGGGGGTGCACAGTGAACGAGTCGACCGCACAGCAAGTCGGGGCTCTCGCGGGCCTCGACCTCGAGGGGCTCCGCGCCGCGTGGCGCACACGCTACGGCGCGCCACCGCCGCTGCGCTCGGTCGAGTTGCTGCGCCTGATGCTGGCCTAGCGGCTCCAGGCTGAAGCGCTCGGAGGGCTCAATCGTGAGTCACGTCGCCAGCTGAAGCGTCGTGGCACGCTCGAAGTGAGTAATTTTCGATTGCCAAAGGTGCGCAATTTTCGGCTGCCATTGACACGGGTTCCCGGGCTGGCGCTCGAAGGCATGCTCAGCGAGGTCATCCGGCGCATCGCACCGGCGAGCGCCGCCGATCCACTGGCCCTGCCGGTCCGCGTCGAGGTTCACGCGCAGTCGCTGCAGCTCCTGATGCCGGTGACGTTGCTTGCAACCTTGCGCTCGCGGCTGGTACCCGGCGAGACAGCTGAACCCGATGCCGCCGATGGCGCACTGCTCCGGCTGATATTGCCGGTGCGCCTGCGCCTGCGCGGCGGGCGGAGCTGGATAATCGGCAGCACAAGCCCCGTATCGCGACGGGACCCGGTGCTGATCAAGGCGTTGCGGGCAGCCCATACAATGCTGGAAGCCGACGACGCCGGTCTTCCCGTGATCGAGGCCGCTCCCCCATCACCTTATCTCCGCCGCCTGGTACGACTCGCCTTTCTTGCACCGGATCTGCAACGCGCCATCCTCGCCGGGCGGCAACCCCCCGGCCTCACGCTCGAGCAGCTGATGCGCACGCCGATGCCCAGGCTCTGGTCCGAGCAGGGCACCATGTTCGAGGCACTCGGGGTATCCGGCTCGTCTGCCGGGGCGACGCATGGCAGGCGCTGATCGCGCCTCTACGCGGCCCTGTTAATCCGAAGATGCGCCCTGTTACGGCGGAAAAATGCCCTGTTATTAGCCAATAACAAGTCCTGTTATCGTCAATAACAGGAAAGTGCTTTTTTGCGGTGCAACTCATTGAGATAACGTACAGAATTCTACAGGGCGTCGCCCGCATCGTCCGAAAACCCCTGTTATTGGGCCTGAAATGCAAAAAATTCCCTGTTTTCCCCTGTTTAACAGGAAACTCACCCGGCCAGCGGACCACCGGAGACGCCGCCCTGACAGGGGCCCGTTTGCTCCGCGGCCTGGAGCCCGGGAGCAGATGCAGTACCGGAATGGGTCCGAATACCGCCCATGTTTCCAGCGCTTGGCCACCAATAGCCTGTTCAGAGACAAATGTGCGGGGTGGTTGGCTGTGTGCGCAGTCCGCCGCGAACCTGTCTCCGTGCAGGGCATCACAAGTCTTGGCACCGGCGAATCGAAGTGGGACCAGGCGGGACTATCCGGGACCAGGCGGGACAGAGGGAACATTATCGACAGGTTGTGCGAGGCGGTTCCAGGCGCGAAGCGGGCGACGGACGCGGTGGAAAGTCTTGGCACTCGGCGCTGGTAAGGGGGCGTGAAGCGGCGATTTACCGGCTGTTTACGGCCGGATAAATGCGCGTGATCGAGGGTTCCGTAAAACCGGCGAGATTGGCGCGATCGAAGAGCCCGAATCGTGGCGTCGAGGGCGTAGATTTCAGTCGGCGAAATCCTCGCCGTGATTCTCGCCGTCACTCGGGGCCGGAACGGCCAGCCCATCGAAAACTGCGAGCAAGGTTTCGTGGAGGGGTGGATTGAGGATGGGCCAGTATTCGTCCGCGAGCAGGGTCAGGAATTCAACCGGGTCGTGGGCCGGATCGAGAAGGTCCCACATTCCCCACGGGCCGCCGATCGTGACCGGCTTGGGCGCGTCGAACCGCGCCCGGATATAAGCCAACTGATAGTGGTCGCCGGCGCCTCCTTCGGGCGCGACACGGCCATCTTCGAAAGGAGGGCAAAGATCAAGCAACTGACCACCTGAAACCGCCGATTGAACCATCAACGCCAAGCGGCTTGACATCAATCCAGGATGAACCAAATCCACTGTCAAGTAGCTGCCTCAGATGTCCTGAATGGCTTGACGGCGGGCAAGCGGCCGCGCTCGCAGGGCTCATGGAGGCGGAATGACGAACGGCCCGGAAGAGTTCACGGAAGGCGGCGAATCCCCAACGCCGCCTTTCGTCTCGCGCCGCCGGCCGTGCTCCCTCTGCGGCCGCGAGTTCGAGACCACGCCGGCACGCCGGATGCTATGCGGGTCTTGCTTCGCACGCGCTTCCAAGGCATCGCCGTTTGACCCTGAGATGGCGACCGATAACTAACGGCCGCCTGGGCTGGCGGAGAATCCGTTAGCCTCATTGATTCAGATTTTTTGGCCATCGGCCAAATCCGAGCGCGACACCATGAGTTGTGAGCCGGATCGGTAGAACGGCGACCGCGCAGTGACCATGCGGGCTGGACAAGCGGAATTCAGGCAGTGGCGTACCGGCGCGTCCATTCCATCAAGATCCGGCATCGGTTGTGTTATCTTCATCGTCGCTGTGACGCGGCGGGCTTCGATGGTCGTCATGAAATCCTCACCCGGCTTGGGGTATCCCAGCCCGAGGCAGCCGGCGTCCAGTGCTCGATGATGGCCCGGAAATCCTGATCTCCGGCCTTCAACATCGCCAGGCTTCACTCTTCGTTAGCGGGCAACAGCTCGGGGGTCCTGCCGTATTGCGGCTCTTCCATCGATGAACTCCGCCAGAACGCCGCGTGAGGTTTCATCGGGAGGCTCTCCGCCCGCGAGAGCGGCGATCAGCGACAGCGCCCGACGATCGTCTGCCTGGAACTTCCGCCGGAGCCAGACGTCCTCGAGAACTCGGACGCCTTGGGCGAAGCCCCGTGCCCAGGCCGTGAGATCGCCGTCGCCCAGACCGGCGAGCATCGCCGCACCGAATCTTCCCTCGCCCAGTCCGGTGAGGAGTTCGTTGTACCGTCCCGTCGCCAGCGAAAGGAATTGCTCCAGCGTCCGGTCATCACCCATGCCTCGGTCCCGCTCCGCTACGGCGGAGAGCCAAACCCCGGGGCGGGGCGCCAGGGGCGCGAGTGCGGCGGCCGACAGATAGCCATCGAGCCATGCCGGCGGAGCACTCGTCCAGAAGTCTCCTTGCGGTATGTCCGCGAGCCGGCGGGGGATCGCGGACATACCGGACAGCCCCGGTGCCGGAGGCTTGGGGGTGGCCGGGGTCGGTACGTAAGCCGGCTCGGCCGCGCTCTTGGGATCGTCGTTGTCGGGCGCCGTTTCCGGCGCGGGCTTGGCGCTCTCCTCGTCTTTCTTGCGGTCGAGCATCGTCTTCGTCCTTTCGCTCCGCCATTCGCGGGTCCGAAACGTGTCTCGAGGCCCGAAGGGCTATCGTCCCTCCTGTAGAGTTCGTCCGGCGGTAGAAGTCCAGGCTTTTCCGGGTGATGCCGCTAGCGTTGGTGGGCTGCACGCGATCCTGCTTCGCGGCGTTCTCTCGGGCTTTCGCAGTCGCGCCATGCGGCAGCTCAAGATCATCGCGCCTCGTCATCGCCTGGACGTCCTTCGGCGCGACCGGCGAAGCCAGTCGCTGGGGCGCCCAAAATACCTGGGTTTCTGCGCCGGATGGGATTAATGGAAGGGACAGGTCTTCCCGTTGATCCGCACGAACTCCTCATCAAGGTGCCAGCGCCAGTTCGAATACCAATGACGATGAACCCGGCGCTTCCGGATCTCCGCGGCAAACAGCGGACCAAACCGGTTCCACCAGTACCGCACGGTCTCGTGGCAGATGTCGATGCCACGCTCGGACAGCAGGTCCTCGACCTGCCGCAGCGACAGCGGGAAGCGAACATACATCATCACAGCGAGCCAGATGATCTCGGGCGAACTGTTGAAATAACGGAAGGGGTTTTGCATTCTTAAACGCTAAGAGACCTCGCCAGGGGGCTCAAGCCGATTTGCTCTGACAACGCCCTTGACAAGCCGCTCAGACGACGATTCTCGGGTTCCGGATTGCTGTCTCATCTCTCCACTCCTTGGCGGTTACGTTGAGCCAGAAATCCTCCGTTATTCAATAACCGCAATCTGTCTCATAAGTGCTGACGGGGGACACACGGTGTTCTCTCGGGCTTTTGCAGTCGCGCCATGCGACAGCTCAAGAACATCGCACCTCGTCATCAACTGAACGTCCTTCGGTGCAACCAGCCAAGCCAGTCGCAGATGCGCCCAAAATAGCAGGGTTTCTGCCGCGGATAGAATAAATGGGAGGGACAGGCAATTCCACCTTAACGCGCACCACCTGGCTCAGCGGGGTAGAGGTGATCGACCCCGATGCGATCGCACGCGGCACGATGCCCGGTGCTCCCAGCCAGGACGCTCGTGAAGCGCTGCGGCGGCGGCAGGCCGCGACCATCGACCACGAGAGCGGCGAGCATGCCACCGCCCCATTTACCCTACTCGGGGTCCATGCGCTCGGCCAGCGGATGGGGAACGGGCATGGAAGCGTCCATCATTTGTAGCGTTCCGGTCCTCTGGCGTTTGAAAAATCTGCTTATTCGTGCTTATTGCGTCTGCCTGAGCTATTCTGGTCGCTCACATCGTCCTCGTCGTCTCGGCGGTTGGTGGGACCGTCTTCGCCCCATTATGCTGTGTTGTGGGTTGAAACACGGTCAGCGGCGTCTTTTTCAACGGGCTATGGACAGGCATCATAGAAGGGGAAAAACATGATTGGATATCTCACCGTCGGCACCAACGATATGGCCCGCGCGGCGAAATTCTGGGACGTGCTGCTGGCCGAGATGGGCGCCAAACGCACGATAGAATCGGATCACTCCGTCGGCTGGTCAGACGGCGAAGGCGCCACCATGTTCATGATCATCAAGCCCGCCGACGGCAACGAAGCGAAACCCGGCAACGGCAATATGGTCGCGCTCCATGCCGGCAGCAACGACAAGGTCGACGCCTTGTACGCCAAGGCCATTTCACTCGGCGCGACTGACGAAGGCGCGCCCGGGCCCCGCGGGGGAACGTTCTACGGCGGCTACTTCCGCGATCTGGACGGCAACAAATACGTCTTCTTCAATGAGTGATCGCTCGCCGGCCCATTACAACGCTTCGCCCGGCTATCACGGAAGCCGCTGTCCGCCGTCAGCGCCTATGGAGCAGACTGAGGGGTTTTGATAAGGGAGGATTTCTAGCTCATCTTAGAGACCGAAGGGAACGGAAGATGAGGCAGAAATCCATGAGCAGGAAAGACCCGGCCGAGAAGGCGGAGCGGGACATTCGCAGGAACCGCGAGAGCGGACGGGTCGAGCCGGTGGATGTTCGCAAGCCGCGCGGTATCGGGATGAAGATGCAGAGATAGCGGCGGCGATGACGCCGCGTCGCCCGCGATATTTCATCGGGCGGAATTCAGGAACGCCAGACGGCGCCTGTCGGAAGAGCCGCGCCGGAACCCGCGAGCGTCAGTCGACCTTCGAGGGCCCTTGCCGCTTGAGCCTCGTGCCGAAGCTGCGGCCCCTGACGATGGCATCGTCGCCGAACCTGTCCCACACCGCGTCCAGTACCTTGTCGATCCTGCTCTCGACCGGACCGGCAGCGGCGAAGAGGTCACCCTGAAGAACCTGGCCGGCCTCGACGAGATCATGGGCGCCGATGCCGATCAGGCGGAAGGCACGCCCGTCGGCCTCGTGGGCGAGAAGGGGCTCGGCTGTCCGGAACATCTCCTCGGCCGAGTGCGTGGAGATGTTGAGACGGCGGCTTCGGGTGATGGTGCGGAAATCCTCGGTCTTGAGCTTCAGCGTGACACCCTCACCGGCGACGCCGGCCTTCTTCATGCGCCGCGCCACCGTCTCGGCGAGCTGCCACAGGATCGACCGCAGCCGGTCCGGGTCGGAAATGTCCTCGTCGAGAGTGATCTCCGAGGACATACTCCTGGCCTCGCGGTCGGGGTCGACCGGGCGGTCGTCCTCGCCCCGGGCATACGACCACAGCCGCCGGCCGATCTTGCCGTAGCGCGCAACAAGCTCGGCCTCCTCGATGCGGGCCAGTTCGCCGATCAGCGTGATGCCATCCCCTACGAGGCGCCGTTGCATGGCCTCGCCCACCCCCCACAACAGACCGACCGGCTTGCCGGCGAGAAAGGACCGGGCCTCGGTCCGGCCGATCACTGCGAAACCCCACGGCTTGTCCAGGTCGGAGGCGATCTTGGCCAAGAACTTGTTGTAGCTGAGCCCGATCGAGACGGTGATGGAAAGCTCCTCCTCCGCCCGGCGCGCCAGCCCCGCCAGGGTAGTGGCCGGACTAGCGCCATGAAGCGACTCCGTGCCGCTGAGGTCCATGAAGGCCTCGTCGATGGAGAGCGGTTCGACCAGGGGCGTCAAGTCAAGCATCATCGACCGGACCTCGCGGCCCACCGCGATGTACTTCTTCATGTCGGGCTTGACGACGGTGGCGTCGGGACAAGCCTTCAGGGCCTTGAACATCGGCATGGCCGAGTGCACGCCGTAGGTGCGGGCGATGTAGCAGCAGGCGGACACCACGCCCCGGTGGCGTCCCCCGACGATCACGGGGACGTCGCGCAACTCCGGGCGGTCGCGTTTCTCGATAGCGGCGTAGAAGGCGTCGCAGTCGAGATGGGCGACGGCGAGGCCATGAAGTTCCTTGTGCCGCGCGACGCGAGCCGAGCCGCAGGCCGGGCAGGTCTCGGCGTCGGGGGGCGGCCGATGGCCGCAGTCGCGGCACAGGGTATCCACGGCACGATCATAGCACCTGTCCCTTCTGTTTATTCCATCGGACATCCGAAGCGACGGCCGGGACCTTTTCCGCTTCAGGACGGCTCCCTGCTGGTGGAGGGCAAGAGGTTCTGTGTGTGGCGCCGCGCGATCGACGACGAGTTCGCGGAAGACGGCGGGGAGGGCTTCGATGATCTTATGCCTGTCGGATAGGGTGTCCGAGGGTGATGCAGAATTCCAAGGTTTCTGCCGCAGATGGAATAATTGGGAGGGACAACTGAAATTGCGTAGGGCTGCCATCGACAATTTACCGAGAAATTGGAGTGAATCCGGTTAACTTGACAAAGCCCCGGCGCTGCCTTGAGAACTTTTAGTCGCTCAGACATCGCCCTATTCGGCGAGGATGCCGCCATCGATCACAAGGTGTGTGCCCGTGACGAAACTCGATTCGTCCGAGGCCAGGTAAAGCACGCCGTTGGCGATATCCTCGGGCGTGCCGTTTCGTCCCAGCGGATGCGCGGCGGCCATGGCGGCAAGCCCCGCCTCGCGCCCGTCCGGATAGCGATCGGCAGCGCGGAACAGGAGATCGGTCAGGATCGCGCCGGGGCAGACGCCGTTCACCCGGATCTTCGTGCCCTGCTTGCCGCAGTGAAGCGCCGCCGACTTGGTCAGGGTGGCGATGCCGCCCTTGCTCGCGCAATAGGCCGCCGAGCCGTCGCCGCCGGTCAGCCCGTAGGTCGAATTCATGTTGATGATCGAGCCGCCGCCGCGTGTGCGCATCACGGGGATCGCGTGCTTCATGCCAAGGAAGGTGCCAGTCAGGTTTACTCCCATGACCTTGTGCCAGAGCGCAAGGTCGGTGGTCTCGACATTCTCCGGGCCGGCGATACCGGCATTGTTGACCAGGATATCGAGCCCGCCGAAGCGGTCCACGGTGTGCGCAATCGCATGCCGCCACGCCGGTTCGTCGGTCACGTCGAGAGCAAGCGCCAAAGCCTGGCCTCCCGCCTGCTCGATCACATCGGCGGCGAGCACGGTGCTCTCTGCGACGATATCGGCCAGCGCGACCTGTGCCCCCTCACGGGCCAACAGGTCGGCGCAGGCCCTGCCGATGCCCCTGCCTGCGCCGGTCACCAGCGCGACCTTGCCCGCAACCCGGCTCATTCGCCCGTCTCGCGAACCGCGCCGTCCGGCGCCTCGAGCCGGTGGCCGGGGAAACGGTCGAGCCAACCCTGCATGCGGGGCTTGTGAAGCCGGCGAAGCGCCTCCTGCTCCTCGCCGCTTTGTGCACCCTTGCGATTCAGAGCGCCACTCGGGTCGTCCGTCTCCACCCAGCGCTGCCGGACCGCGCCAATCACCTCGGGATGAAACTGCATGCGCCAACCTTTCTCATTCACGCTGAACCGCTCGATGGAAAACATCAAGCCCGTCGCAAACAATTCACCGCCCGCGGGCAACTCAAAGCTGTCACCGCGCCAGTGATAGAAATGCGGGCCCTTGTCGGGCAGTGTCGAAGCAAATCGGCTTGAGCCGGGGAGCTATGCTCAAAAGTTGGTGATGGGTTGGTCAGGCGGCGTGTTTGATTGGCTTGATGCCGTCTTCGAACCTCACTCCTTGTATGACATCGGCGATGTGATCGGATCCGTTGAGCCTGCGCCATGATTTCTTGGCACTCAAGAGCAATTTGAAGACCATTGCGAGCGCCGTCTTGCGGCTGAGACAACCCTTGGTCTTGTAGGTCCGCAGCCGCACCGTGGCAAAGGTGCTCTCGATCGGGTTGGTGGAGCGCAGATGCTTCCAATGCTCCGCCGGGAAGGTGTAGAAGGTCAGCAGGCGGTCCCGGGGCTTTGTAAAGTTAAACGGGTTCATCCCGAAATCCCGGTAGATTATCGATTGCTTCTCTATGCAATTTCAATGGCTTAGCCTCATGGAAAAATGTCGAAAACAGCCTACAATCAGTTAAATTGACAATGCCGAATCTAGACCCAATTCCCTACGCCACGGAACAGGAAATTATTATTAGCCTAACAGGGAATTTTCCAGGGTGAACAGGGAAAATCACTCGCCGAACAGGGACCCGTCAACCTTGAAACGGCTCGGTTGTAATTGGCTCGGAAGGCGGCACCGAATGAGGGCTTGCCTTCACAACCGTCCGCTGCTCGCGGTAAAGGCGGTGTCGTAACGGTGGATCCCCTTCGCAACCGTCAGTCTCAGAGCGGCCCTGGGGCTTCCACGCGGACGGTCACGATATCGGTGTCGTGATATTGCTGGTGGTGAACCGAGGATGCGAGGTGCCGCAACAGCCGCAGCGAGACTTCCCGTTCCATCGGAACCTCGTCGGTCCGCTCGCCGAGTAGCGTGATCCGGTCCTGGAGGTTCTCCTCGCCAGGCGCGGCGATGAACTCCAGAACCGCGACTCCGCCCTCCTTGTGCGCGATCAGGAGCAGTCGGCAGTGCCTGCGATCCCCTTCGCCCTCGTCTTGCCCCAGGAGCGTCAGCAGTGTCTCCTCAGCAGCGGCGTCGAGGCGATGCGCCATCGCGCCGCCCCAGCCGCTACGGGATACGAACGCACCGAGAAACTCCCTGACTTTCGGAAACGCCGAGACATCGAACGTCACTTGGATCCGGCGGCGGCGGGACGCTGTCAGCTCCATGAACAGGGTCAGGAGGATGGCCACCAGGCCCCCAGTCGTCATGCCGTTCTGAAGGAGACCGCCCGCGACCTCCAAAACATGCTCGGGAAAGATCGAGCCGTTCTGGAAGCCGACCCCGATCCAGAACGCAACCCCGACGATCAGGCCCTTGCGATAGTCGATCCCATCCTGAACGACGATCTTCATGCCAACCACGAAGAGCATCCCCAGCAGCACGGTGATGTAGGCTGCCGCGACCGGCCCCGGTATCGCCAGGACAACGGCGAGTGCCTTGGGAATGAACGCCATGACGACGAGCGCCGTCCCCAGCGCAACGCCGACGCTGCGGGCACCGACCCCGGTAAGCGCGGTCACCGATATGCTCGTCGAATAGGTCGTGTTCGGCACTGTCCCGGCTAGGCCGGACAACAGGTTGCCCATGCCGTCCGCGGCCACCGCACCCTGCACCGCCCGGAAATCCACCGCCCGGGGCCGACGCCAGGACACGCGCTGGATGGCCACTCCGTCGCCGAGCGTCTCGATGGCACCGACCAAGGTCACGAACACAAAGGCCGGGAGAAGCCCCCAGAAAACCGGTCCGAAACTGATGTCGAAACCCGGCCACCCGCCATCGGGAAGGCCGATCCACGAAGCCTCGGCAATGCGGCCGACATCGTAGAGGCCGTAGAACCCGGCAACCGCCGAGCCCGCGGCGACGCCGATGACTGGTGCCCACGGGCGCAACGCGCCCGTCGCCTTCAGCGAGATGCCGCAGATGATCAGCATAGTCGCGACGGCGCACAGCGGAGCGGCCAGTGCCGGGGTTCCGTCGGGAACCTCCGTCAGAAGGTCGAAGACGATCGGCATCACGGTGACCGGTATCAGCATGATCACCGTTCCCGCGACGGTTGGAGTCAGGATCCGCCGGAGCAGCGAGAGTCGCCAGGCAAGCGCGAACTGGAAGAGAGACGAAATGACGACCAGCGTGGCGAGCATCGCCGGACCACCCGTGGCAAGCGTTGCGACACAGATCGCGATGAACGCCCCGGAGGTGCCCATGGCGAGGACATAGCCCGCGCCGATACGGCCGACACGGACCGCTTGCAGTACCGTGCTCACACCGCTGACCGCGACCGCGGCAAAGACCACCCATGACAGGAAGGCTTCGGTCCCGCCGGCGGCCCGGACCACGATCGCCGGGGTCAGCACGATGCCGGCCGCGCACAGGATGGCGAGTTGAAGACCGAGGCCGCAGGCGAGCGCCGTCGGGGGTCTTTCGTCGGGCTGGTAGCGAACGCCCGTATGCTGGTCGGAATCGCCAAACGTCATGTCGCAACCCTCACTGCCTCAAGGGATCGGCACGCACTGTCGCATATGGCCGCCTCGCGGCGAAGTGCAGTTCCGGGGACGGTGATGCGGCGGAAGGCGGGCAGGCCGCGATGGTGACGTTGCCCCCAAAATCCGGACCAGGTGGTTTTTCAGCTATGCGGCCTGAGCTATGCGGCCTGAGATGCCGTAATGGGGCTCGGCGCTATCCGGCACCGTCGGAGCTTGTAGCGATGACGGAGATTCTGGTGTCGTTGCCCTTACACGCGCGGCGTGTTCACGGGATCTTGCCGAAAGGCGCGCCCCAATTCCTGAAAAGGAAAGGGCAACGACATGGATGTCTATATCGGGCTGGATGTATCGCTGGCAAGAACAGCAATCTGCGTTCTCGGCGAGAAGGGCAAGGTCGTGACGGAGGCGCGGGTCGCCAGCACACCTGAATCGCTGGTTGCGTTCATGCGCGAGCTGCCGCACGGGTTCGCCGCGATCGGCCTCGAAGCCGGTCCCCTGTCCAACTGGTTGCACAAGGGGCTGACCGACGCCGGCTTCGAAACCGTGCTGATGGAGACCCGGCAGTTAAAGGGTGCGCTGAAGGCGATGCCAATCAAGACGGATCGCCGGGATGCCGAAGGCATCGCACGACTGCTGCGGATGGGCTGGTTCCGGCCGGTACACTGCAAATCGGTGTCGTCGCAGGAGATGCGGGCGCTGCTGACCTCGCGCAAGTCCGTGCAGGACGCGCTCATCAATATGGAGCTGTCGCTGCGCGGCATCTTGCGCAACTTCGGCCTGAAGCTCGGTCGGATCTCGAAGGGCCGCTACGAGGCCCGTGTCCGGGAATTGATCGCTGGCACCGCGATGCTGGAAGCCGCGGCCGAACCGATCCTGCGCGCGCGGGCGGACCTGCGCCGCGAGCTGGCCGGCCTGGAGAAGCTGGTCCGTAATCTGGCCGGGCAGGACCGGGCGTGCCGGCTGTTGATGACCATGCCGGGGGTCGGCCATGTCATAGCCCTGACCTTCACGTCCGCGATTGACGATCCGAAGCGGTTCCGGAGATCGAAGGATGTCGGCCCACGGGTGGGGCTGACGCCGGGACGGGATCAATCCGGCGAACGGGATATTGTCGGCCGGATCACCAAGGCTGGCGATGCAGGTCTACGCGCAGCGCTCTATCGGGCCGCCACGGTGATGCTGAACCACACGGGGCCGAATTGGCTGAAGGCCTGGGCGCAGCGTCTGACGAAGCTCCGGGGCAAGAAGCGCGCGACGGTCGCCCTGGCCCGGCGCATCGGCGTGGTGTTGCACCGGATGTGGCGGGATGGCACCGAGTTCCGGTTCACGCGCGAAGAGGCGATGGCGCTTCAGACGGCTTAAGCGGGGCTGTATCCCATCGGCAGTTAGCAAGGAGAGGAGGAAAGAGCCGCGCTTGAAGGTGGGCGATCCACCGGTGTCCCCTCGCCGGGACGCGGTTCCCGATGATGCGCGTATCATCGCTTGTTGGCCGAACCGTACTATCGCGTTCGAGCACGCGCCTGAGATTGGCACTCGGGAATCGTTTTGGACCAGGCATGAAGTTGGCAGCCATTGCGCTGACCACGGACGGAAGCGAGAGCCTGGCGACGGACACGTCCGGATCGTGGTTTCTTCTCAAGACCTGGGAGGTGTTGCAATCGCCCAACCCTGAGCCGGAGCCGTGATGGCCCCGGGAACTCCTGAATCACGCCTGAGAGGATACAACTTGCCGCAGGCGCCGAGGCTTCGCGACCGAAGGATCGTGTCGCGGTGATCGCTCGTGGGGAAAAAGGTGCTTGACGGCGAACGCCCCATTACGGAAGTGATGGTCATATCCCTCCTGGCCTGTGCCGGCGTCCGGTACAGACCCCCGGCACCGCAGACCATCGTGCCTCACCGCGTCGATCCGCCCTTCGCTATTGACGGGCTACGGGCCGATCGACGCTCGCCAGATACCGTGCGTCGTCTAAACTAACGAGTGGTACTAACCGGGGGGGCAGGTCATTGACGGGACCGACGGTCTGCACGATCACCCTGGGCCCTATCCCTCCTATAAATTCCGTCCGGCGCAGGAATCCAAGCCTTTCATGATGATGCGATAGCACTGGTGATTTGTACACGATCCTGCTTCACGGCGTTCTCTCGGGATTCTGCAGCCGCGACGTCCATGTCCAGAAAGGTCTGGACCCCTTGCGGTGCCAAGCGATGACGGTCTCGGGCTTGACGATTACCAGGGAGTGGTGCCCGTCAGGTCATAGGCAAGACAAGATGACCCGGAAAACCCTGTCGGACATCCGAAGCGATAGCCGGGACCTTTTCCGCTTTAGGACGGCTACCTGCTGGCGGAGGGCAAGGAGTTCTGTGAGGAGCGCCGCGCGGCCGGCGAAGAGTTCGCGGAAGACGGCGGGGGGACTTCGATGATCTTGTGCCTGCTGAAAGGGTACCCGGGGGTGCCGCAAATTTCCAAGGTTTATGCCGCAGACGGGATAAATGGGGGGGACAGGTTTGCGCCGTGCGGCCAAACTGGATCGATCCCGGTCCCAACCGGTCGTTGATAGTGTCGACCGCCTTGATGAGCTTGTCGTCTTTCGGATCGTGCGTGTCGAACAGCGAGGCCTGCGCCTGCCCGGCCTCGACGAAATCGAGCAGCATCACGCCGCCGCGTTTGTACGCCAGTAGGTAGGTTTGATATTCGGCTCATAAGCCCGAGAGAGTAGCTAGCCAGAATTGCGCTATGTTTCATGTCGCCGATTGGAGCGGGGGCTCTTGTACAAAATTTCTCTGCTCAACCTCGGTGCATGGGAGGTCCCTGCTGTCTACTTCTTGGGATAGATCTTGATCGGGTTCTTGCCGATCTCGAAAGTCTTGGGGTCGGAGTCGACGAACCGGTAGACGGCGAACTTGAAGCCTGAGCAGTCACCGTGCTCGTTGCAGTTGATCAAGCCGCCCATGCCGTCAACACCCTCGGTGGCGAACAGTGCGTCGCGAAGCGCCTTACGCCCGATATAGGTGTTGCCGCTGTTGTCCTTCACCGCCACCTTTTCGATGCCCATCAGCGCTACCGACATCCCGTCGTATGCATTCTGATGGAATGCCTGGATCGGCATCTCGCCATACTTCTCCTTGTACTTCTCTACCAATTCGGTATAGCGGCTGCCCATCGCATCCGGCGAGGCATCCGGGCTGGTGAACACCAAGTTCACCGCGGCGTCGCCCGCCGCCTCCAGGAACCCTGGAGACATTAGCACACTGCCACCGACCGCTGTGGTGTCCTCGAGGCCCTCGATCTCCCCGAACTGACGGGCGATCCGGGCCGACGCAGCTACGAAGATCGGGAAATAAACCACGCAGGGTTTATTGGCGGCAATACGGGCAAGCACCGGGCGCATGTCGACGTCGGTCGGCGCCACCGTCTCGACGGTCGTCACAGTGCCGCCCAGCTTCTTGAAGCGGTCCTCGGCCACACGCACCAACTGCTCGGCGTATGGGCTGCCGTCGTGGATGGTGGCAAGGCTCCTGCAGCCCAGCTGGTTCCAGAAGTACTCAGCATCCGCGACGCCGGCGGCGAGGTCGTTGTAGATGGTGCGCATGTAGCCGTGCAGTCCCTCGGGACGATCCGGCGCGGTTAACGACGGTGCGGTGGTCGAGGTGGCTACGCTCGGGATACCCGCCTTCCAGAGAATCGGTCCGCCGGGAGCGCCAGCGCTCGAGCAATCGGGCCCGACCACGACGACGATGTTCGGGTTCGAAGCGAGCTTGGTGGCAGCCGTCTTTCCGCCATCGGCGGTGCACTGGCTGTCCTCGGCGTAGAACTTGATCGGGTGTCCGGCGACCATGTTGCCCTGGTCGTCCATAGCGATCTCTGCGCCACGCTTCTGATCCAGCCCAAGGTTGATGTCCGGCCCGGACAGCGTCCAGTAGCCGCCAATGTGGATTGGCTCGCCCTTCGGGATCTTGACCACACCGAGCGGGTCGGCGACCGGTCCGAGAGTTTCGGCGGAAACGCCGGACATGATGCCTCCCACGATACCGGTCAGCATAACAATGGCCCCTATTGTGAACTTGGTTTGCATGCAAGGCTCCTCTCGATGTTCATCGGTTCTCACAAAACCATGTGATCCCTTGTGCGCCTGCGCACTCCCGGGAACAGCTTCGGATCTTTTGTTCGAACTGAGATTTTTTCACGCGCGGCCCCGGCGCTTTGATGACGATCAGAGAGCATCGATCTGGCGCCACTCGGATTGGTTTTGAGCGCGAAGTCTGTGTAGAGGACCATGCGATCGCTTCTTTCCACCGGTCGACGCCCACTACCGCCGGTGCGGCGAGACCCATCTGAATTCCATGAGGTCCGGCCAGTGCTTATTCCGCCTTTTCATTCTTGGACACGATGAAACCCGACGCTCCCTTACCTTTCGCGCGACGCAGTGTGTAGCCACGGTTGCCGAGCTTGAACTCTGGATCATTCTCGAATCCCGAGAGAGCCTCGATGATCTTCACCGCGACGGGATCGGTCTTGTCTTTGGCCTGCGGGGCTGCCTGGCGCGCGAGCCACTTTGCGAATACGTCCTCGGCGAGGTCATCCCCGACAGATCTCCGAAGCGCGTTCAATTTCCTCAACTGGCCCTTCGTGAGTTCACTTTCATCGATCGCCATTCCCAGACTCCTTCATCTGTTGCATGTCCCTGTGTTCCGTAACGCGCTTATACAACGGCCGACCGTACCGGCCACACAGATATTGCCGTTCCCTTCTGACCACGGTAACAAGCCAGAGCTATTTGTTTCCGATGTGATTTATCGCCGTGAAACCCTACCGGTTTGTGTTCTGCAGAAGCCCGGCTGAGAGAAAGCGGTGTAATCTTCGATGTCCATGCCGTGTTGCTTGATCGTGATCCCACCGGGGTTGTTCAACGCTCTTTACATGAGCTTGTACCCGGCGAACGTATCGAGGTCCCCGAGGGGCGTTTCGGTACCGGACATCGACCACGTCGGTGACCTTGTTGGCGCGTAGGATGTTGGCGGCGAAGTCGCGGAATTGGGCGACGATGCCGGGGTTCTCGCGCACCCGGCTGGTGTCTTCGGCCATGATCCCGTCTCGTGAGTGCAGCGAAGACGGTTCCCGATCTCAGTGGCCGCGGATGGCAGTGACGGTAAATCCTGCTGCCGGTTTGAAGCTGGCGACATAGCAGACGGTCCCGGTACTGCACCCAAGCCGCGGCGATGGCGCCTTTGCGCTCCATCGTGTCTCAGGCGCAGAGCAGAACGAAGCCCGACAGCGATAGCACGACGCCACGGAGGGTGCCCCAAAATACCGGGGTTTCTGCACCGGATGGAATTAATAGAGGGAAGCGTGGTAAAGCGTGCAGGATGGCGCAGCCAGTCGCCCACGGAGCCGCCGGTCGCGAGATAGCGCAAGCCGCAATGGAAAGATTCGGCTCGACCCGCCGCTGGTTCCCGAGGTGAAGTCGCCCGTGTAGACGAGAAGTGTCGAATAGCCGGCAGTGGCGAGTTGTTGGGTCGCGCCGACGCCGTTGATGCCCGCGCCGATGACGGCCACGTTGGGGTGGCGCCCGTCGAGATCCGGAAGATGTGCGCAGTCCATGCCATTCATCGATTGCTGCGCGGCTCAATCGACGATCATTAATCGGGTTCGAACCGGTTGCCACACCGAAATGGAGGCGCGGCCGGTTTCAAAAGGTGTCGTCGTCTTCGCTCCGGCCGGATGGGATGACATCGGAGGCTGGAGACTCGTCCGCACGCGGGTCGAGCTCCATGGCATGGGGCGTTGTGCGGGGCAGGGGGCGAAAATCCTCCTGCTCGTCGATGGGCGGCGCCGCACGCCGGCTCATCCGCCATAGGCTGAAGAGCAGGGTGAAGACGCCGACCGCGCCGCCGAGGGCGAACAGCCCGGCGGGGCCCATTCCCATGATGGCCCCGGAGGCCGCGAGTGGGCCGACCACGGCGCCGGCGCCGTAGGCCAACATCAGCCCGCCGCTCGCTCCGACCCGATCCCGGCCGTCGATGAAGTCGTTGGCATGGGAGACACAGAGCGGATAGAGAGCGAAGACGAAACCGCCGTTGATAGCAGCGACCGTGAGCAAGGCTGCCTCGCCGGCGCCCATGACGGCGATCACGGTGCCAGCGGTGAGCCCCATGGCGGCGCAGGAGACGGCAATCACCGTGCGCCGGTCGAACCGGTCCGACAACCAGCCAAGCGGCCACTGCAGGACGAGACCGCCCAGGATCGTGGCGGCCATGAAGCGGGCGGTGCCCGCGATATCGAGTGCAACACCGTCGGCAAATACGGGACCAAGGCCATAGAAGGCACCGACTACGGCACCACTCGCAAAACACCCGACGGTGCCCAATGGCGAGATACGGTAGAGCCGGCGCAGGCCGAAGTAATCAGTTGACGGCAGGGGCGGAGCCGGCGTTCGGGCGAGCGCCACTGGAACCAGTGCAATCGACATCAACACCGAGCAAATGCCAAACAGGGCGAAGGCCGAAGGCTCCCACAGATTGAGCAGAAACTGAGAGGCGCCGAGTGCGAAATAGATCGTGATCATGTAGATCGACAGGAACTTGCCGCGGGTCTTGTTGGTGGCGCGATCATGGAGCCAACTCTCGATGCACATGTAGAGCACTGCGATGCAGAAACCTTCGATCAGGCGCAGCACAGCCCAGAGCGCCGGATCGACGGCAAAGCCGTGGGACAGCATCGCCGCCGAGCAGATTGAGGCGAAGGCTGCAAACGCCCGGATATGGCCAGCCAGCGCGATGATCCGGTGGGCTGTCACCGAGGCGGTGACCAGGCCGACGAAATAGGCCGCGGCCATCAGACCGGGGATGTAGGCGGGATAGCCCGCCTGCACGAGACGGACACCGAGCAGGGTGCCGATCAGCCCATTGCCGAGCACCAGCAGCATGACGCCGAGAAACAGCGGCGAGCTGGACAGGATCAGGTGGCGCATGGTTAGCGCAGTATCCGATGGACGTTCTGGTGTAAAGACGGAGCCATCAGGTGTCGGTCGTCTGGCTTCTCTGGTGGGCGCCCCAGCTCGCGGCCTCGATGTGAACTTGTCCCCTCTATTTATTCCATCGGACATCCGAAGCGATGGCCGGGACCTTTTTCGCTTCAGGACGGCTCCCTGCCGGCGGAGGGCAAGGAGTTCTGTGTGGGGCGCCGCGCGACCGACGAAGAGTTCGCGGAAGACGGCGGGGAGAGCTTCGATGATCTTATGCTTGTCAGAAAGGGTGTCCGAGGGTGATGCAAAATTCCAAGGTTTCTGCCACAGATGGAATAAATGGGAGGGACAGTGGCTGAACGATGCCGGGCCGCCACGTAACGATTGGGAATGATGCAATGGCGAAGCGGAGAAGGGTGGATCAAGAGAAGGGAATATACTGTCTCGAGGGCAACTGGTTCGGACAAAATGACAAGATAACAGTCGAACCTGTGTTGCGTCTTCTCGAGACGGTGCGTCACTTGCAGGTCCCTTACCTACGCAAAGATGTCGCTACTCGAGGAGAATTTGAGTTCCGCCTGAAAGAGTGGGGTAAAGCAAGCTTCAAGAACTATCCGATCCTCTATCTGTCATTTCATGGCAATCCCGGAGAAATCGAGCTCGGACAAGGCGAGAGTGGGTTCAAGCTGAATGAACTGGCAACAGGATTGGAAGACGCCTGCAGTGGACGCATTATCCACTTTGGCTCGTGCTCGACCCTGGATCTTCACGGCAACACACTGAACAGGTTTCTACGCCGGACAGGAGCACTTGCCGTATGTGGGTACAAACGCGATGTCGATTGGGTTTCGTCAACCGCTTTTGATTTGCTGTTCCTCGGCGCTCTCCAGGACATTTCCTTCGCTGTCCACGGCATCAGGAAATTGGACAGGCTTCTCAACGATGGAGTGACCCCCTAAAAGTGGTCCAGATTTATTGAAGAGTTTGGCGCATTTTGCCCCCTCGAAAGGAGGACGAAATGAGCCGTAAACGCTACACCTCAGAACGGATTATCAGCATGTTGCGCGAAGCCGAGGTGGCTTTGGCGCAGGGCCAGTCGGTTGGTCAAGCTTGTCGCACGCTCGGCGTATCGGAGCAGAGTTACTATCGCTGGCGCAAGGAATATGGCGGCCTTCGTACTGACCAGGCCAAGCGTCTGAAGGACCTGGAGAAGGAGAATGGCCGTCTCCGCAAGGCGATCTCGGATCTGACGTTGGATAAGCTGATCTTGAAAGAGGCGCTTGAGGGAAATTGCTAAGCCCCGCCCGTCGCCGGCAGTGTGTTGATCATCTCCAGGCCGAACTGGGGATCTCCGAGCGACGGGCCTGTGCTGTTGCAGGCCAACATCGCTCAACCCAGCGCAAGAGACCCCGTGGTCGGGATGATGAAGAGGCCCTCACGGCCGCGATCATCCGCTTGGCCAGCCAGTATGGCAGATATGGCGATCGGCGGATCACTGCCTTGCTCAGGACCGAAGGTTGGCACGTGAACGCCAAGCGGGTCCAGCGCATCTGGCGGCGGGAGGGGCTGAAGCTCCCACAGAAGCAACCGAAACGGGGCAGGCTGTGGCTCAACGACGGATCCTGCATCCGTCTGCGGCCGTGCTGGCCCAATCACGTCTGGTCCTATGACTTCGTCATGGATCGAACACACGATGGGAGGACGTTCCGCATGCTCACCGTGATCGATGAGTTCACCAGGCGGTGCATGGCCGTTGTCGTCGAGCGAAGATTGAACTCGGACAATGTCCTCCATTGTCTGACCGAGCTCTTCGTCCAACATGGCCCGCCGGATCATATCCGTTCCGACAACGGCTCAGAGTTTACCGCTCATGCCGTCCGCGACTGGCTCGGCAGGATCGGCGTCAAGACCCTCTATATCGAGCCCGGGTCACCTTGGGAGAACGGATACAACGAGAGCTTCAACTCAAAGCTCCGGGACGAAATCCTGAACACGGAGATCTTCTCTACACTGAAGCAGGCCAAAGTGCTGATCGAACGATGGCGCCATCACTATAATACCATCCGGCCGCATAGCTCGCTCGGATACAGACCGCCGGCCCCAGAAACCATCTTGCCAAACGTTGAGGGGCCAACCTACCCTGTTGAGGGGCTACGGGCGGCCCATCAACTTAACCCGATTGAACTCGGACAATGTCCTCCATTGTCTGACCGAGCTCTTCGTCCAACATGGCCCGCCGGATCATATCCGTTCCGACAACGGCTCAGAGTTTACCGCTCATGCCGTCCGCGACTGGCTCGGCAGGATCGGCGTCAAGACCCTCTATATCGAGCCCGGGTCACCTTGGGAGAACGGATACAACGAGAGCTTCAACTCAAAGCTCCGGGACGAAATCCTGAACACGGAGATCTTCTCTACACTGAAGCAGGCCAAAGTGCTGATCGAACGATGGCGCCATCACTATAATACCATCCGGCCGCATAGCTCGCTCGGATACAGACCGCCGGCCCCAGAAACCATCTTGCCAAACGTTGAGGGGCCAACCTACCCTGTTGAGGGGCTACGGGCGGCCCATCAACTTAACCCGCGCCAAACTCTAACTTAAGCGCTGGACCACTAATCGGGGGCAGGCCAAGCATCGATGGGGTCACTCTTACCGGACAGGCGCCGCTCACCCTTGCGGGGCGGTCTAGCGACTTCATGGACTATGTGGCCGTGACGGCGAAGGAACCGAGCGAGACCCGAGCCGTATGACCCGCAGCCCTCGACCCCGAACGCATGGACCTCGCCGAGTGATTGCGCCCAGAAAAGCAATTCGGCGTAGCCGTCAGGGGTCGCCGCCGCCAGTTTCGGCTTGTCGATGAGGCCGCCGAGGCCGTCGATGGCAACCGCGATGTGCTCATCTTTGTGCGTGTCGACCCCGACGATGACGTCGTGGCGTTGGAGTGCGATGCCAGGCGTGATTGTTGATCCCTTCACATGGTCGATGGTCCGACTCGCTGGTCAGGCGGGAAGGACAGGACTGCGATGGGACCTGGTGGATCAGGCTCCTATTAGGTCACTGCCCACCTGGCCGGCGAGGCACTACGGCGCCGCTCGGGTGGCCGACACGTCAATGCAAAGACACGAAGTCGGTCATATTATGGGTCAGACCACCCAAGGCAGCGACGACGCGAAGCATCTCAGAACAGGGCTGCTTCCCGAGAAAGGATCCTCGCAGTCCTTGCAGGGCTTCGCGGCAAGGACAGCCCAGCCGCCCTTTGCCGTCGCGAGGGGATCGCGGAGAGCCTTTACTCCAGTTGGTTGAAGGAGTTTTTGGAAGCGGGCAGGAAGCGTCTGGCCAGGGCAGGGCACGGCGCGCAGGCGACCAGTGTCGAAGTGCAGGCCCTGCGTGCCGAGGCCCGAGTCCTCAAGGAGGCGCTGGCTGAACAGATGCTGGCGAACCGGCTGTTTCCTTCGTCAAGGATCGGCTCGCGGCCGGCCGGCTCTCGCCGCACAGGGCTTATTTCGACATCGCAACGGGCGCACTGCTCGCTGGCGACCCCGAGAGCGGCAAGTTCGAGCTGGGGCGCCAACGTCGCACCACCGGCGTTAATTGATATTGACAATCATTCGCATTGTGACATCTTCGCCGTGAGCGGACTCGGAGCCGGATCGAGCGTAGCCTGCGCCGCGTGGGGGTTCACCCTTCCAGGCTCGTCGTACCGACAACGACAGGATGCGCGCCCATGAGAGAAACAGGATGTACGGAGATGAGAGATTCACGGAAAGTCGCTTTTTTCGCCGCGCTCGGCGCGGCTCTCGCGCTGGGATTGTTCGTCACCGCTATCAGCCCCGACGCGGCCCGTGCAGCGGAGCGAATCCATTACATCGCGGCCGACGAGGTCGAATGGGATTATGCGCCTGCCGGGTACGACCGGATGATGGATCAACCGTTCACCGAGGAGCAGGCGGTGTTCGTGGTAAATGCCGACGGGCAGATCGGACGGGTCTACCGCAAGGTGATCTACCGGGAATACACCGACGCGAGCTTCTCCACCATCAGGCCTGGCGGCGAGGCGTGGGAGCATCTGGGCGTGCTCGGCCCGGTTATTCACGCCGAGGTCGGCGATACCATCCGCGTGGTATTTCGCAACAACGCGTCGCGGCCGAATACGATTCACCCGCACGGGGTGTTCTACGACAAGGCGAACGAGGGCTCGCCCTACGCCGACGGCACCGCGGGCGACGACAAACTCGACGACGGCGTGCCGCCCGGCGGGGAATACACCTATGTCTGGGAGGTGCCCGAGCGCGCCGGGCCCGGGCCTGGCGACCCGAGCTCGGTGGCTTGGCTCTACCACGGCCATGTGGACGAGCCGCGCGACACCAATTCGGGCCTCGTCGGTGCCATCGTCGTGACCACCCCGGGTATGGCCAAGCCCGACGGCAGCCCGGCGGACGTCGACCGTGAATTCGTCACCCTGTTTACGGTGTTCGACGAGAACGTGAGCTGGTACCTGGACAAGAATATCGCCCGCTTCGTCGAGGGACCGGCGCCCGACCCGGAGGATGAGGACTTCGTCGAAGGCAACCTGATGCATACCATCAACGGCCGGGTCTATGCGAACCTGGACGGGCTCGTCATGAACCGCTGCGAGCGGGTGCGCTGGTATACGTTCGCGCTCGGCACTGAAGTCGACCTGCATTCGCCCCACTGGCATGGGAATACCGGAATTCTCCATGGCCGGCGTGTCGACGTGATCGAGCTCATGCCCGCGAGCACCCGGATCGTCGACATGCAGCCGGACGCGCCGGGGACCTGGATGTTCCATTGCCACGTCAACGACCACATCACGGCGGGGATGATGGCGCTTTACACCGTGGAGGGCGAGGGCGGCCCTGGCTGCGGCGGCTGACGATTGCGACCGGCAGGTTGATTCGTCCGGGTCCAGATAGCGGCATTTCAGCGCCACCAATGCCATGACGTTGTCGCGGCGCAGCATCCTGATCGCGGCCGGTGCGACGGGCGGGCTTGCGCTCATGGCGTTCAGCCTGCACACTGCCGCAGAGAGTCGAACGATTAGATGGTCGGGCATGGCGTTCGGTGCCGACGCGACCGTCTTGCTGCATGGCCTGGAAGAAGGCCAGGCAAACGCACTGATCATGGAAGTCCGGGACGAAATCGAGCGGCTGGAGAGCATTTTCAGTTTGTACCGCCCCGACTCCGCGCTGGCGCGGCTCAACTGCCGAGGCCGCCTCGACGAGCCCCCGATCGAACTGGTGGAGTTGCTGAATGAGGCGCTGGCGATCTCGGAGGCGACGGAGGGTGCGTTCGACCCCACCATCCAGCCGCTCTATGCGGAGCATTTCTCGACGCCGAACCCAGAGCCCTCTGGACCGCCTGCGGATCGGGTTGCGGCAGCGCGCGCGCTAGCGGATTTTCGAGCCGTTGAAGTGGCGCCGAGACGAATCGGATTTCGGTGCCCCGGCATGGCTCTGACGCTGAACGGCATCGCGCAGGGGTTTGCCACCGACCGCGTGGCCGCGCTGTTGCGCCGCGCGGGCGTGGGGAACCTGTTGGTCGATCTGGGCGAAACCGGGGCTCATGGCCGATCGCCCCGCGGACGCGCCTGGACCGTCGGAATCCGGGACCCGTTCGATCCGACCGGGACGATCGCGACGGTCACCCTGAACGACGAAGCGGTGGCGACCTCGGGCGGCTACGGCACCCTCTTCGAACCCAGCGGGCGATTTCATCACTTGCTCGACCCCGCAACGGGACACTCGGCGAACCACCATGCCAGCGCCTCGGTGGTGGCGACGCGTGCGACACTCGCCGACGGCCTGTCGACCGCCTGCGCCGTGATGCCCCCAGACTCGATCGCCGGCGCGCGAGGCAAGGGTAAAGGAGCTGCATGACCGCATCATCCTGGCTGGGAGTCGCAGTCGATACTGATAGGCTGTGGCGCTATATGATTTTCTTTTTCTGTCGTCCTTTGGCCCCCATCTCCGGCTCTAGGCCAAGGCAGGGTGTCGGCGTTGCGCTTGAGCCAGCACTTAGATGCTTGGTTGTGATCGTCCTTGCGGCCCTGCTGGTGGGCGGCATGCGATCCGCGGCCGCGCAGAGCCACGGCATCGCCATGCATGGGGCACCCAAGTACGAAGCCGGCTTCGATCACCTCGACTACGTCAATCCCAGCGCCCCGAAGGGCGGTGAGCTTTGGCGTGCCGTGACGGGCATCTTCGATAACCTCAACCCATTCATCATCAATGGCGTGCCGGCGCACGGGCGTCACTTGGTTTTCGAAAGCCTCCTCAAACGGACGTGGAATGAGCCGTTCTCGCTCTATGGTTTGATCGCCGAATCGATCGAGGTGCCGGACGACCGCTCTTCCGTCACCTTTGTGCTGAGGCCGGAGGCGCGTTTCCACGACGGCAGTCCGATCACTGTGGACGATGTCGTCTTTTCGTGGGAGACGCTGAAAGAAAACGGCAGGCCCAACCACCGGCTCTATTACCGGCAGGTCCGGAGCGTCGAGCGACCCGATGCGCGCTCGGTGCGGTTCATATTCGATGCCGCATCGCCGGACCGCGAGTTACCGCTGATCATGGGTTTGATGCCGATCCTGTCGAAGGCGTATTACACGGCAGTGACGTTCGAGGAGACAACGCTCGATCCGCCGCTCGGCAGCGGTCCCTATCGTGTTGAGAGCGTCGATGCGGGCCGCAGCATCGTTTATCGTCGTGATCCCGACTACTGGGGACGTGACCTGCCTATCAACCGGGGGCAGCACAACTTCGACCGCATCCGGTTCGATTACTACCGCGACGGCGACGTAATGCTGGAGGCCTTCAAGGCGGGCGAGTACGACCTTCGCCAGGAATACTCGGCCAAGCGTTGGGCAACCGCGTACGATTTCCCTGCCGCGGCGGACGGCCGCGTCAAGCTCGATCGCCTTCCGCATGGTCGGCCCTCCGGTATGTTCGCTTTCGTTTTCAACACACGGCGGGAGATTTTCGCTGACCGCGCGGTTCGCCACGCCCTGGCGCACGCATTCGACTTCGCCTGGGTCAACAAGACGCTGCTGCACGGTGCGTACGTCCGCACGCACAGCATCTTCGATAACTCGGAGCTCGGCTCACGCGGCATCCCGGATGGGCGTGAACGCGATCTGTTGGAGCCCCATCGCGAGCGCCTGCCCCGTGAGCTGTTCGAGGACACCTACCGCCCACTGGCCGTCGATGGCAGCATCCGCGCCAACCTCAAAGCGGCGCGGCGCTTGCTAGCCGAGGCAGGGTGGGCCGTGCATGAGGGATCGCTCCAGCGGGTGGCAGACGGATTGCCCATGGCGTTCGAGATTCTGCTGGTGGATCCGGCAAACGAGAAGATCGCCCTTTCCTTCACCCGCAACCTCGAGCGTCTGGGCGTCAAGGTGCGGGTCCGGACCGTTGACACATCGCAATACCAGTACAGGCTAAACGTCTACGACTTCGACATGATCATATACCGCTGGGGGATGTCGCTCTCTCCAGGGAATGAACAGGCGTTCTACTGGGGCACCCAGGCGGCCGGGCAGGAGGGGACGCGCAACTATCCGGGGATACGAGATCCGGCCGTCGACAAGCTCATCGACCTCATGACCAAGGCACGCGACCGGGACGCCTTCGTCGACATTATCCGCGCCATGGATAGGGTGCTGCTGTGGGGACACTACTTTGTCCCCCTCTATCACCTGAACGATGACCGAATCGCCTATTGGGACAAGTTCGGTCGGCCTGAGGTCACACCGCTTTACGGCATCGTTCTGGAAGCGTGGTGGGAAGATTCAGACAAGGCGGAGGCGGTTAGCCGACGATAGTCGGGGTGGATCGTGTGCCATCGCCACTGCGTACAGAAAATGCCACATGCATCGGAAAGGAAGTTGCACATAGGATAACCGCTTGATGGAACGTTTTGTCGAGATCGCTGCCGTCAGCGAGGTAACAGGAAACGCCTGCAATCGTGTCTTCAGCTATTCATCGCATGTAGATCTGTTTACTGGTCGCCGCTAGGGTCCGGACCCATTAAGGGGATTCCCAAAGCGGGGCTGGCATGATTCATTGTCTCCAGCGAGGAGGCGATGGAAATGTCGGATTTCTTTTGGTTTTCGGATGCGCAATGGGCTCGGATCGCTTCGCTTTTGCCGACGGATACGCGCGGCATGGCGCGCGTTGACGATCGCCGGGTGCTGAGCGGGATCGTCCATGCCCTGAGGAATGGCGGGCGCTGGGCCGACTGTCCGCGTGAGGTCTACGGACCGAAGAAGACGCTCTACAACCGCTTTGTACGCTGGGCGGAGCGCGGCATCTGGGAACGGATATTCAGTGCGCTGGCGGGCGGCGAAGACGCCCCCGACCGGGTGTGTCCGATTGTCTGTGTAAGTGACGCCGTGGGCGACATTGTTTCCGGCCTCAGCGCGCTGAGGCCGGAAAGCGATCCTCGAACAGGATCGCAAACTGCCCCATTGCGGCGGTCCATTCAATAGGCCGTTTCCAGCCGACACCGGCATTGCGGATCGCCAGGAACAACAGCTTGACCGCCGCCTCGTCGTTGGGGAAGCTACCGCGTGTCTTGATGATCTTGCGCAAAGATCGGTGCAGGCTCTCCAGCGCGTTGGTGGTGTAGATCATCTTGCGGATCGCCGGCGGGAACGCGAACATCGGCACCACCTGCTCCCAGGCGCGGCGCCAGCTGGGCGCGATCGCCGGATAGCGCTCGCCCCATTTGGCCTCGAACTCGTCGAGCTTGGCCGCCGCGGTCTCGGCGGTTTCGGCGCGGTAGATCGCCTTGATATCGGGCATGATCCTCTTTCGGTCCTTCCACGACACGAACGCCAGCGAACTGCGGATCAGATGCACGATGCAGGTCTGCACCGTGGTCTCGGGGAACACCGTTGTTATCGCCTCGGGGAAGCCCTTGAGGCCGTCGACCACGGCGATCAGGATGTCAGCGACGCCGCGGGTCTTGAGGTCGTTCATCACCTTGAGCCAGAACTTGGCGCCTTCGGTCTGCTCGATCCACAGCCCGAGAACCTCCTTCTCGCCTTCAGCGGTGAGGGCCAGTGCAACGTAGACTGCTTTGTTGCGCACCAAGCCTTCGTCGCGGATCTTGACCCGCAGCGCGTCAAAGAACACCACCGGATAGACCGCATCGAGCGGTCGGTTCTGCCATTCGCGGACCTCCTCGAGTACCGCGTCGGTGACCCGGCTGATCAGGTCCGGCGAAACCGCGACCCCGTAAAGCTCCTGCAGATGGCCACGTATCTCGCGCACCGTCATGCCGCGGGCATACAGCGACACGATGCGATCGTCGAAGCCCTCGAGACGGCGTTCGCCCTTGGGCACGATCAGCGGGTCGAACGTGCCGGTGCGGTCGCGCGGCACGGCGATATCGATCTCGCCATCCTCGCTCAGCACCGTCTTGTCCGAGTAGCCGTTGCGGCTGTTACCCGTGCCGCGACCGGCCGGGTCACCCTTCTCGTAGCCCAGGTGATCGCTCAGCTCGGCGTCAAGCGCCCGCTCCAAGAGCACCGCCTTGAGCTGCTTGAACAGCCCGTCTTCGCCCAGCAGGTCATCCGGCTTCTCGTAATCGGCCAGAAGTTCGTCCAGAAGTTCAGGTCTGATAGTCCTCATCGTAGGTCCTCCCATACTAAATATTGGACCCACGGCACTCATTTACACAAGATATCTGACACTCTCCCCCGACCGGCTGTTCATCGATTCAACCTGCATCAAGGTTCATCGCTGCGCCGGCGGCGGAAAAGGGGGGCCTTGGCCCATGGCATCGGCCGCACCAAGGGGGGCCGCAACACCAAGCTCCACGCTGTCTGCGATGCGAAAGGCAGGCCCCTCGTCCTGCTCCTGACACCAGGAAACGTCCATGATTGCAAGCTCGCCCAGCGCTGTATCGAAGCCATGCCGCCCGCCGCCGAACTCGTCGCCGACAAGGGCGATGACAGCAAAGCCCTGCGCGACTGGCTGGCAGAACGCGGAACCACGGCCGTCATCCCACCGCGCAAGAACCGCAAGGTCCAATACCATTATGACAAGACCGTCTACAGGCAGCGCAACATCATCGAGCGCATGTTTTGCCGCCTCAAGGACTGGCGCCGTATAGCCACCCGCTTCGACCGCAACATCAAAAACTTCATCGCAGCAATCGCCCTTACCGCCGCCGTCATCTGGTGGCTGTAATGAGTCCGGACCCTAGTGTCCTGATCGAGAAGTTTAGTAGGATATGTTCACCGGTTATGGTGGAGGGATGACTGGTGAGCAGAGTGGCGGTGGCGATCACCTTGTCGGAAGCGGAGCGGCGTGAGCTGGAAGGCTTGGCCCGCCGCCGGAAGACAGCGCAAGGACTGGTGCGGCGGGCGCGGATCGTGCTGGCGGCGGCCGATGGGCTGGAGAACAAGGTGATTGCGGAGCGGGTGGGTGGCGATGCGAATACCGTCGGCAAGTGGCGTCGACGCTTTGCCGAGCGCCGGCTCGAAGGCCTCTACGACGAACCGCGCTCCGGGGCTCCGCGCAAGATCGGCGATGAGCCAGATCATCCGTTAGAAAACACGAGCACTTGTCCCAAATGTTTTGACGACAGACAAATACCAGAGAGCACTGAGTAAGATTCATTTTGGGGATTCCCAAACGGGGTAAAGTGTGAATCAATGTGGCGAACGGATTTGGAGGTTCGACATGGGTAGAGCGGTAGCATTGCGTGAAGACTTTGATGGGCTGGGATAGCGTCGGTTAGCCAAGGCGTCGAAGGATGCCGGACAGAGCCGTCGTCTTCTGGCGTTGGCCGAGATTTACGATGGGGGCAAGCGCACGGATGCAGCCCGGATCGGCGATGTTGGGCTTCAAGTCATCAGGGACTGGGCGTTGCGTTTCAACGCCAAGGGATCGGACGGCCTGATTGACGGCGAAGCGCCGGGCAAGCGACCGAAGCTCAACGACGAGCAACGCTAGGCTCTTGCCCGGATGGATCGTCGAGGATGGACCGATCCCGGCGATCCACGGTGTGGTGCGCTGGCGTCGGAAAGATTTGGCGCTTTGGATATTCGAGGAATTTCGTATCTCTCTCGAGGAGCCCAGCGTCGGCCGCGAACTACAGGCGTTGGGGTTCCGCAAGATTTCGGCGCGCCCGCGTCACAAGGGGCAGAACGAGTTTGCGGTCGAGAAATTTAACAAAACTTCCCCGCCGAATTGGCAGAGATCCGCAACGGACTTCCGGCCAACACCGACATGGAAATCTGGTGGCAAGATGAAGCCAGGGTTGGTCAAAAAACGAAGCTCACGCGGCGCCGGGCGCCACGCGGCCGCCGACCCGCGGCGCCCAAGGACCAACGCACGATGTCAGCCTGTATCTTCGGTGCCGCCTGTCCCGCGCGCGGTGTCGGTGCGGGTCTCGTCCTGCCCCGCTGCAACACCCAGGCCATGCAATGGCATCTCGATGAAATCTCGTCCCAGGTGACCCCAGCTGCCCACGCCGTGCTCCTTCTCGACCGCGCCGGATGGCATACCACAGGCAAGCTCACGGTGCCGTCCAATATTACACTTCTGCCCTTGTCTCCGAGAGCCCCCTAGCTGAACCCGGTGGAGAACATATGGCAGTTCATCCGCGATAACTGGCTATCCAACAGGGTCTTCAAATCCTACGACGAAATCGCCGCGCTCTGTTGCGAAGCCTGGAACAAGCTCATCGATCGGCCCTGGAATATTATGTCCATCGGTCGACGCCAATGGGCATATGGGTCCTAATCAATGCTCGTTGGTATAAAGCAACAGAGGCTCTGGCTCATCTGGTTGTTTATTTTATGCAGCGCCGTTGCGGTGTTGCAAGCGCCGGTGCTCGATGGTCTTTCGTTTGATCCTTTCTCTTTTCAGCAGGATGGTCTGGCCGCGCCCGAAGTAGACATCGGCGGGCGTGAGGTTATTTAATACCAGTTTGCATTAATCAACACTCATACGCCCATTCTCGCCGCCCGATGGACATGATCTTCCAGGGTTGATTGATCAGTTTGTTCCAGGCTTCACAACAGAGCGCGACGATTTCGTCGCCGGACTTGAATATCCTGTTGGACAGCCAGTTATCGCGCATGAACTGCCAGATGTTTTCGACAGGGTTCAGTTCGGGCGCCCTTGGCGGCAAAGGCAGCAATGTGATGTTGGAGGGAATATCGAGTTTTCCGGTGGTGTGCCATCCGGCCCGATCGAGGATGAGCACGGCGGGGGCGCCCGGCGTCACCTGGGACGAGATTTCATCGAGATGCCATGGCATGGCCTGGGTGTTGCAGCGGGGCAGGACGAGACCGGCGCCGACGCCGCGCGCGGGACAGATAGCGCCGAAGATATAGGCTGACTTCGTGCGGTGGTCCCGGGGCGCCGTAGGACGACTGCCGCGTCGAGCCCAACGCCGCGTGAGCTTGGTCTTCTGGCCGACCCGAGCCTCGTCTTGCCACCAACTCTCTACGACGGTGTTGGCCGGGAGGCCGGTGCGAATTTCTTCCAACTCGGCGGAGAAGTTTTTTAAAATCCTCGACGGCGAACTCGTTCTGCCCTTTGTGGCGCGGCCGCGCCGATATCTTGCAAAACCCCAGGGCCCTCAACTCACGGCTCACTGTCGAACAATCCAACGAGATGCGGAAGTCCTCGAATATCCACCGCGCCAAGTCCGCAAGGCGCTAACGCACCACCCCATGGATCGCTGTAATCGGCCCATTTTCCACGATCTCTGCAAGCGCCCGACGGTGCGAGATGTTGAGTTTGGGCAGCTTGCCCGTCGACTCGCCGCCAATCAAACCTTCCGGCCCCTTGGCATTGAACCGGAGAACCCAGTCACGGACTACCTGAAGTCCGATACCGCCGAGCCGAGCCGCGTCCGTGCGTCTACTACCATCGTAAATCTCGGCCCGCGCAAGAAGCCGGCGGCGTTATCCTGCATCCTTCGACGCCTTCGCCAATTGCCGCAACTCCGGACCGTCAAAATCCTCCCGTAACGCAATCGCTCTGCCCATGGTGAACCTCCCAATCAGTTCACCCCATCGATTCAGACTTTCGAGCCTTTGGGAATCCCCATAATGAGTCGCACTTAATACAAACTGGTATAAGTGATTGGGATATCTGCGTGCCGATCTAGACGTCTGGATGGAAAAACGCCAGTCGGCCTCGATCCCGGAGGAGATTTCGTGTCGGAGGCATCCGTCTATCGTTTGCTCAAGGCCCATGACC
Source organism: Alphaproteobacteria bacterium (assembly GCA_965198325.1). Classification (GTDB taxonomy): domain Bacteria; phylum Pseudomonadota; class Alphaproteobacteria; order UBA828; family JAPUJA01; genus CBDAPE01. The sequence goes on along the minus strand of CBDAPE010000013.1, from coordinate 267,862 downwards.
TGATCACCAACCCGGCCTTCGTGGTGATCAAGGCGGCGGACGAGTTCAAGGAGAAGACAACCCGGGCCAACCAGCTCAGGCAGACCGACTTCACCTGTCTGAAGGTCATCGGTTGGGGCTGGTTCTATCTCTCTCGACCATCCTGGACGACTTCTCGCGCTATATCATCGCCTGGAAGCTCTGCACGACCATGAATGCCGAGGACGTCACCGCCACTTTGGAAATGGCGCTGAAGGCATCAGGCCGCGATCAGGCGATGGTCGTCCACAAGCCGCGGCTGCTAGCCCGCCGCGCGGACCTCGTCGAACAGCCGCTTCGCCGAGAGCTTCGGGTATGCCTCAAGACGCGCGTCAATGACCCCCTTGTAGGGGGATCCAGCTTGTGGGTCACCGGCGGACGCGGTGCATACCCTCTTGCACCGGCCGACGGATCCCGGTCCAGTTGCCCCGTCCTGAGCCAATAGTGGATCGTCCCACGACTTACTCCGAACCGCCTCGACAGCTCCGCCTTCGAGACGCCCTGATCCAAGTAGTGTTTCAACAACATCCTGGTCTCCCATCCATGCATCCGCGCACCGTTCCCGCTCTGTTGACCAAGCCGACAGAGCGGACCGGCGCGCCGTCATCGACAAGCCAAAACTGTGCGATTTTGGATTGCCAAGAATGTGAGATTTACGGTTGCCGCCAACAGTCGTCCCCGAGAAAATCCCCGACCAGCGTTGTGACAAGGTCCGGCGTCTTCGTCTCGAATTCCCAGATCGCCAAGATCCCCCAGCCGTCATCCTCAAGCCGCTTCCTAGCGAGTCTGTCCCGCTCGACGTTCCGTGCCGGCTTCGGCAACCAGTAGGCCGCGTTAGTGGACGGCTGCTTGGCGCCCAGGTGGCAGTCATGCTGATGCCAGAAAAATCCGTACACGAATATGACTTTCCTCAGACGGGGAAAGACAAGATCTGGAGTACCCGGAAGGTCACGCCGGTGGAGACGGAAACGGTATCCCAGCCGGTGTGTTATTCGCCGTACGGCCAACTCGGGCTTCGTGTCCACCTTGCGGATGCGCCGCATTTGGGCACTGCGTTCCTCGGGCGAGAGCCGATCAGTCATCCGACAATACAAGCGCTGCCAGCGCGCGCAGGCTTGGGCGCGACCGCGTTCATCAGTTCGTCTATCCGGTCGGCGATCCTCTGCGCGGGCTCGCGGAGTTGCTCGACGGTCCAGACGGCCGCGTAGCCCTCGGTCACGTCGCTGGGCCGGGCGTGGTTGACCAGCCGCTTGGTCAGGGAGCGTGGCAGCATCAACTCACGCTTGGCCACCGTGATGAAGCAGTTGCGCAGGCCGTGGAACCAGAACTTGGTTCCGCCGGTGCGACCGGAAGCGGCGGGGGCACATCGCCCGGTGAGGGCGCACGGGGCCGGACGTGCTCCGTCGGCGGCCATGAACGGCCCTTCGGATGCCTACCAGCGGATCGTTGCGCGCAGCTGCACCCCGTGCTCGGGCGCCGCGTTGTCGTTCTCGTTGCGCGTCGCCTCGAGACCGACCTCGAAACCCGGGTCCCCGGGTACCGCCGAGGTCAGCCGCCAGCCGAGCCGGTAGTCGCGGCCCGTGTCGGTGAGTCCGAAGCCGGCGTGCGGCGTGCCGGTGAAGACGCCGCCGAACATCGCGATGCCGTAGCCGATCTCCGCCTCCAGGCGGCTCGACGCCTCGAACCCGTTGTCGTTCGCGGCGAACCCGGCCAGCGTCTCGCGCCCGAGCAGCGCGTCCATGCCGCCCGTGGGCGAGGCGCCCCAGCCCTGGCGCAGCGACAGCGAGAGACCCCGGTCCGTCCCCGGCCGCAGGTCCCCCAGGCGAGCCCCGCGTTCGCGCCCCACTCCCGGAACCCCGACGCCTCGTGGGCGAGTAATCCGCGGGCCTTCAGCTCCAGCGAGAGGCCGCGCTTGGGATCGGCGAAGGCGAGCCCGCCGCCGAGGTCGGCGCCGAAGCCGGTTTCCGCATCGCCGCCGTCGAGCCGCAGCCCGATCTCGAAGGAGGGTGTGATTGTGGTCCCGTCCTCGCCGAGCGCGAAGCGGCGCGCGCCCTCAACGCCCGTGCGCAGCAGCCACACATCGGCATCCGCCGCATTGAGATTGCCTCCCGCCGATGCCGGCCCTCTCACCGCCTCCGAAGAGGTCCGGGTGAAACGTCCGTCGGTCTTCACCGCCAGCGCCGTCCCGCCGGCGTCCTCCGGCTCGAGCAGCTCGCTGCGCATCCCGGCCGCGCCCGTGGTCATCGTGAGGGCCGCCGTCAGCGCCTCCCGGCCCTCCGGCGTCACCGTCACCTCGCCCACGCCATGATCCGCCGCCGTCCAGACCGAGAGCTGGTCGCTCAGCATCAGCCCGGCATAGGGATAGACCCCGGTCAGCGTCGCATCGATGTCGCCCGCGTCCCCCGGCGAGCGATAGCCGCCCGTGCCGCGCGAATGGCCCACGGCCAGCCCCGCCGTCCAGCGCGCCGACGTCCAGTCCGCGCCGATCAACCCGGTGGCCACCTCGCCGTCGAGCGCGAGATCGCCCTCGCGGCCGTCGAAGCGCGCGATCCCGCCCCGGCCCCAGAGCGCGGCGAAGCCGCCGCCCTCGGCCGACCCGCCGGTCAACGCGAACGACGTGCCGGTGACGAAGTCGCGCCCGGTCAGCGTCCGGGACTCCAGCCGTGTTTCGTCGTCCGGCCCGAATGTTCCGGTCCCGGGCGCTCCGGTCCCGTCCTCCCCGGCCTGCGCCAGCCACGAGCCGAGCGCCACCATCGCGTCGCGGCTTCCGGCATCGACGCCGGACAAGGTCCCGCCCGATGCAGCGTCGTCACCCGCGGCGGCTTCGTCGTTCCAGGACGGCAGCGCTTGCCCGGCGAGGCTCGCCTGCATGCCCGGCGTGCGCAGCGCCTTCAGTCGCGCCTCGACCGCATCCAACACTTGGCCCGTCACTACCCGCCCGAAGCGCGCCAGCCACGCCTTGGGGATTGCGGCCGTGTTCTCGATCGTCCTCGTCGCCTCGCCGTCCTCGATCCGCGCCCCCGAGGCGTTCGCGAGGCTCAGCGTCAGCGTCTCCCCGCCGTCGTCATGGGCATCCTCCAGCACCGGAACCTTGACGGTCTTCACCGTCTGACCGGACTGGAAGGTCAGCGTGCCGCTCGTCGCGGTATAGTCCGCACCCGCCGTCGCGCTGCCGTCCGCCGTCGCATAGTCCACCATCACCGTCCCGGACGCCTGCCGCGAGAGCGTCACGATGAGAACGGCGGCGCAATAATCCCCCACTGAAGCGGCCGGTTGATCCGGCTGTGGCGGACCAAAAGGGGACCGTCTATAGCCTTCGGTCAGAGTTACTCTGACTGGAAGGCGGGGGGATGTATCGAGTGGATTTGTACGCACGGGTTCGGCGGGCGTGCCGTGTCGATAGGATGAGCGTCCACGAGGCGTCGCGGGTGTTTGGTGTGGACCGCAAGACGGTCCGCAAGATGCTGTCGTTCTCGGTGCCGCCAGGATATCGCCGAAGCACGCCGCCCCGGCGACCGAAGCTGGATCCGTTCACGGGGATCATCGATCGGATCCTGGAGGATGATCGGACCAGTCACCGCAAACAACGGCACACTGCAAAGCGCATCTTCGACCGTCTCCGGGACGAGTACGGCTTTACGGGCGGGTACACCATCGTGAAGGACTCCGTTCGCGAGCGGCGGCTTCGGTCACGTGAGGTGTTTGTGCCGCTCGTCCATTCCCCCGGTCACGCCCAGGCGGACTTCGGTGAGGCGATGGCGGTGATCGGCGGCGTGTCGCGCAAGGTCCACTTCCTTGCCTTCGACCTTCCCCACAGCGATGGTTGTTTTGTGAAAGCCTATCCGGCGGAGACGACCGAGGCCTTTTGCGATGGTCACAATGCGGCATTCACCTTCTTCGGCGGCGTTCCCACATCCATCCTGTACGACAACACCAAGCTGGCAGTCGCCCGGATACTGGGAGATGGCAAGCGGCAGCGAACGCGCGTCTTCACGGACCTTCAATCCCCCTATCTGTTCGAGGACAGGTTCGGCCGGCCGGGCAAGGGCAACGACAAAGGCAAGGTCGAGGGACTGGTCGGCTTCATCCGGCGGACCTTCCGGGTCCCCGTCCCGCGGGCCGAGAGCTTCGAGGCGCTGAACGATGCTCTCGCGGGACAGTGCCGCCGGCGCCAGGCGGCGCGGCTGCGGGGTCACAAGGAGACCATCGGCGAGCGCCTCGCACGGGACCGGGAAGCCTTCTTGCCTCTCCCCCCGGCACCATACGATGCCTGCGACAAGCGCACTGGACGGGTGAGCTCGCTGTCGCTGGTGCGCTGCCGGGGCAACGACTACTCGGTGCCCGTGGCCTATGGCCACCGCGAGGTGCTGATCCGGTGCTCCGTCGACGAGGTCGTTATCTCTTGCGGCGCGGAGGTGATTGCCCGGCACCGCCGGTCCTACGACAGCGAGGACCTGATCTTCGACCCGCTGCATTACCTACCCTTGATCGAGCAGAAGATCGGCGCCCTCGACCAGGCCGCGCCGTTGGCGGGCTGGGACCTGCCCGAGGCCTTCATCACTCTGCGACGCCTGCTCGAAGCCCGCATGGGCAAGGCGGGCAAGCGCGAGTCCGTCCAGGTGCGCCGTCTGCTGGAGAGCTTCCGGCTCGAGGAGGTCGAGGGTGCGGTCGGCGCCGGGGTGTGTCCGATTGTCTGTGTAAGTGACGCCGTGGGCGACATTGTTTCCGGCCTCAGCGCGCTGAGGCCGGAAAGCGATCCTCGAACAGGATCGCAAACTGCCCCATTGCGGCGGTCCATTCAATAGGCCGTTTCCAGCCGACACCGGCATTGCGGATCGCCAGGAACAACAGCTTGACCGCCGCCTCGTCGTTGGGGAAGCTACCGCGTGTCTTGATGATCTTGCGCAAAGATCGGTGCAGGCTCTCCAGCGCGTTGGTGGTGTAGATCATCTTGCGGATCGCCGGCGGGAACGCGAACATCGGCACCACCTGCTCCCAGGCGCGGCGCCAGCTGGGCGCGATCGCCGGATAGCGCTCGCCCCATTTGGCCTCGAACTCGTCGAGCTTGGCCGCCGCGGTCTCGGCGGTTTCGGCGCGGTAGATCGCCTTGATATCGGGCATGATCCTCTTTCGGTCCTTCCACGACACGAACGCCAGCGAACTGCGGATCAGATGCACGATGCAGGTCTGCACCGTGGTCTCGGGGAACACCGTTGTTATCGCCTCGGGGAAGCCCTTGAGGCCGTCGACCACGGCGATCAGGATGTCAGCGACGCCGCGGGTCTTGAGGTCGTTCATCACCTTGAGCCAGAACTTGGCGCCTTCGGTCTGCTCGATCCACAGCCCGAGAACCTCCTTCTCGCCTTCAGCGGTGAGGGCCAGTGCAACGTAGACTGCTTTGTTGCGCACCAGGCCTTCGTCGCGGATCTTGACCCGCAGCGCGTCAAAGAACACCACCGGATAGACCGCATCGAGCGGTCGGTTCTGCCATTCGCGGACCTCCTCGAGTACCGCGTCGGTGACCCGGCTGATCAGGTCCGGCGAAACCGCGACCCCGTAAAGCTCCTGCAGATGGCCACGTATCTCGCGCACCGTCATGCCGCGGGCATACAGCGACACGATGCGATCGTCGAAGCCCTCGAGACGGCGTTCGCCCTTGGGCACGATCAGCGGGTCGAACGTGCCGGTGCGGTCGCGCGGCACGGCGATATCGATCTCGCCATCCTCGCTCAGCACCGTCTTGTCCGAGTAGCCGTTGCGGCTGTTACCCGTGCCGCGACCGGCCGGGTCACCCTTCTCGTAGCCCAGGTGATCGCTCAGCTCGGCGTCAAGCGCCCGCTCCAAGAGCACCGCCTTGAGCTGCTTGAACAGCCCGTCTTCGCCCAGCAGGTCATCCGGCTTCTCGTAATCGGCCAGAAGTTCGTCCAGAAGTTCAGGTCTGATAGTCCTCATCGTAGGTCCTCCCATACTAAATATTGGACCCACGGCACTCATTTACACAAGATATCTGACACTCTCCGGCGACGCGCTCAGGCTCGGCGCCATCGGCTTCGATGCGGTGAAGCACCTGGTACTGTGCCGCATCGAGCGGCGGCCGCCCCGGCTCAACCTCGAGGTCTATCCGTACCTGCCGCGCGCCCGGGTCGCGACGACGTCTGCCAAGTCGTACATGAGCCTGCTGTCGGGGCTCGGCGCATGACCGACACACCACGGCTGCTGCTCGTCCACCACCTCAAGAGGCTGAAGCTGCCGACGGTCCTGAGGGAGTACGACAAGATCGCCCGGCAGTGCGCCTCTGAAGGCGTCGACCACGTTCGCTATCTTCTGCGTCTGGCCGAGCTCGAGCTGATCGACCGCGAGCGCCGCATGGTCGAGCGGCGGATCAAGGCGGCGCGCTTCCCCGTGATCAAGAGCCTCGATAGCTTCGATTTCAAGGTCATCCCCTCGCTCAACAAGACGCTGGTCCTGGAGCTCGCCCGCTGCGCGTACATCGAGCGCCGCGAGAACCTCATCGCGCTCGGCAACAGCGGCACCGGCAAGACCCACATCGCCCTCGGTCTCGGCTTGGCGGCCTGCCAGAAGGGCCTCTCGGTCGGCTTCATCACCGCCGCCGCGCTGGTCCACGAGCTCATCGAGGCCCGCGATGACAAGCAGCTGCTGAGGTTCCAGAAGAAGCTCGCCACCTACAAGCTTCTGATCGTCGACGAACTCGGCTTCGTGCCGCTGTCCAAGACCGGTGCCGAGCTCCTGTTCGAGGTGTTCAGCCAGCGCTACGAGCGCGGCTCGACCCTGGTCACCACCAATCTGCCGTTCGACGAATGGACCGAGGTGTTCGGCTCCGAGCGGCTTACCGGCGCTCTCCTCGACCGCCGCACCCACCACGTCAACATCCTCGAGATGAATGGCGAGAGCTACAGGCTCAACCAGAGCCGCAGGCGTCAAACCCCGACGGCGAACTGAACCGACCACCCAACCCACGCTTGACCCCATGGGCCCACAGGTCCCTCCCGCGCGCGCCGCCGCGTCGGCCTGTTGAGGGCACGTCGCGTCGCACGCGGGGCCCGCCCATGGACTACGGGGACAAGCCCGCAGCCGCCAAGCGGTCCCTTCTTACACCGCCACGGTGGTCCCTTCTTGCTCCGCCATTGACACGTCACCTCGATCAGGTGCCCGTCCCGCCGCAGCTGGGCGATGCCGCCATCCAGCGCTTCAAGCAAATGCCGGCCGCCCCCGTGCGCCAGCGCCCAGGCGCGCAAATCGTTGGCCGAGAACACGGTGCGCCGTTCCTCCAGATGCTCGACGGCGCGCCGCACCACCGCCAGCGCGGACCGTTGCGCACGCAGCTCACTCTGAGGGGAGGCCGATGCGCGGACGCCGTTGCGGCCCCGCACCGCGTCCCGGTCCCGCGCCGGGCCGAACTCCTGCGCCCGCGCCTGCCACGTCTCATGCAGAACCTGCCGCTCTGGCTCCGCCTTGCGCTGCCGTGTGTAGAGCGCCGCCTGCTGTGTCCGCGCCGGCGTGTTCTCCCAGCCCCGGTCCTGCATGTAGTCGAGAAGCTCACGACGACGGGTCGAGAACGCCTCCAGCACGGGCCGCTGGTAGCCCGCGATCTCGAACCCCGGTATCCGGCCCACCAGTGTCGGTACCGTAGCGTAGCCGATCTTCTCCAGCCCGGCTCGAAGCTCGTTGCGGTAGTAGGCCCCGATCAGCAGCTTCGACCGTTCCACCGGGGTGAACTCGGCGCTCCGCCAGCCGCCGTCCCGGCCGCGTGTCATGTTGGCGATCGCCGCGTGGGTGTGCAGCTGAGGGTCGAGGTTGCGGCTCGCCAGGTGGCGGAAGGTCGCCGCCGCCATGCCGTGGGCCTGCACACGCGGTCGACGGCTTGTCGCCGGGTCATAGCTCCGGGTTTGGAACAGCTCCGTCTTGATGAAGCCGAGCGTGGCGCGCACCGCCTCGTCGTGCGCCCGCACCACCCGCGCCCCGGTACGGCCGGGCGCATAGACCAGCGCTTCCAGCGATACCGACTTGGGTGCTGAGAAGGTCACGTCCACGCCCGGCCGGTGCTGGTGCTCACCGTCGCGCAGCCGTCCTAGGCGAAGGTCAGTGCCGGGCACGTATCCTGCGAGGACATCCTCGAAGCGTTTCGGCTTGACCGGCCCGTGCAGGCCGAGCAACGCCGCCGCCTCGCCGTACCAGCCACTCGCCTTGCGGTGCTCCGGGTCGTTCTTCGCGTAATAGCCGTCCGCCTCGAAGTAGTGCACCGTCATGGCGGCGGCCTTCAGGCGCGTGACGCTCGCGACCATGCTTTCCTACCGTTCCGCAGCGGGATCGAACTGTTCCTCGGACGGCGTGGCGGTCAGGGTTCCTCCAGGGTAGAAGGGAACCGTCACGTCCAGCGATGGATCGATTTCCAGCCGGCACCCGACGGGCTCTTCGTCCAGCCGCGCCTTCGACGCGCAGATGGCGAGCAGCGGCGCGTAGTGCTCCACGACATGCTCGTCCACTCGTGGCGCGGATCGCCGAAGGACACGACGTCGGTCTCCCGCTGCAACACCGCGCCCAGCGCGAAGAAGACGAACGACGCGGCCGCAATGGCGAGACCCACCAGCCAGGGACGCCACCGCTGCCTCTGGGTGAAGCGGGACATGTTCTCGATGTGAACGCGCAGACTGCTGTCCAGCACCGTCGCTGCCTGCTTCATCTCCGCCATGCCCTGGTGGTCGTCCTGGGCTACTCCCGGTTGCTGTGGCTGCACTTCTACCCTCGGCAGACGATGGCGGTCCTGATGGAAGCGCTGGAGAGCGCCTTCGCGAGCGCGCCGCGCACGTCCTCGACAGCCTGCGTCAGCGCCGCCGTCTCACGGGCCAGCGTCTCTGCCGTCTCGTGCTCTGGCCCCGGCGCGTCCTGGAGTGCGTCGATCCGGCCCGCCGTCGTCCGTACCGTCTCAAGGTTTTCTCGGATGGCCTCGTCGTGCGCACCGGGTTGCGCAGACTGTGCCGCTGGCGGCGCTCGCATGGCGCCGGCAGTTGGCCTGCCCTCCGCCCCTTCCGGCCGGCCAACCAGCAGGTCGCGCCCCTCGAAATCGTCGTCCCCGAACTCCGGGCCGTCGCGCCTCTCCTCCTCCGGCGCCATCATCGCCTCCCGCCCAACACCAATTGTTCGTGCTTTGTGCAGAAAAGGATATCGGTACCGGTAGGCCGAATCGCAAGGGCCATTATCGCCGAGCGCCGGGGAACGGAGGCTCCATCCGGCCGGCCAGAAAGCGCCCGATGAGCGCGGTCATCCACGCCACGCCGCAACTTGTTGAACCATCTGGCACCGGTTCGCGCCGCTCATGGGTGTCGAGGCCGCGGTTGACTATCCGTTGCCGATCTCTTATTCAAGGCATGAACCTCAGGATAGCCGATGGCCGACAAGACTGGCATCCAGACCGAGATCGAGCTCCTCGCCGCTCTGGAGCAGCGAGAGGTCGTGACGCAGCCGGCGCTCGCCAAGTGCCTCTCGATCTCGGTGGGGATGGTCAACGCGCTGCTCAAGCGGGCCGTGCGCAAGGGGCTGGTGAAGGCCAAGGCCGCCCCCTACAAGCGCTGGGTCTACTACGTGACGTCCGAGGGGTTCCAGGAGAAGAGCCGCCTCGTCGCGCAGTATCTCGATACGTCGCTGGCCTTCTTCCGCATGGCGCGGCGGGAGTACCGGCTGCTCTTCCAGAATGGGCAGAGGGCAGGTTTCGGCCACTTCGTCCTGGTGGGGCGCGGCGAGGTCGCGGAGATCACGCTGCTGGCGGCGATCGAGGCGGACGCGCAACTGGTGGGGATCCTGGACTGCGAGGCCAACGCGGACCGCCTGCACGGCCTGCCGGTCCTGCGCTCGCTGGACGAGGCGGAAGCCTGGGATGCGCTGGTGATCACCGAATCCCGCCATCCGCAGGAGGCGTTCGAGCGGCTGCGCGGCGCGGTTGCGGACCGGCAAGTGCTGGCGCCGCCCTTCCTCCGCATCGTGCGTGAGCCGATGGACTTCACGCCGCCGGCGGAGGAGCCGCTCGGGGGGCGCCGATGAACAAGTGGTACGTGGTCCATGCGCGGCCGCACCAGGAGCGCCGGGCGGAAACGAACCTGGCGCGCCAGGGGTATCGGGTCTGGCTGCCGGTGATGGAGCGGTCCCGCCGGCACGCACGGCACATCGAGACCGTGCGCGGCGCGCTCTTCCCCGGCTACCTGTTCGTGGAACTGGATATTGCGCGCGAAGCGTGGCGCGCAATCAACGGCACCTTCGGGGTGCGGCGGCTGCTCGCCGACGGCCCGCACCCGCAGGCGCTGCCCGAGGGTTTCGTCGCCGCACTGCGGGACGCGACCGGGGCCGACGGCCTCAGCACGGCGGCACCGGCCGATCTGCAGCCGGGCGATGCAGTGACAATCGCAGCCGGCCCCTTCTCCGAGCGCGCGGCGGTGGTCCTGCGCCTCGCGCCGGGCGAGCGGGTCGAGGTGCTGCTGGATGTGCTGGGCGGCCGGGTTCCGGCCCGGCTTCCGAGACGGGTGGTCGTCGCGGCCGCCTGACCGGTGCCGGCCCTCGGCCGGCGCCGAATGGGACTATGCAAACGGGTGGAGGCTGCTTCACCCGAACGGCGGTAGCGTGGCCGATCGACGGCAGCAATGACGACGAAGAGACCATGAACGGGACGGACTTCGGCTTGATCGGTGCGGCCGGCTACGTCGCGCGCCGCCACATGCAGGCGATCCGCGATACCGGCGGCGCGCTGCGTCCTCTATCGAGGCCGTCGCCCATATCCGAGAGGCCGCCGTCGAAACGGCGCACAACGAACGACACCCATGCCTGGCCCAGTGGGCGTGACGGACGACACCATCCGATGCCGGTTTAGTTGGCCATGACTGCTGAACGACCTACGGCCGTATTTCGCGCCGACGCGTCGGAAGAGATCGGCGGCGGTCACGTCATGCGTTGCCTGACACTGTCCGCGGCACTCGCGAAAGCGGGATGGCACGTGGGCTTCGCCGTCAATGACCAGGCGTTGTCCGTCGTGACGTCGCTGGCCGAGGCCACCGAGGATATTCTGGTCTTGGAGGAGGATGACGAGACGACAGCCCTGACGGAACACTGGCCCGACGGGGTGGCGCTGCTGGTCGTGGATCACTACGGGCGCGACATGGCCTTCGAGCAACGCTGCAGGCCGTGGGCGGCGGCGATCCTGGCGATCGACGATCTTGCCAATCGGCGCCATCGTGTCGATATCCTGTTGGATCAGACCCACGGCCGTGAGGAGTCGGATTACCGTGCCTTGACCGGCCCGGAGTGCAGGCTCTTGCTGGGTGCCCGCTTCGCCTTGCTGCGGCCCCAGTTCCGACAGCACCGGCGCCGGGCGCTGGCGCGGCGGGAAAGCGCGGCTCCGGCACAGCGGCTGCTGCTGTCGTTTGGCGCGGCGGACTCGACCGGCGCCACGATGCTGGCACTTCAGGCCGTGGCCGAAGCGTGCCCGGCGCTCTCCGTCGATGTCGTCGTCGGCGCGTCCTCGCGCAACTGGGAGGAAATTCGCCGGCTGGCCGCCTCGGTATCGTCCGCAGTGACCGTGCACCGATCGGTCCGCGACATGGCGTCGCTGATGACGGAAGCGGATCTTGCGGTCGGCGCCTGCGGTGGCACTTCGTGGGAGCGCTGCTGCCTGGGCCTGCCGACGCTGGTCGTCGTCACGGCCGACAATCAGCGTCACATCGCCCGAAACCTCGCAACAGCCGGTGCGGTCGAGTTGGTGGGGGAAGCGGGTACGGTGACCGTGGAGGCCCTCGCCGGCCGGATCGCTGCGCTGTGCGACGATGCCCCCCGACGCTACACCATGGCGCGGGCGGCGGAGGCGATTTGCGACGGACAGGGCGTCTCCATGGTGGCCGCCGCGATTACGCAGGAGGTCGTGTCGAGGGCTGCAGTCTCCCTGCCGGGCCGCGGCGTGCGTCCTCGTCGTGCAAGACTCCCGTCCGCTTCGACGAGGCGATTGGCAAGCCGATGATTCTGGCGATCCTGCAGGCGCGCATGTCGTCGACGCGACTGCCCGGCAAGGTCATGGCCCCGATCCTGGACCGCCCCATGCTGCTGCGGCAGCTGGAGCGTGTCGGCCGGGCGCAGAGCTTCGACAGGCTCCTGGTCGCGACCAGCACGTCGCCCTCCGACGACGTGATCGCCCGGTTGTGCGCGGACGACGCGATCGACTGCTTCCGCGGCTCGTTGCACGATGTACTGGACCGTTTCGTGCAGGCCGCCAGACCGTATGCGCCCGACCATCTCATTCGGCTGACGGCCGATTGTCCGCTGGCGGACGCCGACGTGATCGATCGCGTGGTTGAGCACCACCTCGAAGGCGGCTTCGACTACACCTCGAACTCCCGCATACGCACGTTCCCGCATGGACTCGACGCGGAGGTTTGCCGTTATCCCTGTCTTGAACAGGCGTGGCGCAACGCCACCACACCGTTCGAGCGCGAACATGTGATGCCGCATCTTTGGAACAGCGGTCGCTTCACCATCGGCCAGCTATGCCAGGAAAGCGATCAGTCTCATCTTCGCTGGACCGTGGACTTCCCGGAGGACCTCGAGCTCGTGCGCGAGGTTTACGCCGCTCTCTACCCCGCCGACCCGGCGTTCACGACGCGCGATATTGTGGATCTGCTCGGGGACAGGCCGGCATTGACTGCCATCAATGCCGCTCGGAACCAACACGCCGCGGCTCAAGAGATGGCCGTGCCGTGACCGATTCAACCTGGGCCAAGCCGCGGCGGATTGAGGTTCTAGGGTCCGGACCCATTAAGGGGATTCCCAAAGCGGGGCTGGCATGATTCATTGTCTCCAGCGAGGAGGCGATGGAAATGTCGGATTTCTTTTGGTTTTCGGATGCGCAATGGGCTCGGATCGCTTCGCTTTTGCCGACGGATACGCGCGGCATGGCGCGCGTTGACGATCGCCGGGTGCTGAGCGGGATCGTCCATGCCCTGAGGAATGGCGGGCGCTGGGCCGACTGTCCGCGTGAGGTCTACGGACCGAAGAAGACGCTCTACAACCGCTTTGTACGCTGGGCGGAGCGCGGCATCTGGGAACGGATATTCAGTGCGCTGGCGGGCGGCGAAGACGCCCCCGACCGGCTGTTCATCGATTCAACCTGCATCAAGGTTCATCGCTGCGCCGGCGGCGGAAAAGGGGGGCCTTGGCCCATGGCATCGGCCGCACCAAGGGGGGCCGCAACACCAAGCTCCACGCTGTCTGCGATGCGAAAGGCAGGCCCCTCGTCCTGCTCCTGACACCAGGAAACGTCCATGATTGCAAGCTCGCCCAGCGCTGTATCGAAGCCATGCCGCCCGCCGCCGAACTCGTCGCCGACAAGGGCGATGACAGCAAAGCCCTGCGCGACTGGCTGGCAGAACGCGGAACCACGGCCGTCATCCCACCGCGCAAGAACCGCAAGGTCCAATACCATTATGACAAGACCGTCTACAGGCAGCGCAACATCATCGAGCGCATGTTTTGCCGCCTCAAGGACTGGCGCCGTATAGCCACCCGCTTCGACCGCAACATCAAAAACTTCATCGCAGCAATCGCCCTTGCCGCCGCCGTCATCTGGTGGCTGTAATGAGTCCGGACCCTAGTCGACAACGAAAGCTGGTTTCTGCCGTATGCCAAGCATCTTGTCAGCGAGCTTTGCCGCAATGGCGATAGAGCGGAACTGGTTCGTGACGTCGAAGATCTGCCGGAGAGCGATGTTGCCTTTCTGCTCGGATGTGTGGGGATAGTCCCGGAACGACTGCTGAGTCGGAATCGGTTCAATCTCGTTGTTTACGAAAGCGCCCTGCCCAAAGGGCGGGGATTTTCCCCCATGACATGGCAAATCCTCGAAGGCAGAACGTCGATACCGATTTGCCTGTTCGAGGCGACCGGCAGTGTCGACGCTGGACCGGTCATCTATCGTGACGCAATCGCGTTGAGGGGCAACGAAACATATGAGGAATGGCGCGCTCTCCAGGGCGAGAAGACGCTGGAGCTCTGCCGGCGGTTTCTCGATGAAACGGCGCCACCGGAGGGCGCCGAGCAGAGCGGAGAAGCGACGTTCTATCCACGCCGCACGCCGTGCGACAGCCGATTGGATCCCGACCTCTCCATCGCGGAGCAGTTCGATCTGCTGCGCGTTGCCGACCCGGAGAGGTATCCGGCTTATTTCCATCATCGGGGAAGGCGCTTCATGCTCTGTCTGAAAGCGGATGAGAATGAAGATGTGCAATGGTTTGTTTCGTCAACGCAAGAACACGCAAAATAGTACAAGTGATGCCGCGTTCAACTTCAACAGTAACCGCGAGGCTAGCCGTGACACATCCTACTCGAATCATCGCAGAAGCGGAAATCAATCACAACGGAGACGTGGATGTTGCGAAACGCTTAGTTGACGCTGCCGAGTCCTGCGGCGCCAACTACGTGAAGTTCCAGTGCTTCACGGCGAATGCGTTCATAGCGCCAGGATCAGGGTTCCTGCCGATCTTCAAGGAACGCCAGCTCGGTCTCGATGACTTCCGGGCAATTCGCGATCATGCTGCTGGCAAGAAAGTGACCATGATCTCGACTGCCTCAGATCTTACAGGGCTTGCCATAATCGTCGATCTAGACCTTCCGCTGATCAAGATCGGCTCAACGAATATTGATAATATACCGCTATTGGAGGCGACCGCCGAGACCGGGAAGCCGGTCATTCTCTCTACCGGCGCCAGCACGCTGGGCGAGATCGAACGGGCAACCGACATATTGTCGCACGGGACCGATGATATCACGCTGTTGCACTGCACCGTACAGTATCCCTCTGACGACTCGAACCTGAACTTGCGGGCACTCGGCACCATGATAGCCGCCTTCCCGGGCTTCGGGATCGGCTATTCAGATCATTCTCTGGGCACTATTGCCGGGCCACTTGCAGTGGCACTCGGCGCGACTTGGCTCGAAAAGCACTTCACGCTCGACAACGCCATGGAAGGTCCCGATCATCACTTCTCGGCCGATCCGGAGACGATGAAGGCCTATATTGCCGCCGTGCGCCGGACCGAGGCAATGCTGGGAAATGGGGTGAAAGCACCAATAGGACCTGAGCATGATATACGAATCGTCGGCCGGCGTTATCTGACCGCAATGGTGGACATCGCCACGGGCGATACGATCGACGGGAACAACATCGCGCCGCGCCGAATTGACGCCAGCAAAGTCGATCCCGCGGACCTTCTCGGCAGCGATCAGGGGCGTCGCATCGCCGGCTGGCGCGCGGCACGCGACCTGGAGGCGGGTGTCGCCATCACCTTTACCGATATCGAGCCGGCACGCTGAACCATGGGGCTTGTGCCCATGCGCCATGCGCATACTGACTGGAACGGCCCGCCGGCCCGTGTCCAGGGGCAGCGCGACCCAGGCTTGTCAATGGTGGGCCGCATGGCGGCGGAAGCGCTCGGCCCCACCTTGCCTCGACCCGACCGCATCATCAGAAGCCCCGCCCGACGCTGTCGCGAGACGGTGGATGCGTTGTTTGGCGCCGCGCTGCCCCCGGTCACCGAGGATGCCCACCTCTGGGAAATCTCCCTCGGCAGCTTCGAGGGGCGTCTCGCCGAAGACATTGCCCGCGAGGAGCCCGAAGCGTGGCGAGCGTGGAGGCAACAGCCATCGACAGCGCGTCCCGGCGGCGGCGAGACGCTCGACGAATTGGCCCACCGTGTGTTCGCGGCGCTCGACGAGACGTTCGGTAGCATGGAGCCAAACGAGGAGATTCTTGTCGTCGGTCATGGCGTGCCATTGCGTTTTATAGTTTGTCTTCTAGACGATCGGCCTTTGGACTGTCTTTGGGATGTTGCCGTAGCAAACTTGGGTCGAATCGAACTCCCCGAGGTTCCACGGTTGTGCTGAACGGCGATTTTCTCGACTTACCACCGCGCTCTGCGAAGCCGCGCGAAGTTGGTATTACAATGGTGATGGACCGCGGTTTGTCGCGCGGCGAGCTCGCCAACCTCATCGAGGCGGCCGGCCCCTATATCGACTACGTCAAATTCGGCTGGTGTACCGGCCTCGTGACCCTCTGTTTGCAGGAGAAGCTCGACCTCCTTCGCCGGCACGGCATCGGCTTCTGGTTCGGCGGTACCCTGTTCGAGGCAGCCTACGCTCAGAACCGCGTCGACCGGCTCGTGGGTTGGTTGGGGGAATTGGAAGTCGATCTCATCGAAATTTCCGATGGCTCGATCCAAATGCCGGAGTCCGACAAGCTCGCGTTGATCGAGTCCTTGTCCAGGGACTTCCGAGTGCTTTCCGAAGTAGGGAGCAAGGATGCCGAGACGGTCATCCCGCCATCGCAGTGGATTCTGCACATGAAACAGGAGCTGGACGCCGGCGCCTTCATGGTGGTGACCGAGGGGCGCGAGAGCGGGCGAGCCGGCATCTATCGCCGCACAGGCGAGGTGAGAATGGGGTTGATTGCAGAGATGGAATCTGAACCGACGCTTGACCTGGAGCGCGTCCTGTTCGAGGCGCCGGAACGGGATCAGCAGGCGTGGTTCATCAAGGAGCTGGGCAGCAACGTCAACTTGGGCAACATCCGGCCCGATGACGCAATCGCGCTGGAGACCTTGCGGCTGGGTCTACGCAACGACACCATCGGTCTGCTGCCGGGGCGCCACGATGCGAACTGACCCGACGGTCGTCTTCACCTGTTGCGGCGGGGCGGGTGGCTGGTCGTTGTTGCGCTCGCTGGCCCAGACGGGCCGTTACCGCCTGGTCGGCTGTGACGCCGATGCCCTGGTTGCGGCGCTTTATCAGCCCGAGCTCGCGGGCCGTCACGTTATCCCGTCCGGCTACGATCCCACCTATGTCGATCGCATTCTGGAGATATGCAAGGCCGAAGACGCCGACGTTTTTTGGCCCAGTGCCGACGAGGAAATCATTGTCTGCTCGGCCGCCGCCGAACGATTTGCGGCCGCTGGCGTGCGCTTGGTCGCATCCCCGCATGCCACGGTCATGGCGGCGACCGACAAGCTGGCCACCGTCGCGCTGGCCGGCAGTCTCGGCGTCCCCGTGCCGCGTTCGTGGCGTCTGGACGACAGGATCGAGAATCCGCCCATGCCGGTCATCGTGCGGCCGATCCGTGCTCGCAGCGGCCATGGTGTCGTCTTCTTCGGCAGTGTGGACGAACTAGACGCCTATCGTGTCGCGCTCGGCGAGGGGGCGACCGGGCAGATGGTTCAGGAGCGACTCGACTACCGGCTTGGCCGACTCTACATGGCCCAGGCGATCTATGACGGCCGCGGCCGATGCCTCGCGTCGTTCATGTCGCGCAGCATCCGTACCACTTATGACTGGGGCGGGTCCGCGCTTGGCGGGGTGCCGGTCTCGGAACCGCGCCTCGCGGAACTCGCGCGGATCGCAATGGAAGCGACCGGGCCGCACTATGGCGCCGTCAATGCCGAGTTCATCCATGACGCCGCGCGCGGAGATTTCGTCTTCGTCGAAGTCAATCCGCGCTACTGGGGCTACTCGTTCCTCGCGACCGCCGCGGGCATCAACTTTCCCGATATCGTCATGCACATGGTGATGGGTGAAGACGTGACGCCGGTGACCGGGTACCGGACCGACGTCGTGACCCTGACCTCGCGCGAACAACTCGCTGTCGTGCGCGGCGATCTTCTTGGCGAACTGCCGGACGGGGGCATCGGCGGGTGACAATATTCCATCTTGCCATTCCGACCCACGATCTGGATGCGGCCGCATCCTTCTACGGCAACGTACTGGGGGCCCGACAGGCGCGGCGCTACGATGATCGTGTGACGTTCGAGTTCCATAGCGACCAGCTTGTCTGCCATCTGGCGCCCGGAGAGATCGAGCCCGAACTCAAGCTGTATCCGCGCCATTTCGGGATCACGTTCACCGATGGCGAGGAGTTCGACGCGTGTTACGCACGCTGCCGCGAGTCTGGTTGGCCGCTGTTCCTAGACCTGTTCGTGCGTTTCGGCGACTTGCCGGAGCGTCACCGCAGCTTCTGCATCGCCGACCCGTCCAACAACGTGATCGAGTTCAAGCACTACGACGAGGACCGGTTTGTCTACTGACACCGTTGATTCGAGACACGCGGTCCTGGCGGTCGCGGCGCATCCCGATGATGAAATCCTCGGTTGCGGCGGGGTACTGGCGTCGCACGCCGCCAGGGGCGACACGGTACATATCGTGATCGTCGCCGAAGGCACCACGTCGCGCGCCGCCCGGCGTGAACCGGAGGGCAGAGAACCGGAACTGACCGCCCTCAAGGCCGCCGCCTTGCGCGCAGCGTCCACGATCGGTGCGGAAGAGCCGCGCCTGTTGGGTCTGCCCGACAACCGCCTCGATACCTTGCCCTTGCTGGACATCATCAAGCCCATCGAGGCCGTCGTTGAAGCGGTGGCGCCGGAGATCGTCTATACGCACCACACGAGCGACCTGAACGTCGATCATCGCATCGTCCATCAGGCGGTCGTGACGGCATGCCGCCCTCTGCCAGGCTCGCCGGTGAGGGCGGTCTATGCCTTCGAAACGGTGTCGAGCACCGAGTGGCAAAGCGCGGGCGACGCGTTCCGGCCCCAGCGTTGGGTCGATATCGAGCCGTTCCTTCATCTCAAGGTGCGGGCGCTGGAGGCCTACGCGGCGGAGATGCGCCCGTTCCCGCACGCAAGGTCGCTCGAAGCCGTCGAGGCGCTTGCCCGTGTACGCGGCGCTGCGGCCGGGTTGAAGGCGGCGGAGTGTTTCATGGTGGTAAGGGAACTGGTGCGCTGAACGCGTCTTCGATCTCGATCGGTCCGGTGAACCCGCCCTACGTGATCGCGCGCGCCGCACGGACCGGAAAATCCATGATCGTCTCGACCGGCATGGCCGACGAGGGCGAAATCGCCGACGCGGTGGAGGCGGCCCGCAGCGGCGATTGCGAACAACTGATGCCGCTGCATTGCATCAGCGGCTATCCGACGGCGCCGGAGGAGGCCAACCTGCGCACGATCGACGACATGCGCCGCCGCTTCGGCATTGAGGTCGGCCTGTCGGACCACACGCTGGGAACGACCGTGGCGACCGCCGCCGTCGCGCTCGGCGCCACGGCGATCGAAAAGCATGTGACGCTCCGCCGGTCCGACGGCGGCCCGGACAGTGCGTTTTCCTTGGAGCCGGAGGAACTGGCGAGGCTGGTCGCGGATGTCCGCGATGCCTGGGCCGCCCTCGGCGACGTCAACTACACCCGGTCGGAGAGCGAGAAAGGCAGCCTCGTGTTCCGCCGGTCGATCTTCGCGGTCGCCGATATCGCCGAAGGGGAGGTGCTGACGAGCGGCAATGTCAGGATCATCCGTCCCGGCCATGGCCTTGTGCCCAAACATCTACCCGCCGTGCTGGGCCGGCGCGCGGCATGCAGCATCGCACGCGGCACGCCCATCGACTGGGCACTGATCCGACAGATCCCGCTCGCCGATAATGAGATTCGACGATACCCGGCAGTCCATGCGGCTGTTCAGGCACTTCTTCGCGACCTATCCCGCACGCAGCACCTTTGTGCTGCTGGCGCTTACGGCGGCCGCACTGGCGGAAGGCGCTGGCATCGCGGCGCCGCTGCCGTTGATCGGCCTCGTGATCGACAGCGACGGAGGTGGAGGCACCCTGGGGCTCTACGTCGAACGCGTCTTCGCCCTGGCAGGGTCGGCGCCGTCTCTCGGCGGGCTTCTGGTCCTCATCGTTGTCCTGGCAACCGTGCGACGTTGTGCGGATGCGGTGTTTGAACCGGTGCCCGTGGGCTTACGGTGAACCGAATAGCTGTTTGAACCTGCCAATTGTGAGCACTCCCCTGCAGTACGACGACCTCCTTGCTCTCTTAGTCGATCGCGGCGTGCCTCTATGCGAGGCACGCCCCCGTGCGCGGTCCGCTGCGGAGGCGAGCACCGACCTAGACGTTCTTGTGCCAACCGACGCCTTCAAGAGGCTCCCGGAACTCCTCTACGACACATGTATGCACGCCGATCTGTCCTTTGTGATACGGCGATTTACTCGCATCAACATGAAGTTATACGTGCTGCAGACCCCACTTGGCCCGGACTTGATTCTCGATATTTGGAACGAACTTCAGGCGCGTGATCCACGAGACCGACTGCAATGCTGGCAGGGATTATCCTGGCCCGACTTGAAGGCTCACATGCAACGTCGGGAAACATTCCTTGAGCTCGTGCCGGAAGTCGGCAGTTTGGTTTATCTCACGCACCTTTACACGAAGCGCAAGGATCTGCAATCATCCGCGGTGCGCGGACGACTTGAGACCTATCGAGAGTTGCTTTCGGATAACGAGCTTCTGTCCAAAGTCACCAATGAAAATCTGGAACCAACCTGCATTGGCGCTCTTGAGTCGCTTGCTGCTCGGGGTATCTATCGGCGTCGTAGGTCCCTTCTTCCCTATATCGCCAATAGGCTCCATGCTCGCTATTTGCGCCTGTTCGCACCCCTGCGTCTACCCGAATTCGGAATCTTGGTGGGAGTGGATGGCGCCGGAAAAACAGCACTACTGAATAGAGCGAGCGCTCGTCATGGCTTGCCAATACAGCGCATTCATTTCCGAGCTCTTTACCGCGGCGCATTCCTCTACAGGCTCTTGACGTTACCGAGGGGGCAAGCAACCCAAGAGGAGCGAAGAAATTATGACGCGCGTTTCTTGTGGATTCTCAACCTTATCGCTCGTCTTCGTTTGCGAAAATTACTACGACTAGCGAAAAGCTGCGGCCGCGTACCGGTGCTCGATCGCTATTTCTTTGATTTTTCACTGCACGACATGACAGCCGGAAGAGCGCAACGTCCGCGCGTCGCATGGTGGGAGCCAGCGTGGCGTTTGCTGCTGCCACGACCAGCGTTCGCAATTCAAATCTGGGTAACATTCGAGGTATCGGCATGCCGGAAGAATGAACTCACCACTGCTCAGTGGTCTGTATACAACGAACATATCCGTACGAATTTATTGCGATCTTCACCGAAACTTCTCTGTGTCATTAGTAACAATGGCGAGATTGATCATGCGTCCCATATATTGGCGGATGTTTTCATTCGCCATGTTCGCATTGGTGTAACGTAGCTCAACTTGAGGAGGCACCTCTATTTTAGCATGGGAAATATCGTCAGCTGGCGCGTCGCTTGCCTGCCGGAATCGCTGGTCGCTACATTTTCCTTTGTATCGTGGCGCCCACTAGCGACGGCGTCCTTGCGGGGCGGCGTAAGACTGTACCTGATCGACGATGATTCCCCTGTTCTCCACCGTACCTCCCATGCTCTGCGGCGGGTTCGGCCCGGCTACCGTACCCTCTCAGTGGAATGGCTCGATCATGGGCGCCGTCCTCTGGAAAGCTTTCTCATTGCCCATGCTGCGAAGCGTCGCCTGGCGGGCCTTCCGTGGATACCAGCCGTCGGCGCACTGGAAGGAGAAAAACCGCGCTATCGTTACGATGAAGCATTCATTGAAGGCCGCCACCTGCGGCTTGACGACCTCCACGATCCGGCACTGGTAGACGAGATTGGCCGTTGCCTGCTCGCTGTGGCCCAGCATGAAACGACGGCCTGCCTCGTCCATGGGGACCCGCATTTCCGTAACTTCCTGCTGCGTCGACGCGATCATCGGCTATTCCTGATCGATTTCGACTCGGCTTTCGCTGGACCGTTTCTGTTCGATGTTCTATATTTCATGGTTCGCGCACTTAATTACGCCTCCGCGTTCGAAGTCGATGCATCCAATTTGGTGCAATTTACAGCGATCTTCCGCGGTCTTGTTCGTCCGTTCCGTAACTCGATGCGCTTCGGCAGCCGTGTTGATGCCGGGGAACTCGCCATTCAGTGGCGTTATGTTTCCTCTCACCTCGCGCGGAAGTGGGGCGAATCCCAAACCAATGAACGTTTTCAAAAAATCATCGCGGCTTGGTCTGAAATTCTAAGTATCTCTTTGTTTGACAATGGGTGCGCCTAATCTTGTTACTTTACCTATCTTCCGAAGACCGTCACATGGGTGGCAGTCATGTCGCCAGTTTGCCTAAGCATAGAGGCGGCGCGCGACGCCGGGGCTGGCGCGGTGAAGCTGCAAACATATACGCCGGATACGATGACCATCGATTGCGATCGGCCGGAGTTCCGCGTTTCCGGCGGGCTATGGAACGGGCACACGCTAACCGCTTGGGTTTCAGCACTCGCCGAAGGCGGACTCGCTTATCGATCAGGCCATCAAGAATGTCCTTGCCCTCGATGACATGCGCCGCCGCTTCGGAGTCGAGGTCGGGCATCCGGCATTGTCGGCACCCGGCTTTGCGCCAAGCCGACCCAACAATTTCGTTCCATCGATCATGACATTCGGTCACGAGTTTAAGCAGTCCTTCCGACTGTTCCGGTACTTCTTTGCGGCCTATCCGGTGCGCAGCACGTTGGTGCTGGTGGCGCTCACGGCAGCCGCACTGGCTGAGGGCGTGGGGATCGCGGCGCTGCTGCCGTTGATCGGCCTGGTGATCGGCGCCGAGAGTGCCGGGGGTGCGCTCACGCTTTACGTCGAACGCGTCTTCGCCTTGGCAGGGTCGGCGCCGTCTCTCGGCGGGCTGCTGGTCCTCATCGTCGTTGCGATCTCCCTGAAATCTCTGCTGATGTTGCTTGCCATTGCGCAGGTGGGATACGCCGCCGCCCATGTCGCGATGGACCTGCGGCTCTCGTTCATCCGTGTGCTCCTTCAGGCGCGCTGGACGCACTTCGTGGATCAGCGCGCCGGCGATCTGGCGAGCGCGGTGAGCGTCGAGCCGACGCGGGCGGCCAGCGCCTATGTAGCCTCCTGCCGTGTTCTATCCAGTGGAATACAACTCCTGATCTATCTGGCGCTGTCCGTCGCCATATCGTGGGAAGTCTCGCTCGTCGCCCTCGTCGTCGGCGCAATCGGCGTGGTTGGCTTGAGCCGGCTCGTCGCCATGGCCCGCCGCGCTGGGCGAAACCAGACCGATCTTCAGAAATCCTTCATGACGCGCGTCCTGCAGGGACTGGAGGGCATGAAGCCGCTGAAGGCCATGGCCCGTGAGGGAAGCCTGGGCCCCTTGATCGAGGATGATACGCGCGGACTCAACCGGGCCCAGCGGACGATCGTCGTCAGCCGCGAGGCGCTGAACGAGTCGCACGAGGTCATCCGTGCCTTTGCCGTGGCGGGTGGGCTCTACGTCTTCGTCACCATATGGGGTCAGCCGGTCGACGGTCTGCTGGTCCTCGCGCTGCTCTTCGTGCGTACCCTGCAGAAGGTGAGCCTGCTGCAAGGCCAGTACCAGACTGCCGCCATCAACCAGCCGGCGTTCGCTTTTCTCCGCTCCACGATCACGGCCGCCGAGCAGGCGCGGGAACCCGGCCTGGGCGTGACGGCGCCCCGGCTCGCCTCGGCGATCTCGCTCCGGGAGGTGGGCTTCTCCTACGGCCGGGAGAATGTCCTGGAGGGCGTCTCGATGACGCTGCCCGCAGGCGCGTTCATCGCGGTCGTCGGCTCCTCGGGCGCCGGCAAGACGACCGTCGCCGACCTCGTCATCGGGCTGTTGCGGCCCCAGCAGGGCGAGGTCTGGATCGACGACCTGCCCATGCGCGATGTGGACGCCACGGCGTGGCGGGGCATGATCGGGTACGTGCCGCAGGAGACGTTCCTCTTTCACGACACGGTCATGGCCAACGTCACGCTCGGCGACGAAGACGTTTCCCGTACCGATGTGGAGACGGCGCTCCGCCGCGCCGAGGCCTGGGACTTCGTTGCCGCGTTGCCGGAAGGCATGGACTCGGTGGTCGGCGAGCGGGGCGCGCGGCTATCCGGCGGCCAGAGACAGCGCATCGCCATCGCCCGGGCGCTGATCCGCGATCCTGCCCTGCTGATCCTGGACGAGGCTACGACCGCGCTGGACCCGGAGACGGAAGCCGGCATCGTGGCGACGGTCGGGCGCCTGGCCGGCAAGGTCACGGTGCTCTCCATTTCCCACCAGCCCGCGATGATGCAGGCGGCGGATATCGTCTACCGCCTGGAGGAGAGGCGCGCCGTGCTCGAATGCGCCGACAGCTTGCCGAAATGCGGATGGCAGTGACCAAGGCGTGATCCCGACGGGCAACCCACCCATCGCATTTCCCGGCCGACGACGAGCGCCGAGAGCATCCCTCATATTGTTCGCTCCGGCATTGGACCTCTTTGGGATGCCAGATGGAACGCGCCGGCGCCAAGTCACCGCCATGATCGGATAGCAACCGTGCGTATCGACTATCTTTCGACAAGCCAGATCATCTCCGACACGGCGAGTGCCGTGCACGTGATGCGTATGAGTGCGGCTATGGCCAGCCTTGGACATACTGTAACACTGCACGCTCTTGCCGGAACCGGTGGCAATGACGCAGAGATATTTCGTTATTACGCTGTACCCGAGAGCTTCGTCCTTCGACGCTATCGTCTCGCCGATCGGGCGGTGCCACATCTGCTCATGGCGCTGAGAGGCATTGGCTTTCCCACGGGATATGTTGCTCACCTTTTGCATGGATGGCTTGCTCTTCGAAACGCGATCAAAGGGGACGCACTGCTGTATGCGCGAAATGCCGAATGGATGCTGACCTGCCTTAGATTCGGTAATCCGTTCATTTTTGAAAGCCATCAACTACCAACCAGCCAGCGTTCTTGGCTGATCCAGCGCCGTTTGTTTCGACACGCACACTTTCTCGGTCTTGTTGTAATCTCTGAAGCGCTTCGCACTGCATACATCTCGGCTTGTCCCCGTTTGCCGCCAGAAAAGGTGGTCGTAGCCAGGGATGGTGCCGATGTAGTCGATCCCAACGATTCCAAGCACTCGCCGCAGGCGCGTTTCCAGGTTGGGCATGTCGGTCATCTCTATCCTGGTCGCGGCGGAGATCTAATCATCCAAATGGCGCGTGCCCTGCCGCAAATGGATTTTCATTTGGTCGGCGGGCGACCCGAGGATATTGCTCGTCTCAAAACCATGAGGCCATCAAACAACCTTTTTTTCCATGGGCATCGGCCGCCAAGTGCTCTTTCCGATTTCTACAGGCTTTTTGATGTTGTCCTTGCGCCGTACCAATCAAAGATAGCTGTTGCTGGAGGACGCGGAGATATTTCTCGCTGGATATCTCCTATGAAGATATTTGAATATATGGCCTATTCAAAGCCAATTATCGCCTCCAATCTGCCTGTCATACGAGAGTTTTTAGTCCCCGATCACACGGCTATCCTAGTTGCGCCCGAGGATGTGACAGCATGGGTGAGGGCACTACATGAGTTGATGGCCCACCCAACCAAACGTCAAACCCTGGCGCAAAGAGCCCATAGGGAGTTCATATGTAAATACACTTGGAGAAGTCGTACATCTCGCATTCTAGATTTGTTTGCATAGCGCCGTATTTTAGACTATACTGTTATGCCTATGCTACAAATCAACTGATAAGTATTCTATTATTCGTACACGTTGCGTGTCCTGTTTGTTCAGGCCGCGACGTGAATACTTTCCGCGTAGCCAAACATTACTTGATGACACGATGCAAAACGAAAACATAAATGCGCTGGCCTGATATCTCATAACACGGATGAAACTAATGAGAGCAAGCGCTCATGAGTGAAAATAGAATTCTGATGTTCTTCGCGCCGAAGTTTGACGGTTTCGGCCGAGATGTGGCTCGCAAACTTTCCGAACGTTGCGGCGGTGCACGCGTTTACGGCCTGTGTACTGGTCCACGCGATGTCATGGAGCGTGTTTCGACTGCATTGAGCGATCTAGAGGGGCGGTATTGGTGGCTACAGGGCGAATCAGATAGCTGGTTATTGACTCCATCTTCGATGGAGATTCTAAAACAAATGGAGCAGGAGTGTGGCGCAGGAATAGCCGGGAAGATAATTACCTCCGACCGAGCAGTTGGGCGTGGCTTTGTACGGAATGGATTGCTGAGGCCGACGAATCGGGTGAGTAGATCGGCCATGAAAGATCCCACCGAACACGCTCAACGTTATATCAGCGGACTGTACAGCTTTCTCGGGAATGTTATTGAGGAATGCAGACCCAACATCGTTTTTAGTTACGCGGTCGCAAGCGCACCGATTGTAGCGCTCGCGGAATTGTGTAGAGTACGGAAGATACGGTTTTGTCGCTTGACTCATTCACGTTTTGGGGACCGGTATGTTGTGGACGAAGATGCGGCAGGTCGCTTAGTTCGAGTTTCGCGAAGGTTCGAGCGGGCGCGAGATGGAATAGAACCGTTTATCCCGTCAGCCCTGGAAGAAGCGCGAATTCAGCTGAGAGAGTTTCGGGACAAGCCTGTGCAACCGGATTATGTGAATCGGGCTCGTCCATTGGGCTTGCTTCGCGAGAGCCTCCGTTTTCCAATTCATGTCGTTAAGGAACTCTCTCGAGGCCGCTGGCCGGGACTCGACGCAGAGCGTCTATTGTTTAAACTGTGGATCCAGTGGCGGGGTATATATTCGGGGCGAGGACGGTTCTTGACGTCGCTCAGCCTGCCGTTCGAATTCATTTACTTTCCGCTGCACGTGGATCCAGAAGCCTCGACGATGGTATTGTCACCATGGCATACGGACCAGCTCTCGATCATCGAGGCGTTGGCCAAGGCGACGCCCGCGCACATGCGGGTTGTCGTGAAGGAGCACGAGCCGATGTTGGGGCGTCGCCCAAGAGGATTCTATCGGCAGATCGCAAGTATGCCTCGGGTAATGCTCTTGGGGCCGGGTCACTCAACATTCAACCTTATCAAGAATGCCGAACTGACGGCTGTTATCACGGGAACAGCAGCCTGGGAAGCACTTCTGCTGCGCAAACGGGCCGTGATTATCGGGGATTCTCCATTTTTGCCAATCAAAGAAGGTCTTGTACACCAGACCGATCTTAGCCGCCTTCATTATGCAATAAAGTCTGCGCTTTCTTCGCCACCAGCTTCTGATACGGTTCTGACGCTTTACATTGCGGCAGTTTTAACGGAGTCTTTTGACATGCCGTCCACCCTGTTATGGGGAAACTACAATGCGCATTCGAACGAACAGCGACACGCCGCCAGCGCCGCAGTCTCCGATGCGGTGCTGAAGTTAATGGAAGAATCCTTGCCGAGCTAAAGATTTGATGTGACATATTGGAAAATTCCACAACCCAGCCTCGGAGTTTGATGAATCAGACAGAGAGTCGGTGAAACGAGTTCAGCCAGCCAACAGATTCGGATCGATCAACCTTCCAGAAACAGATGGAATAAGGATGGTGACTTCTAACGAACAACGGTACAAGGGAGAAAACATTAATTCACCGAAGGACGCGCTACGTGCGTCGGGGAATATGGCAAGACGCGTTCTATTTCCATTTGCAGGCGACACCGTTGGTGGCAGCCACATTTCATGGATGACCAATGTGGGTTCCTATTTCGACCCTCTTGGCCGAGACTGTGATCTAGAAAGCTTGCTGTCGTGACATTGGAGCAGGGACTATAGGTATGCGTGGTATCTTAGACTTGGTTCAACACGCCGTCTTGGCCTGCAGAATTCTCCTGCACTACTGGCACAGGCCACTGCTATGGTTCGCCATTGTTTCGCTTGTGGCGTACTACATTCGTTCACGCCTATTTGCAGGATCGAGCGAGCAGAAACGCCGGCAATCGCACGAGGAGCGGCGGTTGGCGGAGCACTGGTGCGCTGAGCGCGCAATTTCCCTTTCCGAGCTGAATCACTGCAATGTTCTTCCGCCTCAGTTCAAAGTAATCGACGTGGCCAAGAGATTTAAAAAGGAATTCGATGCGGCAACTAAACGAACAAATGCGTGTCCAGCCCGCCTTGGTGGAGCCGCCAATGTCACACTCCTTTATTCGCTGGTAACGGGAATGGGCGCGCGTCGGGTGCTCGAAAGCGGTGTGGCATACGGGTGGTCTAGTTTGTCATTACTTTTGGGCCTCAAGGATATAGAAGAGGGGCACCTTATTAGTGTTGATAGTCCCTATCTTGTTCTAATGAACGATGATTGGGTCGGGTCAGCGGTGCCGCCGTCCCTGCGTTCGAAGTGGCGCCTGTTGCGCACGATTGATCGAATCGGATTGGCATGGATTAAGCGTACGGAAGAGCCCTTTGATATAGCCCATTACGATTCGGACAAGTCACCCAAGGGACGTGCTTTCGGCTACAGGACAATGTGGGAGTGCCTTCATCCCGGAGGGGTCCTTGTGTCCGACGATGTGGGCGATAACCTCAGCTTTAATATTTTTTGTGAGAAAGTCGGCAAAGTGCCACTGATCGTCGAGTGGAATGCGAAATATCAAGGAATTGTTCGGCGATAATTTCTTGCGTATGTGATAGGAGACTAAATTGCGGCGCGTGTTGTTCCCCTTTGTCGGAGATAGCGTCGGTGGCAGCCACATCTCGACTCTGGAGCTGGTGCGGGGACTTGATCATAGACGATACCATGCAATCGTGGCAATTCACCGGGATGGCGGCCTTTGGCGCCATTTGGAAACGAAAGGAATTGCTGCAGAACGCGCACCGGCATTGAAGCGTGATTCGTTCAGAGGAAGTCGTGGAAGGAATGTTGTCACCACACTCAGTTTACTGCCCTGTCTGAGTTTATTTCTTCGGCGGCGTCGCATCGATATCGTTCACACCCAAGATGCGCGCATGCACTTCCTCTGGAGCCTCGCAGCCAAAATGGCAGGGGTCAAGTGTGTGCTCCACCTGAGAGCGGCGAGGCTGTCACGGTTGGTGTATTCGTCAAAATGCGGCGATGAAATAATTTTCATTTCAAGATACGTAAGAGAACAGTGTTCGGAGACTATCAAGGATAAGGGCACCGTAATCGCTAATCCCTTCGCGCCAGTTCAGTGCGATATGGATCGAAAAACTTGTCGAAGGGAAGTGCTGAGGGCCAGTTTCTCGGCACCGCAGGACTGCGCAATTGTCGGCTATGTGGCAAATTTCACGAAGGGCAAGAGACCCGTCCTATTCGTTGAGATGGCGCGGCAGTTGCGGGAGCGGTTTGAGGAACGAGTTTTTTTCCCGATGTATGGGGAGACGGACGGTACGCGCGACCGGAGCATAAAGGAGGCAGTGGTCGAGAGGATCGAGAGGTATGATCTCACAACGCAGTGCATGCTGATGGGGCCCGAATACCCGATCGAGCCTCGCCTGATGGGCCTCGATGTACTGGTGGCCCCGGCCGTCGAGGAGGGGTTCGGACGAACCCTTGTCGAGGCCATGCTGTGCGGCACGCCGGTCGTCGCGGCGGACGACGGCGGCCATCGTGAAATCATTCGTCATGGCGAGACCGGCTTCCTGGTTCAGCCGGACAACCCGGAAGCATTCGCGGGTGCGGTGGCGGACTTGCTTAAAAATCCCCGGCTCGCGGATGCCATCGCCAGCGCTGCTAAGCAGGAGGCTCTGCAAAATTTCTCCGTCGAGGCTCATGTGGAGAAGGTTCAGGCCGTCTACGATGCCGTGTTACGCTAACGGTGCGCTCGTCCCCAGTGGTCGACCGCCGTGCGAATGATGCCTGCATGCCCCGAAATTGTCCTCGTTCTACCCTCCTTCGCCGGCGGTGGCGCCGAACGGGTATCGCTGTCATTGATTGCGGGCCTTGCGCCTGAGGCCGGGGCTGTCGTGGTTTTCAATCGCCAGGGACCGCTTCGCTCACTGCTGCCGACGGGGATGCATGTCCACGATATCGACAGGCCGCAACTGCGCCACGCGTGGTCGGTATTGCTGCGCTGGCTGCGGGACTCTCGGCCCGGCGTGGTGTTTTCGACTCTCGGCCACGTCAATCTGGCGTTGCTCGCGATGCGGCCGCTATTGCCGAGCCGCACACGCCTAGTCATTCGCGAGGCCAATACGCCGTCACTCGCCCTGAAGCGTGGGCAAGTGCGTATGCCGACGCTGATGCGGCGCGCCTATCGGCTGCTGTATCCGACCGCCGATCTGGTGCTGTGCCAGCACCGGTCGATGGCAGAAGAGATGCACGCCCTTTTCGGCGTGCCTGCCGAACGGACGGTCGTCTTGCCAAACCCCGTCGATAGTGCCCGCGTCCGCGCCGGACCACTGCGCCGGGAACCCGGCCACGGCCGGCGCTTCGTTGCCGCGGGGCGACTGACACACCAGAAGGGATTCGATCGGTTGATCGACATGGTCGCGGGCGGCGAATCGGACAACCGGCTGTGCGTTTTCGGTGAAGGACCCGATCGCGCTGCACTGGAGGCCCGCTCACGGGCGTTGGGCGCGGCCGATCGGGTCCGATTCGCAGGCTTCGACCCGTCACCCTGGCGCTTTTACGCCGGTGCCGATGCGGTGCTGGTGTCCTCCCGTTGGGAGGGCTTGCCAAACGTCGCACTGGAAGCGCTCGCTTGCGGAACGCCGGTGATAGCGACACCGGAATCGGGCGGCATCGCGGAGGTCGCGGTGGCGGCACCGGCGGGCGCGGTCACAGTCGCGCCGTGGGGCGAGTCCTTTCGCAGCGCCCTGGCCCGGGTGGTTCCGTCGCCTGGCCACGAAATGCGGCCGTCGTTCCTGCCCGAAAGTTACGAGCGTGACCGCGTGATCGAGCAGTTCAAGAGCCTGATCGGCGTGTCATGACCGGGACTCCGAGACTCTTCGGTCCCGCAGCGCCAGGTCGCGTGCTCGCCGAACGATCGATTGTGGCGATGGACAACGGTGCGCTCCGGGGCTTCGCCACCGACCCGTTAGCCATCGCCGCAGCGGTTGATGCCATCGGGGGCTCGAACCCGCCGGGGCCGGCCGCTGTGCCACGCAATCGATGCTCTTGGGCGGCAACACACTTTGCAGCCCCTCGGGTTCGCGGACATGCACGGGTGGCGGCGGAGTCGCGTCTGGCTTCAAGGGTGCAATGTTTCCGCGAGCTTGGCGTTCGCTGACAAGAGCGCAGATTCGTGCCGAATAGTCTCCCCCCCGCTTCTACGGCTCTCGACGGCAAGAGCATCCTGATAACCGGGGGCACCGGGTCGTTCGGCCGGAAGATGGTCGAGATCCTGCTCGGAACCCACGCGCCGCGTCGGCTCGTGGTCTTCTCGCGGGACGAGTTCAAGCAGGTCGAGATGGAGCGCCGGCTCCCGGTGCGGGAGCATAAGGCGCTGCGCTACTTCATCGGCGATGTACGGGACCGCGACCGGCTGCGCATGGCCATGCGCGGGATCGAGATCGTGATCCACGCCGCCGCGCTGAAGCATGTGCCGACGGCGGAGTACAACCCGATCGAGTGCATCCATACCAACGTGCTGGGCGCGGAGAACGTGATCCAGGCCGCCATCGACGCGGGCGTGGAGCAGGTCATCGCGCTCTCCACCGACAAGGCGGCGAGCCCGGCCAACCTCTATGGCGCGTCGAAGCTCGCGGCCGACAAGCTCTTCATCGCCGGCAATGCGCTCGCCGGCACCGGGAGCACCCGCTTCTCCGTGGTGCGCTACGGCAATGTGGTGGGCTCGCGCGGCTCGGTCGTGCCGCTCTTTCGCCGTCTCGTCGCGGAAGGTGCCGCGGAACTCCCCATCACCGACCCGCGCATGACGCGGTTCTGGATCACGCTCGGGCAGGGCGTCGACTTCGTCCTCTCCTGCCTGCCGACGATGGCGGGCGGCGAGATCTTCGTGCCGAAGATCCCGAGCATGCGTCTGGTCGATCTCGCCCGCTGCATCGCGCCCGACCTGCCGCACCGCATCGTCGGCATCCGCCCCGGTGAGAAGCTGCACGAGGTGCTTATCACCGAGGACGACAGCCGCACGACCGTGGCGCTCGACGACCGCTATGTGATCGAGCCGCCGTTCGGTTTCGCGAGCCGGACCCGAACGCTCCCCGATGCGGAGCGGGTGCCGGAGGAGTTCCGCTATGCGAGCGACAGCAACGAGGAGTGGCTCGACCCGGAGCGGATGCTCCGGCTGATCGAGACGGCATGACGGCGTTCCTGCCTTATGGCCGGCACTTCGTCGACGACGATGATATCGCCTCGGTCGTGGAGGTACTCCGCAGCGAGACCCTGACGACCGGCCCCGCCGTCGACGCCTTCGAGCGCGCGCTTGCCGTAGCCGTAAACGCGCCCGACGCGGTGGCCTGCTCCAGCGGCACGGCGGCGCTTCACCTCGCCGCCATAAGCGTCGGGCTCGGTCCGGGCGATGCGGCGGTGGTGCCTGCGATCACCTTCCTCGCCACGGCCAACGCCGTCCGCCTGACCGTCGCCGAGGTGGTGTTCGCCGATGTCGATCCCGATACGGGCCTGATGGGTGCGGACCACATGGCCGCCGCCATCGCCGCTGCGGGCGACCTGCGGGTCCGTGCGGTGTTTCCCGTGCACTTCGCCGGCCAGCCTGCCCCGATGGACGAGATCGCGGCGATCGCCCTCGCGCACGATCTCGCCATCGTCGAGGACGCCAGCCACGCGCTCGGCTCGATCTGCGAGACCCGCGGGGGCGCGCCGGCGCCGGTCGGGCAGGCGGCGCATGGCGGCCTTGCCGCGTTCTCCTTCCATCCGGTGAAGACCATCGCCATGGGCGAGGGCGGCGCCCTGACGGGCCAGGACCGAACCCTGCTGGAGCGTGCCCGCCGCTTGCGCAACCACGGCATGGAGCGGGAGTCCGAAGCGTTCACCGAGCGCACGCTCGCTCTCGACGCCGGCGACACAGCGAACCCGTGGCATTACGAGATGCCCGAGCCGGGCCTGAACTACCGGGCGAGCGACATCCACTGCGCCCTCGGCCTGAGCCAGCTCGGCAAGCTGGAACGCTTCGTTGCCCGGCGGCGGGCGCTGGCGGCGGCCTACGATGCACGCATCGCGGCGCTCGCCCCGCTGGTCCGGCCCCTCGCGCGCCGCGCCGGTTGCGCGCCGGCCTGGCACCTCTATGTGGCGCTGATCGACTTCGCCGCCGCCGGCACCTCGCGGCGCCGCGTGATGGAAGCGCTCCGCGCAGACGGGATCGGCTCGCAGGTGCACTACATCCCGCTGCACCTGCAACCTTATTACCGGGAACGCTATGGCGCGCAGGTCCTGCCCGGCGCCATGGCCTATTTCGAGCGCTGCCTCTCGCTGCCGCTCTTTCCCGCGATGGCGGACGAGGACGTGGAGCGCGTCGTCGACACCCTGGCGCGCGCACTCGGCCAGTAGCGGCACCGATTGCGGACTGCCGCCATACCTCCAACGCTGTCCAAGCACGCATGATCGCTTCCGGCGCGACGGCGAATAGCGCTAGTGGCCTGCGGTCGTTCGATGCTGAGCGGCACTCGGCATCCGACTTTCTTGTCCGCTGGTTCGACCTTGCTCCCCAACTCGACGACGAGGCGCGGCATCAGCTCGAGCGGTACTACGCGAGCTACCTGACGCGCTTCGATTCCTACTTGCGCCACTCATACGACCGCCGCCTGGAGCCGCTCTTGAATCGAGTGCAGGTCGGGACACGCGTCCTGGAGGTGGGGAGCGGCTGCGGTTCGGAGTGCCTGTTCCTGGCATCCCTTCGGTGCGAGGTCACTGGAATCGAAATTCACAAGAAGCGGCTTCACACGGCAAGGAATCGCCTATCGCTGCTGGAAGAGCTGTGCGACAGACCCTTGCCTTGTCGCTTCGTGGAAGGATCGTTGTTCGATGACGACCTGGACTTGAGCAGCGATCCCTTCGATATTGTGTGGATGGAGGAGGCCTTCCACCATCTTGAGCCACGCGATCGGGTAGGGGAGCGTGTCGCCGACCTATTCTCCGTCGATGGCCATGTCGTGATCGCGGAGACCAATGCGCTCAATCCGCTGGTTCAGCTCCAGCTGTTGCGCGCGCGGCTTGCCGAAGGTCCGGACGTACACGGATGACCGGGGCCGTAGGCACGAATACGGCGTCGAGCGCGTGACCAGTGCGCGTAAGCTGGCACGGCTGTTCGAGAAGGCGGGCTTTCAGACTGAGCTCGTCCGCCACGAGCGACTGTTTCCCAATGTGGGCGTAGCGCCGCGCGCCTTTATGACGCTCGAACGCTATCTGGATTTTCTGCCCCACTGCGCCTTCGTCCACTATATCCTACGTCGGCCGGCGCGTGGCATGAGCGCAACCGCCTGCGACGCCGCGGCGGACCTTCCTGCCGGCGGCAGTCCATCCAGTGCGCCCATCGAGGTGATGCACGTCATCACGTCGCTCGATGTCGGCGGGGCCGAGAGACCATGCTGACCCGGCTGGTCGCTGGCGACAGCGCTGGGTCGGCCTCTCACAGCGTGGTGAGCCTGAAGCCGGGCGGCGCGCTGCGCCCGAGCCTGGAATCAACAGGAGTACCTGTATCGGACCTCGCGATCGGCAACGATCTCGCCGCACTGGGGGGACTGGTGCGCCTCGCCGGTCTCATCAGGATTACCCGGCCCGCGGTGGTGCATTGCTGGCTCTATCACGCCGACCTGCTGGCGACGCTGGCGCTCGCTCTCTCGGGCCGGCGGAGGACGACCCGCTTGGTGTGGGGGATCAGGTGCTCGGACATGGACCTGCGCCGCTACGCACGCAGCACGCGCTATGTCGTGAGAGTGTTGTCGCGTCTTTCCCCTCGGACGGACCTGGTGCTCTGCAACTCGGAAGCTGGGCGTGCCGTTCACGAGCGGCTGGGATACCGCCCGCCGCGATGGCGGGTGGTGCCGAACGGCCTGGACGTGGAGCGCTTTCGGCCAAGGCCAGACGAACGCGCGCCGATCCGTGCCGAGCTGGAGCTGAGCGACGAGAGCTTCGTCATCGGGATGTGTGCCCGGGGCGATCCGATGAAGGACCACGCCAGCTTCGTGAAGGCGGCCGCCATCTTCGCCGAGGACGCGCCGGAGGCCCGCTTCGTCCTGATCGGCGCGGGCACCGACGAGCCGGGATTGGCGCTGGACCGGGCCATCGCGGCGTCGGGCATCGCCGGGCGATTCGTGCGTCTGGGTTCGCGCCGGGACATCTGCCGGCTTCATGCAGCGCTCGACATTGCGACCCTGAGCTCGACGTTCGGCGAGGGATTCCCCAATGTGCTGGCGGAGGCGATGGCCTGCGGCGTGCCCTGCGTCGCCACCGATGTCGGCGACAGTGCGTCCATCGTGGGCGACACCGGCCTCGTCGTTTCTCCCCGCGACGCGGCGGCCCTGGCTGCGGCGTGGCTGTACCTTCGAGGTGAGGGGAGCGAGGCAAGGACGGCACGCGGCGCGGCGGCGCGGCAGCGCGTCACGAGCCACTATGCGCTGGCCACGATGATCCGCGACTATCGTGCGCTGTACCGCGGGCTCGTCCTCGCCGCCGGCACGCGCACGGGGTACTGAACGACACCATGTGCGGCTTCGTGGGCTTCATCGGCAAGCCCGGCGCCCTCGACGCCGATGAGATGGAGCGGCTGGCGGCGCGCATGGCCGCCCGGCTTGAGAGCCGCGGGCCCGACGACGCCGGCACCTGGGCCTCGCCCCCCGCCGGCATCGCCCTCGGCCATCGCCGTCTCGCGATCATCGACCTCTCCGTCGCCGGCCGCCAGCCCATGGTCTCGGCCAGCGGGCGCTCGGTCATCGCCTACAACGGCGAGGTCTACAATTTCCCCGACATCCGCCGCGACCTGGAGGCGGAGGGGCATCGCTTCCGCGGGAACTCCGACACCGAATTGGTGCTGGAGGCCTGCGAGGCCTGGGGCGTGGAGCGCGCGGTGTCGAAGTTCATCGGCATGTTCGCGTTTGCCCTCTGGGACGATCATGCCAAGCGCCTCACCCTGGTGCGCGACCGCCTGGGCATCAAGCCGCTCTACTGGGGCCGCTCGGGCGGCGTGCTCTTCTTCGGCTCTCAGCCCAAGGCCTTCGTCGCTCACCCCGCCTGGCGCCCGGCGGTGGATCGGGATGCGCTCGCCGCCTATCTGCGACACGCCTACGTGCCAGCGCCGCGCTCCATTTTCGCGGGTATCGAGAAGCTGGAGCCGGGCTCGATGGTGGAAATCGACGCGCAGGGTCGGGAATCGCGCCGCCGCTACTGGGACCTCCGGAGTCTCGCACGCGACGCAGTGCGCGATCGTGCCGCGCTCGACGACCGGACGGCGGTCGAAGCGCTCGATGAGCTCCTGCGCGATGCCGTGAAGCAGCGGATGGTCGCGGACGTACCGCTCGGCGTCTTCCTCTCCGGCGGGATCGATAGCTCGACCGTGCTGGCCCTGATGCAGGCCCAGAGCACGCGACCGGTGAAATCCTTCACTATCGGCTTCGGCGAGGAGGGTTACGACGAAGCGCGCCACGCGAAGCAGGTGGCGGCGCATCTGGGGACGGACCACACTGAACTGCACGTCACGGAAGATCATGCGCTCGCGGTGCTGCCCCGGCTCGCCTCCTGGTACGACGAGCCATTCGCCGATTCCTCGCAGATACCGAGCTATCTGGTCTCCGAAATGACCCGGCGCCACGCGACGGTCGCGCTCTCCGGCGACGGCGGCGACGAAGTCTTCGCGGGCTACAATCGCCATGTCAGTGCGGCTGCGTTATGGCGACGTTTCGGTGCGTGGCCGCGTCCCCTGCGCGCCGTGTTCGCTTCCCTGTTGCGCGCCGTCCCCCCATCCGCCTGGGACCGCCTGTTCCTCGCGGTACCGCGCTCGATCAGGCCGCCGCAGGCAGGCGACAAGGTTCACAAGCTTGGCGGGCTTTTGCCCGCGACGGACGAAGACGGTCTTTACCGGCGGCTGGTCTCGCAGTGGGACGATCCCGACGCACTGGTCCGCAGCGGGCAGGAGCCGCAGGAAATTCTCTGGGACCGGACGGTCCGGAGTGACTTCGCGGACTTCTCGGAGCGCATGCAACTCCTCGATACGCTGACCTATCTCCCTGACGACATCCTTTCCAAGGTGGACCGCGCCAGCATGGCGGTTGGGCTGGAGGCGCGGGTGCCGTTGCTCGATCACCGTGTGGTCGAGTTCGCATGGCGCCTGCCGCCCGCCATGAAGGTCCGGAGCGGCAAGGGCAAGTGGCTGCTGCGCCAGGTGCTCAACGCTTACGTCCCGGAGCGGTTGACCCACCGCCCGAAGATGGGCTTCGGCGTGCCGATCGACCGTTGGCTCCGGGGTCCGCTGCGAGAGTGGGCGGAGGGTCTGCTCGCCGAGGACCGCCTGCGGGAAGGCGGCTACTTCCATCCGGCGCCGATCCGCCGCGCCTGGGACCGCCACCTTTCCGGGCGGCGCAACCACCAGAATCCCCTCTGGGCCGTGCTGATGTTCGAATCCTGGCGCAAAACTTGGGGGATCGGCGGCGCGTGAGGGCCGCCGTCGACTGACGTCGACGGCAGGGCAGCGGGGTTGCCTTCGCTCACTGTGTACAAGAGCCTGGAGCCGGCCCTCTCCCTCTCTGGTGCCGGCCGTCCTGGGCGCGTCGCCTGCCGCGCTCATGGTTGGCCACGATGCCGGCCGGGCCTCACAGCGTCCGGCGCCTGAGCCCCTCGGGCAGCGGCGAGTCACGCCACATGTTCTTGATGTCCGCGACGAGGCCGCCCGGAGTCAGCAGCGAGGCGAAGGTCGAGCTCGTGAAGGCACGGTAGGGCGCGTGGGCCACGGCCCCGAGCACGCAGGCGTAGGGGCCGGCACCCTCGAGCTGCGGCAGGAGGCGGATGCCGTAGCGCCTCTCCACCTCGCCCGCGTCGGCGAAGGGGTCGTGCACCGCGGTCTCGATGCCGCGCCCAGCCAGCGCTTCCACCATGCCGGGCACCTGCGAGTTGCGGACGTCCGGCACGTTCTCCTTGAAGGTGATGCCGAGAACAAGGACAGGTCCCTTCGGCGTACCCAGACGACGCTCGATCTGGTCCACGATGAAGACGCCCATGGCGTCGTTGGTGCGCCGCCCGGCGAGGATGATCTCCGGGTCGTGGCCGACCTCTACGGCGCGGTGAGCCAGATAGTAGGGATCGACGCCGATGCAGTGTCCGCCCACGAGGCCCGGCGTGAAGTCTAGGAAGTTCCACTTGGTGCGGGCGGCGTCGAGAACGTCGTGGGTGGAATGCTCCAGCGTGCAGAATATCTGTGCGACCTCATTGATTAAGGCGATGTTGATGTCGCGCTGGACGTTCTCGATCACCTTGGCGGCCTCGGCGGTGCGGATATCGCGGGCGATGAACACGTTGCCGCCATTGACCGTGCCGTAGAGGGCGGCAAGGCGCTCGGCGATCTCCTGCGTCTGGCCGGCGACGACCTTGGTGAGACGATCGATGCCGTGTTCCGGGTCGCCGGGGTTCATGCGCTCCGGCGCGTAGCCGACATGGAAGTCCACGCCGGCGGTGAGCGCCGAGGCACGCTCCAGCTCGGGCACGCAGGTATCTTCCGTGACCCCCGGCCATACCGTGCTTTCGTAAACCACGACGGCGCCACTGCCGAGGCGTGCGCCGACGGTCTCGGACGCGGCCAGCACGGCGCCGAGATCGGGCCGCTTCTCCTCGTCCAGCGGCGTCGGCACCGCGACGATGAAGATGTCCACGCCCTGCATGTCGTCGGCGTCCGCGCTGAGGCGGAGGGGGGCGGCGGCGAGGCGCTCGGGCGAGAGCTCGCCGGTCCGGTCGCGGCCGCCCTTCAGCTCGTCGATCCGTGAGGCGTCGATGTCGTAGCCCAGCGTCTCGAAATGGTCGCTGAGCGCCGCCGCGAGGGGTAGGCCGACATAACCGAGACCGATGACCGCAATGCGTATGGGGTCTTATCCGAGAGATGAGCGGGCGGTGTGTGCACGCGCCGCCGATCCGAGAATAGTGGACACGCGAACTCTATCGCCGACAGGGCTATGCGCGCGCAACCGCCGTCGTGTCAAACCGTGTGCATGACAGGCGCGCGCCGCTCTCGTTCTCGATCCGCACGAAGCGGATGTCGGATGGCACGCGGAGGGGCACGGCCGGCCTGTCTGCGCCCGCCTTCCCCTCGAAGCGAGAGCTGAGATCATGACGACCGGACAGACTGCATGTCGTCCACCCCCGTGCTGCCGAACGTGTGCATGAGGCAGGTCACCGCGACGATCCGCACTTGCGCACCTGCTGGTGGCCCGACGCCGATCGAGACGCGGACCTTCGAGGCCTTGGCCAGCGGTATCAGCGAAATCGTCGATGCCGCCGTGACGGAAGGCATCGGCGTCTACCAGGTAGCGCTACTCGAAGCGCTGGAGGCGGTCGGCATCTCGGTGGCGCTGGTCAACGCGGGGCAGGTCAAGCAGCTCGAGGGCTGCAAGACTGATGTAGTGGATGACGTGTGACTGCCGCCCGGGGTGATCTTTCGTTCGCCACTTGGGAGCCACGTTGAGCATGATCATTCTGATGCTGGTCGACCCGAGCGAGCCCGGCCTCGAATGCCTCCATGACCGACGCCATCGTCATACAACCGCGGCCCCATCCGGCGGTGCATCCAATAGTCGAGCAATCGCCGCGCCGATGCGTTCCGCCGCCGCCTCGGTCTCCCTGTCGCCGACATGGGCGTAGCGCAGCGTCATGCTCGGCTGCTTGTGGCCGAGCAGGCGCGAGACGACCGGCAGCGGGATGCCTTGCAGTACAGCGTGGCTGGCGAACGTGTGACGAAGATCATGCAGGCGCACGTCCTCGATCCGGGCTTCCCTGCGCATCGAGTACCAGAGCCGGAGGTTGGACGACAGCGGCCGCCCTGGATCGAGTGGCGAGGGGAAAACGTAAGCGCTCCCCGATCGCGGCTGACGCTCCAGGATGGCGCGCGCCGGCACATTGAGGAAGACCCGTCTTGGACCGGTCTTGGTGTCTGTCAATCGGCTTTCAATATTGACCCCCGATCGGCGTGCAACATTGACCCCCCTGGATGGCACGGTGGAGGTTGTCCCGGCAGTCAATAGGGGGGTCTGTGCAGCTTCTTCTCGTTGGCCTCAAGCCGACGCTCCAGATCGTCCACCCACGGCCCCAGCTTCGGCATCGGCTGGATCTTGCGCTCGTAGCTGAACGAGGTCTCCTCACCCCGTATCACCTTGCGTACCGTGTTCTTGGAAACTCTCAAATCCCGAGCGATCTTTTTGATCGGAATGCCCTTGACCAGATGATTCAGACGGATCCGTACAATCGTCTCCACAACCAACATCTCCCCCACCTCGTCCGTCCAAACAACGAGGCTTGTTCTTGGTCACAAGCCAAGAGGGGTCAATTTTGGACGCCGATCACCCCCTCAAGGGGGTCAATATTCCACGCTGAACAACATCCTCGCCGGCCGGCAGCCGCTGGAGCTGACCGCCGCCGGGCTCACCGGCGACACCCACCTGCCGGCTGGGTGGGATGACCAGAAGGCCCGGCTCGGGATCGACTGACCGACCCTCCCGGTCCGGGCCGCCCGGAAGGGCGGCAGTCCCTCGCATCGCCCGCCGCCGGCGTCAGGGTTTGGGTACCGCCAGAAGTCCCGCCGGAGACTTTCGCGCCAGGGGCCGGTGCGTTGCGGCACCGATCCGCTCTCTGCTATCGGCGCCGGGATCATTCAGGCGTCGGCCGCCGCGATCCCGAGGCCCCGACGGTCCGGTCCGAAACCGACCCTGGGGCCCGCCTGAATGGATCGCCCGGAACGACCCGTTTCGACCGGTAAAAGGCCCGTTTACGGGCCTTGCACGCCACATTCTGCCCGCATTGTTCAAGGCTTTTACCCTGCCCGCAGGGCAGCTCGCCGCCCTCCCGTAAGCCCCGGAAAGGGCGATCCTGCTTCGCCTTGTTCGGCCTTGTTCGGGCTTGTTCGGGCTAGTTCGGGCTTTTGCCACCTATACAGTGGCGGTGCCGGCAGTCTGGAGCGAACCCGTCTCTGCGGTCAATTCCCTGTTTAACAGGGAAAATACAGGGAAATTTTTGTTTTGCGGGGGTTCGAGGGACTTCCTCTATTCGGAGAGTGGCGGAAATGCTGGCTTATTCGGCCAAATTCCCTACTCCAGTTAACAGGGAATTAATTCGACCGATCAGGGAATTTATTGGGGCGAGCAGGGAATTGGCATCGGCTATCAGGGAGCGAGGTCATGGCCTCATCCTGCGGAAAGCAGAGGTTCTGATCTCGCAAGGTCAGACGACGAGATCGGCCCTCACTGAACGGTCCGATTTGAATGTCGGGGCATCGCCGGTTGCCCCTCCAAGCTGGCTGGCCGGCGGAGCGTAGCGGAGCCGGGCGACCAGCTCGGCGTGACGATCGTCTGTGGAGCCGGTGGCCG
This sequence comes from Alphaproteobacteria bacterium, assembly GCA_965198325.1. Lineage (GTDB taxonomy): Bacteria > Pseudomonadota > Alphaproteobacteria > UBA828 > JAPUJA01 > CBDAPE01. The sequence goes on along the minus strand of CBDAPE010000013.1, from coordinate 226,665 downwards.
GTACGGGAGGCATCGGATGGAAAGATCCGTCCGGATGGGGATCGATAGATGTACCGATTTGTGCTACGCCATTTCCATGCAACGCCAAGTCGACATCGGAGGGTTCGTCGCCGGATCCATGATCGCCGGACACCGATGATGCCCAGTCGGGACATACGGTACAGGCAGCCGGGATACTGGAGCTTCGAGCATCCCGGACGGTTCGCGGCAGGGCCCATGGCGGGGCGCACGGCTGACTACCGGGCCCTGGCGACGATCCGCGTCGCCGCCGCGAAGCGCATCGGACCGGTCATTGGATAGCCTGCCGGTATCGCTGGTGGACGGCGGGACGCGCGTTTCCGACCGGGACGGGGCGACGACCGCGCGCCGGGTGCTGCGCGGGGTGTTCGGGTTCGCAAGGTTCCGGCCGGGCCAGGAGGCGGTAATCGAAGCGCTTCTGACGGGAAAGGATGCGCTCGCCGTGATGCCGACCGACTCGGGCAAGTCGCTCTGCTTCCAGGTCCCTGCGCTGGTCATGGACGGGCTGACGGTCGTGGTGTCGCCGCTGGTCGCGCTGATGCAGGACCAGGTGGCGGCGCTGAGGCTCGCGGGCGTTGCGGCGGACAGCATCAATTCCGGCAACGGCAGGGCGGAGAACGTCGCCGCCTGGAAGCGCGCCGCAGCGGGCAGGACACGGCTCCTCTACATGGCCCCGGAACGGCTGATGACCGACCGGATGCTGGCGGCGCTCGCACGGCTCCCGGTGGCGCTGTTCGCCGTCGGCGAGGCCCATTGCATCTCGCAATGGGGTCCGGTGTTCCGGCCGGAATACGCCGACCTGTGCCGGCTCCGGGAGATCTTTCCCGGGGTCCCGGTGGTGGCGCTGACGGCGACGGCGGACGAGGTGACTCGGGACGACATCGTGGAGAAGCTGTTCGGCGGCGCCGTCGAGCAGTTCGTGCTCGGATTTGACCGCCCTAACATCCGCCTCGCAGTGGAGATGAAGCATGACTGGAAGCGGCAGCTGACGGGCTTCGTCGCCCGGCACGAAGGCGAGAGTGGCATCGTCTACTGCCTGTCGCGCCGGAAGACGGAGGAGACGGCGGCGCTGCTGGCGGCCGGCGGCGTGCGCGCGCTGCCCTATCACGCCGGCATGGAGGCGGCGGATCGGGAGGCGCACCAGAACGTCTTCATGACCGAGCCGGGTGTCGTCATCGTCGCCACGATCGCCTTCGGCATGGGGATCGACAAGGCGGACGTGCGCTATGTGTTCCACGCCGACCTACCGGGCAACGTCGAGGCCTACTACCAGGAGATCGGCCGGGCCGGCCGTGACGGCGCGCCGGCCGAGGCGCACATGCTCTACGGGCTCGCCGACATCCGGATGCGCCGGCAGTTCATCGAGGACGAGGATGCCGGGCCGGAACGCAAGCGCCGGGAGCACAGGCGTCTCGACGCGCTGCTCGGCTATTGCGAGGCGCCGGCCTGCCGGCGGACGGCGCTGCTGGAGTATTTCGGGCAAGGGATTGAGCCCTGCGGCAACTGCGACGTCTGCCTCTCCCCGTCGGAACGTATCGACGGGACCGAGGATGCGCGGAAGATCCTGTCGGCGGCCTTGCAGTCGGGCGAGCGCTTCGGTGCGGCGCATCTGATCGACATCCTGCGGGGGACGGAGACGGAGAAGATCATGCGGTTCGGCCACCGGCGCCTGCCGACCTTCGGGGTGGGCGCAGACCGGGCCAAGAACGAATGGCGCTCGCTGATCCGTCAGATGGTGGCGACCGGGTTCCTGCGCCTGGACATCGGCGGATACGGCGGGATCCGGATCACCGACAAGGGCTGCGCCCTGCTTCAGGGTGAGGGCGCGTTCCTGTACCGCGAGGATACCGTAATCGTGGGCCGGCCGGCGCCGGCCCGGGAACGCGGCGTGCCGGCCTATATCGTGTTCCCGGATCGCACGCTGATCGACATGGCGAGCCGGTGCCCGCGCAGCGAGGCGGAGTTCGCCGAGGTCAACGGGCTCGGGGCGGCCGAACTGAAGCTGTTCGCCGGGCCGTTCCTGGCCGCCATCGACGCGGCCCCGCCAGATCCCTCGGGAGGCGGAGAAATCGAGGAGGGCGCTCCGTGACCCGCCAGGTGATGATTACCGAGAAGGCGAGCCAGGCCAGAGACGTGCGCGCCGCGGTGGCGCGCGCTACGGCGTCGTTCTCTCGGCGGAAGGCCATCTGCTCGATCTGTGCGAGCCCGGGGACGCGAACCCGGCGTGGAAGCGCTGGTCGACGGCGTTGCTGCGGCCGGACGGGCTGTACGGCACCAGGCCGGCGACGGGCGGCAACAAGGCGGCGAAGCTGAAGGCGATCCGCGCGGCGCTGAAGACGGCGGCCCTCCCGGACCTTGCTGGGACAAGATCGACCGGTCGTGAGGCTCCGCGTTTCGGTGGCATGGTCCGACGGTGCCGGAACCGAACCGGCCTGACAAGACCGGTGGATATCCAGCCGGGTTTACGCCGCGCGGCATCGGGGTGCGTGAAGGTTCCGACCTGTGAGGACGAGCAGGGCGTTATTGCCGTTTCGGCTTCGGTGCCCGCTTACTCAGGTGCCCCTTCGCGTGCTCTCTCGATAGACAGCGGAAGTCAATTCACCCGCAAGCGACCCTGTGATAGCCGGGCGCAGCGTTGTAATGGGCGGGCGATCACTCATTGAAGAAGACGTATTTGTTGCCATCCAGATCGCGGAAGTAGCCGCCGTAGAACGTTCCCCCGCGGGGTCCGGGCTCGCCTTCGTCGGTCGCGCCGAGTGAAATGGCCTTGGCGTACAAGGCGTCGACCTTGTCGCTGCTGCCGGCATGGAGCGCGACCATATTGCCGTTGCCGGGTTTCGCATCGTTGCCGTCGGCGGGTTTGATGATCATGAGCATGGTGGCGTCTTCGCCGTCCGACCAGCCCACGTAGTGATCCGATTCTATTGTACGTTTGGCGCCCATCTCGGCCAGCAGTTCGTCCCAGAATTTCGCCGCGCGGTCCATGTCGTTGGTGCCGACGGTGAGGTATCCAATCATGCCCTTCCCCCTCTATGATACTTGTCCACAGCCCTTTGAAAAAGGCGCCATCGACCACGTTCCGCCCCACGGCGCAACATACCGGGGCGAAGACAGTTCCGCCATCCACCGAGACGATGAAAATAACCCTCTGGACGCTGTGAGCGGTCAGAATTGCTCAGGCGGGTGCAATAAGCACGAATAAGCAGATCTTTCAAACGCCAGAGGACCGGAGTGCTACAAATGATGGGCGCTTCCATGTCCGTTCCCCATCCGCTGGCCGAGCGCATGGATCCCGAGCAGGGCACATGGGGCGGCCGCGTGGTTGCCGCTCTCGTGGTCGATGGTCGCTTGCTGTCGTCGGCGCTGGTTGCGGCCGGCCACGGACGGTCTTATGACGGCGGGAAGCGAGAGGGGTGGTGTGAATGAGCGTGTTTCAGACCGACGGCCTCAATCGGATGCGGAATTGGCTTTGTCAGAGTAAATGGACTTGAGCCGGGAAGGGGGGTTCAATAGCCTCGTGCGATGCGAAATCCCTTCCGTTATTTCAATAGTTCTCCCGAGGTCATTCGCCTCGCGGTGATGTTGTACATCCGGTATCCGCTGTCGCTACGGCAAGTCGAGGATCTCCTGTTCGAGCGTGGCCCCTTTGAAAAAGGCGCCATCGACCACGTTCCGCCCCACGGCGCAACATCGACATCTGCCACGAGACGGTGGGTTTCTGGTGGAACCGGTTCGGTCCGATGTTCGCGGCAGAGATCAGGAAGCGGCGGGTTCACAATCAATTGTTTTCGCAATGGCGCTGGCACCTGGACGAGGTATTCGTGCGGATCAACGGAGAGATGCACTATCTGTGGCGCGCTGTGGATCACGAAGGCGAGGTGCTCGAAGTCTTCGCCACAAAGCGCCGGGATCGCAGGGCTGCTCTGAAGTTCCTGAAGCGTGCCATGAAGCGCTACGGCCGGCCAGAAGTCATCGTGACGGACCGGCTCCGTTCGTACGGTGCCGCGATGAAAGAGATTGGGGTCGAGGATCGTCAGCGTTGCGGTCGGTGGCTCAACAATCGAGCCGAGAATTCACACCAACCGTTCCGCCGACGAGAGGGAGCGATGGGAGCGCCAGGCTAACTGGCGGAAAGTAGCCGGTGCGAGTCCGGCGGGAAGGAAGGTGTAACCAGCCACTTCCGCCCCGAGTCATGGGCCGTCATTCGCGAGGATGGAGGTTAAGCGTTGACAGGGGTGCATATGGGCGAGGGCTATTGAGCTTCGAAAATATCTGTGATTCGGGGTGCCGAGGATTTCCATCGTGTCGAAGGCAACACCGCTCCCACCGCCATGGTGAGGGGGGAGAGGGCCCCGCGGAGTCGGAGAACCCACACGCACGTAGGTACGCTTTCCATCGGGACCTGGGAGATCTGCACGCCGTCCCACAGTCGTAGTGGGGCCGCAAAGGAAAGGAGGATTCCGTAACCGATGATGAACGGCATGCAGAAGTCAGACTCGGTCATAGTAGCTGTGAAGCCGGCGAACAAAGGGGCATTTGTTCTGGCGGAGCCGATGGAGCGAAGGACCGGGCCCGAGGGGAATCCGGAAGGTCAAAGCATGCGCCAGACGCAGGACTGGGAAAGCGTGTCACAGGCGACTGACCGGATACGGCAATTTGTAAAACGGGAACCCCGGGAGCGTCTTACGACGCTTCTCCACCATGTTACGGTCGATGCGCTGCGCTGGGCGTTCTTCGCACTCAAGAAGAACGCGGCAGCCGGTGCGGATGGCATGACGTGGTGGGTGTACGAGGATGGGCTGGAAGGCCGGTTGGCTGACCTGCATGACCGCGTGCACTCGGGAGCGTACCGGGCGATGCCATCGCGGCGGGTGAACATAGCCAAGCCAGATGGCGGCACACGACCGCTCGGCGTTGCGGCCATAGAGGACAAGATCGTCCAGAAGGCTGTGACGGAGATGATCCTGACGCCGATCTATGAGGCGGAGTTTCTAGGGTTCAGCTACGGGTTCCGGCCCGGGCGGGGGGCGCACGATGCGCTTGACGCGCTCGCGGTCGGGATCGAACAGCGCAAGATCAATTGGATAGTTGCCGCGGATATCCGGGGCTTCTTCGATAACATCTCGCGGGACCGGCTGGTCCGGTTTCTTGAGCATCGGATCGGAGACAAGCGGGTCATCAGGCTGATCACCAAGTGGTTGAACGCTGGCGTCATGGAAGATGGAGAGTGGCGGGACAACATGCGGGGGACGCCCCAAGGCTCGGTCGTTTCACCGATTCTGGCGAACGTCTACCTGCATTACGTTCTCGATCTCTGGTTCCGGAAGAAGTGGCGCACCCACGAGGCCAAAGGCGACACAGTTATCGTGCGGTACGCCGATGACATCGTGGTGGGTTTTCAGCACAAGCAGGACGCGGAGCGGTTCCTGAAACACCTGAAGGAGCGGCTCGGATGCTTCGAACTGGACTTGCACCCCGACAAGACCCGGCTTATCGAGTTCGGGCGGTTCGCACGTAAGAACCGTCAGCACCGAGGGTTGGGAAAACCGGAGACGTTCGACTTTCTGGGTTTCACGCACTACTGCGAGAAGGACAGGAAAGGGCGGTTCCAACTGGGGCGCAAACCGGTCGCGAAGCGGATGACACGCACCCTGAAGCGAATCAAGGAGGAGCTTCGCAGGCGGATGCACCACGGCGTTGAAGAAACCGGAAAATGGCTGGGACAAGTTCTCAACCGATGGCTGAACTACTTTGCCGTCCCGACCAGCCACCGATCCCTGAGACGCTTCGCACACCGACTGACAAGACTGTGGCTCAAGAGACTACGCCGCAGATCACAGAAGGACCGCTACAGCCGGGCTTAGAATGGAGCGAGTTACAGCAAAATACTGGCCCAAGCTGGAAACCCGGCACCCGTGGCCGAGCCGACGACTGGCCGTCAACTCGACCCAAGGGAGGAGCCGTGTGCGTTAAACGCGCTCGCACGGAACTGTGCGGGGGGAGCGGGGCAACCCGCTTCCCTGCCGCGATCCAGGTTCAGGAACATCAAGACCCTGCAGAAATTTGCCGCCGCCCACGCCTCGATCCACAATCATTTCAACCAGGACCGTCATCTTTACAACCGCGGGAGATTCAAACTCAATCGCTCGGCCGCCTTGGCCGAGTGGCATCAACTTGCAGCCTGAGAGCCCTCGATCGTTGGTTCTACTGGTCCCATCCAGTTAGTCTGACAACGCCGACGGGGACATTCGGGACCGAGAGGGTGAGCGTGCCGCGTGCGCGGATCGTTGAGGAAGACGGTCGGGCGTCGGAATGGCGTTCGCGGGCGCTGCCGCGCTACCAGCGGCTGACCAGAAAGGCCGAGGCGCTGATCGCTTCGGTGTATCTGTCCGGAACCAACACGCGGCGGGTGAAACGCGCGCTGTTCGGGCTCTTCCGGGGTTCTGTGAGCAAGGACGTTGTGAGCCGGGCGTGGCGCAAGGTGAAGGTCGATTGGGACGCCTGGTGCAGCCGTGGCCTCGCGGATGAGGATATTGTTCGGCTGATCCTTGACGGCACTGTGATCAAGACCCGACTGGACCGCAAGGCCACCAACATCTCGGTTCTCGCGGCTATAGGGGTGCGCCAGGATGGCCAGAAGGTCTTGCTTTCGATCGGGAATATGGGCGGAGAAAGCCAGGCGGCGTGGCGCCAGTTCCTCGACGACCTTGATGCGCGTGGACTGAAACGGCCCGGGTTTGTCATCGTCGATGGCGCGCCGGGGCTGGAGGCGGCTCTGTCGGCGCTTTGGGGGGGTGTGTCCGATTGTCTGTGTAAGTGACGCCGTGGGCGACATTGTTTCCGGCCTCAGCGCGCTGAGGCCGGAAAGCGATCCTCGAACAGGATCGCAAACTGCCCCATTGCGGCGGTCCATTCAATAGGCCGTTTCCAGCCGACACCGGCATTGCGGATCGCCAGGAACAACAGCTTGACCGCCGCCTCGTCGTTGGGGAAGCTACCGCGTGTCTTGATGATCTTGCGCAAAGATCGGTGCAGGCTCTCCAGCGCGTTGGTGGTGTAGATCATCTTGCGGATCGCCGGCGGGAACGCGAACATCGGCACCACCTGCTCCCAGGCGCGGCGCCAACTGGGCGCGATCGCCGGATAGCGCTCGCCCCATTTGGCCTCGAACTCGTCGAGCTTGGCCGCCGCGGTCTCGGCGGTTTCGGCGCGGTAGATCGCCTTGATATCGGGCATGATCCTCTTTCGGTCCTTCCACGACACGAACGCCAGCGAACTGCGGATCAGATGCACGATGCAGGTCTGCACCGTGGTCTCGGGGAACACCGTTGTTATCGCCTCGGGGAAGCCCTTGAGGCCGTCGACCACGGCGATCAGGATGTCAGCGACGCCGCGGGTCTTGAGGTCGTTCATCACCTTGAGCCAGAACTTGGCGCCTTCGGTCTGCTCGATCCACAGCCCGAGAACCTCCTTCTCGCCTTCAGCGGTGAGGGCCAGTGCAACGTAGACTGCTTTGTTGCGCACCAGGCCTTCGTCGCGGATCTTGACCCGCAGCGCGTCAAAGAACACCACCGGATAGACCGCATCGAGCGGTCGGTTCTGCCATTCGCGGACCTCCTCGAGTACCGCGTCGGTGACCCGGCTGATCAGGTCCGGCGAAACCGCGACCCCGTAAAGCTCCTGCAGATGGCCACGTATCTCGCGCACCGTCATGCCGCGGGCATACAGCGACACGATGCGATCGTCGAAGCCCTCGAGACGGCGTTCGCCCTTGGGCACGATCAGCGGGTCGAACGTGCCGGTGCGGTCGCGCGGCACGGCGATATCGATCTCGCCATCCTCGCTCAGCACCGTCTTGTCCGAGTAGCCGTTGCGGCTGTTACCCGTGCCGCGACCGGCCGGGTCACCCTTCTCGTAGCCCAGGTGATCGCTCAGCTCGGCGTCAAGCGCCCGCTCCAAGAGCACCGCCTTGAGCTGCTTGAACAGCCCGTCTTCGCCCAGCAGGTCATCCGGCTTCTCGTAATCGGCCAGAAGTTCGTCCAGAAGTTCAGGTCTGATAGTCCTCATCGTAGGTCCTCCCATACTAAATATTGGACCCACGGCACTCATTTACACAAGATATCTGACACTCTCTGGACGAGCGGCACGAACATCTCGCGCGACCGAAGCCGCCGCTCACGGACATAGTCCTTCACGATGGTGTAGCCGCCCGTAAAGCCGTACTCGTCCCGGAGACGGTCGAAGATCCGCTTCGCCGTGGGCCGTTGCTTGTGGTGGCTGGTCCGATCGTCTTCCAGAACCCGATCGATGATCCCCGTGAACGGACCCCGCTTCGGCCGCCGTGGCGGCTTGCCGCGGCGAGACCCCGGCGGCACCGAGAACGACAGCATCTTGCGGACCGTCTTGCGGTCCAGCCCGAACACCCGCGAGGCCTCGCGGGTGCTCATTCCCTCGACACGACACGCCCGCCGAACCCGCGCGTACAAATCCACCCGATACATCCCCCCGCCTTCCAGTCAGAGCAACCCTGACAGAAGGCTATAGACGGTCCCATTTTGGTCCGCCACAGCCGGATCAACCGGCCGCTTCAGTGGGGGATTATTGCGCCGCCGTTCTCAACTCGGAGCAGTCGGGGAGGTTCATGAAAGGATCAGTGCAATGAAAGCTTCGTCGTCGCGGAAGCTGGCACGGCCGGCCGAGGAAGTCTGGCGCATCGCGGGCCGGTTCAACGGTCTGCCGGATATCAGCGGCATGACCTATGGCAGCGAGCTGCTCGAAGGCGGGCGGGTGCGCAAACTCACGCCGGACGGGTCACACCCGGGCTATTTGCTCGAGCGGCTGGTTCATTACGACGATGCAGCGCGCCGCTTCAGCTATGTCATCGATGCCGTGAACGACGTGCCGGGCATGGCCTACGGCGTGGGCTACCGCGGAACCCTTCACATCAAGGACGATGTACCGGGTGAAAGCTGCATTTATTCCTATTCCGCCGAGTTCGAACCCCTTACGGGGGTCAGCGAAGAACAGGCCCGGGCAGCCGTCGATGATTTCGTTCAGGACTGCATCGACGGGGTGTGCCGCATTATTGGTATTTCGAGCGAGAGAGATTGAGGAGAGGGAGATCGGCTATGGCGTTGACGAAGTATGGTTTCATTGTGAGGGGCGATGGCTTCGACCCCGAAACGGATGTCCAGATTATGCAGTCGCCGGATTTCAAGATGACGACGATCGGCATTTCCCACCCGGAGCAGGTGCTCGACGCGGCCCGGCGCCTGGTTGCCGACGGCGTGCAGATGATCGAGCTGTGTGGCGCCTTCGGCCCGATCTGGACGGCGAAGCTGATCGAGGCGATAGACGACGCCGTTCCGGTCGGCAGCGTCTCCTACGGGCCGGAATCGATCGATCGGATTCACGCCATCTTTGCCGATTAGACGGCTTGGCCGTCACGATAAGGCGTCGAAGCCGCCCTCGATCGGCACCGATTAACTTGACAGCGCCGCGCCGAGAGCCTTGGTCATGGTCGGGCGATCTCTTCTACGCGATCCGGCGCAGGCTCGTCGGCAGTGCGCCTTTGAGTGCCCTGATGTGATCGGGCAGGGTACCGCAACAGCCGCCCACGACCTGTACGCCCATCCCGATCCAAGTGAGCGCCATTGCGGCATAGTCGTCCGGCTTGGTGGTGTCGATGTAGTTCCATTTCGGGTTTTCCAACTTGCTGGTTTCTGAATAGGCGCTCATGGGCCCGGACCAGTGCTCGCGCAGGATCCGGAGTGCCGGGCCGGTGACCGGGGGGAGACTGTGCATGATGCCGGCAAGCTCGCCGCCCAAGGGCACGATGGCGGCGATCAGCTCGCCCAACGGGCCCGGGTCCATCGCGGTGAACTCCTCGCCGCGCCATTCCAAGACGGTCTTGCCGTCGGCGGCGAATTCGGCAGAAAAGCCGTGCCAGACTGGCAGGCCCGTCGCGAGCGCCGCCTCGGTCACGATGGTGGCGTTTTCAATATCCATCATCATCTCGGTCACGATCACGTCGACGCCCGCCTCGGCCAGCGCCTCGGCGTGTTCGCGGTAGCTCACTTTCGCCGCCTCGCCACCCAGCGTACGGCCCGTGTATTCGGCCTCGTAGCCGGGAGCCGCATCGTCCTGGGTGTGACCGTCCAACTGGGACAGCGCCGGCATCTGCGAAATGGACCCGGCAATATAAACGGGTCGGTCGGTGACCGCGTCGCGTGCCTGCCTGGCGATCTCGACCGAGCGCCGGGTGATCGCTGCCGCCTCGTCGCGCAGACCGCAGACCTCCAACACGTGGGGTGCGGTCGCGTAGGTATTCGCCATGATGATATCGGCACCCTCCGCGAGATAGGAATCGTGCACCGCGCGCACGACCTCCGGGTGGGTTTTGTTAGCTAGGCCGGACCAGGCGGCATCGTCCATACGCACGCCGAACCGTTCAATCTCGGTGCTGATGGCGCCGTCGAGAATCAGAATGTCGCCGTTCGCGAGGCGCTGCGACAGCTCGTTCAATTGGGATTCTCCGTTTGAGTTCCTTCGGCGGGGCCGATTGTGCAGCAATACCCCCCGGCAGGCAACATGTGAGAACGGCGGCGCAATAATCCCCCATTGAAGCGGCCGGTTGATCCGGCTGTGGCGGACCAAAAGGGGACCGTCTATAGCCTTCGGTCAGAGTTACTCTGACTGGAAGGCGGGGGGATGTATCGGGTGGATTTGTACGCACGGGTTCGGCGGGCGTGCCGTGTCGATAGGATGAGCGTCCACGAGGCGTCGCGGGTGTTTGGTGTGGACCGCAAGACGGTCCGTAAGATGCTGTCGTTCTCGGTGCCGCCAGGATATCGCCGAAGCATGCCGCCCCGGCGACCGAAGCTGGATCCGTTCACGGGGATCATCGATCGGATCCTGGAGGATGATCGGACCAGTCACCGCAAACAACGGCACACTGCAAAGCGCATCTTCGACCGTCTCCGGGACGAGTACGGCTTTACGGGCGGGTACACCATCGTGAAGGACTCCGTTCGCGAGCGGCGGCTTCGGTCACGTGAGGTGTTTGTGCCGCTCGTCCATTCCCCCGGTCACGCCCAGGCGGACTTCGGTGAGGCGATGGCGGTGATCGGCGGCGTGTCGCGCAAGGTCCACTTCCTTGCCTTCGACCTTCCCCACAGCGATGGTTGTTTTGTGAAAGCCTATCCGGCGGAGACGACCGAGGCCTTTTGCGATGGTCACAATGCGGCATTTGCCTTCTTCGGCGGCGTTCCCACATCCATCCTGTACGACAACACCAAGCTGGCTGTTGCCCGGGTCCTGGGAGATGGCAAGCGGCCGCGAACGCGCGTCTTCACGGAGTTGCAATCCCACTATCTGTTCGAGGACAGGTTCGGCCGACCGGGCAAGGGGAATGACAAGGGCAAAGTCGAGGGACTGGTTGGCTTCATCCGGCGGGACTTCCTGGTCCCGATCCCGCGGGCCGAGAGCTTCGAGGCTCTCAACGGTGCTCTCGCCGAACGGTGTTGCCGGCGCCGGGCCGCACGGCTGCGGGGTCACAAGGAAACCATCAGCGAGCGCCTCGAACGGGACCGTCAAGTGCTCTTGCCATTGCCGCCTGCTCCCTATGATGCCTGCGACAAGCGTCCCGGAAGGGCGAGCTCACTGTCGCTGGTGCGTTACCGCGGCCACGACTACTCGGTGCCCGTAGCATACGGGCACCGCGAGGTGCTGATCCGCGGCTATGTCGACGAGGTGATGATCTCTTGCGGCGCCGAAGTGATCGCCCGGCACCGCCGGTCCTATGACAGCGCGGACCTGATCTTCGACCCGCTGCATTACCTGCCCTTGACCGAGCAGAAGATCGGCGCCCTCGACCAGGCCGCGCCGTTGGCGGGCTGGGACCTGCCCGATAGCTTCATCACCCTGCGACGCCTCCTCGAAGCTCGCATGGGCAAGGCAGGCAAGCGCGAGTACGTCCAGGTGTTCCGTCTGCTGGAGAGCTTCCGGCTCGAGGAGCTGACGGCAGCGGTCGGCGACGCGCTCAGGCTCGGCGCCATCGGCTTCAATGCGGTGAAGCACCTGGTACTGTGCCGCATCGAGCGGCGGCCGCCCCGGCTCAACCTCGAGGTCTATCCGTACCTGCCGCGCGCCCGGGTCGCGACGACGTCTGCCAAGTCGTACATGAGCCTGCTGTCGGGGCTCGGCGCATGACCGACACACCACGGCTGCTGCTCGTCCACCACCTCAAGAGGCTGAAGCTGCCGACGGTCCTGAGGGAGTACGACAAGATCGCCCGGCAGTGCGCCTCTGAAGGCGTCGACCACGTTCGCTATCTTCTGCGTCTGGCCGAGCTCGAGCTGATCGACCGCGAGCGCCGCATGGTCGAGCGGCGGATCAAGGCGGCGCGCTTCCCCGTGATCAAGAGCCTCGATAGCTTCGATTTCAAGGTCATCCCCTCGCTCAACAAGACGCTGGTCCTGGAGCTCGCCCGCTGCGCGTACATCGAGCGCCGCGAGAACCTCATCGCGCTCGGCAACAGTGGCACCGGCAAGACCCACATCGCCCTCGGTCTCGGTCTGGCGGCCTGCCAGAAGGGTCTCTCGGTCGGCTTCATCACCGCCGCCGCGCTGGTCCACGAGCTCATCGAGGCCCGCGATGACAAGCAACTGCTGAGGTTCCAGAAGAAGCTCGCCACCTACAAGCTTCTGATCATCGACGAGCTCGGCTTCGTGCCGCTGTCCAAGACCGGTGCCGAACTCCTGTTCGAGGTGTTCAGCCAACGCTACGAGCGCGGCGCGACCCTGGTCACCACCAACCTGCCGTTCGACGAATGGACCGAGGTGTTCGGCTCCGAACGCCTGACCGGCGCGCTGCTCGACCGCCTCACCCATCACGTCAACATCCTCGAGATGAACGGCGACAGCTATCAGCTCAACCAGAGCCGCAGGCGTCAAACCCCGACGGCGAACTGAACCGACCACCCAGCCCTCGCTTGACCCCGTGGGCCCACAGGTCCCCCCCGCGCGCACCGCCGCGTCAGCCTGTTGAGGGCACGTCGCGTTGCGCGCGGGGCCCGCCCATGGACTACGGGGACAAGCCCGCAGCCGCCAGGTGGTCCCTTTTTACTCCGCCACGGCGGTCGCTTTTTGCTCCGCCGTTGACACAGCCGCACGCCGGATCGAAGAACGTCAGGCCGCCGAGCTTCGCCTGGAACCGCCGGAGCGCCGCGAGGCGACCCCGGCCTCGCCGCCTCCGCACCCGCTCGAACTCGGCGCGCAGGTCGTCCATGAACAGCGGCTCGATCACCTTGAGGATGTTCTTCTCGGTCGTGTAGTGCGCGCCCTGGGCACGGCGTTCCGTCGGGTCTATCACTGACTGGAACAGCGCACCGAAGATGGCCGGCGAAATCTCCGACCAGTCGAAACGGCAGGCGTCCAGCAACGCGCCGCGCATGGCCGCGTCGAATGCCGGAATGCGCAGCGGGCCGTCGAGCAGCTCGCCGTTGACATAGGGGAATCGCGCGAGGTCTTTGTCGAGCGTTCTCTGGCGCTCAGCCTCCGGGGTGTCCAGCACCTGGAACAGCTGCGACAGCCACAGGCCGAGATCGGCTCCGTCTTCGCCGGTGCTTGCCTCAAGGAAGTCGAGGAAGATGTCGCGCGGCTCGAAGATGCCGGTATCGTCGGCGAACAGGCAGAACACGATGCGCACCAGGAACCGCTCCAAGTCGTGACCCCTATAGCCCGCGTCGTGGAGCGCGTCATGCAGCCGCCCGACCAATTCGGCGGCCTTGACGTTAGCCGGATCCTGGTCGCGGAACACCCGGCGCTGCACACCGATGATGAAGCCGAACTCTTCGACATGGAGCGGCAGTTCGGCGAGCGCGAACGAGATGGTCTCCCGCTCGTCGAGATCGTGAAGCTCGAAGGTTTGGAAATCGCTGATCAGGATGTAGCGGGGCCGGTCGCGCTCGGGCAGCGCGTCGAAATACTCCCCGGCCTGGTCGTAGGCACGGCGGAGGTCGCGCCCGGCGCTCTTCTGCTCGACGATAAGGACACCAGGCCAGAACAAGTCGATAAACCCCGAGCGGTTGTCGAGCTTCGCAACATGCTCCTCGTAGCGCGCGACGGTTCGCCGCCGGACCCCGAAGACCTCGAAGAAGTCGTTATAGAAGCTCTGCGTCTCGCCCTTCTCATATGCCGCGTCCCGCCACTCTTCTACGAAGGCGGCGGCTCGGGCGCGGACCTCATTCCAAGAAAGTCGCATGGCCTACAGGGCTTCCTGATCGAAGTAGTCTTCGTCGATCCGCTTGATCTCGTGACGGACACGCGTTCGCACGCCGACGCCGTGCTGGACCATGAGGCGGGCCAAGTCCTCGCCGTCGATCAAGACGATCCGCTTCGGACTCCGCGCCACGTAATCCTTCGCAGCGCGCGTGAACCCGGCTGTAGTGACGAACACGCCCTTGGTCGTGCCCGCAGCGTCTATCGCACCCGCGAAGTTGCGCAGGTCGCCTTCGCCCACAGTGTTGCCCTCGCCGTACTTCTTCGCCTGCACATAGACCTCGTCCAGACCCAGCGCGTCCTCCCGGATCGTGCCGTCGATCCCGCCATCGCCCGAACGTCCGGTAACGTGACCCATCGCGGCGTCGCCGCCGCCATAGCCCATCGCGATCAGCAAATCGACGACCACTCGTTCGAGAAACACCGGTGCCGCGTTCCGAACCCGGTCTAGTATCTCGGCTTCCAGCATCGCGCGCAGTTTCCCGGCGGCGCGGTCCAGTGTCTCCTCGGGCGTCTCCCTGGATTCACCGTCTCGCGAATGTTGCCGCTCGATATGTGGCGACTGCGGTCCCTCCCGCTCCTTCCATTCGACAAACGCCGGGTAGGTGCGAAGAACATCGTCATCAACCCGTGCCGGTTCCCGCGCGAGCAGTTGCTCTCCTTCCGCCGTCAGTCGATAGACCGCACGGCGGACACGTGCCACCAGACCGGCGCGGTCAAGGTCAAGCAGCGCCCAACCAACCCGGTTCGCAAAAACCGGCTGGCCGCTTGGAAGCTTCTCCGACAGGTCTTCCGGCGTCAGGCCTTCGGCGGCGGCGATGCGCTCACGCAACTCGGCGGTCGATCTCTCCGTCCCATCGGCAAGCGCTTTCAGGGTCGGAAGCCTGAGCGACGGATAATCGGGCACGGGCATCAGCTATCGCTCCTTACGCCGCCGAATGCCGGGGCGTCACGCGCTCGGCAATCTCACGACCCGCCTCGATCTCCGCCTGGCGAAGCTCCCAGGTCTTCTGCAGGTTCATCCAGAGTTGCGGCGTCGTCCCGAAATACCGCGCCAGCCGCAGCGCCGTGTCCGCGCTCACGCCTCGCTGGCCGTTCAGGATCATCGTCACCCGGTTCACCGGCACGCCCAGCGCCTTCGACAGTGCATTTGCTGACAACGAAAGTTCGTTGAGTTCCTCGCGCAGGACTTCACCCGGATGCACCGGCCTCATGCCGTTCTTCGCGTTCATCTCAATCTCCGTCAATGATAGTCCACGATTTCCACGTCACACGGCCCGTCGTCGGTCCAACGAAAGAAGATGCGCCATTGTGCGTTGATCCGAATGCTGTGCTGACCGGCGCGGTCGCCTCGCAATGCTTCCAGCCGGTTGCCAGGCAATGCGGCCAGATCGCGGAGAGTCTCCGCACTGTCCAGCAGCGTCAATCGGCGCGCCGCCTGATTGGCGAACCCGTGAAACGCCGCGACACGCTGCCCCTCGAAGAAACGTCGCGTCTCCCGATCCTTGAAGCTTCGTATCATGCGCGCCGACTGTAACCTCTGTTACGGCCTCCGTATATGCATCTCGCCGTCGCAGCCTCTCCGCTGCCGAGCCCGCTGCGCTCGCGCGCGACGCTCGCCCCGACGCCATCGGCCTGCGTCGTGTCCGGCACGCCGCCCGGTAACGTGTGCATCGGTCCCTTGGTGCTGAGGCAACAAGTGTGGAGACTACTGCTGCTCGCAGTTCACGTGTGCGCCCGCACGATGGCCGACACTAGTCCCGACAGTTCGCGCTGTACGAGTTCCTCCGATGCCGTCCGCCTCAGTCAGCATTGTTTTGTTACCTCGTGCTTCCTATAGTGACGCTCGGAAGCCGCGCGGCGGGTCGGGAACTGTTTCCGCAAGTGCGCGGCGGGCGCTGCCGCTCAAGTGCCGCTCGGGCTAACTGCCGGTTGCATAACGGCTTTCATCGCCCGACAGTTTGAGCGGTCAGGAAGCGGATAGACGACACCCTTCGGCGCGTGGTTCTCACACCCCACTCACCTGAAGGTGAACGGCGGCATCCCCCGCCTACCATGCCCCTCCCCGCGATCGCCGCGCCTCGGCTCCTCTCGCTGTTGTTGGGTCCAGGTGATGCTGATCAGCATCCGGAAAGAACCCTTGTATTCCGCGCACTTCCCTGAGGCGGATGCTCAACGGCATCCGTCGGGACTAGGGCATTTCCAGCGCGTATGCTAATCAGCATCCGCTGGCTGTGTCTCGAAAGTGGTGGAAATTTGAGGGTGGCGTAATCTCCGGGTGACAAGACAACCACCCAACCGGCGGCTAGCACCGCCAAGGAGATCACGCCATGAAGAACACTACCGAGACTTCCGTGCTTTCGCTACTGGCCAATGACGCCGGCTATGATCCGATCGAGGACCGGCTGCGGGAGAACATCAGATCCACGATCGAGGCCGTTTTTGAGGAGGAACTTGCGCAGTTTCTCGGGCGCCGCCGATACGGTCGAGAGGACGCGCTTCGGCAAGGGTATCGGAACGGGCACCGGAAGCGGCAACTGACGGGGACATTCGGGACCGAGAGGGTGAGCGTGCCGCGTGCGCGGATCGTTGAGGAAGACGGTCGGGCGTCGGAATGGGCTTTGTCAGAGTAAATAGGCTTGAGCCGGGAAGGGGAGTTCAATAGTAAGCGGTGCGAGCGCCCCACTTCGATGTCAGCTTGACAGGCTCGGAGGGTTCCAGGGCAGGAGCTCGTCAATGTACAAGGTGGGATGCCCGGCGGCGA
This sequence comes from Alphaproteobacteria bacterium, assembly GCA_965198325.1. Lineage (GTDB taxonomy): Bacteria > Pseudomonadota > Alphaproteobacteria > UBA828 > JAPUJA01 > CBDAPE01. The sequence continues at coordinate 209,604 of CBDAPE010000013.1, read as the reverse complement.
TGGCTTCGAGGGTGGCCTTGAGCTAGGCGAAGGCGCCGCCGCCTGGGGCCGTATCGCCTCGCTGATCGAAACCGCGAAGATGAACGGCGTCGAGCCCTACGCCTAGCTCAAGGCCACCCTCGAAGCCATCGCCAACGGTCACCCGAACGACCGCCTCGACGATCTCCTGCCCTGGAACTTCGAAAGGCCGCCAAGCCGATATCGCCGTGGGGCGTAGCTACCGCTTGCTTATTTGGCGCCGCAGCCCACAGATGTTACAGTTATCTTACACTCATATGGTCATTCATGCTCACAATTCACACATGACCCGATCGCCCGATCGGTGCCAGAAAATAACCAGAGTAGCCGACAGCGTGTCCGAAATGAAGACAGGGAGAAGACAGTGATGGGCATCAGGAAACCCTCGAATCATGTCAAGGTTGCCATTGCGGGGGTCGGTAATTGCGCGAGCTCGTTGGTCCAAGGCATCACTCACTACAGGGATCGGGACGCCGAGACTCTACCTGGCCTCATGCACCCCGATATCGGAGGCTGGGGGCCGGGAGATCTGAAGGTGGTCGCCGCGTTCGACATCGACCAGCGAAAGGTCGGCCGGCCGCTTGAGGAAGCCATCTTCGCCAAACCCAATTGCGCGATGATCTTCGAGGACGATCTCCCTCCCTCCGGCGTCACCGTCCAGATGGGTCCCGTCTTCGACGGCGTAGCGCCGCACATGGCGGACTATCCGGAGGACGAGGCGTTCCGGCCGACCAATGACGACCCGGTCGAGGTCGTCGACGTGCTGAAGCGGACCGGCGCCGAGGTACTGGTCTGCTACCTGCCGGTCGGCTCGGAGCAGGCGGCGGCGCATTACGCCCAGGCCTGCCTCGACGCGGGAGTGGCCATGGTGAACTGCATCCCCGTGTTCATCGCCTCGGCGCCCGCATGGGCGGAGAAGTTCAGGAAGGCCGGGGTGCCGGTCGTGGGCGACGACATCAAGAGCCAGGTGGGCGCCACCATCACCCACCGGCTGATGACGCGCCTGTTCGGGGACCGGGGCTACACGCTCGACCGCACCTACCAGTTGAACACCGGCGGCAACACCGACTTCCTCAACATGAAGGCCCTGGACCGGCTGAGCTCGAAGAAGGTCTCCAAGACGGAATCCGTCCAGTCGCAACTGGACAGGCGTCTCGCCGCGCGCGACATCCATATCGGCCCGTCCGACTATGTGCCCTGGCAGGGCGACAACAAGGTCGCCTTCATCCGCATGGAAGGGCGCGGGTTCGGCGGTGCCGCGATCGAGCTCGAGATGCGCCTCTCGGTCCAGGATTCGCCCAACAGCGCCGGCGTCGTCATCGACGCGATCCGCTGCGCCCGGCTCGGCATGGCACGCGGCATGGCGGGGCCGCTGGAGGCGCCCTCCGCCTACTACATGAAGTCCCCGCCGGTGCAGATGCGCGATTCCGTCGCCCGCAACCTGTGCGATGCGTTCATCGAAGAGAAGGCCGCCGGCGCACCGGCGGCCGCGATCATAGTGGCGGCGGAATAGCCCAGTGCGCCGTCCGGTGAGCGCACTTCGCAGAGCGCGCCCGCCGCGGCCCGCCCGGCGTCATGCGGGACGATCGGTAACATGACCGAGGCGGCGGCGGGCGCCGTCATGCCCACCCATTTCGCCGACGTGGCGCGGGTCTACGGCGAGGTTCGGACCACCGATCCGGAGCCCGTCCGCTATGTGCGCGACGCACTGGCCGATCGAGCCCGCGTGCGAGCGGCCGATATCGGCTGCGGCGACGGACGCTACGACAGGCTGCTGTTCGACCATATCCCAGGCCTGCACCTGATCTGCGTCGACAGCAGCGGGCCGATGCTGGAGAGACTCTCCGAGAGCCTCGCCGGGGCCGGCATCCGTGGCTTCACGACCCGCCTGGCCAGCGTCGACGCGCTGTCGTTCGAAGGGGAACCGCTCGACGCCGTCCTCACCTTCAACGCGATCCACCATTTCGACGTGCCGGCCTTTTTCGACATGGCTCGGCGCGCGCTCGGCGACGGCGGACGCCTGTTCATCTACACCCGCACGCCCGAGCAGAACGCAGGCAGCATATGGGGGCGGTTCTTCCCGGATTTCACGGAGAAAGAGGCCCGGCTGCACACTGCCGAACGGCTGGAGGCATGGGTCGCCGAAACGCCCGGCCTCGCGCTGGTCGAGGCCAAGCCGTTTCGCTACCCGCGGACGGCGAGCCTGGAACGCCTGTTGCAGCAGGCGCGCAGCAGGCACTATTCGACCTTCTCCCTCTATAACGAGCGGGCGTTCGAGGAGGCCTGCCGGGTCTTCGCCGAGCGAATCCGCCGGGCATTCGACGATCTTGACGCTCTCCGCTGGCATGACGAGAACATCTTGCTACACTTGACCAGGACTACCGCCTGATCGACGCCGATAGCGCCCTCCGGCCTGACGCCACCCCCTGTCCCTCCTATAAATTCAATCCGGGAGCAATGCTGGCCTTTCAGTGTAATGCCCGATAGCGTTGGCGGCATGTCAAAGATCCTGCTTCAAAGCGTTCTCTCGGTAAGCGGTGCGAGCGCTTCACCGCGATATCAGCTTGACAGGCTCGGAGGGTTCCAGGGCAGCAGCTCGTCGATCCTCGAGGCGGGATGCCCGGCAGCGATGGCCTCGAGGATGGCCTTGAGGTAGGCGTAGGGCTCGACGCCGTTCAACTTCGCGGTTTCGATCAGCGAGGCGATACGGCCCCAGGCGGCGGCGCCTTCGTCGTGGCCCGCGAACAACGCGTTCTTGCGATTCAGGGCGACTGGCCTGATGAGATTTTCCACGCTGTTGGAGTCCATCTCGACGCGCCCGTCGTCGAGGAAAACCTTCGGGCCGCCCCAGTGCCGGGCGATGTAGGCCAGCTTCTCGCCGAGGCGGGACTTTGCCGAGAGCCGGGCGCGTTGCTCCTTGAGCCACACCCCGAACTCCTCGACCAGCGGCGCGGAGCGCGCCTGGCGCTCCGCGAAACGCCGTTCGGGGGCAGCGCCGCGGATCTCGGCCTCGATGGCGTAGAACTCGGCGATCTGCCGCAGCCCCTCGGCCGCGATCTCCGACTTGGTGCTGTCGAAGCTCTCTCGAAGCCTGCGTCTGGCGTGAGACCAACAATAGGCGAGGCGAACCTGTCCCTTGGGTCCGGCGAGCCGGTTGTAGCCGGCGTAGCCGTCGACCTGGAGGATGCCTTCGAACCCGTCGAGAAAGCCCTCCGCGTGCTCACCGCCGCGCCCGGGCGCATAGAAGTACACCACGCCGGGCGGATCGGCGCCGCCCCAGTTGCGGTCGTCGCGGGCCAGCGCCCACAACCAGCCGGTCTTGGTCCTGCCGCGGCCGGGGTCGAGAACCGGCGCCCGGGTCTCGTCCATGAACAGTTTGCCCGACCGCTTCAGGTGCTCGGCCAGCCGATCGACCACGGGCCTGAGATGGAACGAGGCCTTGCCGACCCAGCCCGCGAGCGTCGAACGGTGAAGATCGAGCCCCGAGCGGGCATAAATCTGGGCTTGGCGATAAAGGGGACAGTGGTCGGCGTACTTCGAAACGAGCACATGGGCGATCGCGCCCTCGCTCGGCAGCGCGCCTTCGATCAGGTGCGCCGGCGCGGGGGCCTGGGTGACACCTTCCTCGCACTCGCGGCAGGCTGAGAACGGCGGCGCAATAATCCCCCACTGAAGCGGCCGGTTGATCCGGCTGTGGCGGACCAAAATGGGACCGTCTATAGCCTTCTGTCAGGGCTGCTCTGACTGGAAGGCGGGGGGATGTATCGGGTGGATTTGTACGCGCGGGTTCGGCGGGCGTGTCGTGTCGAGGGAATGAGCACCCGCGAGGCCTCGCGGGTGTTCGGGCTGGACCGCAAGACGGTCCGCAAGATGCTGTCGTTCTCGGTGCCGCCGGGGTCTCGCCGCGGCGAGCCGCCACGGCGGCCGAAGCGGGGTCCGTTCACGGGGATCATCGATCGGATTCTGGAAGACGATCGGACCAGCCACCACAAGCAACGGCCCACGGCGAAGCGGATCTTCGACCGTCTCCGGGACGAGTACGGCTTTACGGGCGGCTACACCATCGTGAAGGACTATGTCCGTGAGCGGCGGCTTCGGTCGCGCGAGATGTTCGTGCCGCTCGTCCATTCCCCCGGCCCCGCCCAGGCGGACTTCGGCGAGACGATGGCGGTGATCGGCGGCGTGGCGTGCAAGGTCCACTTCCTTGCCTTCGATCTTCCCCACAGTGATGCCTGCTTCGTGAAGGCCTACCCGGCGGAGACGACCGAGGCGTTCTGCGCTGGCCACAACGCGGCGGTTGCGTTCTTCGGCGGCGTCCCCCGATCCATCCTGTACGACAACACCAAGCTGGCAGTCGCCCGGATACTGGGCGATGGCAAGCGGCAGCGAACGCGCGTCTTCACGGACCTTCAATCCCCCTATCTGTTCGAGGACAGGTTCGGCCGGCCGGGCAAGGGCAACGACAAAGGCAAGGTCGAGGGACTGGTCGGCTTCATCCGGCGGACCTTCCGGGTCCCCGTCCCGCGGGCCGAGAGCTTCGAGGCGCTGAACGATGCTCTCGCGGGACAGTGCCGCCGGCGCCAGGCGGCGCGGCTGCGGGGTCACAAGGAGACCATCGGCGAGCGCCTCGCACGGGACCGGGAAGCCTTCTTGCCTCTCCCCCCGGCACCATACGATGCCTGCGACAAGCGCACTGGACGGGTGAGCTCGCTGTCGCTGGTGCGCTGCCGGGGCAACGACTACTCGGTGCCCGTGGCCTATGGCCACCGCGAGGTGCTGATCCGGTGCTCCGTCGACGAGGTCGTTATCTCTTGCGGCGCGGAGGTGATTGCCCGGCACCGCCGGTCCTACGACAGCGAGGACCTGATCTTCGACCCGCTGCATTACCTACCCTTGATCGAGCAGAAGATCGGCGCCCTCGACCAGGCCGCGCCGTTGGCGGGCTGGGACCTGCCCGAGGCCTTCATCACTCTGCGACGCCTGCTCGAAGCCCGCATGGGCAAGGCGGGCAAGCGCGAGTCCGTCCAGGTGCGCCGTCTGCTGGAGAGCTTCCGGCTCGAGGAGGTCGAGGGTGCGGTCGGCGACGCGCTCAGGCTCGGCGCCATCGGCTTCGATGCGGTGAAGCACCTGGTACTGTGCCGCATCGAGCGGCGGCCGCCCCGGCTCAACCTCGAGGTCTATCCGTACCTGCCGCGCGCCCGGGTCGCGACGACGTCTGCCAAGTCGTACATGAGCCTGCTGTCGGGGCTCGGCGCATGACCGACACACCACGGCTGCTGCTCGTCCACCACCTCAAGAGGCTGAAGCTGCCGACGGTCCTGAGGGAGTACGACAAGATCGCCCGGCAGTGCGCCTCTGAAGGCGTCGACCACGTTCGCTATCTCTTGCGTCTGGCCGAGCTCGAGCTGATCGACCGCGAGCGCCGCATGGTCGAGCGGCGGATCAAGGCGGCGCGCTTCCCCGTGATCAAGAGCCTCGATAGCTTCGATTTCAAGGTCATCCCCTCGCTCAACAAGACGTTGGTCCTGGAGCTCGCCCGCTGCGCGTACATCGAGCGCCGCGAGAACCTCATCGCGCTCGGCAACAGCGGCACCGGCAAGACCCACATCGCCCTCGGTCTCGGCTTGGCGGCCTGCCAGAAGGGCCTCTCGGTCGGCTTCATCACCGCCGCTGCCCTGGTCCACGAGCTCATCGAGGCCCGCGATGACAAGCAGCTGCTGAGGTTCCAGAAGAAGCTCGCCACCTACAAGCTTCTGATCATCGACGAACTCGGCTTCGTGCCGCTGTCCAAGACCGGTGCCGAGCTCCTGTTCGAGGTGTTCAGCCAGCGCTACGAGCGCGGCTCGACCCTGGTCACCACCAATCTGCCGTTCGACGAATGGACCGAGGTGTTCGGCTCCGAGCGGCTTACCGGCGCTCTCCTCGACCGCCGCACCCACCACGTCAACATCCTCGAGATGAATGGCGAGAGCTACAGGCTCAACCAGAGCCGCAGGCGTCAAACCCCGACGGCGAACTGAACCGACCACCCAACCCACGCTTGACCCCATGGGCCCACAGGTCCCTCCCGCGCGCGCCGCCGCGTCGGCCTGTTGAGGGCACGCCGCGTCGCACGCGGGACCCTCCCATGGACTACGGGGACAAGCCCGCAGCCGCCAAGCGGTCCCTTCTTACACCGCCACGGTGGTCCCTTCTTGCTCCGCCATTGACACGGATCCTCAGGACACGGTACTCCTCACAAAGGGGGAACAAGCGTCAAACCAGGAAACGGCTGCTTAGTGGACTGGTGAAATGCGGCGCCTGCGGGGGATCGATGACGATCGTCAACCGGGAGCGTTACAGCTGCTCCGCGAAGCGGGAGCGCGGTACTTGTGGCAGCCCTGCCGGGATCAGGGCAGTCGAGTTGGAGGAACGGGTGCTGTCCGGTCTCAAGGATCTCCTGCTTGGCAACGAAACGCTCGTCGAGGCGTTCGCCGAAGAGTTCAAGGCCGAGGTTGAGCGTCTCAACAGGCAACGAGGCAGCAATGAGCGTCGATTGCAGAAAGAACTCAACAAGGTCAATAGGGCGATCAATCGCTGCGTGATGTTCATCAAGGAGGGGGACGGTTCTCTCAATGTCGTCCGTGAGGAGCTGCACTCCCTGGAAATCCGGAGGGAAGAGCTACAACAGGAAATGGCTGTGGGCCAAACCGACCATCAAGTCCTCTACCACCCAGCGATGGCCGACCTTTATCGCAAGAAGGTCAGTGAGCTGCGGACATTGTTGATGAGCGCCGGGTCCAGGACACAGGCAATGGAATTGATCCGGTCCCTGATCGAACGCATTGAGGTTTTTCCGGGGAAGAAACGCGGCAATCCGGACGTCATCCTCATCGGCGGGTTGGCTCAGATCCTCGCATTTGGCCAAACCAAAACCTCTACCGCCACCTCACTGGAAGATGACGGTAGGGTCTTGATGGTTGCGGGGGCCCGCGACCAGCGTTACTTGCAGCTTTCAAAGGCATGGTTGTAGGGGCCCGCGACCAGCGTCAAGTAAGGCAACATGAAACTAACGGGTTGCCCCGTCAGAGGTAATCCGCCAGAGAAATCTTATCTGAACCTGGGATGAACGATCGTTCGAAATCCTCCCGACCGGAAATCGGCACTGTGGCGTCGATTCCAAGTCGTCCCCAATGCATCTGATGTGGGTCTCTCGCAAATGACGGGACGTTGGGTATTTGCATGATATCTGTGTCGACACGACACCGTGTGCTCATGGCCCAAAGCACATCCATGATATTGTGAATATCGACATCTTCATCGACAACGACGCAGTAGAGCATGCGGTTTGTCTCCGCACCCATGGCGCCCAACATTGCTTTCTGCGGCTGTCCTTCGTAGGTTTTCTTCATCTTGAGGATGCAGAACTGCAGGAACGGATAACAAACAACATCCGTTACGTTCTGATCAAATGCTCGAACCGATTCATAGACAATCGCTGCGTTGGGAATGCCGCTCAACGTCAGTTCCTCTGTCGAGCCGGCCAAAATTGCATGGAATAGAGCGTCCTGGCGCGCTGACACCTTGCGCACCGAAAGCACGTGGTTTTTTGTTATCTTGGTGTAATACCCCATCCATTCCGCAAACGGCCCTTCCGATTCTCGAACGTCAGGCAAGATTTCACCCTCGACGACGAACTCCGTATGCGCTGGCACCGCAATATCGACAGTCGCGCATTGCCTGCGAGCAAATGGCTTGCCCGCGATCCGGTCCGCGAGCATCAACTCGCTCATGCCGGCAGGAATGGGCGCGGCGCCCGCGATGTTCATCGCCGGCGCGGTTCCGATCAGAACAGCAACTTCCAACGGTTTGCCCGCCGATTCCGCGTTCTGTTGAAAGCGGTATAGATCTCCTGCAGGGCTGAGACGCACGAGGAGCTTAGAATCGTCCACCATCTGCATGCGATGATAGGAAAGATTCTCCCTGCCCGTATCCGGGTCCTTGGCCAAGATCATGCTAGCCGTCAGGTAAGGTCCCACGTCCTTCTCGCGGAAAACGATGTGCGGCAAATCCGCCAAGCCCACCCCAACGATTTCCGGAGTCTGCTCATGTGCCTGCTCCTGTGGTTCCTCGCCGCCAACACCACTTTCCGACATCATCCTGGACCAGGTCGCGATCACACCGGCGTCGTCGGTTCCGAGCATCTGGGCGACCAGGCTGTAGTTGCCATAAACATTACTAATGACAGGGAACGATGTGCCCTGAACCCGCTCGAAGACAACGGGAAGATTGCTCTCAGATTGAATGCGATGCGTTACAGCAGCTAGTTCAAATCGAGCGTCAACCTCACGACGGATTCGGTGAATTTTGCCTTGTGACTCCAGCGCACCTATGAGACCTCTCAAGTCCAGGCCAAGCAAATTCTGGTCCACTGCCACCTCCAATGTCCTATCGCCTATTTGTGAACGGGTCGCCGAACAAGTAGCGCACCGGATTGGTTTAATATCCCCCTCGTTTAGACATCGAACTCATGCGCTACCTCCAACCGATGCAATACCGAGAGAAGTGCAGCAGTTTTCGCGTTCCCGGTGTCCTCGCTTGGGTACATCCGCTGTTTCCTTCGCCAGAAAGGCGAGGTTGAAGTTACGTCAAATGACGTCCTCGGATCGAGGTGGCCAGGGAATACGACCTTCATCCATGCTGAGGAATGTACTTTTCTGGAGCATGTAGTTTCTCATTCCCAAAGCTCCGCTCTCGCGCCAAAGCCCGCTCGCCTTGTAACCACCAAATGGCATATTCACCGCCGTGATCTTGAACGTGTTTATCCAGATTGTTCCCGCCTGAATGCGTCCCGCGACCCGAAACGCCCGTTGGTAGTCGCGCGTCCAAAGACCGCACGCGAGACCGTAGATCGAATCATTGGCGAGTTCGATCAGGTCCGCCTCGTCCTTGAACCGAAGCAGACAAGCAACAGGTCCGAAAATCTCCTCCTGCGCGATTCGCGCGGAGTTGTCGTTGACTGCCAGCACAGTCGGGTTCAGGAACGCTCCACTCGCCAGGTGAGGTTCGTCCGGTCGCGAGCCGCCACAAAGCACTTCAGCCCCTTCGTTCCGTCCCATCTTGATGAGGGCTTCGATTTTATCCCGGTGAGGAAAACTCGCCACCGGCGCCACGGCTGTCCGCTCATCGTACGGACTGCCCACCACCAGATTGCGAGCCGCCTCGACGAGTCGAGGCACGAACCGGTCGTAGATCGACTCCTGGACGAATATTCTCGAACCGCAGATACAGGACTGCCCGGCGTTGTGGAAAATGCCAAACATGGCTCCGGTCAACGCGTTGTCGAGATCTGCGTCGTCGAAAATGATGTTGGGTGATTTGCCCCCGAGTTCGAGCAAAACCGGGATCAACCGTTCTCCGGCGATCTTGGCCACTGCGCGCCCGCCCAGCGTGCCCCCAGTGAAACTGACCATCCCGACACCGGGATGGGTCACTAGCGTTTGCCGACCGTCTGGCCGTGACCGGTCACGACATTGAGCACGCCGGGAGGAAAACCGGCTTCAAGGGCCAAGCGTCCGTAAGCAAGACCAACCTGGGGCGTCACCTCGGAGGATTTAAGCACGACGGCGTTGCCGGCGGCGAGCGCCGGAGCGAGCTTCATGGCTTCGAGAGAGATGGGCGAGTTCCAGGGCGTAATCGCCGCAACGACCTCGACCGGCTCATAGGTTGAAAAGCCGAAATAATTGCCTCGCGGCGAAATAACCTCGGACTCCAGCGTTTCGCACAAAGAGCCGAAATATCGGAACATCTCCACGGCAAGAGCGACCTGTGCACGGCTTTCGGCGAGTGTCTTCCCGTTGTCCTGTGTCTGCAGTTCAACGAGCTGATCGCCGTCCCGCTCGACCAGGCTCGCCATTCGATGCAGCAGAGCCGCCCTCTGGTGGGCCATCAGGTCGCGCCATTTCGGTGTCTGCATGGCCTGCTTCGCAGCTTGGACTGCCGAGTCGACGTCATCCGGACTGGCCTCCGCTACGACAGCGGCTATCGACCCGTCGGCGGGATTGACCGATTCGAACGTGCCGCCGCCACCCATGACCCAGGAATCGCCCACGAGGAACGGTCGCACATGAGTGTCAAGGTTCGGCTTCATATTGCATCCTTCCAGAATTCCGACCGATACTCCCACCTTAAGCCGCTGCGCAATCGGGCTCAAACAATCGCGACGATCGGCGTTGCATCGACTTTGCCGTCACTGGCGTTAAGACGCGGAACGACGGCGGCCTCAGAGCGCCACGTACTCACGGCTGAATGGTGCCGTCTCCTCGGTCTCCTCTTCAATTTCCCGTGCCGCCAAATGACCCGAGTGTACCGCAGCGGCAATCGTACCTGGCGCGAGACAATCCCCGATGCACTGCAGTGTCCTGATTCCTGCCTCGTGCCATCCCGAGGTGTCATCCCGGTATGCCCGATACAGGTCGTCATCGGGTTGACGCGACGTCACCAGCACAAGGCTCTCGCACGCAACCTCCCGGCGAGCGCCCGAATAGACGCATGAGAGCTCGACACCGCGACCCTCGATGCCTGCTATGTCGTTCGCGCAGATCGCGGTGATCCCCAGATCGAGGATTTTCTTCTGGATATGCTTCTGCTCCAGCGTGAATTCCGTCCAGGCCGAGACCATCGGTGCCGGCGTCACGAGCGTGACGGTCCGGCCGTCGCGAACGAGCTTTTCGGCGATGACACCGCCCAGATAGTAGTGATCGTCGTCGTAGACCAGCACCTCGCCCTCTGGAAGGTGCCCGGCAAAGATGTCGTTCGGTGTAAAGATGGGAAGAATGTCGAGGCCCGGGATCGGTTCGCTATGGCAACGGCCGACGCCATCTCGCCGCCACGACGCGCCGGTCGCTAGAACGACATGAGGGATCTCGAAACTCTTGATTTCTCCAACCTCCAGGTGGCTGCCCACGTATAAGTTAGCATTAGCCATTTGCGACAACAGGTAGGTTCGGTAATCTCGCACCCGAGACCATGCGGCCAGTCCGGGTAGCCGGCTTTCCGCCGTGACCCGCCCGCCCGGCTCCTCGCCCGCATCGGCGATTGTGACCTCGTAGCCCCGCCTGGTGAGGGCGAGCGCGAATTCGAGACCTGCCGGGCCGGCGCCGACGACGAGAATGGGATCGTCCGAGCGCTTTGCCCTGATTTCCTCCGGATGCCAGCCGCGTCGCCATTCTTCCCCCATGGTTGGATTTTGCGTACAGCGAAGCGGCGCGTTCACTAGGTCCGTGGAGACACAGACATTGCAGCCGATGCACTCCCGAATTTCATCAGCCCGGCCCTCTTCGATCTTTTTCGGCAGGAAGGGGTCGGCGATCGAGGGGCGGGCCGCGCCGATGAAGTCAAGAACGCCGCGCGAGACCTGCGAGACCATGGTGTCCGGCGACGTAAATCGGCCGACGCCGACGACCGGCTTGGACGTGACCGATTTTACGAACGAGATATACTTCTCTTGGAAGCCTTCGTCGGCAAATCGGCTTGTTGCCGATTCGATGGACCAATCGGCGACAATCACGTCCCACAAGTCGGGCAACTCCGCCAAGAACTCCAGCACCTCTCGCCCTTCGCGTTCGCTGGACATCGTCTCTTGATCCGGATCCGCATCGAGGGATTGCAACTCGACCACGCTGAACCGCACGGCGATGGCGCAGCAATCACCCACCGCGTCCTTGGTATCGTCGATCAATTCCCGGATCAGTCGAGCCCGATTCTCGATCGCGCCGCCATATTCGTCCGTGCGATCGTTGAACCGACGCGAAATGAGCTGGCCCGGGAGGGCGAAGGGGCGGGCCGCATAGATATAAATTACGTCGAACCCCGCTTGCTTCGACCTCAACGCGGCGGTCCGGTGCCAGTCACGAAGCTCGCGGAAATCTTCCAGGTCCATGGCTCGAGCCTGCACCGGAGCATAGGAATCGACGCAGAGGTTCGATGCTGCCATGGGTGCCAGACGGCTATAATGGTTTGCGGGATAGTAGCCACTATGTTCGAGCTCGATCCCGGCCAGGGCTCCGTGCTCATGGATGGCGTCGGCAGCCAGGGCCAGTGCGGGGATATCCCCATCGTCCCAAAGCCGCGCCACACTCTCGGGCGTATGTTCCGAATTGGGGTGGATTTCGGTCGCCTCGGTGCAGACGATTGCCCAGCCTCCTTGCGCCTTTATTCTGCGCATCTCAGCCATGGCCTTCGGTCGCGTGTGCCCCATGCCCGAGCAGTGCGGTGTTTGAATGAATCGGTTCTTCGCCGTCAGCGGGCCGATCGGCACCGTCTCGAACAGTATGTCGTAGCGAGGGTCTCTAGCCATGAGCAACGTCCAACTCTAATACTGCCTCCTCGGCGCTTCCTGTTTATACGCCATGGACCCACAAACCGCATGTCGGAGCACTCGAGCAGCATTGGCCTGCCCCCGATTAGTGGTCCAGCGCTTAAGTTAGAGTTTGGCGCGGGTTAAGTTGATGGGCCGACCATAGCCCCTCAACAGGGTAGGTTGGCCCCTCAACGTTTGGCAAGATGGTTTCTGGGGCCGGCGGTCTGTATCCGAGCGAGCTATGCGGCCGGATGGTATTATAGTGATGGCGCCATCGTTCGATCAGCACTTTGGCCTGCTTCAGTGTAGAGAAGATCTCCGTGTTCAGGATTTCGTCCCGGAGCTTTGAGTTGAAGCTCTCGTTGTATCCGTTCTCCCAAGGTGACCCGGGCTCGATATAGAGGGTCTTGACGCCGATCCTGCCGAGCCAGTCGCGGACGGCATGAGCGGTAAACTCTGAGCCGTTGTCGGAACGGATATGATCCGGCGGGCCATGTTGGACGAAGAGCTCGGTCAGACAATGGAGGACATTGTCCGAGTTCAATCTTCGCTCGACGACAACGGCCATGCACCGCCTGGTGAACTCATCGATCACGGTGAGCATGCGGAACGTCCTCCCATCGTGTGTTCGATCCATGACGAAGTCATAGGACCAGACGTGATTGGGCCAGCACGGCCGCAGACGGATGCAGGATCCGTCGTTGAGCCACAGCCTGCCCCGTTTCGGTTGCTTCTGTGGGAGCTTCAGCCCCTCCCGCCGCCAGATGCGCTGGACCCGCTTGGCGTTCACGTGCCAACCTTCGGTCCTGAGCAAGGCAGTGATCCGCCGATCGCCATATCTGCCATACTGGCTGGCCAAGCGGATGATCGCGGCCGTGAGGGCCTCTTCATCATCCCGACCACGGGGTCTCTTGCGCTGGGTTGAGCGATGTTGGCCTGCAACAGCACAGGCCCGTCGCTCGGAGATCCCCAGTTCGGCCTGGAGATGATCAACACACTGCCGGCGACGGGCGGGGCTTAGCAATTTCCCTCAAGCGCCTCTTTCAAGATCAGCTTATCCAACGTCAGATCCGAGATCGCCTTGCGGAGACGGCCATTCTCCTTCTCCAGGTCCTTCAGACGCTTGGCCTGGTCAGTACGAAGGCCGCCATATTCCTTGCGCCAGCGATAGTAACTCTGCTCCGATACGCCGAGCGTGCGACAAGCTTGACCAACCGACTGGCCCTGCGCCAAAGCCACCTCGGCTTCGCGCAACATGCTGATAATCCGTTCTGAGGTGTAGCGTTTACGGCTCATTTCGTCCTCCTTTCGAGGGGGCAAAATGCGCCAAACTCTTCAATAAATCTGGACCACTTTTAGGGGGTCACTCCAGCAGGATGTCGGAAGTAAGGCGCGCGTCTTCCCGAATTCACCGACAATCGTATGCCTCCGCCTCCGAGAATGCGCCCGCAAATACTGCTAGCATCGCGTCATCGTCCGCCCGTCACACCAAGACGGCGAACGGTCATCGCAAAACGGTCAACAAAAAAGTCCGAATAACGATACTTTATTTCATTTTAATGAAGCTGTAGGCACCACACCTGATCCCGTCAAGCGACTCGGGACCCGCCTAAGAACCGGGTGCATCGACTGCGGGCGGGCGAAACGAACGAGACGACATTTCACGTGTCCCTTCCATTAATCCCATCCGGCGCAGAAACCCAGGTATTTTGGACGCCCCAGCGACTGGCTTCTCTGGTTGCGCCGAAGAACGTTCAGTTGATGACGAGGCGCGATGATCTTGAGTTGTTGCATGGCGCGACTGCGAAAGCCCGAGAGAACGCCGTGAAGCAGGATCGCGTATAGGCCACCAACACTATCGGCATCACTCGGAAAGGCCTGGATTTCTATGCCGGACGAAATCTACAGGAGGGACGATAGCCCTTGGGGCCTCGAGACACGTTCCAGACCCGCGAATGGCGAAGCGAAAGGACGAAGACGATGCTCGACCGCAAGAAAGACGAGGAGAGCGCCAGACCCGCGCCGGAAACGGCGCCCGACAATGACGATCTCAGGGGCGCTGCCGAGCCGGCTTACGTACCGACCCCGGCCACCCCCAAGCCTCCGGCACCGGGGCTGCCCGGCATGCCCGCGATCCCCCGCCTGATCGCGGACATCCCGCCGATCTCCCGGCCCGCCGGGGACGGCGCCGTCTCGCGTTCGGAGAACACGCGCCTGAGCGTGGGCAAGGACGTCGAGATGTCGGGCGAAATCAAGTCCTGCGATCTGCTCGTGGTCGAGGGCACGGTCGACGCCAACCTGCAAAACGGGCGCGAGATCCAGGTCGCACGAGGCGGTTGGTTCTCGGGCTTGGTGGAAGTCGAGGATGCGGACATCTCGGGCGAGTTTTCGGGCAAGCTCGTCGTACGCAAACGGCTCATCGTGCGGACCGGCGGCAAGGTCGACGGCGAGATCTTTTACGGCGAGATCAAGGTCGAGCCGGGCGGCGAAGTCTCGGGCCGGCTCGCGGCGGGCGACGGGCACGCCACAGAGATCGCCGTCGCCGTCGAGGCCCGGCGGGCGGAGGAACACGAGCTTGGGACGGACGACGGAGACGGCGCGGACGGATTAACGGAACCGGGCGTGTCGGAGACATAGCCGGAAGGAGACCTCTTGACGGGTGCTCCGCCGGCATGGCTCGACGGCTATCTGTCGGCCGCCGCGCTCGCGCCCCTGGTGCCTCGCCCCGGTGTTTGGCTCTCCGCCGCGGCGGAACGGGACCGCGGCATGGGTGATGACTGGACGCTGGAGCAATTCCTTTCGCGGGCGGCGGGACGGTACGACGAACTCCTCACCGGGCTGGACGAGGGAAGATTCGGTGCGGCTATGCTCGCCGGTCTGGGCACGGGGATTCGCCCAAGGCGTCCGGGTTCTCGAGGACGTCTGGCTCCGACGAGAGCTCCAGGCGGACGATCGCCGGGCACTGTCGCTGATCGCCGCTCTCGCGCGCGGAGAGCCTCCCGATGAAACCTTACGCGCCGTTCTGGCGGAGTTCATCGATGGAAGAGCCGCAATACGGCACAACCCCCGAGCTGTTGCCCGCTAACGAAGAGTGGAGCTTCGCGACGATGGTGAAGGCCGGGGACCAGGATTTCCGGGCCATCATCGAGCGCTGGACGCCGGCCGCCCGGGGCTGGGATGTCCCAAAGCTGGATGAGAGTTTCATGACGGTCATTGAAGCCCGCCGCGCCGCTGCGGTGATGAAGATGACGCAACCGATGCCGGATCTTGATGGAATGGACGCGCCGGTGCGCCACTGCCTGAATTCCGCTTGTCCAGCCCGCATGGTCACGGCGCGGTCGCCGTTCTACCGATCCGGCTCACGACTCATGGAGTCGCACTCGGATTTACACGATGGCCAGAAAACTTGAATCAATGAGGCTAACGGATTCTTCGCCATCCCAGGCGGCCGTTAGTTATCGGTCACCATCTCAGGGTCAAACGGCGATGCCTTGGAAGCGCGTGCGAAGCAAGGCCTGCACAGCACCCGGCGTGCCGGCGTGGTCTCGAACTCGCGGCCGCAGAGGGAGCACGGCCGGCGGCGCGAGACGAAAAGCGGCGTTGGGGATTCGCCGCCTTCCGTGAACTCTTCCGGACCGTTCGTCATTCCGCCTCCATGAGCCCTGCGAGCGCGGCCACTTGCCCGCCGTCAAACCATTCAGGACATCTGAGGCAGCTACTTGACAGTGGATTTGGTTCATCCTGGATTGATGTCAAGCCGCTTGGCGTTGATGGTTCAATCGGTGGTTTCAGGCGGTCAGTTGCTTGACCTTTGCCCTCCTTTCGAAGATGGCCGTGTCGCGCCCGAAGGAGGCGTCGGCGGGCGTGACGTTGCCGATGCTCTCAACTGCGAGGGCAACGGCTGGATCAAGATGAATTCCGCCGCGGCCTGCGAAGCCGAGGGCGGCCGGATCGGTTAGCTCCGGGAGGTGAAGGACGCATGGTTATTGTGCGCCCAAAAAACGTCGGCCGCCCCCTGCTGAATAACGCGGTGGCCACGAGATATTGGCGCCCAAAGGCTTTCCGACTTGATAGTCTCAGAGCGCACCACCTCGTTGAGTTCATTAACTGGAGATCGAAAATGGCCAAGATCAGGAAGTCAGGGTTCGTCGTTGCCGCCGCCGCGGCAGCGTTGTTTGCGTCCGGCACGGTCGCCGCCCTATCGACATCCGTCCATGCTGATGACAGCGTTAAGTGCTTTGGCGTGAACGCCTGCAAGGGTCAAAGCCAGTGCCGCACGGCTCAGAGCCAGTGCAACGGCCATAACAAGTGCGCGGGCAAAGGCTGGATCAGGATGGATTCAGCCGTGGCCTGCGAAGCCGAGGGCGGCCGGGTCGGCTAGGTCCGCTGGGGGAAGGACGCATGATCGCTGCGCACCCGAAAACATCGGGTGGCCCTCTGCTGAATAACGCGGTGGCCACGAGGTTTTGGTGCCCGAAAGTTTTCCGATTTGATAAGCTCAGAGCGCACCACCTCGTTGAGTTCATTAACTGGAGATCGAAAATGGCCAAGATCAGGAAGTCAGGGTTCGTCGTTGCCGCCGCCGCGGCAGCGTTGTTTGCGTCCGGCACGGTCGCCACCCTATCGACATCTGTCCATGCGGACGAAGGCGTCAAGTGTGTCGGCGCGAATGCATGCAAGGGCATGAGCGCTTGTGCAACTGCCGGCAACAAGTGCTCCGGGCAGAATGCCTGCCAGGGCCAGGGCTTCATCACGACGCCCGATGCGGCGGCGTGCGAGGAAGCGGGCGGTACGGTCGGGTAATTCGGTTCGACAATCGCCACCACGCGATATCCAACGGCGGGTGCTCCGGCCGATCAGGCCGGCGGCGCCCGTTTCCCGTGAACCAGGTGAACACGAAGGACCGTTGAGTGGACTCGACACCAGCAAAAAGCAAGCAGGCCGGCTTCCGGCTCGGACCTGACCATTACCAGACGCCGGGCAGGCTGGCGATCCACCGTTCCTCCTATTAATTCCATCCGGCGCGGAAGCCCTGATATTTTGGGCTCCCAGCGACTGACTTCGCTGGTTGGGCCGAAGGACGTCCAGTTGACGACGAGGCGCGATGATTTTGAGGTTTCGCATGGCGCTAACCGCAAATGCCCGAGAGAACGCCGCGAAACAGGGTTGTGTGCGGGCCACCAACGCTATCGGGCATCACCCGCAAAGGCGCGGATTTTCGCGCCGAACGGAATTTGTAAGAGGGACAGGCATCCGGGCGCTCGGCTTCAGAGGGTCGGTGTCCAGATGCCCGAAACCGGCCCGCGAAAACGCCTCAATTTACCTGTTCCTCCTATTAATTCCATCCGGCGCAGAAACCCTGGTGTTTTGGGCGACCCAGCGACTGGCTTGGCTGGTTGGGCCGAAGGACGTCCAGTTGATGACGAGGCGCGATGATCTCGAGCTGTCGCATGGCGCGACTGCGAAGGCCCGAGAGAATACCGTCAAGCAGGATCGTGAGCAGGCCACCAACGCCATCGGCATTGCCCGGAAAGGCCCGGGTTTCTGCGCCGGACGGAATTTGTAGGAGGGACAGCGCTTCCAGTGAAAAAACGCGAAGGATTGTGCATTGACAGAGGCTGCGGGAGCTTCCTTCCCAGCTCAAGCCGGTTTGCTTTGACACTGCTACACGGTGGGGCGTCAGTCGATCGTCGGGAACCGCTCGACAGTGCAGCGGGAAGCGAAGGGAGCGGTCCATGGTCTCGCGGCGATCTGGACACGACCGGACGAACGGGACATAAGGGGAATGAACCACGACGGAGAGCAACCATGGGGCGTTGTTACATTCCCAGCGACGGTCCCGATGCATGGCAGACCTTCCTGGCCGATCCGGCTGAGCAGTGGAAGACCGGCTATTCTGCCAAGACCTTGGCTCATTCCTGGGAGGCGGACGGTCGGCTCCCCGACGAGGTTGCTTCCCTGATTAAAACCATTCCGCGGTATGAAAACGAAGAGCCTGAGCTGCTTATGGCCATGCCCGAGTGGAAGGTGCCGTTGCCGGGGGGATCGAGAGACAGTCAGAACGACGTCCTGGCCCTGATCGGTGTCGGCGGCGACCTGATGGTTGCAGCGGTAGAAGGCAAGGTCTCCGAGCCCTTCGGCGACACAATCGAAAAATGGTATGCCAATCCGAGCGAAGGGAAAAAGGAACGGCTTCAATATCTCTGCAATTTGTTGGGAACGGCCTTTCCGCCTGAGGGACGTCTCCGCTACCAGTTGTTTCATCGGGCGGCCTCGGCCGTTATCGAATGTAAGCGGTTTCGCGCTCGAACGCCGGCGATGATCGTGCATTCGTTTTCTCCGGAGAAGGCGTGGTTCGAGGACTACACCGCTTTCGTTGCGGCGTTGGGCGGTTCACCGGAGCGGGACCGGATGAACGAGGTGGACGTGTCGGATGGGTTCACGCTACTGCTCGGATGGGCGTGCGGCGATGAAACTTACTTGAAGGCGTGATACCTAGCCGGCAGCGTCTCCTCTTCAAAGGCGACGAATGGTACTGTCAGCCTAATGTGAAGCGATCTTCAAAGCGCCGAACGACATAGCGCTCAGGCAGCCAGGGCGGCTGGCGGAATTGGCCCGCGACGACCCTGAAATGCTCGACTTGATCATCGGCCTGCTTTATCACTTCGATCCATGATGGCCACGCACAGAATCACAATGCCGGATCGGATGCGCGGCAGAGAGCTGCGCACGATCACCTGGGATGACGAGGCCGGAACCGTCGCCGGCGATCATAAGGACGTCGCTCACATCCGGGAGCGGTTCGATGCGCCCAAGCCGGTCACGATCGGCGGCCCGTGGGGAATGTGGGACCTGGTCGATCCGGCCCACGACCCGGTTGAATTCCTGACCCTGCTCGCGGACGAATACTGGCCCATCCTCGATCCGCCCCTCCGCGAAACCTTGCCCGCCGTTTTCGATGGGCTGGTTGTTCCGGCCCCGAGGGACGGCGAGAATCACGACGAGGATTTCGGCGACTGAAATCTACGCCCTCGACGCCACGATTCGGGCTCTTCAATCGCGCCAAATTTTGCCGGTTTTTTAGCGCCTCGATCGCCCGCATTTCTGCCACCGTAAACAGCCGGTAAGTCGCCGTTTCACACTCCGTTATCAGCGCCGAGTGCCAAGACTTTCCACCGCGTCCGTCGCCCGCTTCGCGCTTGGAACCGCCTCGCACAACCTGTCGATAATGTTCCCTCTGGCTCACATAGGCTCATATAGGATCACATAGGATCACATCATCGGGCCAGTGCCAGGACTCCTGACGCCCTGCACGGAGACAGGTTCGCGGCAAACTGCGCCCACCGCAATCGCCTAAGATATTGATATCATTGGTATAAATGACAATTTGGCGAGCCTGAATCTGCGCTATTTATCCGGGGGTTACGGGCTTCGGCCAGCGCTCTGCCGAGCGCAGAGGCCCGAGCGGTGCGACAACGGACAGCCTGAGATGGCAAAAGTCTCCTAACGCGGTTTCGGTGGTACGACAAGATCGCCCTTCATGCCGCCGCGAAGGCGCGTTCGCTCGAGATGGTGTTGCAGTTCCCGGAGGCCGCGGCGCCGGTTATTTCCAGGATTGCGGCGTCTTCATATCGACCGCCGGCAGACTCGTGTTCCCGGGCAACGGGCCCAATGTAAAGTTCTGGCACTCCTGGTAACGGGGCGTGAAACGGCGATTTACCGGCTGTTTACGGTAGAAGAACTGCGGGCGATCGAGGGCTCCTGAAAACCGGCAAAAGCTGGCGCGATTGAAGAGCTCGAATTGCGGACCCATCGCGGACCCGGGGCGCTGATTTCAGCCCGGGGCGGAAGGCCGGCCGGCCGGCGCGCCGGTTCGTCCCTTCGTCCCCTCGCAGAGGATCGAACCGTGCTGGTCGTCCCAGCCGGCCGGAAGCCGCACCTCGTTGGCGAGCCGCTTTGCCGTCAGCCCGATGGGATGACGGTCGTCGAGTATGCAGCTGACGATCTGTGGCGCGAGGAAGCCGAGCCGCAGGATCCGGCTGAAATATGAGCTCGTGACCCCCGCCTCGGCGGCAAGCTCGCGCATCGTCCTGTCGCCACTGTGCATGACCATTGCCCGGTACCGGTGAGCCTGCGCGAGAAGGTGATGCAGGCTGCGGTCGGGCACGATTCTGCACTCGTTTTCGGCTGTCCCTCCTATTAATTCCATCCGGCGCAGAAACTCTGGTGTTTTTGGGCAACCCAGCGACTGGCTTGGCTGGTTGGGCCGAAGGACGTCCAGTTGATGACGAGGCACGATGATCTCGCGCTGTCGTATGGCGCGACTGCGAAGGCCCGAGAGAATACCGTCAAGCAGGATCGTGAGCAGGCCACCAACGTCATTGGCATCGCCCGGAAAGGCCCGGATTTCTGCGCCGGATGGAATTTATAGGAGGGACAGTTGTTCAATCGATTCGAGCGGCCGATATGCGTCGTCGAGGTCAAGCGGACATGGAATGCAGGCCGTTGTTGGAAGGATCTGGAAAGAATACGGGATCTCGTCCTTGCTTGCGCCCACGGTAAAGGAGGTTCGTTGAGGCGCGGATTCCTCGCGATGATCATCGCCAAGAAAGCAACCAATACCACTTCCTCGGACGACAAAATCTACGAGTACATTCGCGGAATCAAAGAACTGGTCGATGTGCAATTCGAGAGCGGGGGACTGAATGTGCGCTACGGACCGGGCGATGCGCGGGGCTTGGGGAAACAGTTCCAGCAGCCCTATGGTGATTGGAGCGCGGCCAGCCTCTGCATCGAAATCTCTAGCGGCAACTGACGCGATCGGCGAAGTAGTCGCTATTAAGATTACGGGAAGGACGGCGTCGTCACATCGAAGAGGCGCGGCCTGGGTGATGGCGACAGGATTGCCGCTGGCCTCCCGGCGCATACCCTGGTTGACGGGTGACGTTGTCGCTCAACGGTGCGAAGTCCCGCTCGGCGTGGCGCTTCGCCGCCAGCGATGGCTCGATCCTTGTTCTTCATGACACGACGGAGTTTTCCTGGCGGCGCAAGCGTCCTGAAGCGGTGGGCTTTACCACAAAGGTGAGCAGCGGCAAGGACAAGTCCGGTCGCGACCGCATGCACACGGTCTGCGGACTGCTGATGCATTCGAGCTTGGCGGCAACGACGGACGGGTTTGTCAATGGCAGCCGAAAATTGCGCACTTTTGGCAATCGAAAATTACTCACCTCGAGCGCGCGGTCGTACCTGTCCCTCCCATTTACTCTATCTACGGAAGAAACCCTAGTATTTTGGACGCCCCAGCGACTGGTTCCCTGGTTGCACCGAAGGACGCCCAGTTGATGACGAGGCACGATGATATCAAATTGTCGTATGGCGTGGCTGCAAAAGGCCCAGGAGAACGCCGTGAAGCAGGATCGTGTGCAGGCCACCAATGCTATCAAATCACCCTGAAAGGCCCGGATTTCTGCGCCGGACGGAATTTATAGGAGGGACACCCTGCAGAAATTCGCCGCCGCCCACGCCTCGATCCACAATCATTTCAACCAGGACCGTCATCTTTACAACCGCGGGAGCTTCAAACTCAATCGCTCGGCCGCCTTGGCCGAGTGGCGCCAACTTGCAGTCTGAGAACCCTCGATCGTTGGTTCCACTGGTCCCATCCAGTTAGTCTGACAATGCCCGCCCGAACGGCCTGGCTCGGCCACGCAGGTCTCACTTGCCCTAGGAAACGGAATAGGAGACGGCTGGTTCCCGTGCCGACTTTTGCCGGTCTTGCACATCCTGGAGCCAGACTTCGAGCTTCTCGAGTTCCTCCAGGAGCTCCACATGCGTTGTTTCCGCCGGATTGATCGTCTCGGGCGACGCGTGCAGGTCTTCCGACAGGCGTGCCCGCGCCGAGCGCACCGCGATCACGTCATCGTCGTTGATGATCGCGAGCTTGTGCAGTGACGACCCCTTGATCTGGCTGTTGAACCGCGACATCACCGGTCGAAGCAGATCTGCGATGCTCTGTTCCCAGGCCTTGCGCAGCTTTCCGATGAACCCGTCAGCGAATACGGAGCGGTGCGCTTCCGGCCAGTTGCCGAAATCGCCCCACACACTCTTGAGCTCGGAGCGAAGCGCCTGAGCCATCGGCCATGCCGCCTTCGCATCCATCGGCAGATCATCGCTGACATGCCCGGGCTTCGACTGGGCCCGATGGACGTTCTGGTAGTGAACGTCCTCTCCGGCCGCCCCGGCCTCCCTCTGAAGATCGAACAGGAAGGTCAAATCGTGCGTGAACACGATGACCTGTCTATGAGCGGCCTCCTCCACGAGGCGCTTCGCCACCCGTCGCCGATACCTGTGATCGAGTGACGACACCGGGTCATCGAAGACGATACCCGAATAGTCTCTCGACGTGACCAGCTCGGCCAGGAATGCGGCCAGCGCGACGCAACGATGTTCCCCTTCGCTCAGGATCTCGCCGATCGGCTCACTCGGCTTGTCGACAAGGGCAACCTTGAAGAACGATTGCGCATCCCGGTCGCGCACTTTCCGAAGCTCGATCGGCATCGAACCGATGCGGAGTTTCTCCACTTCACGCGCGAAGCGCCCCCGAAGCGCGTCGGTGACGAGCTTCTCGGACAGGTCCTTGTTCTTCGTCGTGATCAGCCGTTTCGTTCCCGTCCCGCAAGTCTTCTCGGCCTCCCTGAGTGCAGCGATTTCCGCCTGCCGTCCGATCTCGGCGCGGACATCTTCGGCGATCGCGGAAAGAGCCAGTCGGTCCTTCAATTCCCTGTGTTCCGAGACCAGGGCCTGACGTTCCGCGCTATCGGCGTCGCCGGACAGGGCCCTCGCCCTGTGGGCAACATCCTCGCAGAGCGCTTCCAGACCTTCCATTGGAATGGGCGCCTCCGCCGCCGGTTCCCCCTCGCCGGCGAGCAGTGCGCGCAGCCGCCATGCCGCGATCAGCGCCGAGCGCCGCACCTCCGACGCAATTCCCGGCCGGTCCAGTTCAATCTTCAGGAGGGTGACCAGCGCGCGGATGTCGCCCATCGGCATCCTTGCGTCCACCAGATCCCGCTGATAGTCGCCGAGTTCCCTGGCCGCGTCCTCCGCCGCCTGCTGGGCCGCGCCCTTCACAAAGGTCTCGAAGCCGCTCAGGCGACGCCGCGCATCATCCTCGAGGGGCTGCTGACATAGCAGACAACGCTCGTCCTCGACCGGTGCCGGGAACGTCCGATCGGGATACACGACCTCGTCGGAATAGCTGCGCGCCGCCTCCCACAAGCGCCGCCAAGCGTCGCTCCCGACCCCTGGGAGCGGTGCTTCCGCGAACAGGCTGTCGGACGCCAGCCGGGCAACCTCCGAAGCGGACTTCGCATCCGTCTCAAGCCGGCGCAACTCAGCGAACTTGCCGGCTTCCGCGGCGCCGACGACCCGGTTCAGCGCCCCGAGTAGAGCGTCCAGCCGCACGCTGCGGGCCCTAAGTTTTTCCGCAGCCTTCGCAGGATCCTGGGCAAGATCCGCATCCAGCGACGACAACCGGCTCCTCTCCTCGTCGCTGAGCGTCACGAGCAGGTCTACTTCTGCCGGACTGGACTTCGCCGACAGACCATGCAGGAACGCGCCTGCGGCGGTATTCTCCTTCAACGACGGCGTCTTGATCGCCACAGGCGTTTGAGCGGTAAGTTCCTCGATCCTCGCATTCACGCGGCTCTGCAATTCATCGCAGACCCGACCCAGCCGATCGAGCAGCGCCATTGCGAACGGTACGTAGGCGACGTTGTTCGTCTTCTGGACATGGGTATTGGCGCTGCGCGCATCGAAAATGCTGACCGCCGGCAGATCCGCGTGATCGCCGTGCTCCGGGCGCCAATCATAGGTCTCGGCCCTGCCCGCCACTTCGAAATCGATATGAGCCGCCTGCGCAATGTCGTCGTCAGCGTTCACGTCCCGCAAGATGCCGGTCTTTTCGTCGCGCGAGCGACACGCGCTCTTGAGAACGCGCACAAAGCCCGATTTCCCGGATCCGTTGTCGCCATAGACGATCGTCACACCGCTTGAAGCGAATGTCAGACCCTGACCGCGCGCCAGCGCATTCACGCCCACGGGATCGCGCAGCGCTGTGATCGCAACCGGTGCACCGGCCAAGCGCAACGGAGCGATATGATCGTCGGCTAACGGCGACGCTTTGCCTTCATCCCCAAGACAAATGGCCTCCAGTTGGTCGATATCCTGTTCCGACAACTCGCTGCCGGCCATCAGACGGCGCAGTGCGTCTCTCAGCCACTCCGGCCTTTGCTTGGACCACTCGAGGATATCTGCTAGGGCGGACGTCTCTGTGTAGGGACGAACTTCTATTCCAACTGCATCCACGAACTTCTTACCTCTTTTGCGATTGCACATCCAAGCCGCCAGCGAGCAAACCCGCAAGCCGAGGGCCACGCTGGGTTTTCCAACCAATCAGGCGGCGAGGCTTGGAAGGTCCGTCATCGAATCGTAGTCGGCTGATTTCCATCGCGTGTCTATACGTGGCGTGTCCGATCCTGATTCACGGCCATCCACCGTCTACGTCTTCTGATCTGCATTCAGCGAATCCTTGAGCGTCGTGCCAGCCTTGAAGGACGGAGACTGCGACGCCGATATCGAAACGGGCTCGCCGGTCCTTGGATTGCGGCCGGTACGGGCCGGCCGGCTCCTGGTGCCGAAGCTCCCGAAGCCGGCGATCCGCACCTCCTCGCCGTTTGCCGGCGCCTCGCCGATCGTCTCGAACACACTTGTCCATTGCGACCCTCGCGGCGGCCTTGTTCAGGCCGGTCCGGGCAGCCAGACGATCGGCCATTTGCCCCTTGTTCATGCTTTTCTCTCCGTCGCCCCGCGGCGCCACCCCGCGATACTCGGCCAGCCGCTTCACACAATCGACTACCACGAATTGCCACAGGTCGCGACGCCCGGCGGATCTCGGTCTGTTGTCCCCTCATTGCCGATCCACGATCAGTTTGCACCGCAGCAGCGCTTGTATTTTCGGCCCGAGCCGCATGGGCAGGGCTCGTTGCGCCCCACCTTGCGCCCGAATGCCGGCGGATTGTCATGGGCGGATCGGGCGTGGATCCCGGCGCCGTCCCTGCCGCCCGTCCCGAATTGCCGGGACTTCGTCCAGGCGTTCAGATTGCGCACGAACTCCGGGATCAGCCCCGGCGCCATCCGGTCGAGCTCATCCTCGGCCTCTTCCGTCAACTCCGACCGGCCGTAATAGAAGTCGTTCAGGGCGACGATCATGCTGACCGACGCCGACGCCTCCTCGTCGTCGCTCAGCGCGATCTCCTCCCACCCATCCGGACGCAGCCGCATGGCCCGTTCGAAGCCGTCGATCCACGGTTCCCACAAGGTTTCGCCGCTGTTGGGGTCGATCTCCAGGACCGGTGCGTAGTCCTCCGGACGCTCCGCCAGTTCTCGGGCGATCCGGTTGTAGTGCCCCATCACCGCGGCGATCGCCGCTTCGGCCTCGGCGACATCCTCGAACTCGTGATCCCCGCCCCAGACCCCCGGCAGCCATTCGGAGGGCAGGATCGTATCCGGGCACACGATCAGGGCCGCGACATAGCCGTCCAGCTCCCCGATCGTCATGCCGTCCCGTTCGGCAGGAATGCCGTTCAGCACGTCCTGCAGCCGGTCGAGGTTCGGGTCCGTTTCGCTCATGGCCCGGCAGTTATCCGTACGGCATCGCGCGGGTCAACAGCGATCCCTGCGGCTGCCTCGGCACCGGCGAGGGGGCCGGTTTCCGAACCGCCTGTCGCACCGGCCAGCCATTCATCCAGCTTCGACCACCGCCGCCGCCCCGAAGCGTTGCGCACCGCAATGGCCACCGCCTTCTTCTGGCCCACCAGCACCACCAGCCGCTTGCCGCGGGTGACCCCGGTGTAGAGGAGGTTCCGCTTCAACATTGCGTAGTGCTGGGTCAGCACCGGGATCACCACCGCCGGATACTCCGAGCCCTGGCTCTTGTGGACCGTCGCGGCATAGGCCGGCACCAGTGTGTCCAGTTCGCCGAAGCCGTAGAGGAGTTCGCGGCCCTCGAACCGGGCGGTCAGCTCGCCGGCCTCGGGATCCACATCGGCGACGAGGCCGATGTCGCCGTTGTAGACCTCCTTGTCGTAGTCGTTCTCGATCTGCATCACCTTGTCGCCGGGCGTAAAGGTCCAGCCGAAGCATTCGACCTTGCGTTCGCCCGCCGGGTTGAGCGCGGCCTGGAGCTCGATGTTGAGCGAGCGGGCGCCGGCGCCGCCCCGGTTCATCGGGCACAGCACCTGGATGTCCTGCATGGCATCGAACCCGAAGCGTTTCGGGATGCGTGTCTTCACCAGCTCCACGATCCGGGCCGCCGCCGTCTCGGGATCCTCGGCCGGCACGAAATAGAAATCGCTGTCGCCCTCCGGCCGGGAGAGGTCGGGGATGGCGCCCCGGTTGATGCCGTGGGCGGCGGTGACGATCCGGCTCTGCGCCGCCTGGCGGAACACCTCGGTCAACCGCACCACCGGAATCGCGCCGGAGGCGATGATGTCGGCCAGCACCTGACCCGGCCCCACCGAGGGCAGCTGGTCGACGTCACCGACGATCAGTAGCGCGGCTTCGTCGGGGACCGCCGCCAGCAGCGAACGCATCAGCAGGACGTCGACCATCGACGTCTCGTCGACCACCAGCAGATTGCAATCCAGCGGGTTGTCCACGTCGCGCCGGAACCCGCCGCTCCTCGGGTCGACCTCGAGCAGGCGGTGGATCGTCTTCGCCTCGAACCCGGTGGCCTCGCTCATCCGCTTCGCGGCGCGCCCGGTCGGCGCGCAGAGCAGGATATCGACGCCCTTGGCGGACAGGATGCGCAGGATTGCGTTGACGATCGTCGTCTTGCCGACGCCCGGCCCGCCGGTGATGACGGAGGCCTTCGAGGAGAGCGCCACCCGGACCGCGTCGGCCTGGCCGGGCGCCAGGGCGAGCCCGGTCTTCCGCTCCACCCATGGCAGCGCCCTGTCCGAATCGATGTCGGGCCAGGGGGACTTCCCGGACGCGATCTCCAGCAGCCGCCCGGCGATCGCCCGTTCGGCCCGGTGAAGGCCGCCGAGGAATATGCAGGGGGTCTCTTCAACCGTGTCGGCGACCACCGTGCCTTCGGCCAATTCCAGCTCCAGTGCGGTCCGAATCAGGTCGTCGGGCACCTCCAGGAGCTTGGCCGCCAGCGGTCCCAGTTCCTCTTCCGGCAGCCCGCAATGGCCCTCGTCCATCGCTTCGGTCAGGGCATAGCCGATGCCCGCGCGGACCCGGACCATGGCCGTCTTCTCGATCCCGAGCTTCATCGCGATCGCGTCGGCGGTCACGAAGCCGATGCCGCGGATGTCGCGGGCGAGCCGGTACGGGTTCTCCGTCATGACTTCCACGGCGTCGGCGCCGTAGGTCCTGAATATGCGCACCGCCCGTGCCGTGCCGACGCCGTGGCTGTGCAGGAACACCATGATCTCGCGGACCACCTTCTGCTCGGCCCAGGCATCGGTGATCCGCTTCGCCCGCACCCGGCCGATACCGGTCACCTCGCGCAGCCGTTCCGGCTCGGCCTCGATCACGTCGAAGACCTTCTCGCCGAACGCCCGGACCAGCTTGCGGGCATAGACCGGGCCGATCCCCCGGATCATCCCGGAGCCCAGGTACTTCTCGATGCCCTCGACCGAGGACGGCTCCGCTGTCCGGATGAAGCGCGCCCGAAACTGCTGGCCGTGGGAGCGGTCGTTGACCCACTCGCCCGAGGCGGTGATCCATTCCCCGGGCGTCACCATGGCGGCGTGGCCGACCACGGTGACCAGGTCGCGGTGCCCCCGCGCCCTGGTCCTCAGCACGCAAAATCCGTTCTCGGGATTGTGGAAGGTGACGCGCTCGACCAGCCCGGCCAGGACCTCCCGGTCCGAATGCCCGGGCTGCCGGCCGGCGCCGGGTTTCACGACGTGCCGAGTGCAGGAGCGGTCAGCAGCTCCTTCACCAGGTCGAACTGCCGCGCACGCGCCCCTGCCGCCTTGTCGTCCGCGAATCCCGGATCCTCGTCGCCCAGGGCGGCCTCTTCCATCTCGCGCCGGCGGCGTTCGGTCCGCGCGAGATGCGCCGCCATCTCCTGGGGCGTGAACATGCCTCTCACCCTGGAAACGAACTGCGGAAGCGCCTGCGCGAACTCAGGATGTTCCGCCGCAGCTTCGGCGAAATTGAGGAGCTTCTCGCCGACCGCATAGTCGAAGGCCGACTCGACACCGTATCTGAGCTTTGTCGTTTCCGCGGCTTTGCACTGCTCCATCCAGATCTCGTGCCAGCGGCGTTCGGTCATCGGCTCCATCCCGCTCCCCCTTTCTCTGCAACACCCTTGTACCACGTCCATCTGCCCATCGGGAAACCCGGTCATCCCGGCCCAAACAGCGCATCGATGTCCTCTTCCGTGAGCGCCAGTGGACCCTGGCCCGTTCCCTCGAACAGGGCGTCCGCCAGGGCCTGCTTGCGCGCCTGCATCCGCTGGATGGCGGCCTCGACGGTGTCTTCCGCGATCAGGCGATGCACGAACACAGGCTTGTCTTGGCTGATCCGGTGCGGCCGGTCCACGACCCGGTTGAATTTCTGACTCTCCTCTTTGAGGTCTACTGGCCGATCCAGCATCCGCCGCTCCGCGAGACCTTGCCCGCCGTTTTCTCCGGGCTAGTTGTGCAGGCTCCAAGGGACGGCGAGAATCACGGCGAGGATTTCGCCGACTGAAATCAACGCCCTCGGCGCCACAATTCGAGCGCTTCAATCGCGCCAAATTTTCCGGTTTTTTGGAGGCCTCGATCGCCCGCATTTCTTCTAGCGTAAACAGCCGGTAAATCGCCGTTTCACACCCCGTTATCAGCGCCGAGTGCCAAGACTTTGCATCGCGCCCATCGCCCGCCTCGCGCCTGGAACCACCTCGCACAACCCATTACCCTCTATCCCCCGGTAAAGGCTTGCCTCGAAGCGCAAGGCTACGAGGTGAAGGGAGAGGTCAACGGCTGCGATCCCGTCGCGGGCCGGGCCGAGGAACCGCCCGTCATCGTCGAATTGAAGACCGCCTTCTCCCTGCTGTTAACGGCGGAGCAAAGATATCCCACGCGCGGGCCGCCGCCAGCCGCACGGAGGGCCCTCCTATGGGCTACCGGGACAAGCTACCCACGAGCTCGTGGTACATTCTTACTCCGCCGCGTCGGTACATTTTCTCTCCGTCGTTGACAAACAGAGGCCGCCCCCTATTCGGGCATTACCTCGTCGACGCCCGTCACGTACCAATTCATGCCGAGCAACGCGCCGTCCTTGAGATGCTCGCCCTTTTCGATCACAAGCGTGCCGTCTTGCCTGTTGACCGGACCGGTGAACACGTGCAGCGCACCGGACGTGAGCCTGGCCTCGGTGTCTCGCGCCATCGCCACGACATCGTCCGGAAGATTGGTATAGGGCGCCATCCGGACCATACCTGCCGCCATTCCGCCCCACGTCTCGTTCGATTCCCAGGTACCGTCCAGCACCGCCTTAACCCGCGCAACATAGTAGGGCGCCCAGTTGTTGATGATCGCGGTGAGCTGGCTCTCGGGCGCAAACGCGATCATGTCCGAAGAGAGACCAAATCCGAGCACGCCCTCCTCTGTCGCAAACTCCAAGGGGGCGGTGGAGTCTGTGTGCTGCGCAATGATATCTGCACCGCGGCCTATCAACACCCTGGCGGCATCCGCCTCCTTGTCGGGATCGAACCACGTGTTCACCCACACGACGCTCACCGTGAAATCCGGATCGATGGACCGCGCGCCCAGCGTGAATGCGTTGATGCCCCGCACCACTTCCGGGATGGGAAATGAGCCGACATACCCCGCGATGCCGGTCTTCGACATCTCGGCCGCGATCTGGCCGGTGACGTAACGCCCCTCGTAGAAGCGGGCGGAATAGGTCGCCACGTTATCGGCACGCCGGTCGCCGGCGGCGTTCTCGAATTTGATGCCGGGGAAGCGTCTGGCGACCTCGATGGTCGCATCCCGGAAGCTGAATGAGGTCGTGAAGATGAGGCCGGCGCCCTGGCGCGCGAGCTGCGTGATAGCAGGCTCCGCCGCCTCCTCCCCCACGTTCTCAACATAGACGGTGTCGACCCGGTCGCCGAGTTGCTCATCGATGGCAAGCCGGCCGACATCGTGCTGATAGGTCCAGCCCTGATCGCTGATCGGTCCTACGTAGACGAACCCGACCTTAAGCTTGTCCTCGGCGAATGCCCCACCGGCGATGAGCGCAAGGATCACACCGGCCGCGAGTGCGAAGCACCTTCCCATCGAGCTTGTCCCCTTCGATCCGAAGTTCCGAGCGTGATCCAGTCTGATTGGTTGAAGAACGGTTCTCAACCGGGATTCCCCATATGGAACCCTCCCAGCCCGTTGAGTGTGGCTCGACACCGCTCGACGTGCAATTTGCCTTCGAATGACAGCCATCTTCGCGGCGAGCCGGATGATTGAGGACCAATTGGCGGCGTTGGTGGCGCGGAATGGCATTTTTGCCGGCGATCCGGGCGCACCGATCCTGTCGGCGGCGACGCGAAGGAACGGGGTGCCGTCGCTCATGCCGGGGCTGGCGGCGGCCTGAGCCGGTCGATACGGCGCAGGATGTCGGCGAACAGGTCACGAGGAATGACAACCTCGGCCATCTGGAACGTGACGTAGCGCCCGTGGCGCACGATCTTCGCTCCGATCTTGATGAGCTTCTCTCGCAGGCTGGTCAGTGACCACTGTTTCACGGCATCGGGCAGCGCGAGGGTGCGCATGAAGTTGCCGAGGTTGTAAGCGAGCGCGTGAAGCTGGAGGCGAACGGCATTGTGGTCGAACCTGCGGCACGACAGGCGTGTCCACCGGATCGCGTTTTTGCCCTCCTTGATCCAGTGCTCAGCCGTGCCGCGCTGATTGTAGAACGCGACCACCCGCTCGGCAGGGCGGCCCAGGTTGGTGACTATGAACCCGACCCTCGGGTACAACTCACCCGGATGCCACTCGACCTTGGCGACGATGCGGCGGGGCTTGTCCCAGGTTCCGGCCTGATACCGGCCCACGACCCGGTTGAATTCCTGACCCTGCTCGCGGACGAGTACTGGCCGATTCAGCATCCGCCGCTCCGCGAAACCTTGCCCGCCGTTTTCGATGGGCTGGTTATTCCGTCCCCGAGGGACGGCGAGAATCACGGCGCGGATTTCGGCGACTGAATCGGTGGTTGGCGAGGCCACAATTCGAGCGCTTCAATCGCGCCAAATTTTGCCGGTTTTTTGGAGCCCTCGATTGCTCGCATTTCTTCTACGGTAAACAGCCGGTAATTCGCCGTTTCACGCCCCGTTACAGCTCCGAGTGCCAAGACTTTCCACCGCGCCCGTCGCCCGGTCTCCGCCTCGAACCGTGTCGCGCAACCCATTGATTTTGTTTCCTCTGGCTCACATAGGTTCACATAGGATCACATAGGTTCACATCGTTGGGCCGGTGCCAGGACTTGTGATGCCCTGCACAGAGACAGGTTCGCAGCAGACTGCGCTCACCGCCATCGCCTAAGCCATTGATATCATTGGTATTAATGCCAATACAGCGAGCCCGAATCTCCGTTATTTATCCGGGGGTTATGGGCTTCGGCCAGCGCCCTGCCGAGCGCAGAGACCCGAGCGGTGCGGCAACGGACAGCCTGAGATGGCGAAAGTCTCCTAGCGCAGTTTCGGTGGTACGACAAGATCGCCTTTCATGCCGCCGCGAAGGCGCGCTCACTTGAGATGGTGTTGCAGTTCCCGGAGGCCGCGGCACCGGTTATTCCTGGGATTGCGGCGTCTTCATATCGACCGCCGGCAGGCTCGTGTTCCCGGGCAGCGGGCGCAATGGAAAGTCCTGGCGCCCAGTGCTGGTAACGGGGCGTGAAACGGCGATTTACCGGCTGTTTACGGTAGAAGAAATGCGGGCGATCGCGGGCTTGAGATCGCGGCGGCCGCGTCCTGGAATGGCCTCGGCGCCGGAAGCATTCGCACTCCTCTGTCTCGCCGTCGTCGAGAATGTCCTGGACCGATCCCCGGTCCGTAAGTGCGGCGCGGGGTTCAACCCGGGGCGGAAGGCCGACCGGTCGGCGCGCCGGTTCGTCCCTTCGTCCCCTCGCAGAGGATCGAACCGTGCTGGTCGTCCCAGCCGGCCGGAAGCCGCACCTCGTTGGCGAGCCGCTTTGCCGTCAGCCCAATGGGATGACGATCGTCGAGTATGCAGCCGACGATCTTCGGGGCGAGGAAGCCGAGCCGCAGGACCCGGCTGAAATACGAGCTCGTGACCCCCGCCTCGGCGGCAAGCTCGCGCATCGTCCTGTCGCCACCGTGCATGACCATTGCCCGGTACCGGTGAGCCTGCGCGAGAAGGCGATGCAGGCTGCGGTCGGGCACGGTCCTGCACTCGTTTTCGGCCCCCTCGACAATGAACCGGATATCCCGGCCGGTGCGCCTGAGCCGGGCGGGGATGGAAAAGGTGAAGGGCGGTCCGTCACCCCTCAAAGGCTGTCCCGGTCCAGACCGGGCCTGTCCCTCCTCCAGGAGAGCCCCCAGGGCAGAGGGCAGCAGCTGAAGCTCGACGGTATCCGTCCTCAACTCGACACGGTGGACGATCGCGTTGAGGATGGTGCGCCTTTCCGGAGCCGCCAGGCTCGGCCAGCGCCCGGCCATCTCATTCGCCCTGGCCACGACCTCGGCCGCGCGCCCGGCGTCCTCCCCGAGGCCGTCGACGGCCCCGAATATCTCCGCCCGGCTTGCGAGGAAGCGGCGCAACCGATCTTCGATCAAGCCTTCGAGTTCACGCGCAGGCACGCGCCGACCGTGGGATGCGCTCCCGCGCCGCCCTGTGACGAGGTTTTTGGAGACATAATAGCGGTATCGGGTTCCCTGCTTGTTGGCATGGCTCGGGGTCATTCTCTGGCCCGTATCATCGTAGACCAGACCGGCCAGGAGGCTCGGCTCGGCCGCGTTCGCGCCGCTCGTTCGCTCGGCCCGGTTTGTCGCGAGCTTCCGTTGCACCTGCTTCCAGAGCGTCTCGTCGACGATCGCGGCGTGTTCACCGGGATAGCTCTGTTCCTTGTGCACGATTTCGCCGCGGTAGATGCGGTTTTGCAGAAGGTGATAGAGCGCGCCGCGGGCCAGGGGCTTGCCGCCCGTCTCGCGGCCGTAGCGGTCGATCCGAACCTTGCCGGCGACGCCGTCCCTCTCGAGCCTGTCCTGCAACGCGGAGACCGAACCCGTCTCGAGGTACTGGCGGAAGATGTCCCGGACCGTCCCGGCTTCCTGTTCGTTGACCACCAGCTTTCGGTCCCGAACGTCGTAGCCCAGTGGTGGCAGACCGCCCATCCAGAGGCCCCTCTTCTTCGAAGCCGCTATCTTGTCGCGGATCCGTTCGCTCGTCACCTCACGCTCGAACTGGGCAAACGAGAGCAGCATGTTGAGGGTCAGCCGCCCCATCGAGGTCGTGGTGTTGAACTGTTGGGTGATCGAGACGAAGGAGACCTCCTTCCGGTCGAAAACCTCGACGATCCTGGCGAAGTCGCCGAGGGTGCGCGTCAGGCGATCGACCTTGTAGACGACGACCGCATCGATCCCGCCGGTTTCCATGTCCGCGAGAAGGCGTTTGAGGGCGGGGCGCTCCAGGGTCGCCCCCGAGACCCCGCCGTCATCGTAAATCCCGGGCAGGCAGGTCCAGCCCTCGTGCTTCTGACTCGCAACATAGGCTTCGCAGGCCTCCCGCTGGGCGTCGAGGGAGTTGAAGTCCTGCTCCAGCCCTTCTTCGTGGGACTTGCGGGTGTATATCGCACACCGGACGCCGGGGCGTCCCTTCCGGCTCTCCTTCGGGCTAGTCGTCGCCATGACCCGTAACCGGCGCCCCGGCCCGCGCAGGCGATCGTCCGGTGACCCCGAAGAAGCGCGGACCCGACCAATGGGCGCCGGTGATCTCGCGGGCGATGGCCGAGAGCGAGCGCCAGGTCTTGCCGTTCCACTCGAACCCGTCTTCGCTAACCGCCACACTGTGAGTCCGGCCACCCCATTCCCGGATCAGCCTGCTGCCCGGCTTCGGCCGGGTAACGCGCGCGCGTGCGATGTCACCGTCCTGGGCGAGGGATCGCGTGAGGGCCGCGAGCCTGCGGTTCGTGGCGGTGCTGAACCCTCCCTGGACCCGCTCCTGGATCTTCCAGGCAACACCCAGGATCAAAAGCTCGCGGGAGACCCGCTTCGGGGGTGTCGAGCGATAGAGCCTTCGCCATTCGGCACGCAGACCCGCGCCGTCCATGGGTTCCAGCGCCCGGAGTTGGGCAGCCACATCGAGAGATCTGGAGAGAACGGTCATGAGGGACGCCCTCGCTCCAGGGTGCGGCGGACGGGCGGGCAGGTTCTCGACAGAGCGCCGGTGGTTTGTCCGGGTCGACCCTCGATCGTGGCGCCGCGTTTGCGGCCGGGAAGCCGGGTCGATCGATCCGGTTCGGCGCCGCTACGAGGGGAGGAGGGTGTTCGGGTTTCGGTTGAATGGCCTGCCCCCGATTAGTGGTCCAGCGCTTAAGTTAGAGTTTGGCGCGGGTTAAGTTGATGGGCCGCCCGTAGCCCCTCAACAGGGTAGGTTGGCCCCTCAACGTTTGGCAAGATGGTTTCTGGGGCCGGCGGTCTGTATCCGAGCGAGCTATGCGGCCGGATGGTATTATAGTGATGGCGCCATCGTTCGATCAGCACTTTGGCCTGCTTCAGTGTAGAGAAGATCTCCGTGTTCAGGATTTCGTCCCGGAGCTTTGAGTTGAAGCTCTCGTTGTATCCGTTCTCCCAAGGTGACCCGGGCTCGATATAGAGGGTCTTGACGCCGATCCTGCCGAGCCAGTCGCGGACGGCATGAGCGGTAAACTCTGAGCCGTTGTCGGAACGGATATGATCCGGCGGGCCATGTTGGACGAAGAGCTCGGTCAGACAATGGAGGACATTGTCCGAGTTCAATCTTCGCTCGACGACAACGGCCATGCACCGCCTGGTGAACTCATCGATCACGGTGAGCATGCGGAACGTCCTCCCATCGTGTGTTCGATCCATGACGAAGTCATAGGACCAGACGTGATTGGGCCAGCACGGCCGCAGACGGATGCAGGATCCGTCGTTGAGCCACAGCCTGCCCCGTTTCGGTTGCTTCTGTGGGAGCTTCAGCCCCTCCCGCCGCCAGATGCGCTGGACCCGCTTGGCGTTCACGTGCCAACCTTCGGTCCTGAGCAAGGCAGTGATCCGCCGATCGCCATATCTGCCATACTGGCTGGCCAAGCGGATGATCGCGGCCGTGAGGGCCTCTTCATCATCCCGACCACGGGGTCTCTTGCGCTGGGTTGAGCGATGTTGGCCTGCAACAGCACAGGCCCGTCGCTCGGAGATCCCCAGTTCGGCCTGGAGATGATCAACACACTGCCGGCGACGGGCGGAGCTTAGCAATTTCCCTCAAGCGCCTCTTTCAAGATCAGCTTATCCAACGTCAGATCCGAGATCGCCTTGCGGAGACGGCCATTCTCCTTCTCCAGGTCCTTCAGACGCTTGGCCTGGTCAGTACGAAGGCCGCTATATTCCTTGCGCCAGCGATAGTAACTCTGCTCCGATACGCCGAGCGTGCGACAAGCTTGACCAACCGACTGGCCCTGCGCCAAAGCCACCTCGGCTTCGCGCAACATGCTGATAATCCGTTCTGAGGTGTAGCGTTTACGGCTCATTTCGTCCTCCTTTCGAGGGGGCAAAATGCGCCAAACTCTTCAATAAATCTGGACCACTTTTAGGGGGTCACTCCAGTTTCGGCCCGCTCCCGGGCCGCTCCCGGGCCAGTCCCTGCGGTCCGCTGACAGCAGGGGAGGGTTCCAATCTTTCGCTGCTTTTGCAAGATTTTTTGCGATGCAGCATTTTTGCCGCTGAAGTAAGATAGCCGCCATGCAGCGCCCGTCGAGAGCAGGATTGCGCCCGTGAGCGACGCCGAAAAGCCACTGATTCCGCGGGACCGGCCGTGGCTGATGCGGACCTATTCGGGTCACAGCACGGCGGCCGCCTCGAACGCGCTCTACCGCACCAATCTCGCCAAGGGCCAGACCGGCCTTTCGGTCGCCTTCGATCTGCCGACCCAGACCGGTTACGACGCCGATCATCCCCTGGCCCGGGGCGAGGTCGGCAAGGTCGGTGTGCCTATCGGCCATCTGGGCGACATGGAGACCCTGTTCGACGGCATCCCGCTGGATCGGATGAACACCTCGATGACGATCAACGCGCCCGCGCCCTGGCTGCTGGCGCTCTACGTCGCGGTCGCCGAGAAGCAGGGCATCGCGCGGGATGCGCTGGCCGGCACGGTCCAGAACGACATCATCAAGGAATATCTCTCGCGGGGCACCCACATCTATCCGCCGGCGCCTTCCCTGCGCCTGACCACCGACGTCATCGCGTTCGCCGCGTCCGAGATCCCGAAGTGGAATCCGGTCAACATCTGCTCCTACCATCTCCAGGAGGCGGGCGCGACGACCGTCGAAGAGCTCGCCTTCGCGCTCGCCAATGCGATCGCCGTGCTCGACGCGGTCAGGTCGCGCGGCGACGTCTCCGCGGAGGACTTCCCGCGCCTGGTCGGGCGCATCAGCTTCTTCGTGAACGCCGGCGTGCGCCTGGTAACCGAGATCTGCAAGATGCGCGCCTTCGTCGAGCTGTGGGACGAGATCACCGCTAAGCGCTACGCCGTGACCGACCCGAAATACCGCCGCTTTCGCTATGGCGTTCAGGTCAATTCCCTGGGGTTGACTGCGCAGCAACCCGAAAACAACGTCTATCGCGTCTTGCTCGAGATGCTGGCTGTGGTGCTGTCCAAGGACGCGCGCGCCCGGGCGGTTCAACTCCCGGCCTGGAACGAGGCGATGGGCCTGCCGCGTCCGTGGGATCAGCAATGGAGCCTGCGCCTCCAGCAGATCGTCGCCTTCGAGACCGACCTACTCGAATTCGACGACATCTTCGAAGGCTCGGGCGTGATCGAGGCCAAGACCGCCGAGCTGGTCGCCGACGCCAGGACCGAGCTCGCTGCCATCGAGGCGATGGGTGGCGCGCTGCAGGCGATCGACTCGAGCTACATGAAGCAGCGCCTCGTGGAATCCAACGCGCTTCGCGTCAAGGCCATCGAATCGGGCGAGCAGACCGTCGTCGGGGTCAACGCCTTTACCGAGACCGCGCCCTCGCCGCTCACCGCCGAGGGGGCGGACGCCTTCCTTGCCGTCGATCCGGCAGCGGAAGACCAGCAGATCGCCCGGCTCGTGGCCTGGCGCGAGGCCCGGGACGCCGGCGCCGTAAAACAAGCCCTGGCGGGGCTCGTCAACGCGGCCGCGGAAGGGCGCAACATCATGGAGCCCTCGATCGCCTGCGCCCATGCGGGCGTGACCACCGGCGAATGGGCGGGCGCCTTGCGCGAGATCTTCGGCGAATACCGCGCGCCCACGGGGGTTGCGGGCGTCCGGCTCGACGCCGCGATCGGCAACAGCCCGCTCGCCGGGCGCTACAACGAGCTGCGCGACGCGGCCGCCGCCGCCGCCAAGCGTCTCGGCCGTCCGCTCACCCTGCTGGTCGGAAAACCCGGGCTCGACGGCCATTCCAACGGCGCCGAGCAGATCGCCGTGACCGCGCGCGATTGCGGCATGGAGGTCCTCTACGACGGCATCCGGCTGACGCCTGGGGAGATCGTCGAGCAGGCCGCCCAGGGTGCGGTCCACATCGTCGGCCTCTCGGTGCTCTCGGGCTCCCACCTGCCGCTTGTTGAGGAGGTTCTCGAGAAGATGGCGGCGGCGGGCTTGAGCGACGTGCCCGTGGTCGTCGGCGGGATCATCCGCGAAGACGACGAGCGGCGCCTGCTCGAGGCCGGCGTGGCGAGGGTCTTCACGCCCAAGGATTTCGAGCTCACGGACATCATGGCCGCGATGATCGGCCTGGCCGCGCCCGACCGCGACGAGGCGGCGGAATAGGCCGCGCCGCCACTCGTCAGTCCATGATCTCGCCGCGGTCGATATGGAGCGTCTGGCCGGTGATGTCCCGCGCGCCGTCCGAGGCCAGGAACAAGGTGCCGGGAATCATGTCCTCGGGCTCCATCAGGCCGGGGAAGGCCTGGCGACCATAGACCTCTTCCATCAGCGCGTCCTCGCTCCGCCCGGTGCGCTCGGGGTCGATCCTCAACGAGCGCATCGCAAATTCGCCTGCGTGGCGACTGAACGCCGTTTAGCTTTGATTCTCTCAAGGCTAAACGGATAATGCACGAGAACACATCATGCCGCTGGTCCACTCCCGCTCGATCGCCGCCACCGCGACGGGCCGCGACCGCGCCCTGCCCGTGCTGCTCGCGGCCGGGGTGGGGCTGCTGCCCGCGGGCCTCGTCCTGCCCCTCATGACGATCGAAACCTTCTTCGTCTTCTCGGAGGAGTTCTCGATCCTCGACAGTCTGGTCACCCTGCTGCGCGAGGGCGAGGTGCTGCTCTTCGTCCTGCTGGGCTTTTTCGGCATCGCCTTGCCCGTGGGCCGGCTCGCCTTCGCAACCGTCATCTGGTTTGCTGTGCCCGCCGACGAAACCCGCTTCGACCGGCTGCTGGGCTGGATCACCGCGCTCGGCAAATGGTCCCTGCTCGAGGTCCTGATCCTGGCTGTTGCCATCGTGTCGACCAAGCTGAGCCTGCTGGGCGACGCTCACACCAACCCGGGCATCTACCTCTTCACCGCGGCGATCGGCTGCCAGATCGCGGGCTTCCACTGGCTCCGCGCGGCGGGCGCCCGGGTGCGCGCGCGAGAGGCGCCCGCGCCGCTGGAAATCCCGCCCGCCGGGGCTTAAGCTCCCCTTCGTTTCCGCCCCCGGGTCCGAGAGGATTGCCATGTCCAATGTGAAGCTTCCCGCCGACGGCCTCGCGCCCGACGCCATCGCCGCCGCTCTCGACGAGGCGCACGCGCTCGACGCGGACCAGCATACCGGCCGGGTGCTGATCGGCTGCTATCAGGTCACCGACGAGCACACCGCTGTACAGGATGTGGCCTATCGGCAATTCCTCCACGAGAACGCGCTACTGCGGGGCGACATCGAGGGCAAGGGCGGGCAGGGCTTCTATCCCTCGCTCGCGGCCTTCGACGACGAGATCGTCGCCATGGCGCTCGACCTCCTGAACGCGCCGGTCGGCGGTGCGGGCGTGTTCACCTCGGGCGGCACCGAGAGCGTGCTGATGGCGGTCCTGCTCGCGCGCGACTGGGCGCGTGAGCACCGCCCCGAGGTCGCCCGCCCCGTGATCCTGGCGCCGCGCACCGCCCACCCGGCGTTCAACAAGGCCGCCCATTACTACGGCCTCTATGTCGTGCGCATCCCGCACGGTGAGGATTTCCGCGCCGACGTCGCGTCGATGGACGCCGCGCTCACCGACGATGTCGTCCTCGTGGTGGGCTCGGCACCGTGCTTTCCCTTCGCGGTGGTCGATCCGATCGCCGAGCTGGCGGACCTGGCCTCCAAGGTCGGTGCCTGGATGCATGTCGATGCCTGCGTCGGCGGCTACGTGCTCCCCTTCGTGCGTAAACTGGGCTACCCGGTGCCCGATTTCGACTTCGCGGTTCCCGGCGTCTTCTCGATCTCCGCCGACCTGCACAAGTTCGGCTATTCCCCGAAAGACGCCTCGACCCTGCTGTTTCGCACCGAAGAGATGAAGGACGTCGGCCATTTCGGCTTTTCCGACTGGCCGTTCGGCTCCTACCACACCGAGACCTTGGGGGGCTCCCACACCGGCGGGCCCCGGGCGGCCGCGTGGGCCTCGATGCGCCATCTGGGCGAGGCGGGCTACCTCGATGCCACCCGGCGCGCGATGAGTGCGCGCGACGTCATCCTCGAAGGCATCCGCGCGCTCGACGGCCTCGTGATCCACGGCGAGCCCCACATCCCCATGGCGAGCTTCGGCTCGGCCGATGCCGCGCTCGACATCAACGCCGTCGCGGAAGGCCTCAAGGCCCGGGGCTGGCTGTTCGCGCGCGGCATCGAGCCCGACGCCGTCCATTTCGCGCTGGCCCCGCTCCATGACGCATTTTCCGAGGCCTACGCCGCCGACCTGCGCGAGGTCGTCGAAAAAGTCCGCGCCGGCGAGATCACCGCCTCGGGCAAGGGTGCTGTGTACGCGTAACTCCTCCCCCTACAATATCTCAATCCCGCGCTCTTCCGTGGGCGGCAGGTAGTCGCGGTCCAGCGCGGCGAGGTCGTCCTCGCTGAGCTTTATCTCGATGGCCTGGCGGTTGGCCTCGATATGCTCGCGCTTGACCGCCTTGGGAATCGAGATCAGCGCCGGATGGCGCAGCGTCCAGGCGATGGCGATGGTCTCGGGCGTCACCCCGTGGCGCTTGGCCACCTCTTTGAGTGCGGTCTTGATCTCCAGTTTCGCCTCATGCAGCGGCATATAGGCCA
This sequence comes from Alphaproteobacteria bacterium, assembly GCA_965198325.1. GTDB lineage: Bacteria > Pseudomonadota > Alphaproteobacteria > UBA828 > JAPUJA01 > CBDAPE01. Next base: position 168,753 of record CBDAPE010000013.1, on the reverse strand, counting down.
TGACCGAAATGCCCTGCGCCCAGCACCAGTCCAGCAGCTCGAAATCGATGGTCCTATGCTCCAGGTTGTAGAGCAGCTGGTTGGTCACCACGCGCCGCCCCAGCGGTGTGTCCTCGGCCTCGCGCATGGCGTCGAGGTCGAAGTTCGAGACCCCGTAGTGGACGATCTTGCCGTCGCGCTTGAGCCGGTCGAACGCTTCGAGGGTCTCGGCCACCGAGTGCTTGCCGATCCAGTGCAGCAAATAAAGGTCCAGGCGGTCCGTGCCCAGCCGCTTCAGGCTGTTCTCGCAGGCCTTGAGCGTGCCATCGAAGCTGGCGTTCTCGGGCAGCACCTTCGAGACCAGGAAAACCTCGTCGCGCCGGCCCTCGATAGCCTCGCACACCACTTCCTCTGCGCCGCCGTCGGCGTACATTTCCGCGGTGTCGATCAGGCCCATGCCCAGGTCGAGGCCGTATTTCAGCGCCGCCACCTCGTTTGCCTTGGCGGCTGCGTCCACCCCCATCTGCCAGGTGCCCAGGCCTAGTGCCGGCATCGCCACGCCCTCGCGCATCGCCACTCGGCGCACCTGTCCGCTCTTGCCCGTCAACCCTTGGCGCCCTCCCTGTTGTCGGCGCTATGCCGATCCGCATAGTTGCCTAACGCTAACCCGATTATGCGCCATGCTAACAGATTCCATAAACCGCGATGAAGACTGAACTGATGGGGTCTGTGGCACGACTCCTCGTACCGCGCATCGCGCGCGGCCTTGAGCCCGACGCCGCCCACTTCGCGCCGGCACCGATCCACGACGCCTTTGCCGACGCCGACCTCGCCGATCTGGGGGAAATCGTTGAAAAAGTCCGCGCCGGCGAGATCACCGGATCGGGCGCGGGCTCGGTTTACGCCTAACTCCTCACAACAGATCGATGCCCGTTTCGCTCGTCGGCGGGGGATAGTCCGCGTCGAGCGCGGCCAGGTCCTCTTCCATCAGCGTGATCTCGACCGCCTGGCGGTTGGCCTTGATGTGGTCCGGGTTGCTCGCCTTGGGAATCGAGATCAGCCCGGGGTGGCGGAGCGTCCAGGCGATCGCGATGGTCTCAGGGCTCACGTCGTGGCGCGCCGCGACGCTCTTGAGCGCCTGCTTGCTTTCGAGCTTCGCCTGGTGGAGCGGCGAATAGGCCATCACGGCGATCTTGCGCTCCCAGCACCAGTCGAGCAGCTGGAAGTCGATGTTGCGGCGGCCGAGGTTGTAGAGCACCTGGTTGGTGATCACCTTGCGCCCGAGCGTCGCCTGCTCGCATTCGCGCATCGCCGCGATGTCGAAGTTCGACACCCCGTAGTTCACGATCTTGCCGTCGGTCTTGAGCTTGTCGAAGGCCTGCAGGGTCTCAGGAATCGGGTGCTCGCCGATCCAGTGCAGCAGATAGAGGTCGAGCCGGTCGGTCTTGAGCCGTTTCAGGCTCGCCTCGCAATGCTTGATGGTATCGCCGTAGGACGCGTTCTCGGGCAGAACCTTCGAAACCAGGAACAGCTCGTCGCGCCGTCCCGCGATGGCCTCGCCGACCACCTTCTCGGCGCCGCCCTTGGCATACATCTCCGCGGTGTCGATCAGGTCCATGCCCAGATCGAGGCCCATGCGGAGCGCCTTGACCTCCAGGCCGCGCTTGCCCGCGTCGACCCCCATGTCCCAGGTGCCCAGGCCCATCGCGGGCATCGAAACCCCGCCCCGGGCCTCGACCCGGCGCACCCGTCTTGCCGATTCCGCCATCGCCGTCGTCTCCTTAGCCGCTCGCGCATCGGGACAGAGCGTCCCGTTCCCGCTATCGTAGCAAAAAAATCATCGCGACGAGTCGGGAGATCGCACCGTGGACGCCCTGGTCCCCTTGCTGCTGCCCCGCGACGCCCACGGCCGCTGGGACGATCCCGCGTTTTCCCTGAGCCGCCGGCGCGCAACATGGCTCGCCATGCCGCCTGGGGGGCTCGCCGGCCTCGTCGTCGTGGTCCTGCTTGCGCTCGTCCTGGGCGATGCGCTCACCGACGCCCTGTGGGCGATCGTCTGGCTCGCGGGCGCGGGCCTCGCCTTCGCCCGGTTGTGCAAGTGGATCGAACGCCGGGCCCCGGCGGCTCTCCGGGCCACGGTCGACTGGCCGGCGACGCTGCGGGCGCGCAGGGACAGCGCGCCGTGAAGGGCGCGCTGCTCGAAACCCTCGCCTGGCCCGAGGCCGCCCAATGGTTTGAATCGGGCGCGCCCGTGGTGCTTCCCGTCGGCGCCGCGGCGAAGGAGCACGGCCTTCACCTGCCGCTCGATACCGATGCGCGCACCGCCCGGGCGCTGGGCCGGGCCCTGGCCGAAACCCTGCCCGTGCTGATCGCGCCCGTGCTCAACGTCGGTCACTATCCGGTCTTCGTGGATTATCCCGGCAGTCAGAGCCTGAAAGCGGAAACCTTCGAGGCCGTCGTGGCGGAGCTGATCGGGGGCTTCGTCCATCAGGGCTGCCGGCGGATCGCGGTGCTGAATACCGGGGTGTCCATCGAGGCGGCCTGCGCGGGCCCCGGCGCCGGGGCAGGCATCGAGATCGAAATCCTGCACTTGCGCGAGTTGGGGCGGGCCGAGGAGCACCGGCTCGAGCAGCAAGGCGGCGGCCATGCCGACGAGCAGGAGACCTCGATGATGCTGGCGATCGCGCCGGACACGGTGCGCATGGACCGGGCCGAGCCTGCGACCGGTGCCGGCGCGCCGGGAGCCGAACGTCCGAAGCCCATGCGCTTCTCGCCCGACCCCGATGCGGGCGCGGCCTACAACCCCACGTGCGCCACCGGCGATCCCTCGCTGGCGACGCCCGAGAAGGGCCGCGCGTTGCTTGCCGCCACGCTCGCGGACATCACGGCCCGGCTCACCGCCCGCTGGCCCGATCTGGCGGGATAGTCCCATCGCCCAGCCGACCGCCGCCGGGCTCAGGTCCGTTGACGGCGCCGGGCGTTCCCGCCGATGCTGGCGGCGGCACACCGAAAAGAGGCCCGTCATGCGGCTCAATCAGGTCATGGTCCCCTCGCTCGACGTCGCGCGCGCGGTGGCGTTCTACAAGCGCCTCGGGCTGACCCAGATCGTCGACAGCCTGCCCGATTACGCCCGCTTCGTCTGTCCCGAGGGCGGCTCGACCTTCTCGATCGAGCGGGTCGATGCCTTGCCGAGGGGACCCGGCGTTCAGGTCTGCTTTGAATGCGACGATCTGGACGAGCGCTGCGCTCGGCTGGCCGGGGAAGGCGTTGCGTTCGACTCCGGTCCCGCCGATCGGCCCTGGGCGTGGCGCGAGGCGGAGCTGCGCGATCCCGACGGCAACCGGCTCTGCCTGTTCCATGCGGGCGAAAACCGCGTCGACCCGCCCTGGCGGATCGACGCCGGCGCGTCATGAGCGAGCCCGTCGCCCTGGTCGTCGGTGCCGGCAACGCGCTCGGTGGCGCCGTTGCCCGGCGCTTCGCGAAAGCCGGCCTCACGGTCTGCGTCTCGCGCCGGAACGCAGACAAGCTCGAGCCCCTGCTCGAGCGCATCCGGGCCGACGGTGGCACGGTCCACGGCTTCGGCTCCGACGCCCGGCGCGTGGAGCGGATGACCGCGCTGGTCGAGGGCATCGAGCGCGACATCGGGCCGATCGAGGTCGCGGTCCATAACATCGGCGCGAACGTCAAGTTCGATATTCTCGAGACCACCGAGCGGGTGTTCTTGAAGGTCTGGGAGCTGGCCTGCCTGTCGGCCTTCCACATGGGCAAGACCGTCGCCGCGCACATGGTGCCCCGGGGCCGCGGCACCATGATCTTCACCGGGGCGACCGCGAGTGTGCGGGGCGGGGCGGGGCGGGCTTTTCGGCGTTCGCCGCCGGCATGCACGGCAAGCGGGCGCTCGCCCAGAGCCTCGCGCGCGAGCTGCAGCCCAAGGGGATTCACGTCGCCCATGCCATCGTCGACGGCATGATCGACACGCCGTTCATCCGCGAGCAGTTTGCCGCGATAATCGCCGAGCGGCCCGCCGACGGCATTCTCGCGCCCGACGACATCGCCGAAACCTACCTCGCGCTGCACAACCAGCCGCGCAGCGCCTGGACCCGCGAACTCGACGTCAGGCCCTGGGTCGAGCCCTTCTAGCACCGCCCCGCACTCCTGAAGCCGGGTTCTCCGCCGGGCCCGTCGCTCGCCCCGAGCCGGCCTGTCCGGGGCCTAGATTGACGAGAGGATCTCGTCCCAGGCGCTTGCAAGCGCGGCCTTCGCATCGTCCCTCTCTGCCGGGCCGTGGCCGCACAGAATATGGCTGTAATCCCACGCCTGGACACGCCCGAGCGATTCGCTCATCGCGGCCTTGTCCTGGGTCAGGAAGCGGTGATAGGCGAGGCAGCCGAAGGCCCGGTGCCGGCCCCACAGCCAGCCGTAGAAATCGAAGAATTTTGTTGCCGGCTGCTTGGTCGAAACCGCGATGTCGGTCAGCAGCAGGCTCTTGCTCTTGGCGTGATAGAGCGCGGTCTCGTCGAAGGCGTGGCCGTCGAAATGGATCTGTTCGATCTCACCGGGCGCAAACGGTGCCCCATCGTCGAGATAACCGTCATAGCGCAAATGCTGAACTTCCGGCTTCTCCCGGTGAAGCTGGGGTCCGATCAGCTTCGCCTCGGGATAGGCCTCCTGCCAGGGCGCGATGAACATGTAATGAAATCCCGTATGGGTCACCAGCAGCTCGACCGGGCCCAGCGCGTCCACCTGCCTCCTGATCTGCTCACTGGGGCTTACCGGATTGATCACGCAGAGCCCGCCCGAGGCAAGCCGGATGATCCGCATCACCTGCTGAAACTTCACCGGCCCGCCCGGAATGATGTCGTAGACGAAATCGACGCTCCAGATGTCCGGTCCCATGGCTGCAAGCGCGCCCAAAGCCCGTTCCTTGCCGTCGAACTGCTCCGGCCCGAAAACGAACTCCTCCTCCTCGTCCCCGGCCCAGCCCCGGGCCAGCTCCATCTCGGTCCGGCCCGCCGCGTAGTCGCCCAGCCCCATGGTGAGAACGCCCGCCAGTTGATGGCTCGCGAAGCGCTTGGGCCAGTCGGCCAGCAGCGCAGCCACCTTGTCCGGCGTCTCGTCGGGCGCAGCGAAGATCGACCAGCAGGTGTCCTGAGCCTGGGCGAAGAATTCCGGCGGGTAGAGCTCGATCATGATCGTTCTCCGGGCGCCGGCGGCGGTCTACTCCGCCGCCTCCTTGGGCTCGATCACCACGCCCGCGACCATGAGTCCCTCGATCTCAGCTTCCGAATAGCCGAGCTCGGCGAGCACCTCGCGGTTGTGCTGGGCGAAGTGGGGCGGCTTGCGCTGCATGCCGCCCGGCGTGCGGCCGAGCTTTGCCGGGATTCCGATGCCGCGATAGCCATCCTCTTCGATGAGCATCTCCCGGTGTTTCGTGTGGGGGTGTTCGCAGACCTCGGGAATCTCCTGCACCGCGCCGCAGGGCACGCCGATGGCGGCGAGCCGGGCCGAGATCGCCTCGCCGTCGGTCTCCGCAAACAGCGCGACGAGCTCGACGGTGAGCGCGTCCCGGTTGACCGAGCGCTCCGCGTTTGTGCCGAAGCGCGGATCGTCGGCCAGATCCGGCTTTCCCATCATCTCGCACATGCGGCGAAACTGACGGTCGTTCCCCACCCCGAGAAACACTGCGCAGGTGCCTGTCTGATAGACGTCGTAGGGGCAGATGTTCGGGTGCTGGTTGCCGACCCGCTTGGGCCGCTTGCCCGAGGCGAAGAAGTTGCTGTTGAAGGGGTGGAGCAGGCTGAAGGCCGCGTCGTAAAGCGCCACCTCGATCGACTGGCCCTTGCCCAATTTCTCTCGCTCATAGGCCGCCATCATGATCGCGTAGAGTGCGATCAATCCGGCGCCCAGATCGGCCATGGGCATGCCGACACGGGTCGGCCCGGTCTCCTCCGTGCCGTTGATGCTCATCATGCCCGAGAGCGCTTGGGCGACGGCGTCGTAGCCGGGAATGCCGCCGAGCGGCCCGTCGGTGCCGAAGCCCGTGATCCGGCAATAGATCAACCGCGGATAGCGCTCCTTCAGGGCCTCTTCATAGCCCAGCCCCCACTTCTCCATCGTGCCGGACTTGAAATTCTCAATCAACAGGTCCGCGTCTTCGAGCAGGCGGAACAGGACCTCATGGCCTTCCGCGCGCGAGAGGTCGATGGCGATGCTCCGCTTGTTGCGGTTGACCCCGATGAAATAGGCCGCCTCGCCCTCCTGAAAGGGCGGGCCCCAGACCCGTGTTTCGTCGCCCGTGGGCGGCTCGACCTTGACGATGTCCGCGCCGTGATCGCCCAGCACCTGCGTGCAGGAGGGACCGGCCAGAACCCGGGTGAGGTCGACGATCTTGAAGCCGGCGAGCGCGCCATTGGACTCGGACATGATGGTGGCAATCCCCCCCGTCGGGGCGATGTGATGCCCCTCTGTCGTGTTTGGCGCGATCCTATCGGATCGTCGCTTTCATGGAAACCCGGGCCTCAAACCCTGAACGCGTCGACCAGCGCCGCCGTGTCGAAGAAGGCGCGCACCTCGGTAATCGAGCCCTCCGGCATGGTGGTGATCTCGATGAGCGGTGTCCTCGCGCGCCTGCCCGTCGCTTTGACCCGGATGGTCTCCTCGATGATCGCGACCGCCTTCCCGCCGTCGCCCAGGACCTCGTGGACGATAAATTTCTCCAGTTCGACGGCCCGGTCGTAAATCCCGAGCCGGGCCCGGCACGCCGCCTCGCCCTCGAAGCGGCCGAGATAGGGCACGACGGCCTCGCCCCCGCCCGAGGCGACGTCCCAGACGATTTCGTCGCCCCGCTGCATGGCGAACATCGCCTCGATCCGGCCGCTGGCGAAATGATCAGTATAGGCGCGGATCAGGGCCGCGTTGGGGTGATCGCTCATCCGCGGACGTTTGCGGCTGGTCCGCGCCGTGCCTGCGCTTCAGTCGGCGGTGAACGCGACCATCGCGGCGGCGGTGTCGCAGGCCAGCTCGAGCTTCGCGATCTTGCCGTCGCGCATGGTGGCGACATAGAACAGCCCGGTCTCGAAGCTCTTGCCCGTGGTCTTGGACGCCACCTTCTCCCGGCCGAGCGCGAACACCTTGTCGCCATCGCCGTAATAATCGGTGATCTCGAAGACCTCGAGGTCGCCCGCCGCCTCGAAGGTCTCGAGCAGCGCAAGCGCTGCGTCCCGGCCCTGGCAGGATTGGAACCAGGGCACGATGCCGGACGCAGCCCCGGTGGCGATGGCCCATTCGAAATCCTCGGTCTGGCACGCCATGACCCCGTCCATGTCACCGTCCAGAACCAGGCGGAAGAAGTCCGCGACCACCTGTTTGTTCCCGTCCGCCTGACGGTGTTTCTGTTCGCCCATGTCTGCGCTCCCGTTGTTCGTCCTGGGGGTTGCCGCCGCTAGCCGCTAAACGCCGCGACCAGCGCCGCACTGTCGATATAGCATTTCATGCCCGCGACCTTGCCGTCGCGCACCGCGAGCATGAAGGTGAAGTCGGTGGTGAACGATCGGCCCGTCGGCTTGGCGACGACCGTTTCGTGGCCGAGCACGAAGCCCTTTCCCTCGTCGCCCAGAATCTCGTCGATCTCGAAGACCTGGGGATCCGCCGCGCCGCCATAGGCTTCGAGGCAGGCGAGGCAGCCTTCGCGGCCGGTCCAGGTGCCGAAATAGGGCACCACGTCGGCCGCCGCGCCGTCGCAGATGTCCCACACCACGTCGTCGGTCTGCATGTCCATCATCTGGTCGATCTCGTCGGCCAGGAAATGATCGAAAAACTGCTTGGCGATGCGCGCGTTCTCATGGCTGCTCATGGTGGTCTCTCCCGTTTGCGGTTTCGGTCCGACTCGCGCCCGCCCGCCCGGTTTTCTCGACGATCCGGCGCTGGGCGGGGTTCGCCGCTTCCCGTGGTGCCGCGGTCGTTCGAACTCAGCCTTTTTTATAGCGGGTAGAAATGCCCGCTGGCGAGTCTTCCCTTGCCGGCCTGAGGCTGCCTACAGGCCGATCATGGCGAGGATCTGCTCGGGCGTCTTGCCCTCGCGCCGGAGTGTGCGCAGCGTGACCGCCCGGTTGCGCTTGGCAAGCCTGCGGCCTTCCGTGTCGGCGATCAGCCCGTGATGGTAGTAGTCCGGTGTGCGCAGGCCCAGCAGCGCCTGGAGCAGGCGGTGGATGTGAGTCGCCTCGAAGAGGTCTTCGCCGCGGGTGACCAGGGTGACGCCCTGCAGGTGATCGTCCAGCGTGACGGCGAGGTGATAGCTGGTCGGCACGTCCTTTCGCGCGAGCACCACGTCGCCCGCCGCGGCGGGTGTCGCCTCGATCGCTCCCCGCCTGCGGTCGGTCCAGGCGAGCGGACCCGCCGCCGCGATCGCCCTGGCCATGTCGAGACGGAGTGCGAAGGCCTCGCCCGCGCGCATCCGCCGGTTCTGCTTGCTCCGGCTCAAGCCCCGGCAAGTGCCGGGATAGACCGGGCCGTCCGGGCCGTGGGGTGCGGCGTCGGCCTGCTCGATCTCGGCGCGGATCGCCTTGCGGGTGCAGAAGCAGGGATAGAGCAGGCTCGCCCGGGCAAGCTCGTCGAGCGCGGCAGCATAATCGTCGTAATGCTCCGATTGGCGGCGCACCGTGCCCTCCCATTCGAGCCCAAGCCAGGCGAGATCCTCGTAGATCGCGCTCTCGAATTCGTCGCGCGCGCGGCCCAAATCGATATCCTCAATGCGCAGGAGAAAGCGTCCGCCGGCTGCCTGGGCTTCGCGATAGCCCCTGAGCGCGGAGTAGGCGTGGCCCAGATGCATGTAGCCTGTCGGGCTTGGCGCAAAGCGCGTCGTGACCGCTCGGCCGTCCGCGCCGGTCATGGACGCCGTCCCTCTTGCCCGATCGCGGCGCACCCGCCATAGTCGCCAGCCGTCTCAACCCCGTTGCCAAAGGCCCCCCCGCCATGTCCGACGACGCCGCCGCGCTGAGCGGTCCCGAGCAGCCGCCCGCCTCGGGTGGACCCGCCCGCCAGCTCGTCGTCTTCCTGCACGGGCTGGGCGCGGACGGCGGCGATTTGATCGAGCTGGCCGCCCACTGGACGCACCACCTGCCGGACGCACATTTCGTGGCGCCCAACGGCCCGGAGGCGTGCGACATGGCGCCGATGGGCTATCAGTGGTTTTCGCTCAAGAGCCGCGCGGCAGACGCCATGGAGGCCGGTGTCGACCAGGCGCGCGGAATGCTCGACGGCTATCTCGACGCCGCGCTCGCCCGCCACGGATTGACCGACGCCCAGCTCGCGCTCGTGGGGTTTTCGCAAGGCACCATGACGGCGCTTCATACGGCGCCTCGCCGGCCCAGCCCGTGTGCCGGGATCGTCGGCTTCTCCGGGGCGCTGCTCGCGCCCGAACGGCTGAAGGAGGAGGTTCGCTCGCGTCCACCCTGTCTGCTGTTTCACGGCCAGGCCGACGAGGTGGTTTCGGTCGATGCGCTGAGTGCTGCCGCCGGCGCGCTGGGCGACGCCGGCCTCGCGGTCGAGTGGCACATCGTTCCGGGACTCGGCCACGGCATTCACCCGGAGGCTCTCGCCCACGCCGGCGACTTCCTGGCAGCACAGTTCGGCCTTGTGGATTAAGGCTCCGGGCCGTGCGCCCCACCGAGCGTCTGTCATGGCTACCGTGCGTCCCCCGTAGCGCGATCGCGGGCTCACGATAGCCAAGCCGCCCGCCCCGGGCCAGCCCAAAACGCGGCTCGTCGCCGACAGTCAGCGAACCGGCGTGCTGCGCGTCGCCGCAAGATTGTCTCTTTCATTTCAACGCTATTTTGGGTATGTCCGGGGTATCGACGGCGCCGGGACGCGGACAAACGCCGGCCCGAGCGGCGCCGGGAAGGGAGACGGTCGAGACAGTGTCGCTCGCGCTCAATGCCTGCCCCGCCCTCGTGCTGAACGCGGACTACCGCCCGCTCAGCTACTTTCCGCTGTCGACCTGGCCCTGGCAGGACGCGATTAAGGCGGTGTTTCTCGAGCGCGTCCAGATTCTCTCGGAATACGACCAGCAGGTCCACTCGCCCAGCATCGCATTCCGCCTGCCCAGCGTTGTCGCGCTCAAGGCCTACGTGCCCATGGCGCGCCGCCCGGCGTTCACCCGGTTCAACGTCTTCCTGCGCGACGCCTTTTCCTGCCAGTACTGCTCGAAGGGCTATGCCACCGAGGATCTCACCTTCGACCATGTCGTGCCACGCTCCCGGGGCGGCCGGACAACCTGGGAGAACGTGGTGACCGCGTGCACGCGGTGCAATCTGGCCAAGGGCAACCGGCTCCCAGAGGAGTCGGGCCTGCGGCCGCACATCGCACCCCACATCCCGTCGGTCTGGGAGCTGCAGGAAACCGGCCGCTCCTTCCCGCCGTCATACCTGCACGAGAGCTGGAACGACTTCCTCTACTGGGATTCCGAGCTCGATCCCGATTAGGGCGGGCCGGCTCAAATCCGGGACGACAGCCAGATGGCGAGCCGGGTGCCCGCCTTGATCGCGCCCGTCATCAGCTCGTAGCCGGGTGCCTCCTCGGCGCCATGGGCGAGGCCCGTATCGTGATGCTCGACCTCGTCGGCGCGGAAGTCCTCGATCACGCCGCGCAATTCGGCTTCGTCCTCGCCGAGGGTTTCGGCCTGCTTCGCATAGTGCTCGGCGATGACGTCTTCGACGGCGACCGTGCAGGCCATGGCGGCGCGCTCGCCCATCATCGCGCTCGCGGCGCCCAGCGCGAAACCCGCCGCATCCCAGAGCGGCGAGAGCAGGGTGGGCCGAACCCGCCGCTCCACCAGCAGCCGGTCGAAGGTTTCGAGATGGCGGCGCTCCTGCTCGGCCATCTTTTCCACCGCCGCGCGCCCCTTGCCCGGCTTCATGACCGAGAGCTGGCCGTCATAGATCCGCGCGGCGCCGTATTCGCCCGCGTGATCGACCCGGATGATGCGCGCGAGCAGGTCCGCGGGCCGCAGGTCGCCCGGCAGGCGGTCGTCGCCGGTTCGGGCCGGGTGGGAGATTCTGCTATCGTCTGACATATAGTCTCCGCCGCCTTCGCCTGCGCAGGCTCACACCGAAAGCCACGCCCCCCAGGACAAAGGCGAGGGCCGCGTTCCAGCCGGCCATTGAGACGCCGAGGACCGACCAGGCCACTTCGTCGCAACGCACCATCGGCGCGGCCAGCAGACGCTCACGTAACTCGTCGAGCGTCGTTGCCGCGCCCAGGTTGCTTGTACAACTGGTCGGGCCCTCAAAGACGCCCTGCTCGACGCCGACATGATAGAGCGCAACGCCGCAACCGGCGAGCAAAACCGCGCCCGCGAGGAGCCCGAACGCGGTCGAGAGGGGGCGCCGGGTCGCGAACAGAAGCGCCGCCGCGCTCAGGCCGATAACGGCGATATAGGGCCAGCGCTGATAGTGACACAGGGAACACGGCGGATAGCCGCCGACGTACTGAAACAGCAGGGCGGTCCCTAGCGTCGCCGCGGACGCGGCGAGCAGGAAGGCCGGCAACAGGCGCTCGGGCGTCATCGTCCGGGTATAGTACGCCGTTTTTGCCGGGCGCGAGGGGGTACGGGCCGCGCCGTGCGGGTCGCCGGCCATCCTAGAACAGAAACTTCATGCAATAGAAGCCGCCGATGATCGTCGCGAAAGCAAACAGCGTGACCTTTCCCAGATGCTTGTCAATGAAGCCGCGCAACCGGTCGCCGAGAAACCACAGCAGCCAGCACACCGCGAGGAAGCGCAAACCCCGGGAGAGGATCGACGCGCCGATGAAAACGCCGATGTCGAGCGAGGTCATGCCGCTCGCGATCGTGATCACCTTGTAGGGAAACGGGGTGGCGCCGCCGATACCGACGATCCAGGCGCCCCACTCGGCGTAGTTCTGCTGGAAGGTCTCGAACTTGTCGAGATAGCCGTAGAAATCGAGCAGGTCGCGGCCGAAGCCCTCGAAGAAGTAATAGCCGATGGCGTAGCTCACCAGGCCGCCTGCGACCGAGGTCGCCGTGCACCAGGCGGCGAGAAACCAGGCACGCGACCGGTTGGCGAGGATCATCGGCACGAGCATGACGTCGGGCGGGACCGGAAAGATCGAGCTTTCCAGGAACGAGACGGCGCCGATCACCCAGACCGCGTACCGCGTGTCCGAGACCCGAATCAGCCATTTATAGAGTCGCCTGAGCATGAACCGGGACGCCGAATCCGTCGCAAAAAGGGGGTGGGTCGAGAAGCGTACTGCTCCCGCCAGAAACCATATAACGGCAAAGTTAACGGCGTACTATGCCTTTCTGGCAAGACGCGATCGGGCCGCGAGCGGTATTCTTGACCGCCTCTCGGGCCTGGCTAAGATGCTGCGAAGCCCTTCGGGCGGGGATTGGGGCGACATGGCGATCAAGGGCGAGAGCCTGTTTCCGGAGCTGGAACGTGAAACCGGGGCCGCGCACCACACGACTGGGGTGCTGCCGTCCCAGGCCTTGCGCAACTTCATTGCCGCCGGTCACATCACGGCGGACGGCGGCATCGAAGACGACCAGATCCAGCCCGCGAGCCTCGATTTGCGCCTGGGTGCGGTCGCCTACCGGGTGCGCGCGAGCTTCCTGCCCGGCCGCCAGGCCCCGGTTCGCCAGAAGATCGGCGCGCTCGGCATGCACGAAATCGACCTCACCGAGGGCGCCGTGCTGGAGCGGGGCTGCGTCTATATCGTGCCCTTGCAGGAGCGGCTCAGCCTGCCGGGGGGCCATTCCGCCACGGCGAGCCCGAAGAGCAGCACCGGGCGGCTCGACATCTTCACCCGGTTGATCGCCGATTACGCCGACGCGTTCGAGCGGGTGGCCGAAAAATACAGGGGCGAGCTGTTCCTGGAAATCTCGCCGCGCACCTTCTCGGTGCTGGTGCGCGAGGGCGTGCGGCTCAACCAACTGCGCTTCCGCCGCGGCCAGCCGCCGCCGGCCGACGCGGCGCTTGCGCGCCTGCACGACCGCGACCCGCTGGTCTACGTCGGCGGCGAGGCGCCGGGCGAAGCGCGCATCGGGAAAGGCCTGTGGATCTCGATCGATCTCAGGGGCGCGGGCGGGAGCGGGCTGGTCGGCTATCGCGCCAAGAAACACAGCGCCCTGATCGATCTCGAGAAGGTCGGCCATTACGATCCCCTCGAATTCTGGGAGCCGATTCCGCCCGGTGCGGACCACAACCTGATCCTCAACCCGGACGATTTCTACATCCTGGTGTCGAAGGAGCGGATCAGCGTGCCGCCCGACTACGCCGCCGAGATGGTCGCCTACGACACCTCGGTCGGCGAATACCGCATCCACTACGCCGGCTTCTTCGACCCGGGATTCGGCTATGGCGGGGAGGCCGCTGCTGGCACCCGCGCGGTTCTCGAGGTGCGCTCCCACGAGGTTCCGTTCCTGCTCGAAGACGGCCAGGTGGTCGGCCGGCTGGTCTATGAGCGGCTGCTCGACCCACCGGACCAGGTCTACGGCAGCGGGATCGGCTCCCATTACCAGGCCCAGGAGCTCGCACTTTCCAAGCAGTTCCGCCGGGATTGAGCCGGGCATTCCACAAAAGAAACCGCCGGCCTCTCGCCCCGAGGGGAAAGACCGGCGGCTGAAAACAAGAGGCGGTCTGTGAGCGGGCCTAGAAGCCGGCCTTGACCTCCTCGAACATGGTCTGGAGCACGGGCTCGTTCAGGATCGGCTCCTGGAAGATGCCCGCGGAAATGATCGCATCGGGATCCTTGGACAGGCCGCGATCCAGCAGATCCTGTTCGTCGACCATGTCGTAGGCCTTTTTGTTGGCGTGGCCGTAGCCCCACTCGATCATCTCGAAGACGCCGGTCTCGGGCGCCAGCATGGCGTCGAGCAGGTCGTAGGACTTGTCCTCGTCGTCGGTCCAGGAGTTAAGCGTCAGCCCGCAGGTCCAGGTCATCAGACCCGGCATGTTGTTGGCGAAGGTCACCGGATGGCCTTCGGCGAACAGGCCGACATAGGCCTCGTTCCAGACCGCGGCGGCGACCACTTCGCCCGACGCCAGCGAGGTCTGGAGGTCGGTCATGCTGTTCGAGTAGTAGCGAAGCAGGGGGAGCTGCTTCCTGAGCAATTCCCGGGTTACCTCGATCTCGTCAGCGGTCATATCGAACGGGTTCTCGGCCCCGCTGTAGATAGCCGCGACCATGACGCCGTCGATCAGGCTGTCGATCATCGCGAGCCGGCCGGCATAGCGCTCGTCCCACAGCAGGCCCCAGGTGACATCCTCGGGTGCGATGTCGACGATATCGTGGCGGTAGCACAGCGTGGTCAGGCCCCAATCCATGCAGAGCCAGGAGCGGCTGCCGTCGGGTTGGGTTCCGGGCACGTCCTTGAGCAAGGGTAGGGTATCCTCGAAGTTGGACAGCCGGCCGGTGTCGATCGGCTTGATGATGCCCGCGTCGTGCCAGTGGGGCACCTTGTAGGAACACGCCATGGTGACGTCGGGCTCGAAGCCGGCCTGCATCTTTGCGAAGGCCTCTTCCTCGTCGCCGAAGGGCGTGAAGTTGGGCGAGGCGCCGTGCTGCGCGATGTAGTCCTGATGGAAGCCCGGATCCTCGAAACCACCCCAGACGAAGATGGTCGGATGGTCGCCGGCTCTGACGATCTTCGGCACCAGCGGCACGGTGACCATGCCGAGGCCGAACGCGGCCAGCCCCTTGTGGAACTGGCGGCGGTTCATCTTGCCGAGCTTCATGTTGTCGATAAATTTCTGTGTGTCGTTGCGCATGGAGTCATTCTCCCTTGGATTCGTTCAGTCGTCGTCACACGCCGTGGGGGCGGGACGCGGTCATAATCGCTGCCGGGCGGTCTGGCGCCCGATCTGGTATGGTTGAATTGTTACATCCTTTTTTCGATGGCTCAAGCGGCAGAATAGGGCCGATACGCGGCGACCGATTGACCGGCGGCGGCGCTCCGCTATGATCCGGCTCACCAGTTCCCGCTCTCCTGTTCCTGAGCATTGCGGGGCCCCTGTGGCGGAATTGGTAGACGCGGCAGACTCAAAATCTGTTGCCCGCAAGGGCGTGCTGGTTCGAGTCCGGCCAGGGGCACCACCTCCAACCCGACATGGTTAAGGCTTTGGAAAGCATTGCGGGTGCATACCCTATCTAAATAGCGGGCTAAATAGCGGGTGTTCGCAAGGACGCGGCCGACGCCGCGCGCAGGCGAATCACTCAAAGTGCTCAAGGAGCCGGAATAACGACATGGCAATCGATGAAGCAGTCGACACGAGCAAGAAGCAGGCGCTGTTCAACAAGTTGACGGTGCTGACGGTCGACGACAACCCGAACATCCCCAACCTGCTGCACCAGGTGCTTCGGGTGCTGGGCATCGGCCGGGTGCTGCAGGCCAAGAGCGGCAGCACGGCGCTCGAATATATGGACCAGCAGGCCGTCGACATCATCATCTGCGACCTCCAATGGAACCGATGGACGGACTCCAATTCACCCAAAAGGTACGGCGCTCGCCCAGCTACCGGCAGCCCTGGCTCCCGATCGTCATCCTGTCGGGCTATTCCGACCTGCCGCATATCCTCCAGGCGCGCGACGCCGGGGCGACCGATTTTCTGACCAAGCCCTTCGTGCCGATAACCCTGTTCAAGCGGATCGTCGACGTGATCGAGCGACCCCGGTTGCTCGTCCAGGTCGAGAGTTATCACGGGCCTTGCCGCCGCCGGAGGAAGATGGATTACGACGGGCCCGAGCGCCGGCGTGCGGATGCCCCCGAGGTCGTCGACGTTCCGGGGGAACAAATGCCCGAACAAAAAGTTTCAGCGGTCGGATAGTCCGGGCGCGTCTCGATAACGATTAGTGATTGAGAGAGTATTATGGCCACACTAGCTATCGCCAAGATCCTTCGGCCGGCGAATACCCTGAAGGAAAAAGTCACGGGCGGCGATCTGAACATGAAGATCGAGATCGACGATGCCGTGCTCCAGCGAGCCAATAGCGCCGTCCAAGAGCTGGGAGCCTCCTTTGAAGTCGACCTGCAAAGCGAGATCGCCTCGCTCGCCTCGCTCTATGATGGCGCCCTGGCGGACAAGGCGCGCCGGGCGGGCTTCCTCACCGACGTTATCAAGCGCTGCCACGAAATTCGCGGTCAGGGCGGCACCTACGGCTTTCCCCTGATTTCCGAGTTCGCAAGCCTGCTCTACGATTTTGCCTCGGATCCCAATCGGATCGAGGACGTCCACATGGAGATCATCAAGGCCCATATCGGCGCGATTCAAGTGGTTCTTACCGCCCGGCTCAAGAACGACGGCGGCGCGGTCGGCACCGAGCTCAAGACCATGCTCAACGTCGCGGTCCAGAAGCGCGGCTAGGCCCTTCGCCTTAATCGCCAATCCCGGACTTACGCCGCCTCCGCGCATCTCCTAGACTATTCGCGTGATCCTGGCGGCTCGCCGCCGCCTTGCGGGACGGCGCATGAGCGAAACCCGACTTCACATGCCGGCCGAGACGGTCAGTCCCTATGCGGGGTTCTGGCGGCGGGCCGGCGCAGGCCTGATCGATACGGCGCTCTTCGTCGTGCCCTACATTCTGCTCGCCGAGAAGACCGTGATCGGCAGCGGGCATGCAAGCTTCATCGCCCTGCAGCCGAGCCCGGCGCTCTCCCTGGCGCTGGGCGCGATTTACTGGGCCTACAAGGCCGGGCTCGAGGCCTCGCCGCTCCGGGGCACCATCGGCAAGCGGGCCCTGCGAATCCGCGTGTGCGACGAGACCGGCCGGCGGTTGTCGCTGCCGCGCGCGACCGCCCGGAGCTGGATTGTCTGGCTGCCGCCGCCGGTCGGAGCCCTCGGCGTCGTCGGCGACATCGTGGGACTCGTGGCGCTGATCTCCTGTATCGTGGTCGCGGTCACGGCGCGCAAGCAAGGCGTCCATGACATGCTGGCGCGCTGTCTCGTGGTGCGCGACGGCGCGGTGTTCGAGGCGGCACCTGCCCGGGAGGAGGAGAGGACATGAGCGGCTTTCGAATCTTGCGGACCAACCACACGAGTTTCACGGTTGCCGATCTGGATCGCTCGATCGCGCTGTACGCGGTCGTGCTCGGCTTCGAGCTGGTCCATCGGGGCACACGCGATCCGGCCCTGATCGAGACGGTTGTCGGCGTTCCCGGGGCCGATATCGAAGTGGCGTATCTCCAGGCGCCCGATCACCGCCTGGAGCTGATCCAGTATCATGGCCCGGCCGAGCGGGAACGGTTCGCCGTACGCCCCTGCGATATCGGCTTCGCCCATATCGCGTTCGACGTCGACGATTTGGATGCGACGCTTGCGGCCGTCGAACCCGCCGGGTTGGTTGCCCTCAACCCGCCCCAGACGCTCGAACACGGCCCCAACGCCGGCGGCCGGCTGGTCTACAGCCGGGATTTCGACGGCGTGACCGTCGAATTCATCGAGAAGCCGGGAGACAAGGCCGCTTCATGAGCGATTCGGGACCTTGGTCCCGCCCGCCGTCCTCTGTCCAGCGATCCCGTCGGCTGCTAGCGCTCGTGCTTGTCCTCGCTGGGGTCGCGGCGCTGGTCGTCTACCTGGTTCTCGACCGGCCCGGCACCCTGGACAAAACAGGCGCGATGTCCCGGCTCGGCTATATGCTGATCCTTCTCGTCGCCGTCGGCTCCGCCGTGATCCTGAACTGGAGGGCACCGGCGGGCCGCACGCTCAAATATGCAGCGCTCTGGCTTGCGATCGGCGCGGTTCTGGCGATCGAGTACAGCTTCCGCTACGAACTGGGCTTCGTGGCCGAGCGGGTGGTTGGTGCGCTCGATCCGGCGCAAGGCGTCGAATCGGCGGGCGCCGTGACCTATCATGCGAACCGTTCGGGCCACTTCGTAATCGCGGCGGAGGTCGAGGGCGAGCCCGTGCTGTTTCTGGTCGACACGGGCGCGAGCGACGTCGTGCTGAGTCCGGCGGACGCCGCGCGGCTGGGCTTCGATCTGAACACGCTCGACTACAGCAACCGCTATCGCACGGCCAACGGCATCGGGCAGGGGGCGCCGGTGGTGCTGGCACAGGTCGCTCTCGGTCCGATCCGGCTCGACGACGTGCAGGCCTCGGTCAATCTCGCGGCGATGGACGTCTCGCTGCTCGGCATGAGCTTTCTGTCGCGCCTCGCGGGCTACGAGGTCGCCGGCGAGCGGTTGACCTTGCGTCCCTGAAACGCCCGGCTATGCTCGCAGGCAGGGGGACGTTCGAGGATGCCGGACAGGTCTTTGATGGCGCTCAGCGCGGCGCCCGCAGATCTCGGGTTGCTGGCCCGTCTGATGGCAAAACACGAACTCCCGGTCGAGGACCTGACCGAGCCGGGTCGCGTGTTCTTCGAGTTTTACCGTCCCGGCGGTACCCCGGTCGGCGTCGGCGGGCTCGAAATCTACGGCGCCCATGCCCTGCTTCGCTCGGTGGTCACGCTGGACGCGGCGCGGGGCACCGGCGCGGGGCGCGCAATCGTCGAATGGCTTGCCGAGCACGCCGCGCAAACCGGCGTGGAAACGCTCTATCTGTTGACCTTCAGCGCGCCCGGCTTTTTCGAGCGCTGCGGATTCGCGATCATCCCGCGGGAGGCAGTGTCGCCGGAGATCGCGGCGACGGCGGAATTTTCCCTCCTGTGCCCGGCGTCGGCGGTTTGCCTGACACGGAGCGTGAAAGCGCCCGCCCGTGCCTAATTCAGAGCGAGAGGTCGCCTTCGAGGGTGGCAAAGCGGACGGGCAGAATCTCGGTCGTTTTAAGCTTGCCCGCCTCGTTTTTTTCCACGAGCAGGAGCTGCTGGGTGTCGAGCGAAGCGCCGACGGGTATGACCATGCGCCCGCCGGGTTTGAGCTGCTGGATCAGCGCGGGTGGAATGAGATCGGGCGCTGCGGTGACGATGATCCCGTCGAAGGGGGCGAGTTCCGGCCAGCCCCAGCTGCCATCGGCGCATCGGGTCTCGGCGTTGACGAAGCCGAACCGGGCGAGCCGGGCGCTTGCTGCCGCCTCGAGCTCCTCGATGATCTCGACGCTGTAGACATGCCCGGCGATTCGCGCCAACACGGCCGCCTGGTAACCGAGCCCCGTGCCAATTTCGAGCACCCGGTCGTCGGGACCCGGTGCCAGCAGGTCGGTCATCAGGGCAACGATAAAAGGCTGGGAGATTGTCTTGCCGAAGCCGATGGGCAGAGACTGGTTGGCGTAGGCGTAGGACCGCAGCTCGTCGGGTACGAACTCGTGGCGCGGTACGTCGCCGACCGATTCCAGAACCCGGGGCGCCAGCGCCTCGCGGCCGATCTCCTGGCGGCAGAAGGCCGCGTGAAGCGCGATTTCCTCGACCATGCGGTGGCGCGATTCTGAATAACTTGTCTCGCTCACGGTCCTCGTCTCCCCGGGGACGCTGTTCGACACCGTTCGACAGCATCATGATTCCCCATTCCGCCCCCCCGAGTAAAGGGCGCGCCCGGACGCGCCGGTGCCCTATAATCCGGGCTTCCGATTTTGCCGAGGGGGGAGGGCGGCTAAACCGTGGCGACGATCGTGATCCTGGGCGGGACGGGGCGGATATCGCGCTCCCTTGCAGCCGTCGTAGCGCGACACGACGCCGTCGACTCCGTCGTGCTGGCGGGACGCGACGAGGCGGCACTCAAGGCTTTCGCCGGCGAACTGGGCGCCAAAGCCCGGGCGGCGCGCGCCGATTTGACCGACTCCGCAAGTCTGGGCGTACTGCTCGACGGCGCAGACTTGATCATCAACGGCGCAGGTCCCTATAGCGAAACCCTGTGTCCCGTTCTCGAAGCAGCGATTGCGGCGGGCGTGGACTATCTCGATTACGACGAGGAGTGGCGACCGTTGATCGAGGCGCTGGATCTCGACGAAGCCGCCAGAGACGCGGGTGTTTTGGCGATGATCGGGGCCGGTTCGGCGCCGGGGCTTGCGAACCTGCTGGCGGTTCGCGCCGCCCAGCAACTCGACCGTTGCGACGGGTTGCGGCTCGCCTGGCGGGTCGATTTCGAACGCATGGTCGGCAGCGCCTCGGAGAACTTGCGGCGCTGGCAGGAAACCGGCCGATTCGGCACGACGTTTCTCTCCATCCTGGGCGGCCTGGCGGGACCCGTACCGGTGCATCGCGGCGGCCGGCGGGTCGAAATTCCGGGGTTCAGCGAATTGACTGAGGTCACGCTGCCCGGTGGCCGCGCTATGGAGGTTTGGCCATTCGGAACCTTCGAGCCCTTGACACTGCCGGCTCACCTGCCGGGCGTGCGAGACGTCTCCGCCCATATGGCCTTCGGGCCCGCCTCGATCCGCCCGCTGTTCCAGCGCGTGATCCCGCGTCTGGCGGCGGGCGAGATCGACAGCCGCGCGGCGGCGGTGGAGATTTTCGAAGCCCTGGACTCCGAACCCGAGCGCTGGCTTGTCTGGCGCGACGGCGAATCCCGTTTCGACTATTGCATCGACGCGCACGGGACGAAGGACGCGCGGGGGGCACGTTACGCCTGTTTTCCGAACCGGATTGCGCCGCCACCCGGCCGGGCGGCGCTCGCGAGCGGTTTGACGGCCCTGTTCGCGGCGCTCGTCGGACTCGACATGATCCAGGGTCGGGTAGGCACACCCGGCGTGCACACCGTCGAGGACACCTTCGATGCGGATGACATGCTGGCGGCGCTGGCCGGATTTGACCCGCCGCCGATCGATCCCGAACGACCGTTGATCGATTCGCTCGACTGGCTGGATTGACCGGGCGCGGCCTTAGGGCGCGGCGTCCGGCCTTGCAGCGGCGACGGCGGTTGCCAAGTCGGGCCAGCCATAGGCGAACTCCTTGATGACTGTGCCGAACAACGCCTCGTCGCGTTCCGCGACGCGCCGGCCGCCCAACGCCTCATAGAAAAACCGGGCCGGATTGTTGCCCAGAACCCAGACCAGGGCCGCGCCGTAGCCGTTCTCGCAAAGCGCGGCGAAGAGGCCCTCGAGCAGGCCCCGCCCATAGCCCTGTTCCTGAAAATCAGGCTCGACATAGAGGGTGTAAACCTCGCCGTCATAGGCAAGGTTAGTGCCGTGTGCCGCGCCGCTGCTGCCGAAGCCGACGAGCGATCCATCGTCGGTTTCGGCGACCCGTATCCATTGACGGACATTCGCGGCTGCGATCGCCCGGGACCAGATGATCGCCTGACGGTCGACCGAAAGATTGAGCAGCACTCGATCGGGCAGCATCCCCGCATAGGTGGTGCGCCAGGTTTCCACATAGACCCGGGCGATGGCCTCGGCGTCGGCAAGGCGGGCGGGACGGATGCGCGTCATGACCCGATTGGCCTAGCATGATTCGAAGGGAGGCGCACAGAATTTTCTTGACCCCGCCCCCGGCGTGCAACACGACAGCCGGGGGCCCTGATGAGCGGTGAACGCGTAGTGCAGGAATCGGACGAAATCGACGGCACAGCCCGGGAAGCCGGCCCGCTGATCTTCGTGGTTGCGGGCGAAGCGTCGGGCGATGCCCTCGCGGGGCGACTGATGGGGGCCCTCAAGCGCGCGAGCGGCCGTCGAGTCCGGTTCGCCGGCGTGGGTGGGCCGCGCATGGCCGAGCAGGGCCTGGTTAGCCTATTTCCCATGGGCGAGCTGTCGATCATGGGCTTTGCCGAGATTGTGCCGCGCATCCCAAAACTGCTGCGCCTGTTGCGCCGGACCGCGCGGGCGGTCCGGCGGACGCGACCCGCGGTCGTCGTGACCGTCGATTCGCCGGGCTTCGCTTTCCGCCTCGCGCGGCGCATACGCCCGCTCGGTCTGCCCATTGTCCATTACGTTGCACCCCAGCTCTGGGCTTGGCGTCCCGGCCGGGTGCGCAAGATCGCGCCGCTGCTCGACAGTTTGCTCGTGCTATTGCCGTTCGAGCCCGATTTCTTCAAGGATTTCGGCGTCCCCTGCCGGTTCGTCGGTCACCCGGTGGTCGAGGCCGGGCTGACAAGCGGCGACGGCGCGTCGTTTCGCGCGCGCCACGGGCTGAGCTCCGAGACGCCGCTCCTCGCGGTCTTGCCAGGCAGCCGGCATACGGAAGTGGCCGCCCATCTAGCTGTCTTCGGCCGATCGCTGGAGATCCTCGCCGAGCGCCACCCGGGACTCACTGCGGTCGTTCCCGTCGCGTCCGCCGTGGCCGAAATCGTGCGCCCGGCGGTGCAAAAATGGCCCGTGCCGGTTACCCTGCTCGAAAACGCCGATGAGAAGGCTGATGCCTTCGCGGCCTGTGACGCGGCGCTGGTTAAATCCGGCACCGGCAGTCTGGAGCTCGCGATCGCCGATGTCCCCATGGTGGTGGCCTACCGGGTTGGCGCCGTGACCGCGGCAATTGCCAGACGCCTGCTCCGGGTCGCCTACGTGGCCTTGCCCAACCTCCTGCTGGACCGCGCACTGGTGCCCGAACTGCTGCAGGCGCGCTGCACACCCAACCGGCTGGCTCAGGCGGTCGATCGACTGCTCACAGACGAAACCGCACGTGCAGTGCAGCGGGCGGGATTTGTCGAGATTCGCGATCTGCTGGCACCCGACGGCGCGGCGCCCAGCGATAAGGCAGCCGCCGCCGTGCTCGATCTGATTGGACATCGCCCCGCGAGTTAAGACACTTGCCTGGCACGCCGGGACGGGGGAAAGTGGCGAGAAACGCCACACGAGGGAGTAGACATCATGAATCTGAAGGGAAAAGTCGGCCTGATCACGGGATCGACAACCGGGATTGGCGAGGCCTCTGCGCGGGCCCTTGCGCAAGACGGCGCCAATGTAATGCTTCACGGTCGGAACGCGGAGCGGGGTGCGAAGGCGCTGGCCGACATCCAGGCCATGGGCGTCGAAGCGGATATCGTCTATGGCGAAGTTGCGGACGCGGCGTTTTGCCAGAGCCTCGTGGACAGCACGGTCGAGCGCTTTGGCAGGATCGATGTGCTGGTCAACAACGCCGGCATCCTGCCCGAGGGCAAGGCGCCCGACACCGATAACGAGACCTGGATGAGCTGCATGCAGGTCAACGTGAACGCGCCGTTCTTTCTCAGCCGGGCGGCAGTCGAGCATATGGCCAAGCAGGGCGGCGGCAACATCGTGAACATTTCATCGGAATGGGGCCTGAACGGCGAACAGGGATTTGTCGCCTATTGCACCAGCAAGGGCGCCGTCATGCAGATGACCCGGTGCATGGCGCTCGATCACGCCCAGCAGAACATCCGGGTGAACGCGGTCTGCCCGGGCGAGATCCACACCCAGATGGTCGACGACTGGCTGGCGGCCAAGGGCGGCGACCTCGAGGAAAATCTCGCCAGTGTGGCAGCCGGTATCCCGATGCGCCGGGTCGCCCAACCCGCGGAAGTGGCGGCGTGCGTGTTGTTCCTCGCCTCCGACGCATCGAGTTACGTCACCGGGACCGGACTTACTGTCGACGGCGGCAATGACGCGACCGCCGGTCCCTACCCGGTTTAGGAGAGGCACCATGGATTTCGATTTTTCAGCCAAGACGATTCTGGTTACGGGCTCGACCCAAGGCATCGGCGAGGCGACCGCCCGGGCGTTCGCAGCGGCCGGCGGCAAAGTCATATTAAGTGGGCGTAACGCCGAAAAGGGTGCGGCGGTGCTCGATGACATTACAAAGGCGGGCGGCGAGGCCGATTATATTCAGGCGGACCTGCGGGACGCCGGGGTCTGTGATTCGCTGGTCGAGCAGACCGTCGCGCGATTCGGCTCGCTCGACGTGCTGGTCAACAACGCGGGCGTGTTCGAGGCGGGCAATGCCGTCGAGGCGACGGACGAGAGCTGGCGCCTGATCATGGCCGTCAACGTCGACGCGCTGTTCTACCTGAGCCGCGCCGGGGTCCGCCAGATGCTCAAGCAGGGTGGCGGCGTGATCGTCAACAATGCCTCGGAATGGGGCCTGAAGGGCGAGCCGGGGCACGTCGCCTACACCACTAGCAAGGGCGCGGTCGTTCAACTCACTCGGAGCATGGCTCTCGATCACGCCCAGCAGAACATCCGGGTTAACTCGGTCTGCCCCGGTGAGATCCTGACCGAGATCCTCGAGGACGTGGTCCGCGGGACTCCGGGCGATTTCGACACCAACATGAAGGAGCTCGCAAACGGTGTGCCCATGAAGCGCCTTGCCAACACCGACGAGGTTGCCCAGTGCGTCCTGTTCCTGGCATCCGACGCGGCCTCCTACGTCACGGGCGCGAACCTTTCCGTCGATGGCGGCGAGAACGCGAGCGGCGGACCTTATCCGGTGTGAGGCCGCACAACCCATGAGGTCGTGGATCCGGCTTCCGGCGCTGCTGGTCGCCGGTCTTCTCGCGATGACCGCGGCCGCACCGGTCCGGGCCGAGGGCGGCTCCTATATTCTGGCAACCGCGACAACCGGGGGAACCTACTATCCCGTCGGTGTCGCAATCGCGACGCTGGTCACGCTCAAGCTCGAAGACGAGACGGGTCTTCGCCTCTCGGCGATCAGTTCCGCAGGCTCGGTCGAGAACCTGAAGCTCCTGCGCAAGAACGAGGTCCAGTTTGCCCTGCTCCAGGGCTTGTTCGGGGCCTGGGCCTGGCGGGGCGAAGGCGCGGTGGCGCGCGCCGGGCCGCAAACTCAACTCCGGGCGATTACCATGCTGTGGCAGAACGTGGAGCATTTCGTGCTGCGCGCCGACCTGGCCGCAAGCGGCACGATCGACGACCTGAAGGCCCTTGAGGGTGAGCCCTTCGCGATTGGCAGCCGTAATTCGGGGACCGAACATTCCGGGCGCCAGATCCTTGCCAATCTGGGCATTGATCCCGACGGCCTCAATCTCGCCTATCTGGGCTATGGCCCGAGCTCGGATGCACTGCGGAACGGCACGATCGTCGGCATGAACACGCCCGCAGGCCCGCCAGTCGGCGCAGTGACCCGCACAACGGCTGTGATGGGCGACGACATTCGGATCCTCGAGTTCACCGCGGAGCAGGCGGCGCGCGCCGACGGCGGCATGGGGCTGTGGGCGCCCTACGAGATCGTTGCCGGGACCTATCCGGGTCAGGACACGATCATCCAGACCATTGCCCAGCCCAATATTCTCGTGGTCAACGCAGATATCGACGAGGCGACGGTCTATACCATCACCAAGACGATTTACCAGAACCTCGGCTTCCTGCAGAGCGTGCACAAGGCGACCAAGGCCATGACGCTGGCGAAGGCGATCGCCGGCCTGCCCGTGCCGCTCCACGCCGGGGCTGCGCGCTATTACCGGGAGATGGGCCTCGCGATTCCGGACCACCTGCTGCTGCCCTGACGGCACAGTCCCGGATCGTCCGCAACGCCGGCGCCGCGCAAACCTTGTTCACCGCCCGGCGATATGCGTCAATGAACCGCATCCCGCTCGCCGTCCGTGCCGTCCTGCGGGGGCCGGCCCGGCCGACAGGTGCGGATTTGAGCTGAAGGGAGATCGGAACCATGAGAGTCAAGGACAAGGCGACACTGATTACAGGTGCGACCGCCGGGATCGGCGAGGCCTGCGCCAAGCTGTTCGCGGCGGAGGGCGCGAACGTTCTGATGAGCGGGCGCGACCAGGGCCGGGGCGATGCCATTCTCAAGGCGATCCGCGACGCGGGTGGCAGCGCGGAGTTCGTGCCTGCGGACCTGCGCGACGCGGGAGCCTGCGACGCACTGGTCGAGGAGACGGTAAAGCGTCTCGGGCGGATCGACGTGCTGGTCAACAACGCGGGCATTCTCTATTCCGCGCCCGCGGCCGAGACCACGGACGAGCAATGGGCGGATACCTTCGCCGTCAACGTCACCGCCGTCTTCCAGCTCGCCCGCGCGGCGT
Organism: Alphaproteobacteria bacterium; assembly: GCA_965198325.1. GTDB lineage: Bacteria > Pseudomonadota > Alphaproteobacteria > UBA828 > JAPUJA01 > CBDAPE01. Next base: position 142,940 of record CBDAPE010000013.1, on the reverse strand, counting down.
TGAACAAAATGATCGCCCATGGCGGCGGCGCGATCGTCAACATCGCGTCCGAATCGGGCCTGAACGGCGAGCCGGGCCTGTCTGCCTATTGTGCGAGCAAGGGTGCGGTGGTGCAGATGACCAAATGCATGGCGCTCGACCATATCGGCGACAACGTGCGGGTGAACTCGGTCTGCCCCGGGGAAACCCGGACCAAAATGATCGACGACTGGCTCGAGTCGCTCGAGGGCGACATCGAGGACAATGTCGAGGACCTGGCCAAGGGCCTTCCCATTCGCCGCCTGGCCAAGCCTTTGGAGATCGCGAACGCGGCGCTCTTCCTGGCGTCGGACGAGGCGAGCTACTGCGTGGGCACCAACCTGTCGGTCGACGGCGGCAACGCGGCCACCGGCGGACCCTACCCGATCTGAGCGGCGTCGAAGCGGAGCGAGGATGAAGCGGCTCGACGGAAAGACGGCGCTGGTCACGGGTTCGACCACGGGCATCGGCGAGGCTACTGCGAAGCTGTTCGCTGCCGAGGGTGCGAAGGTCATGGTCTCGGGACGGAACGTCGAACGGGGCGAGGCCGTGCGGGCCGATATCGAGGCGGCGGGCGGCGCGGCCGACTTTATCCAGGTCGATCTGGGCGAGGCCGGCGCGTGCGATCGGCTGGTCGACGAGACCGTGACGCGATTCGGGCGGCTCGACATCCTCGTCAACAATGCCGCCGTGCTCTACAACGGCACGGTCGTCGAACTCGCCGACGCGAATTGGCACGAGATGTTTGCGGTCAACGTGACCGCGCTGTTCATGACCAGCCGGGCCGCTCTGCGCCATATGATCGGCGCGGGCGGGGGGGTCATTCTCAACATGGCCTCGGAATCGGGGCTCAATGGCGAGCCGGCCCTGACCGGCTATTGCGCGACCAAGGGCGCGGTGAACCAACTCACTAAATCGATGGCGCTGGATCACATCGGCGAGGGCGTGCGGATCAACGGGCTGTGTCCGGGCGAGACTCACACCCAGATGGTCGAGGACTGGTTTGCCGCCAAGCCCGGCACCGTCGCCGAGGCCATGGCGGAGGTGATCAAGGGGCTGCCGATCGGCCGGCTCGCACGAACCGACGAGGTGGCGCGCGCGGCGCTTTTTCTCGTCTCCGATGAGGCGAGCTATTGCGTTGGCACCATCCTGTCGGCCGACGGCGGACTGAATGCGACCGGCGGACCCTACCCCCTCTGATCCAGCGGACCGGGAGTCGCTTCCCGTCATTCGCCATACGGTTTACTGGCTTGGCGCGGCCATCGCAGCCGCTCACATCTATATCAACACGGCGGCCACCCTGCCCGAACTGTGGACCTCGGCCTTCCACTTCGCCGCCTTCGGAGCACTCTGCGCGATACTCTATCCGCTGGCCCGACCGCACCGGGCGGGAATCCGCCGGCTGGCGCTGGTCGGCGATTTGCTGCTTGCTGGGCTCGGCGGTGCCTGCGTCGGCTATCTGATCGGAGCGGAGGACGCGCTCTATGCCCGGGGTGTCGAATTCGTCTGGACGGATTGGGCGGCCGCCGCGATCGCCATCCTGCTGGCGCTCGAATTCACCCGGCGCGTGACGGGCTGGGTGATCCCGCTGCTGATCGTCCTGTCCCTCACCTATGTGACCCTGTGGGGCCGGGCGGCGGGCGGCGTGCTGCATTTTCCGGGCCTCTCCTGGGAAATGCTGCTGTTTCGCAGCTTCTTCGGCTCCGAGGGCATGTTCGGACCGATCGCACGAATCTCGTCGACTTACGTCTTCATGTTCATCCTGTTCGGCGCGTTTCTGCTGCGTTCGGGCGCTGGCGACTTCATCGTGAATTTGGCCCGCGCGGTGGCGGGCCGCGTCGCGGGTGGTCCTGGGCTGGTCGCGGTCATCGCATCGGGCCTGGGCGGGACGATCTCAGGCTCGGCGGTTGCCAACACGGTCTCGACCGGCGTGATCACGATCCCGCTGATGAAAAAGAGCGGCTTTCAACCCAAGTTCGCCGCCGGCGTCGAGGCGGCGGCCTCGACCGGCGGCCAGCTCATGCCGCCGGTGATGGGCGCGGGCGCCTTCGTCATGGCGAGCTACACCCAGATTTCCTACCTGCACATCGTCGCCGTCGCGTTTGCGCCGGCGCTGCTCTACTTCCTCTCGGTCGCCTTCTGGGTGAGAATCGAAGCGAAGCGCCGGGGTCTTGGCACCGAGCCCGATCCGGACGCGCCGCGAATAACGACACTGCTTCGCTCGAACGGCCTGCCTTTCCTGTTGCCCGTGGGTATCCTGATCGGTCTGCTCGTCGCGGGCTATACGCCGACTTTCGCCGCCGGTCTGGGCATCCTCGCGGTGGTTGCGTCGTCCTGGCTCTCGGCCCGGCCCATGGGGCCGAGAGCCGTGCTCGACGCGTTGGCGTTGGGCGCGCGCAACATGGTGATGACCGCGGTGCTCCTGGTCGGGGTTGGGCTGATCGTCAATGTCGTCGCGACCACGGGACTGGGCAACACGATTTCCCTGATGATCGGCAGCTGGGCGGGCGGCAGCCTGCTGCTCAGCCTCGTGCTGGTCGCGCTCGCCTCGCTCATCCTCGGCATGGGATTGCCCGTCACCGCCGCCTATATCGTGCTGGCGACCCTTTCGGCACCGGCGTTGTTCCAGCTCATTGCCCAGGACCAGTTGATCGCCGCGCTAGTCGCCGACGGCGTGCCCGAAGCCGCGCGCGGATTGCTCGGGGTGCTTGGTGCCGAGGCGGCGGACGCCTGGAGCGGGCCGCTCAGCCGCAACGCCGCCCGATCCCTGGTTGCCGCGCTACCTCCCGAACTGCACGGCCAGCTGATCGACATGGCGCTGCCGGCGGCGGCGCTCACCGCCGCGCTGCTCTCCGCCCACATGATCGTGTTCTGGTTCTCTCAGGACAGCAATGTGACCCCGCCTGTGTGCCTCACCGCTTTTGCCGCCGCGGGAATTGCGGGAACCCGGCCGCTCGCAACGGGCCTTGCCTCCTGGCGGATCGCCAAGGCGCTCTACATCATCCCGATCCTGTTCGCCTACACGCCGCTGCTTGCCGGCGATCCCCTGACGGCCTTCGAGATCGCGGCGTTTGCCGCGCTCGGCCTCTATGCGCTCACCGCGGCATTGGCGGGCCACGCCGAAGCCCGTCTCGGGCTCGCCCTTCGCATCTTGATGGGCGCGGCGGGTGTCGCGTTGCTCTGGCCGGGCATGTTGTGGCTTCACCTCGCAGGCCTGGCCGGGCTCGGCGCGGCGCTTCTCGTTAGCTGGCGATGGGTGCGCCGTTGATCTGAATCAATGCCGTTCGCGGCGGATATCGGTACAAAAACACCATGCAACACGATGTCCCGTATTCGGGATCTCAATCGATCTTGGAGGACATGACGTGGTGAATATCGAAAAACGTTCCGAACCCCAGACGGCACCTGCGCGGACCGGCGGGAACGGCGGCTCGCTGATGAGCCTGCGCCGCGAGATGGACCGCCTGTTCGACGATTTCATGACCGACCTTCCGTGGGCGGGGAAACGATCCCGCTGGTTCGACTGGCCGTCTCGCGAAGGGTTCGGCCATCTGCTTCCGAGCCTCGATCTTTCGGAAGAGGGCAGCACTTATGAGGTCAGCGTCGAACTGCCGGGAATGGACGAGAAGAATATCGAGCTCACGGTCGATGACGGTGTGCTGACGATCAAGGGCGAAAAGAAAGAGGAGAAGGAAGAGAAAGAAAAGAATTACGTCCTCTCCGAACGCCGCTACGGATCGGTGCACCGCTCAATTTCCATCCCGGACGATGTCGACGATGGGAAGATCGAGGCCAAGTTCGACAAGGGCGTCCTCACGGTCAGTCTGGCGAAGACTGCACAGAAGAAGAAACAGTCCGCCAAAAAGATTCCGATCCGCTAGCCGCGAATTCCATTTCCGGTCAAGCGCCGGACGACGGAGCCGCCGGTCGATCGGGAACATCTCGAGAGGCGGAATCTTGCCGAGGCAATAGCGGCGATGCCGGAATGGACGGAGCGCCGGACATGTTTGACGCGCGGGATGAGATTGCGCCCGCGACGTGTCCCGGCGACGTGCGTTCTGCCCTCTCAGAGCGTGCGCCGCGCGAGGTGACCGCCGAGCTTCACAAGGGCTTGGCCGGCGCCGGCGAGCCGACCTGTCCGACCATCCGGACGGATTGATCTAAGCGCTGACGCCGGGCGATGCGCTGCACGAATGGCGGAAGATCGACCTGTGCTCTTCGTGATAGCCGGTCCGTCGCAGCATATCGGCGACCCAGAGATTCCCCTGTGCGAGCTTGGTGTCGATCGTCTCGCACCGGTGGCGCCCGGCGTAATGGTGCATTGTCTCGATCAAGTGGCGCGCGACCGAGCGCCGATCGATCGCTTCCGGCGCAACGATGCAGTCGACCATGAAGCGGCGACCGGTATCCAGGCAGGGTACGACACGATAGGCGAACATGCCGCGCAAGTACGCGCGCTTCGCTTCGATAACGACGATGCCCCGGTCCTGGGGGATAACGTCGTCCGGCAAGACGAATTGCCCGGCGTAGCGCCGCCAAGCCTCAACGCTCAGGCTCTCGATAATCTCCCGAACCAGGGGGTAGACTAGGTCGATCTGGTCCGCTTCGAGCGGCTTTGCGACGTAACGGGTCTCGTCTTGCATCGTTGCCTGCCGGTGCGATCCGGAAAACGCTAGCGCAGCTTGGCGCGCACAGCCTTGACTCAGATCAAAGGCGGAACCCGTGGACCCTGGCACCGGCCGCCGCTGATTTGCCGATCGCGGCTTAATGTTGTTCGCTGGTCAAGGGCCGCAAAACGGGAGTATAAATCAGGAGAACTGACCGGATTGGTTCGGAGGAACGACGTGGCCACCCTGCCGAAAATCCAGCCGTCCGGGACCCCGGCCGGCGATTGCCGCGCCAAGTATTGCGCCGCCTGCGGCGTGCGTCATCTGACCTTCTGTGCCGCGCTCAAGGATGATGAGATCGGCCAAATCAGCTCGATCGTCCATCAGGTGCATCTGGGACCCGAAGAGCTTCTGTTTCAGGAGGGCGATCCGACCGACTGCGTGTACAACGTCACCGAGGGTGCCGTGAAGCTTTACAAGCTGTTGCCCGATGGCCGTCGCCAGATTACCGGCTTTCTTTATGCGGGCGACTTCCTCGGTCTGGCGTCGAGCAAGGGCTACTCCTACAGCGCGGAGGCGGTCGGCAACGTTACGCTCTGCCGCTTTGCGCGGCCCAAGCTCGAGGCCTTGCTCGAACTGTTTTCGGGAATGGAGAAGCGACTGTTCTCATTCGCCAACGACGAATTGGCAGCTGCCCAGGATCAGATGTTGCTGCTGGGGCGCAAGACCGCGCTCGAAAAGATCGCTTCGTTCCTGCTTGCGCTCGACGAAAAGTTGAAGGCGCATGGGGGCCGACGGCGGAAATCTGCCGCTGCCGATGATCCGGCCCGATATCGCCGACTATCTCGGCCTGACGATCGAGACCGTGAGCCGCACCATGACCAAGCTCAAGGACGACGGTGTCATCGACCTGGTCAATGCCCGCGAAATTCGCTTCCTCGAACGCGCCGCGCTGCACGCCCTCGCGGAGGGCTAGCGTCGCGCATCAGGTGCCCGGTTCGTGTGCGTTGTCGTCGGCTTGCGCGATTCCGATCTGCAATTCCCGATCGCCCATCCGGAAGGTGAGGACAACCGTACCGTCGTCGGCTTCCTCGGCTTGCGCCTCGACCTGGCCGGATTCGAAGGCATTCATGAAGAAGCTCTTCGAGACGCCAAAGGCCTGCGCGATCTCGTCGAGCGGAATGTCGAGACCGGCACTGGTGCCGTCGTCGCTGGGGACGGTCTCCCCCTCCTTGATGACCTTCATGAACCGGATCCTGGCGGTTTCGTTTCGAGGCCGGGAGCATAGCATCGTCGGCGGTTGACGCCAGCGCTCGGTTGCCGCGCCTCGGGCGAGGCGCGTAGAGTCGCACGACAGCGCATCGCCGCAGCCTGCAGCGGCGACTTCAGGGGCCCATGAAACTCGGCGACGCAGCCTTCTTTGAATCCTTGGGCGAGGTTGCCGGCCATATCGGCACGGCCGACTTCCACCCGGCGCTGTTGCGCCTGCTGGAGTGTCTTGTGCCCTGCGACTATCAGGCACTCATGCTCTACTCGCGCCACGCTTCGCCCGAATATCTCATCAATAGCGGCCTGCCGGGCCATGTCGTCGACCTCTACCTCTCGGGCTATTATCGGTTCGACCCGTTTCATCGCTACTGGCGCGAACGGGCGCGGGGCGGGGTGGTCAGCCTGAGAGAGGCGGCGTCGCCCGAGCTCACCAGCAGCGAGTATTTCACCGTGTTCATCCCGAAGTCGAAAATCACCGACGATGTGGGCCTGTTCCTGCCAGTCGCGGGGGGCGCGGCGCTGACGCCGACGCTGGAGCGCATCCGGGGCAGGTATTCCCCGGCCGAGCTGGGCCGCCTGCGCCGTATTTATCCGACGGTTGCCGGCCTGCATCGGGCTCACGTCTCGCGGCTGTTCCTCTCGCTGGCCGGCGATACCGCCGCGAGCGCCTCGCCGGAGACGCCCCGCGCCGTGCTGGTTGTCGATAAGGACGACCGCCGAGTGTTTACGAGCCGCGCCTGGCGGGAGGCCGAATCCAAGCGCGCGGATCTGGAGGCCGGGATCGCCGCGCTCAAGCCGCACGGCCGGTGGGACTGCGAACTGGCCGGCGGCGGCTCGCTCCACGTCGAGCCGCTCGACGCGAATTTTCCGCTGGCGCCCCGGGGCCGGATCTATGTCCTCGAAGCCGGTGCGCCGGCGCCCGCGGGTCTCGACTACGAACAGGCGGTCGAGCGCTTCCTGCCCGAAGAGCTGACGCCGCGGGAACGCGAGATCGTGCGTTATATCCTCGCCGGTTATCCGACCGAAGCGATCGCCAAGACGCTGGGAATCGGCCGGGGTACTGTGAAGAACCACCGCGCCCGGCTCTATTACAAGCTCGACATCACGACCGAACGGGAGCTGTTCTCCCTGTTTCTCGAATTTCTCGGCACGGCCGATGCGGGCGGTCCCTAGGCCGCGCTTGCCGTATACCAGGGCGGGTTTCATCCCTAGTGCCCAATGGCACTCTTGTGGTCTGCCGGACGCAATATCTATAACCGTCGGTAACTGGCGGAGCCGCCAGGCGCCGCGAATCAGTCGATTGATGCAAGGAGACCCCGACATGGCGGAGCCCGCCTACCTCAGGCCCGAACAGAAATTCCACCCCGATCCGGCGCGCTCCTACACCTTGCCCGCGCGCTACTACACGGATCCCGATGTGTTCGAGCGCGAGAAGGTCGCGATTTATTTCAGGACTTGGCAGTATGTCTGCCATGTGGAAGAGCTGGCTGACGTGGGCCATTACGTCACCCACGAGATCCTCGATCAGAGCATCGCCATCGTGCGCGGCAAGAACGACGAGCTTTGGGCCTTCTGCAATGTCTGCTCACACCGCGCCCATCGGTTGCTCGACGGCAAGGGGACAGTCACGGCCAAGACGATGACCTGCCCCTATCACGCCTGGGCGTACCGACTGGACGGCAGCTTGCGCAGCGCCCGGGGCAGCGAAAGGGTCGCGAGCTTCAATCCGGACGAATTCTGCCTGCGCCAGGTTCAGGTCGAAGTGTTCTGCAACCTCGTTTTCGTCAACCTCGACCCCGACGCGCCGTCGCTCAAATCCCAAACCGGCGAGCTCGAAGAGGAGATCCGCGGCTACGTGCCCGATCTCGACAAACTGACCAAGGCCGGCGACTGCGGCTTCGAGCTCGAGGCCAACTGGAAGGTCGTGATCGAGAACTTCAACGAGTGCTACCACTGCCCCTCGGCGCACCCCGCGTTCGCATCGCTCATCGACATGGAGACCTACAGGATCGAGACCGGCGCCATTCATTCGACCCATCACAGCCGGGCCAGGACCGGCACGAACCGGGCTTACGATTACGAAGGCGAAGGCGCGCGCAATGACGGTGTGTTTTTCGTTCTGTGGCCCAACCTGATGATCTGGGTCATGCCGGGACGCGGCAATCTCGGTCTGCTGCAGGCGATGCCTACGGACACCGAACTCACGCGCGAGCGATTCGATATCTTTCTCCTGGAGCCCAAGCCCAACGAGCAGGAGCAGCAGTACATCGACTACTTCCGCGACGTCCTCAATCCCGAGGACATCGGCCTCGTCCAAAATGTCCAGAAGGGCCTGCACCAAATGGGCTATAATCAGGGTCGCTTCATCGTCGATGCCGGGCGCACCGACATCAGCGAACACGCGGTGCACCATTTCCAGACGCTGGTGCACGCGGCGCTGGGCGATCTCGACTGAGACGACGTCGGGTTTGAAGGAGGTCAACGATGAGCAAGATTTCGACCCTGGGCCGCGATGCAGTCGGCCGGTTCGCTGCCGATCCCGCGCAATCCTTCACGTTGCCGGCATGGCTCTATTACGATCCGGCGGTTTTCGACGAAGAGAAAAGCGCAATTTTCTACAAGACGTGGCAGTTCGTCGGTCACGCGGAGCTGGTGGCCAAGCCCGGCGACTACATCACCTTCAAGGTGTTCGACCAGAACATCCTGATCATCCGGGGCAAGGACGACGTCATCCGCGCCTTCTACAACGTCTGCTCCCACCGCGCCCACGAGCTGCTCGAAGGCGCGGGCAACACGAAGATCATTACCTGCCCCTATCACGCCTGGGCCTACCACATCGACGGCGAGCTCCGCTCGGCCCGGGGCAGCGAGAAGGTCGCCGGCTTCAACGGCGACGAGTTCTGCCTGAAGCCGGTTCAGGTCGAGACCTTTCTGAATTTCCTGTTCGTTAATCTCGATCCCGGCGCGCCCTCGCTCAAGAGCCAGACCGGCGCGCTCGAGGACGAAATCCGGAGTCTCGCACCGGACCTCGATCGGCTCACCTTCGCCCGGCATACGGACTATACGCTCAAGGCGAACTGGAAGAACGTGATGGAGAACTTCTGCGAGTGCTATCACTGCCCGATCCGCCATCCGAGCCTGATGGCCCAGAGCATCGACATGGCGGCGTACCGCATCGCGATCCACGATCTCTATCACAGCCACACGTCGAACGGCGTGGATGCCGACCAGCTGGGCTACAGCCTGACCGCGGGCGATGAAGCGCGGGCCGACGACTACGGTGGCTGGCTGCTCTGGCCCAACATCTGCTTCGAGGTCTATCCGGGCGGCTACATGAACACTTTCCACAACATCCCGCTCACGCCCGAGCTGACCCTGCAGAATTGCGACTGGTACTTTCCTCAGGCCGAGCCGACACAGGAGCAAGAGGAGGCTGCGAAATTTGTTGACACGGTGCGCGAGGAAGACGTCTCGATCGTCGAGAGCGTGCAGCGCGGCTACCACAGCCGGGGCTACGAGCAGGGCCGTTTCATCGTCGACGAAGGACGGACCGAGTGGAGCGAACACGCGGTCCACCACTTCCAGACGCTGGTCAAGACGGCGCTCGACGCCTGAGGAATGGGGCGGCTCGAGAATAAGGTCGCGATCGTTACGGGCGGAGCCCGGGGCAACGGGCGGGCCATCGCCGAACGGTTCGCCGCCGAGGGTGCACGCGTCGCGGTCTGCGACGTGATTGCGCCCGAGCTGCCGTTTCCGGGCGATGCCATGGTTTTTCGTCACGCGGACGTCGCCAACGGTGCCAACGTCCGCTCCCTGATCGACGCGACGCTCGACGCCTTCGGTGGGCTCGACGTGCTCGTCAACAACGCAGGGATCGAGATCGAGCAGGCGAAAAAGACCATCGACCAGGTAAGCGAGGAGGAGTTCGACGCCATCATCGGGGTGAACCTCAAAGGCGTCTTCCTGTGCTCGAAATACGCTATCGAGCCGATGCGCGCACGAGGCGGGGGCTCGATCATCAACGTCGGATCGATCAGCGGATTCGTCGCCGACCACCGCATGCCGGTCTACAACGCCTCGAAGGGCGGGGTTCATATGCTGACCCGCGCCGTTGCCGTCGACAACGGCGTCGACGGGATACGCTGCAACGCGGTCTGTCCCGGCTGGATCCTGACCGAGATGACCGAAGCCCTGTTCGTCGATGCGCCCGATCCCGCCGCCGCCGAGCAGGCGGCACTAGCCCATCATCCCGTGGGACGGATGGGAACGCCCGACGACATAGCCAACATGACGCTGTGGCTTGCCTCCGACGAGAGTGACTTCGTAACCGGCCAGTTTTTCACGGTCGACGGTGGATTGCTCGCGGGCTCGCCGATCGATACCGCCGGCTGAGAGATTTCCAAGACCCGCACGGCCCGTCGTGGCGCGCCGAACTCTATCCGATTTAGGTCTTGTGGATAAGGGCGGCGCAGTGATCGAGATCGGCGATTGCGCCACGCTGCGCACTTTCGAGGAAGCGGCATTCGAAGCCCTCAAGGCCGCTGTTGCGCTTTAGGCCTGCCCGCCTCCGGCCCGCTCAATCGCCCCAGATCGCGCCGAGCGCACGGTAGAGATTGCCGCCCAGGAGCGCCCGGATGTCCGCGTCCGACCAGCCCCTCTCGAGTAGCGCGGTCACGATGCGGACGAGGTCCGCGTGGCTGGTGCAATCGCTCAGATAGCGCGCCCGGATATCGTTGCCGAAGGCCTCGGCGTATGCCGCAATTGCAGCGGGAAATCGTGACAGCGTCATCTCGGTGATATGCGCCACCTTGGAAAGATCGCTGACCACCGGCAGGTCGGTTCCTATGGCTACATGATCGCGGCCCGCGATGGCCGCGATATGGTCGAGGTGGCGGATGAAATCCTCGATCGTCGGCGGACGCGCGGGATCGCCGTCCCAGCACATCGGCCCGTAGATGCTGACGCCGATTACGCCACCGGTCTTGGCCACCGCGCGGATCACGTCATCGCTCTTGTTGCGCAGCGCGCCCGTCACGGCCCTCGCATTGGCGTGGGTGACGAGTACGGGTTTTTCACTCAAGGCGCAGGCCCGCAAACAGGCCTGCTCGCCCACATGGCTGAGATCGATCGCGACGCCCAGCTTGTTCATGAGGCCAACCGCCTCTTCGCCAAATCCGCTCAGGCCCGCGTCGGCGGGCTCGAGGCACCCGTCGCCCAGGTAATTGCGTCGGTTGTAGGTCAGTTGGGCGACACGTAAGCCCGCGGCATGGGCGAGGTGTAGCCGGTCGGGCCTGTCCGCAATCGGGCGCAGGTTTTGCCAGCCCATGATCAGACCGATACGGCCTTCAGCGCGCGCAGCGTCGATATCGCTCAGCGCGTCGATCCTGCGCCATGGGCTGTGCGCTGCGTCGGCAATCGCGCGCCAGCCCGCTAGCTGATCGAACGCAACTTCGAAATCCGCCTCGAAATGGCTCACCGTCATGTTGACCGCGGCGACCCCGGCGGCGTGCAAACCCTCAGCGTCGCCGTCGCCATAAAAAGTCAACCCGTCGATGACCAGCGCATCGCGCCACAGCGATTCTGCTCCGGGTGTCGTCATGCGGCCCGCCCGATAGTCGCCAGATGGGGCTGAACATCGCGAACGAAGCGCCCCATCGATTCGAGAATGTCGCCGTGGGCCGCACCGAAACTCATGTTCAGCATCAGATCGTGAATTCCCAACTCGGCGTAGGGAACGAGCTTTTCGACGACCTGCTCGGCCGTGCCGATGAGCAACGTCTCACCCACGTCCTCGACGCTTTCCTTGACGTCGATCGGGGTGATCGCGCCGCTCACGGCCGTGCCCGGGGTATCGAAGACGTTCGAGAAGCGCCAGTGATTTTCGTAGGCGATCGCGACCTTCTCTTTCGCTTCGGTTTCATCCCGGGCGACGTAGAGCATGCGCAGCATGGAGAGCCGCCGGGCGGCGCCCGGTTCGCCCAACTCGTCGACCGCCTCGAAAAAGCTGTCCGCCTGTGCCCTGGCCGCTTCAAAGGGGTCGCGCAGGGGCGTGGTCATAACGTCGTAGCCCTTCATTACGGAATGGTAGATCGCAACGGGGGCGAGAGCGGCGATCCAGATTGGCGGGCGGGGCTTCTGCAGCGGGCGGGGCATAATGGTCAGCGCATCGAACTTTATAGTAGGTGCTGTCCCAAGAGACCTCTTCCTCGGTCAGCAACGTCTCGAGCAGGGCGAGTGAGTCGTCGAATTTCTCGCGGCTCTCGTCCACGGCTACGCCGAACCGGTCGAATTCGTAACGAAACGCGCCGCGTCCGACGCCGAGCTGAATCCGCCCGTCGGTCAGGCAGTCGGCCTGGGCGATCTCGCCGGCAAGGCGGCGCATGTCAAAGAACGGCAGCACGAGGACGGCGGTGATCAGCGGGATCCGCTCGGTCACGCTCGCCACCTTGATCGCCGTCATGAGCGGGTTGGGGTGGGTCAGATAGTTGAGAAAGTGATCCTCCGGGATCGCCAACGTGGCGAAGCCGAGGGTTTCCGCAGCGACCGCCTGCTCGAGCATTTCCCCATACATTTTCCGGGCCGGGACACTCGTGTCAGGCCAGTAACAGGGCAGATAGAAGCTGAAGTCCATGCTCGGACGGGCCCTTGACGACGATATCCAGGGCGCATCCGCGCCCTTGTGGGCGGCACATCGTCGGCATCATAGCTCCTCTGTCAAGCGACAAATGGCCATTCACAGAATTGCGAGCGGCGCGTCGAGTCGTTGACTCCTGACGGTTAATTTGAGTAGCGTAAACCCAAGCGTTGATAAGGATTCTAGCTGCGCTTGCCTTCGCGGGTTCCCGAAGCGGCCGGTTCGTGACCGGCCGGGAGGTTCGAGGGTTCCGGATATGGCACTTTAAAGGGAGAGACAGCATGAACGGATTTGTGAAGAAGTTGACCCTCGCGGTCGGTGCGGCGGCCTTCGCGTCCTCGCTCGGCATGGCGGGAGCCGCCAAGGCGGGCAGCATTCCGGAGTCGGATGAGCCCATCAAGCTCGCGATGAACGAATGGACCGGCCAGCACATCAGCACCCACGTCGCGGGCGAAGTGCTCAAGAAGATGGGCTACACCGTCGAGTACGTCACCGCGGGTTACTATCCGCAGATGGCCGCGCTTCGCGACAACACCGTCACCGCGACGATGGAGTTGTGGAGTTCCAACATCGGCGATCACTACACCGATGCGCTCAATTCCGGCAAGGTCGTCGAGATCGGCGACCTGGGCTTGGACCCCGTCGAGACGTGGTACGTCCCCACTTTTGTCCTCGAAATGTGCCCAGGCCTTCCGGATTATAAGGCGCTCTACGATTGCGCCGAGCTCTTCGCGACCCCTGATACCTTCCCGAACGGCCGGTTCGTCGATTATCCACCGGATTGGGGCGATTCGAACTCCAAGCGAATCGCGGCACTGGACCTGCCCTTCACTTCGATTCCCTCGGGCAGCGAGGGCGCGCTGATCGCCGAGATCAAGGCGGCGTTTGCGAGCAAGACCCCACTGATTCTGCAGTTCTGGGAGCCTCAGTGGGCACAGGCCGTCTACCCGATGACGAGAGTGCAGCTTCCGCCGTATGAGGATGCCTGCTACGACGATCCGGCGTGGGGTGTCAATCCGAACGACACTTACGATTGCAATTGGAAATTCGGGACCGTGTTCAAGATGGCCTGGATCGGCATGAAGGACAAATGGCCGGGCGCCTACGCTCTGCTGCAGAACTTCCAGCTCACCAACGACGACCAGAACGCCATGATGAAGGCGATCGACGCCGACGGACGAAATCTGGACGAAGTGGTCCACGAGTGGCTCGACGCGAACGAGTATAGGTGGCAGGTCTGGGTCGACGCGGCGGCGGTCGCTGCGTCTAACTGACGACTTGTAGGATGACGAGGCGCGGGACCGTCTTCAGGGCGGTCCCGCGTTCACTTGTGACCCCGGGCTTTCCGTCGCAACGACCATCGGCAACGCCATGAACGATGTGAGCAGCCCGTCCGAAGGCGGTGCGACCACCATCCCAGATACCGTGGTTTCAGGCCCGGGCCGCGAAGTTCAGCTTTGCTGCCGCCACGTCTGGAAGATCTACGGACCCGAACCGAAACAATTCTTTTCGTCGGCCGACGGCGTAGTCGATGATCCGAGTGCGGTAATCGAGCGAATTCGCGAGACGAATCATATTCCCGCCGCCTGCGACGTCAGCTTCGACGTCCACGTCGGCGAAATTTTCGTGATCATGGGGCTGTCGGGCTCGGGCAAATCGACGATGGTGCGGTGTCTTTCCCGTCTCGTCGATCCGACCGTCGGCGAGGTTCTGCTCGACGGCGAGGATCTGCTCAAGGTGTCCGAGAAGGAGCTGATCGAGTTGCGCCGGCACAAGATGGGCATGGTGTTTCAGAATTTCGGCCTGTTGCCTCACCAGACGGTTCTCGACAACGTCGCCTTTCCGCTCAAGGTCCAGGGGATCAGCCGTTCCGAGCGCACCAGGCGGGCTATGGAGATGATCGAACTCGTCGGCCTCGAAGGACGCGAGGGATCGTTCCCGCGCGAACTGTCGGGCGGCCAGCAGCAACGGGTGGGCATTGCCCGCAGCCTTGCAGTCAACCCCGAGGTCTGGTTTCTCGACGAGCCGTTTTCCGCTCTCGACCCGTTGATCCGCCGCCAGATGCAGGACGAGTTTCTGCGGCTGCAGAAGGTGCTGCACAAGACCATCGTGTTCATCACGCACGATTTTCTCGAGGCGCTGCGCGTGGCCGACCGGATTGCAATCATGCGTGCGGGCGAGATTGTGCAAATCGGCACGCCCGCCGAAGTCGTGATGAACCCGGTCAACGACTACGTTACCGAGTTCACCCGCGACGTTCCGCGGGTCAAGGTGCTGCTGGCCAAGGACATCCTGGAGCCCGCCGGCAGCGGGTTCGACCCGGCGGATGCCGTTGCCGCGACCGCCACCCTCGAGCAGCTCATGCCTGTGTTTGCGGGCCTCGAACGACCTCTGCCGGTAACCGACGAAGGCGGTCAGGTGATCGGTCAGGTGACGCCGCACGGCGTGATCGAAGCGCTTGCGACCGCCACCGAGGACGAATCGGCTCTGATGGACGGCGACGGAGAGGAGAGCGCCGTATGAGCGTCGTCGAAAAGGGCCGCGACGGCACATCGGCCACCGAGCTTGCGCTGGGACTGATGGCGGGCCGGGCGCGCAGGCGAATCGAGCCGGGGCTGTTTCCCTGGCTCGCGGTTGCGGGCGCGACGCTGATCGTTCTCCTGCTGCGCAGGCAGGTGAGTTGGCTGGCCGCCTTCCCCGCCGAGGCGACGATTCCGGTCGCCGACTGGATCAACGCCTTCATGGACTGGTTCGTCGAGACCTTCAACGTCGTCTTTCATGCCATTTCCTGGTTGTTGGCCTGGCCCATGGACGGGCTTTCCGACCTGCTCCACTGGATGCCCTGGCCGGCGACCATGGCGGTCTTCGTCGCACTGGCCTACGCCGCGCGCGGCTGGAAGCTGGCGCTGTTCACCGTGCTCGCCCTGTTCTACATGGTGGTCATTGGTTATTGGAACGAGAGCATGAGCACCCTGGCTCTGGTCAGCGTGTCGGTGCCCCTTGCGATCGGCATCGGGGTTACGCTCGGGGTCCTGGGATTTCGCTACAAGTCTGCGCGCCGGATCATCGAACCGACCCTCGATTTGATGCAGACGATCCCCACCTTTGCCTACTTGATCCCGATCCTGCTGCTGTTCGGCTTCGGCCCGGTTGTCGGTCTGATCGCGAGCGCGATTTACGCCTCGCCGCCGCTCGTGCGCAACGTGATGCTGGGATTGGGCCGGGTGCCGAGCGACGTCGTCGAGTCGGCCCGGATGTCCGGCTCGACCAACCGCCAGCTGCTCTGGTGGGTCCAGTTTCCCTCGGCGATGCCGACCATCATGATCGGCGTCAACCAGACCATCATGGCGGCGCTCTCGATGGTGATCATCGCCGCGGTGATTGGCGGCGCCGCCGATATCGGTTGGGAGGTCTTGAGCACCATGCGCCGCGCCCAGTTCGGGCAGAGCCTCATGGCCGGCTTCGTCATCGCGCTGATGGCGATGATCATGGACCGCACCAGCCGCGGCTTCGCCGAGCGCCAGCGCGACCCGCGCGCCGCCTCGGGTTCGCTCTGGCAACGCCACCGGACACTGGGGATTTCGCTCGCCGTGATCGCCGGCGCCATCGTGCTCGCCCGGTTCGTCGCCCCGCTCCATATCTGGCCGAAGAATCTGGTGTTCTTCCCCGCGGAGCCGATCAACAACGCGCTCGAATCCCTCATCGCCAACTACGGCTTCGTCTTCGATACCATCAAGGAGTGGGGGCTCTATTATTTCCTGCTCCCGATCCGGATGGGTTTCGAGGGCGTGGTTAGGCCTTTCAGTTTCGGGTTCGATCTGACCCTGCCGGTCAGCCTCGGCTACGTCGGCTTCATTGCCGCGCTGGCCGTCGCGGCAACGCATTACTTCAGTTGGCGCACGGCCGTCGGTGTCGTGATCGTCGCCACGCTGCTCTATTTCGGGATGACGGGCACGCCCTGGCCGGTTTTCATGATTATCGTCGTCACGCTTTCGTGGCAGGTGGGCAACTGGAACGTGGCCGCAGGCGCATTCCTCGCCATGGCGTTCATGCTGCTCACCGGCGTCTGGGCCCAGGCCATGCTGGCGGTCTATCTGTGCGGTGCGGCGGTGTTGGTGTCGTTCGTCCTGGGCAGTGCCATTGGCATCTGGGCGTCGCGCAACGACAAGGTGTCCGCCTTCGTCCGCCCGATCAACGACACCCTGCAGTCGATGCCGCTGTTCGTCTTTTTGATTCCCGTGCTGATGTTCTTCCGGGTCGGCGAGTTCACCGCCTTCCTCGCGATCATTGCCTACGCCATCGTGCCGGCGATCCGCTACACCGAACACGGCCTGCGCAATGTGCGCCCCGACATCGTCGAGGCGGCCAAGGCGCTGGGCTGCACCGAGGGCCAGTTGCTGCGCCAGGTCAAGCTGCCCCTCGCGCTGCCGGAAATCATGCTCGGGCTCAACCAGGTCGTGATGTTCGGCCTCGCGATGCTGGTCATCGCGGCGCTGGTCGGCACCAAGGGGCTCGGTTACCTGATCTATTTCGCGTTGAGCCGGGCCAACGTCGGCGAGGGCGTCGTTGCCGGCCTGTCCATGGCGCTGATCGCCATCATCGCCGACCGGATCATCCAGTCCTGGAGCAACAAGAAAAAGATCGAACTGGGTCTGGGCTGAGGCGGCCGCGCGGCAGGTCGGGCGGACGATTGGGCCGGGCGGCATTGACCCGGCCGGAATACGGGGAGACGGGAACTGCCCAAGACCTTTTTCACGAATGACGAATACCGCGCGTGCTGGAACAAGGTTCGGGACGAGAAGAAACGCTGCGGCTACGACGTGGCGGTGATCTGGGCCAAGGGCTCGGGTGCCTACGAGCGTTACGGCGATGCGCTCCGGCTGACCGACTACTACTCGACCCATTCGGGCCAGGAGGTCGACAACGAATTGTGGCGCGCGCGTTCGTTCGCTGCCATTGTGATGCAGGCTGGCAAGACGTCGGCGCTGCATAGGGACGAGCCCCTCGAGCCGTGCGACTTCATCGCGACGCGCCGTGTCAAGTGGCACATGAATCCCATCCAGGGCGTCGCGGAAGACCTCAAGCGGCGCAAGGTGCGCGGCCGGGTGAGCGACGCTGCGGCGCCGTGACATAGGTGGGATGAAACGGGACGCCATCGGGCGGTCCGTCTCGTTCTTGATATTAATAATTTTTGTGTGAATGAGCGATGACCGATCAATCTCAACCGCCGAGCGCGACCACCATCCCAGATACCGTGGTTTCAGGCCCGGGCCGCGAAGTTCAGCTTTGCTGCCGCCACGTCTGGAAGATCTACGGACCCGAACCGAAACAATTCTTTTCGTCGGCCGACGGCGTAGTCGATGATCCGAGTGCGGTAATCGAGCGAATTCGCGAGACGAATCATATTCCCGCCGCCTGCGACGTCAGCTTCGACGTCCACGTCGGCGAAATTTTCGTGATCATGGGGCTGTCGGGCTCGGGCAAATCGACGATGGTGCGGTGTCTTTCCCGTCTCGTCGATCCGACCGTCGGCGAGGTTCTGCTCGACGGCGAGGATCTGCTCAAGGTGTCCGAGAAGGAGCTGATCGAGTTGCGCCGGCACAAGATGGGCATGGTGTTTCAGAATTTCGGCCTGTTGCCTCACCAGACGGTTCTCGACAACGTCGCCTTTCCGCTCAAGGTCCAGGGGATCAGCCGTTCCGAGCGCACCAGGCGGGCTATGGAGATGATCGAACTCGTCGGCCTCGAAGGACGCGAGGGATCGTTCCCGCGCGAACTGTCGGGCGGCCAGCAGCAACGGGTGGGCATTGCCCGCAGCCTTGCAGTCAACCCCGAGGTCTGGTTTCTCGACGAGCCGTTTTCCGCTCTCGACCCGTTGATCCGCCGCCAGATGCAGGACGAGTTTCTGCGGCTGCAGAAGGTGCTGCACAAGACCATCGTGTTCATCACGCACGATTTTCTCGAGGCGCTGCGCGTGGCCGACCGGATTGCAATCATGCGTGCGGGCGAGATTGTGCAAATCGGCACGCCCGCCGAAGTCGTGATGAACCCGGTCAACGACTACGTTACCGAGTTCACCCGCGACGTTCCGCGGGTCAAGGTGCTGCTGGCCAAGGACATCCTGGAGCCCGCCGGCAGCGGGTTCGACCCGGCGGATGCCGTTGCCGCGACCGCCACCCTCGAGCAGCTCATGCCTGTGTTTGCGGGCCTCGAACGACCTCTGCCGGTAACCGACGAAGGCGGTCAGGTGATCGGTCAGGTGACGCCGCACGGCGTGATCGAAGCGCTTGCGACCGCCACCGAGGACGAATCGGCTCTGATGGACGGCGACGGAGAGGATGCTGCGTGACGGCGCTCGACGATAGAGCGAAACCCTCTGCAACGAAACTCGTCGCAAGACTCACAGCCGGCCTCCTACCCGGAGGACTCGACAAAGGCTTCTACGCCTGGATCATGGTCGGAATCGGGGTTCTCGTCTTCTTCCTGTTGAGACCCGAGATCGCTTGGATCGCCAAGTTTCCCAACGACGTCCTGATCCCGTTATCCGACTGGATCAACATTTTCATGGACTGGTTCATCGACACCTTCCGGGTGGTGTTCCATGCTATTTCGTGGTTTCTCGGATGGCCGATGAAATGGCTCCAGGGCCTTCTCCACTGGCTGCCATGGCCCGCGACGATCGCGATCTTCGTCGCCCTCGCCTATGTCGCAAAAGGCTGGAAACTCGCCCTTTTCACGCTCTGTGCGCTGTTCTACATGGTCGTCGTCGGCTATTGGGACAAGAGCACGAACACCCTGGCGCTGGTCGGCGTGTCCGTGCCGCTGTCGATCCTGATCGGGGCCGCGATGGGCACGGTCGCGTTCCGCTATCGCTGGGCCCGGATGATCATCGAGCCGACCCTCGATTTGATGCAGACGATCCCCACCTTTGCCTACTTGATCCCGATCCTTCTGCTGTTCGGTTTCGGGCCCGTCGTCGGCATGATCGCGAGTGCGATCTATGCGGCGCCGCCGTTGGCTCGCAACGTCTTGCTGGGTTTGAGCCGGGTGCCGAGCGACGTCGTCGAATCGGGGCGGATGTCGGGCTCGACAAACCGGCAGTTGCTCTGGTGGGTCCAGTTTCCCTCGGCGATGCCGACCATCATGATCGGCGTCAACCAGACCATCATGGCGGCGCTCTCCATGGTCATCATCGCGGCCGTGATCGGCAGTTCGGCGGATATCGGCTGGGAAGTGTTGAGCACCATGCGGCGCGCCCGATTCGGGGAAAGCCTGCTGGCCGGCATCGTCATTGCGCTGCTTGCCATGGTCATGGACCGCACCAGCCGCGGCTTCGCCGAGCGCCAGGGAGAGCTGCGCATCGATAGCGGCTCGTTTTGGCGTCGCCACCGCAATCTCACGATTTCAGCGATTGTCGTTGTCGCCGCGATCGTGCTTGGGCAATTCATTTTGCCGTTGCGGGTCTGGCCCGACGGCCTCGTGTTCTTCCCCGCCGAACCCATCAACAACGGGCTCGATTTTCTCATTCGCGATTACGGCTTCGTTTTCAACACCATAAAAAAATGGAGCCTGTTTTATTTCATGTTGCCGCTGCGTGTCGGCCTCGAAGGTGTGATCCGGCCTTTCTCCTGGGGCTTCGAGCTTACCCTGCCGATCAGTCTGGCGTATGCCGGCGTGATAACGGCGCTCGCGCTTGCTGCGTTGCGCTTTTATGGCTGGCGAGCCTGTGTCGGCGTGACGATTATCGCCGCCCTGCTCTATTTCGGGGTCACCTCGACGCCCTGGCCCGCCTTCATGGCGGTCGTCACGCTGCTGGCTTGGCAGGTCGGTGGCTGGAAGGTCGGCCTGGGCAGCTTCCTGGGCATGGCGTTTATGCTGCTCGTGGGTGTCTGGGAGCAGGCGATGCTCTCGGTTTACCTGTGCGGTGCAGCCGTCCTGATGTCTTTCGTTTTCGGCTGCGCACTCGGCGTCTGGGCGTCGCGCAATGACAAGGTTTCCGCGTTTCTCCGGCCGATCAACGATACCCTTCAGACAATGCCGCTCTTCGTCTTCCTGATTCCAGTCGTCATGTTCTTCAAGATCGGCGAGTTCACGGCGTTTCTGGCGATCATCGCCTACGCCATCGTGCCCGCGGTCCGCTATACGGAGCACGGCATCCGAAACGTCCGGCCCGACATCATCGAGGCCGCCCAGGCACTGGGATGTACCCGCGGTCAGCTGCTTCGCCAGGTCCAGCTGCCGCTGGCGTTGCCGGAAATCATGCTGGGCCTCAATCAGGTCGTCATGTTCGGCCTCGCGATGCTGGTCATCGCGGCCCTCGTCGGCACCAAGGGCCTGGGACAGCTCGTTTATATCGCGCTGGGCGCTGCCGATGTTGGCGACGGCTTCGTTGCTGGGCTTTCCATGGCGCTGGTTGCGATCATTACCGATCGTATCCTTCAGTCCTGGAGCAACCGGAAGAAGTTCGAACTGGGATTGACCTGAGCCGGACGGCGGATCGGGTGGACGATAGGGCCGGGCGACATTGACCCGGCCGGAATAGGGGGAGACGGGAAATGCCCAAGACCTTTTTCACGAAGGACGAATACCGCGCGCGCTGGAGCAAGGTTCAGGACGAGATGAAACGCCGCGGCTACGACGTGGCGGTGATCTGGGCCAAGGGCTCGGGTGCCTACGAGCGTTACGGCGACGTGCTCTGGCTGACCAACTACTACTCGGCCCATTCCGGCCAGGAGGTCGACAACGAATTGTGGCGGGCGCGCTCGTTCGCTGCCGTTGTGATGCAGGCCGGCAAGACGCCGGCGCTGCATATGGACGAGCCCCTCGAGCCGCGCGACTTCATCGCGACGCGCCGTGTCAAGTGGCACATGAACCCCATCCAGGGTGTCGCCGAAGACCTCAAGCGGCGCAAGGTGCGCGGCCGGGTTGCGCTCGTCGGCACCGACTTCTTTCCTTGCAAGTACATGTGGGAGCTGCAGAAACGCCGCCCCGGCCTCGAGTTCATGCCCGAGGATGACCTCGTGGCTTCGGTGCGTCACGTCAAGAGCCCGGCCGAACTCGACGTCTTCCGCGAAGCCGGGCGGACCGCGAGCAAGGCGATGAACGCCATGATGAAGGCTTTGATCGCGGGCAAAACCGAGGCCGAAGCGGCGGGATCGGGTGCCAAGGCCTGCGTCAAGGGCGGCGGAATTCCCTATCTTTTGCGGGTTGCCCACGGCAAGGGTACCGAGCTGTTCAATTTCAGCCGCAACAACCTGACAGGGTTCGAGGACAGTGCGCCGCGCAAGGGCGATCTGGTGCGCGGCTGGTTCATGGGGCCGATGCATTTCGGCTACGGCTATCTCGATCCGGGGCGCACCGCAGTGTGCGGCGGCAAGCCTACACGCACCCAACGCGCGCTGATCGAGGCTTGCGCGGGCATCGTCAACGGTGTGATCGAAAAGATCCGCCCCGGGGTGAGCGCGCACGAGCTGGCGAGAGAAGGCGATCGCCTCTACGAGGCCGCGGGCGGGGGTAAGGTGTCCGACCAGGCGTCGCTACAATGGCCGCTCTACGGCCACGTCAACGATTTCCACTTCGAGAACCCGATGTACGGGCTGAAGACCGCCAAGAAGACCGACCGCCTCAAGGAGAATATGGTGTGCAGCTCGGAGGCGTTCCTGACCTGGGAAGGCGTCGGCGCCGCGGGTTTCGAGCAGAATATGATCATCAAGAAGGACGGTGTCGAGATCCTGACCACGTCGCCGTTGATCTGGCATTGAGCGGACGGGACGCAGGCGCCGACTGACCGGTTGTCCCGCGCACGCCATCGGCGCAGAATGCGGGTCGACGGGATATCACACGGGGAGCGCCGGCTCGGTGCCTGCCACAGCGACGTGGGCGCAACCGCCCGATCCGGGGACAAGAAAAAATTCGAGGGAGATCTGACCATGGCCATTCTGCCCACAGTCCGCACGCCGACGGTCGCGGAACTCATCGACATCGCGGCCGACTACGGTATGACGCTCGACGAAGAAAACGCGAAATCCTTTCAGGGATTGATCAACGGATTTCTTCCCGCTTACTGGCGCACCGACGAACTGACCGAGCCCAGGCCCGAGGTCAAGTATGCCCGGACATCGGGCTACCGGCCTCAACCCGAGGATAATCCGCTCAACGGCTGGTATTGGCGGTGCGAGGTTCAGGGCCGCAAGCGGGGTCTCCTGGCTGGCAAGACGGTGGCATTGAAGGACAATATCTGTCTCGCCGGCGTGCCGATGATGAACGGTTCGCGCATCCTCGAGGGTTATGTGCCCGAGGTCGACGCCACAGTTGTTTCCCGCCTGCTCGACGGCGGCGCGGTGATCACGGGCAAGGCGGCCTGCGAGGATCTGTGCCTCTCGGGCAGCAGCTTTACGACGGCGCTCGGCATGGTCAAGAATCCCCACAAACCGACCCACTCGGCGGGCGGTTCATCCTGTGGCAGCGCGGCTCTCGTTGCAAATGGCGACGTCGACATGGCGTTGGGCGGCGACCAGGGTGGCTCGATCCGCATTCCAGCCTGCTGGAGCGGCGTCTACGGCCACAAGCCAACCCACGGCTTGGTGCCGTATACGGGAATCTTCCCCATCGAGCAGACGATCGATCACACCGGCCCCATGTGCAGCAACGTCGCCGATGTCGCGACCATGATGGAAGTGATCGCCGGGCCCGACGGCCTGGATCCCCGGCAGATCGGCTGCAAGACCCAGAATTACCGCGCCGCCCTCAAGAAAGGCGCGAAAGGCTTGAAAGTCGGTGTCGTGAAGGAAGGTTTTGGCTTCGACAGCAGCGAGGCGGCGGTCGACCGGAAGGTGAAAGCCGGGCTGGAGAAGCTCAAGAAGGCCGGTGCGACGGTGAAGGAGATCTCGATTCCGATGCATCTCGACGGGCTGGCGATCTGGACCGTCATCGCCGTCGAGGGCCTGCAGCATCAGATGGTCAAGTACAACGGCTACGGGATGAACTGGAAGGGCCACTACCTCACGTCGCTCCAGGACAAATTCGCCCATGCCTGGCGCGCTCGGGGCGACGACTTCTCCGAGACGACGAAGCTCTGCATTCTGCTCGGCGAATATATGGAACGAAACTATTACGGCCACTACTACGCCAAGGGCCAGAATTTGAGTCTCGCCCTGCGCGCCAAATACGACGATGCCCTGGCCGACTACGATGTGCTGGCCATGCCGACCCTGCCGATGCAGGCAACGCCCCTGCCTGGGCAGGACTGTAGCCGCGAAGAATATTGCGAGCGCGCGTTGACGATGATTCCGAATACGGCGCCCTTCGATGCGACGGGCCACCCGTCCATGAGTGTGCCTTGCGGCATGAACAACGGCCTTCCCATCGGCCTCATGCTCACCGGCAAGCGCTATGACGACGCCAGTGTGATCCGCGCCGCTGCGGCGTTCGAGAAGCTTGGCGACTGGAAGAAGCTGTAGCGACAACCCCGGTCGGGACCGCTGCCCCCGGGCGGGCGGTTCCGGCTGGCCCGCGGGGAGGTGTCATGGATCGGCCCAACATCGATCGCCTGACCCAACAGGCGCTTGACCATGTGTGGTTCCCGCTCGTCGATGGGGCGGAAATGCGCGAGGCGGGACCCGGCATTCTGGTTTCGGCCAAGGGGCTCGAGATCACGACGGGCGATGGCAAGACGTGGCTCGACATGATGGGCACCCAGACCCGGGCCAACTCTCTGGGTTTTGGTCAGGAGGATATTGCCAAGGCCGTCTACGAGCAGCTCGTCAATCTTCACTATGCGGGCTGTTTCGCCCAGGCGGCCGACGTGACCGTCGCGCTCGCGACCAAGATCGCCGAGCTTTCGCCCGGGCGGTTGACGACAACTCTGTTTGCCGGCTCGGGCCCGGAAGCAAACGAGATGTCGCTGAAGTTTGCCAAACAGTATCACCACCACAAGGGCGCAAAGCCGCGCGCCAGCAAGGTCATTGCCCGCTGGGATTCCTATCATGGCGCCACCATGGGCGCGCAGGCCGCGACGGACTGGCTGGGTACCCGGCATATCTCCGAGCCGGGTGTGCCCGACACGTCCCACATCCCCGCGCCAACCTGCTATCGCTGCCCGTTCGGCCTGACCTATCCGAGCTGCGATCTCCTCTGCGCCGACTGGCTGGAAAAGCAGATCCAGCATGAAGGGCCGGAGTTCGTCGCCGCTTTCATCGCGGAGCCGGTCATGCAGGCAAACGGCGTGCAGGTGCCGCCGCCCGAGTACTTTCCCATGATTCGCGAGATCTGCGACAAATACGAAGTCCTGTTCATCGGCGACGAGGTGATCACCGGGTTCGGGCGCACCGGCGAGTGGTTCGCGCTCGAGCACTGGCAGGTGGAATCCGACATCATGAGTACCGCCAAGGCGATCACGAGCGGGTATTTTCCGCTCGGTGCCTCGACGGTGAGCAGGGAGATCGCCGATACGATTCCAACCTTCCTGCATATCCAGACCTATAACGGGCATCCGGGCGGTTGCGCGGCGGGCTTGAAGACCGTGGAGCTGTGCGAGCGCGAAAATCTGATCGCCCGCTCGAAGGACCTTGGCACCTATTTCCTCGATGCGCTCAAGTCGCTCGAAAAGCTGCCCGTCGTGGGGCAGGTCCGTGGCCTGGGTCTGTGGGTGGCGATCGACTTCGCGGCCGATAAGGAAACCAAGGAGCCGCTCCCGAAGGACGTGGTTATGGCGATCACGAAGCAGATGCGCGATCTGGGTGTGCTGGCCGGCTTCGAGGGTTCGGCGATCGAAACGGCGCCGGCCTATACGGTGAGCCGGGAACAGCTCGATCGAGCGGTTGCTGTCGCCGAGCAGGCGATCCGCGAAATTTCGGCCGAGCGGAGCCTGGTGTGAGGGAAGCGGAACCGTGAGCGGCGTGATGATCGTAACCGGCGGCTCGCGCGGTATCGGCGCCGCGATCTGCTCGCTTGCGGGCGAGCGCGGCTACAAGGTCGCCGTGAACTACAGCGCGTCGAAGGACCGTGCCGAGCAGGTCGTCGCGGCGATCCGCGAGGCCGGCGGCGAGGCGTTGGCGGTGGGTGCCGATATTGCCGACGCCGACGCGGTTGCCGCCATGTTTGCGACCGTCGACGACACCTTCGGGACCGTGACCCACCTGGTCAATAACGCCGGTATCGATACCGGCCCCATGCGGATGAGCGAGATGGACCTAGCCAAGATGCGTCGGGTCATCGACGTCAATGTCAACGGCTATCTCTATTGCACTCACGAGGCCGTGAGGCGGATGTCGACCGCGTTGGGCGGTGCGGGTGGCGTCATCGTGAATATTTCCTCGCGCTCGACCCAGCATGGCGGACATATCGGCGACGTGATCTACACCGCTTCAAAGGGCGCCATCGACGCATTGACCAAGGGACTAGCCAAGGAAATTTCGGAAGAAGGCATCCGGGTCGCCGGCATTCGTCCCGGCCTGATTCTGACCGAGATCTTCGACGCGATGGGCGGACCCGAGATGGTCAAGGAGCTGGCCAAGACCGCGGTCCCGATGGGCCGGCCGGGCGATCCTCGCGAGATCGCGACGGCGACGCTCTGGCTGTGCTCCGGGGAGGCCTCCTACGTGACTGGCGCCATGTTCGACATCTCAGGCGGACGCTGAGCGGCGCACCGGCGGTTCCATGGATTTCACCGATAGTCCGGACGAGGCGGCGCTTCGGTCCAAGGCCGCCCGGTTCGCAGCCGACCGGCTTGCAGGCGAAGGCGCGGCGCTCGAAGCGCGCGATGATCTTCCCCGGGACTTTTACGATCGTCTGGGAGCGGGTGGCTGGTTCGGCCATCTGGTTCCCGGAGCCCGCGGTGGAGTGGGTGATTCCGTGCGCTGCCTGCCGCTGTGCCTGATTCGGGAGGAATTCGCGAAGGTCTGCTCCTTTGCGTCCACTGCTTTCGCCGTACAGGGGCTTGGCGCCTATCCGCTTGTCATGGCGGGCAGCGAGGACCAGCAGACGCGATGGCTGCCCCGGATCGTCAGCGGGGAAGCCATAGCCGCCTTCGCGTTGACCGAGCGTCTGGCGGGCTCCGATGCCTCCGCGATCGAGACCGGGGCCGTTGTGGACGGCGACGACTATGTCCTCGACGGCGGCAAGGTGTTCATCTCCAACGGCGGTGTGGCCGATCTCTACGTGGTCTTCGCGAGGACCGGCGATGCGCCCGGCACCAAGGCGCTCTCGGCCTTCCTCGTCGAGGCGGACAGGCCGGGCTTTGCGGTCACCCGGCAGATGACGGTCATCGCCTTCGACGTGCTTGCGGAGCTCGGCTTCGAGGGATGCCGAATTCCGGCGGCGAATCGCCTGGGCGCCGAGGGCGAGGGATTTGCAATCGCCATGCGGACGCTCGCGCTGTTTCGCACGACCGTCGGGGCGCATGCCGTCGGACTCGCCCAGTCAGCCCTCGATGCCGCACTCACCTGGGCGGCCCGCAGGGAGCAGTTCGGACGCCCGATCGGTGCGTTCCAGGGTGTGGCCTTTCAGCTCGCCGACATGGCGGTCGATTTAGAGGCGGCGCGGCTGATGGTCTACCGCGCCGCCAAGGCTTTCGATCGCGGCGAGGCGGACGCGGGCCGGCGTTCGTCGATGGCCAAACTGTTCGCCACCGAAGCCGCCCAGCGGGTCGTCGATGGAGCGGTGCAGATCCATGGCGGCTGGGGTGTCGCGACGGATCTGCCGCTGGAGCGCTATTACCGGGAAATCCGTCCTTTGCGGGTCTATGAGGGAACCAGCGAGATTCAACGGCTGATCATTGCCCGCGACGAGCTCGCGCATGAACGTGGCGACGATCTCTAGGTTTTCCTGCGGCTCTCCGCCGCCTCGAGGGCCATCTGGCGCAGTTTCGCTCGCTGGACCTTCATGCCGTTCGGGCTCTCGGTCATGGGAAATGCGTCGAGCGCGATGAATCGCTCGGGCAATTTGTATTTGGCGAGTCCCCGCAGGCAGTGGGAGCGCAGGGCCCTGGGATCGAACGAAGCGCCTTGCACGCAAGTTACGAATGCGACCGCGCGGGTTCCCTCGGGCCGCTCCACGCCGATCACCTGGCAGCCTTCGATGCCGGGATGCTCCTGGATGAACGCCTCGATTTCCACCGGGTGGACGAGAAAGCCGCCGAGCCGAAGCACGTCGCCCCGGCGCGAGAGAAAGACGAACCGCCCGTCCGATTCCGTGTAGCCGAGATCCCCGGACCGGATATAGCCGTCCTCGGTGACCGCTTCGGCGGTGCCCGGGTCGTCTTCGAAGTAGCCCACCATCCGGCTGGGGCCGGATAATTCGAGCTCGCCGGGCTCTCCATCGGGCAGGATCGCGCCGCTTTCGAGATCACGCGCCCGCACCCGGGCATCGCCGGAAACCGGCTCGCCGCCGGCTTTGGCGCGGCGATCCGGCGTCCCGTCAACGGGCTGGAGCGCGAACAGCGCCTGTACTTCGCTCGAACCGTAAAGTCCCACGAAGGGGATGCCCCGGGCGTCGCCCTGCTCGACGAGCCCCGTGATCGAGGGCGTGAACGCCGCGAAGGCCGCGAGGCGAACCGAAGGGAACGGGCGATCCGCCGACGCACAGTCGAGCAGGCGCTGAAAGACCAGATCGGTGCCGATCAGGTGGGTGATGCGGTCGCGTCCAATCGCGGTGACGGCGGCCTCCGCGTCAAACGCGCTCATCAAAACCGACGGACACGTCCCGGCAAGTGCGCCCATCATCTGGGAGAAGCCGAAGACGCCGCTCAAGGGAAGTATCTGCAACGACCGGGCGTCGGGCGCATCGAAGCCGAATCGGCGCGCCACGGTGGCGGCATGCCGGGTGATCGTGCGCTGGCTGTGCAGGATCATCTTGGGCGCGCGGGTCGTGCCCGAGCTTGCGAAGATGTTGCACGGTGCGTCGGGGCTCGCCCGATCGGCTTCGAGCGGCTCACTGGCCTCGAGCGATGCATAGTCGACAGCGGTGCGGCCCACCAAGGGGGAGTCGGCGGGTGCGGCGCTGTCGTCCGACCCGTAGATCACGAGCGTTTCGAGCCGTGCCATCGCCGCCGGGTCGGACTGGGCGAGGGTGCCCGCGAAGTCGATATGCCGAAAGCCAGGCCAGTAGGCGAGCAGTTTGGCGCCCGATCGGCCGACCAGATCGGCGAGATCAACGGCGCGGAATCGCGTGTTGATCGCTACGGCGATGGCCCCGAGCCGAGCGCAGGCGATGTCGAGAATCATGTAAGCAGGCACAGTGGGCAGCCAGAGGGCGACGCGATCCCCGGATCCGACGCCATGCCGGGCGAGCCCCGCGGCCACTCGCCGGCTTCGTGCATCGAGCTCGCCGAAGGAGATCGTCGTTTCGCCCTCGATCATCGCCGCGCGGTCGGGATCGCGTTCGGCTAGGGCGGCCATGAGGCCCGTCACCGTCTCACTTGCCTTTTGCTTCGTCGCCATGGCAATGCCCATCTCGCGCCTTGAGTCATCCCCTATCCCGCCGCCTTCGAAAATTAAGCCGCGGGGGGCTCACAATCCAGCCTCGCGTGCGCTATGCTGTCACCAATTTTAGAGCCGGGCCGCGCCGACCGGGCACGCGAAGCCGGCCGCAACGGGGGAGGACTCACCAATGGCGATCGGCATGTATTTCCCGCAGGAGGAATACGAAGCCCGCTGGAAGAAGCTGGAAGCCCGGATGGCCGAGGGAGGCTACGAGCTGGCCGTTATTTGGGGCAAGACCGCGGGCACCTTCGAGCGGTCGATGGAAACCGCGTACCTCACCAATTTCTATACCCACCATTCCGGGCAGGAGCCCGATTCGCCCATGTTCAACGCGCGCGCCTTCTGCGCGGTGATCTTCGAGCCGGGCAAGGAGCCCGAATTGCACACCGACGAAGCGACTGCGCGCCTGGATTTGATTTCGACCAATAATTACCACTGGCATCTGGACGTCATCCAAGGCGCGGCTGACGGGGTTAGGGCGCGCAAGCCTCAGGGAAAGGTCGCGTGGGTTGGCAGCGATATCCTTCCTATGAAATACGGCGATCAGATGCGCAACCTGCTTCCCGACGTCGACTTTGCCATCGAAGACGACCTGGTCCGCGACATTCGCCGCATCAAGAGCGCGCGCGAGCTCGACATGTTCCGCGAAGGGGGCGAAATCGTCACCCGCGGACTCACGAAGATGATCGAAACTCTCATCGTGGGCAGCGTCCCGGAAGGCGAGGCGGTTGCGGCTGCGGCGTCGGAGATACTCAAGGCGGGAGGCTATTTCCAACGGCTCATGATCGGCTCGGGGGAGTATGTGAACCACCCGGAGAGCAATCCCATGTACGGCCATCATGCGTCCAACACGCCCCGGGCGGGTGATATGGCCCACTGCTTCATTTACGGCCCAATCTGGCAGGGCTATTGGCTCGATCCCGGGCGAACCATCGTGTGTGGACGGAACCCCAGCCCAGAGCAGAAGCAACTCGTCGAGGATTGCGTGCGGGTCATGGAGGAAGGCATCGAGGCGCCGGTCAAGCGCGGCGTGAAAATTGCCGATGTGGCGCGCAACGCCGCGCGTGTTCACGAAGAGGTCAAGACCGACGACAGCGTAATCGATGCGGAATGGCCCTATTACGGCCATTCCAACGGCTGTATGTGGGAGCATCCCCTGATCGCGGTGGACGACGTGACCGAGGACGAGATCTTCGAGGAGGGCATGGTGGCGAGCTCGGAGGCCTTTCTTACCCGCAACGGGGTCGGCACGGCGATGATGGAGACCAACTGGATCGTGACCAGGGACGGATTGGAGAAAATCACGCCCTTGCCGATGACCTTCTGGTAGGGCCTGACGCCGGGCGGTCCAAGGGGTGACGGGATGAGCCGGGCACGATACGCGGGCGGCGTGCTCGTGGCAGTCATCGTCGCAGGTCAGCTTGCGGCCTCTCCGGTGTTCGCCGGCGAGATCCACGACGCCGCCGATGCCGGCGATCTGACGCGGGCGCGCGAGCTCGTGACGCTGAATTCCGGCGCGATCTACGAAACCGACGAGTATGGCGCCACGGCGCTCCACTACGCCGTCGCGCGCAACCGTGTCGAGGTCGCAAGGCTCCTGCTCGATGGCAGCGCAGTCATCAACGCGCGTGACCAGCACGGAATGACGCCGCTGCATCTCGCCGTGGTTGGAGCGACGGGTACGGTCGTCGATCAGCGGACCGGCGAGCCCGATGACTGGGTCATGCGGATCGAGTTCGAGAATGTCGAATCGGTCGAGCTGTTGCTTTCCCGCGGGGCCGATGTCAACGCGCGGGACGCCAACGCGCTCACTCCGCTCCACGTCGCCGCCGAAAAGGCACGGGGCGAAATCGCCGCGAAGCTGATCGATCGCGGCGCCGATCTCGAGATGCGCGATACTTACGGTTTTACGCTACTCATGGTGGCGGCGTACTACATGCGCATCCAGTGGGTCGAACAGCAGGGGGACTATTACAAGTTCGTTCAAAGCGACAACATCGACGTTGCCGAGCTCCTCGTCGCGGCAGGTGCCGATGTGAACACCCGGAATCCAAACGGCGCGTCGGTTCTGTTTCTTGCTGCCAGCGAGGGGCAGGATTCGGTGGTACGTTTGCTGCTCGATCATGGGGCCGACGTCAACCAGCCGGATAATGCGGGACTGACGCCGCTGCACGCAGCCGCGGACGGTGCCCGTCTGTTGGAAGTGGAGATCGAGGACGAACAGCAGGGCTATGGCTATGTCGAGAACACGGCGGTCACCCGGATGCTGCTCGCGGCCGGTGCGCTTCCCAACGCGCGCGACCTGCAGGGACGCACGCCCCTGGCCCTGGCGGAAGAACGCTACAGCGAAGAAGTGGCCCAGTTGATCCGCGACAACGGGGGCATGAAATAGAGCGCCCGCGACCGTAAGGGCGAGCGGTCCAACATGGCCCACGTTCCACCATGCGGTCCTCCGTTCATACTTACCCCGAACGGATAGATCATGTCATTTGCGAGCACCAGTCCCGGAACCAGCCGGTAAACGCCGCTTGCTCAACGCTGCTCGGCCAAAGGCTGCGGTCTGCCCATGGGCGGTGCTATGATAGCCCGCGAGGCCGGTGGCAGGGGGAGTGACGAGATGGCACGCGATTCGAAATACGATCCATTGTTCGAGCCGATTCGGCTCGGTCCCAAAACCATGAAAAACCGGTTTTTCCAGACTGCGCAATGCAACGGTGCGGGCTCGGATCGACCGGGAGCCCAGGCCGACCACCGGGGCATGAAGGCCGAAGGCGGTTGGGGTGCGCTCTCGACCGAATACTGCTCGATTCACTACGAATCCGACACCACGCCCCTTATCTCGGCCCAGCTGTGGGACGAGGGCGACGTCGTCAATCTCGGCGCCATGTGCGACGCGCTTCACCAACACCAGGCGCTCGCCAATGTGGAGCTGCTCTATGGCGGGTCCCATGCAACGAATTACATGTCGCGCGCGGTTTCCCGGGGACCCAGCGCCTATCCGTCGGACGCCGAGCCGCTGCATTACTGCGTCGAAGCCGATGAGGACGACATCGCCGACATAATCCAGCTTTACGTCGCGGCGGGCGCCCGGGGCCGGGATGCGGGTTTCGATATCCTGACAGTCTATTTCGCGGATTCGTTCATGCCGATGCAGTTCTTTCACGACTTCTACAACAAGCGCACGGATAAATACGGCGGTTCGTTCGAAAACCGGCTGCGCTTCGTTCAGGAGGTGCTTGCGGGGCTCAAACAGAATCTCGGCGATGACTGCGCAATTGCGACCCGCTTCGCGATCGACAGCCTAATGGGTCTCGCGGGCATCGAGGTCGGCGACGAAGGACTCAAGGTCGTCGATCAGTTGTCCCGGGACGGACTCGTCGATCTGTGGGACTTCAAGATCGGAATTTATTCGGAATGGGCGGAAGACCTTTCGCCCTCGCGATTCCAGAAATCCAATCACGAGCTGGCTTACGTGAAGGACGCGAAGTCGGTCACCGACGACGTGCCTGTCGTCTGCATCGGCCACCTGACGAGCCCCGACGAGATGGTCGAGATCCTCGACAAAGGGTATTACGACATCATTGGCGCGACCCGCGCCTCGATCGCCGACCCGTTCCTGCCGAAGAAGATCGAGGAGGGACGTCTCGACGACATCCGGGAATGCATCGGCTGCAACATGTGCGTTTCACGCTGGGAGCTGGCCGGGCCTCATATCATCTGTACCCAGAACGCGACGGCGATGGAAGAATACCGACGCGACTGGCATCCCGAGCGCGTCGTTGCGGCCGAGAACCCCTGCTCCGTGCTCGTCGTCGGGGCAGGCCCGGCGGGTCTGGAATGTGCGCGGGTGCTGGGCATGCGCGGCCATGACGTGCATTTGCGCGAGGCGGGTGCCGAGCTGGGCGGTCACCTCAAGGACGTCATGCGCTACCCCGGTCTTTCGGAGTGGGGCCGGGTGATCAGTATCGTCAGACCCAGCTCGACAAGCTCAAGACCGTCGAGATCCATACGGGCGTCGGCCAGATGAGCGCCGACGACGTGTTGGGGTACGGCGCCGACAAGGTGGTGCTGGCAACGGGGTCCCGCTGGGCGGGCGACGGGTTCTCGGGCGTGACCATGGGCGCCTTGCCGGGCGCGGATACCACGCGGCCCGAATTCGCGACGCCCGAACAGGTCATGGCGGGCAAGGAGATCGGCGAGCGCGTCGTCGTGATCGACGGCGAGGGTTACATCACAGGCATCGCCATGGCCGAGAAGCTCGCCGACGAAGGCAAGGACGTCACCGTGGTGACTCAGAACCACGGCGTCGCACCCTATCTCCACTACACCGGAGAAGCCGCAAATCTGCATCGCATGATGCACGAGAAGGGGATCCACGAGCACGATATGCACTGGGTCGAGAGTATCGATGTGGGCAACGAGGTCACGGTCCGCGCCTTTTATCTCTACCGCGACGGCTATCGCCGCACCGGGCCGACGCCGGGGCAAATGCCGCGGCGCGCAGGTACGGAGGTCGTCGATTTGCGCTGCGACTCGGTCGTCCTGTGCACTGCGCGTATGGCCAACGACGGACTCTACAAGGCGCTCAAAGCGCGTCGGTCCGACTGGGGCGACGCCGAACTACAGGCCGTCTATCGGACGGGAGACTGCCTGGCGCCGCGCATGCTGCCCGACGCGGTATTCGACGGGCACCGGTTGGCTCGGGAGTTCGACGGGCCGGATCCGCAACATCCCCGGCCCTATATCCAGGAGTGTCAGATCTGGGGCGGCGAGACGTTTCCCAAGCTCGAATCCCACGCGTCGTGACGGTGCTCGGCATCGTGTTGCGGAGTGCTTCGTGAATTCGGCACTCGACACCGTGACGCAAGACGACGTGGAGCGTCAGCTTGCCCGCCATCTAACCTGTGATGCGGACATCCTGGCGGACGCCATTGCACACCTTGACGATGTCGGTGCCCTGGCGATCCCGATGCTCGATCCGGAAGGCTGCGACATTCTGGCTGGAGCAGCCGACGCGCTCGCGTTCAGACCTGCAACCCCGGTCATGGGCAAGGGCGATAAGCGCGTCTACCAGGAGTTCGATATCTGCATGGATGTGCCTGCGGATAACGCCTATGCGCGGTTTGCCCGGGTCTTCGACGGTCTGTGCGATGCGGCGCTCGCCCGGCTCGATTCGCCGCCTCTCGAACAGCCGTTTACGATCAATGATCTTGCCGTGCAGATCTATAAACCCGGCGCCATCGGAATTACGCCCCATCTCGATCATACCCGCTACGTCGGGCTTATTGCCCTCATCGTGGTTTGCGGCGAGGCGCGGTATTTCCTTTGCGACGATCGGGCTGGAACCGGCGAACGCGAAGTGCCGGCGCCGCCGGGCCACTGCGTCCTGATGGTAGCACCCGGCTTTGCCGGCAGACGGGACCGGCCGTTTCATACTGTCCGCAACATCACGACGCGGCGTATCAGCTTCGGATTGCGGCGCGATAGCCGGCCCGACGGGGCCGCGCCGTACTGACCCGAATTCAGTCGACGCCGGCCAACGACCCCAGGATCGGGCCGATCTCGCCATGGATCACCAGATCGGCGATCGCATCGAGTTCAGTCGCCTCGCGGTTGACGATGACGAACGCCGCGCCACTCCGTTTGGCAACGACCGGAAACCCCGCAGCGGGATAGACGACCAGCGACGACCCCACGGCGATCATCAGATCGGCCTGCCGGCTTTCCTGATCGGCGCGGCGCATGGGCTCCTCGGGCATGGCTTGGCCGAACGATATGGTGCCGGTTTTCACGAGACCACTGCACGCGGCGCAGACCGGCAGGGATTCGTCGGCCAGAAAGACAGTCCGGATCGGTGCGAGATCGTAGCGTTCGCCGCAATCCAGACAGGCGGCGTAGGTCGTATTGCCGTGCAGCTCGATCACCTTTGTCTCCGACACGCCGGCCTTCTGGTGCAGCCCGTCGACGTTCTGGGTAATCACGCAGGTGACGCGCCTATCGGCAACGAGCTTCGCGATGGCCCGATGACCCCGGTTCGGCACGGCGTCGGCGATCATGTCGTGGGTCGCGAATTTGCGGCGCCAGAATTCGCGTTGGCCGGTCTCGGACGCCAGGAATTCCTGGAAATCGATCGGGCGGAACTTGTCCCACACGCCACCCGGGCTGCGGTAATCGGGAATCCCGGACTCCGTACTGATCCCGGCGCCGCTGAAAAGCACGGCGTGCCGGCTTTTCGAGAGAAGCCGCTCTAAGCGCTCAACCGCGTCGTCAACCGTCATGGCTGCTTGCCTGCCCTTCGTCCGACCCAACAATAGGCGCAGGGAGCGCCCTGTCAAAGCGGTCTTGTCAAGAAATCCCGGCATAAGGTAAAGGAGGATGGCGTGCATCGATTCTTGGTACGGGGTGCGAACGCAATGGCGATACTCGAGCGTGTTCTGGGCAGCCAAGATCCGGCAATATCCGCGGGACTGACGCTCAATCGCGGGTTTCATCAGATGTTCGAAGAGGGTCATATGACCCTCGGCATGTTCTTCCCGATCGAGGCGTTCGAAGGCGCGGTGCCGACAATGGAGGGTCAGGTCGCGCTCGCCCGGCGTGCGGAGACTCTCGGGTTTTCAGCTCTCTGGTTTCGTGACGTCCCGCTTCGGATTCCGTCGTTTGGCGATGTCGGGCAAATCTACGACCCGTGGGTCTATCTCGGCTATATCGCAGCCCAGACGACGTCGATCTCATTGGCGACGGGAAGCATCGTTCTCCCGTTGCGCCATCCGTTGCATGTGGCCAAGGCAGCCGCCTCGGTCGATCGACTTTCCGACGGGCGGCTGGTCATGGGCGTCGGAACCGGCGACCGGCCGGAGGAATTTCCCGCGTTCGACCGGACGCACGCCTCGCGCACGGAAACCTTCCGCGAGAGCCTCCGGATTATCGAATTGATGTTTAGAGAGGAATACCCGGACTACAAATCGTCGTTTGGCCGAATGGTCAAGGACAGCGCCGGCTTGCTCCCCCGTCCGGTCGCGGGCCGGATTCCGATCATGATCACCGGGCGGGCCCGTCAGAAGCTCGAATGGACCGCCGCCCATTGTGACGCCTGGGTGAAGTATTCGAGGACCCCGGAGCGTCAGGAATACGTCATCGCGTCCTGGCGCGAAGCGATCAAACGGTCCTGCAAGGGCCGGTTCAAGCCGTTCGGGCAGTCTCTTTACGTAGACCTGTCGGACGATCCGAACGAGCCGGCATCCGACATCCATCTGGGCTTTCGGTTCGGGCGCAAGGCGCTTATCGATCTTCTCGGTAGGCTCAACGGTCTTGGCGTCAATCACATCACCCTGACGCTGAAATACAGCAAACGTCCCGCCGCCGAAGTTCTCGAGGAATTGGGCGCCGAGGTCGTACCCTTGTTTCCCAAGCGGCCCGTCGATACGGCCTGATCCCCCAGCACCGCTTGTCCTGTGTTCCCGGCCCAACCCTTGTCAGCGGTCTGGCCGGGCGATACCCTCGCGACCCGAACCCGGAGCGGCACATGAAATTTTTGACCCTGGAGAACGGCTATCTCGGTGCGGTGATCGGCGAGTCGGTCATCAATCTTGGCGAAGCCTCCCGTGCATTATCGACGGAGCTGGCGGCATCGACCCTGCTGGAGCTGGCGGGTGCCAGCGACGCGACGCTCGAGGATGTCTGGAGCCTGGCGGATCGCGCGATTGCGATGGGTATCGCAACCCGTGCCTTGAGCACCGTCGCTCCGCTCGCGCCGATCCCCAATCCGACGCGCAATATTTACTGCCTGGGCCTCAACTATCGTGCTCACGCGGATGAATTCGACGGCGTCGAGGTTCCCGAGTCGCCGATCGTGTTCACCAAGGCGACCACGGCGATAAACGCGCCCGGGGCCGACATCCCGAGCCATGCCGGCGTGACCCAGGCGATCGATTACGAAGCCGAAGTCGCCCTCGTCATCGGCAGGTCTGGCCGGAACATCGCGCCCGAGGACGCCTGGGGTCATGTCTTCGGTTATACCGCGATCAATGATGTCAGCGCGCGGGACCTGCAATTTGCCCACAAGCAGTGGTTTCTCGGCAAAAGCCTCGACGGTTTTGCACCGATGGGGCCCGTCGTCGTTCACCGCTCGGTCATGCCGGAGCCTGCGGCGATCGGCGTCCGCTCGATCGTCAACGGCGAGGTTCGTCAGGACGCGACGTTCGATACCCTGATCTTCGATGTGCCGACGATCATCGCGACCCTGTCCCGCGGAGCGACGCTGCTGGTTGGTGACATCATCGCGACCGGGACGCCGGCCGGGGTCGGCATGGCGTTCGATCCACCGAAATATCTTCAGCCCGGTGACGAGGTGACGATCGATATCACAGGCGTCGGCCCGTTAACAAACCGGATTGCCTCCGCATAAAACGCGGTTCGGTGCTTGTTTCCGTGCTCCGCGCCATTATATTTCGCACATCTCCCGAACGACGGATCCGGCGGTGTTCGGACCGGTCCACCAGCGCAGAAGCCTCGTGATTCATGAACCTCCGAAACATCGCGATCATCGCCCACGTGGATCATGGCAAGACGACCCTCGTCGATTGCCTGCTCCGGCAGTCGGGCACCTTTCGGGCGAACCAGCAGGTCGCCGAGCGCGCGCTCGATTCAGGCGAACTCGAGCGGGAGCGGGGGATCACGATCCTCGCGAAATGCACGTCCGTGATTTGGCACGACACCCGGATCAATATCGTCGATACGCCGGGTCATGCGGACTTCGGCGGTGAGGTGGAGCGGATTCTGTCCATGGTCGATGGAGTCGTCGTCCTGGTCGATGCCGCCGAGGGGCCCATGCCCCAGACCAAGTTCGTGCTTGGTAAGGCGCTCCGTCTGGGCTTACGTCCCATCGTGGTCGTCAATAAGGTGGACAAAGCCGAGCAGCGCGCCCACGCGGTTCACGACGAGGTTTTCGACCTCTTCGCCGCGCTCGATGCGACCGACGAACAGCTCGATTTTCAGACCCTGTTCGCATCCGCGAAAGAAGGTTGGGCGGCGGTCGAACCCGAGGGGCCGACCATCGACATGGCGCCGCTCTTCGATCTGATCGTGGAGCGCGTTCCCGCGCCTCGCGTCGACGCGGAGCGTCCCTTTGCCATGTTGGCCACGACGCTTGAGGCCGATCCCTATCTGGGCCGTTTGTTGACTGGCCGGATCTCGGCAGGGCGGGCGCGGCCCAATATGACCGTGAAGGCTCTCGATCGGGATGGCGCGCTCGTCGAGCAGGTGCGAATCACGAAGGTGCTTGGCTTCCGGGGCCTTGAGCGGATCGGCCTCGATGAAGCGGAAGCGGGCGACATCGTCGCACTCGCGGGGGTCGAAAACGTCACAGTTGCCGATACCCTGTGCGCACCAGAGGTCGAACGACCCCTCGCGGCGAATCCGATCGATCCCCCCACCCTCGCCATGAGCTTCGGGATCAACAATTCGCCGCTCGCGGGAAAGGATGGCGACAAGCTGACGTCTCGCGAAATCTGGGCCCGGCTGGCGCGCGAGGCGGAAGGCAATGTTGCCATCCGGGTCGAGCCGACCGAAACAAGCGACGCCTTCGAGGTTGCCGGCCGGGGCGAA
This sequence comes from Alphaproteobacteria bacterium, assembly GCA_965198325.1. Classification (GTDB taxonomy): domain Bacteria; phylum Pseudomonadota; class Alphaproteobacteria; order UBA828; family JAPUJA01; genus CBDAPE01. Next base: position 104,331 of record CBDAPE010000013.1, on the reverse strand, counting down.
CTTCAACTTGCGGTGTTGATCGAGACCATGCGCCGGGAAGGCTACGAGCTGTCGATCAGCCGGCCGCGCGTGCTGTTTCGTGATGATCCGGACACCGGCGAACGGCTCGAGCCGCTGGAGGAAGTCGTCGTCGATGTGGACGAGGAATTTACCGGCGTGGTCGTCGAGAAACTGGGTCAGCGGCGCGCGGATCTCCTGGAAATGCGCCCCGCGGGCGCCGGCAAGCAGCGGCTCGTCTTCATCGCACCGTCGCGAAGCCTGATCGGCTATCACGGCGAATTTCTTACCGATACGAGGGGGACCGGCGTTCTCCACAGGTTGTTTCACGCCTACGGCCCCAACCGGGGTCCGATCGAGCAACGGCACAACGGAACCTTGATCTCGACGACGAGCGGTCACGCGGTTCCCTACGCCCTGTGGAATCTCGAGGAGCGGGGGCCGCTTTTCATCGGCCCCGGCGAGCCGGTCTATCCAGGGATGATTATCGGCGAGCACAGCCGGGGCACAGATCTCGAGGTCAACCCGCTGAAGGCGAAGCAATTGACCAACATTCGTGCCGCCGGCAAGGACGATGCGGTGGCACTGACCACGCCGCTGCGCATGAGCCTTGAAAATGCGCTTGCCTATATCGCCGACGACGAACTCGTCGAGGTTACGCCCGCAGCGATTCGTCTACGCAAGCGCTATCTCGACCCTCATGAACGAAAACGCGAATCGCGCCGGGTGGTGGCGGGCTGATCGCACGGTCTCATTAGTCGCTTCGCAGGCCGGCCTGCTTCATGAGTGGTAACACCCGGTCGCCGAAAAAGGCGAGATCGGGAAGGAAATCGTAGAAATTGACCTGCACGCCGTCGCAACCTGCCTCGCGCAGCCGGATGAACCAGTCGACGATCTGCTCAGGCGTTCCGACCAGATGGACGTTGCCGCCGACGACCCACATCTCCCGGGTCGTGGCACTCCAGGATTCCTTGCCCGCGCCCATGATCGATGCGGCAAAGTTGTCGGCCGCGACCGGGTCCTGCTGATCGATAATCGCCTGGCGGGCCGCTTGCGCGTCGGCTTCGGTCTCCCGGCAGATGACGTGAGGGTTGATGATGGTCCGCACCTCGCGCCCTGCCTTGCGGGCTGTATCCTTGATCTTCCAATTATGCTCGGGCAGGGCTTCGCAGGCCTTGACCGGGTCGGCGCCGGCCGGGCTCGTGATGAAGACGAGATCCGATTTTCGCGCTGCGTAGGCAATGCTCGCGGCCGATGTCCCCGCGTTGACCAGGATGCAGCGCTCGTGGGTCGGTTTCGGTGAGACGAAGGCGTTCTCCATTTCCCAGAATCGGCCCTGGTGGGTCACGTTGTCCCGGGCCGCCCAGAGCATCTCCATCATCTCGACGAACTCTGCCGCCATGTCGTAGCGCAGGTCGTGCTCCATCTGCTCGAGCCCGAACATGCAAAATTCGGCCGGCTTATAGCCGGTCACCATGTTCAAGCCCCAGCGGCCGCCGCTCATGTGATCGATTGTCGCCGCGAATTTTGCGAGCTGGACCGGATGCCAGCCGTATAGAATATGGACGGTCGAAATCAGAAGGATATTGCGTGTCAGGGGGGCCAGGCCCGCGGTGATCAGCAGAGGGTCCATCGCGTCGCCCCGGAACTCCATCTCGCCGCCATAGCCGCCCTTGCCCAGCCACTGGGCGAGGCCGAAAACCAGATCGAACCCCAGCTCCTCGGCGCGAACCGCGCATTCGGCGTTGTACGCGAAGGTCCAGTCCGTGTCGCGTGGCGCTTTCGACGGACTCCAGGCCCCGCTTTGCAGGGGCAGGAAGAGGCCCAGGATCAAGGGTTGTCGGAGGACACGTTCGAGCGGCGTTCGCCCGTCGCCGCTCAAATCCGGCACCGTGCTCTTGCGGATCGGATGGTCTTGTCCGCTCATTCCAAACCCCCCGTAACTCTCGTTCGGCGCGGCCTCGCCCTATCGCCTAGCCCGGTTCCCCGCCTCCGGGCACGGTACCCGCAGGCAGGGTTTCGACATGGCAGCAGATGTCCCGCGGCCGGGTGAGCCAGATCCGCTCCCGGTGGTCCGCGACGTGCTTGAGCGCGCGGCGCAGCTGGCGCAGTCGAAAGGGCCGGCCAACCACGAAGGTGTGTAGACTGATCCCGAAAACGAGTGGCTGGCGGACCGACTGGGCCAGCATCTCGTCGAAATCGTCGATGATCATGTCGGCAAACTGAGCGGCTGTGACTTTGTGAAACACGATGGCGCGGTTGTCGTTGATCTCGACCGGATACGGGATCGCAAGGATCGGGCCGGCCCGGGTCCGCATCCAGATCGGCTGATCGTCGCACGACCAGTCCATCATGTAACGATAACCCGCCTCCCTGAGCAAATCGGGCGTCCTGGCGGTCTGGGAGATCCAGGGGCTCATCCAGCCCACGGGCGGTTCGCCCTGGTGGCGGGTGATCGTTTCGGTGGCCTCCCGGATCAACGCCTGCTCGGCCGGCTCTTCGAGATCGCCCTGATCCTGGGAATTGGTGAGGCCGTGGCCCAGGATTTCATCGCCACGGGCAATCAGCGCATCGGGGATTTCGGGGCAGTGGGCATATAAGCTCGCATTGACTTGGGCCTCGATCGGCAAGGTAAGCTCGTCGAACAGCTCCAGCAGGCGCCAGAAGCCGACCCGGTTGCCGTAGTCGCGCCAGGAATAGACGCTGTGGCTCGTCGATTGTTCGGGCGGCGCGATATGCGCGCCCCGGCCTCGGCCGAAGGTGAAGTGCTCCACATTGAGCGCAATATAGACCGCCAGGCGCCTGCCGCCGGGCCAATGATAGTCGGGCCGCGCGACGATCGGCGAATAGTCGTAGCGAAGTTCCGACGATGTCATGGCAAACCTCCATCCGATTTTGCCGGGGTTCAGGCGGGTTCCAGACTCTCGATCGCGGGGTGTTGTGCCGTCCAGCCCGTCGCCTTCTCGTAAGCTTGCGCCACCCGGTAGATCGTCGCTTCCCCGAAGCGCGCCCCGGCGATCTGCATCGAGAGGGGCAGGCCATCGTCCGAAAAACCGATGGGCAGGGCGAGAGCCGGATGACCGGTGACGTTGAACGGCGTCCGCGCGTGGCGCATGTAGTTGTGCGCGATCGCTGCCGTATCGTCGATCCCGAAGGCCGGCGCCATGCCCGATGCGCAGATCACGGCATCGAGCCCCGCCGTGCGGGCGTCGTAGTCCGCGACCAGGGTGTTGCGCTCTGCCAGCGCCGCCGAATAGTCCTCGGCCGAGAAATCCGCACCGTTGCCGATCCGCTCACGGGTGAGCGCGCCGTAATCGCCCGGGCGATCAGCCAGCCATTGTTCGTGAATTCGGTAGGATTCGAAGGAGAGGATCGCCCGGTTGCACGCCGTATAGTCGGCCAGCGGACGCAGCTCGATCTCCCGGACCTGCGCGCCGAGGCCCGCCAGCACGCCAATCGCGTCCTCGATGGCCCTGGCCATGTCGGGGTCCGCAATCTGATCCCGCTGGTGGAAATGACGCACGATGCCGATCGTCAATCCCTCGACGCCGTCGTTCAACTGCGTTGCCGGGTCGGATCGGGGTGCCTCGACGCTTCCCGGATCGCCCACATCGAAGCCGGCGATCGCGCGCAGTAGAATCGCGTTGTCCTCGACGGTCCGGGTCATGGGCCCGACATGGTCGAGGGTTTCCGAAAGGGGAAAGACGCCTCGCCGGCTGACCAGGCCAAAGGTCGGCTTCATCCCGACGACACCGCACATCGAGGCGGGATTGCGGACCGAGCCCGCGGTATCCGAGCCGAGCGCGGCGGGCAGCAGGCCAGCCGCGAGTGCCGCGCCCGCACCGCTCGATGAGCCGCCCGGCATGGCATCCAGGTTCCACGGGTTGCGCGCGGGTGGCCAGGGCAGGTCGAAGGAGGGACCGCCGACGGCGAATTCGTGAGTCGTGAGTTTGCCCAGAATGAACGCGCCTGCGGCTTTCAGCCTGGCGGTCACCGTCGCATCGCGCACGGCCACGGACCCCGCCAGGATCTTCGATTGACAGGTTGTCGGCCAGCCTTTCGCATCGATGATGTCCTTGAGCCCGACGCCAATTCCGTGCAGGGGACTGCGGGGGCCGTCGCGTGCGATCGCCATCTCCGCGCGGCGCGCTTCGCGAAGCGCGCTCTCCGGCTCGAGGGTGACAAAGGCATGAAGCCGGGACTCCAGGCCGTCGATCCGGTCGAGCAGGGCGCGGGCGTACTCGACGGGAGACAGCCTGCGGGCTGCGATCAGGCTGGAAACCACCGCCAGGCTCAGATAGGCGAGCTCGCGGGAACCGCTCATGGGCTTGGGATCACTGGCAAAATCAGGCAAGACGGACGGGTGGCGTCGTGAAACACCTTCTGGGTTGCATTACGGCCGTCTTCGTAGCGGCCGTCTCGTGTGACGCGGAAGTGATTGAGCGTGCGCTCGTAAAGCGGAAAGTTCGTGCTCGATACCTCGAGCCGAATCCGGTGACCTTTCGCGAACATGTTGCTCGTGTGGCCCAGCCGAAACCCGTAGCGGTAGACGGTGTCAGGCTCGATCGGGGCCGGCGCTTCGTTGCCGTCGCGAAAGCTGGCGCGCATGATAGAATCGCACAGATTGATCGCCCGCCCGTCAGGATGAACGTCGATCAGCTTGACGGCAAAATCGGTATCGTCGGCGGACGACGACGCGTAGAGCTCGATTTCGACGGGGCCGGTCAGCTCCACATCGTGGGTCAGGACGTCGGTCGTATAGACGAGGACATCGGGCCGCGCCTCCACCGGGCGTTGATCCGCGGGCCCCATGGGCGCTATCGACGGCGGCCCGCCGCCCTTGCCGCCCAGGCTCGGCACCTCCCAGAACGGATTGCAGACATAGATGTCGGAGAGTTCGTCGCCGGGCTCTTCGCTCGACAAGGCGCCGTCGCCGTTCAGTGAATTGGCCCGCCCACCGCTGTGCAGGTAGTAGCGTGTAAAGCGGGTCTCGGGTAGTGGGAAACTGTCGGTCTCGCGCCAGCGGTTTGCGCCCATGACGAAGAGCGAAATGCGCGGCTCGTTCATGATGCCGTTCTCCTCTCCCTTCAGCCAGTGGTCGTACCAGCGCACCATCAGGTCGTCGAGCCGGGCGCGCGCCTCATCGCCGAAATCGAGCGCGCCCATGGCCGGCGCCCAAGGCTGGTGGTACCAGGGGCCGATCACGAGCTTCTGGTTCTCCCGGGCCAATACGGTGCCACCATTCCCGACAAGGCCCTGGTAGTTGCGGATCGTGCCCTCGATGAACAGGTCGTACCAGCCGACCAGATGAAGCGCCGGGATCGTGATATCGCCGTAGCGTTCGCCCAGGTGCCATTGTTTCCAGTAGTCGTCGAATGTCGGATGGTCGAGCCATTCGTAGTAGAACGGCGCGAATCTCCGGGGCAGGCTCGGATGATCCGTCAGGGGTAGATGATCGTATTCCGCAGGCAGGCCGCCGAAGGCCTTGAACGCCGGACGCCAGTCGGCCGGTTCGCCGCGGCGGAACGCTTCGGCGATGGCGAGCCCGGTTGCCCAGACCTGGGAGAGGCATTGCTGAAAGGCGCCGTTCTTGTAGCACCAGTCTTCGTAGATCCCATCGTTGGTGAACGCCGGTGCGATCGCCTTGAGCGCCTCGGGCGCGCGGGTCGCCGCAAACAGCTGGGTCGTGCCGGGGTAGGAAAAGCCGTACATGCCGACCGTGCCGTTCGCTTTCGCCAAGCGGGCGCAGTGCTCGATGGTATCGACCCCGTCGTCGAATTCATGCGCGAAGGGCTCGAAGTCGCCTTCAGACTCGAAACACCCCCGCACGTCCTGGGTCACCAGGATGAAGCCCTGGCGGGCGTACCATTCCGGGGGCAACAGGGATTCGAACTCCGATACGCTCTTGTCGTATGGCGAGCGCATGAGCAGAACGGGATAAGGCCCTGAACCCACGGGGGTGTAGATGTCGGCACGCAGCTTGGCGCCGTCGCGCATCGTCATGGCGACATCGCGCTCGAGCGTGACCTCGCAAGCCGCTCGCCCGCCCATCGGTCTCTTTCCCGCGATCCCGCTGCCGGTCTAGCGCCCCACTTCGGCCAGCACGTCGGTGGGGACGCCGGCGCAAGTGTCGTTGCCTGCGATGTCCATGGGGCAGCCCGAAATCGCCACATAGACGTCCATTTCCGCGCGCAGAACGATGTTGTCCCCCGGCTTGGTATCGCACGCCTTGATTTCGATCCGCTTGTCGGGCTGGACCTCGAAGTTCGTGAACAGGTTCCAGGGCTGGGGCGTCAGCGCCGCGCTCACGCCCAGGTCGCCCAACGCCAGGTGCAGGTTGTCCTGGCAGTTCTTGTGCCCCGGCGCGCCGTAGGCGGTGTACATCGTGGGATCGCAGCAGGGCACCTCGAAATCGTGCTGGCCCGGCGAATTGTCTTCGAGGATTGTCATGATCGGGCGCCGGTTGTTGGTCACGGCAGCGTCGCCCGCGCGAAGCATCAGCCGGCAGACTGAACGTCGGCTGTGCGCCGCGGACATGTACTCGCTCATATCCTCGCGGTTGAATGCCCAGAAATCGATCGGCTGCTGGCCCTGCAGGTCGGTGAACCGAACCAGCTCGCCGGCATCCATGGAAAATCCCTGATGCCCGCAGGCTTCGACATGGTAACTTCGCAAGACTTCACTCAACCCGCTCATGACCTATCTCCCTTATCGATGCATTCCCGCGAGGCGCGGGCAGCGAGATAAAAATCTAGCACGAACGGCCGCTCCGGCAGAAGCTCGCCCACTGCTCGCGCGAAGGAAATAATCGATGCTCCGGCAGCGCCCGGTTCTACTCCTGGTCATCTGTGCTGCCCTGGTGCTCGCAATGGGCATGGGCCTGCGCGGCGGCTTCGGGCTGTTCATGGAGCCGATGGGCATGTCCATCGGAGTCACGCGCGAAAGCTTCGGCCTCGCCATCGCGCTCCAGAGCCTCATCTGGGGCCTGACTCAACCCTTTTTCGGCGCGCTGTCCGACAAAGTACGGGGCCGGGCGGGTGTTGCTGGCGGGCGCGGCCTTGTTCATCAGCGGTCTCGTCGTCATGGCCAATGCCGAAAGCGCCATCCACCTTCATATGGGTATTGGTGTGCTGATCGGCATGGGCATGAGCGCGGGCGGCTTCGCCGTCGTGCTGGGGCCCGTCGGGCGGGCCGCCAGCCCTGAGCGGCGCAGTATCGCGCTGGACGTCGCCTCCGCGGGCGGCTCGTTCGGCCAGTTTGCGATCGCGCCGGTCAGCCAGGTGATGATCGAAGGCGTGGGCTGGTCCCAGGCCCTGCTGATCTTCGCCGCCGCCGCGTTTCTTATCGTCCCGCTGGCCTGGGGCCTTGCGGGCAAGCCGTCGCGCGCCGCCGCGACATTCTCGGACCAGTCGATTCGCGAAGCGCTCGTCGAGGCCGGACGGCACCGGGGCTACTGGCTGCTTAACGCCGGGTTCTTCGTATGCGGCTATCACGTCGCCTTCGTCGCGACCCATCTGCCCGCCTACCTCACGGACAACGGCCTTCCCGCCATGCTGGGCGCCACCGCCATCGGCGTCATCGGCTTCTTCAACATCATCGGCTCGCTGGCCTGCGGGGCGCTCGGTCAGCGCTTTCCCAAGAACCATGTGCTCAGTCTGGTCTATCTGCTGCGCGCGGCGGTCTTCGCGGGCTTTATCCTGGTGCCCGTATCGACCACCTCGGTCATGGTGTTCTCCGGGCTCATCGGTTTCCTCTGGCTGGGCACCGTGCCGCTCACCAGCGGTCTGGTCGTGAGCATCTTTGGGCTGCGCTACATGGGCACCCTGTTCGGCATCGTCTTCCTTAGCCATCAGGTCGGCGCCTTCTTCGGTGCCTGGTCGGGGGGATTTCTCTACGATCTCACGGGATCCTACGATTCGGTCTGGTTCATCGCCATCGGCCTGGCACTGGCATCCAGCCTGCTCCATTTCCCGGTCGCCGAGCAGCCCAACGCGCGCTATGCCCGCGATCTCGCGGGCGGGGATTAAACCCCGGAGCCTAAGCTTTCGACTTGAGCGGCGGCCATAGGTTGGACCCTTAAACTGCGCGGCCCATGACCCGGTGCAGCCCGGCGATGACGTCGTCGGCATCCGCCAGGGCGGCCTGTTCGAGCACGCGCGAAACGGTGGGCGCGGATTCCGTGCCCGTGACCCGGATGATCTCGTGGTCGAGCTCGTCGAACAGCCGTTCCTGCAGGTCGGCGGCGAGCCGCGTGCCGATGGTGTAGCCCCGCGCGGTCTGCTCGACGAGCAGAACCCGGTTGGTCCGTCGCACGCTGTCCGAGATGGTCTCCCAGTCGCGGCCCAGTACATCCAGGGTGCGCAGGTCGATCACCTCCGCATCGATCCCGGCTTTTTCCGCCGCCTCGACCGAGACCGGCACCATGTTGGAGCAGGTAATCACCGTACATTCCTCGCCGGGACGCACGATCTTGGCCTTGCCGAACGGGATCATGTAGTCGAGATCGTCGGGGATCGGCCCCTCTCTCTGAAACAGCGGCTGGACCTCGATGATCGCAACCGGGTCGTTGCAAGCCATGGCGGCATTGAACAGGCCGATATAGTCGAACGGCGTGGTCGGCGCGACAATCCGCCAGCCCGGCCACAGCGAGAACAGCCCGCTGGGGTCCATCGAATGTTGCGATCCGAAGCCGATGCCGGGCGCGGTCCGCATGCGCACCACGAACGGCGCGGGATATTTGCCGCCGAACATGTGGCGTAGCTTGGCCGTCTGGTTGAACAGCTGATCGGCGGCGACGAGCGCGAAATCCGCATACATGATCTCGACGATGGGGCGCAGGCCGCACATCGCGGCGCCCAGCCCCATGCCCGTGAAGCCATTCTCCGAAATCGGCGTCGCCATCAGGCGGTCGGCGTATTCATCCGCGATCCCCTTGACCGCGCCGACGACACCGCCGCGCAGGCGATGGATATCCTCGCCCATGATGATGACCCGCTCGTCGGCCTCGACATGGTGCTTCGCGGCGAGCGCCACCGCCTCGATGTATTTCACCGTGCGAAGATCCGAGTCCGCGAAGTCTTCCGCTTCCCGGTAGGTTGCGCCGTCGAGCTCGGACAGGTCGCCACGCATGCCGTCCTCGACGCTCTTCGAGTCGGGCCACAGGGCGGGGATGACCTGCGGCTCGTTCGAGCCCGGCACCGTCTCGGTCAGACGCCCGGCGCAGCGCTCGACGATCTCACCGGCGCGCTCCATCAGCGAGTCCGCCCGCGTCTTCTTGACCAGCCCCATGGCGACGAGCTTCTCGGGGTGGCGGACCACCGGATCTCGTTCGCGCCACGCGGCCTCTTCCTCCTTGGTGCGGTAGTCGAAATTGCTGCCGAGCAGTGGGCCGTGCTGATGGCGGAACCGATAGGTCTGCGCCTCGATCAGAACCGGCCCGTGGTTTTCGTGGATATGACGGATCGCCCAGCCCATGGCCTTGCGCACGGCGACGACATTCATGCCGTCGATTTCCAGGGCGGGCACGCCGACACCCTGACCACGGGCCGAGAGGCGGGCTTCCCGGGTCGCCTCGCTCACATGGGTCGAGACGCCGTAGAAGTTGTTCTCGATGAAAAAAATCAGCGGCAGATCGTAAAGCGCGGCGAGGTTGAGCGATTCGTAGGAGGCACCCTGCTGGACTGCGCCGTCGCCAAAGAAGCTCACCGTGATGCGGTCCTCGCCCAACCGCTTGGCCGCCAGCGCGTGGCCGCAGGCCAGCGGCGGGTTGCCGCCGACAATAGCGTTCGAGCCCATCATGCCGGCTTCGTCGAAGCGCATATGCATCGAGCCGCCGCGCCCACCGCAAAAGCCCGGTGCGAGCCCCATGATCTCCGCCATCGAGCGATAGACCATGTCTTCCATCGCCTCGGTCCAGTCGCCATCCGCCGGGTCGTAGTCTTCGGGTGTCGTATGGCCTAGAAATTTGGAAAGAAATTCGTGGTGCGCCCGGTGGGTGCCGTTGATCCGGTCGCAACTCCGTAGCATCGATGTCGCGCCGACGCCACAGGCCTCCTGGCCAATGCTCGCGTGGGCCGGGCCGTTGAGCAGGCCCTGCTGCCAGAGTTCGAGCAACTTTTCCTCGAAGCGGCGGACGACGAACAGCCGTTCCATCGTCCGGCGCAGCATACGCGGTTCGTCGGTGGCCCAGTCTTCGTCGGTGGCGTCGAGTCGGAACCAGGGCGTGCCGCTTGTAATCGGTGTCAGGTCGGGCATGGCGCGGGCGCTTTCGTCGGTGCGACGTTCAGGCTAAGACATGCAGAGCCGGGCGTCGACGGTGATCGGCCGATCGTAGGACGATATCCGGTCAGGGGTTTCCGCCGTGTCGCATATCCCAGTTTCAGCTTGGTGTTTCAAGGGATTAAGCCGCAGCCGGGGCGCCGCGTCAACGCGAAATGTGTAAAATTAGGCCTTATTAGACTTTTGTTTGACAGAAATTAGGCCTACAATCGTGGAGAATTGTGGATTTCATCGGGTTACGCCCGGCTGGGCTTCGGGATGAAGGGGAGACGCAATGTCCGGAATGCTGTCGTTGGAGCAATGGCGCGAACGCGCCGCTAAGCAGAATTTCAAGACCACGGCATTCATCGATGGCAAGTATGTCGATGCCGCGTCGGGCAGGACCTTCCCGGTTATCTGCCCGTCTACGGGCAAGCTGCTCGCCGAGGTCGCGGCGTGCGACGAGGAAGACGTGAACAGGGCCGTCGCGGCCGCGCGTCGCGCCTTCGAGTCGGGCGTCTGGTCCAATTTGGCGAAGAAGGACCGAAAGGCGATCCTGCTGCGCTTCGCCGATTTGATCGACGAACATGTCGAAGAGCTGGCCCTGATCGAGACCCTCGATTGCGGCAAACCGATCAGCTACAGCGTAAAGAAGGACATCACCGGCACGGCAATCATGATCCGCTGGTTCGCCGAGGCAATCGACAAGGTAAACGACGAGATCGTACCCTCGCGCACGGACGCCATCGCGATGGTGACCCGCGAGCCGATGGGCATCGTCGCGGCGGTCGTTCCCTGGAATTATCCCATGTATCTGGGTTACGGGGCGAAGGTGGCGCCGGCCCTGGCGATGGGCAACTCGGTCATTCTCAAGCCCGCCGAGCAGACCCCCCTCTCCGCGATTTGGGCTGCCGAGCTCGCGGCCGAAGCGGGCATCCCCGACGGCGTTCTCAACGTGCTTCCGGGCTACGGCGAAACCGCGGGTCAGGCGCTCGGCCGCCACGGGGACGTCGATTGCGTGACGTTCACGGGCTCAGGTGAGGTCGGCAAGCTGTTCATGGCGTACTCGGCCGAATCCAACATGAAGCGGGTCTCGCTCGAATGCGGGGGCAAATCGCCGCAGGTCGTGCTCGCCGACTGCGATCTCGACATTGCCGCCAAGATCGTCGCCAAGGGAATTTTCTACAACCAGGGCGAGGTCTGCAACGCAGGCTCCCGGGTCATCGTCGAGGCATCGGTGAAGGATGCCATCGTCGAGCGAGTGATCGAGAACAGCAAGGCCTATCAGCCCCACGATCCGCTCGATCCCGATACCGAGATGGGCGCCATTCTCGACGAGGTGCAGCTCAAGCGCATCACCGACTACATCGAGATCGGTAAAGCGGAGGGCGCGGAGCTGGTGCTGGGCGGTGAACGGATCATGGAAGAGACGGGCGGCTACTATTTTCCGCCGACCGTGTTCGACCGCGTCGATAACCGGATGCGCATCGCCCGCGAGGAAATCTTCGGGCCGGTGCTTTCGGTGATCAGCTGCGACGGTCTCGACGACGGAATTCGGATTGCCAACGACTCGGATTTCGGCCTGACGGGCAGCGTCTGGACCCGCGATATCGACAAGGCTCACAAGGCGGCCAAGGCACTGCGTTGCGGCGTCGTCTGGGTCAACGAATACAATGTCAGCGAAATGTCGACCCCGTTTGGCGGCTACAAACAGTCGGGCTTCGGCCGCGACAAATCGCTTCACGCGCTCGACAAGTATTGCGAGCTGAAATGCACATGGATCCAGTTGCACGACCAGTAGAGCAGGAGCCGGTCCGATCCGGGGATAGGTGATGGCACGAGGGCGTCACGACGAGATTCTCAGTCTCTTGCAGATTCGCGGCCAGTGCTCGATCACTGAGCTCGCGGATCAACTAGAGGTGTCGGGGGAAACCATCCGGCGTGACATCCGAAAGCTTGCCGATGGCGGCGCCGTCGAGGCAATTCGGGGCGGCGTCGCCTTGCCCGAGGTCGTGCGCGAGACTGCGTTCCACTATTGCCTGCTCGAGGCGCCCGAGGCGAAGACGGCGATCGCGCGCCGCGCCGCGAAAGAGGTCGTGAACGGCGACCGGCTGATCGTCGCGGGCGGCAGCACGATGGTCTATTTCGCCCATGCGCTTCGTCACCATCTCGACTTGACGGTCGTCACCAACTCGATCGACGTGGCCCGGCTGCTGGTTACGCGCAACGGCAACCGGGTCTATACCGTGGGCGGCGAGGTTGACAGTCGAGACGGCACAGTGGACGGCCCGCTCGCCGTCGAGTTCGTGCGCACGTTCTACGCCGACAAGGCGTTTTTCTCGGTCGCCCAGCTCCATCCCAGAGGCGGGCTGATGCATGACGATCTCAACCGCGCCGAGATTACCCAGGCGATGATCGAGTGCGCCGATATGGCCTGTGTCCTTGCCGATCAGCTGAAATTTGGCGCCCGGGGCCTGATCCGCATCGCGGGCTTCGAGGAGATCGACCTGCTGGTCACCGAAGTCCGGCCCGGCGCGAAATTCCGGGCGGCATTCGAGGACGCGGGCGTGCGGCTGCTCATCGGGGATGAGGCACCGGCGCTTGGATCGGCGCCGGCCTGAACGGAGGATCGGATATCGCCGCAACCGACTATATCTTCACCGATCTGGCCAACAGCCTGCTTCTGGAAACGCAGCAGGTCTGCGTCGTCACGAGCGACCTCGACGCCTGCGTGAAGGGCTTCGCCGACCGACTCGGTATCGGCCCCTGGTGGGTCAAGACCTATGCGCCACCCGAGTTGACCGATCTGATATTGCGCGGCCGGCCGGTCGAGATGAGCGCGAAGGTCGCACTCGCCTGGACGGGGGCCATGAACTGGGAGATCGTTCAGCCGCTCGACGGCCCGGGTCCCCACCGCGAATACCTTGAGGCACAGGGCGACGGCGTTCATCACGTGGCCTGCTTCCTCGCAACCATGGGCATGGACTGGCCGACCTGCCATCGGGACTTCGAGTCCCGCGGCTTTGCCCGGCTGTTCGAGGGCCGCTGGCAGGGCGTTACGTTCTGTTATTACGAGACCCTCGATCCGACTCACACGACGTTCGAGATCATCGACCGCGACGCAGGTTGGGAGCGGCCGGACCCCGACTACTGGTATCCCGAGCCGCCGGCGCGTTAGGAGACGGTCGCGATGCAGACGTTTTCAACCCCCTATAAAAAAAGCCCCGGCGGCGGTCCGCCGTGCGGGCGGGGCCCGGCGACATGAGTCAGGGCGACTACATCTTCACCGACCTGCCCAACAGCCTGTTTTCCCAGACCCAGCAGGTCTGCGTCGTGACCCGCGACCTCGACGCCTGCGTGAAGGGGTTTGCCGACCGGCTCGGCATCGGTCCCTGGTGGGTCCGTCGCTACGAGCCGCCGCTATTGGCCGACCCAAAGCTCCGCGGCGAAGCCGTCGAATGCAGCTTCCAGCTCGCCCTCGCCTGGACCGGCAAGCTCAATTGGGAAGTCGTCCAGCCGCTCGAGGGGCCAAGCATCTACAAGGACTATCTCGAAGCCCAGGGCGAAGGGATCCATCATGTGGGATTCTTCCTCCAGACCATGGGGATCGACTGGGACCTATGCCATCGCGAATTCGAAGCGCGCGGCTTCGAGCGTCTGTTCGAGGCTCGGTGGAGCGGCGTCTCGTTCTGTTATTACGATACCCTCGACCCGACCCACACGACCTTCGAGATCATCCATCGACCCGACGGCTGGACCCGGCCCGAAGCGGATTACTGGTATCCGGCGCCCTGACCTGCCGTGCCCGACGAATCCCGTGGCGCGCGTCGGCGTACCGCGGGGACGCCGATTGGCTTCGATCGGCGTGGCGCTAAGCTTTTATCTGCGTAACGCTAAACGGATAAGGCCCTAATCCGCGCTCGCCTGTTCCTTCGCCGGATCCCGGCGCAGCAGGATATCGACCAATGCGGCGGCCACGATCAACGCGCCGCCAACGATCTCACGCCAGCCGAACGGTTCTCCAGATAACCAGGCGGCCGTCGCGGCTCCGGCGACGAGCTCCATCATGTTAAGAATCCCAACCAGGCCCGGACTCAACTGCCGCGCGCCCCAGATAATCACGAGATTGGTAATTATCGCGATGACGGCGGTTATTCCCAGCACGAGCCAGACAGCGTTCTCGAGCGCGCCAAACGCGGCAACGATCCCCGGCCCGTCCGAGGGGATCAGGAGGAACACGAGGCCACACACGACGCAGCCGATCGCGAACCCGAAGGTCTGCTCGATCGCACCCACCGCGGTGGCTAGCCGGTAGCGGACGCAGGTGTAAGCCCACATCATGCCGGCGGCGAGGGCCATCCAGTCGCCGGCGTTCTTCGGCAACGGCCAGCCCTGGTCGATGCCAAGCATGACGAACAAACCACCCAAGCCCAGCATGATCGCGAACAGACGCCCAGCGGTGATCGATTCTCCCAGGAACAGACGGCCAAGAATGGTCGCCCAGATGGGCATCAGGTAGAAGAGCAGCAGAACCCGGACGATCTCCGTGTTGAGAAACGCATTGGCGTACAGGTAAAAGCCGCCGCCGCCCAACAGACCGGTTATGACCCAATTCCAGCCGGCCGCCCGAATGACACCCCAGTATTTGAGAGCGAACGGGAAAATGACGGCTGTCGCGAGGATGTAAATGAGAAGAAGCGTCCAGGGACCGCTGACCCCGCCGTCTTCGAGCATGCGGAGTGGAATCCAGAAGGCACCCCAGACCGCGGCACAGGCACCAACGGCGACGCAAGGCATCAGTTTGGCCGGATGGGCGGACGGAGAGTTCATCCGCCATGCCCTTAGCATTGGAAAGGACGCCCGTGCAAGCACGGTCCTCCCGCGCCCTTGTGGCGGGTCCTAGCCCGAGGCCGTGGGGCCGGCCGCCGCCTTTTGCCGATAGAAGAGGTCGAGCCCGGCGGCCGAGACGATGAGTCCGCCGCCGAGGATTTCTCGCAGGCCGAAGGGCTCGTCTGTCAGGATCGACGCCGCAACCGTCCCGCTGATAAGTTCCATCATGAGAAGGATCGACGACCGCAAGGGGCTGAGCAGCCGGGCGCCCCAGACCAGTGAAAGGTTCGCTGCCAAGGCAAAGAACGCCGTCAGGACGAGCAACCCCCAGGTCCGGCCCGCGAGCGCCGCGAAATCGGGTATGGCGCTCTGGGTCTCGAGCGGCAAGAAGAAAAATCCCGCTCCGATGAGAACCCCCCAGAAATAGAACCCCAGGGCCTGTTCCGGCGCGCCGGTCGTCGTCGTTTGACGCAGACGAAGGGCGGCAAGCGCCCACACCATACCGCCGCAGAGCGCCATCCAGTCGCCCGCGCTGCGCGGCACGGGCCAGCCTTCTTGGATGTTCAGGATGACGATGAGCCCGGCAAGCCCCAGTGCAATCGCGATGAGGCGGGAATAGGTCAGGCGTTCGCCCAGGAAGAAGCGCGCGAGGAGAGCGGCCCAGATGGGCGAAATGTAGAACAGGAAGAAGACCCGCACGATCTCCGTATGCAGGAAGGCATTGGCATAGAGCAGGAAGCTGCCGCCCGTGAACAGGCCCGTCAGCAGCCAGCCCCAGCCCGCTGCGCGGATGCCCCGCCGGTGGGTGTAGAAAAGAGGCAGGAGAACGACGAGCGCGACCGCATAGATCAGGAAAACCGTCCAGGAGCCCGTGATGCCCCCGTCGTTCAGCATGCGCACGGGAATCCAGAACAGACCCCAGAACAGGGCCGGCATGCCCACCGCGAGGCTAGGCAGGAGGTCGGGGCGGCGGATGAGGAGGCCGGTCATGGCGGGCGCCGTGAGCTTGGCGGGGCCGGTTCAGAGGGCCGCGAGGAGCAAACCGGCGGTACTCAATAGTACTTTCGGTAGGTTTCGGCGATGTCCGGCGCGTCCATCTCGGCGACGCAATCGATCTCGCCCCGTTTGACTGAGAAATAAACGCTCCAAAGGTCGTCGGGGAACCAGGATTTGACAACCGCATCGCCATCGGCCAGCTCGAGCGCCGCGTCGAGCGAGCTGGGCAGGAGGGCAATCCCGCGTCGTTCCCGCTCGGCGTCGTCGAGCTCGGAGGGCGCGACGTTCAGGAGTTCAGGCGCCGGCAGCGTCTCGCGGATCCCCTCGAGGCCGGCGCGCACCAACGTGCCCAGCACGAGATAGGGCGAGGCGGTGGCGTCGCCGGCGCGAAACTCGACATTGAAAGCCTTGGCGGGATTGGCGCCCGAGCCGCTCCAGATCGGCGGCAGGCGGAGCGCCGCCTCCCGGTTGCCAGTGCCAACGGCGGCGCAGCTCGAGCTCCAGCGTCCGGGCGTAAGCCGCAGGTAGGAGGCGGGGCTCGGCGCGCTGAAGGCGCAGAGCGCGGGCAGGTGACGGATCATGCCCGCCAAGAACGAACCGAATATCTCGCTCACGAAACCGGGCTTCGACTCGTCGAAGCCCGCCGGCTTGCCATCCCCGTCGACCAGGCTGATGTGGGTATGCACGCCGTTGCCAACGGACTCGAGATTGACGATCGGTGCGAGGCTCGCGCGCCGGCCCATGCGCCGCGCCACGTCGCGCACGATTTCACGGGTGATGGCGACCCGATCGGCCGCGGCGATGCCGATCGCCGGGCCGGTCGCGATCTCGTACTGGCCGACGCCGTATTCGGGTTCGAAGGTCTCGGGCTCGACTCCCGCCTGCTGGAGGGCCGCCATGGCCCGGCTGCCGAACTTTTCCTCGAGGCGCAGCGCTTCCATGGTAAAGCCCGGGGCGGGCCAGGGCTCGATATCAGAGAGGTGGAACTCGCTCTCGACGCCGGACATGACGCGCAGCCCTGTCTCGGTCTCGAGGTCGGCCAGTGCTTTCTTCAAGAAACTCCGGGCGCAGGACGTCCAGACATTGCCGTCTAGGGAGTGCCAGTCGCACATGAAGAAGTGTAACGGCGAGGCGTCTTCGTCCACGTCGACGCAAACCTCGCTGTCCACATCGGGAATCAGGATGACGTCGTCCATCGGCCCCCAGGGCGTTGGATCGGCGATCAACGGAAAGGGCAGCAGGGCCTGAACGGCGGGTGGCAGGATGATGCCATTTTTTAAGCGGCCCGGCAGCTCGGACGCCGGGAATGAACGCCCCCGGTTGAGCCCGACGAGATCGGGCCAGCAAAACATCACGAGGTCGCTGTCGGCCATGGCGCTATCTCCCTTTACCGCTCTATCGTCGCCCGCGTGTCCGCGATATTACGCGACATAATCGGTGGTGCCCAGCAGACCCGGGCGCGCTAAACTCCCGTCGAGAGCAAAAGGGGACGGTTTCAGCCATGGCCCGACCGAAGGCAAAGACTCCGGCAGGGGAGTCATCGCCCGGCGCGAATGCCGGGCGCAGGCCCTCGCCCTATCCGGATTTCGATCCTTGGAATCCCGAGCAACGGCCCGACCGGGCGGCGCAATACGCCGCGCTCCGCAACCAGTGCCCGATCGCGCATACCCGCCACGACGGTGGCTACTGGGTCGCGACACGCTATCAGGACGTCTTCGATATCGCCCATCGGCCCGAAGAGTTCCTGTCCGCGCCGGGGGTCATGATTCCCGAGATCGGCCGAGCGCCCCCGATGCACCCGATGGAAACCGATCCGCCGCGCCACGAGGCGCTTCGCAAGCTCCTTCTGCCGCGCTTTACGCCCAAGGCGATGGCCGAATGGAAGCCCCAGGTGCGCGGCGTGGTCAATCGCTTCATCGACGGGTTCATCGAAGATGGCCGGACGGAGCTGACCGGGCAGCTCGTCAAGCCCCTGCCGATGTATATCATCTGCTCGATGATGGGCATCGAACAGGACATCGACACCTTCTGGGGCTGGATCGAGGACATCATCTATGGCCGCTTCGAGAACGACCCCAAGGTCATGGACGATGCCTGCAACGCGCTCTACGCCTATATGGCCGAGCTGGACGCCAAGCGGCGCGCCGAGGGTGGGGGCGACGATCTTGTAAGCCTGTTGCTGGGCGCTCATCTCGATGACGACTGGATGAGCGAGCGGGACATGATCGGTACCTGCTTCTTCCTGCTCATCGCCGGACTGGACAATACGGGTTTCGGCATCCGCAACGCGCTCCGTCACGTCGCAGCCGACCCGGATTTGCGCGACCGCCTGGCCGGCGATCCCAAGCTCGTCTCGACGGCGATCGAGGAGGTCCTGCGGCTCTATACGCCGGTGAGCGGCCTGTGCCGGACGGCAAGGGGGAATACGGAGCTGCACGGCGAGACGGTTCCCGAGGGAGAGCGTGTTCTCCTGCTCTTTGCATCGGCGAACCGCGACGAGACGGAGTTTCCCGATCCCGACAATTTCCGGGTCGGTCGCAAGATCAACCGGCACATCGCCTTCGGCGTCGGCATCCACCGGTGTTTGGGCTCAAACCTTGCACGGCTCGAGATCCGCACCGCGCTCGAAGAGGTGCTGCGCCGGATGCCGGATATTCATCTGCCCGCCGGCGAAGACCCCGACTGGTTCGGGCTGGAGCCCCTGCCCGTCGAATTTACGCCAGGCGTGCGGGAAGGAGCGGGAGCATGAAGGTTCGCGTCGATCGGGAGAAGTGTCAGGGCCATAACCGCTGCGTCGATATCTGCCCCGGAGTCTTCGATACGGATGAATTGGGCTATGCCGTCGTCTTGGTCGAGGCGGTTCCCGGCGAACTCGAAGGGGACGCGCAGGATGCCGCCGACTCTTGCCCCGAGCGGGCGATCGTGGTCGAGAGCAGCAGTTGAGTCAGCCGCCGGCAGCCGCTTTAACTCCTTGTACGAAATAGGGACACTGGTAGTATCCCCGTGGACGGCATGAGAAGACGGAGCCCGCCGAACAGGCGGATACCAGATTTCGCAGACAGTGCCGAACGCCGAAAGAGGGAGAGCGTATTCCATCTGCGACATCGGTCGGACCCGTGTTGTAGGCCGCGGCAACTGGATTTGTTGACTCGGTCAGTTTGCTGGTTTACAGACGGCTTGTCTAATAAATAGACAAATACGCTCGACCAATTCAAAATCCATCGAGTCGCTATTCTCATTATGTAGGGAGAGGGAGCTATGAAACTCCACGGATTACAAAATTTGCTGGCGCCGGCGGCGCTGGCGCTCGCCGCGGCGGTCGCTTCGCCGGCGGCTTATGCGGCAGATTGCCCGGCGCCGTCGGGCGATCCCATCGGCATCGGCTTTAATGTCGCGCTGTCGGGCCCGGTCGCGGGCTGGGGCCTGCCGGGCGTCACCGGCCTGCAGATGTGGGTCGACGAACAAAACGCCGGTTGCGGCCTGCTCGGCCGTCCGCTCGAACTTCACCTGTTCGACAACGAGTACATCTCGAGCAAGGCGCTCCAGGGCGCTCGCCAGCTCGTCCTCGAGAACGACGTCAAGTTCATTACGGGCATCGGCGGCACCACGGGAGATGCGCAGATTCCGTTCCTGACCGAGATGGGCGTCTTCTACGCGCCGCTCGCGACGGTCGACCTCGGCCCTGAGCGTCTTTACACCATCGCGGGCACGGACGTGTTCCCGCGCGGTGAGATGATGCGTCCGAACTACATCAAGTCGACCTATCCCGAACTTTCGACCATGGCAATCGTGTCCCAGGAGGATCCGGTGGCGGAGGTCGGCCAGGCCTGGGAAGTCGGCGCGTCGAAGGCGGCGGGCTGGGAAGTCGTCTATGACACACATTTCGGCGCCGAGACGACCGATTTTGCGCCGGTCGTGACGGCTATTCTGGCGTCCAACCCGGATTATGTTTCCATGAACGTGACTTGGCCGGATTACATCCCGCTGATCATGGAGCAGCTCTATCTACAGGGCTTCGAGGGCCCGATCTCGGCGAACTATATCGAGTGGAGCACGGTTCTGCCGAAGGTTCCCGTGGAATGGGCCGCGAAGGTCAAGGGTTTCGAGAGCTACCCCCGCTTCGACGATCCGTGGTGGGGCGAGCCCTCGATGCAGCATGCTTTCGGCGACGACTGGACCGCGCGTTACGGCCCCGGCGGACCCGAGGATGTCGGCACGCCCATGACGGGCATCGACTGGCTCTACATTCCGACCCTGCAGATCTGGGCCAACGGCGTCGCCAAGGCAGGCACGCTGGATCCGGATGCGGTGATCGAGGCGATCCGCTCGAATGCTTGGGTCATGACGCTGGAGGGCCCGGCGTCGATTACCGGTGAGGAGATGTGGGGCATTCGCAACATGATGTCCCAGCCGGTGCCGACGACCGAGTTCAGCACCGACTGCAACTGCAAGCGTATTGTCGACATGCAGCGGTTCGAGCCGTTTTTCCAAGCCCACAAGGCGACGATTCTCGGCGAGGTCGAATCCCGTGGTGCTGCGTGGCACCAGCGGCAGTAACCGAAAGCCGTATCGCGATTTGACGTGATAGTCCCACCGGGCTGCCTTTCCGGCAGCCCGGTGGGATGTGACGTTTTATCAAGAGCCATTCGAGAATTTTTCCCGCGCGGCGCACCCGATGCTTGACCGTGCCTATTTCGGGACTTAAACACTCGGGCGTCCAAACGGCGGACGAGAAGCAGGACGAACCCGTTCCATGGATTCAACCACCCTCATCCAGACCCTGTTGAACTCGGTCGTGACCGCCTCGGTCTACGCCTTGGTCGCGGTGGGTCTGGCCATGGCCTTCGGGGTCATGAAGATGGCGAACTTTGCCCATGGCGAGTTCTTCATGGTGGGCTCCTATACGGTCTTTGTGCTCTACCAGTTGGGCGGCTGGAATTTCTGGATCGCCGTCGCGCTGTCGATTCCCATAGTCGCGTTGCTTGGCGTTGCAACGGAACGATTAATTTTTCGACCTACGGGCAAAAATATCCTCGCCGGGTTCATGGCGACAGTGGGACTTGGGTTCGTCCTCCAGGTTGCGGCGGGACGAATCTGGGGTGTGGGCATGATGAAGCGCATCGACACCCCCTATATGGGCGCGGCGGAGATCGGCGATGCCTTTGTCGGCTGGCAACGCCTGATCGTCATCCCCTGCGCCGTCGCGATGCTGATCGCGCTGCGTTTCTTCCTTTACAACACGAGGCTCGGCAAGGCGCTTCGCGCCTGCGCGCAGGAGCCCGAAACCGCCGCGCTAATGGGCATCAACCTCCGGACCATGACCATGTTGGCTATGGCTCTGGCGGGAGCCTCCGCAGGGCTGGCCGGAGCGCTGATGGCGCCGATTCAGGCGATCACGCCCTATATGGGCCACGGCGTCGTGCTGATCGCCTTCGTCGTCGTCATCGTCGGCGGCATGGCGAGCGTCGAAGGCGCGATCCTGGCGGCGGTGATCCTCGGCTTTATCCACACCTTCGTCACCACGCTGACCGACAGCCTGATCGGCACCATGGTCGGCGTCGGCTTCATGGCGATCACTCTCGTCATCCGACCGCAAGGATTGCTCGGCCGTGAAAAACCCTAACGAGAGCGTGTGGCGTCACCGATGACCGAGCTACACCGGAAATTCCGCGGTTGGGTCCCGGTTATCGTCATCCTGGCGATCCTCTGCATCATTCCGTTCCACATGAGGGCCTATCATGTGGAGATCGCGATCATCTATTTCATGAGCGTGATCCTGGCGGTCAGCTACCGGCTGATCACGACGACGGGCGACTGGGGATTTGCGCATGTCATCATGCAGGGTGTCGGTGCCTATGCGACGGCCCTGATTGCCAAGCATGTAGGCATTCCCTTTATCGTCATGGTGCCGCTCGCGGGCCTCGTGGCCGCCCTGGTCGGCGCCATTATTATGGTTCCGATGCTGCGGACCAAGGGGTTCGCCTTCTTCATCGCCTCGTTTGCCATCGGCGAGTTCATCCGCATGATCTGGATGAAGGTCCAGAATCCCTTCGGCGGCACGGGCGGCATCAACCTCATTCCCTTTCCTGATCTCTTCGGGCTGAAGCTGATTAGCTCGGTGAATTACTATTTCGCGTGCATGGCGTTCATGGTGCTCACGGTTTTGATCTGCTGGCGCCTGGACCGATCGCGCATCGGCAACGCCTGGAAAGCGATCCACACCGACGACGCGCTTGCCGAATGCATGGGCGTGAACGTCGCGCGTTACCGTACCCTCGCCTTCGTCGTCGGCTCGTTCTTCGCCGGTATCGCGGGCGCGCTGCTCGCCTACCGCATGGGCTCGGTCGACCCGCATAATTTCGAGATCACCCAGATGATCTATCTCGTCATCTGGGTGGTGATTGGGGGCGCCGCCACCTTCTGGGGGCCGCTGATCGGGGTGACCCTGCTCACGGTCGCCTTCGAATGGACCCGCTCCATGCTCGAATGGCGGCCCATGCTCTTCGGCGGCATGCTGATCCTTTCCCTGATCTTCATGCCGGGCGGAATTGAGAGCCTACTGCCCGGGCTGCGCCGACCGCCAGCTGAGCACTACGCGCGCTTCCGCAAGTGGCTGATCACGGTCAGGCCGGGTTGAGGGGCGGGCCATGGCACTCCTGGAAGTTCGTAACCTAAGCAAGAATTTCGGCGGCCTCGCCGCCGTCGCCGACTTCGATCTCGACGTCGAGGAAGGCGAGATTCGCGGCATTATCGGGCCCAATGGGGCGGGCAAGACGACGTTGTTCAACGTCATCAGCGGCGCCTACAAGCCCTCGGGCGGTACGGTTTCGTTCGAGGGCAAACCGATCGGCGGCAAACGGCCCAGCGCGATTGCCGCCATGGGTGCGGTGCGCACCTTCCAGCGCACGGCGCTGTTCGAGGATTTCGACGTACTGGGCAACGTCTCGGTCGCGCGCCACCTGCACGCCAAGGAGACCGTGTTCGGCGCCATCGTCGGTACGGCGCGCAAGATGGAGCTGGCAAACGAGAAGCGGGCCGAAGAAATTGTCGATTTCATCGGTCTGGGCGAGGTCAAGCACGAGCGGGCGGTCAACCTATCGCACGGCCATCAGCGCGCGCTCAACGTGGCCATGGCCGTGGCGACGGAGCCCCGGCTGTTGATGCTCGACGAGCCGGTTGCCGGCATGAACCCGGGCGAAAAGGCGTTCATGACCGATATCATCCGCAAATTGCGCAACGAGTGGAACATCACCGTCATTCTCGTCGAACACGACATGCGCACCGTGATGGGCGTGTGCGAGAGCGTGACTGTGATCAATTTCGGTCGCAAGCTGGCAGAGGGCACCCCGAACGAGATCGTCTCCAACAAGGACGTCATCGAGGCATATCTGGGCTCGGAAGACATCCTGGGAGAGGAATTCTAGTGCTGCTCGAAATCAAGGATATGTGGATTCACTACCGCAAGGTCGCGGCGGTGAAGGGTATTTCCATCGCCGTGGAGGAAGGTGAGATCGTCACCCTGATCGGCGCCAACGGCGCGGGCAAGAGCACGACCTTGCGCACGATCTCGGGGCTCAAACGGGTGACCTCGGGCGAGATCAAGTTCGGAGGCGAGCGCATCGACCGCATGGCGCCGGACCGGATCACGGCGATGGGCATCGCCCATGTGCCCGAGGGGCGGCACGTTTTTCCCTACCTCTCGGTGATGGAAAATCTCGAGATGGGTGCGTATCTGCGCAAGGACAAAACAGCCATCGTCAAGGACTACGACGAGGTGTTCGACCATTTCCCGCGGCTCAAGGAACGGCGCAGGCAGCAGGCGGGCACGCTGTCGGGCGGCGAGCAGCAGATGCTTGCCATGGGGCGCGCCCTGATGTCGGCTCCCAAGGTGATTATGATGGACGAGCCCTCGCTCGGCCTCTCGCCCATCATGTGCATCGAGATTGCCAAGATCATCAAGGCCCTGCACGGGGCGGGGCGAACCATCGTGCTGGTCGAGCAGAACGCGCGTCTTGCGCTCGCGCTGGCTGATAAGGGCTATGTGCTGGAGACCGGCGAGGTCGCGCTCCAGGGCGACGCCAAGGACCTGCGCTCCAACGACAAGGTGCAGCACACCTATCTGGGCATTACCCCCGGCGCCTAAGGCTGGGGCGTCCTGGCTCAGACGGTCATCGCCTCGGCAATCAATTGTACGAAATAGTGGCTCGCGGGACCGTCCCAGTAGGGCGAGAGTACGCCCCCGTCGAACGCCGGTGCGGCGCGACCTTTCTGCTGGCCCTCGACAATGCCGATATCCTCTTCATTGAGCGCTGTCCAAACATCGAACATTTCGGTTCGCGCGGCCTCGGGGTCGGTCCCGCGGGAGATGTCGCCTCGTAGCCCGATCGCTCCTCGTCGAGCCTCGTTGGCTGTGAGTTCCCAGCCGTGTCGATCCAGAGTGTAGCGTCGAGCGCGATCTCTCATCCGGTATTGAAGCACGTAGGTCCGGACACCGTTCGGGGTGATCTTGCACCCGAAGCCAGAGACTTCCGTGTTCCAGATGAAGATGTCTCGATTACCCGGCGCAACGCTTTCGATGAATCTTTTGGTGATTTTTGCCTTCATCGGGGTCCCGATTCGGTGTCAGATTCCATCTGATTCGTGCCGCTCAGTAATAGTCCAGCAATGGTGAGGGCGAGAATCATGGTGTAGAGGGTCGAACTCGAGCGTAGCATAGACTCTCGGAGGAGAGAAGCTAAGTTGTTGATTTATAGTACTAATTCTTAGAATAACATAGGAAAAATCTGGTGCGCCCGGCAGGATTCGAACCCGCGACCTCCAGATTAGGAATCTGGTGCTCTATCCGACTGAGCTACGGGCGCGCACGCTTCGCGTCATAGCATGAACAGGGGCGACCCGGAACCGATTGGTCTGTCCCTGTCAGGCGCCCGCATCTTCCTCCTGCTGAAGCGCAAAAATCGACGTGTAGCCCTTCGACCAGTCGGGCGGGATCAGACAGGGCCTGGGATCGAAATGGATCCACTTCGCAGGCTCGCCGCGGACGATCCGGTTCGAAAGAGAATTGCGATCGACCAGACCGGTCAGGGTCAGGGCGTCGGCGGAGGCATAGGTTTGCAGGAGCAGCGGCCGGGCGCGAGGCGAAGTATTGGGTAGGGAGCCGTGAATGGTGCGGCAATTATGGACCGTCACCGAGCCCGCGGGACCGTTCAGGAAGACGGCCTCCTCCAGGGCCACCCGCCCGAGGTCGGCATCGCGAATCGCCCCGGTCCAGACCTCGTCTTCGTTATAGAGGTCGAACAGCTCGCCCTCGTGGCTCTTGGGAATCACGCCCATGGGTGCCATGTCCTCGTCCACGTCCGTGAGATAAACGCCGATGGTCAGGGGCGAGTAATTGGAGTGGGGCCAGAACTGGATGTCCTGATGCCACTTCACCTCTTCGCCGCCGCCGTGCCATTTGAAGTTGAGCTTGGAGTGATGGAACTTCACGTTCGGTCCGACCAAGTCGGCGGCCAGATCGACGATCGGTCCCTGCGACGTGAACTCCCAATATAGCGGATCATGCTCGACCGGATTCGTCAGCCGGCGTAGCCGGGGTGTGGCGGCGGAATGGCCGGGTTCGAGATCGAATTTGCCGTCCGATTCGGTTTGCGCCTGGCTGGCCTCGACGAATTCGTCCGTGACCCCGCGAAGCCGCTCGAGCCAGCCGTCCGAGACGAAGCCTTTGACGAGCAGGTAGCCGTTCTCGAAATAGGATTCTCGCTGCTCCCGGCTAAGGACCAGCGGCTCGGTCGCGAGAATGTCCTCGGTCTTCATGGCGTCGCTCCAATGCCAGTTTACACCGATTCCCCGCGCCCGACAAAAAATTGGCGCCGGCGCGGCGTCCTGGCGACAGCCGATGCCCGCTGTCGTGCTCGCCGCGCTGCTCCGGCGCCGGCGGAGACGTCCGGCCCTGCCGGTCGGCTGGTTCGGAGCCATCGAGGCTAATTAAATCTTGACAAGACAGACTGGTCTGTCTATTATTATTCCTAACACCAGATGACCGGTTCACCGGATCATCCCGGCGGGCGGACCATCGAAGGAGACGATCATGTACGACGACGAGCTCGACTTATTCGACGAAGCGTTCGACGAAATGGAGGAAACCGACACCCTGTCCTGCCTGCTGGCGGAATACGACTCCTATGGCGCACGCCGGCCGGTTACGGCCTGCATCGACGGTGCGGCTTGGTCCGATCGTGGCGCGACGTGACGTTCGAAATTTCAAGTGATATCGCGTTTACGTCCATCGTGAAGGCGGCGCAGGCGCTTCGGTGCTCGCGCAAGGCCTACGAGCGCATGGGAGGCGAAGGGCGGCTTTCGCGACAGGATCACGCCTGATCTCGAGGCGTTTGTTGCCGAGCGGGACTCTTTTTACCTCGGTACCGCCAATGCCGACGGCCAGCCCTACATCCAGCATCGGGGCGGGCCGAAAGGCTTCCTCACGGTGCTGGACGAGACCACGCTCGCCTTCGCCGACTTCGGCGGCAACCGGCAATACGTCACCGTCGGTACCCTCGAGGAGAACGACAAGGCGTTCATCTTCCTGATGGATTATCCCAATCGCCGACGCATCAAGATTTGGGGCACGGCCCGTTATGTCGAGGACGACCCCGAGCTGTTCGCCCGGCTCGCCGATCCCGGCTACGAGGACACGCCCGAACGGGCGATCCTGTTCACGCTCAAGGCGTGGGACATCAACTGTCCCCAGCACATCACACCCCGATTCACCCTGGAGGATCTTGATCCGACAGTTGACGAGCTAAAGACGCGCATCGCAGAGCTCGAAGCGGAACTCGCGGCGCTCGGGACCGCGGAAGGCTGACCGACCCCGCCTGCCGCGATCGCTCGCGGCCTGCCCGTCGCTCACAGCTCCCGGCCCGCTTCACGCTGGCGTCGGTTGATCACGACCGGCGCGGCGAGGCCGAGAATGGGCCGGGGCGGCAAGCGGTTGGGGCCGGGCAGCGCCAGCATGTCATCGAGGAGAGCCGAGCCCGCATTCACCGCGTAGTCCGCCAGCAGCACGCCGAAGATCGTTCCCTTTGCCACGCCGACTCCGTTGCAACCCAGCGAGGCGAGCACGCCGGGGGCGGCCTGTCCGAAAAAGCCGTTGCCGTTTCGCGCCATCGAGAGCGCGCCGCTCCAGCTGTGATCGAACGGCACAGCGTCCAGCATGGCAAAGCGCGCCACGAACGAGCGGCGGTGCTGGTCCAGGATTCGCCGCCACGCCCCGTCGCCGGCGGAAAGACGCGGCGTATAACGAAAGATGTTGCGGATCAGGAGGCGTCGGTCCCGGGTATAGCGCATCGTCGTGCCCATGCGCTGACCGGGGATTAGGCCCCAGTCCGCCTCACCACCGAGTGCAGACTGCTCAGCATCGGTCAAGGGCCGGGTCAGGCTCGCGAAGGTACTCACCGGAAACAATCGTTGGTCGAGCCCCGCCAGTGCCGTCATGGGATTGTTGGTCGCGAGCAGCACGCGGCCAGCGCTGATCGCGGCGTCGGGCGTTGCGAGTCGGACGGGCAGGCCCGGTTCGATCGCGATGACCGGTGTCTCTTCGTAAAGCTCCACGGTTGCCGGAAGGGTCGCCGCCAGGCCGCGCACGAGCGCCGCTGGCTGAATCAGGGCTGTGCCCGGAGTGTGCACCGCGGCCCGGTAGTAGGGCGTGCCGATCCGGGATTCGAGCGCGTCGCCGTCGAGCCATTCAAAAGGCGCGCCCAACCCGTCGAGCTCAACGCACAGCGTGTCGAGATCGTGCATGCCCGTATCCTCGAGCGCACAATGCAGCTTGCCCCGTTCACTCCATTGGCAGTCGATCTGCCCGGCCTCTACGGCCTCGCGCAGCATCGCAACCCCGGCGCTGCACAGGCGATAAAGCCGGTGGCCGTCCTCAGTGCCGCCGTTCACGTTGTGGGGAAGATCGATCGCGAAGTCGGAATTGCGGCCCGATGCGCCGAGGCCCACGCGCAGCGCCTCGAGCAGCAGGACCCGTTCGCCGGGACGGTGCTCCGCCAGGCGTCGGGCGGCGGCGAGCCCGGTATAGCCCGCGCCGACAACCACCCAGTCGGCGGTCTGCTCGCCGGCAAGGCGCCGCGCGGGTGCCGGGTCGGGCAGCTGGGCATACCAGCCGCCGATACGCGGATCAGTCGGCGGCTGGGCGACCTTCACGGCGATGTCGACTTTCGTGGATTAGGGCGCTCAGTAGAACTTGTAGAGCGGGATCGAATAGGTCACGACGAGGGATTCGGTACCTGGGTTGTTTTCGTCGATGCTCGCGTTCGAGATGTGGTGGAAGGCGACGCCGAGCCGGGAATAGTCGTCGAACCGGTAGGCTAGCTCGAGACCGGTGCGGAACTCGATCGTCGAACCCAGATCCTTGCTGTCGCCGTCGGAATAGGCGCCTACGGCCGCGTTGGGCATGAGCACGATGCGTGGCCCGAAGAACAGCTCGAATCCCAGCCCGCCGTAGCCGTAGAGTGCGCTGTCGGCATTGCCCATGATCCCGATGAACGGCATCCAGTGCCAAAATCGCAGGTCCGAGCGGTATTCGGCGCGGAACTCGGCCGTCGTCTGGTCGTCGTTGATATCGTAGAGGCCGCCGGAAATCGCGATGAAATCAGGTTCTTCGGCGTCCGCCGGTTGGATGGCGGCAACCATCGCAAGCGAGGCTGTCAAAGCCGCAATTATTTGAATTCGCAAGAGAATTCACTCCCAATCCGACTCGAGCGCCAAGCAGTGTAAGACGATCGCCGCACCATGCAACGGTTTTCGGCTTTGCTTATACTCTAAACCATGCGAAGTCCCGTCGCGCTCATTCTGCTCGGCGCTATCGCGCTCATTCTTCCGGCGCAGGCGTTGTCGGACGATGATATGCGCATGGGCGGTCACGCCCGGGTCGTCGAAGTCGTCGATGGCGATACGGTCGTGCTTGAGACCGGCGTTGCGGTCCGTCTGGTCGGGATCCAGGCGCCCAAATTGGCACTCGGGCGCGAGGGCTTCGTCGACTGGCCCCAGGCGGGCGGAGCGCAGGCCGCGCTGGCGGCAATGGTGCAGGATCGAACCGTCGCGCTGTACTACGGCGGTCGCGAGTTCGACCGCTATGGCCGGGCGCTGGCCCACCAGTTTCGGGACGACGGGCTCTGGATCCAGGGCGAAATGCTGCGCCTCGGGCTGGCCCGGGTCTACAGCTTTCGCGACAACCGGGCACGCCTCCCCGCCATGCTCGCCATTGAGGCGGAGGCCCGGGCGCGTGGCCAGGGCGTCTGGGCCGATCCTTATTACCGGATTCTCAATCCCCAAGAGGCCGAGACTTACCTCGATAGCTTCCAGTTGGTCGAGGGCTTGGTTGTCTCGGCAGCCGTCGTCAACGGGCGGGGCTATCTCAATTTCGGATCCGATTGGCGAACCGATTTCACAATCAGCATCGCGCCCGCGGACCTGCGCGACTTCGAGTCAGAGGGTCTCGACATCACTCTCTGGGAGGGCCATCTGATTCGGGTGCGGGGCTGGTTAAAATCGTTCAACGGGGCGATGATCGAAGCTACCCATCCCGAACAGATCGAGGTCATCGACTGATGCGGCGCTTCCGGCAATGTCTCAAAGTTTCGATCTTTGCGGCTGCAATTATGGCGGTGGCCGGACTTGGCCTGTCAGGCTGCACGACGAATCCGGCGACCGGCGAGCAAAGTTTTACCGCCTTCATGTCGCCGTCCGAGGAAATGGAGATTGGCGCTGAGGAGCATCCGAAGATCCTCGAGGAATTCGGCGGCGTCTACGACGATCCGAACATCGTTCGCTACGTCGGCAGCCTGGGCCGGCTGCTCGCCGCGACTTCGGAGATGGCCGACCAGCCGTTCACCTTCACGCTGCTCGACAGCCCGGTGGTCAATGCATTCGCGCTGCCAGGCGGCTACGTATACGTCACCCGCGGGTTGATGGCGCTGGCCAACAGCGAGGCCGAGCTCTCCGGCATCATCGCCCACGAAATCGGCCACGTCACGGCGCGTCACTCCGCCCAGCGCTACAGTCAGGCGGTGGCCGCCAACATCGGGCTGAACATCCTCAGCATCCTTGCCGACAGCCCGATGCTGACCAATCTCGCCGGCACCGGCGCGCAGCTCTACCTGTTGGGCTACTCCCGCGAGCAGGAGCTCGAGGCCGACCGCCTCGGCATCCGCTATCTCTCCCGGGCGGGCTACGACCCGATGGCGATGCGCAGCTTCCTGGGTCAGCTCGAGGCCGAGAGCGCGCTGTCCGCTAAGATTGCCGGCGAGGAGGGGGTCGAACCGACGCCCGACCTGTTTCGGACCCATCCCCGGACCGCCGATCGGATCGCCCAGGCCGCCGAGGAAGCGAGGAGCCATTCGAATACCACCCTGGCCCAGGACCGCGAACTCTACCTGCGCATGATCGATGGCTTGGTCTGGGGCGATTCGCCCGATCAAGGCTTCGTGAAGGGCCGCCTGTTCGCCCATCCGGTCTTGCGCTTCCGCTTCGAGGCGCCGCCCGGTTTTCGACTGACCAACTCCGATGCGGCGGTCATCGGCGAGCACGAGAACGGCTCTGTGATGATATTCGATGGCGATGATCCGCCCGAGAACGATCTCGGCATCGTCTGGTATCTGGTCAACGACTGGGCTGAAGGGCGCACGCTCGACGACGCGGAACGGCTGACCGTCAACGGCTTCGACGCGGCGACCGGCTCGCTCCGCTTGCAGCGCGACGGCGAGTGGGTCGACATCCGGTTGATCGCGATACGTTTCGCGGCGGACGCCATCTACCGGTTCACGTTCATCACGCCGGTCGGCGTAGCCGAAGCTTTCGACGAGGACTTGCGGCGCACGACCTACAGCTTTCGGCGTCTCACCAATTCCGAGGCGGCGGCTCTCAAGCCGCAGCGGATCGATATCGCCACGGTCCGCAGCGGCGAGACCGCCGAGAGCATGGCCCGGCGCATGAGGGTCGACGACTTCCCGCTCGAAACCTTCCTCGCAATCAACGGTCTGATATCTGGCCAGCCGCTGACGCCCGGCCAGCAGGTCAAGCTGGTCGTCGAATAGCGGAGCGATGACGCACCCCCGAGACAATTCGTGACCGATCAGGCCGCGG
Source organism: Alphaproteobacteria bacterium (assembly GCA_965198325.1). Taxonomy (GTDB): domain Bacteria; phylum Pseudomonadota; class Alphaproteobacteria; order UBA828; family JAPUJA01; genus CBDAPE01. The sequence goes on along the minus strand of CBDAPE010000013.1, from coordinate 73,107 downwards.
GCCCTGCCGTCGATCTGCCGGCGCTTCGCGCCTATCGTCTGGGCCGGGTCCGCGAACTGCTCGCCGAGAACGACTTCGCCGGCATTGTCCTGTTCGATCCCGTCAATATCCGCTATGCGACGGACGCTTCGAATATGCAGGTCTGGTGTCTGCACAATCCGGCGCGTTACGTCTATATCCCGGCGCAAGGACCCGTCACGCTCTTCGAGTTCAAAGGCTGCGAGCACCTCTGGGACGAGCTTCCGACGATCGACGAGGTGCGCCCGGCGACATCCTGGTTTTTCTTCACCGCGGGCTCCAGAATCGACGAAAAGGCCCGGATCTGGGCGGCGGAACTCTCCGACCTGATGGCTGCCCACGGCGGCAACAACCGGCGTCTCGCCCACGACCGGCTCGATCCCGCCGGGGCGCTCGCGTTGGGCGCGAAGGGCGTGACGCTTCACGAAGGCCAGGCGTTGATGGAGCAGGCGCGTGCCATCAAGTCGGCCGATGAACTCGATGCCGTGGCAGCGGCGATCGCCGTCTGCGAGGCGGATATGGCGGCGATGCAGGGAGCGCTCGAACCGGGTATTTCCGAGAACGCCCTCTGGTCGATCCTTCACCAGGTCAATATCGAGCGCGGCGGCGAATGGATCGAGACCCGTCTGCTCACCTCGGGTCCGCGGACCAATCCCTGGTATCAGGAATGCGGCGAGCGGGTCATCGCGGCGGGCGATCTGGTGTTGTTCGATACGGATCTAATTGGCCCCTACGGCAATTGCGCCGATATCTCGCGCAGCTGGTTGTGCGGCGCCGGCGCGCCCACCGACGAGCAGCGCCGGCTCTACCGCGTCGCCTACGAGCAGATCGAGCGGGGCATCGCCGAATTGGCGCCCGGCCTGTCGTTCCGGGACTACACCGAAGCCGTGGGCGACGTGCCCAAGCCCTACGCCGCGCAGCGCTATAGCTTCCGCGCCCACGGGGTGGGCTGGCCGATGAGTGGCCGGGCATCGTGCATGCCCAGGATTTCGAAGGCTGGGGTTATGCCGGGCGGATCGAAGCGGGGATGACGCTCTGTGTCGAATCCTACATCGGCGCCCCGGGCGGCGCGGAGGGTGTCAAGCTCGAGGAACAGGTGCTGGTCACCGAAACCGACGCCGCCCGCCTCTCGCGCTACCCCTATGAGGACCGCCTGCTCGCCTGAGGGGCCGGGTGCGGCCCCTTGTTAGACCCGGATCCAGGCGTTCGCGGGGTCGTAGAGCGCTTCGGTGTGCAGGGTCGCGGGGAAGCGGCGGGTCGCGATCTCGATCTCGTACGCACCCGAGCCGATCAGCGCATCGTCGAGGCCCGTGTCGTGACGTAAATAGCCCAGTGCAATCTCCCGCCCGATTGTATGGCCGTGTCCGCCCGAGGTGATCCAGCCCATATTCTGCCCGTCACGGTAGATCGTCTCGCGTCCAAGGATTATCGCGTCGGGATCGTCGATCGTAAAACCGACCATGCGCCGGGTGAGCGGTTTCTCCCGCTGGGCGAGCAGCGCGGCCTTGCCGATGAAGTCGACGTCCTTCTTGAACGAGACCGCGAAGCCCAGGCCCGCCTCGAGTGGCGTGTAGTCGGGTCCGATGTCGGCGGCCCACACCCGGTAGCCCTTCTCGAGGCGCAGGGAATCGATGGCGCGATAGCCCGCCGGGGCCATCCCAAGCGGCGTGCCCGCCTCGATCAGCGCGTCGTAGACCGTGAGCATGTAGTCCGTCGGGATGTGCAACTCCCAGCCCAGCTCACCAACAAACGTCAGGCGCATGGCCCGGACCGGCGCGCCTGCTACGTAGATCTCGCGAACCGCTCCGAATGGAAAGCCCGCGTGACTGACATCGCCCTCGGCCACCGCGCCCAGGATATCCCGCGCCCGGGGCCCCATCACGCTGAGCGTTCCGTAGCCTGAGGTCACGTCGACCAGGTGAGCGTCGAGGCCATCGGGGATATGACGCCGGATGTGCCGTCCGTCGTGAATCGTAAAGGCCGTGCCCGTCACGATGTAGAACGCGTCGTCTGCCAGCCGGGCGACGGTCAGATCACACTCGATTCCGCCGCGCTCGTTGAGCATTTGTGTATAGCTGAGCCGCCCGGGCGGTTTCGAAAGATCGCCGGCACAGATCCGCTGGAGCACGGGCAGGGAATCCCGGCCCACCAGCATGAACTTCGAGAAATAGGACTGGTCGAACAGCGCGGCGGCATCCCGGCAGGTGCGATGCTCGGCCGCAACGTGGGGAAACCAGTTCTGCCGGCCGAACCCATAGATGTCCTTCGGCTCCACATCCGCCGGCGCGAACCAGTTAGGCCGTTCCCAGCCTGCCTTGGTGCCAAAGCATGCGCCCGCAGCGGCCAGACGCTCATAGACCGCCGAGCGACGAAGCGGCCGACCGACGACCGGTTCTTCGTAGGGCCAGTGGACCGTGTAGTGGTGGCCCTGGCCCTCGATCGCGCGGGCTTTCGTCTGTGCGTCCGAGCCGTGGTAAGCGGCGAAGCGGCGAATGTCCGTGCCCCAGAGGTCGAAGGGCGGCACGCCGTTGAGCATCCACTCGCCAAGCGCCATGCCGAAGCCAGGTCCCACGGTAATGCCGTAGGCGTTAAAACCGCAGGCGGTGAACAGGCCGTCCACGGCGGTTTCCCCCAGCACCGGGTTCTGGTCTTCGGTGAAGGATTCGAGGCCGTGGATCCAGGTCTTCACGCCCGCAGTCTCGAGCACCGGGAAGCGGTGGATCAAGGGCATCATGTGGGGCATGAAATGATCGAGGCTCTCGGGCATGAGGTGAAAGGCGTGCTCGTCGGGCACCGCCGAATCGGGGTAGGGGATCGGGTCAGGCTCGTACTGGCCGACCATCAGCCCACCCACCTCCTCGCGGATGTAGTGCCACAGTTCCGGGTCGCGCATCACCGGCAGGTCCGGCGTCACCCCGTCGATTGCCTCGGTGATCATGTAACAGTGATGCGACGGCCAGATCGGGATGGTCACGCCGGCGAGACGCCCAAGCTTGCGCGACCAGATGCCGGCGCAGATCGCCGCCGTCTCGCAATTCACTGTGCCCTGATCGGTGACGACGGCCTGGAGGCGCCCGTCCTTGACCACCAAATCGGTCACCGTGGTGTCCTCGAAAATCCGCGCACCCTTCATGCGCGCGCCTTTGGCGAGCGCCATGGTCATATCCGCGGGGCTGACCAGACCGTCCGACGGGATCCAGATCGAGCAGTCGAGATCGTCGACGGTCATCACCGGAAATTTCTCACCCGCCTCCTTGGGGCCGATCAGGCCCATCTCCAGGCCGAACGAGCGCGCCGCTGTGATCGTGCGCTCATACTCGGCGCGCCGCTCCTTGCGGGTGCTGATTCGCATGCCGCCGGTCTGGCGCCAGCCCGTCCCCTGGCCGGTTTCCGCTTCGAGTTCGGGGATCAGGCGGATTGCATAGCCCGCGAGGTTCATCAGATTGTTGTTCGGCCGATATTGGGCGATCGCACCGGCCGCGTGCCAGGTCGAGCCCGACGTGAGCTTCGCCTTCTCGACGATGACGACGTCCGCACAGCCGTTATGAGTCAGGTGATAGGCGGTCGAGCAGCCCACCACGCCGCCGCCGATAATCACGATCCGGGCCTGGTCGGGAAAGCTGTCGGCCATGATGGGTCCCCCTTGTTCTATCCGCACACGTGCGCCGGTGCGATCGTCACGAGGCGCGGCGCAGGCTTCAAGATTGGTCCGTACCAGAAGGAGATTTTCCTTCCCCGGCTATTCGACCCGGCCGCTCACCGTGAACTCGGCGGCGTCGCCCCGCCAATACAGGTTGTCGACATCGATGGGTCGGCCGTCTCGATCGAAGATCACCTGGGTGACCAGAATTCCCGCACTGCCCGGTTTTTGCCCTAGCAGCCGGGCTTCGTCGTCGCCCAGTTCGACGAGCCGGAGCGAAACCTCATGGTGCTCCGCTTCGACGCCGTAGCCGTCCTTCCAGATATCGAAGAACGAGCGGCGAAGGTCATGGTCGTGAAATCCCGGAAACCGGCGTGCCGGCACGTAGCTCTCTTCGATCATCGCGGGCTCGCCGCTTATCAGGCGTAGACGCAGGGTCTTGTGGGCCTGTTCCTTGGGCCCCAGCCCCAAGCGCTCGCGGATCCAGCGCGGCGGAACGGCGATCTCCGCCGACAGCACGCGCGCACCGGGCTTGCCGCCTTCGGTGACGACATTGCGCGAAAAACTGAAGGCGCCCGAAAGGCTATAATGCAGGCGGGGTGGCGCGACGAACCAGCCACGCCGGTCCGAGCGGTAGATGAAACCCTCGCTCTCGAGCTGAATGAAGGCCTGGCGCGCCGTCGTCCGGCTGATCTTGAGCGTCTCGCTCAGCACGCGCTCGGAGGGTAGCTTGCTGTGGGGTTTGAGCGCACCCTGATCGATCTGCGAGACGAAGTGATCGCGTACGCGCTGGTAAATCGGTGGTTTCGATGTTGCGGCTCGGGCCATGCCTTTGGTACGGTCCACATAATCGGGTCTCGGCGAAGGCTAAGGGGCGGGACGGTCCCTGTCAAACGCCCGGCGCCATACCGGCCGGGATTCTACGAGCAGGTCTGCAGCGCCGTGTAGGGGAATGAGTAAGACCACGACAGCACACAAGGTGGCCCGGCGGTCGACGAATGCCCAGCGTGGACGTCCGCTTCGAATTCTGCTGTGCAACGACGACGGCATTACGGCGCCGGGTCTGCGGGTGCTCCAGCGGATCGCCAGGACCCTAAGCGACGATGTCTGGACCGTCGCGCCCGAATCCCAACAGAGCGCGGCATCCCACAACTTCACCATGCACGCGCCCTTGCGCATGCGCAAATTGGCGCCCCGGCGATTCTGTGTCGACGGCACGCCGACCGACTGCATATTCTTGGCTGTGAAGCACATCCTCGCGGCCCAGCCGCCGGACCTCGTTCTCTCGGGTGTCGATTCGGGCGAGAATGTCGGCGAGGACATTACCTATTCGGGGACCGTCGCGGGCGCGATCGAGGCGAGCCTGCTCGGCGTTCGGGCGGCCGCGCTCAGCCAGACGTGGCCCGTCAAGGGGTCGCTCAAATGGAAAACTGCCGAAGCGTGGGCACCCACGGTCCTGCGCAAGCTGCTGGGCACGGGCTGGCCCCGGGACGTGGTCATCAATATCAATTTTCCCGATGTTCCACCCGACGGGGTGACGGGCGTCGTGGCGGTGCCTCAGGGGCGTCACGCGATCGGCGACGTGCTCGATTCCCGGATCGACGCGCGCGGCGTGCCCTATTTCTGGCGCGTGCCCTCTGCCGAAGGCATGCGCACGGTGCGTCTCGAGCATGCGCAGAAGCCGGGTACCGATCTCGACGTGCTGTTCAATCGCAATGCGATCGCGATCACGCCTCTCGAATTCAACCTGACCCACCGGCCGACGCTTGGAAAGCTCAAGGCGATTTTCGATTAGCCCGCCGCGTCAGCGCAGCCGCGTTGGCGAAAGAGCAGCGGCCGTGACGCCATGTGCGGCGAGGTCCGCCGGAATGTCCAAGCTCCTTGCCAGCGCGGCGGCGACGCGGCTCATGGCGGGCGAGGTCATGATGCCGTAGCCGCCCTGACCGGCCAGCCAGAAGAAACCGGGCGCGTCCGGGTCGAACCCGGCGACCAGAGTCTTGTCGGCGACGAAGCTACGCAACCCTGCCCATTGACTCTCGATTCGCCGAATTTCGATGTGCGCCGCCTTCATGATCCAGTCGGCGCCCAGCGCTATATCCATCTCGTCCGGTTGCACATCCTGGGGTTCGACCGGCGTTTCGTCCGCCGGAGACCCGAGCAGGCGACCTGATTCGGGCTTGAAATAGAATTCTTCCGCCGCGCCGATCACCATGCACCAACCCTCGGAATCCGCACCCGTGGGTGGATCGAAGGTAAACGCCGTGCGTCGCTTCGGCACCAGCCCGATGGGTGCGACGTCGGCGAGGCCTGCAATCTCATCGCACCAGGCGCCAGCAGCGTTGATCACGACCGGCGCGCGAAAACTGCCGGCGGGTGTGTCCGCGCACCAGACCTCGCCAGTTCGCTCCAGCGCGCGGATTTCGGCGTTGACCACGAGTTCACTGCCCCGTGCCCGCAAGCCCCGCAGGAACCCCTGATGGATCGCGTTGACGTCCATGTCCATGGCGGCGGGCTCGAAAACTGCGCCCGCAACGTACTCTTCGCGCAGGATGGGAACTCGCGCGACCGCGTCCTCGGCGCTGAGACGGCGGACAGTTGGAACCAGCCGGACGCTGTCCTCGAAAGCGGCGTCGAGAAGCGCGATCTGATCCGCGCGTCCGATGATCATCGCGCCGCGCGGGCTCAGGATCGCATGATCCGCGAATCCCGTCGGCGGCTCGAGCAGAAAATCGCGGCTCCCCACCGTAAGCGCCCGAATCACCGCGTTGCCATAGGTCTCCGTGTGGAGTGCCGCCGAGCGGCCGGTCGAGTGATAGCCGGGTGTTGCCTCCCGTTCGAGCAGGGCCACTCGACCGGTGGAGGCCAGTCCGTAGCCGGCTGCCGCACCGGCCACGCCGGCGCCGATGACCAGAAAGTCGAAGTTCTTCATTTCGCGGGATCCGGATCCTTGGCTGGAAGGGCTATTCGCTCGGGCGCGTTCGGTGCCCCATGCGGGATTATGCCATCGATTCGGATCGAGGCCCGCACATTCGATGGGGGCCGGGCAGGCTCAGCCGGGCGACATTCGGGCCGTTGGGAATCGGTGGGCCGTCAGTGGTCCGGCAAAAGATCCTTCGGATCGAGGATTTGCTTTTCGATGGATGCGCGAAGCTTCTGCAGGGCTTTGTGTTCGATCTGCCGGACCCGCTCCTTGCTAATGCCCAGTTCCTTGCCGAGCGCCTCCAGGGTCACGGCTTCGTCCCGCAGACGGCGCTCGCTGATGATCGTCTGTTCCCGGGCGGTCAGCTCCTTGAGTGCGTTGGCGAGCCAGCGCGAGCGGGTCTGGTTGTCGCGTATCTCGACGACGATGTCTTCCGGGCTGGGACGGGTATCGGGAATGAAGTCCTGCCATTCGTCTTCGCCGCTCTCGCCGACCACGGCGTTTAGTGACTGATCGCTTCGGCTGAGCCGGCCCTCCATGGCTTCGACGTCAACGAGGTTCACACCCAGTACGTCGGCGATGGTATCACGCCCTCCGGCATCCAGGGTTCCGCCGCTCGCGCTCTCGATCCGCGCCCTCAGCCGCCGGAAATTGAAGAAGAGCGACTTCTGGGCTGCCGTCGTGCCGGTACGCACGATCGACCAGTTGCGCAGGATGTAATCCTGCATTGCCGAACGGATCCACCAGGTCGCGTATGTCGAGAAGCGCACCTCGCGGTCGGGATCGAAGCGGGCGGCGGCCTGCATCAGCCCGATATTGCCCTCCTGAACGAGATCGCTCATGGGCAGGCCGTAATTGCGATATTTCGCCGCCGTGCTGATGGCGAGCCGGGTGTATGCGCGGATCAATTCGTGCAGCGCCGCCTCGTCCTCATCGTTTCGCCAGCGTCGGGCGAGGTCGAATTCCCGTTCCCGGGAGAGTAGCGGCGTGCGCACTGCGTCCTTGATAAATCGTCGATTGGCCCGCTGGCTTTCGGCAGTCTCGGAGTAGCTCATTGTCCTGTCCTAGCGGCGGCGTCCTCTGGGACGCGTGATGCCGTTATTTGGAATAGTTTTAAAAGGTGCCGGAAAGGAAATCAACGAAATTCGGACTATATTCGTCTGTTTTATTAAGCCGTTGTAATAAAATAATATTCTAAAATATTTTCATGACAACATAATCATGGCGTGTGGGATTCTGAATTAAATCTCGTCCATATTTGGTTGAATGCGTTTAGCTGTCCAGCCTGTCGACCGTGGCACCCGACAAATCGAAGCAGACGGCTCGAAGCGGGCCTCCAAAGCCGCAGCCGGCGTCGATGGTCTCCGTCCAGGCCGTGCTGCGAGGGCCACGCCGGACGGGATCCAGCCCACGGATCACCTTGCAGGTGCCGGTGTCCAGCGCCTCGATGGTGTCGAAGCTCTCGCTACCCCACCACAGTGCGTCGTCCTGGATTTCCAGCGGTCGGGCGGGGTCGTAGCCCGAATGAACGAAAATCAGCTCGGTGTTTGCCGTGTAGGCTGCCCGTCGGATGGCGGCAAACAAATCCGCATGACTGGGATGTGCGTGGATCGCCTCTCGGAGTTCGTTGCCGAGCCGAGCCAATTCGAGCGCCCCTGAGCGCGCGCGGGCTAGGAGGTCTGCCGGCGCCTTGCCGTAGGCTTCTAGCGTTTCGCCGATGCCGCGCTCGAGCATCCAGCCCAGCACCTCGACGGGGTTGACCGCAAACTGAAGCTGCGTGAGGCGGTCCCACATCTCCTCTTGGCGCCCGCGGATGTAAACGACATCGCAAGCCATCGCGCCCGGACGCCCGAGCAGTCCACGGCGGAAGCGCAGCAGCTCGTCGACGGATTCGACGCTGGCAGGTCCGCAGCCCACGTAATTGCCGAGATAGACGAGCCGGTCGCCCGGTCTGAAGCGCTTCTCGAGCTGGCTGTGAAGTCGCACAAGCTGCTCGGCCTCGCCATGAATTGCGGCAACCGCCCAGATGCGCTCGGCGCCCCTGATTTCGGCGAATATTCCGGATTTATCCGTCACGCGGGCTCCCCTACCCGACGATCCGGGGCGGCTCTCGTGCCCGCGGTACCGGCGAGGAGCACGATAGCGCTCAGGCGGCGGCGAGCACCTGCTCGAGCTTCTCCGCTGCGGCCTCGGTGTCGATTTTCTCGATCGCGGCAACCTCGCGCGCGAGCCGCTCGAGGGCGGCTTCGTACATCTGACGTTCGCTATAGGACTGATCCGCCTGGCCACTGCCCACATGCAGGTCGCGCACGACCTCGGCGATCGAAACCGGATCGCCGGAATGAAGTTTGGTTTCGTATTCTTGGGCGCGCCGGCTCCACATTACGCGTTTGACTCGCGCGCGGCGTTTCAGGGCCGACATCGCCGTCTTCATCTGTGCAGGCGAACACAGCTTGCGCATGCCTACCCCCACCGCTTTCGAGGTGGGAACGCGCAAGGTCATCTTGTCGCGCTCGAAATCCACGACGAAGAATTTCAGCTTGGTTTCGCCGATCATCTGGGATTCGACCCCTGTAACCTTGCCGACGCCGTGCGACGGGTAGACGACGTGATCGTTGACACGAAACGCAAGCTTCTCAGTCATGTATCCTCTTTCCTTAGATGGAAGGACGCGCAAAAAGACCTGGCATCGCTGTCTGACGGCGTGACCGCATGCAAATCATTCAATTTGCCCGACCAGCCCGCCGATAATGCTTCGCTGCAGATATCTTGCCCAAAACTCTCCTCGCCCCGATATGTCACGGATACCGGAACTGAACTCTGCCGATGCGACGAGATTATTGCTGGACCCTACCACAAGGGATGAAAAAAATCCAGCATTTTAAATAGTTAACCGGGAATCTCTATAAATCAGCTACAACTGTCAAGGTCGCCTGTTCAGGACCCCTGACCTGGTCTCTCCGAGAAATTTTTCATCTTGTCCGGTGCGTCCACCCACTGATCGGCATCCGCCGGCGGTTCGCCCTTGCGGGTGATGTTGGGCCAGGATTCAGAGTATTTTCTATTGAATTCCACCCAGTCGGCGATGTCGCCATCCGTATCGGGAACGATCGCCTCCACCGGGCATTCGGGTTCGCAAACACCGCAGTCGATGCATTCGTCGGGGTGAATCACGAGCATGTTTTCGCCCTCGTAGAAACAATCCACGGGGCAAACTTCGATGCAATCCATATATTTGCATCGAATGCAGGCGTCTTTCACAACGTACGTCATGCAACTCTCCAGTCGATTCCAAGAACCCGATCGCACACCGCTGACTGCACAAATTGGGCACGGGAGGTCACGATGACGACCCTATGCGCTCCAATACTCTCTTGCGGGCTGCACCCCTGTCGCGATCCGTTACATAGAGTAGGCCGCCCACCCGACGCATTAGATTCGCTTCGTACGGGTGTAGTTCGCCGTCGGCGTATACCACTTCCCACAGCATTTCAATCATTTCGATGCGTTCGTCGGCTGAAAAATCATCCCGGATCGTCTTGACGAAGCGGTGAAGCTGGGCTGAATCGTCTTGAGCCTGCTCGGCGGCCTCTATCAGGGATTCCGTCTCTTCTCCCGAGAGTTCGAACCGGCGCATGAGCGCGCCGGTCAGTGCGTCGCGCTCGATCGCATCGTAGACACCGTCGAGTCGTGCCGCCTCGACGAGTAGCGAGGCCGCCGCAAGTTGCAACTCATCGGCCGCATGATTGCCAGCGGGTGTTTCAAGTTCACCCGAGAGGAGTTTTCGCAATCGGTTGATCATCGTCGTCCGTTAGAAGATATAGGCTGCGGCGAATCCTGGTTCAAGCCATTCGAGACGGTGTGCGCGACAGGCATCCGGCAGCCCGATCAGGGCCGCGGTATGCCTACTGTCGGCGGGGCGGCCGGTGACAGGTCCTCATAAAGGGTTCGGGCCTCGGGCGCGGGTCCCCGGCGCTTGCCCAGGGCGTGCACGCGGACGATCCTTACCCGGGACCCCAGGGCGAACGTCAACACATCTCCGGGGCGCAACGCATAATGCGCCTTGCGGGTTCGTATCCGATTGATACGTACCTTGCCCGCTTCGCAAAAACGCTGGGCAAGGGAGCGTGACTTGAAGAAACGGGCATGAAACAGCCAGCGATCGAGACGCAGCTCGCGGCTCTCGCCGACGGATCTGTCCGTCACGATCGCGTATCCTCATCCCCGGGTCGGCGGGACGCGAGCTTGGCGAAGGGTGAATCGTCCGCCTCCCGCGACTTCCTTCGTTTGGTGTCCGTCTTGCGGGCACGACCGCGCGGACGCTTGCGTTCCGGCAACGCGAAGCGAAGAGCGTCTTCCGGTCCGCCTTCGACCGGCCGAAATCCCATTTCCGCCAGTACCAGCGCCAGGATCGACGTGCTACAGCCGGCCAACGTTGCAAGACCGGCGGTGAGCGAGACCGGTCCGTTTCTCGCAAGGCGGCGAACTCGGGCCGCGAGCCTCTCGGCGATATCGACCCGGATCGCCCGGGGACCGAAGACGGGATAGCCGATCACCCGGTAGTAGGCCGTCGGCATATCGGGGTCGACGGCAATCGAGACCCGTCCGCTGGTCGGTACCGGCAGCGGGCCGTGCCACGCGTTGGCGGCCGCCCACAGCCTCGCCCGCAACTCAAGGCGCACGCCGCTTTGGAGTGTGTCCACATAGACGTAATGCACCCCCCGTTTCACGCCGAGATCGGTGAGCGTTCTTCGGTCGGCTGGTGTCAGGGCGTTGATCTGATCGCGGGCATCGGTGCAGGCGACGATGCTGGCTCCCTCCACGAGCTGGAACGCAAGGCCGCGGGCGGCGCCCTTGAGCGGTGCATCGGCCAAGCGGAGCAGACGCCCGAGCCGCCGTTCGATCTCACGGTCGCGCCACAGCGCGAGGCGGCGACGCAGGCGATCACGCTGGGGTCCGCTCAGAAGATCGCTCGGCACCAGCGCAATTTGGGGTGTGAGCAGTCCCTCTCCGGGTGCCAGTCGCGCTACGGGCCCGCTTCGCCACTGGATCGCTCCGGTCTCGTCGAGCGTGAACCTCCGGTCGGGATCCGCGCACAAAGCGGCGATCCGGTGCGCCATCGCATCCGTCAAAATACGGCGCGCGGCCGTCGTCAACAACCGGGACCCGTCCTCCCGCTCGTCTGGATCGGGCCGGAAGCGAAAGCCGTCGAGGACACCGACCCGGTGGCCCTCGACAATCACGTCACCTGCGTCGGTCACCGTCCCCAGCAACCGGTCATCGGAACGTAGACGACGGGCGAGATAGGCGGCGCGCCGGTCGACGAAGCGCTGGGTCAGTCGGTCGTGCAATGCGTCGGAAAGCCGGTCTTCTATCGCCCGGCTGCGGGCCTGCCAGCCGGCAGCATCGTCGAGCCAGTCGCTCCGGTGGGCGACATAGGTCCAGGTCCGGATTCCGGCAATTCGCCCCATCAGCGTTTCGATGTCGCCATCCGTGCGATCGAGCCTCGATACATGTCTGGCGATCCAGTCGTCGGGCAACCGCCCGTCGTCCTCCGCGAGATGCAGAAAAATGCGCTTGAGCAGCCCCGCGTGGCTTTCGGGTGAGAGTTTCCGGAAGTCGGGAATCTGGCAGACGTCCCACAGAGTCTGGACTGCGCCCGGGTTGCTTGCCCGCGCGCCGACCTCGGAATCCTTCGCCAGCGTTGCCAGGGCGAGGCTGTCGTCCGCCGATGGGCCGCGCAACAGGACGGGATCGGGGGGCCCGGCCTCGAGGCTGCGCAACAGAGTCCGGGGGCTTCTGAAGTTGAGCGTGCGGTTTCGCCAGTACAACCGTTTCAGCGTTCCGAAGCGATGGTTTTCGATGGCTTCGACGAGCTCCGGTTCAAAGTCGCCGGCCGCCTCCGTGCCACCGAACGTTCCGTCGCTCATATGGCGTCCCGCGCGGCCCGCGATCTGAGCAAGCTCGGGTGCCGTCAGCCGGCGTATCGAGCGGCCGTCGAATTTGCTGAGCGACCAGAACGCGACATGATTGACATCCATATTGAGACCCATGCCGATTGCGTCCGTTGCCACTAGGTAGTCGACCTCGCCGGCCTCGTAGAGGGCGACCTGCGCGTTTCGTGTGCTCGGGCTGAGCGCGCCGAGGACGACGGCGCAGCCGCCGCGCTGCCGGCGCATCTGTTCGGCGACCGCATAGATGTTGGCGACGGAAAACGCGACGATGGCGGAGCGCGGCTCAAGACGGCTGAGTTTCTTGCGGCCCGCATAGGAGAGCTTTGAAAAACGGGGTCGGGCGATGAATTCGGCTTCGGGCACCAAGCGTCGGAGCAAAGGACGGATCGTCTCCGCACCGAGAAACATGGTTTCGTCCCGGCCCCGGGCGTGGAGCAGGCGATCGGTGAAGACATGACCGCGCTCGCGGTCGGCGGCGAGCTGGATCTCGTCGATCGCGACGAAGTCGACCGCCCGGTCAAGCGGCATCGATTCGACGGTGCAGAGAAAATATTTTGGGTTCGGCGGGATGCGTTTTTCCTCGCCGGTCACGAGCGCCGCCGCGCCCGGCCCCCGTGCCGCCACGACCCGGTCGTAGATTTCCCGCGCGAGCAGCCGCAGTGGAAACCCGATCATGCCGGTGCGATGACCGAGCATGCGTTCGACCGCAAGATGGGTCTTACCCGTATTGGTCGGGCCCAGCACTGCGGTAACGCGGCACCGGTTTCCGGCAGGCAACCTCATGGGCGAATCATCTCGCGTCAAACGGTGGAAGGCAAGAGTGCGCCTCCCAGGGACGCTCCCAGACCGCCGCCAGGGACGCTCAGGACTCGTCGCTCGGGAAATCCCCCAGATGGTGTTTGCCGACGGCTTGAACCGAGCGTGCCTGGGGGCCTTCGACTCCCTCCTCGGGCGCGAAGCGTACTTCAGAGCCGACCTCCAGCTTGTCGAAGCTGGCATTCAGCACGCTGTTTTTATGGAAGTAGTATTCGCGTCCGTCGACCGCCTCGATGAATCCGTATCCCTGCGCGGCGAACAGCCGAATGACCCGCCCGTGGGGCGGCGTCTCGTGGCTCTTGACCTCGCCTGATTTCTTGCGCCCTGCGTTGCGGAGTTGGCGCTTGGCGGCGTCAAAGGCATCGCGGATTGCCACATAAATGTCTTCGTGGGCGTTTTGATCGCCGGGCTCGTGATTCACGATGACCTGGCCACCCGGCATCACCAAATCGATCGAGATCTGATAACGCTTGCCTTTATGCCGGTGGCGATGCGGAGCTGCCACCACCACCCGGCACGATGTGATGCGATCGTGAAACTGTTCGAGCTTCCGTGCCTTTTCGCGGATCGCTGCTTCGATCGCCTCACTTGGGTCGATATCGCGAAACGTAATTTCAAACGCTGCTGCCATCGGTATTCCTTCCCAAAACCGCTCCAGGCGTCGCAGACGGACACCGCCGATTTCGCCGGCTTCGTGCCATTTTGTGTCCGCCCATCGATCATTCAACCGAAAATCGAGGAGCCGGGCCGCTGCACCCCTTGAACATTGGGCGGGGTCTGCAAATATGGAGCGCGTCGGCTAGCATTATAATCAGGGGATACAGCAACCATGGCAAAAACCAAGGCGAAGGCCGCGGAAAGTCACGCCTTTCAGGCGGAGGTCGCGAAGCTCCTCGATATCGTCATCAACTCGCTCTACAGCGACAAGGAAATTTTTCTGCGCGAGCTGATTTCCAATGCGTCCGACGCCTGCGATCAGCTGCGCTACCGCGCGCTCACCGAATCCGACTTGCTGGGCGATGATCCCGATCTCGGTGTATCCGTTTCGTTCGCCAAGAAGGCGAGGACGATAATGATCGCGGACAACGGTGTCGGTATGAACCACGATGACTTGGTTGAAAATCTCGGCACCATCGCGCGATCGGGCTCCGGCGAATTCATGAGCCAGTTGACCGGCGATGCATCGAAGGACGTGGCGCTGATCGGCCAGTTCGGCGTCGGCTTCTATTCCGCGTTCATGGTCGCCGAGAAGGTCGAGGTTTTCACCCGGAAGGCGGGGGAAGATCAGGGCTGGCACTGGGTCTCGGAAGGACAGGGTGCGTTCGAGGTCGAGGTGGCCGGCGATGTCGTCCGAGGGACGCGGATCGTCCTCCATCTGCGTAAGGGCGAAAACGAGTATCTCGATCCGCTCCGTCTGGCGACGATCATCAAGAAATATTCCGACCACATCGCGCTGCCCATAAAGCTGTTCGTCGACGGTGAAAGCGAGACGATGAACCGCGCTTCGGCGCTGTGGCAGCGTTCCAAGCGCGAGATCACCGACGAGCAGTACACCGAGTTCTACCACCACGTCTCTCACGGCATGGACGAACCCTGGCTGACGCTTCATTTGCGGGCCGAAGGCAAGATTCAATACAGCAGCCTGCTGTTCATCCCGGGAACGCAGCCGTTCGACCTCTTCGATCCGCAGCGCCACCATGGCGTCAAGCTTTATGTCAAACGGGTCTTCATCACCGACGAGTGCGAGGGTCTGGTACCGGCATATCTGCGTTTCCTGCGGGGCGTTGTCGATTCCGACGATCTGCCGCTCAATGTGAGCCGCGAGATGCTTCAGCGCGATCCGATTCTGCAGAAAATCCGAAACGGCCTGGTCAAGCGGGTCTTCACGGAACTCGGCAAGAAGGCGGAGAAGGCGCCCGACGAATACGCCGCCTTCTGGACCGAGTTCGGCGCGGTTCTGAAAGAAGGGCTCTATGAGGATCCCGAGCGGCGCGA
This sequence comes from Alphaproteobacteria bacterium, assembly GCA_965198325.1. Taxonomy (GTDB): domain Bacteria; phylum Pseudomonadota; class Alphaproteobacteria; order UBA828; family JAPUJA01; genus CBDAPE01. The sequence goes on along the minus strand of CBDAPE010000013.1, from coordinate 57,764 downwards.
CAAGCTTTTCGGGCTGACGCGGTTCCGGTCCACCGCTTCGCCCGACGGCCTCGTCTCGCTCGATACCTACGTCGAGCGGATGAAGCCGGGACAAGACGCGATCTACTACATCACCGGCGATGATCCCGACGCCTTGCGCAGGAGCCCGCAGCTCGAAGGTTATGCGAGCAAGGGTGTCGAGGTTCTACTGATGACCGATCCGATCGACGAATTCTGGATCGGCGCGGTGGACGGCTACGCCGAGAAGCCGCTCAAATCGGCGAAGCGGGGTGCGGCCCATCTTGGTGCGATCGAGAGCGCGCCATCCGGTGAAGCGGAAGAGCCGATCAAGGAACCCGAGGCCGACCTTTCCTCCCTGATCGCCATGGTCAAGCTCACGCTGGGCGAGTCGGTGAAGGATGTCCGTGTCTCCGACCGCCTCACGGACAGCCCCGTCTGTCTGATCGCTGATGAGGGTGACATGGACATGCATCTTGAGCGATTGTTGCGCCATCACCAGCAGTTCGAGGGTCACACGGCGCGGATCCTGGAGCTCAACCCGACCCACACCCTGATCAGGGGCCTGGCATCGCGGGTCGGCAGCGACGGGGCGAACGACGATCTCGCCGAGGCGGCTTGGCTGCTGTTCGACCAGGCTCGGATCCTCGAGGGCGAGTCCCTGCCCGATCCGGCGGGCTTCGCGCGCCGTCTCTCGGCGGTCATGGCAAGAGGCTATATAGGCTAGGACCCGGGGCGGTGTGCGGCGTGCGTCGGGAGCCCCGGGGACGCTCAACCGTCGTGAAACCAGAGGATCTGGGCGCCGAGGATCTCCCCTGTCTCTTCGAGCTGCAGCAACACGGCGCAGCCCTCGCCTTTGTCCCATATCTCGTGGGTCTGCGTGGCCGGCAAATGCAGGTCCAGTGGGTCGCCCGCCCAGCTGCCGATTCGCGCCATGGTCCGCACCACGTTGTAATTCACGATCGTCGCGCCTTGGTTTTCACCGGCTGGAACCTCGGTGGCATGCCGACGGTCGATCGCCAGAAGCCAGATCGTTGCCACCCCCGTGCTCGTCCCCTCCGTGATCGTCACCCGCAGCCGCTGCTCCGCGTCATGGCTGATCTTCAGGGGCACCGTCGCCGCGCGCTGTGCCGCAGTTTCGACGGCATCGCCGACGGTTTCCGGATCCAGGCCCGGAATGTGCGTGACTCCGTTGATGACCATTTCAGGCGTGTAAGCTGTCGCGCGGCCGATCATGTGGGCGTAGTTCGTCTGACGTTCGGTCGCAGCGTCCAGGGCAAACGGATCCTGCCAGCCCGCATAATCCCAAGTATCGACATGAAACGACAAGACGAGGACGCCGTCCTGTCCGGCTAGGTTCGCGAGCATGTCGTCGGCCGGCCGACAGGCGGCGCAGCCCTGGGACGTGAACAGTTCGACGACCACCACGGGCGCGCTCAAGCGCTTGGCCTGCGCCGGATCGAAGAACCAAGCCGCCGAAAAAGACAACGCGCCCGCGACAGCCACGGTGGCGAGCGAACGGAAAATTCTGCCGCTCATGACACGCAGGATAGTCCTTGGCGGTGGTCGCGCCCGAATCACATCTGCGTGAGCCCGGCTTCCTCACCGACCGGGGCTTGCGGTGTTTTCCGCCTGGCTCTTGGAGTAGACTTCGGCGCAATGCGCAAGCTCTATCACCTCTGGCTCTCACCGTTTTGTCGCACTGTGCGCGTCGCGCTCGCTGAGAAAGGCGTCGAATTCGAGCTCCAGATCGAGCGGATCTGGGAACGGCGCATCGACTTCCTGGCCATGAACCCGGCGGGCGTCGTGCCGGTCCTGATCGAGCCCGACGGCGAGGTCGTCGCGGGCAGCGGGCCGATCTGTGAATATCTCGAAGATGTCTTTCCCGAACGTCCGATGATCGGGACCGGGCCGCTGTTTCGCGCGGAGGTACGCCGGATCGCGGACTGGTGCGACGTCAAGTTAAACGGGGAAGTTACAGAGCATCTGGTTGGCGAGAAATTCATGAAGCGCTTCATGGCGATGGGTGAACCCGATGCCCAGGCGATCCGTGCGGGTCAGCAGAACCTGCGCACCCATCTCGACTATATCGGTTACCTTGCGGATCGGCGTACCTGGCTTGCGGGCGACGATTTCTCGCTCGCCGATATTGCGGCGGCCTGCCATCTCTCGGTCGTCGATTATCTGGGCGACGTCCCGTGGGAGGATTTCACGACTGCCAAGGACTGGTACACCCGGGTCAAGTGCCGTCCGTCCTTCCGGCCGCTGCTGGCCGACAGCATCCCAGGCGCGACGCCGCCGAAGCACTACGCCGACCTCGACTTCTGAGGCCGGTGGCGATGCCAGCGCCGCAAGGAGTCGGGCCCAAGGAGCAGATCATCGCGATGGCCCGGGCACTGGGATTCGACACCATCGGCGTTGCGGCCGCGGCGCCGCATTCCCCTGACGGTGCGGGCCTGCAAGCCTTCATCGACCAGGGTCATTTCGGCGACATGAACTGGATTCCCGATACGCAAGCCCGCCGCGTCGCGCCCGTGGCGCTCTGGCCGGACGCCCGAAGCGTCGTCGTTCTCGGGATGAATTACGGTCCGGCCGCCGACCCCTTAGCGGCTCTTGAACGGCACGAACGAGGCACGATCGCCGCCTACGCCCAGGGGCGGGACTACCACGCCGTGTTCAAGAGCCGTCTCCGCCAGCTCGCCCGCCGAGTCGCCGACACCTTCGACACCGAGGTCAAGCTGTTCGTCGATACGGCGCCAGTGATGGAGAAGCCGCTCGCCGAGCGCGCCGGACTCGGCTGGCAGGGCAAACATACCAACCTGGTCTCCCGCGGATTCGGGTCCTGGCTGTTCCTGGGCGAGTTGTTCACGGCGCTCGACCTGCCGCCCGATGCGCCGGGTCGGGATCACTGCGGCTCGTGCACCCGTTGCCTGGCGGTCTGTCCGACCGACGCGTTTCCCGCACCCCACGAGCTCGACGCCAGGCGTTGCATTTCCTACCTGACCATCGAGCATAAGGGCCATATCGCACCCGAGTTTCGCGCCGCCATGGGCAACCGGATATACGGCTGCGACGATTGTCTTGCGGTCTGCCCGTGGAACAAATATGCCGCGCGGGCCCGCGAAGCCGCCTTTCATCCCCGGACCGAGCTGACGGCGCCCCGGCTCGCTGATCTCGCGGGTCTCGACGAGTCTGCGTTTCGCGCGTTGTTTTCGGGCTCGCCGATCAAGCGCACGGGGCGCGACCGGTTCGTTCGAAACGTGCTGATTGCGATTGGCAACGCGGCCGAACCATCACTCGTCCCGGCCGCCAGGGCGCGACTTGCGGATGCCTCGCCCCTGGTTCGCGCGATGGCGGTCTGGGCGCTCGGGCGCCTGCTCCCAGCCGACGATTTCACCACGCTTCGCAAAGAGCACGCGCCGGGCGAAGTCGACGCGGCGGTGCGATCCGAGTGGCAAGCCGGCCCGGCCGACTGATCTACGGCATGTCGTCCGCGCCGGCGTCCAAATCGAGACGCTCGATGTTGAGCCGCGCGGCATCCGCGGCCGGACCCTCGGGCATGTGATAGAGCACAGCGAGCCAATCGGTGTGCGCACCGATTGCGTCGCCGGCAAGCCGTCGGATATTGCCGCGTTCGAGCAACGCGTCAACCTGGCCGGGCGCGGCGGCCAGCACAGCATTGATATCCTCGAGCGCAAGGGCCGGGGTGTTGACTTGCCGATACGCTGAGGCCCGGAAAATGAGGGCGTCGAGGTTCTCGGGTTCGAGTTCGAGAGCCCGGTCTAGATCGTCGATCGCTGCGAAATAATTGGCCGCCGCGGCGAGTGCTTGGCTCCGGTCGATCCAGATTTCGGCATCCTCGGGTGCCAGCTCGAGAGCCGCGGTGAACGTGCCATAGGCCCGTTCGGTATCGTCAGACGCGAGTCGCGCCTGTCCCGCCTGAGCCAAAACCCGTGCCCGGACTGTGTCGGGCGCGCCGGTCATGTCCTGAGCCAGTGCCTCGAACCGCTCGGCGGCGGCCGCGAACAGGCCGAGCTCGACAAGCGCAAGAGCAGCGCAATGCCGGGCCGGCTCGTCGCCACCCAAGTCGCGCCAGGCAATCGCAGAATCGAACGCTTCATCGGCGTCGACGTCGATCCGCGCCACACATTCCTCGTAGCTGTCCCCCTGCACGGTGCCAGCCGGCCATAGGATGGCGAAGCCGAGAATCAGGGCGGCAAGTGGCCGCGGGACGGCTTGTAAGGAACGGGGCATGGCGGCTAGAGTCTGGTGCTGGCGGCATCATTGCAAGCTCGCTGTCGCCGCTGCGGCTATCGCCCACGGAGCGCCATGCCCGACGCTACTTCCCATCTCTTCTGTTTTGGCCTGGGTTACAGCGCGAGCGCACTGGCGTTGGCGAAACGCGCCGAGGGCTGGCGGGTCTCGGGAACCCGGCGCATCGGCGAGCCCGGCGACGAGTTGGCGGCTGCGGGCATCGAGGTCGTATCCTTCGATGACGAGCATCCCCTGGACGACGCGCTGCATCGGCTTGGTCCGGTCACCCACCTGCTCAGCTCCATTCCGCCTGGCACCGATGGCGATCCGGTGATTGCGTTGCACTTCTTCGATCTGGCGCACCTCGAGCGGCTCAACTGGGTCGGCTATCTCTCGACCACAGGCGTCTATGGCGATCGTGGCGGCGGCTGGGTTGACGAGACAGCCGAGCCCGCGCCGACTCAGGATCGCGGCCGGCGACGCCTCGAAGCGGAGAACCGCTGGCTCGATCTGTGGCACGCCTTCGGCTTGCGGGTTCATATCTTCCGACTTGCCGGCATCTACGGACCCGGCCGCAACCCGCTCGCACAGGCCCGGGATGGGAGCGCGAAGCGCATCGTAAAGCTGGGCCAGCTGTTCTCGCGGATCCATCGTGACGACCTGGTCGCCGTGCTGGCTGCGTCGATGGGTCGCCCCGAGGCGGGGGCTGTCTACAATGTCTGCGACGACCGTCCGGCACCGCCCGACGAGGTCGTGGCCTTCGCGTGCGCTCTGCTCGGAATTGCGCCGCCGCCGGCGACTCCGTTCGAAGAGGCTGAACTGTCCGACATGGCGCGAAGTTTCTACGCCGAAAACAGGCGCGTCCGAAACGACCGGATCAAGCACGACCTCGGCGTTTCGCTCGCCTATCCCGACTATGAAACTGGCCTGCGTGCCTTGGCGGCGGCCGGCGAGGGGCAGACCTAGCCGATCGTCGCCAGGCCCGGTAGCCGGTCGAGGATCCAGTAGGCGAAGCTCGACAGCCAACCCGTGATCATGGCGATGCCCATGAGAACGAGAAGCCCACCGGCGATGACCTGCAACGGCCGGGCGAACCGGTTAAGCGTTCGCACCCGGTGCAGAAACCAGCCCGTGAACGCCGCGGCCGCCAGGAACGGAATTCCGAGCCCGGCCGAGTAGATCGCGAGCAGGGCAACCCCGGCGCCGATGTTCTCCTGGGTCGCCGAGAGTGTCAGGATGGCGCCGAGGATCGGGCCGATGCAGGGCGTCCAGCCAAATGCGAAGGCCAGGCCCAGCAGGAAGGCGCCGGCCGGATGGCCGCCGGCGAGTCCCCCGCCAAAGCGCCGTTCCCGGTCGAACCAGCGTAAGCGCAAGAGCCCGGTCAGGTAGAGACCGAACAGGATGACGATCGCGCCGGCGGCCAGGTTGAACGCGACGCGTCGCGCCAGCAGAAATTCGCCGATTGCGCTGGCGCCGGCGCCGAATGCGATGAAGACGACTGAAAAGCCGAGCACGAAGAAGAGCGCGAGCAAGAGCGCCGAAAGGCGGCGGCGCGCCGATCCGACCCGGGCCAGGTCGTCGAGCTCCTCGCCCGCCACGAAAGAGATGTAACCGGGCACGAGCGGCAGTACGCAGGGCGAGAGAAAGGACACGATCCCGGCGGCAAAGGCACTGATGACGCCGATTCCGGAAATTTCAAGCATTGGCGGCTGCGCTTATGAAGCGCTCGCGGCGAGCGAACGCGCGACGAATTCGTTCGGGAGCGCCACGACCGGGGCCTGATCCAGGCCATGCGCGCCGCACGGCTGAACGCCGATCCGGGCCGGCCGTTCGAGCAGCACACCGGCGGGCAGGCCGGGGGTGCTTCGCGCCTTGAAATTATGGATGCGCGCGCCCGCCAGTGCGACCGGGCGAGCCGTGGCGTAACTTGCGACGATCTGAATCGTGGGGGTGGATTTGAGCAGCATGACGGCCTCGATAGGCGGGGCGCGGCGATCGATCTCCCTCTACTTAGGCGATTCGGCACGCTTTTCCTAGGTCTTCGTCACGTCGGCGCTCAGCTCATCGAGGGCGGTGAACAGACGGTCCAGATCGTCCGGCTCGGAGAGACGGTGCCCAGAGCCCTTGATCAGTGTCATCGTCACGGAGTCGCTGTCCAGCGCGTCGGCCAGCGCCAGTGATACGCGCCAGGGCACCGAGCTGTCCGCCATGCCATGGATCAGCCGGACCGGGCAGGTTAGCGGGATGGCCTGGCGGAGCAGGAGGTGATCCCGACCCTCCTCGATGAGTCGGAATGCAATCCGATAGGGGCCGTCGTCGTAATCCGACGGTAGCTCGATTATGCCGTCCGACTGCAGCCTGGTCTGGACATCGGGTTCGAATGCATCCCACATCAGGTCTTCCGTGAAATCCGGCGCCGGGGCAATTCCAACCAGGGCATGAATACGCTCGGGCCGGGCGAGCGCGGCCAGAAGCATGATCCACCCGCCCATGGACGAGCCGACCAGGATCTGCGGCCCCTCCGTCAACCGGTCGAGCACCGCGATCGCGTCCGCCGACCAGCGTCCGATTGTGCCGTCGATGAAGTCACCGTCCGTCTCGCCGTGGCCGAAATAGTCAAACCGGACGAAAGCTCGCCCCCTGCTGCGACAGTGCGCCTCCAGCGCCGTAGCCTTTGTGCCGGTCATGTCCGACATAAAACCGCCGAGAAACACGACCCCGGGTGACTTGCCGGGCGATGCGTGGTAGGCGATGCTGAAATCGTTGCCCAGGTCTAGCCGTAAGGCCGAGCTCATTTCGGGGCGGGGCGACGACGTATTCGTCGGGAGGATGAGGGATCCATGTCGGGACGGGTTCGCTTGCGTTGGTGAGGTCCGAGCTTAGCACGTCGACCGGTAACCCAGAAGGCCGCCCGCCGGTCATCCTCCAAATTTTGCCACGCTTCGAGTCGGGCGGGGTCGAGCGCGGCACGCTTGAAATCGCCACGGCTATCGCTGAGGCGGGCTGGACGTCGCTCGTCGCTTCTGCTGGCGGACAGCTCGAGCACCAGCTTGCACGCGTGGGCGCGCAGCATTACCGCCTGCCGCTGGAACGCAAGAACGCGGTGGTCATCTACCGAAATATCGGCCGGCTTTCAAAGGTGATTGCCGAGGCCGGTGTAGACATCGTTCATGCGCGTTCGCGGGCACCGGCCTGGAGCGGCTATTTCGCCGCACGGCGCACGGGGCGTCACTTCATGACGACGTACCACGGCACCTACTTCGGGGGCGGTGCGCTCAAGCGGCTCTATAACTCCGTCATGGTGCGGGGCGAACGGGTGATCATCGCCTCCAGATTCATCCACAACCATGTTGTCGATCGCTACGAGGCACCCGCGGAGCGCCTGCGGCTGATCCCGCGTGGCGTCGATATTCGCCGATTCGATCCCGAGAAGATCAATCAGGAGCGGATCGCCACTTTGGCGGCGACTTGGCGTTTGCCAGACGGCGTGCCGGTCGTGATGCTGCCCGGGCGCTTGACATCCTGGAAGGGCCAGGACGTCATGATCGAAGCTGTCGCAAAGCTTGGCCGTCGTGATTTGTGCTGCGTCCTGGTCGGTGAGCAGGAACATCATGGCGGAGTCCGCACGCGGCTGGAGCAGAAGATTGAACGCCTCGGCATCTCCGGCATCGTCCGGATCGTCGGGGATTGCGCTGATATGCCGGCAGCTTACATGCTGGCCGACGTCGTCGTCTCAGCATCTACAAAACCGGAATCGTTCGGCCGTACGATCCTCGAGGCGCAGGCAATGGGTCGGCCCGTAATCGCCACGGATCATGGCGGCGCTTCGGAAACGATCAAGTCGGGCGATATCGGCTGGCTGGTATCACCGGGCTCCGCGGATGAAATGGCACGGGCTCTCGACGGGGCCCTCTCGCTCGGCCTGGACGAGCGCACTCGACTGGCGGCCCGGTCAAGCGACCACGTGCGCACCCATTTCACTGTCGAGGCGATGTGCATGCGAACCCTCGAGGTCTATCGAGAGCTTCTCGAGTTGGATGGGACGGCGGAACCGTGAGGCGCATCCTGGTCATCAAGTTGAGCGCGCTGGGCGACATAGTCCTTGCGCTCGGTCCGTTCGAAGCGATCCGCCGCCATCACGCCCGCGATCACGTCACTCTGCTGACGACGGCGCCTTATGCATCGCTCGCACGCCAGAGCGGCTATTTCGACGAGATCTGGATCGATGACCGACCCTCACCGTTCCAAATCGGGGCGTGGCTTGCATTTCGTCAACGCCTGCGTGGCGCCGCGTTTGATCGAGTCTACGATCTGCAGACCTCCGATCGCTCGGCGGCCTATTTCCGTCTCTTCCGGCGCCGCGCCCGGCCCGAATGGTCGGGCATTGCGGCCGGATGTTCGCACCCGCACGCGAACCCGCGGCGCGATTTCATGCATACGCTCGAACGCCAGACCGAGCAGCTGGTGACGGCGGGACTTCCGGAGCCGTTGTCGCCCGACTTGTCCTGGCTCGATGCTGATGTCACCCGCTTCGGGCTGACTCCGCCATTGGCCCTTTTGGTGCCGGGCGGCGCGGCGCATCGTCCGGCCAAGCGCTGGCCCGTGGCCGGCTATGCCGGCTTCGCGCGGTGGTTGGTCGAGCACGGGATCACGCCGGTTCTCCTCGGTACAAAGACCGAGCGCACCCTGTTCGACCAAATTGTCGCGGCGGCGCCCCGCGTCGTCGATCTCGCCGGGCAAACGGATCTTCGCGACATCGCAGGCCTCGCCCGTCAGGCGGCCGGTGCGCTGGGAAACGATACCGGGCCGATGCACCTGGTCGCCGCAGTCAGCTGCCCCTGCCTCGTGCTGTTCTCCGGGGAGTCCGACCCGGCCCTGTGCCGGCCGCGGGGCGCGGTCGTCAAAATCCTGCGCGCAGACGCTCTCTCGGCGCTCGATCTCGAATCGGTCGAGGCGGCATGGCCGTCGCGGGATATGGAGAGGCTCGCAATGCCGGCGGGCCGGCGTTGACAGTCGCACGCTTGGCTTTAGAGTGCCGCGTCCTTAAGTTTTGTTAACTATGATTCTGCGAAAACAGCTCCGATGGTAGCGATAACTCTCCCCGACGGTAGCGTAAAATCCTTCGAGGGCCCGGTCACCGGTGCCGAGCTTGCCGAATCGATTGGGCCCGGTCTGGCCAAAGCCGCGTTCGCGGCTCGGGTCGACGGCGTACTGATCGATTTGACACGGCCCATCGAAAGCGATGCGGCCGTCGAGATCATTACGGCCAAGAACCCCGATGGACTTGAGCTGCTGCGCCATGACGCTGCGCACATCCTGGCCGAGGCGGCGAAGGAAATCTTTCCGGAGGTCCAGGTCACCATCGGGCCGGCGATCGATAACGGGTTCTACTACGACTTCGCCCGGAATACGCCATTTACGCCCGAAGATCTGGAACAGCTCGAAACGCGCATGCACGAGATCGTCGGGCGCGACGAACCGATCATCCGGGAGGTCTGGGAGCGCGACGCGGCGATCGAGTATTTCAAGAGCATTGGAGAGCACTACAAGGCTCAGATCATAGCGGACTTGCCCGCCGACGAGGTCATTACCCTGTACCGCCAGGGCGAGTTCGTCGATCTTTGTCGCGGTCCCCACCTGCCATCGACCGGCCGGATGGGCGCCTTCAAGCTGACCAAGCTGGCGGGCGCCTATTGGCGCGGCGATTCCCGAAACGAGATGCTCCAGCGGATCTACGGCACGGCCTGGCCCGATCAGAAACAGCTCGGAGCCTACCTGCACCGCCTGGAGGAAGCAGAGAAACGCGACCATCGCCGGCTCGGCCGGGAGATGGAGCTGTTCCACATCCAGGAGGAGGCGGCCGGTTCGATCTTCTGGCATCCCAGGGGCTGGACCCTCTACCTCATCCTCGAGGATTACATTCGTCGTCGGCTCGATGGGGCAGGCTACATCGAGGTCAACACGCCCCAGCTCGTCGACCGCTCCCTGTGGGAGACGTCGGGCCATTGGGAAAAATTTCGCGAGCATATGTTCACCGCCGAATCCGAGGAGAAGGTTTTGGCGCTCAAGCCGATGAACTGCCCCTGCCATGTCCAGATCTATCGTCAAGGCATCAAGAGCTATCGCGATCTGCCTCTGCGCATGGCCGAATTCGGCGCCTGCATGCGCAACGAGCCGTCTGGTGCGTTGCACGGTCTGATGCGCGTTCGCTCCTTCACCCAGGACGACGCCCACATATTTTGTACCGAGGCTCAGATCACGCCGGAGACCAAGGCCTTTTGCGACCTTCTGCGCTCCGTTTACGCCGACCTGGGCTTTGACGATGTCCATGTCAAGTTCGCGGACCGGCCCGAGACCCGGGCTGGCGCCGACGAAGTCTGGGATCGTGCCGAGGCGGCCCTCAAGGAGGCCTGCGAGGAGGCGGGGCTCGACTATTCGCTCAATCCGGGCGAAGGCGCTTTCTACGGCCCGAAGCTTGAATTCGTCCTGCGCGACGTCATCGGACGCGAGTGGCAGTGCGGTACGCTCCAGGTCGATTTCGTCCTGCCCGAACGGCTCGATGCCGCGTATGTCGGCGAGGACGGAGCGAAACATCGGCCCGTCATGCTCCATCGCACGATTCTGGGTTCGCTCGAACGCTTCACGGGCATACTGATCGAGCACTATGCGGGCAATTTCCCGCTTTGGCTTGCGCCCGAGCAAATCGTGGTTGCGACGATTACCGGCGAGAGCGACGTCTACGCACGCGAAGTAGCCCGGGCGCTCGAGGCGGCCGGCTTGCGGATTGTGCTCGATTTAGAGAATGAGAAGATCGGCTACAAAGTGCGTCACCATTCGGTGTCCAAGATGCCGGTCATCCTGGCGATCGGCGGGCGCGAGGCCGAAGACCGCACGGTTTCGATTCGCCGGTTGGGATCGAAGGATCAAGAATCGCTTGCGCTCGAAGAGGCGGTGGCTAGACTGGCCGACGAAGCGACGGGGCCTTTGGGCTGACACGAGGGGCACCGTCGGCTTGCGGTTAAATTGAAAGGGAGAGCGTCGCATCGTTAGGCACACGTCAACCGTACCGCCGTCGCGGGATGGGCCCCGCGCGAATGAATTCATCACCACGCCGGATGTTCGGCTGATCGACGAAAACGGGGACAACCTCGGCGTGGTCAACACCCAGGAAGCAATCGAAAAAGCCGTGGAAGCTGGCCTCGACCTCGTCGAGGTGTCGCCGAACACCGATCCACCCGTCTGCAAGATCATGGATTACGGGCGCTACAAGTATGAGGCGCAGAAACGCGCCAACGAAGCCCGAAAGAAGCAGAAGACCATCGACGTCAAGGAAATTAAGATGCGACCGGGCATCGAAATCGCCGATTACGCGGTCAAGATGCGCAATATCGTCCGGTTCCTGACCGACGGCGACAAGGTCAAGGTTACTATGCGGTTTAGAGGCCGGGAGATGGCTCACCAGGATCGTGGCTTGGAGGTCCTGATGCGCGTCCAGGAGGAGCTGGAGGAGCTGGCAAAGGTCGAGCAGATGCCCAAGCTGGAAGGCCGTCAGATGACTATGGTCGTGGCCCGAAAATAACAGCGCAAGCCGCTTATTTCCGGGGCGGCCCGTCGATCCGCAGCACCGCGAAATTGTTACCGCCTGTTACAATCCTGTTAATCTTTTTGAACTAAGAATTGGTCCTCAAGACGCTTGTAAGCCCCGGCCTCTATCGGGGATGAAGCGGGGGCGGAATGTTTACGTTTGAGGGGAAACGTGGATAACGCGGCTGCATTGCAAACACCGGTAACGCGCGAGGGCTCGCTGATTCTCGGGGTCGATGACGACCCCGTGAACATGCGCTTGATCCGAGAGATCGTCGAAGTCATGGGGCATACATTCCTGGGGCCCGCAAACGGGGCGGATGCGCTCCGGCTGCTCTACCGGATCCACCCGAAATTGATCCTGCTGGACGTCATGATGCCCGAGATGGACGGTTACGAGACCTGCCGGCGCATCCGGGCGGAATTTCCGCTTATGCGCATGCCGATCGTCTTCCTCACCGCGCTCAATAGTCCCGAAGATGTCGCCCGGGGCCTCGGTGCCGAAGGAAACGATTATCTGATCAAGCCCTTCACACCCGATCGCCTGCGCCAGCGCGTCAATCACTGGCTGCGCAGCGGCTTGCCCGAAGAGCTCGAAGACTAACCCGATTCAGGATCGTTCCGAATTGCTTCAGGCGGCGCCCTCGGTCGGCGGCCAGCCTTGCATTCGTCCCCGTCCCTCGTTATAAACCGGGCCTTCCCAAGCGGACGGTCCGGCCCATGGCATGTCCAGCCGTCCAGCCCGTCTCACGCCCCGCGGCCTGCGGGATCTGGAGGTCGAGAAAATGCCTAAGCTCAAGAGCAAGAGCGGAGCCAAGAAGCGATTCCGCACGACCGGAACCGGCAAGATCCTGCGCAACCATGCGGGTCACCGGCACTTCCTCTCCAAGAAAGCCAAGAAGGTTAAGCGGGCGCACCGGCGCACGGCGGTCATGGCGGCGGCGGATCAACGGATCGTCGCCAAGTTCCTGCCTTACCGGTAGAGGAGTCGCGCCATGGCACGGGTCAAACGCGGCGTCACCAAACACGCCCGCCACAAGAAGATTCTGGAGCGCGCGTCCGGTTACCGGGGCCGGTCGAAGAATACCTTCCGGATCGGTATCGAACGGGTCGAGAAGGGGTTGCAATACGCCTATCGCGACCGGCGCAACCGGAAACGCAGTTTCCGCTCGCTGTGGATCCAGCGGATCAACGCCGCGGCGCGTGAGCACGGGCTCACCTACGCGAAACTGATCAACGGCCTGTCGAAGGCCGGTGTCGCGATCGACCGCAAGGTGCTCGCCGACCTCGCGGTGCGCGAGCCCGACGCATTCAAGGAGGTGGTTGCTAAGGCCCAGGCTGCGCTCGCCGCCTCCGACTGAGCCGCGATCCGGCCGGACCGCCGCCGGAAGGGGTAGGCGTATGGAAGACCTCGATCAGCTTCGCAGCCAAATTCTCGGCGAGATTGCCGCGGCCGGCGATCCGGCGGCGCTCGATGCCGTACGGGTCGCAGCGCTCGGCAAGAAGGGGCGCGTCTCGCTTCTGATGAAGGGGCTGGGCGCGCTCGACGCCGATCGGCGCAAGGCCGCCGGCGAGGCGTTGAATACGCTGAAGACCCACCTGTTCGAGGCGATCGACGCCCGTCGTGCCGTTCTCGAATCCGACAGCCTCGGCGCGCGTCTTGCCGGCGAGCGGCTCGACGTCACCCAACCCGCCCGGTTTGCCGCGCAGGGCTCGATCCACCCGATCACCCAGGTCACGGACGAGCTCGTTGCGATCTTCGCCGATATGGGGTTCTCGGTCGCGGAGGGTCCCGATATCGAAGACGACTTTCACAATTTCACGGCGCTGAACATTCCACCCGAGCATCCTGCCCGCCAGATGCACGACACCTTCTACCTGCCCGAGATCGCCGACGGATCGCGCAAGGTGTTGCGCACCCATACCTCGCCCGTGCAAATCCGCATCATGCAGGCGAAGCCGCCGCCCTATCGGATCATCGCGCCGGGCCGGGCCTACCGCTGTGATTCCGACATCACCCACACGCCGATGTTCCATCAGATCGAGGGCCTGCTGGTCGACCGGTCGACCCATATGGGCCATTTGAAGGGCTGCCTGATAGATTTCGCACGTACGTTCTTCGAGGCCGGCGACGTGCCCGTGCGCTTCCGGCCCTCCTTCTTCCCGTTCACGGAGCCCTCGGCGGAGATGGATGTCGCCTGCTCGCGCGCAGGCGGCGAGCTCAGGATCGGCGCCGGCGGTGACTGGCTGGAGATTCTGGGATGCGGCATGGTCCATCCCAGGGTGCTCGAGAATGTCGGTGTCGATCCGAACGACAATCAGGGATTTGCCTTCGGGCTCGGCATCGAGCGGGTTGCGATGCTGAAATACGGCATTCCCGACCTGCGCACCTTCTTCGAATCCGACCTGCGCTGGCTGCGCCATTATGGATTTTCGGCATTCGACCTGCCGTCGCTCGCGGGAGGCCTGACGCGATGAAGCTGACGCTGTCCTGGCTCAAGAGCCATCTCGAGACCGACGCGGATCTCGCGACGGTGGCCGAGCGGCTGACGGCGCTGGGCCTGGAGGTCGAGGGGATCGTCGACCGGGCCGCCCAGCTTGCCCCGTTTACGGTCGCGTCCGTGATCTCCGCCGAGCAGCACCCGGATGCCGACAAGCTCCAGGTCTGCGTCGTCGATACGGGGACGGAGAAAATCCAGGTGGTCTGCGGCGCACCGAACGCGCGGGCCGGTATGAAGGGCGTGTTCGCCGCTGCCGGCCTGGTCATTCCGGGTACGGGGATGAAGCTCAAGAAGGGTGTGATCCGGGGCGTCGAGAGCAGCGGCATGCTGTGTTCCGAGCGCGAGATGGGCCTCTCCGACGACCATGACAGCGTCATCGAGCTACCCGGCGATGCCCCCGTCGGTGTGCCATTCGCCGACGTGCTGGGTCTGGGCGATCCGGTCATCGATCTTGCGATCACGCCGAACCGGGCCGATTGCCTGGGGGTGCGCGGCATCGCTCGCGACCTGGCGGCGGCCGGGCTGGGCGTCCTCCAGGATCTCGATACGAGCCCGGTGCCCGGTGCCTTCGAAAGCCCGATCGCGATCACGCTCGATTTCCCGCCCGAGACGGCGGATGCCTGCCCGCTGTTCGTCGGCCGGCTGATTCGAGGGGTTTCCAACGGGCCGAGCCCCGCCTGGCTACAGGAGCGTCTGCTCGCCGTGGGCCTGCGCCCCATCTCGGCGCTCGTCGACATTACCAACTGGCTCACTCTCGATCTGGGCCGTCCGGCCCACGTCTTCGACGCCGCGAAGATTTCGGGCGATCTCTGGGTGCGCACCGGCTGCGGCGGCCGGATGCTGGTCGCACTCGACGGCAAGGAATACGAACTCGACGACGAGATGACGGGAATCGGCGACGAGACGGGCGTCCTCTCGATCGCCGGCGTGATGGGCGGGGAGTCGACGGGGTGCACCGCGGACACAACCGACGTCCTGCTCGAGATCGCGCTGTTCGATCCTGTGCGCACGGCGCGCACCGGGCGCGAGCTGGCTATCGAGTCCGACGCGCGTTACCGCTTCGAGCGGGGCGTCGATCCCGCCTTCGCGATTCCCGGCGCCGAAATCGGTACGCGGCTGATCCTGGAGCTCTGCGGCGGCGAGCCGAGCGCGTTGATCGAGGCGGGCGCGGTGCCCGAGTGGCGCCGTCAGATCGATTTCGATACCTCGCTGGTCGCTCGGATGGGCGGGGTCGAGATGACGGAGCTCGAAGCCGGTCGAATCCTCGAAGCGCTGGGGTACCAACTCGACGAGCTGGGCGCGTCTGAGGTGATCGTCGAGCCGCCGTCCTGGCGCGCCGATGTCGGCGGCGCCGCCGATCTCGTCGAAGAGGTTCTCCGGGTCTACGGCTACGACCGGATTCCCGTGGTTTCGGTGCGCCGCGAAGAGAGCCCGCCCGGGCCCGCTCTCGATCCCGCGTGGCGCCGGTCCGGCTGGATCAAGCACGCGCTGGCCGCGCGCGGCATGGCCGAGACGGTCACCTGGTCGTTCGTGTCCGCGGCCGACGCCGAGCTGTTCGGCGGCGCGACCGGGTCGCTGCGCCTGGCCAACCCGATCAGCGCCGAACTCGATGTCATGCGCCCGTCGATCCTGCCCAATCTGGTGCGCGCCGCCGGACGCAACGCCGCCCGGGGTTTGAGCGACGTCGCCCTGTTCGAGGTCGGTCCCCAGTTCGCCGACGACACGCCTGAAGGCGAAGCGCGGGTCGCCGCCGGTGTTCGCCGGGGTGCGGCCGGCCCGCGCCATTGGACGGGTCCACCACGCGCCGTCGATGCGTTCGACGCCAAGGCCGACGTCGTGGCGGCGCTCGAGGCATGCGACCTCGCCACCGACGGCCTTCAGGTCCGTGCGGAAGCGCCCGGTTGGTACCATCCGGGCCGGTCCGGCGTACTGGCGCTGGGGCCAAACCTGCTGGCCCATTTCGGCGAACTCCATCCGGGCGTTCTGGCCGCGCTCGACGTCGAAGGCCCCCTGGCCGGCTTCGAGCTGATGCTGGATGCCCTGCCCCGGACGAAACAGAAGAAAGGCCGCGCCCGGCCGGCGTTGAACGCGTCGGACTTCCCGGCGGTCGAACGGGATTTCGCCTTTGTCGTCGATGAGGGGGTGGGCGCGCAGGACGTGATTCGCGCTGTCAAGGGCGCCGGGAAGAAGCTGATCGAGGCGGTCTTACTGTTCGATGTCTACCGCGGCGAAGGGATCGAGGCGGGCAAGAAGAGCCTCGCCATAGCGGTGCGCCTGCAGCCGACGGACCATACCTTCACGGATGCCGAAATCGATGCCCTCGGCGAGACCATCGTCGCTGCGGTGGCCAAGGCGACCGGCGGGAGTTTGCGCAGCGCTTGAGCGCGTTCAAGGATCGCGCGACGCTAGACCCGCACCCATCCTCTGATAGAGTGTTTGCCGCCAGGGCGGCGCCCGTCCGCCCGGCAGGGATACCACAGGGAGATAGTCCATGTTTTCCATCGAGGGCAAGGTTGCCGTGGTTACCGGATCGGCACGCGGCCTCGGCCAGGCGATCGCCGAGCGGTTTTCTGCGGCGGGCGCGACGGTCACGCTGGTCGACTGGAACGACGCGAGCGGCCTGGCCGGGCGTCTGGGCGGCGATTTCGTCAAGGCCGACGTGTCCGACGAGTCTCAGATTGCCGCGATGCTCGAGGGCGTCGCGAGCAAACACGGCCAAATCGACATCCTGGTCAACAACGCTGCCCATCAGCCTCTCGACAAGGAGCTCACCGTCGACGACGCGGGCGAATTCAACCGCACCTTCCAGATCAATGTCAACGGCGTGTTCTACGGCCTCAAGCACGGCCCGGGCCATATGCCCGACGGCGCCTCGATCATCAACACCGCATCGATCTCGGCGCTCGCCGCACAGCCGGGCTATGGCCGGTATGGCGCCACCAAGGGAGCGGTGATCCACCTCACCCAGGCCTCGGCGGTCGAACTGGGGCCCCGGGGAATCCGGGTCAATTGCGTCTGTCCGGGGGTTATCCGCACGCCCGTGGTCACGGAAGTGCCCGGCGAACCCGAAACCCGGATGGCCGAGTTGCAGGCGCCCCTGGGTCGCGCGGCCGAGCCCGACGAGATCGCGCCGGTCTACCATTTCCTCGCCGCCCCGGACAGCGTCTACGTCACCGGTGCCGCCATCGTCGTCGACGGCGGCGTGATGGCCGGCTGGCCGGCCACGATGATCGAGCGCCTGATCAGCCGCTGAACGTTTCAGCCGGGCAGGGTGAGCAGCCGGCCGAACCCCGTCAGTGAATCGTCGATGCCGGCGAGCCGCAGGCAATCCCACATCATCGCCTGGTTGCTCGCGACCACGGGCTTGGCCACCCGTTTCTCCAATTCATCGACCACGTCGAGCGCCCGGAGCGCCCCGCAGCAGACGAATAGCGCGTCGGCGTCGGCGTGATCGGCGGCCGCCGCGAAGTCGCGGATCGAGGCCGGCGTGACCCGGTCGATGTCGGAGTTCTTGAGGATCTCCATGGCTTTGAACGAGACGATCTCGAAGCCGTGGCCCGCCAGGAAGCTGCGCACGAAGTCGTTCACCTCGCCTGCGTAGGGCGTGGCCACCGCGATCCTGCGCGCGCCGAGCGCCTTGAGCGCCCGCCATACGCCGGTCATCACGGTCGTCGGCTGGGCCTCGGGGCTGGCGCGCCTGAGCGCCGCCATGACCTTCTCCTCGCCGATCACCATGGTGCCGCTGTTGCAGGTGTAGCAGAGTGAATCGAGTTTCGCGTCGGGCAGCAGCAGGCTGGCCGCCTGTTCGATGTCGGGCTCCATCGCCGCGAGGGTCTCGACGGTCGCGTCGTTCGACATGGTGATCCGCGTGAAATGCACGCCGACACCCGGCGGGCTCATCGCGAACACGTCGTCTTCGACCGTCTGCTCCATGGCAAGAACCACGAAGGCGAGCTTGGCGCGGTCGTGCCGGCCGGTATCGTACTCTAGCCTTTCATCGGGTTTGACGGGTGCATCCATGGTCTCCTCCTCGCCGCGCCGGCCTGGCGCGGGCCTTAGTCCAGGACCTTAAAATGGGCGTCGGTCGGCGGTGCGCCGCCCTCGCCGTGAATCGGCAGGACGTCCTGCGGGCAGGCCGAAAACGCGACATAGCAATCCATCTCGGCGCGAAAGGTAATAAAGCTGCCGGGTTCACACTGTGTCGGGCGGAAGTCGACCGAATTGCGATCTTCGAGCACGGGGATGTTCATGAACACGTTATACGAGCCCGGAATCGGGATGGGAGGGGTTACGCCCAGCTCCTGGAGGCCCTCGATCATATTGTTCTGGCAGTTGCGGTGATAGCTTTCAAAGCCCAGCAGGTAGTAGCGGTGCTCGTCGCAGGCCGCCATGAAGCTGTCGTGAATCCCCGGCGTCGTGTCCTCGACGATGGTCAGGATCGGGCGCCGCTTCAGCGTCACCAGCGTGTCGCCCGTGATCGGGTTGAGCCGAGTGTTCCAGACGCGCGTCGATGTCATGCACATATATTCGGCGAGGTCGTAGGCGTTGAGCGCCCAGGTGTCGACCACCTGATGGCCCGATGTGTTGATGAGCTTCACGCTTTGTCCGGTGGCAAGCCGCGTCGCCTTGCCGTGCCCGGCGGGAATTGTGATCGTTTTGCCCATGGCTTAGCTATCCTTCTACGATTCCGAAAGTTTCAAGACGGACGCCCCTCTAGCCGCAGAGCCGATCGGCGAGGTAGCGGCCGAACTCCCAGATCGGTGCTTCGAGGGGTGAGAGCTGGCCGGTGCCCGGCGTCGGCGAGGCATAACCCCGGTACTGGGGTTCGATCATCGACTTGTCTTCGGCGTTGAGCTTTTCATAGACGGCGCGGATATCAGAGGGATCTTCGCCCGTGAGTTCCAGGTACCCCGGTGCGAGCGCAACGCCCCAGCGCATCCGTACCCGGCTGGCGCCCTCGGGATGAAGGCTCGTCCAGAGCATGTGCCCACCCGGAAAGGCGGCGTAGACATGCGACGGAAAATTGCCGATTAGCACGGCGCGGGTGGCCTCGAAATTCGTGAGATCGGGGGCCAGCTTCCTGGCGTTTTCGGGAAAACCGCCGCCCCACTCTTCGTAGTGATAGCTCAGAAAGGGCGCCTCGCCCGGGAACAGGTCGATCCCGATGTTGCTGTCCGCGCGGTACATCTTCGTCGAGCCTTCATGGGTCATCTGGACGTGGTAAGGCTCCATGAAGTTTTCCATGAAGAGTTTCCAGTTCGTCTCGCGCACCTCGTCGGCGCGAAACAGGGTCGTATACTCCGCCATCCGGTAGTTCCGGGTCTTTTCGGCGGCGCGGGCAAAACGCTCCGCGAGCGGCGGCGCGTTTTCGTCGAGCGTTACGTAGATCCAACCCTCCCAGATGTCCGTGCGGATCGGGGGCAGGCGGTAGTCCCTCTTGTCGAAGTCCGCTGCACCCTTCATCCGGGGCGCGTTGGAAAGCCGGCCGTCGAGGTCGTAGCACCAGCCGTGGAACGGGCAGACCAGCTTCGAGGCGTTTCCCTCCCCGTCGGCGACGAGGCGCGAGCGATGCCGGCAAACGTTCGAGAAGCTCCGGATCGCGCCCTTCTTGTCGCAGGTGGTTACGATCGGCTGGCCCGCGACCTCGCTGGTGATGTAATCGCCGGGCTTCGCCACTTCGTCGGCTCGGCCCAGGCAGATCCAGTCTTTCCGGAAGATCCGTTCGATTTCTCGTTCGGCCAGTTCCTCGGAAACATAAGTTCCGGCCGGAAACGAAACCGCGCGCTCTAGCGGGCGGTCGGCCACCGCGCGCATCGCCGCCGTCAACGCGTCGAGCGATCCGTTCGTGGCCGATCCATTCCCGTTCCCGGCACTATGCAATTGGCAGGTCCTTTCGTTACGTGACGCGCGCTATTCCCAGTAGATAGGCGAGGTGGTGATGACCTCGACGCCGTCCTTGCCGACGATCAGGTTTTCCTCGAAGCCTACTGCCCCGACGCCTTCCCAGGCGATGAAGGCCTCCGAGCCGCACACCATATTCTCCAGAATATACTCGTCCTCGTTGCAGGTTGAAGTCCCGTACATCGGGTTCTCGAACATCATATCGCAGAGGTGGCCGTAGAGCGCCCCTCTAGCCGCACAGCCTCCCGGCGAGGTAGCGGCCGAACTCCCAGATCGGCGCTTCGAGGGGCGAGAGCTGGCCGGTCCCCGGCATCGGCGAGGCGTAGCCCTGGTACTGGGGTTCGATCATCGTCTTGTCTTCGGCGTTGAGCGTTTTATAGAGCGCGCGGATTTCGGCGGGATCTTCGCCCGTGAATTCCAGGTAGCTCGGTGGAAGCGCAACACCCCAGCGCATCCGCACCCGGCTGGCTCCCTCGGGGTGAAGGCTCATCCAGAGCATGTGGCCGCCCGGAAAAGCAACGTAGACATGAGACGGAAAATTGCCGATCAGCACGCCGCGGGTGGCCTCGAAATTCGTCAGATCGGGAGCCAGCTTCCTGGCGTTCTCGATCAAGTCGCCGACAAACTCCTCGTAGTGATAGCTCAGGTAAGGCGCCTCGCCCGGAAACAGATCGATCCCGATGTCGCTGTCCGCGTCGTACATATTCAGTGAGCCTTTATGGGTCATCTGAACGTGGTAGGGCTCCATGAAGTTCTCCATGAAGAGCTTCCAGTTCGTCTCACGCATCTCGTCGGCGCGGAACAGGGTCGTATACTCTGCCATCCGGTAGTTATGGGTCTTTTCGGCGGCAAGGGCGAAACGCTCGGCGAGCGGCGGCGCGTCTTCGTCGAGCGTTACGTAGATCCAGCCTTCCCAGATGTCCGTGCGGATCGGGGGCAGGCGATAGTCCTTCTTATCGAAGTCCGCTGCACCCTTCATCCGGGGCGCGTTGGAAAGCCGGCCGTCGAGGTCGTAGCACCAGCCGTGGAACGGGCAGACCAGCTTCGACGCGTTTCCCTCCCCGTCCGCGACGAGGCGCGAGCGATGCCGGCAAACGTTCGCGAAGCTCCGGATCGCGCCCTTCTTGTCGCAGGTGGTCACGATCGGCTGGCCCGCGACCTCGCTGGTGATGTAATCGCCGGGCTTCGCCACTTCGTCGGCCCGGCCGAGGCAGATCCACTCTTTCCGGAAGATCCGTTCGATTTCCCGTTCGGCCAATTCCTCGGAAACATAGGTTCCGGCCGGAAACGAAACCGCGCACTCGCGCGGACGGTCGGCCACCGCGCGCATCGCGGCCAGCAGCACGTCGAACGATCCATTCGCGCCTGAGGTCTCTTCAGTCTCCAACCTGCAGGGCATGCCGACCCTTCCCTATGATGATGCGCACTCAGTCCCAGTAGATCGGCGAGGTGGTAATCACCTCGACGCCGTCCTTCCCAACGATTAGGTTCTCCTCGAAGCCCACCGCGCCGACGCCTTCCCAGGCAAGGAAGGCTTCGGAACTGCACACCATATTCTCCAGAATATACTCGTCCTCGTTGCAGGTTGAAGTCCCGTACATCGGGTTCTCGAACATCATATCACAGAGGTGGCCGTAGAGCGGCCATTGCAGGCCCGCCTGGTCGACTGTTTCGCCGCCGCCGGCCTCCTTGGTCAGCCGGTCGCCTTCGCGCGCAAGCTCGTGGGGCGAGACGCCCGGGCGAATCTTCTCCATCACGCCGGTGACGATGCTCATGCAGGCTTCGAGGAGTTCGCGCTGGCTGTTGCTGGGCTTGCGCCCGCACACGGCGGATCGGCCCGGATCGAGATAATAGCCGTGGCGCATCGGTCCCATGATCCAGGCGCGCACGAAGTCGCCCTCCTTGGGCGCCGAATCCGGGTCCGCGCCGGTCAGGGGGTAACGGCTGAAATTGTTCATCTCGTTGCCCGTGCCGTGGGAGATGCGGATGATGTCGGGCACGCCGCCGCCGCGGACCACCTCGGCCGCGCCGAGCGCGCCGGCCTCCGCCTCGGTCTTGCCCACGAGCAGGGCCTCCATCATCAGGTTGAGCGCGCGGGTCGAGATGTCACCCGCCTCGCGGAAGACCTCGAGCTCACGCTCGGTCTTGACGTGCTGGACCGATTTGACGAGATCGTCCTCCGGGCACCATTCGATCTTGGGGCACCATTCGCGTAGCCAGTCCATGTATTTACAGGGCAGGAAGTCTGTACCGACGATTGCGACCCGGCCGGTCACGCCCTTCTCGTTGAGCGCGTCCGCCGTGCCCTTGATCGGGTTCTGGTGCCACTGCCAGCTGTCGGTGGCGAGCCAGTCGGCTGGATCGAGCAGCTCGTCGTTGTGCAACTCGGGCTCGGCGCCCGCCTGCATGATGACGGCGTTGTGCCCGCGGCCCTGCCAAAGATTGTTGTCGGGGGACTGGCCCGGATGACCCGAATAGTGGTTGACCAGCCACAGCAGGTTCGAGCAGCGATCATAGGAACTCGCACCCCGCGACCAGATCACCGCCGTCTCGTAGCCCCGACGCTTCATCTCGCCCTGAACCTTCGCCCAGCGCGCCTCGTATTCTTCCTTCGGAAAGACCTTGCTCGTCATGGTTTAACCTCCTCCATGAACTGGAACCGTTGATCCTAGACCGAACCGGATGGGATACCAAAATCCATCGGGACCGGCCTCCGAGCCCTGCTAGGGTGGAATCGTCGGGGTCCGGCAATTCCGGGTCCATGCCGTTCGCTCGATGGATAGTTTGACGATTCTCCATCCGAGCCTGTGCATTCGGGTTACGCATGGGAAATTGCCCAAGTTTCATTCGGCGGAATTGTAGTTATAGTCCGATGGCGCTTTGATTACGGATGGACCCGCGGATCGGTCTGCCGCAGGGTGCCGTAGCGGGACCGATAAGGAGTTTGAAGCCCGCAGGCGCGGGCCTTAGGGTTCGTCGCCGTGGGCGATTATAGAACAAGAGCGGTTCCAACCGGTGTGGAACCGCTCGGGAGAGGATTATGGCAACGTTGAAATCCACGGGCGATACGGTCACGCTCGAGATTATCCGAGGCAAACTGCTGGCGACCGCCGACGAAATGGGCGTCGTGCTCAAGCGGAGCTCGATGAGCCCGGTGATCTACGAGGTGCTCGATTTTGCCTGCGGCGTGTGTGACGCCGAGGGTCAGCTGATCTCGCAGACCAACGGGATTACCGTGTTTACGGGCACCTTCGCGATCCAGGTCAGCCACATCATGGAGAAGTTCGCCGGCGGCATGCGCCCGGGCGACATCTACATGCTGAACAACCCCTATGCGGGCGGCACCCATTACAACGACGTCGGCGTGATCAAGCCGATCTTCAGGGACGGCGCGCTGTTCGCCTTTTCGATCTCGATCTCCCACTGGACCGATGTGGGCGGCAAGGCGCCAGGTTCGCTGCCTGCGGATTCTACCGAGATCTTCCAGGAGGGGATCTGCTTTCCGGGCGTCTATCTCTATCGTGAGGATGTCCGCCAGGACGACATCTTCGAGATGATCGCGGCCAACGTGCGCATTCCCAAGATGGCGCTGGGCGATCTCAACGCCTCGCTCGCCGCGGTGCGGATCGCCCAGCGCCGGGTGATCGAGCTGTGCGAGCGCTACGGCGCGGCTGCCGTACAGACGACCTTTCGCCATGTCCTGGAGACCAGCGAGGCGGTCAGCCGCGCGGCCGTCGCCGCGCTGCCCGATGGCACCTACGAGGCCGACGACTGGATCGATGGCGACGGCATTACCGAAGAGCGCTTCCCGACCCACGTCTCGGTCACGATCAAGGGTGATGCCATCACGTTCGACTATTCGAAATGCTCGCCCCAGCTGGCCGGGCCGGTGAACTGCTCCCGGGGCGCCTTGACGTCGGCGGTGAAGACCGTGTTCAAGGCGATCATCGACCCCCGGGGGCCGTCCAACGAGGGCTATTTCCGCCCGCTCGAGGTTGTCGCGCCCGACGGGCTGTGTTTCACCGCGACCAAGCCCGCGCCCACGGGCTGGTATTATGAGGGCACGGGCCAGGCTTCCGAGCTCGCCTGGAAAGCGCTCGCCCCGATTGTGCCGGAACGGGTCAGCGCGGGCAGCGCCAACAGCCTGTGCGTCACCGTGCTGGGCGGGGTGGCCGGCGAGTCCCGCGAGCCCTGGGTGATGATCGAACCGAGCATGGTCGGCTGGGGCGCGACCGACGAGCGTAACGGCAACTGCGTGACCAGCGCGATTACCAATGGCGATACCTTCAATTATTCCGTCGAGCTGCTCGAGGCGAAATTTCCCGTCCGGGTCCATCAATACGCGCTCAACGTCGCGGGCGGCGTCGGTGCCGGGCGCTACCGGGGCGGCTATGGCTCGGTCCGGGAATATGAAATTCTGGCCGACGACACGGTGCTTTCGGCCAGCTACGGCCGCTCGATCGAGCGGCCCTGGCCCATGGAGGACGGGCGCGACGGTTCGTGCAACTATTTCGAGCTCCAGCTCGGCGCCGACAGTCGACGCGCGGCGCGCGCGCCGACCACCGTCATGAAACGGGGCGACCGTATTCGCATGGTCACCGGCGGCGGCGGGGGCTATGGCGATCCTTTCAACCGTCCTGTCGCCGAAGTCGTCGCCGAGGTGCGCGCCGATTACATCACGCCGGATCAGGCCCGGACCGACTATGGAGTCGTGCTCACCGCCGACGGCACGCGCGCGGACGAGGTCGGGACGGCCGCCTTGCGCGCCCGGTCGGGCGCCTGACATGGGTCGGCTCGCAAGCGACATCGGCGGGACCTTTACCGACCTGGTCTATTTCGACGAGGTGGGCGGCGGCTTGGTTACCGCCAAGTCGCTGACCACGCCGGGCGATCTCACGGAGGGCGTCGTCGATACCGTCCGTCTTGCGGCGCTCGAGCCCTCGGAGGTCAGCTTCTTCGTTCACGGCGGCACGACCGTCATCAACGCGATTACGGAGCGCAAGGGGGCAAAAACGGCGCTGGTCACCACGGCGGGCTTTCGCGACGTACTCGAAATCCAGCGCGGCAACCGACCCGACCTCTACAACCTGCGCTTCGACAAGGAGGCGCCGTTCGTCGCCCGTCTGCTGCGCTTTGAGGTCGCTGAGCGGATCGACGCCACCGGTGCCGAAATCGCTCCCGTCGAGACCGCCGATCTCGACCGCATTGTCGAGCGCTGCCGCGACGAGGGCGTCGAGGCCATCGCCGTCCAGCTCCTGCACAGCTATGTCGCGCCGGCGCACGAGGCCGCTTGCGCCGTCTATCTGCGTGAAAAGCTTCCGGACGTCGCGGTCACTGCATCCCACGAGATCACCCGGGAGTGGCGCGAATACGAGCGCGCCAACACCGCCGTGCTCAACGCCTATGTCCAGCCCATCGTGCAGCGCTATTTCGGGCGGCTGGAGGCGGTGCTCAAGGACGCGGGCATCGATTGTCCCTACTCGGCCATGCAGTCGAACGGCGGGACGACGAGCTTCGCCTGGGCGAAAGAGCATCCCATCACCCTGATGGAATCGGGGCCGGCCGCTGGATGCAACGGCGCGGCCCTGGTCGGCGAGCTCTGCGGGCTGCCCAACGTCATCTATCTCGACATCGGCGGCACGACCGCGAAATGCTCCGACATCGAGGCGGGCAAGCCCAAGGTCAGCACCGAATACCGCCTCGAATACAGCCGCACCCAGTTCGGCTATCCGCTCCGCGTCCCGGTCGTCGAAATCGTCGAGATTGGCGCGGGCGGCGGTTCGATCGCCTGGTTCGACAAGGCCGGGTTGCTCAAGGTCGGGCCCGTGAGCGCCGGCGCCGACCCGGGCCCCGCCTGTTACGGGCGCGGCGGGACCGAACCGACCGTGACCGACGCCAAGCTGATCGCCGGCGTGCTCAATCCCGACTACTTCGCCGACGGCCAGTTCCGGCTCGACGAGGCAATCGCACGCACCGCGATGCAGACGATCGCCGATGGGCTGTCCTGCTCGGTCGACGAGGCGGCGGTCGCGGTCATCCGCACGGTCGATGCCAACATGATCAACGCCCTCAAGCTGGTCTCGATCCAGCGCGGCCACGATCCCCGCGATTTCGCCCTCGTGGTGGGTGGGGGCGGCGGCGCGATGCATGCCGCGCCCTTGGGTCGCGAGCTCGGCGTCAAGGAGGTTGTCATTCCGCTATATCCGGGGCTGTTCTCGGCTTGGGGTATGCTGGCCACCGAGCCCCGGCGCGACTTCATGCAGACTGCACTCAAGCGCGCCGAGGAGGTTACGATCGAAGAGATCGGCAGCCTGTTCACGGACCTGCAGGACCAGGCCCGTGGCTATTTCGAGGCCGACGGTCACGCCGGCGCCGCCGCCATCGCGACCGAAACCCGGATCGATCTGCGCTATCTGGGCCAGGAGCATTCGGTCACCGTGCCGGTCGACCTGGCGGAAGCGAGCGTGGCGTCGATTCTCGACGATTTTCACGCCGCCCATGAACGGACCTACACCTTCCGGCTCGACGATACGCCCGTCGAGTTCGTCACCTATCGTCTGACCGCGACCGCCGGGGTCGCAAAGCCCGAGCTCACCAGACTGACCGGCGAGGGCCGCTCGGGAGAGGCCGCGGCCAAGGGCTCGCGCGAGGTCGATTTCGGCGAGGAGGGCCGCCACGCCGCGAAGCTCTTCGAGCGCGACTTGCTGCCGCCGGGCTTTTCGGTCGCCGGCCCGGCCATCGTCGAGGAGCCGACCTCGACCACCCTGGTCCATCCGAGCCAGACGCTGGTCGTCGACGATTACGGATTTCTGCGGATCACCGAGGCCTGATCGACCCGGCCGTGGGTCTGCGCCTCTCCTTTGCCGCCGCCCGGCTGTTCGCCGCAACGACGCGCACGTCCTCGATGAACGCCTTGACCACTGCGGTCCGGGGCATCGCCTTGCGCGTGATCAGGTCGAACGGCGCGGTATAGGCGAAAACCTCGGGCAACAGCGAGCGCATCAGGCCCCGCTCTGTCCAGCGTGCCGCCAGGTGGGTCGGCAGGAAGGCGTGAAACTGGTTCGACAGCGCCAGGTAGGCGAGTCCTTCCATGCTCGACGCGGTGGCCTGGACGTTGAGCTGGCGGTGTAGCGCCGGCGCCTGGTCGGGCGAGACATAGCCCCGGCGCGCGTGGGGCGCCGCGATGATCGCGTCCTTCGAGGGGTCCTTGCCCGGAGCCTCGAACAACGGGTGGCGCTTGCCGCAATAGAGCTCGATCCGCGAGCTGAAGATGGTCTCGTAGGCGAGGTTGGGCAATTGGCGAGGGAAGAAGCCGATGCCCAGATGGGCCTTGCCGTCGATCACCATGCGCTCGATCCGGTTGGGCGGGCCGAGTTGCAGGGTGATCTGCACGTCGCCGCCCCGCTCCCTGAATCGCTCGATCGCCTCGTGCAGCAGGAACTCGTCGTGGGTGATGTTGGCGTCGTTGACGGCCACGATCAGCTCGCCGATCAGCTCGCCGGTGATCGCGCCCACCGTGGTACGGAAGTCCTCGAGCTGGGAGAACAGGGTGGTGCACGCGTCGAGCACCTCCTCGCCTTCGGGCGTGAGCCCGAAGCCCGCCCGCCCGCGCCGGCACAGCGTCAGCCCGAGCCGGGTCTCGAGGTCGGAGATATGCTTGCTGATAGTCGACTGGCTGACGTTGAGTTCGGCTTGCGCGGCGGAGAATCCCTCGCAGCGCGCGACAGTCAGAAACACCTGCAGCAGGTGCAGGTCGGCATTCGCAATCCGGAACCGCTTCATGGTCGCCGCCGTTTTCATCGACGAGGCTCGATGTGATCTTAAGTCACGGTCACGGCAACGAACAAGAGATCAGGGGGCGGTGGCTTATCCCGCGAGCCAGTCGGCGATGATATCCTTGTACATCGCCACCGCCTGGGGGATCCGGTCGACCATGCAATATTCGTCCGTCTGGTGGGCCATATGGGTCTCGCCCGGGCCCAGGATCAGCGTCGGAACGCCGCCATAGGCGGGGGTGAGCGCCGAGGCGTCCGTGAAGAAGGGCAGGGCGCCGACTTCGGGACGCTCGCCCAGATGAGGCGCGCAGAGATCGAACACCCGTTGCACCCAGGGATGCTCCGGGTCGGTCCACACCCCGCCCACGTCGACGAACGGTTCCACCACGGCAACGTCGTGGCCCAGATAGCCCGCGAGCAGGCCGCGAATCTCGCCGTGATCCATGCCCGGGATGGTCCGCACGTCGACCCGGAACTCCGCGGAATCCGGCACCGAGTTCACGTTCATGCCCGAGTGCATGGTGCCCACGTTGATCGAGTTGCTACCCAGGAAGTCGTGAGGCACCACGTTGAAGTCGAAATCCTCGAGCTTGCCCACCGCGCGCGACGCCTTGTAGAGCGCGTTGTCGCCCTCCCAGGGCATCGAGCCGTGGGCGGTCTTGCCGGCGCTGCGCATCTCCATCCAGAGCGCGCCCTTGTGGCCGACGCGCGGAATGTTGTAGCTCGGCTCGGCGACGACCAGTGCCCCGACCTCGCCGATCGCGCCCTCGAGGCTGGCCAGATGCATGGTGCCCTCGCAGCCGGTTTCCTCGCCGGCCGCCATGATCATGACCGCGCCCGCGCCGGCCGCCAGCTGGTCCGCGCATTCGATTCCGGCGACGGCGAAGCAGGCGATGCCAGCCTTCATGTCGGTGACGCCCCGGCCAAAGAGCTTGCCGTCCGCGATCTCGCCGGCGAACGCGTCGACCGACCACTCCGCGGCGCCCAGCGGCACCGTATCGATATGCCCTGCGAAACCGATCGGCGGCCGGTCCTGGCCGGTCTCGCCGCCGATCCGCGCGACCACGGTGGTGCGTTTTTCGTCGAACTCGTGATAGGCGACCTCGAAGCCGGCTTTTTTCATGAGCGCGCCCAGGTAATGGGCGCACTCGCGCTCGTTGCCCGGCGGGTTGATGGTCTCCATCGCGGTGATCGCGCGGGTCAGCTCAACGGCGTCCATGGTCTCGCTCGTCCCTCCAGGAAATCCCGGCTCACGCATTCGGACCGGTTCGGCCCTTGATACCCGCCCGTTGCGCAC
Source organism: Alphaproteobacteria bacterium (assembly GCA_965198325.1). Taxonomy (GTDB): domain Bacteria; phylum Pseudomonadota; class Alphaproteobacteria; order UBA828; family JAPUJA01; genus CBDAPE01. Next base: position 28,455 of record CBDAPE010000013.1, on the reverse strand, counting down.
CGGTGAATGGCCATCTCGCGATGAATGCTTTGAGATTTCTCCATGCGAGCGCGAAATCCGCCCGCCACTCTATTTGCGCCCGGCCGCCGATTCGCCCTATGCTGATGCCAATCGAGACAGGACGGACGGCCATGATCGAAGTCTCTTGTACAGCGGATCGCAGCTTTTCCTTCAATCCCGCCACCAGCGCGTTTCTCATTGTCGACATGCAGTACAATTTTGTCGCCGACGAAGGTGCCTGCGGCGGCGGGCATGTCGATCTCAAGCCCCTGCAGGCCTGCGTGCCGCGCATTCGGGCGGTGCTCGATGCGGCGCGCGGGCTGGGCGTGACGATTGCCTACACCCGCTACGGTTTCAAGCCCGATCTTTCCAACCTGCCCGCGTCCGTTCGCGAGCAGAGCCGGGAAGCGGGCGGCGAATATGGCACCCCGGGCCCGATGGGTCGCATCCTCACCGAAGGCGAGCCGGGCTTCCAGATTTTGCCCGAGCTGGCCCCGGCCGACGGCGAGATCGTCGTCGACAAGCCGACTTTCGGCGCCTTTGCCGGCACCGATCTTCACGAGCAGCTTCAGGCCCGCGGCATCCGTCGCCTGCTGATTTGCGGTGTGACCACCCAGTGCTGCGTCGAAGGGACGATCCGCGAGGCGGTCGATCTCGGCTATTACGTCCTGACGCTCGAGGATTGCTGCGGCGCGTTCGAGCGCGACTGGCATAAGGGGACCATGCGCGCGCTGCAATCCGAAGGCCATCTGTTCGGATGGGTGGGCACGTCCGAAGCCCTGCTTTGCGCTCTCCCGGCGGCCGCCGCGGAATAAATCTCCCTGGAGCACCCTAGCCTTTGGCCGGACCATCCCCGAACGGGATGGGGGCAACCCGCGCGCCCGCGGCGTCGAGCTCGTCGGTGGTGCGCTCGTGGGCGGGGTCGGGGTCGTCTTCGAGCAGCTTGTGGGGGTTGCCCTGGTGGATGAAGTTCAGATAGGGCGCCATCAGGTCGTAGCCGATCAGCCTCTGGAGCTGTTCGGGCAGCGTCTTCGCGATCGCAGGTGGCAGCTCGAGATAGAAGTTATGCTCCTGGCGCAGCCAGCCCAGGCTGTAGTGAAGCGCGATCCCCGCCCGGGGTCCGTTCGAGCGGTTCGCGCCGCCGCCGTGAAACACGCTGCTGGTATAGAGCAGCACACTGCCCCGGGGCATCGCGGCGGAAACCAGCTCGGCGTCGGTCGGAGCCCGCTCGTGGGCCCAGCGATGGCTGCCCGGTGCGATCCGGGTCGCGCCGTTCTCCGCCGAAAACCCGTCGCCCGCCCACATCGCCGCGAGAATCGTGGGCGGGTGAGGATGATGGAAGGGGTAGAGCAGGCCGTCGCGGTGAAGCTCTTGCGCGGGCGCGCCGGGCGCGAGGTGGATCATCCCCGCATAATTCATCTGATAGCGCACGCAAGAGGGCAGCAACAACCGGTCTGCCACTCCCAGCACCAGATCGTCCAGTGCAAGCTCGGCGCAGGCCGTCGATTTGGCGAACAGGTTCGCGACCCGCCGGGTCTGTCCGCCCAGAAATTCCGAAGGCCCGTAGGGCGTCGCCTCGAGATGGGGCGCGAGCTCGCCCTCGATGCAATCCATCAGTGCGTCGTTCGCCCGCCGGGCGATGATCGTGCAGCCTGCATTCTCCAGCGCCGCGGCGACCGCCTCGGCGGTTGCGTCACGCTCGAAAACCGAAATTTCGGGTGTCGACATGGCCTTAACGCATGCCCTCGACGACGAGGCGGGCGAAATGCTGGGTCGACCGGTCCCAGAAATCCGACAGCATGCCGCCGTCGAAGCCCGCCGAGCACCGGCCCTGCTGAAGCCGCTCGATGATCGTGAAATCCTCGGTGTTGAGCTCGTCCCACGTAGCGTAGACCTCGGCGCGCGCCTTCTCGTGCTCGGGCGCCGTGGCCGCATCGCCGACGAAATAGAGGTGGATGTGCTCGATCGTCCGCTCCGGCGCCAGCGGGAACAGTTGAAAGATACCCAACTGGTTCGGATAGACCTGAAGCAGCGTCGTCGGGAAGAAGTGGAAGAAGCTGTCCTTGTCCACCAGCCGGTCGGGCAGGCCGGGGTAGTAGGGCAGGCCCGCGCCCCGGCCCTCCTCGGGTTCGGGAAAGGTCGAATCGCTCCAGATCACCGGACCGTCGCAATCCGCGCCCCGGCGCGACGCCATGGGCGCGAAGTTGTCCAGCGCCGGGTGCACCTTGAAGACGTGGTAGGGGTCGAAGAAGTTCTCATGCACGAGCTTCCAGTTGCCCTTGATGTCGAAGGGTAGCGTCCGGGCGAAGCGGAGCGCCCCGAAGTCGTAGCCGTCGAGCTTGTCCGTAAGCGGCGCCAGGTGGTCCATCAGCGGGGCCGCGTTGCCCGCGATGTTGACGAACACCCAGTCGTGCCAGGTCTCCGCGCGCACAGGAACCAGGCCGGGCCCGCTGCCGTTCCGCAAGATGTCGTGTTTCTCGCCGCCGTGGAAATGGGGCCGGGCCTTGAGCCGTCCGTCGATTTCGTAGGTCCAGCCGTGATAGGCACAGGTAAACGCGCGCGCCCCTTTGCAGGGGTCGGTCACGAGCCGCGCGCCCCGGTGGCGGCAGACGTTGTGGAACGCCGCGATCTCGCCGTCCCGCTCCCTCACCAGCAGGAGCGGCATTTCCGCGATGGTCACGGGCCAGGCGTCGCCGGCCTCGGGAATGTCGTGGGCGAGGCCCGCCAGCATCCAGGTGCGCGCGAACAGCCGCTCGTTCTCGAGCGCCAGCCAGTCCGCGCTCGTGTAGGTCAGGTTCGGCAGCGCGGTCGATTCTGCCGTCGGTCGCTCCAGCCGCTCGATCGTATCGGGGTCGAGGAACTTCTCCACGTCCACCCAACTCGAGCGCACCTGAAAGCCGTTATTCGGAATCGTGGCCAAGGGCCGCCTCATGCTGATCGCGTGAACCAAATCCGACTCTAGGAGCGGGAAAGGGGGGAATCAAGCGGGCGGCGGGTTTCGCCTCATCACCATTGCTCCCTCGCGGCTAGCACTCTATCTTCCGGCGCAAGGTTTGCCTCCGCGCATCCGCAGCAACGGCCCCATGACCGACCTCGCCCATATCCGCAATTTCGCGATCATCGCCCATATCGACCATGGCAAGTCGACCCTGGCCGACCGCCTGATCGAGCGCTGCGGCGGGCTCGAGGCCCGGGAGATGCAGGCCCAGGTGCTCGATTCCATGGATCTGGAGCGCGAGCGGGGCATCACCATTAAGGCCCAGACCGTGCGCCTCGCCTACCGCGCGTCCGACGGCGAGAGCTACCAGCTCAACCTGGTCGACACGCCCGGCCACGTGGATTTCAGCTACGAGGTCTCCCGTTCGCTCGCCGCCTGCGAGGGCTCGCTCCTGCTGGTCGACGCCTCCCAGGGCGTCGAGGCCCAGACGCTCGCCAACGCCTATCTTGCGGTCGATGCAGACCACGAGGTCCTGCCTGTGCTCAACAAGGTCGATCTCATCTCCGCCGAGCCCGAGCGGGTCAAGCAGCAGATCGAGGAGGTCATCGGCATCGATGCCGCGGGCGCGCTCGCCATCTCCGCCAAGACCGGCCAGGGCATCGACGATGTGCTCGAGGCCATCGTCGCACGTCTACCCGCGCCCGGCGCGGGCGACGGCGCAGCGCCCCTCAAGGCGCTGCTCGTCGATAGCTGGTACGACCCCTATCTGGGCGTCGTGGTGCTCGTCCGGGTCCACGACGGGTCACTCAATAAGGGCATGAAGATCCGCATGATGGCGTCGGGCGCGGTCCATCAGGTGGAGCGGGTCGGTGTCTTTACGCCCAAGCTCGCCGCGACGGACGCGCTCGGCCCCGGCGAGATCGGTTTCCTCACCGCCGCGATCAAGCAGGTCGCCGATTGCCAGGTGGGCGATACCCTCACGGAAGAAAAGCGTGCCACCGAAACCCCGCTCCCCGGCTTTCAGCCGGTCACCCCGGTGGTTTTCTGCGGTCTGTTCCCGGCCGATTCGGCCGATTACGAGCGCCTGCGCGAAAGCCTGGCCAGGCTCCGGCTCAATGACGCGAGCTTCGAATACACGCCCGAGACCTCCGCCGCGCTGGGCTTCGGCTTTCGCTGCGGTTTTCTGGGTCTGCTCCACCTCGAGATCATCGAGGAGCGCCTCGCGCGCGAGTTCGATCTCGATCTGGTTGCCACCGCGCCCTCGGTCATCTACCGCATCCACCGCACCGACGGCACGGTGCAGGAACTGCACAACCCCGCCGACATGCCCGATCCCACCTATGTCGAGCGGATCGAGGAGCCCTGGATTCGCGCGACCATCCTGGTGCCCGACGAGCATCTGGGCGGCGTGCTGGCGCTGTGCACCGAGAAGCGCGGCGAGCAGGTCGATCTCACCTATGCGGGCAATCGGGCGATGGTGGTCTACAGGCTGCCGCTCAACGAGGTGGTCTTTGATTTCTACGACCGGCTGAAATCGGCCTCCCGGGGCTATGCCAGTTTCGACTATCAGCTCGACGATTACCGCGAAAGCGACCTCGTGAAGCTTGCCATTCTGATCAACGGTGAGCCGGTCGACGAGCTGGCCGTCATTGTCCACCGGGCGGCCGCCGAAGTCCGGGGGCGGGTGCTGTGCGTGCGCTTGAAGGAATTGATTCCCCGCCAGCTCTTCCAGATCGCCATCCAGGCCGCCATCGGCGGGCGCATCGTCGCGCGCGAGACCGTCCGCGCGCTTAGGAAAGATGTCACCGCGAAATGCTACGGCGGTGACGTCACGCGAAAGAAGAAGCTCCTGGAAAAGCAGAAAAAAGGCAAAAAAAGGATGCGCCAGGTAGGCAACGTGGAGATCCCCCAGGAAGCCTTCCTCGTCGCGCTCAGGATCTCCGACGAGTAGGCGCCCGCCTTACTCCCCTTTCGCGCGCCGCTTCCAGAGCCGGCCCAGCAGCTCGTCGAGCTCCAGGCCGCCCATCAGCCCGTCCGAGCGCAGGCACATCACGAGCACGATGATGACGCCCAGCATGAGGCTGCCCAGCCCAAACAGGTCGGGCAGTTGCGCGCCGAAGATGACCGGGCCGCTTTCCAGAAGGCGGATCAGTTCCATGGTGATCGAAACTAGCGCCACGCCCACCACCGCGCCGGTCACCGATCGCATGCCGCCCAGGATATGCATGGCGAGGGTGAGGAACGCCGCATGGAAGAAGAACGCCCGGGCGTTCACTGTGCCCATGTAATAGGCGTATAGCGCGCCCGCGACGCCGCACACCGCCCCGCCCAATACCCAGGCGATCAGCCGGAGCGCGCGGATGTTCACCCCCATCGCTTCGGCCGCGAGCATGTTGGTGGCGCTCGCGCGTAACTGGACTCCGATTCGCGAATCCTTGAAAAGTCGCGCGATCAGGATGGCGATGGTGGTCGCGATCATCATGGCTTCGATGCCCACAACCTTCGGGATGCCGTAGAACGCCTGGGTGCCCCGAAACAGGTCGACCCAGTGCACGAAGATGCCGTGAATGATGACCAGTATGGCAAGCGTGAGGATCGTTGCGGCTATCCCTGAGAGCCGGACCAGAACGAGCCCGGACAGGAACGCGACGATCGTGGTGACCCCGACGGCGACGATGAACGAGGCGACGATGCCGAGCTGGATCTCGTCGAGCCCGAAGGGCGCGTTTGGAATCAGCGTCTGCTTGATCATCACCGGCACCGCAAAGATCGACGTGATATAGGCCCCGAGCCCCATGAAGCCGGGGTGAGCCAGATTGGCAACATTCGAATTGCCCATGAAAATCTGCAGGCCGATCACCAGGATGAGGTTGACGTAGGCGGCCACCGCGAGGCGCACCTGGTAGGGCTCGCCGAACAGCATGATGAGGACGCCGATGCCCACCGCGAAGGCGGCGATGATCGTCCCGCCCCGGAGCGATTTGAGCGCGCGGGCCCCTTCCACGTGCCACAGGCGCCGCCTTGTGTGCCCGCTATCCGCCGCCGGGGCGCTCATGCGGTCTTATCTCCCAGCTCGGCTTTCTTGCCCAGCAGCCCCTGGGGCCGCCAGACCAGAATGGCGCCGACGATGAAGAACACCGCGGCATCGCGAAGGCCGGCCAGGATGTCGGGCAGCACGATGATCAGCACGACCTCGAGGATGCCCAGCACCAGCCCGCCGACCACTGCGCCGGGCAGGCTGCCGAAGCCGCCCAGCACGCAGGCGACGAACGCCTTAAGCACGGGCAGCAGGCCCATGAACGGGTCGATTGCGCCGCGCCGCGCGATGAAGAAGATCGCGGCGAGGCCGGCCAGAAAACCCGAGATCGCGAAGGCCGTGGCGATCACCCGGTTCGCCCGCATGCCCATCAGGCGCACGGTGGTGAAATCGTAGGCCGCGGCGCGCATGGCGAGGCCCACCTTCGTCCGCTTCATGAAGATGACCAGCAGCACGATGGCGATTGCGGTCACGCCCGCCTCGAGAAACTGGAGGATCGTGAAGGTGAAACTGCCGATATCCACTGTCGTGTTGAGCACCGAGACGGCGGGCACGGCCTTGGGCCGGGGCGAGACCCCCATCAAAAACACGTTTTGCAGGATGATCGAGACCCCGAACGCCGTAAGCAGCCCCGTTGTCGCCGGCGCTCGTCGAACCGGTCTGAAGGCGACACGCTCCAGGAGCACGGCGGTGATCACGACCGTAAGCATGCAAACCGGCAGGATCATCCAGATCTCGCCGGCGCCGAACAGCACCATGGCGTACATGATGTAGCCGCCGACGCCGAGCATCTCGCCATGGGCGAAGTTTACCAGCCCCATGACGGAAAACACGATGGCGAGCCCCAGGGCGAGCAGCGAATATTCCGCGCCGATGCTGAGGGCGTTGAGGGCCTGTTCGGCCACATATTGCATGGTCCGGTTCGCTCCCTTACGCGACGCCTTCGCCGATATAGGCCTTCATCAGATCCGCCGAGGTGCGCAGCTCCTCCGCGGTACCCGAAAATTCGAGGTTCCCCGTGCTCAGGATGTAGGCGCGATCGGCAAACTTGAGCGCTTCCTGCGCGTTTTGCTCGACCACGAGCAGTGTGAGCCCATGATCCCGCAGGCCCGAAATCAACTTGAAGATCTGGTTGACGATCTGCGGCGCCAATCCCAGCGAGGGTTCGTCGAGCATCAGGAGCTTCGGCCCCGACATCAGCGCCCGGACGACCGCCAGCATCTGTTGTTCGCCGCCCGAGAGCGAGCCTCCGCTTTGCGTAAACCGCTCGCGCAGGATCGGGAACATACCGAGGTAGGTCTCCAGGTCCCGGGCGACGCCGTCTGCGTCGCGACGGGTCGCCGCGCCCAGGATAAGGTTCTCCTCAACGGTCAGGTTGGCAAAGATGTGCCGTCCCTCGGGCGTCACGGTGATGCCGCGCCCGACCCGGCTTTCCGTGTCCAGCCTGTTGATGTCCTGGCCCTCGAACGACACCGTTCCCTCGGCGACGGGAACGAGCCCGATAATCGCCGAGAGCATGCTCGTCTTGCCCGCGCCGTTAGGTCCCAGCAGCGTCACGATCTCGCCCTCGTTCACCGAAAGCGAGACCGAGTGCACGGCCCGCACCGGTCCGTAATTCACCGAGACGTTATCGACTTCGAGCATCGGTCCCTGTCATCCCGCGCCGTTGGCACGTTCACGGCCCCGCCGGACCCGTCGGGGAAGGGAAGCCCCGCAAAGGGCGCCCCTTCCTGACGGTGTCCGGTTCGTCCGGCCCGTTTGGAGCCGGCCGTTGAGCCTGGTTCGGTTTCTCGCCCTACTCCTCGTAATGAGGCGAGTGTTCGGGAACGAGCGCCTTCTGCAGCATCGGCTCACCGTTCGCAAACCCGATCACGGAGACTTCCTTGCTCGGGTAGTGCCACTTGTTGGTGAAGTCGATGTTCGGCGCCGACGTTGCGTCGATCGGTCCCGCCTTATTCAGTGCGTCGAGAACCGCCCGGGAATCGGTCGTGCCGGCGAGCTCGACACCCTTGGCGAGAATTTGGACGACATCGCCGCCCAGGCCGAAGAACGCACCGTTGATTTCGTAGCCGCGGCTGATGCACTCATTTTGGAAATGCTCGAGCGCATTGCCGCCCGTGGCGAAGCCGTGGGTGGCGAAATACACCGTCCCGTCCACGTTCGGCGATCCGCCTGCGACCTCGGCCAGCGTCGGATCGTCGAAGCCGTCCGAGCCGAACACGAAGATGTCGAGCCCCGCGGCGCGGAGCTGACGGATCAGCACACCCACATCGGGGTTGATCGACGAGATATGGACCGAGTCCGGCATCGGGTCCATCGCCTTGATCTCGGTGACGAACGGCGACCAGTCGGTCATGCCGAAGCCGGGATATTCCATCCTGCCGACGACCTCGCCACCGAACCGCTCGAACACGTCGCCGAACCATTCCGGCAGGTTCCGCGTCCAGGTCCCGTAAACGTCCGAGAGGAACAGCACCACCCGGCGCGCGCCCAGCTCGTAGGCGACCTCGGCGGTTGCCGACGCGTTGAACGGGTCGGGCACGGCCATGGTGATGTAGTTATCCAGACCGACCTCGAACATCTCGATCTGGGTGTTGACGGCCGAGAAGGTGATCGTGTCGTACTCGGCCGCGAGCTGCGAGACCGGGATCAGAGAATCCGACGCGATCGCGGCCTCGCCCACCGCGGTCACGCCGTCATCCAGCATTTCCTGAGCCTGGGCGATGGCGATCGCCGGGTCGCTCTTGTTGTCCTGCACGGAAAGTTCGATGGGGACGCCGTTCACGCCGCCCTGCTCGTTTAAGATTTCGGTCATGCAGCGAATGCCGTGGGCTCCGGTATAGGGTGCCCATTCGCCGGAGATCGCAGCCGAGGTGCCGATCTTGAGTGCGTCCCCGGCCGGCGCCGGGCCGCTCGCAAACGCCAGGGCCAGCGCGCCTGCCGCAATCCCGGTTGTGGTCAGCAGTTTCTTAGAATTCATCGGAATAACCTCCCTTTATGATTTGATAAGTGCCCTAACTGGGTTGGTCCATCGTGGCTTCTCCGTCCGATGGCGACGGTCGGGGCGCCGGTGCGGCCGTTGCCCCGTCGTTGTCCCGTGCGCCGATATAGACCTCGATGACGCGGGGGTCGTTGCGGACATCGTCCGGCGTGCCCAGGGCGATGAGTTCACCCATATGCAGCACGGCGATCCGTTCGCACACATTCATGATGAAGCGCAGGTCGTGGTCGATGACGATGATGCCGCAACCGTATTCGTCGCGGATGAACCTGATCGACTCGATCAGCGCCGTGGATTCGAGCCGGTTCATGCCGGCGGCAGGCTCGTCGAGCAGCAGGTAGTCCGGGGCAAGCGCCAGTGCCCGGGCGATCTCCAGGCGCCGCTGACGGCCGTAGGGCAGCGTCGGCGCGGGCCGGTCGGCTACTTCGAGCAGGTCCATCTGGTCGAGCAGGTGGTCGATCGTGATTCCGGCGGCTTGCTGGGCGCGGTGGAATTCGCTGGTCGTGAACGCGACCTCGACGTTCTGGCGCACCGTCAAATGATCGAACAGACGGATGTTCTGAAAGGTGCGAGCGACCCCGGCACGGGCGCATTTGCGTGCAGACAGGCCATTCAGCGTCGTCTCGTCGAGACTTACAGTTCCGCCGTCGGACGGGCTCACGCCGGTGATCAGGTTCATGAGCGTCGTTTTGCCGGCGCCATTGGGGCCGATCAGGCCGAGGATTTCGCCGCGCTCGCATTCGAGCGAGACCTCGCGTACGGCGTAGACACCGCCGAAATGCTTGCTGATCGTATCGACTTTCAGCGCCATCGCTCAGGCCGTCCCCCAAGGACTGTGCGGGCTCGTGGCAGACCGGCTACCCGGGGTCGGTGACAGAGACGCAGAAAGCCCATTGGCGATGGCTCGCCCGACCCGTCGGTCTAGGGATCGGAAATGCTCGTACAACGACATCTCCCTGTAGCGCTTATGCTTTTTATTGCGCCAGTCTCGGTCAAACACGGCCGCATGACAAGCCTGCTTGGCCCCGCCGCCCCCGGCCCGTTCGTTCCTGCATCGCTCCGGGGGGCGGACTGCTCCGTCCCTCGCTCGATATTTTCCGGTCAACGCGCATCGCTTGACGTATCAAGGGTCTGTTCACTGAACCTTTAGAACCGTCTCGACCGTCTCGACCGGTCGTCAACCGCGCCGCGCCGCTTCGCTGCGCCTGATCGTCCGTCCCCGCCCCTGCTTCGGCCGCGCGATGCGGACAGGCCCTCCGTCGCATGGCCGGTCGACCGATTGGGCACCGCCATAGCCCGGTCGTGCGTCCACGCAAGCCCCCTCGGAATGGCCCGTGATCCGGTGCCGGATTCGGCAGGCGCCGGTCGCAGCCCCGCCCTGGCATCAAGTTGACGGCCCGGTCGCCGCCCCGCCCTGGCATCAGGTTGACGGCCCGGTCGCCGCCCGTCCCGGCGTCGCGCTGGTGCGTGTAAGGCGGTCGAATCGCTGCCTGTCGCAACTCTGCCACGGCGCGCGTTTGGCCGTCGGGTCGCGGCCCGTCGCAGCCCCGCCCTCGCGTGGGGTTGACGGTCCGTCTCTCGCCGCCGATCTCTTTGGCTCCACGCGCGCACTCCAGTGTTCATATTATGAACACAGTGACCTGGGGCCCCTCGCTAAGCGCTTCCTTGCGGCCTTTTTTTATAGTGGGTACATATGCGAGCGAGCCGTTGCCTGCCGGAGGGATGGCCGAGTGGTTTAAGGCGCACGCCTGGAAAGCGTGTTCACCGAAAGGTGTCCAGGGTTCGAATCCCTGTCCCTCCGCCACCACCTAAACCATTGATATCATTGGTATTATTTCCAATTCGGCGAGCCTGAATCTGCGCTATTTATCCGGGGGTTACGGGCTTCGGTCAGCGCCCTGCCGAGCGCAGAGACCCGAGCGGTGCGACAACGGACAGCCTGAGATGGCGAAAGTCTCCTAACGCGGTTTCGGTGGTACGACAAGATCGCCCTTCATGCCGCCGCGAAGGCGCGTTCACTTGAGATGGTGTTGTCAGTTCCCGGAGGCCGCGGCGCCGGCTATTCCCGGGGTTGCGGCGTCTTCATGTCGACCGCCGGCAGGCTCGTGTTCCCGGGCAACGGGCGCAATGGAAAGTCCTGGCACTCCTGGTAACGGGGCGTGAAACGGCGATTTACCGGCTGGTTACGGTAGAAGAAATGCGGGCGATCGAGGGTTCCTGAAAACCGGCAAAAGCTGGTGCGATTGAAGAGCTCGAATTACGGACCCGGGCCGGTGATTTCAGCCCGGGGCGGAAGGCCGGCCGGTCGGCGCGCCGGTTCGTCCCTCCGTCCCCTCGCAGAGGATCGAACCGTGCTGGTCGTCCCAGCCGGCCGGAAGCCGCACCTCGTTGGCGAGCCGCTTTGCCGTCAGCCCGATGGGATGACGATCGTCGAGTATGCAGCTGACGATCTGTGGCGCGAGGAAGCCGAGCCGCAGGATCCGGCTAAAATATGAACTGGTGACCCCCACCTCGGCGGCAAACTCGCGCATCGTCCTGTCGCCACCGTGCATGACCATTGCCCGGTACCGGTGAGCCTGCGCGAGAAGGCGATGCAGGCTGCGGTCGGGCACGGTTCTGCACTCGTTTTCGGCCCCCTCGACAATGAACCGGATATCCCGGCCGGTGCGCCTGAGCCGGGCGGGGATGGAAAAGGTGAAGGGCGGTCCGTCGCCCCTCAAACGCTGTCCCGGGCCGGACCGGGCCGATCCCTCCTCCAGGAGAGCCCCCAGGGCAGAGGGCAGCAGCTGAAGCTCGACGGTATCCGTCCCCAACTCGACACGGTGGACGATCGCGTTGAGGATAGTGCGCCTTTCCGGAGCCGCCAGGCTCGGCCAGCGCCCGGCCATCTCATTCGCCCTGGCCACGACCTCGGCCGCACGCCCGGCATCCTCCCCGAGGCCGTCGACGGCCTCGAATATCTCCGCCCGGCTTGCGAGGAAGCGGCGCAACCGATCTTCGATCAGGCCTTCGAGTTCGCGCGCGGGCACGCGCCGGCCGCGGGATGCGCTCCCGCGCCGCCCTGTGACGAGGCTTTTGGAGACATAGTAGCGGTATCGGGTTCCCTGCTTGTTGGCATGGCTCGGGGTCATTCGCTGGCCCGTATCATCGTAGACCAGACCGGCCAGGAGGCTCGGCTCGGCCGCGTTTGCGCCACTCGTTCGCTCGGTCCGGTTTGTCGCGAGCTTCCGTTGCACCTGCTTCCAGAGTGTCTCGTCGATGATCGCGTCGTGTTCACCGGGATAGCTCTGTTCCTTGTGCACGATTTCGCCGCAGTAGATGCGGTTCTGCAGAAGGTGATAGAGCGCGCCGCGGGCCAGGGGCTTGCCGCCCGTCTCGCGGCCGTAGCGGTCGATCCGAACCTTGCCGGCGACGCCGTCCCTCTCGAGCCTGTCCTGCAACGCGGAGACCGAACCCGTCTCGAGGTACTGGCGGAAGATGTCCCGGACCGTCCCGGCTTCCTGTTCGTTGACAACCAGCTTTCGGTCCCGAACGTCGTAGCCCAGTGGTGACAGACCCCCCATCCAGAGGCCCCTCTTCTTCGAAGCCGCTATCTTGTCGCGGATCCGTTCGCTCGTCACCTCACGCTCGAACTGGGCAAACGAGAGCAGCATGTTGAGGGTCAGCCGCCCCATCGAGGTCGTGGTGTTGAACTGTTGGGTGATCGAGACGAAGGAGACCTCCTTCCGGTCGAAAACCTCGACGATCCTGGCGAAGTCGCCGAGGGTGCGCGTCAGGCGATCGACCTTGTAGACGACGACCGCATCGATCCCGCCGGTTTCCATGTCCGCGAGAAGGCGTTTGAGGGCGGGGCGCTCCAGGGTCGCCCCCGAGACCCCGCCGTCATCGTAAATCCCGGGCAGGCAGGTCCAGCCCTCGTGCTTCTGACTCGCAACATAGGCTTCGCAGGCCTCCCGCTGGGCGTCGAGGGAGTTGAAGTCCTGCTCCAGCCCTTCTTCGTGGGACTTGCGGGTGTATATCGCACACCGGACGCCGGGGCGTCCCTTCCGGCCCTCCTTCGGGCTAGTCATCGCCATGATCCGTAACCGGCGATCCCGGACCGCGCGGGCGATCGTCCGGTGACCCCGAAGAAGCGCGGACCCGACCAATGGGCGCCGGTGATCTCGCGGGCGATGGCCGAGAGCGAGCGCCAGGTCTTGCCGTTCCACTCGAACCCGTCTTCGCTAACCGCCACACTGTGGGTCCGGCCCCCCCATTCCCGGATCAGCCTGCTGCCCGGCTTCGCCCGGGTAACGCGCGCGCGCCTGATGTCGCCGTCTTGTGCGAGGGATCGCGTGAGGGCCGCGAGCCTGCGTTTCGTGGCGGCGCTGAACCCTCCCCCTGGGCCCGCTCCTGGATCTTCCAGGCAACACCCAGGATCAAAAGCTCGCGGGAGACCCGCTTCGGGGGTGTCGAGCGATAGAGCCTTCGCCATTCGGCACGCAGACCCGCGCCGTCCATGGGTTCCAGCGCCCGGAGTTGGGCAGCCACTGCGCTCCGCACCGGGTGCGGCTGCCATCCGGTCGCTTCCGGCAGTTCCGTGATCGTGGCGCCGCGTTTGCGGCCGGGAAGCCGGGTCGATCGATCCGGTTCGGCGCCGCTACGGGGGGAGGAGGGCGTTCGGGTTTCGGCTGAATTTGCCATGGCGGGTTCCTTCCGTTGCGCGCGCCTGCCCGATGCGGGCGCTGTCACCGCCTGAAGCCCGGACTGTCTGGATGTCAGGTCCGGGCCGGCGGTCGAAGAAACCCGGTTCGTCGCCGCGCAAGCACAGTGACGCTCTGTTACGGCGTCAGGTCCAGTGGTTTCTCGATGTTTTTTGAAACCTGGCCGGTCTCGAGGAAACGGGCCGCCCAAGGCGTTGTCTGACTAACTGGAACGGGTGTCAATGGCGGAGCAAGAAGGGACCACCGTGGCGGTGTAAGAAGGGACCGCTTGGCGGCTGCGGGCTTGTCCCCGTAGTCCATGGGCGGGTCCCGCGTGCGACGCGGCGTGCCCTCAACAGGCCGACGCGGCGGCGCGCGCGGGAGGGACCTGTGGGCCCATGGGGTCAAGCGTGGGTTGGGTGGTCGGTTCAGTTCGCCGTCGGGGTTTGACGCCTGCGGCTCTGGTTGAGCCTGTAGCTCTCGCCATTCATCTCGAGGATGTTGACGTGGTGGGTGCGGCGGTCGAGGAGAGCGCCGGTAAGCCGCTCGGAGCCGAACACCTCGGTCCATTCGTCGAACGGCAGATTGGTGGTGACCAGGGTCGAGCCGCGCTCGTAGCGCTGGCTGAACACCTCGAACAGGAGCTCGGCACCGGTCTTGGACAGCGGCACGAAGCCGCGTTCGTCGATGATCAGAAGCTTGTAGGTGGCGAGCTTCTTCTGGAACCTCAGCAGCTGCTTGTCATCGCGGGCCTCGATGAGCTCGTGGACCAGCGCGGCGGCGGTGATGAAGCCGACCGAGAGGCCCTTCTGGCAGGCCGCCAAGCCGAGACCGAGGGCGATGTGGGTCTTGCCGGTGCCGCTGTTGCCGAGCGCGATGAGGTTCTCGCGGCGCTCGATGTACGCGCAGCGGGCGAGCTCCAGGACCAACGTCTTGTTGAGCGAGGGGATGACCTTGAAATCGAAGCTATCGAGGCTCTTGATCACGGGGAAGCGCGCCGCCTTGATGCGCCGCTCGACCATGCGGCGCTCGCGGTCGATCAGCTCGAGCTCGGCCAGACGCAGAAGATAGCGAACGTGGTCGACGCCTTCAGAGGCGCACTGCCGGGCGATCTTGTCGTACTCCCTCAGGACCGTCGGCAGCTTCAGCCTCTTGAGGTGGTGGACGAGCAGCAGCCGTGGTGTGTCGGTCATGCGCCGAGCCCCGACAGCAGGCTCATGTACGACTTGGCAGACGTCGTCGCGACCCGGGCGCGCGGCAGGTACGGATAGACCTCGAGGTTGAGCCGGGGCGGCCGCCGCTCGATGCGGCACAGTACCAGGTGCTTCACCGCATCGAAGCCGATGGCGCCGAGCCTGAGCGCGTCGCCGACCGCACCCTCGACCTCCTCGAGCCGGAAGCTCTCCAGCAGACGGCGCACCTGGACGTACTCGCGCTTGCCCGCCTTGCCCATGCGGGCTTCGAGCAGGCGTCGCAGAGTGATGAAGGCCTCGGGCAGGTCCCAGCCCGCCAACGGCGCGGCCTGGTCGAGGGCGCCGATCTTCTGCTCGATCAAGGGTAGGTAATGCAGCGGGTCGAAGATCAGGTCCTCGCTGTCGTAGGACCGGCGGTGCCGGGCAATCACCTCCGCGCCGCAAGAGATAACGACCTCGTCGACGGAGCACCGGATCAGCACCTCGCGGTGGCCATAGGCCACGGGCACCGAGTAGTCGTTGCCCCGGCAGCGCACCAGCGACAGCGAGCTCACCCGTCCAGTGCGCTTGTCGCAGGCATCGTAGGGTGCCGGGGGGAGAGGCAAGAAGGCTTCCCGGTCCCGTGCGAGGCGCTCGCCGATGGTCTCCTTGTGACCCCGCAGCCGCGCCGCCTGGCGCCGGCGGCACTGTCCCGCGAGAGCATCGTTCAGCGCCTCGAAGCTCTCGGCCCGCGGGACGGGGACCCGGAAGGTCCGCCGGATGAAGCCGACCAGTCCCTCGACCTTGCCTTTGTCGTTGCCCTTGCCCGGCCGGCCGAACCTGTCCTCGAACAGATAGGGGGATTGAAGGTCCGTGAAGACGCGCGTTCGCTGCCGCTTGCCATCGCCCAGTATCCGGGCGACTGCCAGCTTGGTGTTGTCGTACAGGATGGATCGGGGGACGCCGCCGAAGAACGCAACCGCCGCGTTGTGGCCAGCGCAGAACGCCTCGGTCGTCTCCGCCGGGTAGGCCTTCACGAAGCAGGCATCACTGTGGGGAAGATCGAAGGCAAGGAAGTGGACCTTGCACGCCACGCCGCCGATCACCGCCATCGCCTCGCCGAAGTCCGCCTGGGCGGGGCCGGGGGAATGGACGAGCGGCACGAACATCTCGCGCGACCGAAGCCGCCGCTCACGGACATAGTCCTTCACGATGGTGTAGCCGCCCGTAAAGCCGTACTCGTCCCGGAGACGGTCGAAGATCCGCTTCGCCGTGGGCCGTTGCTTGTGGTGGCTGGTCCGATCGTCTTCCAGAATCCGATCGATGATCCCCGTGAACGGACCCCGCTTCGGCCGCCGTGGCGGCTTGCCGCGGCGAGACCCCGGCGGCACCGAGAACGACAGCATCTTGCGGACCGTCTTGCGGTCCAGCCCGAACACCCGCGAGGCCTCGCGGGTGCTCATTCCCTCGACACGACACGCCCGCCGAACCCGCGCGTACAAATCCACCCGATACATCCCCCCGCCTTCCAGTCAGAGCAACCCTGACAGAAGGCTATAGACGGTCCCATTTTGGTCCGCCACAGCCGGATCAACCGGCCGCTTCAGTGGGGGATTATTGCGCCGAGACTTAAAGACAAAAAAATCACCGCATCACATCGTCGAAACTGGGAGGTAAAAATGAAGAAAATTTATGCCTTTACAATCGCCGCATTCGTTGCCGGCTTCGCGTGGCAGCTCGTCGCGTCACCGGCAAAAGCCGCCGACGAACTCAATTTTCTGGCATGGTGCGACCATGTCGACTCGAGGCTGATACAGCCCTTCGAAGAGCGCCACGACGTTAAAGTCAACGTCAAGGGCTTCGACACCATGGGCAATGCCATCGCCATTCTCGAGCAGTCGCAGCCCGGTGACTGGGATGTCTTTACGTCCGAGATCTGGGAGCTCGAGTGGCTCGCTCGGGAGGGCAATTTTGCCGAGCTCGACCCGGGTGACTTCAACTGGGATGACTTCTTGGAGCACGAGCACGAGCGCCACTTTGTCGACGGCAAACTTTATGGCGTACCGGGAAAATGGGGTTTCCTTGCGCTCGCCTACAACGACGATAAAGTCGACGCTGCCGACCTGCAAAATTACAGCGGCCTTTGGAATCCCAAATACGCCGGTCGTGTCATCATCTACGACTACTACACCTACACGATGTCCGTGATCGCCGTCGGGATGGGTTTCGATCCCGCAACCATGACCGTCGACGATGTAGGAAAGGTGAGGGATGAAATTATCAAGCTGAAAGAGGCGGGAGCGCCGGTTGCCGACACTGTCGGAAGTATAAACATGCTCTCGAGTGGTGAAGGGGACATCCTGATCGCCGGCGGTGACTGGGCGGTGGGATTTTTGCGCTCTGAGTTTCCGAATCTCAAATATATCGTGCCCGAGGAAGGCGCCGTCTACTGGTCGACGACGTTCAACATTTTCGCGGGTTCGGAGAACAAGGATCTGGCGCTCAAATTCATCCACTACATGCTCGAGCCCGAAGCCCAGGCTCTGCTCGCCACGGCCGACTGCTATTGGGGCACGCCGATCAGCAAAAGCGCGGCGCTGAGCGATGATGAGAAGGAGTTTTTCGGTTGGGACATGGTGGAGCAAAACCTTAAGAACCGCGCTACGCCGGTGATTTCAAGTGAACGTCCCGACATCGACCAGGCCATGATCGAAGCTTGGGAAGAAGTCCTCGCGCATTAACCCGGACAAAGCTGCGTGTCACTGAAGGCAGCCAAAACACGCCCAGCCCCATCGGCCACGAATCGATGGGGCTGGGTTTTTCTTGCGCCCGGGGTGCTGTGGGTCGTCCTTTTCTTCATCGCGCCGATCATCTTTATGGTGATCTACAGCTTCTATCAGCGCGTTGGCGGCAAAACCATCGAGGAATTCACCACAGCCAACTACGACAAGTTCTTTTCGAGACCACCCCTTATCGGATCGCTCGTCAACTCACTCGAGATGACCGCAACCGTCATCGCCGTCAGCGTCCTTATCGCCTATCCTCTTGCTTATATCCTGGCCTACAAGATTCCACGGCGTTGGCAGCGCACGGCTCTGCTCCTCGCCATCATCCCGTTTTGGACCTCTTACCTCGTCCGCACCTATAGCTGGCTGCTCATCCTTTCGGCGGATGGCATCGTCAATATCACTCTCCTTTGGCTGGGACTCGTCGATGAACCTCTCCAGCTGGCGAACAACCGGGGGGCGGTCATCGTCGGCTTCACGCATTTTTTCGTCATGCTTTTGACGCTGACGATTTTCGCCAACCTCGTCCAGATCAACCCCTCATACCGTCCTGCGGCTGCGGATCTCGGGGCATCTCCGATCCAAACGTTCTTGCGAATCACCCTGCCTCTGAGCATACCCGGAATCGCAATCGGCGCATTCCTCACATTCGTGCTCGCGATCGGCGACTACGTGACGCCACAGATGCTCGGTGGTGGACGGGAGCTGCTGTTGCCCCAGGCGATTGTTCTCCGGATCGTGCGCTTGGCGGATTTCCCCATGGCCTCGGCCTTGAGCATGATGTTGATGTTGGCGATTACATTCTTCTTCATCGTGTTTGCCCGGCGCCTCAGAATGGACAGGGTGTAAACGATGCGTCGATTGCGCCAGGTGCCGATCGCCGCCTACGTGCTTGCCTGCTACGCGTTCATCTTCCTGCCCGTGGCCGTACTGATCCTGTTCTCGTTCACGGACAGGCGTTTGGCGTTGCCACCGATCGAACGGTTTTCGCTCCGGTGGTATGAAGCGGTCTTCTCCGATTCTCGCATGCTCGACGCGCTCGGCAACTCAGTCGTCGTAGCCCTCCTATCGGCACTCGTTGCGACGCTTCTGGGGTTGCTCGGTGCTTATGCCCTGGCCCGCCACGACATCCGATTCAAGAGCTTCTTTCAATGGCTCTACATGGCTCCCATCACCGTATCCTATCTGATTATTGCTTTCGGCCTCCTCGTGATGCTGCGCAATCTGGAGGTGCCAAAGTCGCTGCTCATCGTGGTGATTGGGCATGTCGTGATCAATCTGCCGCTAGCCTTCGGCATCATCTACTCACAACTCGGCGCGCATCAGGCGAATATCGAGCGCGCGGCACGCGACCTCGGCGGCCGCGAATGGCAGGTGATCCTGTACGTCACGATTCCCATGATCTGGCCCGCCATTTTCGCGGCATACTTTCTCTCCGCTACCTTGTCCTGGGATGAATTTATCATTGCGTTACTGCTCAGCAAATCCGACGTCACTCTGCCGGTTGAATTATGGAATATGATGCGCTCCGGCATGAACCCGCGCGCTAATGCGATTGGCTCGCTTGTATTCGTTATCTCGATCGGCGTTCTCTTGATCGCCGAGGCGGTCTTTTTCGGACGAACAAGGCGAAGCAAGGCGAGCGCGCGGCGTGCCTCGGGCGACTAAACGAAGACGGCCTCCCGTGTCTTAGAGGGCCGGCTCGCCAATGAATTCGCTGGAAGATGCGCCGCAGATTCAAGCCTGGGATCGGGTTTATAACGCCGTGAGGCCGCCGTCGGCGGCGACGACGGCGCCGGTCATGTTCGATGCTTCGTCGGATGCGAGAAAGCGGATGACGTTGGCGATCTCGACCGGCGTGCCGAACCGCTTGAGCATCGTCCGCTCGATTTCCGCCTGGCGCTGCGCGTCGCCATCCTCCGCTGCCGCGAATTCACTCTCGAGCATCGGCGTCGCGGTCGGTCCCGGGCAAACGGCATTCACGCGAATACCATCCGCCGCATGATCCGCGGCCATGGCCCGGGTCAACTGGACGACGCCACCCTTGGATGCGCAATAGGCCGCGAGCTGCGGCCCGCCGATCAGGGCGAACTCGGAACCCACATTGACGATGGCGCCGCCGCCTTGCTCGCGCATCACCGGGATAACGGTGCGGCTGCAGAGGAAGACGCTTTTGAGGTTGACGTCAAGGAGGCGGTCCCAATCCGCTTCGCTCGTCTCATCGACCCGGCCGAAGACCACGGTGGCAGCATTATTCACAAGGGCGTCGATCTGCCCGAAGACCGACAGGGTGCGCTCGACCATCGCGTCGACATCCCCTGCCTGGCTCACGTCCGCTTCGACGGACAGGGCATCGCCGCCATCCTCCCGGATGGCTCGGACCAGCCCGGAACAATCGGCGATGTCGATCATCGCCAGTTTGGCGCCGGCATCGATGAACTGCCGCGAGGCGGCCAGCCCAATGCCCGATCCGGCGCCGGTGACGATCACGACCTTGCCCTTCATCACGACCCCGCCCTACCTCTTATCCAGGGTCGGATTCATTTCTGTAGTGATACGTCCGCTCGAGCATCTTCACGGACCATTCCACGGCCTGCATCGGCGGATACTTTGGCAGATTTGTCTCATCATGGCAGTTGGCGAGGCAGCGAATGGTCGTGTCGTGATTAACCGAGCAGAAGCAGGAGAACGAGTAGCGATCGTCGCCCGACATATTCTTCACGCGATGGATCGTCGACGCGTACATATCGTTCGTCCATCGTGCCATAAGGTCACCGATGTTGACGACGAAGGTGCCGGGGATCGGAGGCGCCAAGATCCAGTCACCCGCCGAATTCACGACCTCGAGCCCGGGTACATTTTGCTTCAGAATCGTGAAGCACTCATAATCGCTGTGGGCGGCAACGCCCCAGCACTCTTCGTCATCGGGTCTCGGATCGGGCGGATAATGCATACAAAGGAGCTGCGTCATCGGTTTCTCGATCTTTCCCTCGAAGAAGGCTTCCGGAAGACCCAGCGCCAGCGCAAAGGCCCGATAGAGTGTACGGCTCAATCCGAGGATCGCCTCGTAATACGCGTAGATGTCCTCACGGAATCCGGGCAGAGCTTGGGGCCACTGATTGGGGCCATACATCTTGACCCCCCCGAGGTAGTCCGGATCATCCGCCGGTGTTTCGAGCATGATCTCGAATGTCTCGTGAACGTCCGCCAGCACCTTGGCGTCAGACTGGGCGTCGCCCATGGCGACGTAGCCGCGGCCGAACCGGTCCACATTCTTGAAATGAACCTTCATCTTCTCCGCCTTCGGGAGCGCGAAAAAACGTTTGGATTGGGCATAGACGCGGTCGACCAGTGCCTGGGAGACACCATGATTCGCGATATAGAAGAAGCCGATGTTGCGGCAGGCATGGTCGATGGCTTTAATCACCTCGGTCGTCGCCTGCCGGTCGGTGGTGAACAGAGGAGCGATATCGATGACCGGGATGGCGTTGAGCGGAACCCTCTTTGCGGCTGCGTAGGTAACATCGCGCGAATCAACCCTTTCAGCGCCTTTTTTCATTTTCCACCTCCTACCAGCGCGGTCGAACGCCCTCCCGATTCTTTCAGGGGCGATGTCCTCAAGGCTTCAATCCGATCATCATATTACTCTATCAGCGTGCATTGCCTAACAGGTACCGCATTCATGATCAACGGCGGTTCCACGGTGAACTAGAGGCACGGCTGTGATAACAATTCCAGACGGGTTTACGAAGCGAAAGAGAATTCTTCAAAGTGCCCTGCGATGGAGAGGCCCTTGCGTGGACGCCTCCCAACCCCCTCTGGTCTCGACCCGCCGCACCGAAGCGCTTCGCACACGGTTGAGGAACAATGAGCGATGCAGAGCAGGGGATGACGAGCATAACATCGGATCACCCCTAATTTACAAGAGCGCCTCCAATATAGATAATCTCATTACTTAACCCGGTATTCATCAGCCATTTGCTGATCTCTTCCGCGCGGCTGTGGGGTAGCACGACAGAATTGACGGCCTCAAAGCCCTCGGGGCGCAACCTCCCCTAGCTGCGGTTGGCGAGCATTTGTTCGTAGCGGTGGCTGACGATTTCGATGACGTTGCCGTATGGGTCCTCGCAATAACAAAACTTGATGTCTTCGTCGGGGTACAATTCCCACACCTCGGAGCGCTTGAGGCCGCCGTTATCGACGATCTCCTGGACTTTGGCCTCGACATCGGGATGGGTAATGGCAATATGGAAAAAGCCGTTTTTCCAATATTCCATGGTGTCTTCGCGCCGTTCTGGCTTGGGATCCAGAAACTCAAAGAGCTCAAAGCCGGTGCCGTCGCCGGTTACCATATGGGCGATTTTCTCGGCGCCGAATTTTTCACCGCAAATATCGACCTCAATATTGCCATCGTAAGATCCGTCGTTCCTGACAGTAACGGGCGCGGCGATAAGAACGAAACCAAACACTTTTGAATACCATTCGATCGCCGCATCGATATCGGGGACGGATACGCCCACGTGACTGAAATAATGCGCCATTGTTTTTTCCATTATTCTCTCCCCGGGAATGAACTGCTTCTTGAATTTGTCGTTGGTCTCGCCATTTTTTCCTCTCGCAAATCAATCATCGAAATCCGCCCAAGCAGACCCAGCACTAAAGAGAAGCGTTCCGACGACAGCGAGTGTGGTGGCCCCGCGGTGCATGGTTAATTCTAACGCCAATCGGGACGCTGTGTCGCGCTAATGTCCTGCTGTAAAGCCCCAAATGTCTGTACCATTTCCTGATAGAGTTTCGGGCACCGGTGGTCGCATGTTCTGAGACTGATGTGGGCGGATGTGATTGTGCTGTTTCAGCCAGATTTCGATCCGCGCGCTTGAGGCGGCCACGGAACAAGGGAAAACATTATGACCATCCATATCAAAAGCGCCAAAATCATCGCCATGGATTCCGCCCACGGCAGCGAGACGTTTAACGGCGACATCGTGATCGAGGGTCAGCGCATCGTGGCGATGGGCGCGGCGCTGCCGGAGGCGGATGCCGATATCGTCATCGACGGGCACGACAAACTGGTGACGCCGGGCTTCGTCAACGCGCATTTCCACTCCCCCGAGGCGCTGCTTCGCGGACGCTACGAAAACCTGCCGATGGAAATATTAATGATGCTGGCCTATTTCCTCGTCGGCGACGGACAGCTCGCGCCGCGCGCGCTTTATCTGCGGACCATGCTGGTCGCCATGGACGCACTCCGGAACGGCGTCACCTTCCTCGCCGACGATATTTTGGAGTCGCCGCTGCAAAGCATGGAGACGCTCGGCTGTATCTTTCAGGCTTACGATGATGTCGGCATCCGCGCCAATATCTCGGGATGTGTCATCGATCGGCCGATCGCCGACACCATCCCTTATTTCAGCGAGCTCCTGCCCGACGATTTGTTGCAACAGGTAAACGCCAACAATCCGCCGACGGTGGATGACTATGTCGCCTTTGCCGAAGAGGCGTTCTCGCGTTATCACGGGCAGGCCGACGGGCGGCTCCGCTTCATGGTGGCGCCCTCGGCGCCGCAGCGCTGTACGGTCGAGCTGATGCAAGCGGCGGACGAAATGGCGCGGGCAAACCGCACCTGCTTCCACACCCATATTCTCGAAACCAAGGTGCAGGCGGTGGCGGGCCAGGAGTTTTACGGCAAGACCATGGTGCAATATATGCACTATCTCGGGCTCCTCAATCGGGGCACCACAATTGCCCATGGTTTGTGGACCACGGACGCGGATATCGCGCTCCTGGGCGAAGCCAAATGCTCGGTGGTGCACAATTCGCTCTCCAACATGAAACTGAGATCCGGCGTCGCGCCGATCCGCAAGATGATCGACGCCGGCGTCAATGTGGCGATCGGAACCGATGGAATATCGACCAGCGACACGCCGCGCATGTTCGATGCCATGCGCGCCGCGGCATACATGCATGGCGTGACCACGGGCGACTATGATGCCTGGCTGAGTTCCCATGAAGCGATGCATGCGGCGACCATGGGCGGCGCTTATAGCGCGCTGCTGGAAGACGATATCGGTTCGCTCGAGGTCGGGAAAAAAGCCGATCTCGTAATTATGGATTTGCGCAACGCCAATTTCGTACCGCTTAACGATGCGCGCAAACATTTGGTTTATTGCGAGAACGGCTCGTCGGTGGAAACGGTGATCATCGACGGCGAAATCGTGCTGCGTGACGGTTTGCTGACCAAGGTCGATGAGGACGCGCTGCTCGACGAATTCCGCGCCCTGGTGCCGGAACTGCTTGCCAAGCACGCGCTGCAGGAAGAACGGAACCGGGTCTTCATTCCCTATTTTCAGGAAGTTTACAAGCGCTGCGCCGCCGTGGATTTGGGTATTAACCGCTATGGCGGCGCCGACATGCCGTCTTGGCCGTAGAACCGGCCACGGGGCGGTGCAATGGTGTAGCAGCTTGGCTGGCTTTGTCAGAGCATTTTGGGGAGCGTGGTATGAGCCCTCAGCGTAAAAGGACATCCATCGTCAGCGACGGTCTCATATTACTTTTGCAGCGCGGTGTGGAGCAGACAACTGCCGCACCGATTCCACGTTTCCAATTTTTAAGCCCGCTGCCAGGGGGCCAAGCGGACTAGATTTTGGCATGCTGTTTTGGGCCTTTCGTGACCCTAAGAAGATCTTTTGGCTGGTTCGCCACTCAAATCAGTTCCGGGTTTTCTCTGTCCCAGCACTCTTTGAACACGGCCATCCCCTCTTCGCCGAGAAACCGTTCGTGAGGTTGCTCGCGGAAGCTCGCCGGCGTCGCGCGCTTTAACCGTTGGGCAGTAGGCGCCAGTTCCTTCCGCTACCTTCACCCTGCTAAGCGCAATCGCGCGACCCAAATAGGTTTTCTTGTTCACCGTCTCTCGAACGCCGACTTGGAGTGTCCCGGACAGTTCTTCCTGTTAAGTCGAAACGGTCGCGCTAAGGGCGGGTTTGCGGGATTTTCGCAATTCCTCCGTGGCGACCACGTCCACTGTTGAATCACCTGCGATGACAACACCGTAAATTTGCTTGGCCACTCCGATCGAGATATAGCCGTCGCGAACGTCCTCAAGCACCCGTTGCGGATCTCGCTCGAACGAGTTGCCATACCCGCCGCCGCACGGCCCCGTCACGATGGTGCGGTCCCCGGCTTTCGCGGCCAGGTACGGAACTTTGGACGGTAGATCCATGCTATCGCCATTTTTGCGCTGGAGCGTAATTGACGAAGTGAGTCCGTCCGTTCCGCCATCGAATCCCCAGGGCTGAAAATTTTGACCCTCGCCCTCGATGGAAAATCCGCCGTCTTCCAGCCATTCCGTCTCACGGATGGCGCCAATTCCGCCGCGCCACTTCCCTTGCGCGTGCCCATCATCCCTGAGTTCATAGCGGTGAATCCGAAGCGGCATATGGGATTCGGTGTCCTCTATGGGGTTGTTGCGTGTGTTGGTGAACAATATGTCAACGGCGTCAATTCCGTCTTTCCGATATCGGCCGCCATACGCACCTTCGTAAATCTCCATGTGAACCCAGTGACTGTCGCCGCGAATGCCACTGAAAGCGATAACATTCAAATTGCCCACGCCGGCGCTGACTTGCTCAGGTACCACCTGGGCAAGCGCTTTCATGATGGTGTTGGCGCATTCGATGGCGGGACAGGCGCGGGCAATCGTTGGCGCCGGAAAGATCGGGTTCACTAGCGTTCCCTCAGGTGCCACAATTTTAATCGGGCGCGTGAGGCCGCTGTTCTGGGGAATGCGTCCGTGGATTGCCGAATCGAGAAGGATTGAACGCAGCGTCGTCCAAATGGCGCAGTCCACCGTGCCGTGCAACGGCATATTGATTGGGCGATCATCCACTTGACGTGCGGTGCCGGTAAAATCCACCGAGAGCTCACTGCCATCAATCGTGAGCGTAACCTCAATTGGCAGCTCGCGGCGCGCAGGATCCTCGCTATCAAGGAAGCCGTCGATGTGACTTTTTGCGCTATAAATTCCGTCGGGCAGTTTTTGGATTGCCGCCCGCATCATCCGTTCCGAATAATCCATTAATTCCGCCGCAGCAGCCTGGACCAAATCCAGGCCATAGCGCTCGATCAGTCCGAGATACGCGTCGCCACCAATCCGGCACGCCGCGATCTGCGCCTCCATATCTCCCAGGACGAGATCGGGTGCGCGAATGTTGTCGCCTAGCATCGCCCAGAGGGCGTTGTTTCTGACGCCACGATCGTAGACTTTGAGTCCTTTTAACTGCAGGCCCTCGGCATACGCATCGACCGCGTCAACAATGCCGGCACTGCCCGGCGTATGGGCGCCGATATCGACATGATGTGCCGCCGTGGCCGAGAAGCCGACCAACCTGTCGCGGTGGAACACGGGCACGCAGAACGCCACGTCCGGCACATGTGATGCGCCGGCATATGCATCGTTGTGAATATATACGTCGCCGGGGCAGATCTCCTCGCCTCTTGACGCCAAGGCGCGGCGAATGCCATCGATATAACCTGGCAATGGGCCGGATTGCAGTGGCGTGCTTTGAGGAGTTTCCGCGATTTGGCGTCCCTGGCTGTCTATGATAGCGGCGCCAAAGTCTTCCGATTCGCGGATCAAGCTCGAATGAGACATCCGCATCAGCTTGAAACCCATCTCTACGGCAACATTCTCCAACGCGCCTTGAATGACCCGTGCCGTAATTCGATCTATGTGCACAGCCGGTTCCGTGACGGATCCGAGTGAAGTTTCATCGGTCGACATCGATAAGCCATTGTTTCTGATGACTATATTGCCGCTGCGCTCAGTCGACGCCGACCAGCCGGGCGGCACAACTATAGTTGTATCCCGTTGCAAGATCACCGCCGGCCCGGGAATTGCGGCGTCGACGGGGAGATCGGCGCGTCTGTAATGGGCCGTCTCGAAGGTTTGAAGCTTGTCATCGACGCGGAATAGACAAGCGCCCGACTTTACTCTCGCTATTTCGAGCGAAGCGCCAAACTCGGGCGACGGGCGGCCAATGCTTGGCGCTTCCCCGACGCCTGTCACACGGATGTTGACGATCTCTATCAGGCTGTTCGGAAAATGGTGGCCGTACTCCGATTTATGCATTTGGTGAAACGCCTGCCAAACGTCGTCAAGCGCCTGCTCGTTGAAATGGCCATCCGGAATCTCTGCCCGAAGTTCATAACCCTGTCCGACATACCGTAGATCCCCCGATCGTGCCAGACGCACTTGGTCGCGCGCCACGCCTTCCTGCGCATATTGCTGTAACAGCATGCGCTCTAGATGTTCAAAATCAGCGCGTAGCCTGTCTAAGTCCGTCGTGCCCTGGACCTGAAACTCGGTCTTAAACTGCTCGTACTTCAGGTCCGTGGTGAGTAGCCCGGTGGCAGACGTAATGCCCGGGTGCGGCGGAATGATGACCTCGGGTATTTCGAGCATTGCCGCCACTTCGGCGCCGTGCAGCGGACCGGCGCCGCCAAACGCGACGAGCGAAAACTCGCGGGGATCAAGGCCCCTCTGTATGGTGCGGGCGCGAATAGCGTTGGCCATATTGCTGTTGACAATGGTCAGAACACCTTCGGCGGCCTCGCGCGTTTCAACCTCAAGAGTATGCGCAAGTTCGTCGATAACGTCGTATGCGGCCGATTCGTCGAGCAACATCGCGCCACCCAGGAAGTTGTCCTTGTCCAGCCGGCCGAGTACCAGGTTGGCGTCGGTCACGGTTGGCTTGTCCCCCGCCTTTCCGTATGCCGCAGGGCCGGGTTGGGAGCCGGCACTCTGAGGGCCGACTTGAAAAGCGCCGCCTTCGTCGACATACGCGATGCTGCCACCGCCCGCGCCGATCGTGCTGATGTCGATCATGGAAACCAACACTGGTTGGCCGCCGATCCACGTGTCGCGCGACATCGCCTGGCTGTGCTGACCGTCGACGACGATACCAATGTCGGCACTTGTACCGCCGACGTCGAAGGTGATCAGCCGGTCGCGGCCCGAATTCGCACCGGCCCATGCACCGCCAAGAACGCCTGCCGCGGGACCGGACAACAACGACATGACCGGTTTCTCTGCCACGGTGGCGGCGGTAACGACGCCTCCGTGCGAAGCCATGATGTGTAAATCCGCACGAATTCTAACGTTTTCGAGGCTATCGCTCAGGTTCGATACATAGTTGCGGACCTTGGGTCCGACGAAGGCATTGAGCGCCGCCGTCGTGAAGCGTTCGAATTCACGAAACTGCGGTGCGACCTCCGACGATGTCGTCACAAAGCAGTCAGGAATTTCTTCGAGTAGGATCTGCTTGGCGCGATCCTCGTGACACGAATTCAGGTACGAAAACAGGAAGCAAACGGCGACAGATTTGACTCCGTCATCTTTCAGGACGCGAGCCGCATGCCGGACGTCCTCTTCGTCCAGCGCAAGGAGTATATCGCCGCGCGGCGGCACCAGCCGTTCGCGAACTGGCAGCCGATGTTGCCGTCGTACCAACGGTCGATCCTGCCACGGGATTTCAAGCTGTATCGAATAATTCTCGGGGCGCCAATGCCGGCCGATGTGAAGAATGTCGCGGAAGCCCTCGGTGGTGATCATGCCAGTTCGCGCGCCGTCATGCTCCAGGACTGCATTCGTGGCGACCGTCGTACCGTGAAACACATGGTCGATTGCGGACGGGTCGATCTCGTTGCGCGCACATAGATCCGTTAGACCATCGATCACGCCGATAGATGGATCCTCGGCCGTTGTGGGCACTTTGTGAATCAGCGTTCGGTTGCTCTCGGTGTCCGTGCACACCAAGTCCGTAAAGGTGCCGCCGACGTCAA
>CBDAPE010000012.1:0-288363 GCA_965198325.1 Alphaproteobacteria bacterium | reverse complement strand
CTTGCCGACCAGGATCGCGCCCGCGCCCAGCAGGCGCTCGACGATCGGCGGATTCTCGTCGGGCACCCAGTGCTCGAAGACCTTTGAGCCCAACGTCGTGGTCTTGCCCGCGGTCGGCGTGAGATCCTTGATCGCGACGGGCAGGCCATGCAGTGGACCCAGCGGTCCGCCCGCCATGACGGCTGCCTCGGCGGCGCGCGCCGCGTCGCGGGCTTCGTCGGGGTAAGTGAAGCAGAAGGCGTTGAGCGCGGGATTGGCCTCGTCGATGCGGGCAAGCGCGTTTTCGACCGCCTCGACGGGCGAGACCGCTTTGGTGCGGATCCGTTCCGCCAGCTCGGTCGCCGGGAGATAGGCGAGGTCGAGATCGGCAGCCATGGCGGCGCTCCCCGGCAGTTGCTCGTCGCGCACCGATAATGAGGCTCAGCCGGGGGGTTGGCCAGACAGTTCCGCTTTGCAATCGGCTGCGGCCTCGTCGATCAGCCAGTTGCGAAAGGCCCGCGCCGCTGGCCGCTCGGGCGACCGGGCCGAGCCGACGAGGTAGTAGCCGAAAAGCTCGAGGCGGACGTCGAAGGGCTGGACCAGTCGACCGGCGGCGATATCGTCCTGGATCAGCGCCGGACAGCCCAGCTCGATGCCCTGACCGTCCATCGCCGCCTGGGTGCGGACGTTGGTATCGTCGATCACCAGGCTCTGGCGGGGCTCGAGACCGGAAACGCCGGCCAGCGCCAACCAGTCGGCCCAGCGGTCGTCATTCTTCTCGTGGAGCAGAACGTGGCCGGCCAGATCGGCGGGCTCGCGAAGCGGATTGGGGACCGCGGCAAGCGCCGGGCCGCAGACCGGAGTGAGATCCCCGTCGACGAGCCGGGTGGCGCTCTCGTTGACGTCGGCCTCTGGTCTCCATTCTATAGCTAAATCAATATCTTGCGAGTCGAAATTCGCCCGTTGGTTCCGATGATGGAGCTGCAGCTCTATGCCCGGGTGGCGTTGCCAGAATCGACCCAGCCTGGGCGACAACCATTTCAGTGCGAAATACGGCCGCAGCGAGACGGTGAGCGGAGCGCTTTCGTTCGATTGCCGAAGCTCGGAAACCGCGCCCGCCATCCGCTCGAAGGCACCGGTCACGGCGATCTGCAGATCGCGCCCCGCGTCGGTCAGGGCGAAATTACGGCCGGTCCGGCGGAACAACGCGATTTCGAGCTCGTCTTCTAGCCCCCGGACCTGGTGACTGATCGCCGACGGGGTGACGGCAAGTTCCTCCGCAGCAAGCGTGAATTTCATATGACGAGCCGCGGCTTCGAAGGCTCGAAGTGATGCTAGAGGCGGAAGAGGAGGAGGCATGGCAGCCCTCGATAGTGAATTCATTTCATCTATAGGTGAAAATTACGCGTTTGTCATGCGGCTGACTCGTAGCTAGCCTTCGATCTTCACAACGCCGGAACCCACTGGAGGCCGCCATGACCCCAACGGATGTGATCGCACGCGCCGACGAACTCGCCAAGGCCGAACCGCGGAGCGGGCCGTCCCACGGATTGCCCCGCGCGGCCTATACCAGCGGGGACTTCTTCACACTCGAGCAGGAGCGGCTGTTTCCGGCGAACTGGGTGCTCGCCGGCTTCGCGCACGAGATTGCCAGGCCCGGCGACGTGCGGCCCGTCACGGTCGGGGGCGTCCCGGTTCTGCTGGTGCGCGATCGGGACGGCGACATCAAGGCGTTTCACAATGCCTGCCAGCACCGGGGCGCGACGCTCGTGGACAAGCCCTGCAGCGGCCAGCGGCTCATGGTTTGCCCCTACCATCACTGGAGCTACGATTTGACCGGGCGGTTGCGCGCGACGCCCCATTTCGGCGGCTACGACCAACAGAAGGTGGCGGGCTTCGACAAGGAAGCCTATGGCCTCAGGCCCGTGCGTCTCGCCCACTGGCACGACTGGATCTTCGTCAACCTCGACGGCGACGCAGCGCCCTTCGCGGAGCATTCGGCGCCCCTGGCCCAATTGATCGCGGATTTCGACATGACGACGCTCAAACCGCTGGGCACGATCGACCTCGGCGTGGTGAACGCCAATTGGAAGTTCCTGATGGAGAATTTCATCGAACCCTATCACGTGCCGTTCGTGCATCCAGAGACCGCCGAGGGGCAACCGCTCGCGGGTCATTATCCGGTGATCAACGGCGGCTGCCTGGGCGCGGCGGTCGACGTCGAGGTCGATGCGGCGCGAACCGATCGGCTCAATGTGAGTTCGCGCTATCTCACCCTGTTTCCGAATTTCGTGCTGGGCGTCTACGCGCCCGACCAGATGGGCGTGCATCTGAACGTCCCGGTCGGCCCGAACCAGACCCTTCAGCGCCGGGCGATCTACGCGGTCGGCGAGGCCGCCGGTCACAGCGAGAAGGACATCGAGGCGTTGCGGGCACTATGGTGGGACGTGCATAAAGAGGACCACGGCATCGTCGAGCGCCTGCAGCAGGGTCGCGCCTCGCCGGTGATGGACGGCGGCGGCGTGCTCTCGCCATACTGGGAGACCAGCGAGAGGCGCTTCCAGGAACTGGTGATTGAGGCGGTTCGCTAATCAAAGAGGGAGGCGGCTATCATGTCGACACAGGACTTTCGGCTCGCGCACACCATGATCCGGATTCGCGACCTGGATAAATCGATCGCATTCTATACGGGCCTGCTCGGCATGACGGTGCTCCACAGGTCCGACTATCCCGATGGCAAGTTCACCAACGTATTCGTGGGCTATGGCGACGAAGACAGCACGGCGGTGGTCGAGCTGACCCATAATTGGGATCAGGAAGAGCCCTACGATCTGGGCAGCGGCTGGGGCCATATGGCGATCGAGATGAGCGATATCTATGCGACCTGCGACGCGCTCAGCGCCCAGGGCCTGAATATCCCGCGCCCGCCCGGCCCGATGATGCACGGCACGACCCACATCGCGTTCATCGAGGACCCGGACGGCTACAAGATCGAGCTGATCCAGACGGGCTCCGGCTCCGACTAGGGCATGGACCGGTAAGCTGAAGGTCTGCTTACGGTCACATTGCAGGCCTTTGAAAACCCCGCCACGAAGATCCGTTCATTCTACAAACTGAGTGGTCATTGAGGGAACGCTCAGCCTCGCCCTGCGCCACTGGCAAAACGTTCCGGAAAAATTCGACCTCAAGACTGCTGCGAACGAGTCGCATGAAGAACGTTCGCTAATAGAGAACATGGTCAGCACCCTTTTCGGCAAACGCATCACACCCCGCGAGACCCAGGTCGTCGCACAGGTTCTCGAGGGGCATTCCTCCGACTCAATCGCCAAGGATCTCGGGATTTCCGTTGGTACGGTCCGTATTCACCGCCGCAATATTTACGCGAAACTGCAAATTTCCTCGCAACAGGAGCTTTTCTCTATTTTCTTCAAGAAAATCACGACGGGCCGGTGATCTTGGCACAATCGCGGAAAATTCCGAATTCGTGAGGCGAGGAGCACGGGACCTCGAAGAGGCAGAAGACGCGCGGTGCCATAATTCCGGCCGCGCCAGTGCCGATTCGGAATGTCCGTGATTGGCTATCGGCAGACATCGAGGCCGGGTCACCGGCACGACCGATTCCGGCTCAACGTGAGCGTATTAGACTGCGCCCATCTTACGAATATGATGCTTATGACGCTTCGGTTCGCGCTACATGCCGATCGGTCGGCTTCGTTCGACGTGTCTCGATCCGCCGACGGCTCGCGGTTGTCGGCCCAGCCTAATTCAGCAGTTTAATTTCGTCGCCTGGCCGTACCGCTCCTTCGACCAGAACGGCACCATAGATGCCGGCCATGCCATCATGGCCTTTGACGACCTTTTTCAAAACGTCCGGGTTCGATTCCGCCGTATCGGGATCGAACGTGATCATCATGCAGCGTGGGTCGCGCTCGAGGATGGATAGCACCACTTTCGATCCGATCTGCACGGTCTTGCCGATGAATTTGTTCTCGGCGAATCCGTCCACAGCGTCGAAATCCGCGTAAATATTCGCCCTGAAGCTCCGCTTGTCGAGGACGGTCCCCACTTCCTCGCCCAGTTGCCGGACGGTTTGAAGCGAGAACAGCGAAACGGGTCGGCAATCCGTGAACGCCCGGTCGGACCGCAACAGGGTGAGGGCGTGCTTATCGTTCAGCCCCTCGACGAGCCTGTCGATCAGGGCAGGATCATCGATGGCGAGCGACTCTCCCGACGGTAACTCGACATCCAGGGCGAATTCATCCGCAGTGGCGAAAATCGGCGTTACGCCCGGCGCCATGTCCTCGGCCTCGGCCAAATTGAGCGGCTTCGCGGCCTTGTCCGGATGGCGAAACTGGGGGCGATACAAAAGCATCTCCTGTTTCTCCCGTCCCGTCAGATAGGGAAAGCCGCCGGGAGCGGCCGTGTCCTTGAAGGCGAAAAGGCGGTCGCCGTAGACGCCTGGAAACCCGACGAACGCGTCCTCCAGCTCCTCGCCGCGCATGCTCTTGACCGGATAGCGCCAGAGGCTATCCACTTTTCCGATGACACTCATGGCCGACGCTCCCTTTCCGAATTTTCCGCTCATTTGCAGGCGTCTTGCTGGCAATCTCCAACAGCCGCTACGCCGTTGAGCCTATCAAAGGCGTTGCCGTTGCCCAAGGATTGCAGCCTGACCCTCATCGGACACACATACAGCCGCAGTCCATAGCGTAAGGCCGATCGAATCTACAGGCGCGTAAATATCAGGGCTTGAAAATCGGCGCAATCAAATTTGGGAGGCATTACGCCGGAACACGTTCGCCGGGTGCGAGAGTGAATAATCACAATAAAAAGGCCGAATTCGTGTTTTTATGGAAGAAAGATCAGGCCCGTCTCGTCGTGAGACTGCCCGCTCTTGACCCAGAGCAGACACTATGGGTGAGGCGTTGAAATAACGGAAGGGATTGCGAATCGGAGGAGGCTTCGAGAGCTTTCCTCCCGGCTCTAGCCGGTCCGCTCCGACGCTGTGTTACCGCGCTTTCCTGCCTGGAGCGTTCAGGTGGGCGTCGGCTACAGTCCGCCCCGTGGGCCCCGCGAAATTCACCCGCCGGACAGGCTCAGCCTACGCGACAGAAAGGACCAATGAGCCTCATGTTTCAAAGTTTTGATCTTCAAGGCCTACCCCTTCGCAATCGCATCGTCATGGCGTCCATGACCCGCTCGCGTGTCGGGTCGAACGGTGCTCCAACCCAAATGACCGCGCAATATTACGCCCAGCGCACGTCATGCGGTCTCATCGTTTCAGAGGCTGTGGTCGTCTCGCCGCGCGGACTGGGATATCTCTTTACACCGGGTCTCTACACCGAGGAGCAGGTCGCCGGGTGGCGCTTTGTAACGGAGGCTGTACACCTCGCGCAGGGTCTGATTTTCGCCCAGCTTTGGCATGTGGGTCGTGTCTCACACATTTCATTGCAGCCGGACGCGGCCGCCCCTTTGGGTCCGACGAACGAAGCCGCTCCCGATCTCCACACTTTCGCGTTCACAGAATCGGGCGAGCCGGGCGAGGTTGCCGTGAGCCCACCGCGCGCGCTGCGCCCGGCAGAGATGGGGCCTATCGTTCAGGAATTCGTGCGGGCGGCTGAGAGCGCGCTGCGCGCTGGCTTCGACGGTCTCGAACTTCTTGCAGCCAACGGTTACCTGTTTGATCAATTCCTGAATTCACGCATCAACACCCGAACGGACGAGTATGGCGGGCAATCTCTGAGAACGGCGGCGCAATAATCCCCCACTGAAGCGGCCGGTTGATCCGGCTGTGGCGGACCAAAATGGGACCGTCTATAGCCTTCTGTCAGGGCTGCTCTGACTGGAAGGCGGGGGGATGTATCGGGTGGATTTGTACGCGCGGGTTCGGCGGGCGTGTCGTGTCGAGGGAATGAGCACCCGCGAGGCCTCGCGGGTGTTCGGGCTGGACCGCAAGACGGTCCGCAAGATGCTGTCGTTCTCGGTGCCGCCGGGGTCTCGCCGCGGCGAGCCGCCACGGCGGCCGAAGCGGGGTCCGTTCACGGGGATCATCGATCGGATTCTGGAAGACGATCGGACCAGCCACCACAAGCAACGGCCCACGGCGAAGCGGATCTTCGACCGTCTCCGGGACGAGTACGGCTTTACGGGCGGCTACACCATCGTGAAGGACTATGTCCGTGAGCGGCGGCTTCGGTCGCGCGAGATGTTCGTGCCGCTCGTCCATTCCCCCGGCCCCGCCCAGGCGGACTTCGGCGAGGCGCTGGCGGTGATCGGCGGCGTGGCGTGCAAGGTCCACTTCCTTGCCTTCGATCTTCCCCACAGTGATGCCTGCTTCGTGAAGGCCTACCCGGCGGAGACGACCGAGGCGTTCTGCGCTGGCCACAACGCGGCGGTTGCGTTCTTCGGCGGCGTCCCCCGATCCATCCTGTACGACAACACCAAGCTGGCAGTCGCCCGGATACTGGGCGATGGCAAGCGGCAGCGAACGCGCGTCTTCACGGACCTTCAATCCCCCTATCTGTTCGAGGACAGGTTCGGCCGGCCGGGCAAGGGCAACGACAAAGGCAAGGTCGAGGGACTGGTCGGCTTCATCCGGCGGACCTTCCGGGTCCCCGTCCCGCGGGCCGAGAGCTTCGAGGCGCTGAACGATGCTCTCGCGGGACAGTGCCGCCGGCGCCAGGCGGCGCGGCTGCGGGGTCACAAGGAGACCATCGGCGAGCGCCTCGCACGGGACCGGGAAGCCTTCTTGCCTCTCCCCCCGGCACCATACGATGCCTGCGACAAGCGCACTGGACGGGTGAGCTCGCTGTCGCTGGTGCGCTGCCGGGGCAACGACTACTCGGTGCCCGTGGCCTATGGCCACCGCGAGGTGCTGATCCGGTGCTCCGTCGACGAGGTCGTTATCTCTTGCGGCGCGGAGGTGATTGCCCGGCACCGCCGGTCCTACGACAGCGAGGACCTGATCTTCGACCCGCTGCATTACCTACCCTTGATCGAGCAGAAGATCGGCGCCCTCGACCAGGCCGCGCCGTTGGCGGGCTGGGACCTGCCCGATAGCTTCATCACTCTGCGACGCCTGCTCGAAGCCCGCATGGGCAAGGCGGGCAAGCGCGAGTACGTCCAGGTGCGCCGTCTGCTGGAGAGCTTCCGGCTCGAGGAGCTGACGGCAGCGGTCGGCGACGCGCTCAGGCTCGGCGCCATCGGCTTCGATGCGGTGAAGCACCTGGTACTGTGCCGCATCGAGCGGCGGCCGCCCCGGCTCAACCTCGAGGTCTATCCGTACCTGCCGCGCGCCCGGGTCGCGACGACGTCTGCCAAGTCGTACATGAGCCTGCTGTCGGGGCTCGGCGCATGACCGACACACCACGGCTGCTGCTCGTCCACCACCTCAAGAGGCTGAAGCTGCCGACGGTCCTGAGGGAGTACGACAAGATCGCCCGGCAGTGCGCCTCGGAAGGCGTCGACCACGTTCGCTATCTTCTGCGTCTGGCCGAGCTCGAGCTGATCGACCGCGAGCGCCGCATGGTCGAGCGGCGCATCAAGGCGGCGCGCTTCCCCGTGATCAAGAGCCTCGATAGCTTCGATTTCAAGGTCATCCCCTCGCTCAACAAGACGTTGGTCCTGGAGCTCGCCCGCTGCGCGTACATCGAGCGCCGCGAGAACCTCATCGCGCTCGGCAACAGCGGCACCGGCAAGACCCACATCGCCCTCGGTCTCGGCTTGGCGGCCTGCCAGAAGGGCCTCTCGGTCGGCTTCATCACCGCCGCCGCGCTGGTCCACGAGCTCATCGAGGCCCGCGATGACAAGCAGCTGCTGAGGTTCCAGAAGAAGCTCGCCACCTACAAGCTTCTGATCATCGACGAACTCGGCTTCGTGCCGCTGTCCAAGACCGGTGCCGAGCTCCTGTTCGAGGTGTTCAGCCAGCGCTACGAGCGCGGCTCGACCCTGGTCACCACCAATCTGCCGTTCGACGAATGGACCGAGGTGTTCGGCTCCGAGCGGCTTACCGGCGCTCTCCTCGACCGCCGCACCCACCACGTCAACATCCTCGAGATGAATGGCGAGAGCTACAGGCTCAACCAGAGCCGCAGGCGTCAAACCCCGACGGCGAACTGAACCGACCACCCAACCCACGCTTGACCCCATGGGCCCACAGGTCCCTCCCGCGCGCGCCGCCGCGTCGGCCTGTTGAGGGCACGCCGCGTCGCACGCGGGGCCCGCCCATGGACTACGGGGACAAGCCCGCAGCCGCCAAGCGGTCCCTTCTTACACCGCCACGGTCGTCCCTTTTTGCTCCGCCATTGACACTGGCGGGTCTTTTCAGTCCGATTGGGGATTGAATAAGGTCGTGCTCGGCGCACGCTCGCCGTCGATGACCACCCGTTCGCCGTCGACGCTGACCCGGCCTTCGGCGATCAACTGTACCGCCAGGGGATAGCAGGCATGCTCCGCCTCGAGCACGCGGGCGGCCAGGCTGTCCGCGTCGTCATCCGCGAGCACGGGGACCGCCGCCTGCACGATGATCGGGCCGGCATCGAGTTCGGAGCGCACGAAATGAACCGTGCAGCCGGTAATTCGGGCACCTTCCGCCAGGACCCGCTCGTGGGTTTGCAGACCCTTGAACGCCGGCAGCAGGGACGGGTGGATGTTGATCACCCGATCGGTCCAGTTGGCTACGAACTCGGATCCCAGCAAGCGCATGAAGCCCGCTAGACAGATGAATTCGCCGCCCATGTCCCGGATCGTCGCATCGAGGGCCTCATCGAACGCTGCGCGATCAACAAACTCACGGTGATCGACAACGCGTGTCGCGATGCCCGCTTTGCCGGCGCGTTTCAGGCCCATTGCATCGGCATTGTTCGAAATCACGGCGACGATCTCAGCCGCGGCATCATCATCGGCAAACCGATCGATCAGGGCCTGGAGATTAGATCCCCGACCCGAAATCAGGGCCGCACATTTCAGACGGGCCACGCCGACTCGGTTCCATCGATGCGGACCGCCGGCTCGCCCGCTGTGGTATTTACGACAACACCGATCCGGTAGACCGTTTCACCGGCCGCCGTGAACGCGGCCTCGGTTTCCGCCACCCGGTCGGCAGCGACGATGGCCACCATGCCGATGCCGCAGTTGAAACCGCGGGCAAGCTCTCCAGCATCGAGTGGGGCTGCTTCGGCGAGCCAGCGAAACACCGGGGGCAGGGGCCAGACGCCTGCGTCGATCGCGACGCCCAGCATGGCGGGCAGGATGCGCGGGATGTTATCGATCAAACCGCCACCCGTGATGTGGCTGAGCCCCCGGAGCCGTCCTGCATTGGCTGCGGCGAGACAGGGGCGGACATAGAGCCGGGTGGGGTCGAGGAGTGCTTCTCCCAAGGTTCTGTCCGGCGCAAAGGGTGCTGGTGCCGCGTAGTCGAGCTCTGCCTCCTCGACGATCCGGCGAACCAGGGAGAAGCCATTGGCATGAAGCCCATTCGAAGCAAGCCCGAGAAGGCAGTCTCCCACCTCGATAGTCTGCCCGGTCAAAGCCTCGCCGCGCTCCACCGCGCCGACCGCAAAACCCGCCAGGTCGTAATCACCTGCGCCGTACATCCCCGGCATTTCCGCGGTTTCCCCGCCAATCAGGGCACAGCCTGCTGCCGTACAGGCGCTCGCGATGCTCCCGATGACGATCTCCGCGACGTTCGGATCCAACGCGCCGGTCGCGAAATAATCCAAGAAAAACAGAGGTTCCGCACCCTGAACCACAAGATCGTTGACACACATCGCGACGAGATCGATGCCGATACCGTCATGTCGGCCGGTTGCGTGCGCGATTTTCAGCTTGGTGCCGACGCCGTCGGTGCTGGCGACCAGAATAGGGTCGGTGAAGCCCGCGGCCCGGAGGTCGAACAAGGCACCAAAGCCGCCGAGCTCGGACTCCGCACCTAGCCGCGCCGTGGCCCGCGCAATCGGTTTCAGGGCCTCGACCAGGGCGTTGCCCGCGTCGATGTCGACCCCCGCTCGCTTATAGCTCTGGCTGTTAATGAAACCCTCGCCCGTGTTAGTCTCGCCTGAGGGGAGAGCGCGCTCCAACGTGAAGATACTTGATCCGGGCCGGTTTGCAATGGGGCGAAGAGGGATAGTTATGCGTAGGGTCCTCGCCGCGCTAATCGCCGGCGCTGTCCTTTCCATCTCGGCGCCCGAAGATGGCGGCGCCACTTCGTTGGACCCGTTCAGTGCAATCATGGTCCCGGTCGACGCGACGGCGGAAGACGCCAACCTCGCGCGCGCGAACGCTTTGGTCGACGGCTACAGCGCGGGCCTGGAGCAGGTCTTCCGTCGGCTCGTTCTCGAAGCGGATTACGATCATTTGCCCGCCTTATCGGATACTCGGATCTCTCAAATGATTTCCGGTTTTGAGATCCTTGATGAGCGTGTATCTACAGGACGTTACAGAGCAAATTTAAACTTGAATTTTAAGCCAGGCGAGGTTCGCC
The DNA here is from genome assembly GCA_965198325.1 of Alphaproteobacteria bacterium. Lineage (GTDB taxonomy): Bacteria > Pseudomonadota > Alphaproteobacteria > UBA828 > JAPUJA01 > CBDAPE01. The sequence goes on along the minus strand of CBDAPE010000012.1, from coordinate 277,904 downwards.
TAGAACTACGCAATGCGGATGTCCGCTTCGCGGAGAGCGTCAGCCGTCCGGTGGTTGTGCTTCCGGTTCTGGTCGTGGGCAACGCGCCCCGCCTGTGGCAGGGTCCGAACCCTTGGTGGGACGCCTGGACACAGCGGGTATCGCGCGGCGAACTGGTGCCATTGATCCTGCCGCTTGGCGATGAGGCGGACAGCCAGTCCATGGAGGTGGACCAGGCCCTCGCCGGCGAACTCGGGGCATTTGCGCAGATCATCGCCCGCTACGACGCCCGCGAAGCGCTCGTTGCGACAGCTCTCGCCAGCTACGATCCACTCACGAAGGTGCCGACGCTCGACATTACTCTGATCTCGTCGGGCACGCTCGATCGGGTAGAGAGCTTCAGATTAAGCGGCACGGTTGAGGCGGATGGTTGGGTCAGTGTCTTCGCGTCGGCTGTTGACACGATCACTCGGTGGGTCGATGACGAATGGAAATTAGCCAATCTGCTGCATTTCGATCACGAAGAGACTCTCGAGGTTGCGCTTTCGGTGAGCGCGCTCGACGACTGGCTCATGGTCCGGGATCGGCTCGAGGCCGTAAGCCTGGTGCAGCAGGTTGATCTGCTCGAGCTCTCCACGGCTCACGTCAGGATCAGGCTACGTTATCTCGGCGAGTCCGAGGGTATTGCGTTCGCCCTTCGGCAAGCCGACCTCGATCTGGAAGAAACCCCGGACGGCTGGACCTTGCGCAGCGTTGACGCTGATAAGCTGCCTGCCGTGCCGTGAGCGCGCCCAGACAACTTGCCCTGGATTTCGAGCCCCGCTCCGCCACGGGACGTGACGACTTCCTCGTAGCAACCAGTAACGCGGCCGCCATCGCCTGGTTGGATCGATGGCCGGACTGGCCGGCGCGGGCACTTGTGGTTTACGGACCGCCCGCCTCGGGCAAGACTCACCTGACTCACGTTTGGCAAAGTACCAGCCATGCAGTCCGTTGCCGACCCGCCGACCTGACGACGGATGCGCCACGCCGGTTGCTGGCTAAGACGGGAGCTGCGGTGATCGACGATGCCGATGCCGTCGTCGACGAGGCAGCCCTGTTTCATCTCCTCAATGTCGCGGTCGAGTTGGGTGACTGCTTGCTGTTGACGGGTCGCAAGCCGCCGAATCGCTGGGCTTTGACCTTGCCCGATCTTGCCTCGCGGCTGAATGCCCTGCCTGCCGTGAGCCTCGGGTCGCCCGACGACGGACTGCTGGCTGCCCTTCTGGTCAAGCAGCTGGCCGACCGCCAACTCGTGATTGGCGACCAGGTTGCCGGCTATCTGCTCGGTCGCATGGAGCGCTCGTTTGGGGGCGTACGGCGGCTCGTCGAAGCGCTCGATCGCTCGTCCCTGTCTGAACGACGGCGGATTACCGTGCCGTTTGCTCGCGGCGTGCTCGAACGTCTGGAACAATCCGGCGAGACCGACCCTCCACCGTCGTAAAGCTACAGTCCGGTGGCGTCAGTCCGGAGCTGCAGCGTGTACTCGGTTTGACGTGTGCGCGGAAACTTCCTAAATTAATGAACAAGCAAGAAAATTCAGTGACTTACGCGGGGGAACAGTCTTTCGCCGTGGCCAAATGGGGCGTCCAGAATGTCGGAGATTGCCAAGCTTGAGCTCGTACCGCCGGATTTGACCGATCCGGACCGATTTTTCAACCGCGAACGTTCGTGGCTGAGCTTCAACACGCGCGTGCTTGAAGAATCCGCCAATCCCGCCCATCCGCTGCTGGAACGTCTCCGGTTCCTGTCCATATCGGCGGCCAATCTCGACGAATTCTTCATGGTTCGGGTCGCAGGCCTGTTTGCTCAGGTCGAGGCGGGCATTACCGAGTTGAGCCAGGATGGCCTGACTCCCGCCCAGCAGCTTACAAAGGTGGTAGCGGACGCCAATGAATTGATCTTCCAGCAACAGGACCAATGGTCAGAGCTCAAATCCGAGTTGCGGCGCGAAGGCATCGCGATTGTCGACACGGATGAGATCGACGACGACGAGCGGGCGTGGCTCGAGGAGCGGTTCATCAACGATATTTTTCCGATACTCACGCCGCTTGCGGTTGACGCTGCCCACCCGTTTCCGTTCATCCCAAATCTGGGGTTCGCCCTCGTGCTTGAGCTGGTCGAACACGAAAGCAGCGATCCCTTGAGGGCGCTGGTGCCGTTGCCCCGGCAGATCGACCGGTTCACCCGCCTGCCAAGCGACTCCATTCGGTTCGTCGCACTCGAAACGATCGTCCTGATGTTTCTCGACCAACTGTTTCCAGGCCACGACGTGGTCGAACAGGGGCAGTTTCGAATCATCCGCAACAGCGACATCGAAATTCAGGAAGAGGCCGAAGATCTTGTGCGACTCTTCGAATCTGCTCTTCGGCGCCGGCGCCGCGGCAGCGTGGTGCGGCTCAAGGTCACGGCGGACATGTCCGACGGTCTGCGTGATTTCGTGCTGAACTCTTTGCGGGTTCCGCCAAGTGAAGTCGTCGAGATCGACGAAATTCTGGGCCTCTCCGATACCTCGAAGCTGATCGATTCCGGGCGTCCGGACCTCGAATTCAAGGCTTTTACACCGCGCTTCCCCGAACGAATTCGGGACTACCGGGGCGACTGCGTTCCCGCGATCCGGCAAAAGGACATCATCGTTCACCACCCTTACGAGAGCTTCGACGTCGTTGTCGGATTTCTTAACCAGGCGGCAAACGATCCCGATGTCGTGGCAATCAAACAGACCCTCTATCGGACGAGCGATGATTCCCCGATCGTCAAGGCGCTGGTGTCGGCGGCCGAGTCCGGCAAGTCCGTGACTGCCTTGGTCGAGCTCAAAGCACGTTTCGACGAGGCGGCGAACATTAAATGGGCGCGCGATCTGGAGCGCGCCGGCGTTCAAGTGGTCTACGGCTTTGTCGGCCTGAAGACCCATGCCAAGGTTTCGCTCGTGGTGCGTCGCGAGCAGGGTCGGTTACGCAGCTACGTCCACTATGGAACCGGCAACTATCACCCGATCACGGCCCGGATCTATACCGACCTTTCGTTTTTCACCTGCGATCCGGCGCTGTGCCGCGATGCTGCCTATTTCTTCAACTTCGTGACAGGCACGGCCTCGCCCAAGTGTTTCGAAAAGCTGGTCGTGGCGCCGGACTCGCTGCGCTCCACGGTCATCGATCTGATCGACGACGAGATTTCTCACGCCAGGGCGGGTCGTCCGGCGGCGATCTGGGTCAAGCTCAACTCGCTGGTCGACGGGGCCGTGATCGACGCGCTCTATCGTGCGTCCCAATCCGGTGTCCAGATCGATCTGGTGGTCCGCGGTGTTTGCTGCCTGCGGCCGGGCGTGCCGGGACTATCCGATAATATCCGGGTCAAGAGCATCGTCGGTCGGTTTCTCGAGCACGCACGGTTCATGTGTTTCGGTGCCGGCCACGGCCTGCCATCGCCCGATGCCAAGGTCTTCATTTCGTCGGCCGACTGGATGCCGCGGAATTTCGATCGCCGGGTCGAAGTGATGATCCCGATCGAGAATGCGACGGTGCACGAGCAAATTCTTGGCCAGATCATGACGGCCAATCTGAACGATGCCGAACAAAGCTGGATGCTGGGGTCGGACGGGACCTATACGCGGTTGCCCGCAGCGTCCGAGTCGTTCAATGCGCACACATTCTTCATGACCAACCCCAGCCTATCCGGCAGAGGCAAGGCTTCACAGAGCGGTCTCGACAGAGGTCAGCAAGTCGCCTAGCCTAGCGTCCGTCATGGCGGTGGATGCGACGCGCGAGCCAGGGCTCGCCCCGGACCCAGGAGATCGGGTCGGGGTAATCGACGTCGGCTCGAACTCGATCCGGCTGGTCGTCTACGAAGGCCATCCCCGAGCCCCTATTCCGGTCTTCAACGAAAAGGTTCTGTGCGGTCTCGGACGCAGTCTGGCCAATACCGGCAGGCTCGACCCGGAAGGCGTCGCGATGGCGCTCGATAACCTCGCGCGATTCGCCGAGCTGGCCCGCGTCATGGCGTTCAGCCATCTTGACGTGGTGGCCACGGCCGCCGTTCGGGATGCCGAGGATGGCCCTGCCTTCGTTGACTTGGTGCGTGCCCGCTGCGGGTTCGACGTACGGGTGCTGAGCGGTGCCCAAGAGGCGGAATTTTCGGCGCTCGGCGTGATATCCGGTATTCCCGGGGCGGACGGCCTGATGGGCGACATCGGTGCCGGCAGTTTGGAGCTTGCCCGGTTGGGCCACGGCAAGGCGAAGGTTCAAGCGACTCTGCCCTTGGGTCCGTTTCGGCTCGGCACGGTGCGGCGGGCTCAGCGACGCAAGGTCGTTGAACGCGTAAACGCGGCGTTCGAGCCGCTCGACTGGCTGAGCGAGGGGCGCGACCGAACGCTCTATCTGGTCGGTGGAAACTGGCGAGCGCTGGGCCGAATTCACATGGCTCAGCATGACTACCCCCTGCGCATGATCCACTGCTACACCTTGTCTCGCCGCGAGGCCCTGCCGCTGGCGGAATTGGTCTCGGGCTTGAGCCCGTCCACGCTTTCGACCATGGAGGTCGTGCCGCGGCGCCGACAGGACACCGTTCCGACCGCGGCCCTGGTTCTCGAACAGCTGATTCTCAAAGTGCGGCCGAAGCAGATCGTGTTTTCGGCCGACGGCCTGCGCGAGGGCGTGCTCTACGGCCTCCTTCCGCCGGCCGTTCGGGCCCAGGACCCGTTGATCGAAGGCTGTCTGTCGTTTACCGAGCGTCTCAGGGGTTCCACAGACTATGGCCGGGCGCTCAACGAGTGGACGGCGCCCCTCTTCCCGGAGGAGACCCCGGAACAGGCTCGTCTTCGTCTGGCCGGCTGCATTCTCGCGGACGTGGCGTGGCGCGAACATCCCGACTACCGGGCCGCCCACGCATTCCAGCAGATTCTCCGTCTACAGGTCGTTGGCGTGGACCATCCAGGCCGCGCCTTCATGGCCGTCGCAGTGGCCGCGCGCCACGACACGGCCTACGCGGACGCAATGCTTGCCCCGATCGTCGCCTTGATCGAGGCGAGCCGACGAAACGTGGCCCGCCGGCTGGGTCTCGCCATTCGGCTGGCCGACAGCCTCTCCGGCGTTCAGCCAGAAGCACTGGCGCGGACCAGTCTTCAGGTGACCGACGAGACTCTCGTGCTTCGCTTCCAGCCCGGCGCAGAGTTGCTGGTGGGTGAGGTCGTCGAACGGCGGCTTCGGACACTGGCGCAGTTCATGGAGCTGGATCCCGTCCTCGGCCCGCGCCGCGCGCCGTGACCGGTCAGGCTTCCGAATTGCGCCCCAGCGCGCCGCGTTCAACGACGGCGATGCGGCCGTCCTCGACGGTGAGCGCGAGATCACCGGCCCGAAGGGCCAACGCGTCCCGACCGAACAGGTCGTAACGCCAGCCGTGAAGCGCTAGGACCGGCGCGTCTTCACCGTACCCGGCAATTTCCTCTAAATCGTCGACCGTCCCGATGAGCTTCTGGGCGACGCCGTGGGCCTCGCATCGTGCCTTGAGGAGCACCTTGAGCATTTCGACCAGCGGGCCGATGTTGTTGGGCAATTGCCGCCGCGGCGGCAGGTGCGGGAGGTCCTGTTCGGGCCGTCCCGTGCCGCGGGCGATCGCTTCGAGCAGCTCGTCGCCCCGCGAGCTCTGGGCAATGCCCTTCGACATTCCCCGGATGCGCAGCAATTCCTCCCGGGTGCGGGGTTGCTGGATTGAAAGTTCATGGAGCCCTTCGTCCCGCAGCATTCGCCGCCGGGGGACATCGACCCGCTGCGCCTCTCGCTCGCGCCAGGCGGCGACTTCGTGAAGAACCGCGAGCGTTCTTCGCTTTGGGTTTCGCACCTTGAGTCGGCGCCATGCCTCGTCGGGGTCGAGCCGATACGTCGCCGGGTCGGTCAGGACCGTCATTTCCTCGGCAAGCCAGGACGATCGGCCGGTTTCCTCAAGCTTGGCGGTGAGCACCTCGTAGATCGGACGCAGGTGAACCACGTCGGCGAGCGCATAGCGCATTTGCTTGTCGGTCAAGGGGCGGCGCTCCCAGTCGGTGAAGCGCTGGCTCTTGTCGATCTTCACCCCGGCAAGTTTGGCGACGAGATTTTCGTAGGACACAGAGTCGCCGAACCCGCAAACCATCGCGGCGACCTGACTGTCGAACAGCGGCGTCGGGATATCGCCGGTCAGGTGAAAGAAGATTTCTACATCCTGGCGCGCCGAATGAAACACCTTGACGGTCTCGGGATCGGCAAGCAGGGCGAAGAAGGGCGCAAGATCGATGGCGTCGGCGAGAGGGTCGATGATGACCGCCGACCCAGGACCCGCGAGCTGGATGAGGCAGAGTTTCGACCAATAGGTCGTCTCGCGCATGAATTCGGTGTCGACCGTTACGAAAGGGGCCCCGGCGAGCGAAGCGCAGTACGTGGCGAGAGGGCCGGACTCGGTAATCGCGGTCACCTCGTCTTCTGCCGTCGCTGGAGCGTCGTCGCGGGATCTGGCCCGGCGCACCATTACTCCAGGGCTCCAGAGGCGATCAGCACACCGGCGGTCTTCTGGTGGCCGTGGGCGCGGGCAAGCGACAGGGCGGTCGGGTTCACGCCCAGCTGGTTTCGGATGTTAGGGTCGGCGCCTTGGGCGAGCAGAAACGCGACATTTTGAGTTCGGCCATGCTTGGCCGAAATCATCAAGGCGGTGCGGCCGTACTGGTCGGTTCCGTTGATTGCGGCGCCCCGTGTGAGCAGGAGCGACATGACCTCGATTCCGTCGAGCTTCTTGGCCGACATCATCAGCGGCGTCCCGCTGTTCTTGCCGCCCGGACCGATCGCCTCGATGTCGGCGTCGGCGTCGAGCAAGATCGGGATGACCTCGATGTTAAGCAACAGGGCAGCCCAGTGTAGCGACGTCCACCCCGCCCAGTCTGTCTCATCGACCGCGCCGTCGTTCGCGAGGATTTGGCTCACGGCCGCGACGTCGCCCGCTTTTGCCGCTGCGACAAGGGGCGGGTCGTCCAGCGCCAGCACCGGGCCGGCCAGGGAGATGGCAAGCAGGCCCGAAAGAACAAGGCGCTTCACGGTGGATACGAACACGAGGCAGGGTTTACCCGAAAGCGTCGCCCGGCGCCAGTGGGTGATCGCCGGTCGCAATCTGACCGCTGTCGAGCCTTGACAAGGGCCCGGCATCCATGCGCTTCTCCGCCTCGCACGTGAACCTCGGCGCGGCAATTTTGGGCGCCCGCCCGCGAGACGAGCTGGATTTCTGCCGATGCACCCCTACCGGACCGTTACCTGCGCCGAGTTGCGCGGTGACCATGTGGGCGAGACCGCCCGGATTTCGGGCTGGGTGCACCGCATGCGTGATCACGGCCAGCTCCTGTTCATCGATTTACGCGATCATTACGGGATTACCCAGTGCGTTGTCGAAACCGATCATCCGCTGTTTTCGCGCGCCGAATCGCTGCGGGCCGAGAGCGTCGTGACCGTAACCGGTGAGGTCGTTCCGCGGGCCGAGGACACGATCAACCCGAAGTTGCCCACCGGCGAAGTGGAGATCCGGATGGCAGAGCTCGAAATCCGATCGGTGGCGGCAAGTTTGCCCATGCCGGTTCATGGCGATCACGATTACGGCGAGGATATCCGTCTGCGCTACCGCTTTCTCGATCTGCGTCGTGAGCGGATGCATGGCAATATCTTGCTTCGGGCCAATATCATCGCGAGCATCCGACGGCGGATGGTCGAGCAAGGCTTCACGGAATTCCAGACGCCGATCCTGACCGCAAGTTCGCCTGAAGGCGCGCGCGATTACCTGGTTCCCAGCCGATTGCACCCCGGCCAATTCTACGCGCTGCCCCAGGCGCCCCAGCAATTCAAACAGCTGCTGATGGCATCGGGGTTCGATCGCTATTTCCAGATCGCCCCGTGCTTTCGGGACGAGGACGCCCGGGCGGATCGTTCGCCGGGCGAGTTCTACCAGCTCGATCTTGAAATGGCCTTCGTCGAGCAGGACGACGTGTTCGCTGCCGTCGAGCCCGTCCTGCACGGCGTGTTCGATGAGTTTTCGGATGCAGCGGTGACGCCGACGCCTTGGCCCCGCATTCCATACTGGGGCGCCATAGCAAAATACGGCACGGACAAACCAGATCTGCGCAACCCCATCGAGATTGTCGACGTGACCGAGTTCTTTGCTCTGGAGGCGGTCGCGTTCGGAGCCTTCAAGTCGACCATCGAGAAGGGCGGGGTGGTTCGCGGAATCCCGGTGACCGGCGTCGCCGAACGGCCGCGCAGCTTCTTTGACAAGATGATTGACTTTGCGCAAGGGTTGGGCGCGCCGGGACTGGGTTACATCATATTCCAGGAGGGAACCGGCAAGGGTCCCATCGCGAAGTTCATTCCCGACGACGTTCTCGTCGACTTGCGCAATCGGTGCCGTCTGGCCGATGGTGACGCGCTGTTTCTGAGCTGCGATACGGTGGAGGCCGCGGCCCGCTACGCTGGCGCCGTTCGAACCGAATTGGGCCAACAGCTCGATCTGCTCGAAAAGGACTCGTTCCGATTTTGTTGGGTCGTCGATTACCCGATGTTCGAGTACGACGAGCTCACCCGGGCGATCGCGTTCAGTCACAATCCCTTTTCAATGCCTCAGGGTGGTCTCGAGGCGCTCGAAACGAAAGACCCGCTCGAAATTCTGGCCTACCAGTACGACATCGTCTGCAATGGCGTGGAGCTTTCGAGCGGGGCGATCCGGAACCATCTGCCCGATGTCATGGTCAAGGCTTTTGCCATCGCCGGCTACGAGACAGAAACGGTGGAACGCCAGTTCCCGGCCCTGTTCCACGCCTTTCAGTACGGGGCGCCGCCCCATGGCGGAATCGCGCCGGGCATCGACCGCATCGTCATGCTTCTCGCGGACGAGCCCAATATCCGGGAGGTCATCGCCTTTCCCATGAACCAGCAGGCCGAAGATCTGCTGATGGGAGCGCCCGCGCCGGCCGATCCGGCCCACCTGCGCGAGCTTCACGTCAAGGTTCAGCTTCCGCCCAAGGCCAAGCCCGAAGTCGGGTCCGACTGATATTCCTGTCAGGCATTCAGGCGTTATCCCGCCGACTGGGACCGGTGCAGGTCGGCGAGCTCCGCGAGGCTGGTCACCCGGTGATCCGGCGCGGCCTCGCTCGGCGGCGTCGCACCGCCGCCTGCTCGGCCAGCCCGGCGGTCGGCCCAGACGCTCCGCAGGCCCACTGCGTTCGCCGGCGCGATATCGTGATACAGGCTCTGGGCGACATGCAGGATTTCATCGCGCTCGACGCCCATCCCGGCGAGTTCGCCGATCGCGCGGTGAAAATGGTTGAGCGTTGGCTTGTAGGAGCCGACGTCCTGGGCGGTGACGATCAGGTCGAATGCAACGCCCAGCTTGGCGTTACTGTGGGCAAACGACTCCCGGTCGACGTTCGAGAGGATAACGAGCTTGTAATGCTGCTTGAGATAGGCCAGCGCGTCCGGGCTGTCCGGGAATGGCGGCCAGTCCCTGATGGCATCGGCAAAGGCATTGGCCTCGGCTTCACATTCCGGCACGTCAAAACTTCGTGCAATGGCGCGTTGCACCGCGCGAAGTACGTCGGGATAGAGCATCTTGGGCGATTTTGACTGGATCTCGGGCTCGGCGGCCCGATGGAGCGCGAGCAGAGCATTGTCACTGGCTGCCAGGCTGTGCTTTGCCGCCCACGGACGCAAGCTCGCCAGTATTCCGGCTTCCCAATCGATCAGCGTACCGTAGCAATCGAAGGTCAGCGCTTTGAAACGGGAAATCTCCAGGCCAGCTATGACGATCCTCGTATTATGGAAAGTCTAAAATGGCGAAAAAACAAGTCGCCCCAGCACGTTAATTACGGTAAAACAGCTATCCCCTGAACTTCGGAACCGGTGGAGGACCGTGACCTTCGAATAATCCGGACCGGGTGTTGGGAGGCAAAAAAAGGGAATTATATACGAAAGTGACGAAAATTGTTGACTTCCCCGTCACTGTGCTATAATATCTTTCTAAATCAGGAGGATATGACATGGCACGCAAGGCACCGGGAAAACATTTCAGGGAGGGAATTTCCCTCGTTGAGATTTTCCGTATATTCCCAGACGACGCAGCCGCCGAAGCATGGTTGATCGATCTGCGTTGGCCGGACGGTGTATTTTGCCACTACTGCGGTTCGACCAATGTTCAATCCGGTTCGGCTCACAAGACCATGCCCTATCTCTGCCGGGAAAAAGAGTGCGGCAAACGGTTCAGCCCCAAGACCGGGACCGTGATGCAATCGAGCAAGCTGGGCTATCAGGTCTGGGTTGTTGCCTTGTACCTGCTTATGACAAATCTCAAGAGCGTGAGCAGCATGAAACTGCACAGGGATTTGGAGATCACCCAGAAATCAGCTTGGCACTTGGCGCACAGGCTGAGAGAGGCCGTGTCGGACAAGTCATTGGGATTTTTTCAGGGGCCTGTCGAAGTCGATGAGACCTATTTCGGCGGCAAGGAAGCCAACAAGCATTCGAACAAGAAACAGCGCCTGGGCCGGGGCGGTGTTGGCAAAGCCGTGGTCGCGGGTGCGAAGGATCGCGCTACCAACGAAGTGCGGGCCGAGGTCGTCGAGGAGACCGACTCGGAGACCTTGCAAGATTTCGTCTCCGATCATGCAGGCGACGATGCCACGGTCTACACAGACGAAGCGAGCGCCTACAAGGGCATGCCATTCGACCATGAGAGCGTCCGCCACGGCGCCGGAGAGTACGTCAAGGGCATGGCCGCACACCAACGGCATAGAAAGCTTCTGGAGCGGACTGAAAAGGGCGCACAAGGGGACGTTTCACAAAATCAGCCCCAAGCATTTGCAGCGCTATGTCGATGAATTTGCCGAGCGCCACAATCATCGAAATCTGGACACTATCGACATTATGGCCGCAGTCGTGGACAGCATGAGCGGCAAGCGTCTCCGCTACCGCGAACTGATCGCGGACAACGGGCTGGACAGCGGTGCGCGGAAAGACTAGATCATCTGTACATAGAAACGCCCCGAAGGCGGCAACCGGACGGGGCGGTAAAATGGAGCACCAAGCACCTTGGTCAATCTAGCCGAGGCGCTTTGCTGTGTCTAGTCCTTCTCGTAACGTCGGTTGGGGAACCCGCTACTTCTCGACCAACTCCCGCCGTTTCCTCGCGGCCTCGCGGTACAGCCTCGCGAGTGTCCCGTCCTTCGCCCACTGGCGCTCCTGCGCCACGGCTTTCGATGCCCATTTCGCCACCGCCGGTCTTAACCCATTCCTTGACCGCTGCGATTCCGAAGATTGGATGCCGGGTTTTTTTGTCACGCTCTTTACAAATCGAGGTGCTTTGTCATGGTCAACCTTAACTTTCAATCAGCTTCCGAATCTGCGCAAGAATCTGCCTTGGAGGCGTGGCGGAGAGAAGCCGCGAAGGGATTGCTAAGAGCTCTGCGGGTCAAGCAACTCAATGGCTCGCCCGAGCACCTCTCTGAAACCGATAAGGGCGACGGGTGATAATCCCTTCACCGGCGTTTCACATCGCGCCCGCAATTCCACCGTTACGTCCTGCCTCATGCCCGCTTCTTCACTGGCAACTTTTGTGAGCAGGGTAATGGAGATTAGCTCCAGTGCCTCAATCCGACCCCTTAGTCTCTCAAACTCCGCAGTACTCATGAGAACTCTCCTTCTCGTGGGTAGGTCATTTGACTTGATTCCAGGAAAGAGAAGGGCCGGGCAGGCCAGCAGGAACCGCCCGACCCCCGGAAGCGGGGGATGGGTCGGAGATCATCACAATCATGGACCATCCGGAGAACGCACGGGCTGGCACACTCTCTGTTCCCGCCTCCGATGCCGATTCAGGACTCGATTTGCCGCGAGAGTCAAGCGGCCTTGACCCGGCGAATCGACTGGCGTTACGGTGTGCCGCATGCAAACGGGAGAGCCATACCATGCCCAGCGCCAAGCCCAAGCGACACTCGGCATTTGTGCCAGCGAAAAATCGGCCCACGGTGGAGATCGCCGATTACAGCTACCAGCCATCGAAGAAGGAGCTAGAGGAAGACCTGCGGATTAAAGGGTCGTTAGAAAAAGCGGCTCAGGCTTTGGTGCAGCCCGTCAATATCCGCCGGATCACGAGGCCGCGCTAAGTGGCTCCATCACTTTCGTATATAATTCCCAAAAAAAAGGGGCGCGTGTTGCACGCGCCCCATCAAGTGCCAGTGGCTAAGTGACCGCGGGAGATGGACAGTCGTCAAGAACAGCCACTGGTAGCGCCACAAGTGTCACATTTCAAACAGGTCCCGTTCCGAACCAGCGTGAAGTTGCCGCATTCGGTACAGGGATCCCCTTCATAGCCTTTAATCCGGGCCTGCCGGATATCGTCGATGCCTTCGTCGAGCGCGAGCGCGACCGTCGTCGAGCTCGCGGCCACGACGGTTCGTTCCACGAGCGCGTCGTCTCCGCCAACCGATGCGGTTTCGGCGCCGGCCGCTGTCTTGCCGCCGTTCACGACCTGCAAATTGCTCCGGACGTAGCCGTTGCTCACGAGGGGCCGCATTGCGGCGACCAGATCGTCGTCTTTGGCAACGTCCAGACTTTCGCCTTTGGCGATCCGTTTGTCCCGCGCGCCGCCCCCCAGGCTGTCGGGCGTGAGATCGGCCGGCTGAGTGTGGGCAAGATCGCTGCGCCCCAAATACGAGATTCCGAGTTCCCGGAAGATGTAGTCGATGACGGAAGTCGCCATCTTGATCGATTCATTGCCCTCGACCATCCCGGAAGGCTCGAACCGGGTGAACGTGAAGGCCTCTACGAATTCCTCCAGCGGCACACCGTATTGCAGCCCGATCGAGATCGCGATCGCGAAATTGTTCATCAGGCTGCGGTAGGCGGCGCCCTCCTTGTGCATGTCGATGAAGATCTCGCCGATCCGGCCGTCGTGGTATTCGCCGGTCCGGATATAGACTTTATGACCGCCCACGATCGCCTTCTGGGTGTAGCCCTTGCGCCGTTGGGGCAGGCGTGCCCGCTCCGAAACCTTGCGTTCGACGATGCGTTCGACGACTTCGGTGATACGCACGGGCACCCGCTCCTCGTCGTCGAAGATCGGGTCGAGATCCGCGTCGTCGAGCAGGGCCGCGCTAAGCGGTTGCGAGAGTTTCGAGCCGTCTCGGTAGAGTGTATTGGCCTTCACGCCGAGCCGCCAGGATAGGAGATACGCCTCCTTGCAGCCGTCCACTGTGGCGTCCGCCGGCATGTTGATCGTCTTGGAGATCGCACCGGAAATGAACGGTTGGGCCGCGGCCATCATGCGGATATGGCTTTCGACGGAGAGATAGCGTGTGCCCAGCCGGCCGCAGGGATTGGCGCAATCGAACACCGCAAGATGCTCGTCCTTCAGGTGAGGCGCGCCTTCCAGCGTCATCGAACCGCAGCAATAGATATTCGCCGCCTCGATCTCGCCCTTGGAAAAGCCCAGGGCCTGAAGCATGTCGAAGCTGACTTCGTCGAGCTGATTCGCTGTAAATCCGAGTTCGTTGACACAGTACTCCTCGCCCAGCGTCCATTTGTTGAAGGCGAACTTGATCTCGAACGCGTTCTCAAGAGCGGTTTCGAGCCTGTCCAGGACGAACGCTGGGAAACCTTTCTCCGACAGGGTCTTATGGTTGATCGCTGGGGCGTCGCGAAGGGTTCCGCGGCCGACCGCATAGGCGACGATGGCGTCGATCTGCTCATCGCTGTAGCCCAGCACCCGAAGGGCCTCGGGAACCGAGTTGTTGATGATTTTGAAATATCCGCCGCCCGCCAGCTTCTTGAATTTGACCAGCGCGAAATCGGGCTCGATTCCGGTGGTGTCGCAGTCCATCACCAACCCGATCGTCCCCGTCGGGGCAATTACGGTGGTTTGGGCGTTACGGTAACCTTGGTCTTCACCGAGTTCGAGCGCGCGGTCCCAGGCCCGCCCGGCGGCGTCGGTCAGCCGCAAGTCGGGGCAGCCCTCGATATCTAGGGGGATTGGCAGGGTGGACAGGCCTTGATAGCCCCCCGATTTGCCGTGAGCCGCCTGGCGATGGTTGCGGATTACCCGGAGCATCGCGTCGCGATTCTCCTCGAAGCCCGGAAACGCGCCCAATTCCCGGGCCATCTCCGCCGAGGTAGCGTAGGCGACGCCGGTCATGATTGCCGAGAGTGCACCGCAGATGGCCCGCCCCTCGTCGCTGTCGTATCCGTGGCCCGCCGCCATCAGAAGACCGCCGATATTGGCGAAGCCCAGACCGAGGGTGCGGAACGTGTAGCTGCGTGACGCGATCTCGCGGGACGGGAACTGTGCCATGAGCACGGAGATTTCCAGCACGATGGTCCATAGCCGGATCGCGTGTTCGTAGGTCTCGATATTGATCGAACCGTCGGTCGCGACGAATTGCTTGAGATTGAGCGACGCGAGGTTGCACGCCGTATCGTCCAGGAACATGTATTCCGAGCAGGGATTCGACGCGTTGATCCGGCCGGAGTTGGGGCAGGTGTGCCAGTCGTTGATCGTCGTGTCGTACTGGATACCGGGATCCGCCGAACACCAGGCCGCATAGGCGATGTTGTCCCACAGCTCACGCGCCCGCACCGTCCTGGAAACCGTGCGGTCCTTGCGCCGGATCAGTTGCCACTCCTCGTCCGCCAGGGCGCGCTTGAGGAATTCGTCGGTCACGCGTACCGAATTGTTGGAATTTTGGCCCGATACAGTCAGATAGGCATCGGACTGCCAGTCCGTATCGTAGGTTCTGAACTCGATTTCGGAATATCCTTGGCGGGCAAACTGCAGCACACGTTGGATATAGGCGTCGGGGATCATCGCCCGGCGCGCCATCTTGATCGTGCGCTTGAGCTCGGAATTCTGTTTCGGATCGAACCGAGCATCGCCCGTGCCGAGCTGACAGGCCTGCATAATGCCGTTCAGGTGCTTGCTCGCTTGCTTGGAGCCGACGACCAGCGCGGCAACCTTCTGTTCCTCGACGACTTTCCAGAAAACAAACTCCTCGATGTCCGGGTGGTCGATGTCGCAGATCACCATCTTGGCGGCTCGGCGCGTGGTACCGCCCGACTTGATCGCGCCCGCGGCCCGGTCGCCGATTTTGAGAAAGCTCATCAGCCCCGAGGAGTGGCCACCGCCGGAAAGGGACTCGCCCTCGCTGCGGACGGACGAGAAATTGGTGCCCGTGCCTGAGCCATACTTGAACAGCCGGGCCTCGCGGACCCAAAGATCCATGATACCGCCCTCGTTCACCAGATCGTCGTTGATGCTCTGGATGAAGCAGGCGTGGGGCTGGGGATGCTCGTAGGCGGATTCCGAGAGCGTGAGCTCGCCGGTCTCCGGATTCACGTAGTGATGGCCCTGGGCGGGTCCGTCGATGCCGTAGGCCCAGTGCAGGCCGGTGTTGAACCATTGGGGCGAGTTGGGAGCTGCCATTTGCTTGCACAGCATGTGGCAAAGCTCGTCGTGGAACGCCCGGGCATCGGCTTCCGTGTCAAAATAACCGGCTTTCCATCCCCAATAGGTCCAGGTTCCTGCAAGCCTGTCGAACACCTGCATGGCCTTGGTTTCGCCCCCAAAACGCTCGGACTCATCGAGTTTGGCCAAGGCGTCGTCGTCCGGTACACGCCGTTGAAGCCAGTCGGGCACCTCGTCTTCCTCGACCCGCCTGAAGCATGTGGGAACGCCGGTCTTGCGTAAATACTTCTGGGCGAGAACGTCGCACGCGACCTGCGACCATTCGACGGGAACCTCGACGCCGTGGAGTTCGAATACGACCGATCCGTCGGGGTTTCTGATTTCGCTCGATGCTGTGCGGAACTCGATTCCGTCATAGGGTGAGGCCCCCTCCTGCGTGAATAATCGAGCGATCCGCATCAATGCCCCCGGTGCAACCCTTGAATTTCCTCATATTTTTCGCCGTTGGCCTGGCGCAGGAATGAGGAATTTACTGCCTGGAACTCCGAATATTACGTTTTTGCGACGAACAGCCACTAGGTACGGTCGACGCTCGTCCAGTTTTGGAGGTTCTACTGCAGCACGGAGGTTGTCAACAGGATATTGTGGTTACATTACAGGAAGCCACAATATGTCGATTTCCCGACAAATCTGTTATATTTGCGGCAAAGAGCAGAATTATCCGTTCATTCGCAATATCTTGCCGGGAGAAACTCGTTCGAGATGCCAATCATCCTGTGGATAAGAATTCTATATTATTCAGATAGCTACCGCATTGATCCACAAAGCTTGCGAGGTCACTGTCCTAATACGTTCAGATTGCGTCGATTTCGGATCGCTCCTTTCGCTGCGGCGTCGTCGAAGTCCCGAATATTATTATTTTGGATTTGGTTCAGCAGGCACCCGGATTCGTCATTGACGCGCCGCCGCCGATCCAAACCGGGGCCGGATTTTGGTGATGAACTCGGGGCGGGGCATCGACTCAATCCTGGTAAATTCATGTTATGTTCTGGATTTTAGATATAACCAAGCTCCACACTTGGGAACCGGGACGGACCGGGTCTTGGCCTGTGTCGGGTCAGTCGCCGGCCATCGCCGCGACGCCATGCTGGACGCATGTCCGGTGCCTGTGCATTATGTCGGCGCTGGCGTCCCCGCGCGCGCCACGGCAACAGGACTAGCGATGACCACGCTCGGAACCAGGCTTTACACTCTGATCAGCGGACACCTCGTCGGCGCAGATCAGTTCGGCAACCGCTACTATCGGAAGACCCAGCGCCGACTCGGCATGACCGAAAAGCGGTGGGTAATTTACAAGGGCATGGACGAAGCGTCGAAGGTGCCGCCCGACTGGCACGCTTGGCTTCATCACACCACCGACGCGCCGCCGAGCGAAAGTCCCCTGCCGCGAAATGAGTGGCAGACCGAGCATCAGCCCAATCTCACGGGTACGCCGGCGGCCTACCGACAGCCCGGTCACGCCCTGGCCGAGGGGAAACGAGACCCGGCGACCGGCGATTACGAGCCCTGGCGGCCCGAATAAGGCCCGAGTCTCAGAACTCTTCTGGAAAGATATGACGACCCGACGCCGCGAGCGGCAGATCATATATGGCTGTAATCGCCGAGAGCGGCAAAGTGCCGTAGAGGTGGGGAAACAGCTTTCCATCGCGAGAGGGCTCCCATTTCAGCGCCTCGCCGAGCATGGCCGGGTCAACTTTGAGAAGGACGAGCCCGCTTTGGCCCGCTCGGTGCTTGGCCGCGCTCGCCTCGGCCTGATTCCGGTTCGAGAAATGGATATACCCATCGGCGGCGTCCTGGCTTGAGCCGAGATACACGCCGTCGGCGACCGCGCTCTGCCATTCGTCGTGCCGGCAGATGTGGTAGATTGCCCCGATCGGAGTCTTCATGGCACCAGACTAGGCGAGCCGGAAGCGTGATGCAAAACCAGGGAATGGGGAAAGGACCATAACCATGTCTCTTAGATCCGTGCTGTTGAAACTGGGTGTGGCGCTTGGAGCGCTCCTGTGCCTGGCCGAACCGCTCGCCGCGCAGGTCGACGAAGATTGGCGCGGTCAATGGGTCTTCGAAAACGGACGGTGCGTTCAGGTCGGCGGGTCCATGGGGCCGGTCTCCTCCGGAACCCTGGAGGGTGCGGTCGGGCTACGCCAGATCGAGACCGAGCTGAAGATCGAGGCGCTTGCCGACGACGAGCACCGGGCCGAGGGTCACGCCGGGCGCAATGTTTACCGGCATCCCGCCGAGACCCTGATATGGTTCGGGATCGACCCCGATATGACCGTCGTCGAGATCTGGCCGGGCCGGCATGGCTGGTACACGGAGATTCTGGCACCACTGCTCAACGAAAGTGGGACCTATTATGCCGCCGGATATGTCACGGGCACGGACAACGAATACGCCAATTCGTCCAATACGCAGTTCCGCGCCAAGCTTGACGCGAATCCCGAGCTCTACGGCAACGCGATTGTGAGCGAGCTGGGCGAGGACGCCTACGACATCGCACCGCCTTGTTCGGCCGACATGGTTCTGACGTTCCGTAATGTGCACAACTGGATGACCCGGTTGTATGCCCAGGACGTGTTCGACGCCATGTACCGGGCACTCGAGCCGGGCGGTATTCTGGGTGTCGTCGAGCACCGGGCTAACCCCTATGCGGAGCACGACCTCGACGGGCGTTCAGGGTATGTCACGGAAGCTGCGGTCATCGCCTTCGCTGAAGCCGCGGGCTTCGAGCGGCTTGGTCGCTCCGAGGTCAATGCCAACCCGCGTGATACCAAGGACCACCCCCGGGGCGTTTGGACCCTGCCACCCTCCTTGCGCCTCGGCGAAGAGGACAGCGAAAAATATCTCGCCATCGGCGAGAGCGATCGGATGACGCTGAAATTTACCAGGCCGTTCCCCGTCGAATCGTGATAGCGGCTTCCGGCACGCCGACGCGCATCCTCGGGAAGGACGCATGATTCAGGTCACCGACGCCCTTGCAATCGACGAACGCGACCTTGAGGAGCGTTTCGTTCTCGCGTCGGGTCCGGGCGGACAGAACGTCAACAAGGTGGCGACCGCCGTCCAACTCCGCTTCGATCTGGCGCGGACCAGGGCGTTGCCCGAGGCCGTGCGCGCCCGTCTGGCGAAGCTGGCAGGCCGGAGACTGACGGCCGACGGGATTCTTGTGATCGAGGCAAAGCGCTACCGCAGCCAGGAGCGCAACCGTGCCGACGCCCTGGACCGCCTCATCCAGCTGATCGCGTGTGCCGCGGAGCCGCCGAAACCCCGGCGGCCGACTCGCCCGAGCGCGGCCTCGAAGCGGCGTCAGCTCGAGTCCAAGCGCCGTCGCAGCAGGTTGAAAAAACAGCGCGCCGGCGCAATCGAGGCCGACGGCTAAGGCTTGGGGTGATCGTCAGGCGAGGCGGATGAGGGCGTGGCGTTTTTTGCCCGCCGATAGTTTGATCACGCCGTTGGCATTGACGTCCGCCATTCCGATCAGGCGTGTCTCGTCGGTTACGGCGGCGTCGTTGATCTTCGCGCCGCCGCCTCGAAACAGGCGCCGGGATTCGCCTTTGCTCGATGCCAGGCCGGCTCGGTGAAACAGTTCGAATGCGGCAATGCCGGCTTCAAGCTCGGAAGCGGGCAGGGCGAGAGCCGGCAAGCCCTCGCCGGCGCCGCCCCGTTCGAATGTCTCCTCGGCGGTCTTGCGCGAAGTTTCTGCCTCGGCGGTTCCATGACATAGCGCAGTCGCCTCGACGGCGAGGATTTTTTTCGCCTCGTTGAGTTCCGCACCATCCACCGCCTCCAGCCGTGCAATCTCGTCAAGCGGCAGATCGGTGAACAGCTTGAGAAAGCGACCGATGTCGCCGTCGTCGGTATTGCGCCAGAATTGAAAGTAATCGTAAGGGCTTACCTGGGCGGTATTGAGCCAGACCGCACCCTGAGCCGTCTTGCCCATCTTGGCGCCCGAGGCGGTCGTAATCAGCGGCGTGGTCAAACCATACAGGCTTCGTTCGTCGACCCGGCGTCCAAGCTCGACGCCGTTGACGATATTGCCCCACTGGTCCGAGCCCCCCATCTGGAGAACGCAATCACCCCGGCGTGCGAGCTCCAGGAAGTCGTAGGCCTGGAGGATCATATAGTTGAATTCCAGGAAGGTGAGCGGCTGTTCGCGCTCGAGGCGCAATTTGACGCTGTCGAAGCCGAGCATCCGGTTGATCGAGAAATGGAGACCGTAGTCGCGCAGGAAGGCGATGTAATCGAGCCCCGACAGCCAGTCGTCGTTATTCACCATCAGTGCGTCGGTCGGCCCGTCGCCGAAGACGAGGAAGGCGTCGAAGACCTGTCGGATGCCCACCATGTTGGCAGCGATCTCGTCGTCGGTAAGCAGATTTCGGGATTCGTCCCGTCCCGACGGATCGCCGATCTTGGTGGTGCCGCCGCCCATCAGCACGATCGGCTTGTGGCCGGTTTTCTGGAGCCAGCGTAGCATCATGATCTGTACCAGGCTGCCCACATGAAGCGATTGCGCGGTGCAGTCGAAGCCGATATAGGCGGCGATCAGGCCGTTCGCAGCGAGCGCATCCAGCCCCTCCAGATCGGTACACTGGTGAATGAATCCCCGCTGGTCGAGGACGCGCAGAAATTCGGAGCGAAGCGCTGTCATGGTGGAATTTGGGCTCCTGTGACCCGCGGGGGTCAGGCCGCGCCCAAGTAGCATAATTCCCGGGGGCACACAATAATGGTCCGGTTGGGATCGAGCAGGCGAGACGGAGGTGCGTTGTGACGGGTTCGCCGGACACGGCCGGAGCCGCGCCGGTGGGCGTCATCGGACTGATGAGCGGCACGTCGCTCGACGGCATCGATGCCGCTTATCTCGAGACCGACGGTGATGCGATCGTGAAGCCGGGCGCCGCGCTCACGCTGCCCTATGATGACGTCACGCGGGCCTCGCTGCGCCGGGCACTGGACGGCGAGGCGATCGAGGCCGCCGAACGGGCCATGACCGACGCCCATGCCCGCGCCGTTATTGCGCTCATGGCGGAGGCAGGACTGGCCAGCGCCGACGTGGACTTAATCGGCTTTCACGGCCACACCGTCGCACACCGGCCCGACGAGGGTTTTACCCGCCAGATCGGTGACGGCGCGCGATTGGCGGTCGCTTGCGGAATCGACGTGATCGACGATTTTCGAAGCGCTGACATGGCGGCAGGAGGGCAGGGCGCGCCCTTGGCGGCTCTCTACCATCGCGCACTCGCCCGCGACCTCGAACGCCCCGTGGCCGTGCTCAATATCGGCGGCGTCGCGAATCTGACCTGGCTCGGCACGGACAATGCGGTCTTGGCGTTCGATACCGGTCCCGGTGGCGCCCTGCTCGACGACTGGGTCTGCGCCGCCACTGGCGCGGCATTTGATAAGAACGGCACGCTCGCCGCCGAAGGGCAGGTCGACGAAGCGCGTCTTGCCGGATTGCTGGCCGAGCCTTATTTCGACCGTCCACCGCCGAAGTCGCTCGACCGATTTGGCTTTGACGTCTCCGGGCTCGATGGCCTGTCGGCCGAAGACGGCGCCGCGACCCTCGTAGCATTCACGGCACGCAGTGTTGCTCGTGGGCTTGCCCACCTACCGGCGACGCCGGTGCGCTGGCTGGTTTGCGGTGGCGGGCGGCACAACCGCTCGATCATGACGGCCCTGGCGGTCGCGCTGGCGGGTGCCGCGGTGGCGCCGGTGGAAACGGTCGGTTGGGATGGCGACGCGCTCGAGGCCCAGGCCTTTGCTTATCTCGCGGTGCGGTCCCGACGCGGAATGCCACTCAGTCTGCCCGAGACAACGGGCGCGAGCCAGGAGGTCACCGGCGGCCGGCTCCACCGCCAGGTCGATCGAAGCAACGGCTAGACGGATTATTCGGCGGCGTCGGCTGCCGCGAGGCGCTGGGTGAGGTATTCGTCGATCGCGACATTCAGCTCGTCGATCTGGTCCTCGAAGAAGTGGCTTGCACCGGGCATGGTCTTGTAATCGACCGTGATATTGCGCTGGCTTGCGAGCTTCTGGGCAAACTTCGAGGCATCGAACTCGGGCACGATTTCATCGTTCGAGCCATGAATGATGAGTCCCGACGACGGGCAGGGTGCGAGAAAGTTGAAATCGTAGTGGCTCGCCGGCGGCGCCACCGCAATGAATCCGCCGATTTCGGGTCGGCGCATCAGCAGTTGCATCGCAATCCAGCTGCCGAACGAAAAGCCCGTGACCCAGCAGTCGACCGCGTTCGGGTTGTAGCCCTGGGCCCAGTCGAGCGCCGCCGCCGCGTCCGACAGTTCGCCCAGCCCCTGATCGAAACTGCCCTGGGACCGGCCGACACCGCGAAAGTTGAATCGCAGGACCGAAAAATTCTTTCGCCGAAAGGTATGGAAGATCGAATAGACGACCTTGTTATTCATGGTCCCGCCATGCTGCGGGTGGGGATGGAGGACCAATGCGACGGGCGCTTTGGGATCGGGGCTATGATGATAGCGCCCTTCGAGACGGCCTTCGGGCCCGGTGAACATGACTTCAGGCATGATAATTCGGCAAAACTGCTTTCTTCAGGCCGGTTACCGCCCGCGATCGGCGGATATACCCAGTGCGACTTGGGGTTATTCTAATTAGAATTTCCCTGGACTAACGGCAAATTCTTGACTGCCCAGCTAGGTAAAACCATATTGCAAGTAAGTGAAGTGAATTCGCGCTGTTTGCCGATGCCCGGCAGGTAAACACTTTCACGCCAGGGGCCGAGCACGTGGCGGCGGGCAGTATTACACAATTGAGGCTGCAATGTTCAAGGGCCTATTCGGACCGATCGATTCTTACTTTCATCGCGACCCGGCCGCGCGGTCCCGGCTTGAAATCCTGTTTTGCTATCCGGGCTACCACGCGCTGCTCTTCTACCGCCTTGCCCGCTGTTTCTGGTGTCTCAAACTTTTCCTGCTGGGGCGCTTCGTTTCTCATATGGGACGGATGCTGACCGGAATCGAGATCCATCCCGGCGCAAAAATCGGCAAGCGGTTCTTTATCGACCATGGCATGGGCGTCGTGATCGGCGAGACGGCCATAATCGGTGACGATGTGACCCTTTACCACGGCGTAACGCTGGGTGGCACCTCCTGGAAGCCGGGCAAACGCCACCCCACAATCGAAAGCAGCGCGGTCATCGGTGCCGGTGCCCAGGTGCTTGGTCCCGTGACGGTGGGGACGGGCGCCCGAATCGGTTCGAACGCCGTTGTCCTGCGCGACGTTGCCGCCAGCGCGACGATGGTTGGTATTCCCGCACGTCCGGCATCGGTCGCCGCCGAGCCGGTAACCGAAGAGAAGGGCGGATTTCCCGCCTATGGCGCGCCCTCGGCGGAGATCAGCGACGCGGTCAGCCGGTCGGTCGACGGTTTGCTCCAGGAACTCGATCGGCTGCGTGTCCGGATCGAAGAGCTGGAGGGCCATGTGGATGACGGAAGCGAAGCGGTTACGAAGAGTGGCGCGACGACGCTCGAGACAACGGCCGATCCAAAGAATTGTTGAACGAAAAATTCCGAATCCGGGAGTGGACGGAGTGAACGAAGGGAGAAAATGGTGAAGCTGAGCACGAAGGGCCGCTATGCGGTTATGGCGATGGTCGATCTCGCGACGGTAACGGCGGATTCCGAAGGTGCGCCCGTGGTTCTGGCCGATATCGCACGGCGTCAGGAAATCTCGTTGTCTTATCTCGAACAATTGTTCAGCAAGCTTCGCAAGGGCGGCTTGGTCACGAGCGTCCGGGGGCCCGGCGGCGGCTATCGGCTGGCACATCCCGCAAGTGAAACGCGAATCGGCGACATCATCCTGGCGGTCGACGAACCGATTCGGGCAACCCGCTGTCCCGAGGGATCGTCTCAGGGATGTCTCTCTGATAATAGCCGGTGTCTGACCCACGATCTGTGGGAAGAGCTCACCAACCAGATCCATCTCTACCTTAGTTCGGTGTCGCTGGAAGACGTTTGCCAGCGCCGCGTGTTGGGTCGGAGCGGTGCGCTGCACACCGAAAACCAGCCCGTCGCGGCCAGTGCCTGACAGCGTCACCGATCGGGCGCGCCTGTGCGGCCACGGCAAGGGAACTTTCCGTCGATGACGGCGACTGTCTATCTCGACTATAACGCGACAGCTCCGCTCAAGCCTGCGGTTGCCGCGGCGATGAGCGAAGCTCTGGCGATGCCCGGCAATCCGTCTTCGGTCCATGGCCCGGGCCGCGCAGCGCGACGCGCGATCGAGCAGGCCCGCGAGCAGGTTGCGGCGATGGTGGCGGCCCACCCGGATCGGGTGATCTTCACCTCGGGCGGTACCGAGGCAAACAATCTCGCGCTTCGGGGGGGCGGACGCAGCCATCGCCTGGTTTCGGCCGTCGAGCATGTGTCGGTCCTCGATCCCGCGCTGAAGTTTCCCGGTAGGGGTACGGTTTTGCCGGTCGGATCGGACGGTCTGGTGAATGCGGCCGAGCTGTCGCGGGCGTTGGCCCGGATCGCGGAGCCTGCGCTCGTCTCGGTCATGGCGGCGAACAATGAGACTGGTGTCGTGGAGCCGGTCGCCGAACTCGCATCGGCGGCTCATGACGCGGGTGCCCTGGTTCATTGCGACGCCGTTCAGGCAGTCGGCAAGCTGCCCGTTTCGATGGCCGACCTTGGCGTTGATTTTCTCAGCCTTTCGGCGCACAAGCTCGGCGGACCGCAGGGCGTTGGCGCGCTGGTTCTGGGCGCGGGCGTCGAGATCGAGGCGGCGCAGATTGGCGGTGGACAGGAGCAGGGGCGCCGGGCCGGGACCGAAAACGTGACCGCGATCGTAGGTTTTGGCGAGGCCTGTGCGCTGGCCGCCGACGATATGGCGCGTGCGCCCGAGATCGCGGCGCTTCGCAATTCCATGGAATCCCGTTTGTCGAACAAGGCGCCCGATCTTCGGGTTTTCGGGGATACGGCGACGCGCCTGCCCAACACCAGCTGCGTCACCATGCCCTGCGTGCCCAGCGAGACCCAGGTCATGGCTCTCGACCTCGACGGCATCGCGGTAAGCGCCGGCGCTGCTTGTTCGTCGGGAAAGGTGGGCTCGTCCCACGTTCTGCGGGCGATGGGCATTCCCGCCGAGGCCGCGGATTGCGCCATCCGGGTCAGCCTCGGCTGGGCAACCCGCGCCTCTGATCTCGATCGTTTTGTCGAGTGCTGGTCCGCGCTTTGCGAGCGTGCGCGCGATCGGCGAACCGCAGCTTGACCTTTGTGCCCGAACAGCCTGAGGTGTCGACCATGACAGACCGAAATAATCTGACCCTGCCGATCTATCTCGACAATCACGCGACGACACCGGTCGATCCCCGTGTGCTCGACGCCATGCTGCCGTATTTCTCGGAAAAATTCGGCAACCCGGCATCCGTGAGCCATTCCTTCGGCTGGGAGGCGGCGGAGGCAGTCGACCGGGCTCGTGCGCAGGTCGCGGCCTCGATCGGTGCGGACGCGAAAGAGGTCATCTTTACGTCCGGGGCGACCGAATCGAACAACATCGCGATCAAGGGCGTTGCCCGGTTTTATGGCGAGAAACGAAACCATCTGGTGACCGTGGAAACCGAGCACAAATGCGTGCTTGAGAGTTGTCGGCGTCTGGAGCGTGAAGGCCTCGAGGTGACTTACCTGCCCGTCGACGGCGACGGCCTGGTCGACCTGGACGCGCTTGCTGAAGCCGTCACGGATCGTACCGTTCTGGTATCGGTGATGGCGGCGAACAACGAGGTCGGCACCATCCAACCGATCGCGGAGATCGGCGCGATTTGCCGCGAGAAGGGCGCCTTCCTCCATACCGATGCGGCCCAGATGATTGTCAAGCTTCCCCTCGACGTGGAAGCCATGAACATCGACCTCATGAGCGTCTCCGGCCATAAGATCTACGGCCCGAAGGGCTCCGGTTTCCTGTATGTGCGCCGCCGGCCGCGCGTCCGCATCGAGCCTCTGATGGACGGCGGTGGTCAGGAGCGGGGGGTGCGCTCGGGCACGCTGGCCAGCCCCCTCATCGTCGGGCTAGGCGAGGCCTGTGCGCTGGGTGCCGCCGGACTGGCCGACGAAAGCCCGCGGCTTGCGCTTTTGCGGGATCGGCTGCTGGCAGGTTTGCGCGACGGGATCGACGGCGTTCAGCTGAACGGTGGTGCCGAGCCGCGGTTGCCGGGAAACCTGAATGTCAGCATCGACGGCGTCGGTGCCGCGGACCTGATGACGGCGACCGGCGACATCGCGTTTTCATCTGGCTCCGCCTGTACGTCCGCGTCGATCGAACCATCCTATGTGCTCCGCGCGCTTGGCTTGTCCGACGAACGGGCGTTCGGTTCGATCCGCTTCGGGTTGGGCCGCTGGACCAGCGAGGCCGATGTCGATTACACGATCGAGCGCGTCGTCGCCGAGGCGCGCCGGTTGCGGGCGGAGGCTACGTCCGTCGCCCGTTCCGCCTGAAGAAAATCTCTGGACAGGCGCGGGCTCGCGCCTCATCTATTAGCCGCCGGGCGGGGACTTCCCGACGCCGGAACGCAAGTGACGTATAGAGGCTGGTGCGATGCCGAAAATCGCCTTCGTCGAGCTCAATGGGACGCGTCACGAGTTCGACGTTCCCGTGGGCCTGTCGGTGATGGAGATTGCGCACCAGAACAATATTGACCTCGAGGGGGCCTGCGAGGGTTCGCTTGCGTGCTCGACCTGTCATGTGGTCGTCGATCCGGAGGATTTCGACCGCATCCCGGAGCCGACGGAAGACGAGGAGGACATGCTCGATCTCGCCTTCGGCCTGACGCCGACTTCCCGTCTGGGCTGCCAGATCATCATGACCGAAGAGCTCGACGGTTTGACCGTCGCGTTGCCGACGGAAACTCACGACATGCGGAGCGGCAGATAGGCTGTTGGACGACCGGTCGGCGGATCGCCTGCGGCCGTGTGCTCTCAGACTTGATCTGCGTCAATGTATCCGGCCGGTCCACGGGGTTAGTCTGGCGGCGATGGGCCGGCTCGGTCTGGTCGGGGCGCCGCCGCCCCGCCGGCAGGCTGGTTACGGCACCCGAAAGGAGACTGCAGGGTGACGATACGCGACGTTCTTCTGCGGCTCGACAGCGCCACGGGCGGCGACGCCTGGCGCGACCGGATCGTCGAGATCGCGAAACGCCGGAACGCACACCTCACCGGTCTGTTCGTCCTCCAGGCGCCCGATCTTCCGAGCTTTGCGACCGTCGAAATTCCGCTCGACATGGTGCATAACTATGAAGCGGCCGAACGGGACGCGGCGGCCAAGCTGAAATGGAAATTTCTCGCCTCGACGGAAGCGGCGGCTGTCTCGGCCGAATGGCGCGAAGCGATCGATCGGGGCGAGGGCGATCCCACCGAGACGCAGGGGCGCTATACCGATCTTGTTGCCGTCGGAATGCCCGGGGATCCGGCGCTGGCGAAAGATGCCGTCGGCACGATCGGCCGCCTATCGTTGAACGTGGGCGGCCCGCTGCTGATCGTGCCGACCGCGAATGCGCCTGCCACGATTGGAAGCCAAGTCGTGGTAGCGTGGAATGGCAGCCGCGAAGCAAGTCGGGCGCTGCGGGATGCGATGCCGCTGCTGAGCGAAGCCGGGCGGGTGATCGTTTTCAGCATCAACTCGCCGGAAAACGAACACATCCCGGGCGCCGATATCTGTACGCACCTAGCCCGACACGGGGTGAAGGCCGAGGCCAAGCACACCGTGGCCCATCACGTGGAGACGGGTCAGGCATAGATGACCGAAGTGCTTGACAGCGGTGCCGATCTTCTCGTCATGGGTGCCTATGGCCATTCCCGGTTTCAGGAGTTCGTCCTGGGCGGTGTGACCAAGGAGGTTCTCGCCCGTCTGCCGGTCTCGGTGCTGATGGCGCACTAGAGCGGGCCGACGGGCCCACGGAGCGGCGATGAACCACGGGATCGAGCCCCTTTCGCTGTCCATTCTGGTGATCGGCGCGATCGTCGTCGCTGCGGTCGGCGTGCGTGCCGTGTTCCGCCGGGTCGGCGTTCCGCCGCTCATTGGATTTATCGTTCTGGGCTTCGTGATCCGGCTGGCGGATTCCCACTGGGACTACCTCTCCGACAATCTCATGGGCGCGCTCGGCGTGCTGGCCGGAATCGGCATTTTCGCGCTGCTGTTTCGCGTCGGCTTGGAGACCAATGTGAGGGGGTTGATTGGCGAATTACCCAGGGCGGTGGCGATCTGGATCGGCAACGTCACACTCTCCGGTGTGTTGGGTTATGTGGCGGCCCGGTATCTGCTTGCGTTTCCCCTGATTCCAAGTCTGTTCGCCGGCGTCGCGCTGACGGCGACCAGCATCGGGGTCAGCGTCTAGGTCTGGCAGGATGCGGGGGCCATCAAGTCGCGCCGCGGTAACTTGCTGATCGACGTCGCCGAACTCGACGACATTTCCGCGGTCGCCCTCATGCTCCTGCTGTTTGCCATGGCGCCCGTTCTGGCCGCGCCGAGCGGCGAGCCGGTTCTCGCGGTGGCTGGCTGGGCGGCGGCGTTGATTGCCCTCAAGACCGCCCTGTTTGGTGCGATATCTTTTCTCTTCGCGCGCTATTTCGAGCGTCCCATCACTGATTTTTTGAGCCGCGCGGAGCCCTCGCCGGATCCGCTTCTCCCGGTCGTGGGGATCGGTCTGATTATCGCGGCCGTTGCGGGATTGCTCGGATTTTCCCTGGCGCTGGGTGCGTTGTTCGCGGGAATCGTGTTCACCCGTGATCCCAGGGCCGTGCGCGTCGACGCGTCGTTCGACGGGCTTTACCAACTCTTCGTGCCGTTCTTCTTCATCGGTATCGGACTGCAAATCGACCCGGACACGCTCGGCGGTGCCGCGGGCGTGGGCGGCGTCCTGGTCGCGGTCGCCGTGCTGGGGAAGCTGCTTGGCGCCGGTCTACCTGCCTTGCCGATCGACGGATGGGCCGGCGCAGGGCTCATCGGAGTGAGCATGGTCCCGCGGGCCGAGATCGCGCTTGTCGTGATGCAGGAGGGTCGCCATCTCGGAGCCTGGGCGGTTCCCGACGACATATTTTCTGCGATGATCCTCGTGGTTGTGGCGACTTGCTTGACCGCACCGATAGACTTGAAGGTCCTGCTCACAAGGATGTTGCCGGCGAACGACGATCCTACTGTCGGTAAAACGGACCCCACGCGAGACTGAATAGCGTCTCCCGGTCGTAGTGCTGGATCAGGGAGAGGAGGGTTGAGCGATCCTCGGTGAGAGTCACGTAGTCGTCGAATTCGTCATAGGTAATCGCGCCCCGCAGGTAGCCCTGCTCGACTTCCTCGACGATCAGCGACTGGTCCATGAACCAAATCGAAAGCGATCCGTCGTCATTCAGGTTGTAATCGGCAAATATGTAGAGCGAGCCCAGGTCGTCGAAAAATTCGATATTCGCGACGTAGAAACCACCGACGTCCGCGAAAAAGACCACGTAGTCGGTGACGTCCGAGCCATACCCGTCGCCCCAGTCCTCCGTCAGCGTGACCGAGAGCGTTCCCTCGGTGCGTGACTCGATATCGAGCCAGTATCCACCTCTTCATCGACCAAGGCGTACCAGGTGCCGACCAATGCGGTATCGGCGTACCAGTCCTCCGGCCCGGAAAGCGATTCCCGCGATTCCGGAATGCAGGCGGATAGAAGCACGACGCTCAGGACTGCGCCGGCTGACCTCAAGAGCCTTCGCATGGCCGGGCCTCCTCATCGGCTGGCCGGCTCATTCTACGCCGGTTGAGATGATTGTCAGCAGGCGTCCTGGTCGGCCTGCGATGAAGGGCGTGCGCCGGCGGTGCGAAGCAAATCGGCGAAGACGTCGTGGATACCGGCACAATAGGGATCGGTGACGTTTTGCGAGCTTGAATTTTGGGACAGTGCTGCAGAAATTCCACTCGGCTCGTGACGCGCCTTCATGGTGACGAAGCCGCGAAGCTGGCCCAGATGGCCCTTGATTACGAGGCCGTCGTCGAAAGTAGAGACGAGAATTCCGGGCCCGTTGTGGCTGATCTGCGTGCCCGGCATTTCGGCTGGCTTGATGTTGCGGGTCATCTCCGCCAGAAGGTCTTCGGGCACGACGCGGCCGCCGAACAGGGCATCGAGCCAGCGCACCAGATCGGACGGTGTCGTGACCAGGCCGCCAGCCGCCCAGATCGCCGAGAAGGGAAACCAGCTCGTCGATTCCTGGGGCGGCTCCCCATTGTGCAAGTAACACCGGGCAAGCCGATCGAGCGGAAAGGCTTCGCCGCTCGCCGACCAGCTGTTTTCCAGCCGCAGGGGATTGAAGAAGCGTTTGCGCATCTGGCGCGTGTAACTTTCACCGGTCTCGCGTTCGATAATCCGCCCGGCCAGGATATAGCCGGCGTTGTTGTAGGAAAATTTCCCGGGCTCGGTTTGGCGGCCGGATTTCATGGCGAAGTCGAAGATCTCGTCCGGCGTCCAGAACCGGTCGATTTGAACATCGAGGAGGTCTTCATATTCGGGCAGGCCACTGCGGTGATTCAGGAGGGACCGCACGTTGATCCGCTCGGCGAGGGGCAGGTCGGGAAACCAGCGAGTCATCGGCTCGTCCAGACGGAGAATGCCCTCGTCGACCATTTGCATGATCGCGGCCGCCGTGAAGGTCTTGCCGCAACTCCGCCGCCTTGAACAGGTGCCGGGGTGCCATGGGTGCGCCTGTGGCGCGATCGGCGACCCCCGCGGCAAGCCGGATTTCGGGTTCTCCGGGGTTATGCAAAGCAAGCGACGCACCGGTTATGCCCGTTTCGATGTACGCGTCTAGGATACCCTGGAGTTTATCCGTCAGCTCCGACACAGGTCCCGTCCCTTACTCTTGATTCCGTGCATCGATCCGACATTACGCACGTGCCGGTGGGTGGATACTACCCTGCCGCGCAATGCGCGGGTAGCGTGTCGTGCTTGCCCCGGTGGTTCGAATCCCTATATTCGAGCCATGAATTCATTGGGAATTGGTAAAGAGCCGGCCAAAACCCGTGTCGCCGTGGCGATGTCGGGTGGGGTCGATTCATCCGTGACCGCGGCCCTGCTCGTGGAGCAGGGCTATGATGTCGTCGGAATCACGTTGCAGCTTTACGATCACGGGGCGGCGACGGGTCGGCCGAAAGCGTGTTGTGCGGGCCAGGATATCCACGATGCCCGGCGCGTGGCGGAGCGCCTCGCGATCCCCCATTATGTGCTCGATTACGAAAGCCGGTTCCGCAAATCCGTAATCGACGACTTCGCCGACAGTTACCTGCGCGGCGAAACGCCGATCCCCTGCGTGCGCTGTAATCAGACGGTCAAGTTCCGGGACTTGCTTGCGACCGCGATCGATCTCGGTGCGGATGTGCTCGCCACCGGCCACTACGTTCGCCGGCGCGACGGTGGGCACGGCCCCGAACTGTTGCGCGCCGCAGATAGCGGTCGGGATCAGAGCTATTTCCTGTTCGCGACGACGCGCGAGCAGCTCGATCTGCTGCGATTTCCGCTGGGCGATTTCACGAAGGACGCGGTGCGCAGCCTTGCCGAACGGCTCGATTTGCCCGTTGCGGCCAAGCCCGATAGCCAGGATATCTGCTTCGTGCCGGAGGGGCGGTATGCCGACGTCGTGACCAAGCTGCGACCCGGCGCTTGCGAACCCGGCGACATCGTCGATCGCGAGGAAACCGTGCTTGGCCGGCACGCCGGCATCATCGGTTACACGGTCGGGCAACGCAAAGGTCTCGGTCTTGCAGCGTCCGAACCGCTTTATGTGCTGCGCCTCGAGCCCGAGAGCCGACGGGTCGTCGTCGGGCCGCGCGACGCGCTCGGGATCAACCGGCTGAGCGCAAAAGACGTCGTCTGGCTCGATGTCCGGCCGCTCGACGCGTCGGGCCGGGCGGTTCAGGTCAAGCTGCGCTCGACCCAGACGCCGGCCGACGCGACCGTTTTCGCGCTGGGCAAGAGCCGGATCACGGTCCGGCTCGACGAGCCCCAGGCAGGGATCGCGCCCGGTCAGGCTTGCGTCGTCTATGACGACGAGCGAGTGCTGGGCGGTGGCTGGATCGAACGATCTCCCGCGGCCGCCGGACGTGCTTCCACCGCCGCAGCCTGAGCGGCCTTGACAGGGCAAAGCCTCCCACCCTATATCCACTCACCCGATTTGCGGCGGAGTAGCTCAGTTGGTAGAGCAGCGGAATCATAATCCGTGGGTCGCTGGTTCGAGTCCGGCCTCCGCTACCATTGAGAAAGCCCGCTGAGTCAACAACTTAGCGGGTTTTTTCTTTCTTTTGAACTTCCATTTTTCGCCGCAAATTTCTCCGACAAGGAAGCACCCAATTACAATGGGTTACAGGTAGTACCGGCAAGTCCGCGCAACAAAGATGCAACATTGAGTTGACTGTGGCTCATAGCAGTTCTAACCACGTTAGATTTATTCCGGATGGATCGGTAATCTAGGAAAAATGAAAGGCCGCCCTGACGGCAAAGGCTATTAAATGCTTCTCGTCGCCGGTTCCCAGCTACCACATGGCCGATATCAACGTTAGCACGAGTGTTAAATGTGAATAATTGGCTTAAATCGTGGCCTATAACATTTCGCCTATTCTCGAAGGGTTTATGTTCTCTTGCGCTAGTAGTTTTTTGCGCCACATCAGCGTTTAGTGAAACAATGCCTTTTGAAAAGTGCATAGCTACCTGCGCTGCGATTGAAGGAGATTTGAGTAGGCTTGAATGCTTTGATGACTTGGCATACGAACTAGGAATCGTTAGACCTATTAACGTTTCGACAGATATCGAAGGCACTGGAAAATGGGAGATCATCGAGGAGATCAACCCTATAGATGATTCTCGGTCAGTTAAATTGTATTTGATTAGCGATTCAGGCACCTCCACTTGGGGGGACCCAATAATTTTGATCCTCCGATGTTTAAGTAACCAGACAGAAGTGTTTATCAGGTGGAATGACTACCTCGGTGATCGTGTTCGTGTTGTAACGCGACTAGGCAAGGAAAGTTCAACCGAGAAAAGATGGCTTATTTCAACAGATGGCCTTTCGACATTTTATCCCGAGTCTGGCGTCGACTTTATTCGTAGGTTAATAAGCTGTTTATCAGTTCGTTGCTCAAACTACACCTTACAGCGAAAGCCCCGTGACCGCTGTGTTCGATGTTCGTGGATTGACAGCAGCTATTTCTCCGCTGCAAATAGCCTGTAACTGGAAGTAACATACTCTCTAATAGAATAATTTCGAGCGTAACTGGCGTGCAATTGTGTCAGGCTGGCCGGATTATTTCGTTTGAACGCCTCGTGCCGTATTCGAATTCTATCTCTGAAGAATACGGGAATTTTTCTCTCGAGCATCGTGCAGCGATGCTTTAATCGAATATGTCGGTTCCTTTCGCAGGAGGCCGACCGATGGATGGCAAACAAACTTACACCCGAAAATCGAACGCTCGACGTGCCGCTTTAGCCGACTTTGGCGACAAGGCCGTCGAGGGGCGAGATTATACGATCTCGTGTTTGGCTAATAGTCGATACCTCTACAAGCAGTCAAACGCGCTGTCGGGGCTGGACGGCCGTGACAAGTACGGATTTAGGCTGGGCACTAAGGCATCTAAGCCCGCATTTCCCAAGTGACCGCTTCGCCTGATGCCTGATTGGCACGATTCTGCTACAAGAATCACTGGCTTGAGGGTGTCGGAGGGCGGCTCGGATGCGGAACCCGGAGGGTGAATCGGATCATGGGCCACTCCGGCCCCTTTTCGACCGCCGCCTGAAACTGGAGTTCCACGGATCGCAGGCGACCTCCGGCGCGGGGTTGCTCGCTTATCGCGAACTGGACGACGCGCTCGGGCTGACCGCACTGGCGGGCGGCGTGCTCGCGGATAGCCGCACAGGCAGGAACGGCTGGCACGGCATCGTCAGTCTCCTTCGCCAGTCCGTCTATGGGCGTCTCGCCGGCTACGAGGATGTCAACGACGCCGACCGGCTCGGGCGTGATCCCGCGATGCGCTGGATCGTCGGCGGCAAGGCGGTCGAGCGCGGCGGGGCATCGACCAGCCAGATGGGGCGGTTCGAGACCGAGCTGCTGGCGAACAACGAGAACCTCGCGGCCCTTGCGGACCTGTCGGGGACGTGGATCGACCGGGTTCACGACCACGATCCGCCGAGGCGCGTGGTGCTCGACATGGACAGCTCCGTCAGCCCGACATTCGGTGAGCAGGAGGGCACGGCCTATAACGGCCACTTCGGCTGCACCTGCTATCACCCGCTGTTCGTGTTCAACCAGTTCGGCGATCTGGAGCGTTGCGCGCTGCGCCCCGGCAACGTGCACAGCGCCCACGGATGGCGTGATGTCCTGGTACCGGTGGTCGAACGTTACAAGGAACGAGCCATCCGCCTCTACTTCCGCGGCGATGCGGCCTTCGCCTCACCGGAGATCTACGACTACCTCGAAGCCGAAGGCATGCTCTACGCCATCCGGCTGCCCGCCAACAAGGTGCTGCAAGAGAGCATCGCTCATCTCCTGAAGCGCCCCGTCGGCAGGCCGCCCAAGGACGTGCGCCGGTATCATGCCAGCTTCAGTTATCAGGCCGGAACCTGGGACAAGCCCCGCCGCATCGTCGCCAAGGTCGAGTGGCATCCGGGTGAGTTGTACCCGAGGGTCGGGTTCATAGTCACCAACCTGGGCCGCCCTGCCGAGCGGGTGGTCGCGTTCTACAATCAGCGCGGCACGGCTGAGCACTGGATCAAGGAGGGCAAAAACGCGATCCGGTGGACACGCCTGTCGTGCCGCAGGTTCGACCACAATGCCGTTCGCCTCCAGCTTCACGCGCTCGCTTACAACCTCGGCAACTTCATGCGCACCCTCGCGCTGCCCGATGCCGTGAAACAGTGGTCACTGACCAGCCTGCGAGAGAAGCTCATCAAGATCGGAGCGAAGATCGTGCGCCACGGGCGCTACGTCACGTTCCAGATGGCCGAGGTTGTCATTCCTCGTGACCTGTTCGCCGACATCCTGCGCCGTATCGACCGGCTCAGGCCGCCGCCAGCCCCGGCATGAGCGACGGCACCCCGTTCCTTCGCGTCGCCGCCGACAGGATCGGTGCGCCCGGATCGCCGGCAAAAATGCCATTCTGCGCCACCAACGCCGCCAATTGGTCCTCAATCATCCGGCTCGGCGCGAAGATGGCTGTCATTCGAAGGCAAATTGCACGTCGAGCGGTGTCGAGCCACACTCAACGGGCTGGGAGGGTTCCATATGGGGAATCCCGGTTATTAGGTATGACTGCAGAGTCTTCATACGGATATCACACAGCGGGACAAATCTGTCTGGATGAACTTCGTGAAATATTGAGCAGTATAGACGGTGCTGAAGCCGATGCGATGCTGGAAAAGAAAATTGTCAATAAGGCTAAGGAATTTGAACGCGTCGTCCGCGAGGGCCTGCAAAGGTTCCCACAAAGCGAACATCTGCTTGTTCTCGACTCAGATTATCGCAAGCTCATAAGTCAATTTGGGCAGGCTGAAATTGCATTAACAAAAGTGTTCGAGGGAAATCCGCGGTTAGATTGGATAGCCGCCCGGCTCGCCAGCATGCTTGACGCGGGTGGAAAGTATGAAGATGCCAAGAAAGTTTTGGTTCGATGCCTTTAAGAAAATCCGACGAGTAAGAAAGCACACTTTGAACTCGCACTGCTCTATATGAAGGGGCCGGAAGGCGAGGACAAAACCCATATTTTAGATCACTTGCGGCGCAGCTTCATGACTGGCGACCAGAACTATGACGCACAATTCTGGTGCGCACGCGAATCATTCTTAGTAGGAAACGTGTCAGAGGCCATGGAGGTATTTGGTGATCTGGGAAGCGCGAATTTGCCTTCAAAGTTACGAAATAAAGTTAGGGGGGTAATTAGGGATGCAACGTTGGGTGGTCGGTTCAGTTCGCCGTCGGGGTTTGACGCCTGCGGCTCTGGTTGAGCCTGTAGCTCTCGCCATTCATCTCGAGGATGTTGACGTGGTGGGTGAGACGGTCGAGGAGAGCGCCGGTAAGCCGCTCGGAGCCGAACACCTCGGTCCATTCGTCGAACGGCAGATTGGTGGTGACCAGGGTCGAGCCGCGCTCGTAGCGCTGGCTGAACACCTCGAACAGGAGCTCGGCACCGGTCTTGGACAGCGGCACGAAGCCGAGTTCGTCGATGATCAGAAGCTTGTAGGTGGCGAGCTTCTTCTGGAACCTCAGCAGCTGCTTGTCATCGCGGGCCTCGATGAGCTCGTGGACCAGCGCGGCGGTGATGAAGCCGACCGAGAGGCCCTTCTGGCAGGCCGCCAAGCCGAGACCGAGGGCGATGTGGGTCTTGCCGGTGCCGCTGTTGCCGAGCGCGATGAGGTTCTCGCGGCGCTCGATGTACGCGCAGCGGGCGAGCTCCAGGACCAACGTCTTGTTGAGCGAGGGGATGACCTTGAAATCGAAGCTATCGAGGCTCTTGATCACGGGGAAGCGCGCCGCCTTGATCCGCCGCTCGACCATGCGGCGCTCGCGGTCGATCAGCTCGAGCTCGGCCAGACGCAGAAGATAGCGAACGTGGTCGACGCCTTCAGAGGCGCACTGCCGGGCGATCTTGTCGTACTCCCTCAGGACCGTCGGCAGCTTCAGCCTCTTGAGGTGGTGGACGAGCAGCAGCCGTGGTGTGTCGGTCATGCGCCGAGCCCCGACAGCAGGCTCATGTACGACTTGGCAGACGTCGTCGCGACCCGGGCGCGCGGCAGGTACGGATAGACCTCGAGGTTGAGCCGGGGCGGCCGCCGCTCGATGCGGCACAG
The DNA here is from genome assembly GCA_965198325.1 of Alphaproteobacteria bacterium. Taxonomy (GTDB): domain Bacteria; phylum Pseudomonadota; class Alphaproteobacteria; order UBA828; family JAPUJA01; genus CBDAPE01. Next base: position 241,552 of record CBDAPE010000012.1, on the reverse strand, counting down.
TACCAGGTGCTTCACCGCATCGAAGCCGATGGCGCCGAGCCTGAGCGCGTCGCCGACCGCTGCCGTCAGCTCCTCGAGCCGGAAGCTCTCCAGCAGACGGCGCACCTGGACGGACTCGCGCTTGCCCGCCTTGCCCATGCGGGCTTCGAGCAGGCGTCGCAGAGTGATGAAGGCCTCGGGCAGGTCCCAGCCCGCCAACGGCGCGGCCTGGTCGAGGGCGCCGATCTTCTGCTCGATCAAGGGTAGGTAATGCAGCGGGTCGAAGATCAGGTCCTCGCTGTCGTAGGACCGGCGGTGCCGGGCAATCACCTCCGCGCCGCAAGAGATAACGACCTCGTCGACGGAGCACCGGATCAGCACCTCGCGGTGGCCATAGGCCACGGGCACCGAGTAGTCGTTGCCCCGGCAGCGCACCAGCGACAGCGAGCTCACCCGTCCAGTGCGCTTGTCGCAGGCATCGTATGGTGCCGGGGGGAGAGGCAAGAAGGCTTCCCGGTCCCGTGCGAGGCGCTCGCCGATGGTCTCCTTGTGACCCCGCAGCCGCGCCGCCTGGCGCCGGCGGCACTGTCCCGCGAGAGCATCGTTCAGCGCCTCGAAGCTCTCGGCCCGCGGGACGGGGACCCGGAAGGTCCGCCGGATGAAGCCGACCAGTCCCTCGACCTTGCCTTTGTCGTTGCCCTTGCCCGGCCGGCCGAACCTGTCCTCGAACAGATAGGGGGATTGAAGGTCCGTGAAGACGCGCGTTCGCTGCCGCTTGCCATCGCCCAGTATCCGGGCGACTGCCAGCTTGGTGTTGTCGTACAGGATGGATCGGGGGACGCCGCCGAAGAACGCAACCGCCGCGTTGTGGCCAGCGCAGAACGCCTCGGTCGTCTCCGCCGGGTAGGCCTTCACGAAGCAGGCATCACTGTGGGGAAGATCGAAGGCAAGGAAGTGGACCTTGCACGCCACGCCGCCGATCACCGCCATCGCCTCGCCGAAGTCCGCCTGGGCGGGGCCGGGGGAATGGACGAGCGGCACGAACATCTCGCGCGACCGAAGCCGCCGCTCACGGACATAGTCCTTCACGATGGTGTAGCCGCCCGTAAAGCCGTACTCGTCCCGGAGACGGTCGAAGATCCGCTTCGCCGTGGGCCGTTGCTTGTGGTGGCTGGTCCGATCGTCTTCCAGAATCCGATCGATGATCCCCGTGAACGGACCCCGCTTCGGCCGCCGTGGCGGCTTGCCGCGGCGAAACCCCGGCGGCACCGAGAACGACAGCATCTTGCGGACCGTCTTGCGGTCCAGCCCGAACACCCGCGAGGCCTCGCGGGTGCTCATTCCCTCGACACGACACGCCCGCCGAACCCGCGCGTACAAATCCACCCGATACATCCCCCCGCCTTCCAGTCAGAGCAACCCTGACAGAAGGCTATAGACGGTCCCATTTTGGTCCGCCACAGCCGGATCAACCGGCCGCTTCAGTGGGGGATTATTGCGCCGCCGTTCTCACATCGGACATCCGAAGCGCTGGCCGGGACCTTTTCCGCTTCAGGACGGCTCCCTGCTGGCGGAGGGTAAGGAGTTCGGTGTGGGGCGCCGCGCGACCGACGACGAGTTCGCGGAAGACGGCGGGGAGGGCTTCGATGATCTTATGCCTGTCGGATAGGGTGTCCGAGGGTGATGCAAAATTCCAAGGTTTCTGCCGCAGATGGAATAATTGGGAGGGACAGGCAGCGTCACCGCTAGAAGAAGACGTAGGAGCGGACCACGACATTCTTGCGGCAGGGCGCGTCGGCGGGTGCGGTCGGGTCGACGCAGGCCGTGTGGAAGGACCAGCGCGAGACGGAGCCATCGGTGATGGAGTCGTAGCATTTAAGCATCGAGACCTCGGTCGGCTTCTGCTGGGGAAGCCAGTACCACTCGTGGCCGGGGCGGTAGGTGAAGCGGGTGGTCTCGCCGACGCGGTCGTCGTAGACGCGATAATTGGTGATGTAGGGCTGGTCGGCGAAAGAGGGCCAGGCGCAGAGTACGAAGGGGAACTGACCCACGGTCTCCATCGGCTTGGCGAGATTGATCGACATGAATCGCCGCGACATCTTTGCATCGGCCTCCGCCTCAGTGTGGTACTGCTCGCGTCCGAAGTTCCGTAGGTTCTTCGTCAGCAGCTCGCGGCAGCGTACGCGGCCGCTGTTGTCGTTCAGGTCGTTGTGCACGATGTTGGCGTATCTGGCGTTCACGCCCGGGTTCCTGGCGTCCTGGTCTTCCGTGCGATCGCCCCGATAGTCCTCGTCAAAGATGTCGTGGTTGTAGACGAGCGCATCGGTCGCATCCGGGAAGAACTCCAGGAGGAGTTTCTCAATCTCCGGGTAGAACACGCGTTCCACCTCCGCCGCGTCGTAGAAGTTCGCGCACGTGGATTCGAGGTGCGCCAGCGAGACGCCGAGCTTGTCCATACATTCGGGGCTGTTGGCCGAGAAACCGGGGTAGTACTCTCCGATGCGGCGTGCGTCGCGCATCACCTGCGGGAAGTAGAGGCTGCGCCGCTCAATGTCCTCTTCGGCCTTGCACAGCACTTTCGCCTCGGCCTCGCGCGCAGGGTCCCGCCAGAGCGCGTTAGACGGTACGATGGAGTAGGACGGCTGCTCGTAGACGGTGTAGCGCAGCGGAACCGTCAAGCCCCCTTCAGGGGCTTCGATGTTGTTCGCCCGAATATAGTCCAGGCATTCCTCGTAGCCGCGGAACCCGAGGCCCCACTCGGTCTCGATGGGGCCGGGAGGCGCGTGTTCGATCCGATCGATAAACGCCTGCGCATGCCCTTCAGCAATCTGGTCGCGCGCCGCCTCGATTGCCGCAGCGGTTCCCGCATCCCCGTCCCGATCGAACGACATGTAGGACAAACCGCCATTCGCCGCGATGGGTGGCGGCTGTCCTTCCGTGAGTTGGAAGGTCGGCACATAGACCGACGGATTCGTCTCCGTATCCGCCGCAACGTGGTTCTCTATGGCTTCGTGCTGGTCCATGGCATGCCGTCCAGGTAAAGACCCCTCTTCGCGGCACACAGGATACGCGTTTTCTAGCGCCCGTGTTTCCAGGTCACACTCCAGAGGATTTAGAGATTGGAATTCTATCCCCTGGTCGGCATTGTCAAGTTAACTGATTGCAGGCTGCTTTCGGCATTTCTCCATGAGGCTAAGTCATTGAAATTGCGTGGAGCAGCCATCGAGATTTTACCGAGGTTTAGGAGTGAATCCGGTTAACTTGACAAAGCCCGTCGGACAGATCTGTGACCTCTTCACCGATGGCGAATGCTACAACTTCTTCAAAGCCGCAGGATATGGGCCAATTAAATGCAACACGCTCTAGGGTCTGTTGAGATTCAGGATTCCCAAAATCTTTAATTCGTGATTCAAGCTTTCTTTTACAGGAGGTTTGAGTGATCGAAGAGCGTTTTATCATCATGGATCGTCAATGGGCGTTGATTAAGCGGCATTATCTGGGCAAGAAGAGCGACCCCGGCCGTACTGGCGGGGATGGGCGGTTGTTTCTGGAGGCCGTGCTGTGGATTGCGCGCACTGGAAGCCCGTGGCGTGATTTGCCGCCCGGTTTCGGGACTTGGAATACGGTATTCAAGCGTTTTCGCCACTGGGTCAAGGCGGATGTTTTCAAACGGATATTTGATGTCGTGTCGGATGAAGCGGATATGGAGTTCGCAATGATTGACGGCACGATTGTCAGGGTCCACCGCCACGGCCAGGGCGCAAAAGGGGGGCTCAGAGCCAGGCCATAGGCAAGTCAAGGGGCGGTCTGACGACCAATATCCTGGCCCTCACCGATAGCTTGGGCAATCTGGTGCGCTTTGTTCTGATGCCTGGACAACGACACGATAGCGTAGGCGTTGCCCCGCTCATCAGAGACCTCGATTTCGGCGGCCTGATTGCCGACAAGGCGTTTGACGCGAACTGGATCGTTGAGGCTATGAACGCGCGCGGGGCGCAAATCGTGATCTCACAGCGCCCGCAGCGTCTCCAGCCACTGGACATTGATGACGAGATCTATAAATGGCGCCACTTGATCGAAAACTTCTTCTGTAAACTCAAGGAGTTCAAACGCATCGCCCTGCGAAGCGACAAAACCGACGAAAGCTTCGAGGCCATGATTTATGCTTGCTCCGCAATCATCAATTCACGATGAATCTCAACAGACCCTAGTTTATGTTATTCAACACCTTATCGTGAACGAGCGATGCTTGCCAAGACTCAGCCCGATCCCTAGAATCCCGGCGTCGTCACAAACGGATCGCTCCACTGGGGCCATGCCGACAGAGACGACATCGTTTGGCTCTCGAGGCGTCTTCGGATGACCCGATGGATCCACGCCGTAATCGAGAGTTTCCATATTTCAGGCCGGTCGGCAGCACCTTGCGCCGCCTGCGCAACCTGATCCCGGAGCGGACTCACGAATGGGCTTTATCGGCGAAATTTGGAACTACGCCTGGGCCTTTCTGGTCGTCCTCACCGTCGTCGTTTTTTTCCACGAACTGGGTCATTACCTGATCGCCCGCTTCAATGGCGTTCGGGTTCAAACCTTCTCCATCGGATTCGGGCCGGAACTCATCGGCTGGACCGACCGCAAGGAAACGCGATGGAAAATCAGCCTGATCCCGTTGGGCGGCTACGTTAAATTTTTCGGCGATGTGAGCGCAGCGAGCGAGCCCGGTCGGGACGTACCGGAGATGACCGAAGAAGAACGGGCTGTCTCGTTCCACCACAAGCGCCTGCACCAACGCGCCGCTGTGGTATTCGGGGGCCCGTTCGCCAATTTCATTCTGGCGATCGTCCTCCTCAGTATTTTGTTCGCCACAGTCGGCCAGCAATTTACGTCGCCGGAAGTTGTCGACGTCGTCTCAGGCGGCGCCGCGGAGCAGGGCGGGATCGAAGCCGGCGACGAAATACGCGACATCGACGGCCAGCCCATCGAGCGATTCGAAGACATCGTCATGATTGTTTCCGAAAGCCCCGATCGACCGTTGGCCATCACGGTCATGCGGGACGGCGCGCAGGTCGCGCTCGTTGTGACCCCTCGATTGGTCGAGCGGGAAGATCGGTTCGGAACGGTTCGCCAGATTGGGCAAATCGGCATCAGAGGGGGAAGTGTCGGCTTCTTGCGCCACGACGCCGGCTCGGCGATCTTGCTGGGGTTCACGCAAACATTTCTGTTCACGGGCGAAACGCTCAAGGCCGTCGGTCAGATGATCGCGGGCTCGCGGACCACCGACGACCTCAGTGGGCCGCTTCGAATCGCTCAGATTTCGGGGCAAGTGGCGGAACAGGGCCTGCCACCATTGATCTTTTTCATGGCGATCCTGTCGATCAATCTGGGTCTCATAAACCTGTTTCCAGTACCCATGCTCGATGGCGGCCACCTGCTGTTATACCTAATCGAGGCGGTCCGCGGGAAGCCTCTGGGCCAGCGATTCGTGGAAATGAGCTTTCGCATCGGCCTTGGCCTGATAATCTTGCTGATCGGCTTCGTGCTCTGGAACGACTTCAAGAATCTGGGCGTCGTCCAGTGGGTCGCGGAGCTTTTTTGATCGAGTATCGGTAGGTCGGCTTTGCGCCTTTCTCGTATTCTCACTGTGGCCGCCCTGGCGCTGGGCGTCTTCGTAGCGTCTTCATCGCTCGGGTTCGCACAAGACCTCGGTGTGGGCGATTTAGTCTACGATATCGAGGTCGAGGGCAATCAGCGGATTGAAGCGGAGACGGTCCGTTCCTACATGACAATCCGGGTCGGTGATCCATTCGATCCCGGACTTATCGACCGTTCCTTGAAGAGTCTTTTTTCGACGGGTCTGTTCGCGGATGTCGCATTCCGGCGCGAAGGGTCCATTTTGATCGCTCGCGTGGTCGAAAACCCGATCATCAATCGGGTTGCGTTTGAAGGCAATGACAAATTCGAAGACGAGCAGCTCGAGTCCGAGGTGCAACTGCGTCCACGCATTGTCTATACGCGTACACGGGTTCAGAACGACGTTCAACGGATCATTGAAATCTACCGCCGAAGCGGACGGTTTGCAGCCACGGTTGAGCCCAAGGTCATCCGCCTCTCGGACAACCGGGTCGATCTCGTTTTCGAGGTCGACGAAGGACCGATTACGGAAGTCCGCAAAATTTCCTTTGTCGGCAATTCGAAATTCTCCGACGACGAGCTGCGGGGTGTCATTCAAACGCAGCAAACGGCTTGGTGGCGAATTTTTTCTTCGGCAGATATCTATGATCCCGACGCGGTGACGTTCGATCGCGAGCTGCTGCGCCGGTATTACCTGTCCAACGGCTATGCCGACTTTAGAGTGATCTCCGCCGTTGCGGAACTGACCCGCAATCGCGAAGCGTTTTTTATCACCTTCACGGTCGAGGAAGGTCGGCGTTACCGCTTTGGACGAGTAAGCGTCGAAAGCTTGTTGCGGGATCTTCCCTCGGACCACCTCCTGCCGATTTTAACGACCGTGCCCGAAGAGTGGTACGACGCCGACGAGGTGGAGACGACGATCCTGGCGTTGACCGACGAAGTCGGCAATCTCGGCTATGCTTTTATCGATATTCAGCCAGACGTTATCCCGGATCGGAAACGCGGGACGATCGATGTCAACTACATCGTAAACGAAGGGCCGCGCGTTTATGTCGAGCGGATCGATATCGCTGGGAATTCCCGAACCCTCGACGAGGTCGTCCGACGTGAATTCCGTTTTGTCGAGGGTGATGCGTTCAATACGGCGAAGTTTCGTCGATCGAAGGCGCGAATTGAGAACCTGGGATTCTTCAGTTCCGTAGAGGTGGAGGCCCTGCCAGGGACCGCCCCCGATCAGACAATTATTCGCGTGGACGTCACGGAGCAGGCCACCGGAACCATCAACCTCGGTGGCGGGTTCTCCACTTTCGACGGCCCGCTTGCCGATTTCGGCATACAGGAAGCCAATTTTCTGGGTAGAGGCCAAACCTTGCGATTGAGCGGGCAAGTTTCCTCGCGGCGTCAGCTTGTCGATTTGAGCTTCGTCGAGCCTTATCTCTTTGACCGTGATCTGTCAGGCGGCGCCGATGTCTTTCGAAAATCCACGGATAATCGGCGAGAATCGTCGTTTTCCCAGGAAGAGTTCGGCTTTAGAGTCAATATTGGCTACTCGGTAACCGAGGAAATTCGCCACACCGTCCGTTATCTCTTGAAGCAAGACAAAATTGAAGATGTTAAGGACGACGCCTCGCGGTTCATAGAGGAGCAAGAAGGGTCGTCTGTGGTTTCGGTTGTCGGCCACACGCTGGCGTATGACCTGCGTGATAGCCGGGTCTTTCCAAGGGAAGGCTATTTCGTCAGCTTCGCTCAGGATCTCGCGGGCCTGGGCGGTAGCGAGAAATTTCTCAGCCATCAGGTCAATTACGAGATTTACTACCCCGTTTCCGAGCAGTGGATCGCGAGTTTTACCTTTGAGGAGAGCTTCATCTTCGGTTTCGCGGGCGATGATGTCCGGATCTCGCAACGGTACTTTCTGGGTGGCCACAAGTTGCGGGGTTTTCGCAGTGCGGGGGTTGGGCCCCGGGATCTCACTACAGGCGACGCCTTGGGTGGCAACTTATTATACACCGGCTCGATTCAACTCGGCTTTCCGATCACTGACTCGAGCGACTTTCCCGTCCGGGGCAGTATTTTCACTGATATCGGAAGTCTGTCCAGAGTCGACGACGATGATCCCAATATTTTTGATGATGGGTCGCCCCGGGTTGGCATTGGCTTCGGTTTGTCCTATGTCTCACCATTCGGCCCAGTCGGTTTCGACCTAACCCACGCCGTCATTAAGGAAGACGCGGACGAAACCGAGATCTTTCGAATCAATTTTGGAACAACTTTCTAGGCGATCATGACGACAATTATCAGAAATCTTCTTCTAATCGGCCTGATAATCGTTGCCGTGTCCGGCGTGGCAAAGGCACAGCAAGTGTCGAGCGGTCCGGTGGCGGTCATGGAATATGAGCGAATTCTGCAGACCTCCCTGGCGACCCAAAGCATACAGCAACAGCTGATGGCAATTCATGATCGAATTCAGGCGGAGATCGACGCCGAAGAAGCGGCGTTGATCAAGGCGGATCAGGAACTGACCATGCAGCAGACGATTCTGGCACCGGAATCCTATCAGGAGAGACGCGCGCAGCTCGATCAGAGAGTTGACGCGGTTTCCCAACGGGTAAACGGACTCAACCAGCGGATCGACCAAGCACAAAAGCAGGCTACGTCCGAGGTCCAGAAGGCAGTTTTCGCGATCGTGTCCGAGATTGCGGCCGTGCGGGGATTCGAGATTGCGATTCCCACCTCGGTGCTGATCTTTGCGGTGCCGACGCTCAACATCACCGACGAAGTGCTCGCGCAGCTCAATGCGCGCTTGCCCCGCGTCGAGGTTCAGTTCGCCGAGCCCTAGGCGATGGCTGATTCACGCTTTCACGACCGCAAGGGACCGTTCTCATTGGCGGCACTTGCTGAGTTGACGGGAGCGGACACGTCCGGGGGAAGCGATCCGTCGCGAGAGCTGGTCGACGTCGCACCGCTTGAGACGGCGGGCGCCGACGAATTGAGCTTTCTGGATAACAAGAGCTACGTAGAGGCGTTTGCGCATAGCGCCGCCGGTGCCTGTGTCGTGGATCCTGAATTCGAGGACCGCGCTCCGGCCGGTATGGCCCTGCTGCTCACGGACAAACCCTATCGGGCTTATGCTCTGGCAGCCCAGGCGTTTTATCCGCCGTGGCGCCCGTCGCCGGGCGTCGCCCCCCAGGCAGTCGTTCACCCGGGTGCGACCGTGGGCGAAAACAGTTGCGTCGAGGCGGGAGCCGTCATCGAATCCGGCGCGGAGTTGGGGTCGAATTGCTGGATTGGTCCAAACGCGATCGTCGGCCGCGGCGTGGTCATCGGCGCAGATTCGGTCGTCGGCGCCGGGGCGAGCATATTCAACAGCCTGATCGGTAAACGGGCCCGTATCTACCCCGGCGCACGCTTGGGTCAAGACGGCTTCGGGTTCGCTCCCGATCCTGCGGAACATCTGAAAATTCCTCAACTCGGTCGTGTCATTGTCGGTGATGACGTCGAAATCGGCGCGAATGCGACCATTGATCGCGGCGCGGGCCCTGATACCATCATTGGAGACCGGTGCATGATCGATAATTTGGTCCAGATCGCTCATAACGTTGAACTGGGGCCGGGTTGCGTCATCGTCGCCCAAGTCGGAATTTCGGGGAGCACGAAGCTGGAGAATTACGTGTTTATTGGCGGCCAGGCCGGCTTGACGGGGCATCTTAATATCGGTTCTGGTGCGCGGATTGCTGCGCAGTCGGGTGTCATGCGCAATATTGCGTCTGGCGCAATCGTGGGTGGCAGCCCAGCCCAGCCGATCCGGGACTGGCACCGGCAGACAGCCACTTTGGCGCGGTTGTCGAAGACGGGAGAGAAAAAGTAGATGTCTGATGCTGCCGTTACGTCTGATTTCGTCGCCGAGATCGACGTCAGGGAAATTCAGAAGAAAATTCCTCACCGCTACCCTTTCCTGATGATTGACAAGGTCGTCGACGTGGTGCCAGGTGAAAGTGCCGTTGGCGTCAAGAACGTGTCGATTAACGAACCCCAATTCCAGGGTCATTTTCCTGGCAAAGCGGTGATGCCCGGCGTCTTGATCATCGAATCCATGGCTCAGACGGCCGCAGTACTCGTCGTCCATACGCTGGGAGCGAATTCCGAAGGCAAGCTCGTCTACTTCATGTCGGTTGAGAATGCGCGCTTTCGAAGCCCCGTGATGCCCGGCGACTGCATGCGGATTCACGTCGAAAAGCTCCGCCGCCGAGGGAATGTTTGGAAATTTCAAGGCGAGGTGAAGGTCGATGGGAATGTAGTCGCCCAAGCAGTCTATACGGCGATGATCATGGACGACTAGATGCCGGACATCCACGCCACGGCTATCGTTGATCCCGCTGCCCAACTTGACGACGATGTAAGCATCGGTGCCTATTCGATCGTCGACGCCGACGTCAAAATCGGTGCGGGGGTCTCAATCGAGTCCCACGTCGTCGTGACGGGGCGAACGAACATCGGCAGCGGAACGCGGATATTCCCCTTTTCGTCGATCGGTCATCGTCCTCAGGACATGAAATATGCCGGCGAGCCTTCGCAGCTCGAGATCGGCGAGAACAACGTCATCCGCGAGCACGTTACGATGAACCCGGGCACCGAAGGTGGCGGTATGATGACGCGGGTGGGTAACGGTTGTCTGTTCATGGTTGGGAGCCATGTGGCCCATGATTGCAGCATCGGCCATCACGTCATCATGGCGAACAACGCTACGCTGGCTGGTCATGTGGTCGTCGAGGATTATGCTATTCTCGGTGGTCTATCCGCGATCCATCAGTTCGTAAGGGTCGGGGCTCACGCCATCGTCGGCGGGATGTCCGGCGTCGAGAACGACGTCATCCCCTATGGTTCGGTGATGGGCGATCGGGCACGGCTCGTCGGTCTAAATTTGGTCGGGCTGCGCCGGCGCGGATTCTCGCGCGACATGATCCATGTCCTGCGCAACGCCTATCGTATGCTGTTTGCGCCCGAGGGAACGATGGCCGAACGTCTCGAAGACGTCGATGAAATGTTCCAAGACAACGAGGCCGTACGTGACATCATCGAATTCATCAAGACCGACAGTTCTCGCGCGATCTGCCAACCCAAGGAGGGCCGTGGCGCCTAAGCTGGGCATTCTGGCAGGGTCCGGCGATCTGCCGTTGCGACTGATTGCGGCTGCGGAGCAAGCTAGGCGTGACGTGTTTGTCGTCGCCTTTGAGGGCGAGGCAATGCCGGATGCCTATGCGAAGCAACCCCACATTCGGGCGCGGCTCGGCTCTGTCGGCACGGTCGTCAAGGCCCTCCACGATGCCGGCGTCGAGGATGTCGTTCTGGCCGGCGGTATGCATCGTCCGTCGTTGTCCCAACTCAAGTTGGATTGGCGCGGCGTCAAGATGCTGAAACGCCTCGGCCGCGCGGCTGCGCAGGGTGACGGCGCGCTACTTCAGGTCGTCGTTGAGGAACTCGAAAGCGAGGGGTTTCGGGTCGTCGGAGTCGACGACATTCTCGCCGAGCTGCTGACCCCAACGGGAACGCTGGGCACGTACGAGCCGGACGACGAAGCGCGTGCCGATATTGCGGTCGCGGTTGAGGCCGCGCAGGCCATTGGGTCGCTGGATGTCGGTCAGGCGGCCATTGCACAGCAGGGCGTTGTACTCGGCGTCGAGGCCAAGGAAGGAACCGACGAGCTGATCGAGCGATGCGGGCGCTTGCGCCAGGACGGGCCGGGCGGTATTCTTGCGAAAGTCAAGAAGCCGGACCAGGAGCGCCGCGTAGACCTGCCCACGATCGGCGTGGACACCGTACGACTGGCCAAGGCCGCGGGTCTGCGTGGGATCGCCCTCGAGGCGGGACAAACGCTGATCATCGATCGGCCGGCGGTGATCGAGGCGGCTGACGTTGCCGGTCTTTTCGTGGTCGGTGTCCGCGTCCCCGCCCCCGGGTGACAACCCGACCAGGGTTCAGGACAGAAAAGTCCAGGCAATGATACTGGCGGCCGCGACGGCGAACCCTAACCCGATCCAGCAACGTCCACCCTGCCGGTTGTCGTTAGCCGCGTCGTCGCGGCGAGGCCACTCGTTGGCGGTCGTGAAGATCGGTAGTCGGAGGGGAGTGCCGCGGGGTCGCGGTTGATCGCGGGTGTCGGCTCTGCGTTGCTTAACCACGTTTCTCAATCGGGATGTATTCGCGCTTCTCAGCGCCTGTATAGAGTTGACGCGGGCGGCCGATCTTTTGCGCCGGATCGGTGACCATTTCCTTCCATTGGGCGACCCAGCCGACGGTTCGGGCGACCGCGAACAACACCGTAAACAAGTGGGACGGAAAGCCCAGCGCCTTGAGAATTATGCCTGAATAGAAATCCACGTTCGGGAACAGCTTGCGTTCGACGAAGTAATCGTCATTAAGCGCGATGCGCTCGAGCTCCACGGCGACCTTGAGCAGCGGGTCATTGTGAATTCCTAGGTCTTCCAACACCTCGTGGCAGGATTCCCGCAACACCGTCGCCCGCGGGTCGTAGTTCTTGTATACCCGGTGGCCGAATCCCATCAAACGGAACGAGTCGTCCTTGTCGCGGGCGCGCTTGATGAATTCGGGTATCCGGTCGACCGATTCGATCTCCATCAGCATGCGCAGCACGGCCTCGTTGGCACCGCCGTGTGCCGGGCCCCAGAGCGAAGCGATTCCGGAGGCGATGCAGGCAAACGGGTTGGCGCCGGACGAGCCCGCGAGTCGGACCGTCGAGGTCGAGGCGTTCTGTTCGTGGTCGGCATGCAGGATGAACAGGCGGTCGATCGCTCGCGCCGACGAGGCGCGGATCTGGAATTCCTCGGCCGGAACCGCGAACATCATATGCAGGAAGTTCTCGGCGTAGGAGAGATCGTTGCGCGGATAGATGAAGGGTTGGCCGATGGAATATTTGAAGGCCATTGCCGCGATGGTCGGCATCTTTGCGATCAGGCGGTGTTCGGCGACCAATTGCTCGCCGGAATCGAGCCCGCCTTCTTCGTTGTGGTAGAAGGACGACAGCGCGCCGACGACGCCCACCATGATGGCCATGGGGTGGGCGTCCCGACGGAAACCCCGGAAGAAATAGATTAGCTGTTCATTCACCATCGTGTGGTGTTGGATAATGTCGACGAACTCGCGCTTCTCTTCCGCCGTCGGCAGCTCGCCCTCGATCAACAGATAGGCGACTTCCATGAAATCGCTCTTCTCGGCCAGATCCTCGATCGAGTAACCCCGGTGAAGCAGAAGGCCCTCTTCGCCGTCGATATAGGTGATCGCGGATTCACAGCTGCCGGTTGCCGTAAACCCCGGATCGTAGGTGAAATAGCCGGTTTCTGGGTAAAGCTTTCGAACGTCGATTACCTTGGGGCCGATCGTGCCGGAGAGCACGGGAAGGTCAGCTAATTTGTTGGCTTGCTGGTCGACCAGCGAAACGTACTCGCCGGCTGGACTTCCCTTATCTGCTGAATCGGCCTTGCTCATAAGGGATCTTGGCCTCCGACCGAAATGCGCCGCCGCGCGATTCACTCACGCGCGGGCTGCCGAAGCATAGTGGGTGGGGCCGTGTTAATCAATTCCGGTCGTCTTTTATGTCAAATGTCGACGGCGTGAAGCACTGTCAAGCGCATCTGTCAGACGCGCGGTGGTCTCCGTCCGCCCCAGGATTTCCATGACCTCGAAGATCCCCGGCGATCGGAGCGAGCCGGTCAGGCCGGCCCTCAAAGGTTGAGCGATTTTGCCCAGTTTGCAGCCCTGTGTGTTGGCGACGCTCCGCACCAGGCCTTCGAGCGCCTCGGCGTGCCAGTCAGCCGTTTCCGTGAGTGTCGGGAGTAACGCCGTGAGCCGATCGCGACCGCCCTCGTTTAAAAGCCGGTTCGCCTTCGGATCCAGATCTAGAGGCCTATCTTCGACATAAAAATAAGCATTTGCAGTTAGTTCCACGATGTTGCTCGCACGCTTCTTGAGTCCGTCCATACCCGCGTAGAGCCGCCGACTGGCCGTTTCGTCGAGCTCGTGACGTAACCGCTTGGTCAGGCCCGGCGTGATCAGCGACACCAGACGTTCGGGCGTCGCATCGCGCAGGTAATGGCCGTTAAGGTTGTCGAGTCTGGCGGTATCGAAGCGGGCGGGTGATCGGCCCACGGCATCCAGGTCGAACCATTCGATGGCCTGCGCCGTCGATATAATTTCGTCGTCGCCGTGGCTCCAACCCAGCCGCAGGAGATAATTGCGCATCGTCTCGGGGAGATAACCCAACTCCCGGTAGGCGCCGACTGCGAGTGCGCCGTGGCGTTTCGAGAGCTTCGCGCCGTCGGCGCCGTGGATCAGCGGAATGTGTGCGAAGGCGGGAATCTCCCAGGTCAGCGCCACGAACAGCTGGGTCTGGCGAGCTGCGTTGGTCAGATGGTCGTCGCCGCGGATCACGTGGCTGATCGCCATGTCGTGGTCGTCGACAACGACTGAGAGCATGTAGGTTGGCGTGCCGTTGGCGCGCAGCAGGATCATATCGTCGAGCTGCTCGTTGGCGATCCGCACGGGGCCCTGCACCAGGTCGTCGATAATCGTCTCGCCCTCGCGGGGCGCCCTGAACCGGACGACCGGATCGATCCCGGCCGGCGCATCGGCTGGATCGCGATCGCGCCAGGTCCCGTCATAGCGCATGGCGCGGCCTGCGGCGCACGCGGCCTCGCGCATCGCGGCGAGCTCCTCCTTGGAACAGTAACAGCGATAGGCCTTGCCCTCCGCCAGGAGGCTTTCGGCGACCGCCGCGTGCCGGCCCGCGCGCTCGAATTGGTGAACGATCTCGTCGTTCCACTCGAGGCCGAGCCAGGTGAGGCCGTCGATTATGGCGGCGAGCGCTTCTGGCGAGCTGCGCGCCCGGTCCGTATCCTCGATGCGCAGCCGGTACCGGCCGCCGTGATGGCGGGCATAGAGCCAGTTGAACAGCGCCGTGCGGGCGCCGCCGATATGCAGGAAGCCGGTCGGCGAAGGCGCGAAGCGGGTGATCGGCGGCATAACGCGGCGCGCGGTCCTAGACGGTGGCGACCGGGGTCGCCGGCGACCCCGCCGCGCCGGGCAGGCGAAGGGGCGGCGCGGTCAGTAGAAAGTGGTTGCGCCCGTTCTCGCGCAGCCACCCCGCCAGCTCGCTCAGATGCCACAGCTCGCCCAGATGGATCCCCAGCTTGAACAGGCAGAGCTCGTGGAGCGGCAGATTGGCGCACGGCGCTTCGGCATCGCGCGCGGGTATGCGTTCGACCGCGTAATTGTCGGCGATCAGCACGGCCAGGCGGCTGTCCGTGATCCATCGCAACAGCTTCGGATCCCGCCCGTCGAGAGCCGTACAGGAGCTATGCAGGACCTGTTCGTCCGGGTTGCGGTTCATCTCGAGGATCATCGCCGCGAAGCCGGTATGCAGGCAGACCATATCGCCGGGTTCGACCTCGACACTGTCGGCTTCCATAATTCTCATCAGATCGTCGTAGCCGACGGACTCAAACGCCCGGCCGTAATGGGCGTGCAGGTCGATCATTACGCCCCGGCCCTGCACGCCGGCCGCCGCCATGTTCTCGATGCCCAGCGCCCGGGCGCCGATCGGCTGGCCGGTCTCGCGTTCCGTCCCGTCGGGCAAAAATTCGACGGGGCCCGTGATGTGTTCGCCGGCCCGGTAGCCGTTGTAGAACACCTGTTCCGCGACCCCGTCGCCGTCCGCGTCGAACTGGCTGCCCGCGTGGAAGAGACCGTCCCACTGGGTCGAGTACTGGCTGCAGAGCAATACCCGTTCGTCGTTCATCACGTCGGTCCGGCCCGGAAAGAATTTGTCGAGCGGCAAGTTCCGGGCGGGCTTGTCGTAACGGATGATCGGCTGGAACTCAGGGGGAAAGCGGCTCGGGTGGAGCTTGTTGCCGCCCGGATAGTCGAGCGGCAGGCTGAGACAGAAGACCCGGCCCTCCGTGACCTCGGCGATTGCCTGCAAGACCGTCTCGGGGGTCAACAGGTTGATCCGCCCCAACTGGTCGTCGGGCCCGAAATCGCCCCAGTTCGAACCCTCGGGCCGGTTATTCCACCGCCTCGTCACGGCTCCCCCTGTTATCTATTCCCAGCACTCGATGAGTACCGTGAAGTCCCGCGCAGAATCAGCGACGTCGGCGGCGCGCATCTCGGTGATCGACGGTGTGCTCGCATAGGCGATCCCGTTGACATCGAGAAAATCTGTTGCGACGCGCCCTTTAATGGCGAAATTCACGTTCTGGGGAATGTCCATGATCTCCTCGGCGACCGCGAGCGCGTCGAGTTTGGCAACGATGACCCCAACGATATGCGCGCTGCGGTCGAGCAGGGGACCGCCGCTGTTGCCCGGTTGCACCGGCGCCGTGATCTGGAACTCTCGCGGATCATCACCCATGCCCGAGGCGGCGCTGATCGTCCCAGTGGTGATCTTCACCTCGGACGAGAGCAGCCCATGGAGCGGATAGCCGATGACGACGACATCGTCGCCCGGCCGCACCGTCGACCCCGACCGGAAGACCGCGACCGCGTCGCTTCCGGATTCCATCTTGAGTAGGGCGAGGTCGTCCCGGGGATTATCGACGGCCAGCGTGCTGGGCTCCGACGGCTGGCCGTGCCGCTTGATCCGGATCTGGAGGCAGCCTTCGATGACATGATGGTTGGTCAGCGTATAGCCGCTTGAGGTAACGATAAATCCCGTGCCGGTGGCGATGATCTCGCTGCCCTTGTCGACGGCTTGCGGCTCGACGCTTGCCGGGGCGCTCGAGAGAGCGATGCCGGCTTCCCAATCCAAGATCATCTCGTTCGCCCGGGCGATCTGCGCTGGCGACAAATCTCCGGCCATGTCGTTCGCCCAGCCCCGCGCCTCCGTATCGCCTTGTTGCGCGGCGAGGGAAAAGAAAACGTAGCCCAGCACGGCGTCGGGCGAGACGCCTTCGCCGTTGGCGTAGATCACCGCGAGGTTGTAGAGCGCGTCGATATCGCCCTGCTGACCGGCGGCCTCGAACCAGGCGATGGATTCGTTGATATCCGCTGGGACGCCCAGGCCGTTACGGTACTTGTAACCCAGATTGTACTGAGCGATGGGATCACCCTGCTCGGCCGCAAGGCTGTACCAGTAAATCGCTTCGCCATAGTCCTGGGGCACGCCCTTGCCGTCGGTATAGAGCAGTCCGAGATTGAATTGAGAGGCGGCCTTGCCCTGTTCGGCGGCTTGACGGTACCAGTAGGCGGCTGCGGCCGGGTCCGCCGGGGTGCCTTCGCCGATTTCATTCATGACGCCCAGATTGTGCTGGGCATCGACGTCGCCCTGGTTTGCGGCCTGGGTGTACCAGTAAATCGCGGCGGCGTCGTCGAGCGCGACGCCCCAACCTTCGTCGTACATCACCGCGAGATTGTACTGGGCCGTCGAATGGCCCTGTTCGGCGGCGAGGCTGTACCAGTAGATCGCTTCCATGTCGTCGGCGGCTACGCCTTCGCCCGTGGCGTACATCGCACCAAGATTGAATTGCGCAGTCATATGGCCCTGTTCGGCTGCTGCGGTGAACCAGTAAATGGCTTGTTGGTCGTCGACCGGAAGCCCTTCGCCGTAGTCGTACATATAGCCGATGTTGTACTGGGCCTCGGCGTTGCCGGCTTCGGCGAGTGGGCGCCACAGGCGGAATGCACCGGAATAGTCGCCCCGCTCGTAGGCGTCGTAGCCGGCGTCGAGATCGCTGCTTGCGATCGCGCCGAGATCGGCTCCAGCGACCAGACCCCAGCGCGTGGCGAGCTGCTTGGCCGTGGCAATCTGCTCCGGGCCTATCAGGTTTTCGAGCTCGCGCAGCCGCTCCACGGCATCGGGATCGCCGAGCTCGGCGGCAAGCCACATGAACCGGTAGGCCCGTACGTCGTCTGCCGCGACACCTTCGCCATTCCTATACATGATGCCGAGGTTGTAGAGCGACAGCACATCGCCCTGCATAGCGGCCCGTCGATACCATTTGATCGCGAGCGGATTGTCTTCCGCTACGCCCAACCCCTCGTCGTAGAGATAAGCCATGCCGAACTGGGCAGCCGCATCGCCCGCTTCTGCCAAGGGCTGCCATTGGCGTATCGCCGCGGCGTAATCGCCGCGCTCGGCCGCCTCCATGCCGGTCTGAAAATCGGCAAATGCGCGCGGCGCGGCGCAGAGCAGGGCGAGGAGGACAAGGGCTGCCAGGCCAGCGTAAACGCGTGTCATGCTGGTGAGCTTAGCACATTGAGCTGCGCCGGATATCGCGTGTAAGATGCACCCACGGCCCTGAGACGAGGCCGATGGGGAGATAATTCATGGGACTCGATTTTACCGGTAAGCGCGTGCTGATCACCGGCAGCACCATGGGGATCGGCCGGGGTGCGGCCGAGATGTTCCTCGAGGCGGATGCCGCCGTGGCGATCAACGGGCGCGACCCCGAGACGGTCGCACAGACCATCGGAGAGCTCGGGGCAGAGCGCTTGGTCGCAGCAGCGGGCGACGTGGAGACCGTTGCAGGCTGCCAGTCGGTCGTGGAGACGGCCGTGGCGGGCCTCGGCGGGCTCGACTGCCTTGTGAACAACACCGGCATCTGCCCGCTCGCCTATCTCGGCGAGATCACCGAGGACCATTGGGACCAGGTGGTTCACGTCAATCTGCGTGCGGCGATGTTCTGCACCAAATTCGCGCTGCCGGAACTGCGCAAATCGAAGGGCAACGTGATCCACATCGCATCGGTCGGCGGCCTCGTTGCAGGCCCCAGCGACAGCTTCGTCTATGCCATCACCAAGGGTGGACTGGTCAACATGACCCGCACCATGGCGCTCGAACTGGCCGGTGACGGGGTCCGGGTCAATTGCCTGTGTCCTGGCTATATCAACACGCCGATGATCGAAAACGAAAACAAGGCGACCGGCGGCCAGGTGATCGAGTTCATAAACGGGTCCGTACCCATGGGCCGGATCGGCACCGTGCGGGAATGTGCGTCGTCGATCCTCTACTTCGCTTCGGACGACGCGAGTTATGTGACGGGTGCGGTGTTCTCGAACGATGGCGGTTGCGCAGCCAACGCCGCCTGGGGCGGGGTAAACCACCCCGACGGCGGCTCCGGCGGCGCCACCTACACGCCGACCCCACGCGACAACTAGACCCGGGAGAAACAGCATGAGCTATCAACTGGATTTTACGGGCAAGCGGGTTCTGGTCACAGGCAGCACCAAAGGCATCGGTCGGGACGCTGCCGAGGGTTTCCATGAGCTGGGTGCGAGCGTCGGGATCAACGGCCGGACCGCGGAGAGCGTCGCTCAGGCGATCGAGGAAATGGGCGGTGGCGACCGACTGATTGCTGCGCCAGGCGATCTTTCCAAGGTGTCGGAGATCGAAGTGGTCGTCCCCAAGGCGATCGCAGATCTGGGTGGGCTCGACGTGCTTGTCAATAACGCGGGCCGGGGCGACGACAGGCCGATCGACGGGATCGACGAAGACTATTGGGAGATGATGCTCGCGCTCAATCTCAAGGGCGCGTTCTTTACGGCCCAGACGTGCATTCCGGCGCTCAAGGTGTCGAAAGGGACGATCATCAACATTGCGTCCATGTATGGTGTCATAGGTGGGCCTGAAGGCATCCTCACCTACTCGACGACCAAGGGCGCGATGGTCCAGATGACCCGTATGATGGCGTTGGCGCTCGCCCGCGATGGCGTTCGCGTCAACAGCCTGTGTCCCGGTTGGATCGATACGCCCATGATCCAGAACGAGAACAAACTCGCGGGCGATAATGCCCTCTACGATTACATCGCCGCAGACTGCCCCTTGGGCCGGATCGGCGAGGCCAACGAGACGACTGGTGCGATCCTTTATTTCGCCTCGGTCAATGCCGGCTACACCACCGGGGCGACGCTCGTCGCAGACGGTGGCATTTCCGAGGGCCGTTAGGTGCGATCTTGGCCGGATTACTCGATATGGAAGGCAAGCGGGCCCTGGTTACGGGCAGTACCATGGGTATCGGCCGGGGCGCTGCTGAGATGTTCCTCGAAGCGGGTGCCTCGGTGGCGATAAACGGACGCAACCCGGATACGGTTGCGCAAACCATCGCGGAGCTGGGAGGCGAGCGGCTCGTGGCTGCGCCTGGCGATTTGGCCACGGTAACCGGCTGCCAGTCGGTGGTCGATGCCGCCGTTGCGGGGCTCGGCGGGCTCGATTGCCTGGTCAACAATGCGGGGATCGGCGACATCGCACGGCTCCACGAGGTCACCGAGGAGCATTGGGACAAGATGATCGCGGTCAACCTGCGTGCGGCGATGTTCTGCACCAAGTTCGCGCTTCCCGAGCTGAAAGCGTCCAAGGGCAACGTCATCCATATTGCATCGGTCGCGGGACTTTTCGGCGGCCCCAGCGACGGGCTGGTCTATGCCATTACCAAAGGCGGGTTGGTCAATATGACGCGCACGATGGCGCTCGAGCTGGTCGGTGACGGCGTGCGGGTCAACTGCCTCTGTCCGGGCTATATCAAGACGCCAATGATTGATGCGGAAAACGAGGCGACCGGCGGACAGGTCTTTGATTTCATCGCCCATTCCACACCCATGGGCCGGATCGGCACGGTGCGGGAATGCGCCTCCTCGATTCTCTATCTCGCGTCAGACGATGCGAGCTATGTCACGGGCGCAATCCTCTCGAACGACGGCGGATGCGCGGCGAACGCGGGCTGGGGCGGTGCGAACCACGAAGACGACGAAGCTGCGGGCGTGCTTTACACACCGACGCCGCGGACCTGAACGCCGGGGAGGTACCATGGGCGCCCAGCTCGATTTCACCGGCAAGCGGGTTCTGGTCACGGGCAGCACGAAGGGAATCGGCCGCGGCGCCGCGGAGGGCTTTCACGCGCTTGGTGCCAGGGTCGCCATAAATGGGCGGATCGCCGAGACCGTCGCCCAGGCGATCGAAGAGATAGGCAGCGGCGATCGGCTGATTGCCGCCCCGGGCGATCTTTCAAGCGTCGCCGAAATTAATCGGATCGTTCCCAAAATTATCGCGGATCTCGGAGGCCTCGATATCCTCGTCAACAACGCGGGCAGGGGCGACGATTGCCTGATCGACGATATCGACGAAGCATACTGGGAAAAGATGTTTGCGCTCAATCTCAAGGGTGCATTCTTTACCGCACAGGCTTGCGTGCCGGCGCTCAAGGACTCCCGGGGCTCGATCGTCAACGTTGCATCAGTGGCGGGAATCAAGGGCAGCGGTGCGGGCATGCTCGTATATTCAACGACCAAGGGTGCGGTCGTTCAGATGACACGGATGATGGCACTTGCCCTTGCCCGCGACGGAGTGCGGGTGAACAATCTGTGCCCTGGCTGGATCGATACGCCCATGATCCAGCACGAAAATGAGCTCGCGGGCAATAATGCGCTCTACGACTTCATTGATGCGAGCGTCCCGCTCGGGCGCGTCGGCCGGGTCGAGGAATGCACCGGCGCGATCCTCTATCTCGCATCGCCCGGCGCCGGCTACACCACGGGTGCCACGCTGGTGAACGACGGCGGCATCGCCATGGGGCACTAGGTTCCGATCACGATCCGTGATCCGTACGTGGTTTCCCGGTCGCGCATATCGCGAGGGAGGATTCATGGGCCGGCTTGGCCCGGCACTGACCGGAGTCCTGGCTGCCGAGCGCGACCGCTGGTTTCTTTGGCTGCCCGTCGCTCTGGGCATCGGCATCGCGATCTATTTCGCCCTGCCCGTAGAGCCGCCGGTCTGGGCCGCGGCGGCGGGGACCTGCGGGTTCCTGATCCTGGCAATCATCGGGCGTCGGCGAGCGGCCCCGTTGTCGGGCGCGTTGCTTCTGGCGACGCTGGTGGGCGGTATCCTGGTCGCGCACCTTCGTACGATCGATGTTTCCGCCGATCCTCGCAACGGAGGTCGGGCCGGGCGAGGTGATCGGGCGCACCCTCGAAATCCAGCCTCGGGAGAGCGGCCATCGGTTCGTTCTCGTTCATCTCTCAATCGAGGGCGTCGCACCGGAGGATGTGCCCGAACGGGTGCGCATTACCGTGCGAACGGGTGGGGAGACGTTCGTTCCCGGCGATTGGGTCCGGCTCTGGGCCGTCGTCTCGCCGCCCTACGAGCCGGTCGCGCCCGGAGCCTTTGATTTCGCGTGTAAGGCTTATTTCCAACGGATCGGCGGCATGGGTTTTGCCATGGGCGCGCCGCGGCACGTCGACGCGCCCATCGATGATGTCGAGACGTCCTTCCGGTTATCGCTCGACGCCCTGCGTCACGGTCTCGCGCAACGGATCCTGACCACCCGGCCCGACGAAACGGGCGCGGTGGCGGCGGCGCTGCTGATCGGCGAGCGCGGCGCCATTCCCAAGGACGTGTTGGCGACGTTTCGGGATGCTGGAATTGCCCATCTGCTCGCGATATCGGGACTTCATGTCGGGCTGGTGGCGGGGCTCATCTTCGTGTTTATCCGTGTGCTGCTCGCATTGATCGAGCCGGTCGCGCTTCGGTATCCGAACAAGAAATGGACGGCCGCGATCACGCTGTTGGGAACCTTCGGTTACCTCCTGATCTCGGGTGTCGGAATTCCGACCCAGCGGGCCTTCGTCATGACCGGACTCGTGCTCATTGCGATCCTGCTCGATCGCACGCGCATCTCCATGCGGCTGATTGCCTGGGCAGCAATCGGTGTCCTGCTGGCTGCGCCCGAAAGCCTGCTGGGGCCGAGTTTTCAAATGTCGTTCGCGGCGGCCATGGCGCTGATCGCGACCTATGAGCGCATGAGCCGCCCGATTGCCCGGTGGCAGGCCCAAATCGCGTGGACCGGCCGGCCGGTGGTCTATGTTGCGGGCGTGCTGCTTACGACCCTCGTCGCCGGACTCGCGACCGGGCCGTTTAGCATCTTCCACTTCAACCATTTCGCCGATTACAGCCTGCTCACCAACTTGGCCGCCGTGCCGATCACGGCGTTCTGGGTCACGCCCTGGGGCATCGCGGTCTTCCTGCTCATGCCCTTCGGTGCCGAGGCACTCGCGCTCGCGCCGATGACTTGGGGTATCGATCTCGTGCTCGAGATCGCGCGCACGATTTCTGGCTGGGACGGGGCGATATCCCGGCTCCCCGCCATGCCGCCGCTTGCCTTGATTATTCTGGTTGCGGGAGGGCTTTGGCTCTGCCTCTGGCGCCGCCGGTGGCGCCTCGCTGGGCTTGTCGCCGTCCGAGCCCGATATCCTTGTCGACGGCCGGGCCAAGATATTCGCGGTTCGCACTGCCGACGGCGGCATGGCGGTGTCGAGCCGACGGAAGGCACGATTTGCAAGGGAAATCTGGTTGCGCAGAGCCGGCCTCGAGGAAACCGAAGCCTGGCCCGCGGACGGCATAAGCGGCGACGGGCAGCTCTCTTGCGATTCGATCGGCTGCCTGTATCGGGCCGACGATCAGGTCGTGGCCCTGGTCAGCGATCCGCGGGCGCTCGAAGAGGATTGTGCTCGGGCCGACGTCATCGTCAGCCTGGTGCCCGTTGCGCAGGCGTGCCACCGGGCGGCCGTCGTGATCGACCGGTTCGACATCTGGCGCGAGGGCGCTCATGCGATTTGGCTGGAGGAGGGAACAGTTCGCCTCGAAAGCGTCGTCGGAGAACGCGGCGAGCGGCCATGGACGCTCATTCGGGGCTTTCCCGACGAGCGTTGACCACCATTGCTGGCGGCTGGCATCGAATCATGCAAGCCTCGAAGCTGCGGACGCGGTCTGTTATGAGCTAGGGAAGGGTGTTACGACCCGTGAAGGGCAAGGTCCAAAGGATATATCAGGTGGCGCGCCGTCTGCTTGACGAGGAAGGCTACGATGGAGCCAAGTCTGAGGCAAGAAAATGGCAGGCGCGATTCGTAACGCTCGAAAATGCCGAAGAGGAGGAAAGCTGGAAACATATTCTCCTCGCCATCGAACGGATGCATGCCGATGAGCAAGACGCGAAGGGTTGAACAGCAGATGCGGCGCCGGAGCCAATGAAAAAGAAAATGATCACCTTTCACCGCATCGCGCGCCGATTGCTCGACGAACGCGGTCCGTCGGGTGCGGTCGCCGAGGCGCGAGAGCAACTCGAGGCTGCGCAGGAGCGGGGCGATCGGATGGCTGCCATCCGCTGGGGCCATATTCGCGCCGCCGTTGCGCGGCTCGCGGAGGCCGAGCGGACTACCGGTCAAGAGAAACCGCTCGCCGTATCCTGTTGTAAGGTTTGAGCGCCACGGCTCCGGCTCCGGCAGCGGTCTGCGGCCTAGTGGCGGGACGGAGACTTCGCGTTGAGCGCGGATGCTACCCGCCTATGCGACACCCTGTTCCGGGCCTGCGAGGGCCATTCGTGCTGGCAACTCGGTCAACGGACCGTTGCCGTCGTAGTCGCCCGGGCCGATTTCCCGGACCGCCTCCACGAGAACCCCGTCGAGGCCGAGCAGACGGTCGGCAATCTCGATCATGAGCTGATTGGGTTCGACATGAGGGGCCCGCTCGCGCAATAGATGTGCGGCGTCGCGCTCCTGGCCGGGTGAACCCATGCACAACAGCGTCAGCGCCGCGGCTGACGACCGGCTGACGCCTGCGAGGCAATGTACGAGTAGGGGCTCGGTCCGAGCCCAGTCCCGGCCAAAATCGATGAGCTGCGCGATATGCTGCTCTGTGGGAAGGATCTGTGCCGGGTTGTCGGCCCAGATGTCGTGGACCGGCAGCTTCAAATGTCGATCCGCATGGATGTGGTCAGGCGTCGGCGGCAAGCCGTCCGGACTCTCGACTTCATTGGGCCCGATCACGGAAACCAGGTGGCTCGGGCGGAGTTCGCGCACATGGCGGGGCATGTCGCGATAGCAGGAGATGTAAATGCGGGCCATCTGATTCCATGATTGGACGATTGAACGATCGTCGCGCGCCGACGATCGGCTGCCGGTCTCGCCGCGCGGCCGTTACCATACTGCCTGTGGCAGTGACGATGCTAGCCGGAATAGGATTCGAATCGGTGACGGTTGCCGACGCTTTCGGTGGGCGGGACGATTCTTTCGCCTAGTAGCGGCGAAGCAGGCCGACGAGCTTGCCCTGGACTTTGACCCGGCTGGGTCCAAATATGCGGGTTTCGTACGCCGTATTCGCAGGCTCAAGCGCGATTGATTCGCCCTTTCGCCGGAGTCGCTTCAGGGTCGCTTCCGTATCGTCGATCAAGGCCACGACGATCGAACCGCTATCGGCGGTATCGCACTGCTGGATGAGGACCGTATCGCCGTCGAGGATTCCGGCGTCGACCATCGAATCGCCTTCGACCTCGAGTGCGTAGTGATCGCCCGCTGCGAGCATGGTCGCGGGCATCTCGACGGTTTCGTTATGCTCGCGCAGCGCCTCGATCGGTGTGCCGGCGGCAATCCGGCCATACAACGGTACGACGACCGCGTCGCTCGGCTCCATATTCGTCGCCGTGCTGCCAGGGCGAAAATCACCCTCGATCACGCTCGGACGGAATCCACCGGCCTCGATAGTGCCCGGCGGCATCTTGATGACTTCGAGCGCCCGGGCCCGGTGGGGTAGACGACGGAGGAAGCCCCGCTCTTCCAAGGCGGTCACCAAGCGGTGAATTCCGGACTTGGATTTCAGGTTCACCGCATCCTTCATTTCCTCGAAGGACGGCGATACGGAATGCGCCTTCATGTACTGATCTATGTACCGGAGCAATTCGAGCTGCTTCTTGGTGAGCAAGGCGGGGTCTCCTAGGGTTAGTAAAACAAATGTCGAATAGGCACAAAATGTTCTACTTTAGTTCCGTCGCTCCGTCAAGGATTGAATCGTGGAATTCTGCGGAATTTTGGCAAATTTATGAAATCGCAGGAAAAATTCTGCAGAACCCGCTCCGGCACCGGGGACTTACGGCCTGAGCCGCCCGCTTCCGAACATGAGGATTTCAACGCTCTCGCCGGCGACGGCCGGCGGCGCGTGGGGCGGGCGCACGACCAGGCAACCGGCCCGGGCGAGGCTCGAGAGAACGGAGCTGTCCTGGCTGTCGAAGGGCGTCGCCACCGGACCGTCGGCATCCTGTGACAAGGCCGCCCGGAGATAGTCCTGGCGTTCGTCGTTGGCGCCCAGGTCGCAGCCGAGCCGGGCGGTGGCGCCGTCCGCCTCGTCGACGTCCAGGCCCAGCATGACGTCGACCGCAGGGCGGAGGAAGACTAGGGCGCAGACGAGCGTGGAGACCGGATTACCCGGAAGGCCCAGCAGGGGAGTTGCGCCGAGCCGACCGAACGCGACCGGTTTACCGGGGCGCATGGCGATCTTCCAGAAATCCAGCGTAAATCCATCGTCTCCCAGGATTTGGCGAACGATATCGTGGTCGCCGACCGAGACGCCGCCGGTCGTCACCAGCAGGTCGGCGCCCCGGGCACCGGCGGCGAGCTGGCGCAGAGTCGCCGGATCGTCCGGGGCGATGCCCAAATTGATCCCCTCAGCCCCGAACGAGTCGAGCACTGCCTCGAGGGCCAGCGAATTCGAGCTCAGGATCTGATTGGGGCCTACCTTCTCGCCGGGCATGACGATCTCGTCGCCGGTTGCCAGTACTGCGACACGGGGCCGGCGTCGGACCTTCAGCCAGGGATGGTTCATCGCGGCGGCGAGCCCGATGTCGCGGGCGCTCAGCACGCGGCCCTTGGCGAGCCCGACCCAGCCTTCCTCGAAATCGAGACCGGCGCGGCGGACATAGCATCCCGGGGCGACGGTCTGCTTGACCGTAATGGCATCGCCGTCCACGTCAACATTCTCCTGGATGACGATGGAGTCGGCGCCATCCGGCACGGGCCCGCCCGTGAAGATGCGCACAGTCTCGTCGGGCCCGAGCGTACCATCATAAGCGCCGCCGGCTGGCGCCGATCCCACTTGCCGAAGGGTCGCGGGCACACGGGTCACATCGTCCGCACGAACCGCGTAACCGTCCATGGCCGAAACCGCGCAGGGAGGCTGGGTCATACGGGCCGCGACGTCCTCGCCGAGTACCCGGCCGAGCGCGTCGGTGAGGCTCACGGTCTCGGGGGGCAGGGGCTCGAAGGCGGCTGTGATGCGCGCCAGCGCTTCTGCGACCGGGATCACGGCGCGGCTCTCATGGCTGCTCGAATTCGCCCGATCTGCCCCCCGCCTTGCGGGTCAGCCGGATGTCGGTGATTCGCATGGTCCGGTCCACCGCCTTGCACATGTCGTAGACCGTGAGCGCCGCAACAGCGACCGCGGTCAGCGCTTCCATCTCGACGCCGGTCTGTCCGGTCAATCTGCAGGTCCCAGTGATTTCGACGGCGTTGCGCGACGGTTCGCAGACCAGGTCGACGGTGACCGAGCTTAAAGCGAGCGGGTGACAAAGCGGGATCAGATCGGGCGTGCGCTTGGCGCCCATAATGCCGGCGAGCCGCGCGACCGACAGGACGTCACCCTTCTTCACGCCGCCCTCGAGGATCTTCGCGATGGTCTCGGGCGCCATTACGACGCTGCCCTTGGCCGTCGCGCTTCGTTCGGTTACCGGCTTGTCCGTCACATCGACCATCGCGGCCTTGCCCTCGGCGTCAAAGTGGGTGAAGTCGTCTCCCATGGCGCTACCCGCCGGCCCCTTGCGCCAAGGGCGCGCGTCCCAACAGGGTCGCCGTGGCCGCTGCGACATCGGTTTCACGCATCAGTGATTCGCCGACCAGGAAACGCCGCACACCTACCTGGCTCATGCGCAGCAGGTCTTCGTGGCCCCCCAGGCCGCTTTCGCAGACCAGATCCCGACCGGTTTCGACTTGTGGGGCGAGCCGCTCCGTCGTTGCGAGATCGACCGCAAGCGTCTTGAGGTTCCGGTTGTTGATGCCGATCAAGGTCACGTCGAGCCCGAGTGCGCGATCCAGTTCAACCTCGTCATGGATTTCGGCGAGCACGTCCATCCCGAACTCCGTGGCGGCTGCGACCATCTCTCCGGCGGCTCCATCATCAAGCGCGGCCAGAATCAGCAAGATGCAATCGGCCCCGAGTGCCCGGGCTTCCGCCACCTGATAAGTCTCGAGCATGAAGTCCTTGCGCAGCACCGGCAGGCTCACTGCGTCGCGCGCGGCACTCAGATAGCCGTCCTCGCCCTGAAAATAAGGCACGTCCGTCAATACCGACAGACAAGTTGCCCCGCCTGCGGCATAGGCTCGGGCCAGTGCAGTCGGGTTGAAGTCGGCACGAATCAGTCCCTTGCTGGGGCTTGCTTTCTTGATCTCCGCGATCAGGGCGAGGCCGTGCCCGGCCACGTCGGCTGTCAGGGCTGCCGCAAAGCCCCGCGGAGGCGCGGCGTTCCGCGCCGCCGCCATGACATCTGCGATCGGCCGGAGCGCCTTGCGGGCAGCGATATGCTCCCGCTTGTCGGCGCAAATCCTGCCCAGCACGTCGCTCATGACGGGCTCCGGTTGGTGATAGCCACGAGATCGGCGAGGGCCTGCCGGGCGGCGCCGGAGTCGATGGCTTCGGCGGCGATCGCCGCGCCGTCGCGAAGATCGCTCGCGCGATCCGCGACGATCAGTGCGGCCGCCGTGTTGAGCAGAACGATATCGCGCAACGGGCCGGTCTCGCCGTCCAGCAAGGCGGTCATCAGCGCGGCGTTATGCGCACTATCGCCACCCGCCAAGTCTTCCGGCCTGGCGTTCGGCAGGTCGGCGTCGGCGGGTGTCACCTCGTGGAAGGTCATGACCCCGTGCTTCAGCTCGGTCACGTGCGACGGCCCCGTCGTGGTGAGCTCGTCGAGCCCGTCGGAGCCGTGGACCACCCAGGCGTGCTCGCTTCCCAGGTTGGCCAGAACCCGGGCGATTGGCTCGACCCAGGACTCGGCGAAGACGCCCAGCAGCTGACGCTTGGCGCCCGCCGGATTGGCGAGCGGTCCGAGCAGGTTGAAGATCGTCCGCAGGCCCAGCTCCTGACGGGGTCCCGCGACATGCTTCATCGCCGCGTGGTGACGCGGCGCCATCATGAAGCCGATGCCCGCCGTGCGGATCGCGTCCGCCACGGTCTCCGCACCCGCGTCCAGATTGACGCCCAGCGCGGCCAGCAGGTCCGCGGAGCCCGATTTCGACGACTGGGCCCGATTGCCGTGCTTGGCGATGGGCACGCCGCACCCCGCGGCCACAATCGCGGCGGCGGTCGAGATGTTGAAGGTTCCCTTGGCGTCGCCGCCGGTGCCGCAGGTATCGATCGCCCCGGGCGGCGCCTCGATGGTCAGCGCCCGCTCGCGCATGGCCAGCGCGCCGCCGGTGATTTCGGCGACCGCCTCGCCGCGCATCCGAAGCGCCATCAGGAATCCGCCGATCTGAGCGGGTGTCGCGTCGCCGTCCATGATCAGATCGAAGGCTTTTCGGGCCCGGGTCACGTCGAGCGGTCGACCGTCGGCCAGCACGCCGAGGATATCCTTCATGCCGCCGCCACTCATGCTCGGCCTTTCGCCTCGACAATGGCGAGGAAATTGCGCAGCAGGTCGTGGCCGTTCTGGGATTCGATGCTCTCCGGGTGGAACTGGACGCCATAGGCGGGCAGCTCCCGGTGGGCGAGGCCCATGATGACGCCATCTTCGGTCTGGGCGGTAACCCGGAGGCAGGGGGGCAGGCCGTCGCGCTCGACCATCAGCGAATGGTAACGGGTGGCGCGAAACGGGCTCGGCAGGCCCTCGAACACATCGGTTCCCGTGTGGACAATATCGGAAAGCTTGCCGTGCATCAGGACCGGTGCGCGCACGACCGTCCCGCCAAACGCCTGGCCCAGCGATTGGTGGCCGAGGCAGACTCCGAGGATCGGAACGCTCGGTGCCGCGCGCGCGACCAGTTCGAGGCAGATGCCGGCCTTGTCGGGATCGCACGGTCCGGGCGAGATCACGATGCCCGCCGGTGACGCGTTCAAAACCCCGTCCACGCTTATCTCGTCGTTGCGGTGGACGACCACCTCGGCCCCCAGCTCGCCAAGATAGTGGACGAGGTTGTAAGTGAAGCTGTCGTAATTATCGATTAACACTACCATTACAAGAGGTTACATAACCATTTTGAGGGCATTTATAAAGCGAATTTTGGCCCGGTCCGGATGTCCGGCAGCAAACAGGGCAATGGCTCGCGCGTCAAGCTCCCGGGAGGGGCCTTGACCCTCCAGTTACTAGAACCCACATCATGGCTCCAAGGGGTCGGGGATTCCTGACCCAGATCAAGGCGTTTAAGCGGGCAGAGTCGTATTCTCGCGGTCCTGCCCGGCCCCGGTCCTGCAGTAGTCGTTACCGTTCCATGCCTCAGACTGTCGAGCATCGCTGTTCTCATCATGCCGCCGCGACGGCCACATCGCAGGCCCCGGTGGCCATAGCGGGCAGATACATTTGCCCGATGCATCCCGAGGTGGCGGCGGACGGACCGGGAGACTGCCCGGAGTGCGGGATGGCCCTGGAGCCGGCTGATGCCGCGGCGGCCCTCGACGAGCCCAATCTCGAACTGATCGCCATGACCCGTCGATTCTGGGTCAGTCTCGCTCTCGCGCTTCCGGTTCTGGTGATTGCCATGACGGGCCTCCTCGAAGGCTGGACTGGCGTTTGGGTCCAGCTCGGGCTTGCGACTCCCGTCGTGGTCTGGGGCGGTGGGCGATTCTTCCAGCGCGGTTGGGCCTCGATTCTGACCCGCCGGCTCAACATGTTCACGTTGATCGCCATCGGGACGGGGGTTGCCTATGTCTACAGCCTCGTTGCAGCGTTTGCGCCCGGCATTTTTCCAGCCTCGTTCCAAGCTTCCGAAGGCACGGTTCACGTCTATTTCGAAGCCGCCGCGGTCATCATCATGCTTGTTCTGCTCGGCCAGGTCCTCGAGATTCGCGCGCGCAGCCGGACAAACGCGGCGGTACGGGCCTTACTCGATCTTGCGCCACCTACGGCCCGGCGTTTAAGCGAGACGGGTGATGAAGAAGACGTTCCCCTCGACGCGGTTCGGGTCGGCGACCGGCTTCGCGTCCGTCCTGGCGAGAAGGTGCCGCTCGACGGCGTCGTGCTCGACGGCTCCAGCGCCGTCGACGAGTCGATGATGACCGGCGAAGCCGTGCCCGTCGGCAAAGAGCCGGGTGATCGGGTCACAGGGGCGACCGTGAACGGCACAGGCAGCTTCGTGATGCAAGCGGAGCGTGTTGGCGCTGATACCCTGCTCCAGCAGATCGTCCGCATGGTCGCTGATGCCCAGCGCAGCCGGGCGCCGATCCAGAGAATGGCCGATCGGGTTTCGGCCTGGTTCGTACCTGCCGTCGTGCTCGTCGCCGTCGTCACGTTCATTATCTGGGCTCTGTTCGGGCCGCAGCCGCCGATGGTCTATGCCTTGGTCAACGCGGTTGCCGTGCTCATCATTGCCTGCCCCTGTGCATTGGGCCTTGCGACACCGATGTCGATCATGGTCGGCACGGGTCGGGGCGCCGCTGCCGGCGTGCTCGTCAAAAACGCCGAAGCGCTCGAGATTCTGGAGAACGTGGACACGCTGGTCTTCGACAAGACCGGCACCTTGACTGAGGGAAAACCCCGTCTCGTTTCGATACAAGCTGTCGATGGCCAGGATGAGTCGGAACTCCTGCGGCTCGCTGCCAGTCTCGAGCGCGGCAGCGAGCATCCGCTTGCTGCGGCGATTACCGGCGAGGCAAAGGAGCGGGGTCTCGCTTTTGCGGCTGTCGATGGCTTTCAGGCCATAACCGGCAAGGGCGTGTTCGGCACGGTCGAGGGCCGGCAGGTCGCGCTTGGCAATGCGCGCCTGTTTGCGGATCTCGCCATGGAACTCGGTGATCTGGCGGAGCGGGCCGACGCCCTGCGCCTCGACGGTCAGACGGCCATGTTTGTTGGGCTCGATGGCAGGACGGTCGGGTTTGTCAGTGTCGCCGATCCGATCAAGGAGACCGCGCCCGAGGCCATCCGCGGCTTGCAGGCGGATGGTCTTCGGCTCGTCATGCTTACGGGCGATAATCCGATCACGGCCCGCGCCGTCGCGCGCGCGCTCGAGATCGACGAGATCCAGGCCGACGTCTTGCCGGACGAAAAGAGCGCGGTGGTCGAAAGATTGCGCGCGGACGGGCAAATCGTCGCTATGGCGGGCGACGGGATCAATGATGCGCCGGCGCTTGCAGCCGCCCACGTCGGCATCGCCATGGGAACGGGGACAGACGTCGCGATGGAGAGCGCCGGGATCACCCTGCTAAAGGGCGATCTACGGGGCATCCTGCGGGCCCGCAAGTTGAGCCGCGCGGTGATGCGCAACATCCGGCAGAACCTTTTTCTCGCCTTCGCCTATAATTCCCTGGGAATCCCGATCGCGGCGGGGGCTCTCTTTCCGCCCTTCGGGATCCTGTTGAGCCCCATGATCGCGAGCGCAGCAATGAGTCTGAGCTCGGTGTCGGTGATCGGCAATGCGCTCCGCTTGCGGCGGTTCGAACTATAAGGCAGCGCTTGGTCGAGACCGGGAAGGAGGTTGTCATGCGGATTGGAGACGCGGCGCGCCGCTCGGGCGTCCCGGCCAAGACGATCCGCTACTACGAGAGTATCGGTTTGATCCCCGAGCCCAACCGAACGGCGGCTGGTTACCGCGACTATGACGAACCTGCCCTCAAGCGCCTGCAATTCGTCCAGCGCGCCCGCAGTCTGGGATTTAGCGTGAAGGATGTGGGCAACCTGCTTGCGCTCTATGCCGACAAGGATCGCGCAAGTGCCGAGGTCAAGGCGCTCGCGCGCCAGAATGTGGCAAGGGTCGAAGCCAAGATCGCCGAACTGCGGGCCATGAGCCGCACGCTGAAAGAGCTGGTCGAGAAATGCCACGGCGACGAACGGCCCGATTGCCCGATCCTCGACGATCTGGCGGAGGGACGAGGCTAGCGTTGTAGACAAAGCGGACGCCGTCGTATCGAATATGGAGAGTGGAGCCGGTTCGTCCCCGCACGGCAAGGATGTGAATCAATTCTGAACGCTCAATCGGCCAGACGAATTGGCGGTCTTGCGGGTCTTGCTCTGCTCGTCGCGGCCCTGTTGTGGCCGCCGGATTCCTTGGCTTTCGAGGCGATCGCGGCGCTTGACGAGGCGCCCGGACCGGCCCTCGCCGTGGCTGCGGAGGGTGAGCCCCCGGACAACGGGCGGTCCGCGGCTTCCGAAGACGACGAATTGCTGCCCGCCTGGCGACGCTATGCGGCTGCGCGGCCCGATATCGACGGCCGCCCGATGATCGTCCTGATCGTGGATGACTTGGGCATCGACTCGGCGCGGGTTGAGCGGGCCATCGCACTCGACGAATCGGTGACGCTCGCCTTCCTGCCTTACGCGGCGGGCATCGAACGCAGCGCCTGGTTGGCC
The DNA here is from genome assembly GCA_965198325.1 of Alphaproteobacteria bacterium. Classification (GTDB taxonomy): domain Bacteria; phylum Pseudomonadota; class Alphaproteobacteria; order UBA828; family JAPUJA01; genus CBDAPE01. Next base: position 208,574 of record CBDAPE010000012.1, on the reverse strand, counting down.
CGGCGAGCCCGGCACGAGATTCTCGTCCATCTGCCCATGGAGCCCATGAGCGCCGACGCCGATCCCGGACCGAATGCCCTGTTTGCCGGTCTTGAACGGGATGAATTGATCCGCCTGCTGTACTGGAATCTGTCCCGCTTCGGCGAGTTCGTGGGCGTCAACAACCATATGGGCAGCCGCCTGACCACCGATTGGGAGGCCATGACTATCCTGCTGCTCGAACTCCACGCCCGCGGGCTGCTCTATCTCGACTCGGTCACCACACCGACGACTGTCGGGCCCGACGTGGCGCGCGATCTGGGCATGCCGGCCCTGCGCCGGGACATCTTCATCGATGCCGACCGTTCGCCGGCGGCGATCGACGCAGCATTGGCCGAACTCGAAGCGATCGCCCACCAAAGCGGCGCGGCGATCGGCATAGCCCATCCCTATGATGAAAGCTTCGATGCACTGGAGCGCTGGCTGCCCGGGCTGGAGTCCGAGGGTCTCGTTCTCGTGCCGCTCAGCACTGTTGCTGAGCACCTTGCCAACGAGGCGCCCGGATCCTGACTGTCGGCTATTTTTGCGACGCGGCGATATAGCTCCGACAGATCGGCACCGCCTTTTCGGCGAGAGCCTCGCCCTCCGGGCTGCCCTGGGTCGCTTTTTGGATCAACGAGATCGCCATCGGCTCGCTGATCTTGTAGCGCCGTTTCATGGCCCGGCCGACGCAAACCACGGTCGACTCGAGTGCCAGGATACGCGCGGACTGGTTGCGGACGATCCTCTCGAGATCCTTGACCCGCTCCTCCAGCGCCGGCTGATTGTCACCTTCCATCGCCTATCCTCCCGTTCCTGAGCGCGCTCTCGATTGCGTCAGTCGCCTGCATTGGCGGCGAAACGCGTGGCTTCCTCCGCGGCACGGATCAGGGCTTTCGCCTTGTTGCAACTCTCCTGGTATTCGCCTTCGGGGCTGCTATCCGCAACCACCCCACCGCCCGCCTGGACATACATCACACCATCCTTGACGATCGCCGTTCGCAGCGCAATGCAGGTGTCCATGGCGCCACCTGCGGAAAAATAGCCGATTGAGCCCGCATAGATGCCGCGCCGTTCGGGCTCCAGTTCGTCGATGATTTCCATGGCGCGGACCTTCGGCGCGCCAGACACGGTTCCCGCGGGGAAGCCCGCGATCAGGGCGTCGATCGCATCGAACGACGGATCGATTTCACCGTGCACATTCGAGACGATGTGCATAACATGGGAGTAGTATTCGATGACCATTTTTTCGGTCACCTCCACCGTGCCGATCCTGGCGACTCGCCCCACGTCGTTGCGCCCGAGATCGAGCAGCATGAGATGCTCGGCCAGCTCCTTGGGGTCCGACAGCAGATCCTCGGCGAGGTCCCGGTCCTCGGCCCGGTTCGCGCCGCGCGGACGGGTGCCGGCGATGGGCCGGATGGTCACCGCCGTGTCCCGCAGGCGGACGAGGATCTCCGGGCTCGAGCCAACCACAGCGAAGTCCCCGAAATCGAGGAAGAACAGGAAGGGCGAGGGGTTCAGCCGACGAAGCGCCCGGTAAAGGGAGAAGGGCGACGGCGCAAAGGGCACCGCGAAGCGTTGGGAGAGTACCGCCTGAAATATGTCGCCGGCTGCGATGTACTCCTTCGCTTGCTCGACGATGCGGTAATAGTCTTCCGGGGCAAGGTTTGAGTGCGGCTCAGGCAGGGCTTCAGGCGGCTGCACGAGGGCCGTCCCGCGAAGTGCAATACCGCCCGCCAGTCTTCCGACCGCGTCCGCCAGGCGCTGGGCTGCGGCATCGTACGTCGCCTTTGCGCCGTCGTCTGCCGACCAGACCGGTGTGATCACCGTAATGCTGTCCTGAACGTTGTCGAACACCGCCATGACGGTGGGACGCAGGAACAGCCCGTCGGGAATGCCGAGCAGGTCGGGATTGGAATCGGGCAGACGCTCCATCAGCCGAACCATGTCGTAACCGATATAGCCGACCAGTCCGGCCGCCATTGGCGGCAACCCCTCGGGCATGTCGATCCGGGTTTCCCGAACCAGAGCGCGAAGAGATTCGAGCGCGCCGTTGGGGCAAGGCTCGAAGGCGTCGGGTTTCGTGTCGGCCCGACGGTTGATTTCGGCCGAATCGCCCCGGCAGCGCCAGACCAGATCGGGGGCGAAGCCGATCACCGAATAGCGGCCCCGGGTCGCGCCGCCTTCCACGGATTCGAGGAGGAAGCTGTTGGGCCGCCCTTCGGCGAGCTTGAGCATGGCCGAGACAGGCGTCTCGAGATCGGCGACCAGCCGGGTCCAGACGACCTGCGGTGCGCCGGCTCCGAGCGCGTCCCTGAAGGCCTCGAATTGCGGCGAGATGTCCATCGTCTAGAAGAGCGAGTCGACGGTTTCGACGTTGATCGAGATAGGGTAACGGGCTTCGAGAGCGGCCTGGTACTGCATCAGCAGGTCGTCGGCGATGCCCGATTCGAGTTCCCGCGCAAGCGACCGGGTAGCGGCCTTGTCGCCTGTCGGATCGGCCGGTACAACCTCTTTGAGTTGGGCGACCACGTAACCGCCCATGGACGGCCCGCTCACGCCGCCCGGCTGGTTGGGATCGAGCGCAAACACTCCGTTCAGCACGCCGTTCAGGGTCGGATCGCCTCCCTCGCCGGGCACCCGGCCCAGGGGATCGCTCGTTCGGACCGATATCCCGAGCTCGGCCGCGATGGCCGCAAGCGATTCGCCCCGCCCAAGCCGTTCGACGGATTCCATTGCAATTTGCTCGGCGCCTTCAAGCTGCTCGAACGCCTTCCAGTGCTCGATTACGACATCGCGCACCTCGTCGAGTGGGCGAAGGGCAGGTGGGCTCCCGCTGTCGACGCGAATGATGAGATAATTTCCGTCCGGGTCTTCGAGCAGGTGGGATTTATACCCCGTCTCGGTGCTGAACGCCACATCGAGAAACTGCTCCATCGACGGCAGAATAGTCACGGGCATCCCCAGGTCGTCGACGCCCGAGCGCGTAATCACCGGAATATGAGTCGTCGAGAGTGCCAGAAGGTCGGCGGTTTCCTCCAGCGTCGCACCACCTGCCAGCGCGTCCTCGAGCCGATTTGCAAGCTGGTAAAGTCCGTCGCGTGCCATGACCTGCGCGAGATCGGCCCGGAGCTCGTCCACGACTTCGTCGAAACTCTTGGTCTCGGGCGGCTGAATATCGCGCACCCAGAAGAAATGCCAACCCAGTCCGGTTTCGAGCGGTCGGCTGACGCCGCCGGCGCTCAATCCGAAGATCGTCGGCGCGATCTCTTCGAACACCTCGCTCCGGGCGACCAGCCCCAGCTCCAGGTGGCTTGCGCCCTGTTCGCGATAGGCATCCGCGGCGTCGGCAAAGGTTTTTCCCGATTGCAACTCGCGCAATATGGCATCCGCCGTCTCGCGATCCGGCGCGAGAATTTGTTCGACCCGGCGCCGCTCAGGCTGCGCATACTCGTCGAGACGGGCTTCGTACTCGTAGAAGAGATCGTCGAGCGAAAGCTCGATTTCGTCCAGCAGAGCTGCGGGCGTCAGCTCGAGATAGGTCAATTCACGATATTCCGGGGCGGTATAGAAGACGGCGTTTTCCTGGTGAAAGGCTTCAATTTCCGCCTCGTCTGGCTCGTGCTCCGCGGGCCGGCGATCGGCGCCGATCAGCACGAACTCCGCGATCCGGCTTTCTTCGCGATATCGGTAGAGCGTATCCACCCAGCTGCTGGGCGCGGGCAGTGGCGCGACGATCGTATCCTGGATCGCCTGGATGGTTTTTTCCTGGCGCAGCAGGGCCTCGTACTGCTCCGGCGAAAACCCGTTCCGCGACAGGATTCGGCGGTATGTTTCCGCATCGAAGCGGCCTTGATCGTTCTGGAACGCCGGGTTTGTCGTCACGGCCCGATTGATGTCGTCGTCCGGTACCGCGAGCCCGAGACGCAAGGCTTCCTGCTCGAGAAGGGCGTCACGCACCAACCGGCCAAGCACCGTGTAATGCAGGCCTGCCGCGATTGCTTCGTCAGTCGTGAAGGCCGCGCCGCCCTGGCCCTGCAGGCGGTTGACCTCGTTGCGAAATTCCGCGCCGAACACGCTGGCGGGAACATCGATCTCGCCGACGGACGCGACGGCCGGTTCTCGCCCGCCCCGGAAGATGTCGCCAATGCCCCACAGGCCGAAACTCGCGGCCAGCAGAACCAGCAAGCCGCGGGCAGCCCAGGAATGGGTGCTTTTGCGCAGGCTTCCGAGCATGGTGTTGCAAACTCCGGCTAAGCTCTTGATTGAATTGGTCTGACGGCCCGTTCCGGCGGATAATAGAAGGGCGTCCAAGGCCCTGCAACGGCGAATTTTTATGAACCCGGGGGGTGCTGGTAATGGTGCGGGCCCTGTGCTAAACAGCAACGACTTTTTTGTGCTGCGGGCAGGCCAAGGTGTCTGGGACGCGTCCCCTGATCGCTGGAAACTGGAAGATGAACGGTTTGCGCCGCGATGGCCTCGACCGGGTGCGGGATCTGGCCGCGCGGGTCAAAGCACGAACCGAGCCGCCAGTTGACATCGTGATCTGTCCGCCGGCAACGCTCGTGAACGAATTGAGGGCAGCTCTCGACGGCAGCGGCATTGCCCTGGGCGCGCAGGATTGCGCCGCGGCGACGCCGGGCGCTCATACCGGCGATATCGGCGCGGCAATGCTGGCGGACGCCGGCTGTGGCTACGTGATCGTCGGCCATTCGGAGCGCCGGGCGGGCCATGGCGAGACCGATGCGACGGTTCGGGCCAAGGCTGCGGCCGCGCGCGGCGCCGGGCTGGTCGCGATCGTCTGCGTCGGCGAAACCGCGGAACGGCGTGATGCGGGTCAGGCGCTCACAGCGGTCGAAAGCCAGCTTGAGAGCTCGGTGCCGGACGGTGCGGGCGCTGCAACCACGGTGGTGGCCTACGAGCCGGTCTGGGCGATCGGCACCGGGCTTACGGCGAGCGCGGCGGAGATCGCCGAGATGCACGGTCATCTCCACGGGCGTCTGGCCGAGCGGTTTGGCGACGACGGTGCGGCGATCCGTCTGCTCTATGGCGGCTCGGTCAAGCCGGATAATGCAGCAGCGTTGCTGGCGACCGAACATGTGGACGGTGCATTGGTCGGAGGCGCGAGTTTGACCGCCGACGAATTTTGGGCGATTTGCGAGGCGGGCGGCTAGCAGGCCTCGGCCTGCGGGCGGACAAGGAACGGATAAGGCGCGAGTGCCGTGATCACGATTCTTCTCGTTATTCTGTTGATTATCGCGCTCGCGATGATCGGCACGGTGCTGCTCCAGCGCAGTGAAGGCGGCGCGTTGGGGATCGGCGGCGGCGGCGGTGGCATGGGTGGGCTGATTTCCACACGGGGTTCGGCCAACCTGCTGACCCGGGCGACTGGCGTGCTCGCTTTCCTGTTCTTCGCCGTCTGTCTGGTCCTGGCCGTGCTGACGGGTGGTGATCGGAGCATCGGCACCGTGGTCGAGGATGAAACCCTGCCCGCCGATGCGGCGCCTGCCGAAGATTTGGCGGCGGAACCCGCGGGCCCGACCGTGCCGGAAGCCGTCGGCGAGCTGATGATCATCCCCGACGATACCCCCGCCGGCGAGGCGCCGGCGGCGATTCCGAGTGTTCCCGAGGCGGATGCCGATTATCTCGTGATCCCCGACGACTTGACGGAGAACTGGGATCCTGACGCAGTGGAGTCGCAGCCGGCACCCGTGGTTCCCGACGTCGATGTTGCGCCGAGCTTGCCCGACGTCGATTTGCCAGCCGTTCCGGATGCGTCGGGCTCCGCTACGACGGACACTGGACCGGCCATGCCCGAACCCGCGGATTCCGGGGTTTCGCCGGCGGCCCCAGCCGTCCCCTCGGCGGATTAGACGATGGGAGGGCGAAGAGAATTCGCCGATTTCTCCTCGATGACGCGCCTTCCCGCTTGGTCCCCGGCGCGAGTCTGCTACATTAGGCCGACATGACGCGGTTCGTCTTCATCACCGGCGGCGTGGTTTCCTCACTCGGGAAGGGGCTTTCGTCGGCGGCGCTCGGTGCGCTGCTGCAGGCCCGCGGTTACAAGGTCCGGCTGCGCAAACTCGATCCCTACCTCAACGTCGATCCGGGCACCATGAGCCCCCATCAGCATGGCGAGGTCTACGTCACGGACGATGGCGCCGAGACCGACCTGGATCTGGGCCACTATGAACGCTTTACCGGCGTGCCGTCGCGTAAGTCCGATAACGTCACGGCAGGTCAGATTTACTCCGACGTCATCGCCAAGGAGCGGCGCGGCGACTATCTCGGCGGCACGGTCCAGGTCATCCCCCACGTCACCGACGCGATCAAGGCGTTCATCGTCCGCGATACGGAGGCCGAGGATTTCGTGCTTTGCGAGATCGGCGGTACGGTCGGTGACATCGAGAGCCTGCCGTTCCTCGAGGCAATCCGCCAGCTGGGCTACGAGCTGGGCCGGGAGCGCTGCCTGTTCGTTCATCTCACCCTGGTGCCCTATATCGCATCCGCCGGCGAACTCAAGACCAAGCCGACCCAGCATTCCGTCAAGGAGCTCCGCGGCATCGGCATCCAGCCGGATCTGCTGCTCTGTCGATGCGAACACGAGATCCCGTCGGATGCGCGGGGCAAGATCGCGCTGTTCTGCAACGTTGGCGAGGATCAGGTCATCATCGCGCCCGATGTCGACACCATCTATCAGGTGCCGTTGACCTATCATGACCACGGCTTCGATACGGAGGTCCTCGAACTGTTCGGCATGGACACTTCGCGCAACCCCGATCTGTCCCGCTGGGAGGAAATCGTCCGGCGCATCCGTGCACCCGAAGGCGCTGTGTCAATCGCCGTGGTCGGCAAGTATGTCGGCCTGCAGGACGCGTACAAATCGTTGGCCGAGGCCCTGACCCACGGCGGCATCGCCAACAACGTCCGGGTCGACATGCGCTGGATCGATTCCGAGGTTTTCGAGGGCGACGATCCCACGTCCAAGCTCGAGGCGGTCAACGGCATCCTGGTCCCGGGCGGATTCGGCGTGCGCGGCTCCGAGGGCAAGATCGCCGCGGTCGCCTATGCGCGCGAGCGCGAAGTGCCGTATTTTGGGATCTGCCTCGGCATGCAGCTCGCCGTCATCGAGGCGGCGCGCAATCTCGCGGGGATATCCGGCGCGGGTTCGACTGAATTCGGCCCGACCGATGAACCGGTCATCGGCCTGCTCACCGAGTGGGCCCGGGGCGATACCATCGAGCGCCGGGGCGCCGGAGACAATCTGGGTGGAACCATGCGGCTCGGCGCCTACGACTGCGAGCTTAAACCCGGAGACCGGCTCGCCGAGATTTACGGCGCAGTTCACATCTCGGAGCGCCACCGCCATCGCTACGAAGTCAATATCAACTATCTGGAGCAACTCGAGGCCGCGGGCCTGCGCTTCCCCGGCATGTCGCCCGACGGCAGCCTGCCCGAGGTGGCGGAGATGGAGGGCCACCCCTGGTTCATCGGCGTCCAGTTCCACCCGGAGCTCAAGTCGAAGCCGTTCGATCCCCATCCGCTGTTCGCCTCTTTCATCGAGGCCGCAGTCGCCCAGTCGCGTCTCGTCTAGGCTTTTCGAACCATGACCCAAATCCGGCATGTCGAGATCGGTCCGGTGACCGTCGGCAACGATTTGCCGCTCGCTCTCATCGCCGGGCCTTGTGCAATAGAGAGCCGGGACCACGCCCTTTCGGTCGCGGGCAGGCTGGTCGAGATGACGGGCGCATTGGGCTTCGGCCTGATCTACAAGAGCTCGTTCGACAAGGCCAACCGGACCAGCCTGTCGAGTCCCCGGGGCCTTGGCCTGGACGAGGGTCTGCCGATCCTGGCTGCGGTGCGCGACGCCCATGGCTGCCCGGTGTTGACCGACGTTCACGAACCCGGCCAGTGCGCTACGGTCGCCGAGGTCGCTGATGTACTTCAGATCCCGGCTTTCCTGTGCCGGCAGACCGACCTTCTGGTCGCGGCGGCCAAGACCGGTCGTGCCGTTAACGTCAAGAAGGGACAGTTCCTGGCGCCCTGGGACATGGCCAATGTGGTCGACAAGATGGATCAAGCAGGCAACACCGACCTGCTGCTCACCGAGCGGGGCGCCTCGTTCGGATACAACACCCTGATCTCCGACATGCGCAGCCTGCCGGTCCTCGCGGGGACCGGCTGCCCGGTCGTCTTCGACGCCACCCATTCAGTCCAGCAGCCGGGCGGCCTGGGCGGGCGCAGCGGCGGCCAGCGGGAATACGTTCCGGTGCTCGCCCGGGCCGCGGTCGCGGTCGGTGTGGCCGCGGTGTTCATGGAGACCCATCAGGACCCGGACAACGCGCCTTCCGACGGACCCAACATGGTGCCGCTCGACGCCATGCCCGCGTTGCTCGCGCGCCTCAAGGCGTTCGACGAGCTCGCAAAGGAAGGCTGATTCGGTCATGACCGCCATCGTCGACATCCGCGCCCGGGAAATTCTCGATTCCCGGGGCAACCCGACGGTCGAGGCCGACGTCCTGCTTGAAGGCGGCGCGATGGGCCGGTCCGCGGTTCCGTCCGGTGCGTCGACCGGGGCGCACGAGGCGGTGGAAAAACGCGACAGCGATGCGGCGCGCTACGACGGCAGAGGCGTTTTGGAGGCGGTCGCGGCGGTCAACGGCGAGTTGTTCGACGCGCTTTCGGGCATGGACGCGGCAGACCAGGCCTCGATCGACCGGATCATGATCGCTCTCGACGGCACGCCTAACAAGGCGCGGCTTGGCGCCAATGCGATCCTCGCGGTCAGCCTCGCCGTCGCCAAGGCCCAGGCCGCGGCGCTCGGCCAATCGCTCTACCGCTATGTCGGCGGGACCCAAGCCCACCTGTTGCCTGTGCCGATGATGAATATCGTCAACGGCGGGACGCATGCCGACAACCCCATCGACATTCAGGAATTCATGATCATGCCGGTGGGCGCGGCCAGCCTGGGCGAGGCCGTGCGCATGGGCGCGGAAGCGTTCCACGCGCTCGAGCGGAACCTTTTGGACGCCGGGCACAACACGAACGTGGGCGATGAGGGCGGCTTTGCGCCGAATCTCGGCTCTGCCGACGAGGCCCTGGGTTTCGTGACGGCGGCGATCGAGCGGGCGGGCTATGCGCCGGGCGACGATATCGTCCTCGCGCTCGATGCCGCATCGACGGAATTCTACAAGGATGGCGTCTACACGCTTGCGGGCGAGGGAGCGAGCCACGATGCCGCGGGCATGATCGCCTATTACGAGGATCTTTGCGCCCGCTATCCCATCGCCTCCATCGAGGACGGGCTGGCGGAGGACGACTGGGATGGCTGGGCGGCGCTGACGGACGCGCTGGGCGGGACGGTCCAGCTTGTCGGCGACGACCTGTTCGTCACCAACCCCGTGCGCTTGGCCGAGGGCATCGAGAAAAACGTCGCCAACTCGATCCTGGTCAAGGTCAATCAGATCGGCAGCCTGACCGAGACGCTGGCGACCGTCGATCTGGCCCATCGCTCGGCCTACACCGCGGTGATTTCTCACCGCTCGGGCGAGACCGAGGACGCGACCATCGCCGACTTGGCCGTGGCGACCAACTGCGGCCAGATCAAGACCGGCTCGCTTTCGCGCTCCGACCGCCTCGCCAAATACAATCAGCTCATCCGCATCGAGGAGGAGCTGGGCAGCTCCGCCCGCTACGCCGGCCGCGAAGCGCTGAAGCGCTGATCGAGCACGCGATTTTCCCAGTCTTCGAATTGGCCTAAGATAAGCCCGCCGAGAGTCGGGCTGCATGGTCCGCCGGCAGGGGATCATGGTCAATTTGTCCGCCTTCATCCGCTTCCACGCCCTGCGCACGCCGGAGCAGGTCGCGCTCATCTATGGCGACCTGCGCATTACCTACGCCGAGTTCTGTGAGCGTATCCTCCGCTTGGCGGAATTCATGCGGACCCGGGGAATCGGCGAGGGCGATGTCGTCGCTGTGGTCATGAAGAACAGCCCTGCCTTTCTCGAGACCGCCTTTGCCGTGAGCCATCTGGGCGCCGTATTCCTGCCCGTCAATTTCCGCCTTGCCCGCGAAGAGGTCGCCTATGTCTCTGGCGACGCTGGGGCGAAACTCGTGCTGGCCGACGATGAGCTGGCGGCCGCGGTCGAAGGGCTGCCCGGCGTGGTTCTTCTCGATGCCGCCGCCCAGGCCGACAGCCGCGCGCTGTCGGATGCCGATGCAGCGCTCCCGGACCCCGCGCCCCGGACCACACAGGATCTGTTCCGCCTGCTTTACACCTCGGGAACGACGGATCATCCCAAAGGCGTGATGCACTCCTACGAGAACTTCTACTGGAAGTGCATGGACCATGTGATCGCCCTGGGTCTCTCCGCCGACGACCGGCTGCTTGTCGCGGGTCCGCTCTACCATGTCGGGGCGTTCGATCTGCCGGGCGTCGCCGTTCTCTGGGTCGGCGGTGCGATTTGCATAATACGGGACTTCGATCCCCAGACCGCACTCGCCGCGATCGCGCGAGAGCGGCTCACCGGCGGCTGGCTTGCCCCGGTAATGCTGGGTGAGATCCTGGGTTGCCCCGCACGGGATCGCTTCGACGTCTCGAGCATGTCGTGGGTGATCGGCGGCGGCGAACGTACGCCTGAACCGCGCGTCCACGAGTTCGGCGCGCTGTTCCCGACCGCTCGCTACATCGACGGCTATGGTCTGACCGAAAGCTGCAGCGGCGATACCCTGATGGAGGCGGGTCGGGAGATCGAACGGATCGGCTCGACGGGCCGGGCTCTCGCCCATGTCGAAGTCGAAATCCGCGATGAGGGCGGTGTCGCCCTGCTGCCCGGCGAGGACGGCGAGATTGTCTTGCGTGGCCCCAAGATCGCCCGGGGCTACTGGAACGATCCCGACAAAACGGCGCGAGCCATCAAGGATGGCTGGCTCCATACGGGAGATGTGGGGCATCTCGACGCGGACGGCTTCTTTTACCTCACCGATCGCAAGAAGGACATGATCCTCTCCGGCGGCGAGAACATTGCGTCTTCCGAGGTCGAGCGGGTCATCGACCTCATGCCCGAGGTCGGCGAGGTCGCGGTGATCGCCGTCCCGGACGAACACTGGGGCGAAGCGCCGGCGGCAGTGGTCGTGCTCGCCCAGGGCGCGGCGCTCGACTACGAAACGCTCGCTGGCCACTGTCGGGAGCATCTGGCAGGATTTAAGGTGCCGAAGCACTTGATCCTGCGTGACGCGCTGCCGCGCAACCCGTCGGGCAAGGTGCTCAAGCGGGTCCTGCGGGACGACGTGACGGCCGGCGAATAAGAACCGCGTGACGAATCCGGCCGGGAAGGAGAAGGGAGATGACGGCCTTAACCGCTAGCCTGGCCGACTTCGTCGGCGATCTATCGGCCGACGCTCTGCCGCCGGAGGTCGAAGCCAAGGCCCGGACGTGCCTGCTCAACGGCTACGGAATCGGTCTCGGCTGCGCGCCGACGCCCTATGCGCCGGTCGCGCGGGAAACCGCGCTCGCCCTGTTCGGCGAGCAGGCGGGCGGCGCGACCCTGTTGGGCGATGGCCGGCGCACGGCTGCGCCTGGTGCGGCGCTTGCGAATGCAGCCCTGTTCCACGGCCGGGCCCAGGAGGATACCTGCGGCGCGGCCCATTTGGGTGCCATCCTGATTCCCATGCTGACGGCCCTCTTTGAGACCCGGGCCTTGCCGCTCGATCGCTTTCTTCCGGCCCTCGTTGCGGGTTACGAAGTCGGCGGGCTGTTCGAAACGGCCTTTGCGCCGCACACTACCCCGGCGGGCTTCCGGGCGTCGCCCGTTTACGGCACGGTGGCCACTGCTGCGGCTGCGGCCCGGGCAATGGAGCTCTCAAAGGACGGCATCGCCGCGGCGCTCGCCAACGCCGCGTCGTTCGCCGGCGGGATCCTGCAGTCGTTCGCCGACGGCACCGACGAATGGCGCTATCAGGTCGGCTATGCCGGGCTCAACGGTCTGATCGCCGCTCAGCTTGCCGCCGACGGCTCGGTCTCCGCGCCACACGCCTTCGAGGGCAGCGTCGGGTTTGTCCGTGCCTTTGCGCGCACCGAGTGCGATGTTGAAGACCTCGCAGGCAAGCTCGGGCGCAACTGGTCGATCCACCGGGTGACCTTCAAGCCCTATCCGGTCTGCGCCTTCAACCAGACCCCGGTCATTGCCGCACTTGCGCTCAAGGACGAGGTGGCGGGTCGGCCCGTTGCTGCGGTGCGGGTCCGGATGAATCCCTACGAGACCGGCTATGCGGGGATGGATTCCATGGGCCCGTTCTCGACCATCGCCGGAACCCTGATGAGCGTCCCGTTCTGTATCGCGCTCACCCTGTTGCGCGGCGATCCGACCATGGCGGCCATGACGACCTACGACGATGCCGAGATCAACGGCCTCATGGCGCGGATCGAACTGGTTCCCGACGAAGCGATTGCGCGCCTGTGTTGCGTCGTCGAGGCCGAGACGGACGACGGTGAAACCCTGACCCGGGACCAGCCCATGACCACCGAGGACTTCAACTACAGCTGGGACAAGGTGCTCAATCTCATCCATCGGGTCGGCGCGGAGAGCGCGGTGCCCGACGAAGCCTACGCACGGGTTGCGGGCTTCGCGCAAACCCTGCCGAAGGCGCCGCTCGACGAGGTGTTGGCGGCTTTCGCCCTGTTGCCGTCGGTGCGGCCCGTTGCAGCCACCCGGGCTGCGGGCTGAACTGCCATGGCAACGCGCGAAACTGCTCCCCTCGGGGTCGTCACGGGCGGTGCGAGCGGCATCGGCGCGGCCTGCGCCACGCTGCTCAGCGAGCGGGGTTGGCGGGTTATCGTCGCCGACATCGCCGATCAGGCGGGCGAGGCGGTCGCAAAGCGCAGTGGCGGCAGCTTCGTGCATCTGGACGTGACAGACGAGGCCGCGCTCGACACGGCCGCCGACCAGATCAATCGAAGCCACGGACCCGCCGCAGGGCTGGTGACCAGTGCCGGCATTATCCAACGCCCCGTCCCACCCGAAGAACTCTCGATGGAAGACTGGGATCGTATCGTCGCGGTCGATCAGCGGGGCACCTACGCCTCCTGCCTCGCCTTCGGCCGGCGCATGGCCGACGTCGGTGCCGGCGCCATCGTCAACATCGCCTCCATCGCCGGCCAGCGCGCCATGCCGCTGCAGGCCTATACCCCCGCCAAGGCGGCGGTGATCGCGATGACGGCCAACCTCGCCGTCGCCTGGGGTTCGAAGGGCGTGCGGGTCAATTCGATTTCGCCGGGCTTTACGCTCACGCCGGCGATCCGGGATGCCATAGAAAAGGGCGAGCGCGACGTTTCGCTGATCGAGGCCGATACGGCATTGGGCCGCCTCGTCAATCCCGGCGAGGTGGCGGCGGCTGTCGCGTTCCTGCTCTCGGACGACGCATCCGCGATCACGGGAATCGATCTGGTCGTCGATTGCGGCTGGCTCGCCGCGGGCAGCCGTTCGACCTACGGCCGGGCGGCGTACGAAGCGGATTGAGCAGGGAGGACACAGGCGCGATGGAAAAGCTGTTTCTGGAGGATTACGCGGTGGGCGAGGTGTTCATCACCCCGGGACGCACCATGACCGAGGCGGATATCGTCAATTTCGCCGGCCTCACGGGCGACTGGCATCCGCTCCACACCGATGTCACCTATGCCGCTGATGGTCCGTTCGGCGAGCGCATTGCCCACGGCTTTTTGACACTCGTTATCGGCAGCGCCCTGATCTTTCGGCTTGGACCCTATGTGGGGTTGCCTAAATCCTTCATCGCGTTCTATGGGCTGGACGACGTGCGCTTCACCGCACCCGTCACGATCGGCGACACTCTCCATCTGGAATACGAGATCGTCGCGATCGAGGACAAGGACGAGACCAAGAGCCTGTTGACCGCGACCGGCGCGATCAAGAACCAGCGTGACGAGTTGTGCGGAACCTATCGCTGGCGCTTGCTCTGCGGCAAGCGCCCGGCCTAGGAAGGTACCGGAGTGGCGGCTCAAAAAGAATCTGGCTCCCGATTTCCTCGGCTCGCCGAGCTCGACACGAGTCCGCGGCTCGCCGGGCACGCTACGAAAAGAAACTCACCGGACTCCAGAACGATCTGCGCCGCACCGCGCTTGGCTATCTCTCCGCGGGCCACCGGGGCGTCGTCGTCTTCGAGGGCTGGGATGCCGCTGGCAAAGGCGGCGTGATCCGTCGCATGTCCGCGGTGCTTGATCCTCGGGGCTGCAAGGTCTGGCCGATCGCGGCACCGAGCCCCGACGAGAAGAAACACCATTATCTCACCCGCTTCATGACCCGGTTGCCGCCCCCAGCTGTCAATGGCGGAGCAAAAAGGGACCACCGTGGCGGTGTAAGAAGGGACCGCTTGGCGGCTGCGGGCTTGTCCCCGTAGTCCATGGGCGGGCCCCGCGTGCGACGCGGCGTGCCCTCAACAGGCCGACGCGGCGGCGCGCGCGGGAGGGACCTGTGGGCCCACGGGGTCAAGCGAGGGCTGGGTGGTCGGTTCAGTTCGCCGTCGGGGTTTGACGCCTGCGGCTCTGGTTGAGCCTGTAGCTCTCGCCATTCATCTCGAGGATGTTGACGTGGTGGGTGAGGCGGTCGAGGAGAGCGCCGGTAAGCCGCTCGGAGCCGAACACCTCGGTCCATTCGTCGAACGGCAGATTGGTGGTGACCAGGGTCGAGCCGCGCTCGTAGCGCTGGCTGAACACCTCGAACAGGAGCTCGGCACCGGTCTTGGACAGCGGCACGAAGCCGAGTTCGTCGACGATCAGAAGCTTGTAGGTGGCGAGCTTCTTCTGGAACCTCAGCAGTTGCTTGTCATCGCGGGCCTCGATGAGCTCGTGGACCAGCGCGCGGCGGTGATGAAGCCGACCGAGAGGCCCTTCTGGCAGGCCGCCAGACCGAGACCGAGGGCGATGTGGGTCTTGCCGGTGCCGCTGTTGCCGAGCGCGATGAGGTTCTCGCGGCGCTCGATGTACGCGCAGCGGGCGAGCTCCAGGACCAGCGCCTTGTTGAGCGAAGGGATGACCTTGAAGTCGAAGGCATCGAGGCTCTTGATCACGGGGAAGCGCGCCGCCTTGATGCGCCGCTCGACCATGCGGCGCTCGCGGTCGATCAGCTCAAGCTCGGCCAGACGCAAGAGATAGCGAACGTGGTCGACGCCTTCAGAGGCGCACTGCCGGGCGATCTTGTCGTACTCTCGCAGGAAGGTCGGAAGCTTGAGCGTCTTGAGGTGGTGGGCGAGCAGCAGCTGTGGTGCGTCGGTCATGCACGGAGCCCCGGCAGCAGGCTCATGTACGACTTGGCAGACGTGGTCGCGACCCGGGCGCGCGGCAGGTACGGATAGACCTCGAGGTTGAGCCGGGGCGGCCGCCGCTCGATGCGGCACAGCACCAGGTGCTTGACGGCATCGAAGCCGATGGCGCCGAGCCTGAGCGCATCGTCGACCGCTGCCGTCAGCTCCTCGAGCCGGAAGCTCTCCAGCAGACGGAGCACCTGGACGTACTCGCGCTTGCCTGCCTTGCCCATGCGAGCTTCGAGGAGGCGTCGCAGGGTGATGAAGCTATCGGGCAGGTCCCAGCCCGCCAACGGCGCGGCCTGGTCGAGGGCGCCGATCTTCTGCTCGGTCAAGGGCAGGTAATGCAGCGGGTCGAAGATCAGGTCCGCGCTGTCATAGGACCGGCGGTGCCGGGCGATCACTTCGGCGCCGCAAGAGATCATCACCTCGTCGACATAGCCGCGGATCAGCACCTCGCGGTGCCCGTATGCTACGGGCACCGAGTAGTCGTGGCCGCGGTAACGCACCAGCGACAGTGAGCTCGCCCTTCCGGGACGCTTGTCGCAGGCATCATAGGGAGCAGGCGGCAATGGCAAGAGCACTTGACGGTCCCGTTCGAGGCGCTCGCTGATGGTTTCCTTGTGACCCCGCAGCCGTGCGGCCCGGCGCCGGCAACACCGTTCGGCGAGAGCACCGTTGAGAGCCTCGAAGCTCTCGGCCCGCGGGATCGGGACCAGGAAGTCCCGCCGGATGAAGCCAACCAGTCCCTCGACTTTGCCCTTGTCATTCCCCTTGCCCGGTCGGCCGAACCTGTCCTCGAACAGATAGTGGGATTGCAACTCCGTGAAGACGCGCGTTCGCGGCCGCTTGCCATCTCCCAGGACCCGGGCAACAGCCAGCTTGGTGTTGTCGTACAGGATGGATGTGGGAACGCCGCCGAAGAAGGCGAATGCCGCATTGTGACCATCGCAAAAGGCCTCGGTCGTCTCCGCCGGATAGGCTTTCACAAAACAACCATCGCTGTGGGGAAGGTCGAAGGCAAGGAAGTGGACCTTGCGCGACACGCCGCCGATCACCGCCATCGCCTCACCGAAGTCCGCCTGGGCGTGACCGGGGGAATGGACGAGCGGCACAAACACCTCACGTGACCGAAGCCGCCGCTCGCGAACGGAGTCCTTCACGATGGTGTACCCGCCCGTAAAGCCGTACTCGTCCCGGAGACGGTCGAAGATGCGCTTTGCAGTGTGCCGTTGTTTGCGGTGACTGGTCCGATCATCCTCCAGGATCCGATCGATGATCCCCGTGAACGGATCCAGCTTCGGTCGCCGGGGCGGCGTGCTTCGGCGATATCCTGGCGGCACCGAGAACGACAGCATCTTACGGACCGTCTTGCGGTCCACACCAAACACCCGCGACGCCTCGTGGACGCTCATCCTATCGACACGGCACGCCCGCCGAACCCGTGCGTACAAATCCACCCGATACATCCCCCCGCCTTCCAGTCAGAGTAACTCTGACCGAAGGCTATAGACGGTCCCCTTTTGGTCCGCCACAGCCGGATCAACCGGCCGCTTCAGTGGGGATTATTGCGCCGCCGTTCTCACCCGGGCACGATCGCCGTGTTCGACCGATCCTAGTACGGCCGGGTGCTTGTCGAGCGGGTCGAGAATCTGTGCTCGAAGCATCAGTGGCGCCGGGCCTACAAGGAGATCAACGATTTCGAGGCGATGCTTGCGGCCGACGATGTGAAGATCGTCAAGATCTTCCTCCATATCACGTCCGACGAACAACTCCGCCGCTTCGAGGCCCGCGTGAACGACCCCTTGAAACGTTGGAAGCTCACGTTCGAGGATATCCGCAACCGCAAGAATTGGGCCGCGTACGAGGACGCGGTGGATGACATGATCGCCCGCACCACGACAGGCCGGGCTCCCTGGCACGTCGTGCCCGCGAACGACAAGAAGTACGGGCGTATCGAGGCGTTCCGACTAATTGTTGAAGGGCTCAACGACGGGCTCGACCTCGCGCCCCCGCCGCTCGACCCCGAGGTCGCGCGCGCCGCCCGTCTCGAGCTGGGACTCGATACGCGACCGCGCCTGCCCTAGGGTTCTTTCCTGAAGGTCTCGTAGGCCGCCGCCAGTTCCTGCTGTCCGTAACCCCTGGCGACTGCCTTCTTGAAGCGATCGATCACGAAGTGAGGCACGGACGTGTCGATGCCGTTGGCTTCGCAGACCGTGACGATATGTTCCTGGGCGGCGACATGGACGTCGAGAGTCGCGTCTGTTCCGGCGTAATCCCCGGCGTCAACCTGTCTGCGGGCCAACTCCGATGATATTCCGATCAGCGGCGAAAGATCACCGAAGGCATCGAAAAAATATTTGAGATCCATGCCCTCGGACTCGCAGATCGAGGCGGCGTGATAGACCCCGATCATGGCCATGTAATAGGCTTCGAGGAGCGCCGAATCCAGCGCGCAGGCCGAACCGATCGATTCGCCCACGAAGGTCACGTTGTCGCTCATGGTTTCGAGCACGGACGCGTGCTTCTCGTAAAGTGTCCGGGGTCCCGAATAGAAGAACCACCCGTTGTCGTCGTCGACCTCAGCCGGGTAACCGAGCACGCAGGCATCGAGATAGGCGAGACCGCGCGCCTGTGCCCAAGCCTGGCCCGCCCGGGCGTCCGGCGCCGAGCCGCTGGTGAACTGACACAGCGTCGTGTTTTTCGCGGCCGCGGCCATCTCGTCGGTACGCAGGAAGGAATCGCTCGCCACATAGTCGGAAACGCAGACGATGCTGATGTCGCTGGCTGCGGCTGCCTGCGCCGGGGTTTCGGCGATTTTCGCCTGGCCCACGAAGGGCTTGCGCTTCTCGGGGTCCCGGTTCCAGACCGTCACGTCATGCCCGTGCCGGATGTAACAGCGGGCGAACGCAGAGCCCATGAGACCCAGCCCCATGATGGTTATGCGTCCCGTATTGTCAGCCACTCTGACCTCCCGTTCTTATCCCTTTATCCTGAATGACCCCATCGTAGCACCAAAGATATTTGAACGGCTAAACGCCCGGGCTGAGCTTGTTACCGTTGCTGATCTTGTGCGAAACGAAGTGTTTGCACGGACGGAGGATCCAGACGCAGCTCAACATATTTTTGACTCGGATTAAACAAAGATGCGCCGCTGAGACGGCCTATTTATGACCGCGGCAGGATTACACCGATCCCCGATCTCGCTGGACTGCATCATCCTTATGTTCGGATCTGAATTTTAGGAAGGACAGCTGCATTGAGCGCCTACCACGCCCGACGGAGGGTTACGAAACTAGCCCATGGCATGCGCGCGTCGTGGGCGACGGTCTGTACCAAGGCGGTGATCAAATGCTCGACACCGTCCTGCTGATAATGACGATCTTAATGTCGCCAACTTGAAACAGGCCACGCCTTGAGTGGCAGCGAGACTAAGCTCTAAACGGCAATCATCCCGATGACGCTCACCATCGGGGTGAGCCTCATCGCGCTCCGTGTCACGCGCGACCGGCGGTGACCACCGGCCCCTTCATGTGGACGTACGGCCGACGATCCCGCCGCTCACGCCTGATGGGCCCCGAGGCGGTCCCTCGGGGCCACCGCCGCTCGCTAGTAGGACGCCGCGAGAACTCGCTCCCAGCCCATCACGACCTCGTCGTAGGTCACGTAATCGCCCATCGGCTCGAGAGGCCACATTCCCGTTACGCCCCCGGCGCGCTCGAAGTAGGCCGGGATATCGTCATAGGGGTAGAAGACGGCCTGCTCCGCCGAGAGCAGCGGCACCGCGTCGCCGACCACCACACCCTGCTGCGTGGCCTCCATCTGCTGGAAGGCCTGAGCCTCGGGCGAGAGGATGTGGTTCAGGATCTGGTGGTTGAGCTCCCTGTGGGGGCAATCCTTGATCATCGCCCAGACGTCGACGAAGCTAAGCCCTCCTTCCTTGGGCATGTTCCACTTGAATGGGGGCGCATCGGGTCCCGCCCAGAGGGCGATCGCTTCGGAGGCAACCGCTAGGATCGCCTCGTTCGCGCCGAGTATACGCGCCACCTCGCCGTAGTCCGCGAAGGTGAGGACCTGATGCTTGAACTTGATCAAGAGCTCGACGGCCTCGTCCAACTCATCCTTGGTGACGCGCGTTGGCGTCTTGCGCTCCGTGACAAGATTGAGGAACGGAACCATCAGGGCCCACATATCGTTCACCACGACGATCTTTCCCTTGTACTCGGGCTCGAACAGTACCCACCAGGAATCGAAATCGTCGGTGATGGCCTCGGCGTTCCACATGAGCAACAGCGAGCCCCAAGAGAACGGCACCGCGTAATGCACGCCGTCCACCATGCACAGATCGAGATTCTTGAACTCGGGGAAGAGGCCCTCGTAATTCGGTATCTTCTCGATATCGATGGGCTCCGCGATGCCGGTTTTCGCGAAGAGGTGGATCTGGTTCGCCTGCGGCGTCACGAGGTCCATGTACCCCGCGCCACCTGATGTTGCTGAAGCGAAGATCTCCTCGGGCGATCCGATGTAGGTCGTATCGAGGTACATGTCGTTGGCGTCAAGGAAGCCGCCGGTGTTCGGAACGAGGTCGTATCCGTTCCATCCCATGTAGTTGATGCCCGTGGCCGCCCGGGCTCTTCCGGCATGAAGCCCCATACCCGCGGCTGCGGCGGCGCCGAGGGCTCCTTTGCCGAAATCTCGGCGTGTCACGGGCAAGCCGATCCGCATCCGGACGAGGCCCGTATCCGTCGTCCCAAGGCCACTGCCACTTCCTTTACCTTTTTTGCGCATTTCCCTTACCTCCCCACTTTTGTCTCAGTGCGCGAAGCGGTTCCCCCGATCCTGAGCAGGGCCGCAAATGTCCGTGACGATGAATTCATTGTCCACGAAACTCATCGCGTTAAGGACCGCAGCGGCCTCGATGAATTGTCTCCCATAACTGGGCGACTGAACAACTTAGGTATTGATCAGGGTAGCCTAAAAAGGGGGGGGGTGTCTTGTCACATATCCCGATTGCTCACGCCGCCCCGCTCGGCATTTCACCCAGGGCCGGGATCGCCAGGAGCGCCGCCAGCGATTCAAGCCGTCCACAGATCGATATTTTCCGCCGCTTCATCGGGTACCGGGTTGGAGTTGGCGATGTCGCCATACACGCACTCGATATCATTTACACTCATGTTCATTCTTCTATTTCACTTTGGTTGATATGGCGTCCCAGCAAAGTACCGACTGGATACCAATAACCGACTGCAAGCACCCTGGACATCGACCCACCGATCATCTGGAAGAGTTCCATTAGAGGATGCAATCCTCTAACCGTTTGCTGAACGGGGTCAGGACCTCACAACCTTCTTCTGTAACAAGAACTGCGTCGCCAACCTCGGTGCGGGCTTCCCCATGAGACGTCACCGCGCCGTCAAGGGCGAAAATCATCTCCGGCTGGAGAATTGTCTTGTCGTCAAACATCAATTGAGGTTTTTCCTGGCAGTTATAACCTGTGGCCCTTCCATGCCGGAAAGGAAACTCGAATCCAGCATCCCGGATTACATCCGCATAGGCTTGATGAACTTCTTCTGCGGTCAACCCTGGACGCAAAATGCTCAATCCAGCCTGTTGGCTTTCCACGGCCAGATCGTACATCCGGGCATACTCATCGGTGACATCGCCGATGAAAAACATGCGATCAAATCCAAGCTTGAATTTACGGAATTCCGCATTGCCACAAAAACACAAGAAGATGGGATCACCGTGCTGCAAGACCCTGTCGGTTGACCTGTGATGGCACATGGAGACCCGGGGCCCCGAAGACATGATCTGATCGAACCGAATTGTCGGAGACATCAGCGGGTCATCATCATAATTGGCAAAGAGTTCAGCCGCTTTTCGGGTGCCAACATTCACGATGGCCAAAGCGACCTCGTATTCCGGCACGCCGACCTTGATCGTATCACGGGCCGCGGCGACCATATCGATTGCGACTATTCCAGCATCGCGGGCAACGTTGATTTCGTATGCGTCCTTGATGGACCGCATATCATCAATGTAGTCGGATACATCGACAAGACGGGCCTCCCTGACTTCGTCGGAGAGGAAATCACGCACGACCTGCGGTATGGCATCGTGCTCGATACCTATTTTCCTGCCAGGCCCCTTCTCCAATGATTCTTCGAGGGGTGTCCGCCATTCGCCGCCAATACTATCCAGCCACGGAACAACGTCTTGAAGCCTGGACATCTTCTCGGCCATTTCCAATTCGAGCGTCGGCGTAATAATGGTTGGTTCTCCGGTTTCCGGCACAACGACGACCGTCGGTCGCCCGAATTCCATATAGAGAAAGCCGTGATATCCGGTGTAGTAGTAAATAGAACCGGTATCGCTTAGCAGTGATTTGGAAACATCGTTCTCGCGCATAATCTGCTGCAATTTCTCCACACGGCCCTGATAATTTGGTCGAGTCATACTTGGCCTCTCCGATTGCCTGTGCGTCTATTTCTCGGACGCGATGAAAGTTGATGGATGTCCGTCATCAGATGATTTGGGCCAGGTAATCTAATGTCACAACGGAGGCTCTGATTTATCGTGGTTGATGTTAAGCGGCTTGGCGTTGATGCGACCAGCCGTCTTCCACCGGCATGTCCTCGATAATCCCCTCGCGAAACTCGACATTGTCGAGTCCCATCTCGGCGGCTGTCTTGCGCGACTTCTCGAACATCTCTTCGGTCATGCCGATACCTATGACCCGGCCCTCGGGACCAACCTGCTGCCTTGCGATAAATCTGTCGAAGCCTGCTCCCGAGCCTGTCTCGACAACCCGTTCGCCGGGCGATAGCCGGCGCAGCGAAAACGGATCGATTCTTATAGAAAGACCAGTGGAAAACCACATCAAGTAGTGGAGGCATCCGGGAAATGTGGGTTTATCGGTTGGACCGAAGTCTAAGGGGGCGGGCGGCCGGTCGGCAACGGTCAATCAGGCCTTTTGCGCGACGACGCGCACGCCGCCCAGTCAGCTGCCGTCGAACATCGTGGTCACGATGTCGTAAAAATGATCCAGCGCATCCACCACGGCCTCGCCGTGAATCGCGACGTTGCGCTGCCGGGCGGCCCGATACTGTGCGAGCCGTTGGGCGACATGAGTCACCCAAGTGTCGCTCATGTCCTCGAAGGCGATCGCGCTGAACCCCACATCTTCCAAAGTTGCGCAATAATCCTCCCGGTTCGCGAGGCCCGCGGCGTAAAGCTCGCGGCTGGCCCGGTCCTGTTCGCGCGCCGTGAGCGGGGAGCGTTCATAGAGGTCTTCGGCGTAGAGCATGCCGCCGGGCTTGAGGGCTTGGGCGCAGCGGGCAAACAGGGTCGCCTGATCGGGCGCATGGTAGAGCGCGAGCCAGCTCACGACCGAGTCGAAGCCGCCGGACTCAAGGGGATGGTCGAGAATGTCGCCGCAGGCATGCTCGACCTTGTCGCTGAGGCCGCACCGGGCCGTGAGCGTGCGGGCGACGTCATCCAGGTCCGGTTGCAGCTCGAGTGCGGTCATCCGGCAATTGGTTTGATCGGCCATATAACGCGACGGTCCGCCGATACCGGAGCCGACTTCGAGGACCCGGCTGGCAGCGGCAATGCCCAACCTCTGGATCGCTTCATCCACCGCCGCCGTGCCGAAATAGTGGTACTGGTCGAACGGTGCGAGGTCCGCCACCGTGAGCGGGTCGCCGTCATTAATACCCTGTGCCCGGAGGTCGTTGTAGATCCGCTCGACCTCTCCGTAGAGCTTCATCGTTTTGATGGTCGGGTTGTTCATGGCGCGCAGGATAGCGGGCCGCCTGAATTATGGAATTCAAAATCGGCTGGCCCTGCGGTTTAATCGGATGAGAAGGCGCGGCTTGTTGCCGCGCGCCTGCCATAGAGCCCGCCCACCGGATCTGGATACCGCCATGCCAGAACACGACCCGACCGCTGCGATACCCGGTCTCGTCATCGACGGGTTGCAATACTGCAATTGGTCACCCGAGATTTTCGACGAGTTGCGCCAGGGCGGCGTCAGCGCAGTCCATGTCACCGTCTGCTACTGGGAAATTTTCTGCGAGACCCGCGCGAACATCGAGCGCTGGAATCGGTGGATCGAGCGCTACCCCGATCGGCTCACGATTGTGCGCGATGCCGGCGACGTGCGCACCGCCCGGGACCAGGGTAAGACCGGGACCAGGGTAAGACCGGGATCGTCTTCGGCTTTCAGAATTGCTCGCCGATCGAGAACGACATAGAGCTGGTCGCGGCATTGCACGATCTGGGCGGGCGTTTCATGCAACTCAGTTACAACAAATCAGAGCCTGCTCGCCACTGGCTGCTACGAGGCCGAGGATCCCGGCATCACCCGCTTCGGCCGGGAGGTCATCACGGAGATGAACCGGGTCGGGCTGGTCATCGATATGTCCCACAGCGCCGAGCGGTCCACGCTGGAGGCCATCGCGTTGTCGAACCGTCCCATTGCCATCACCCACGCCAACCCGTCCCGCTGGCACGACGTGCCCCGGAACAAGCCCGAGGCAGTGCTCAGGGCGTTGGCTGAAAGCGGAGGCATGCTGGGCTTCAGCCTCTATCCCCATCATCTGGCGGGCGGCTCGGCCTGCACCCTCGAGTCGTTTTGCGCCATGGTCGCGGAAACCGTCGAGCTGATGGGCATCGACCATGTCGGGATCGGCTCCGATCTCTGTCAGGGCCAGGACGACAGCGTCGTCGAGTGGATGCGCAATGGCAGGTGGCGAAGACCGCCCGACCCCGAAGAGGCGGATCGAGCGCACTGGCCCGAGCCGCTCGGTTGGTTCGCGTCGAACCGGGATTTCGGCGCCCTTGCCGCCGGCTTGGCCGCGACCGGATTCTCGCGCGATGACGTCGCGAAGATCATGGGCGAAAATTGGCTCGGCTTCTTCGAGCGATCCTTCGGCGCCTCGGCGGCTGGCTGATCGGGCCGCGACCATGCCGGAGCACTCTGTCGCGCCCGATCGCCTCGTCCGTCGTCCACCCGCGCAGGTCATGCGGCTCGAGCGTCTCGGGTCGTTCCATCAGACCCGCTTGAGCTTCGTTCGCTCCCTGATCCGCCGCATGCACCGCGAAGGCTGGTAGGTCGTTTGCGATCGCTTCGATTTGGACGCCGACGGCTACGGCATCGCGGTCTACCGAGTTGACACGCCCTTCGGCGATTTCAGTCTCGTGGCTATCTCCCGTTATCTCTCGCCGGGCGACCGAACCGACCGGGTCATCGCGGAAAAATGGGACGCAAGTTTCGTTCTCGTCGATGGCTGTCCGGACGCTGCCGCCCTCGCCCGGCTTGCGGACATCGTACCGCTTCAGGAAGCGGGACATTTCAGCTCCGACGAGTTCGTGCTCAGCCGGGCCAACAAGAGCGTCCGGCTGTTCGACGAGGTCGTCGACTGCCTGGCTCGAGGCGAACAGCCCACGGCCCATCGTCTTGCCGACGTCGGGTACCTGATGCGCACCACGGCCGTGTATGGCAACGGCAAGTTCGGCCTGGCCGACCGGCCCAAGCTTCACGACGGGCCGGTGCTCAATCATCCCTTTCAGGCGGAACTTTTGACCGTCTATCTGATCCGCCAATTCACGTTCGATCTGGTCGATCATATCGCGCGGGCGCACAATCCCCCGGGCGCAGTGGCGCTCGCGCCTACGCTTCGAGGCTCGCTCGGGATCGGCAATGCGACAGGGTTGGGCATGGCGCCGTTTCTGGTCGGCCACCCGCTGTTGATCCATCGCTGGATCTGGGCGCGGGAGACGGCGATTGCCCGGGTCTGTGACGTCGAGCGTGCGAACCCCGCCTGTATCCACCGGTTCCGGACCCTGCTCACCCGGGCAAAGGCGCAGTGCGCGGACTGGCGCACGGACGATCCGCGTTTCGCCAACCGGATCGCCACGCTCTGCCCGGAGCTCACCGATCTCGAAGCCTGGCTCGACGGTGCGGGCAAGGGCACGCTCGAGGGAGAGCGGCCCTGGCAGACGCTGGTTGTCTGGGCGGCTGACTGCGCCTCTCTCGAGACTCAGGAGTTGCTCAACAGTCTCATCCTCGAACCCTACCCCGATCTGGTCGATGAACTCGAAGAGACCATGGGCGGTCCCGAGGTCATGGCGGTCGAGCCCCGAATGAACGTTGCGGCCCTGAAACGGCTGGTCGAGGCGGATTACGGCTGGGCGCTCGCGCTCGATTTCCAGCACCCCGACGCGCAATATCTCTTTTGGTACGTCTCCGAGGAAAAACTCGAGCCCCGACTCGGCGAGCACTACAACGAGCCCGGCGCGGACCGGGAGATGCGCACGGGAGTCGCCCGCGATGTCGCCGCACTCCATAGCGCCCTCTCCGAGGCCGTCCACGCGAATTCCAAGGAGAGCGTCGCTGAATTCCTGCTTCGCAACCCGGCTGCGCGCCATATCGTCCGCCGGGTTCAGAGCCTGCATGACTGTCCCTACGCCGAGATCCGCGACAATCTGCTCGATCGGGACTGCATCGCCATCGATCTGCTGCGCTGCAAGCTGTCCTTCTTCGGTGCCAGCAAGTTCGACCCCAAATCCGATCGTTGGGTGCGCATCACCCTTTATCAAGGCGCACCCCTGGTCGGCGAGTTGGGCCATTCGGACGGCGACGACTGGGCCTACCCTGCCTCGCCGCCGTGACCCCGGCATGAAGGTTTCGATCAACGAAGTCGAGCGGCTGGTCGAAAAGGCGGCCCGTGGCATGGGCGCGTTCCCGGGCGCTGATACCGACGCGGGCCTGATCGTCGCGTGGCTCGCAGTTCACGGGTTGCCCGGTGTTGCTCTGGCCGCGCGGGATCTCGCGGACACGGCCGAGATCATCGATTGCGGTGCTCTGACCATCAGCGGCGGACCGGGCCGATGGCAGGTCGACGCCGGTGGCCGCTCGCTCCTCCTCATCGCCGGAACTCTGCTCGATCTCGCCGTCGCGGACGCCGCGCGGGCGGCGGACAGCGTCGGCCGGATTCAGGTTTCGAGCGCACGATCCCCGCTGTTTCTGATCCCCGTGGCGGTGCAAGCCGCCGAGCCGGATCGTGCTTTTTCTTTCGAATCGACAAACCGCCTGGCGCGGATCCGGGTGGCGGTCGCCGGCGATGGGCCGCGGGTCGAATGGCGCGCGACTGCGGACCTGACCGGTACGGACCCGACGGACATCACCATCGTTTACGGACCGGTCCCCGATGGCTCGGATCGATTGGCCGCGGGGCTGTCCGCCGACGATCTCGCGGGCCAGGAGAAAAACGCCTTCGCCACGGGTGTTTTGGTCGAGGAGGGGCCTTGGGCGGTACTCGGCAATCTTACCGCGCGCACGTTGGTTCCGGCGAGCGAGACCTCCCGCCGCCGGGGTGCTGGCGCGGAGGTCGACGACAACGAGTAGAGCCCGCCGGTCAACCATTCATGGCCACCGGTTTGCCTTTACAGTATCTCCCCGCTGTCGCAAAATTGTCCGATACAGGATGTAATATCCTGAACCAATATCAAAAATATTCTTTTTCTATGGGAGAGGCCAGACACGACACACAGCAAAACTTCACGCCGCACATTCATGAAGGGCGCGGGCGCCGCCGCCGCGGCAGTCGGTGCAGGCTCGGTTCTGCCGCGTATCGCTCGGGCTGAAGAGCGCGAGCTCCACATCAACGTGTGGGACGGCTATTCCGATCCGCGGTTGCATCAGCGCTTCCTGCAAGATCATGATACCAAGATAAAGTACGAGCTGCTGATCTCGGACCCGGATGCCATCAACCGCCTGCGTGCGGGCGAGACGGCAATCTGGGACATCATCAATCTCAATCAGCCCTGGGCGCGCCAGCAGCTCTGGCCCGAGGGGCTGATCGTCGATCTGCCGAAGGACCGCTTCGAGCCCTATTTCGAGAAGATGCTGCCCGAGTTCGCGCCGCCCTTCTACTGGGCGACGAGTGTCGACGGCGAACATCTGCTGGGCGTGACCCAGCGCTTCGATACCGGCGAGTTCGTCATCAACACCGATACCATCGACTGGAAAACGGCCCAGAACGAGGGCTGGCATCTGCTCGACGAGATTGCGGCCAACAACCGCCTCGGCATGCTGGCGTACGACAACTGGAACATCATGAACGCCTGCATGGGCGCCGACGTCGACCCGTTCAAGCCTCACAACGACGATGAGATCGCGGCGTACGAAAAGACCATCCGCATGTGGATGAACGGTACCAAGGTCGTGAGCGACGATTTCGTGCAGATGAACCTCGCGATGGTGAACGGCGAGATCGACGCCTATTTTGTGGGCTCGACCTACACCATTTCGGGTGCACGGCTCGACGGCCTGCTCCAGCTTTTGGCGATCACGCCGAATAGCGGTCCGTCTCAAGGGCGTGGCGGGATCAACTGGATCGAGCTGACCTCCGCGGTGAACAATCCGGCTCTTCACTCGAAGGCAATCGATTTCCTGGAGTTTATCCTTCAGCCCGACATCGCCTACATCGTCGGCACGGCCGACGGTCTGCTCCAGCCGGTCGCCCAGATGGCCGATCCGAACGTGTTCAACAAGTACACGGCGGAACAGCTCCTGGCGATTCAGTACGACGAGCCGAACGGCCTGCAGTACCGGATGGACCATTCGGCCCAGATGGACATCAATCCGGATTACGACGCCACGTACGAGATTTATCTCGACGCGCGGCGAACCAAGGAGGGTTAGGGGTCTCTTCACATCCGGTTGTCCGGATCCACGAGCGGCGCGGACGGTACCGTCCGCGCCGCTTTTTCTTTGCGGCCGGGCAGGGGGCTCGTGCAGCTATTCGCTCTTCGGGTAGCAGACGAAGAAGGTCTTGCGCACGGTTTCCTCGATGTTCCAGACGCCCTGGCTGTTCGACGGGAAATAAACCATATCGCCCGGCCGGATTTCGATCACCTCGCCGCCGTCCGGTATGAAGCTGCAGCGCCCGGCCAGGAAGTGGCTCATTTCCGCCTGCTTGACGGCACGGGTGAGAACGGCGGAGCAATAATCCCCCATTGAAGCGCCCGGGCCATCCGGCCGCGGCGGACCAAAAGGGGACCGTCTATAGCCTTCGGTCAGAGTTACTCTGACTGGAAGGCGGGGGGATGTATCGGGTGGATTTGTACGCACGGGTTCGGCGGGCGTGCCGTGTCGATAGGATGAGCGTCCACGAGGCGTCGCGGGTGTTTGGTGTGGACCGCAAGACGGTCCGCAAGATGCTGTCGTTCTCGGTGCCGCCAGGATATCGCCGAAGCACGCCGCCCCGGCGACCGAAGCTGGATCCGTTCACGGGGATCATCGATCGGATCCTGGAGGATGATCGGACCAGTCACCGCAAACAACGGCACACTGCAAAGCGCATCTTCGACCGTCTCCGGGACGAGTACGGCTTTACGGGCGGGTACACCATCGTGAAGGACTCCGTTCGCGAGCGGCGGCTTCGGTCACGTGAGGTGCTTGTGCCGCTCGTCCATTCCCCCGGTCACGCCCAGGCGGACTTCGGTGAGGCGATGGCGGTGATCGGCGGCGTGTCGCGCAAGGTCCACTTCCTTGCCTTCGACCTTCCCCACAGCGATGGTTGTTTTGTGAAAGCCTATCCGGCGGAGACGACCGAGGCCTTTTGCGATGGTCACAATGCGGCATTCGCCTTCTTCGGCGGCGTTCCCACATCCATCCTGTACGACAACACCAAGCTGGCTGTTGCCCGGGTCCTGGGAGATGGCAAGCGGCCGCGAACGCGCGTCTTCACGGAGTTGCAATCCCACTATCTGTTCGAGGACAGGTTCGGCCGACCGGGCAAGGGGAATGACAAGGGCAAAGTCGAGGGACTGGTTGGCTTCATCCGGCGGGACTTCCTGGTCCCGATCCCGCTGGCCGAGAGCTTCGAGGCTCTCAACGGTGCTCTCGCCGAACGGTGTTGCCGGCGCCGGGCCGCACGGCTGCGGGGTCACAAGGAAACCATCAGCGAGCGCCTCGAACGGGACCGTCAAGTGCTCTTGCCATTGCCGCCTGCTCCCTATGATGCCTGCGACAAGCGTCCCGGAAGGGCGAGCTCACTTGTCGCTGGTGCGTTACCGCGGCCACGACTACTCGGTGCCCGTAGCATACGGGCACCGCGAGGTGCTGATCCGCGGCTATGTCGACGAGGTGATGATCTCTTGCGGCGCCGAAGTGATCGCCCGGCACCGCCGGTCCTATGACAGCGCGGACCTGATCTTCGACCCGCTGCATTACCTGCCCTTGATCGAGCAGAAGATCGGCGCCCTCGACCAGGCCGCGCCGTTGGCGGGCTGGGACCTGCCCGATAGCTTCATCACCCTGCGACGCCTCCTCGAAGCTCGCATGGGCAAGGCAGGCAAGCGCGAGTACGTCCAGGTGCTCCGTCTGCTGGAGAGCTTCCGGCTCGAGGAGCTGACGGCAGCGGTCGGCGACGCGCTCAGGCTCGGCGCCATCGGCTTCGATGCCGTCAAGCACCTGGTGCTGTGCCGCATCGAGCGGCGGCCGCCCCGGCTCAACCTCGAGGTCTATCCGTACCTGCCGCGCGCCCGGGTCGCGACCACGTCTGCCAAGTCGTACATGAGCCTGCTGCCGGGGCTTCGTGCATGACCGACGCACCACAGCTGCTGCTCGTCCACCACCTCAAGACGCTCAAGCTTCCGACCTTCCTGCGAGAGTACGACAAGATCGCCCGGCAGTGCGCCTCTGAAGGCGTCGACCACGTTCGCTATCTCTTGCGTCTGGCCGAGCTTGAGCTGATCGACCGCGAGCGCCGCATGGTCGAGCGGCGCATCAAGGCGGCGCGCTTCCCCGTGGTCAAGAGCCTCGATGCCTTCGACTTCAAGGTCATCCCTTCGCTCAACAAGGCGCTGGTCCTGGACCTCGCCCGCTGCGCGTACATCGAGCGCCGCGAGAACCTCATCGCGCTCGGCAACAGTGGCACCGGCAAGACCCACATCGCCCTCGGTCTCGGTCTGGCGGCCTGCCAGAAGGGTCTCTCGGTCGGCTTCATCACCGCCGCTGCCCTGGTCCACGAGCTCATCGAGGCCCGCGATGACAAGCAACTGCTGAGGTTCCAGAAGAAGCTCGCCACCTACAAGCTTCTGATCATCGACGAGCTCGGCTTCGTGCCGCTGTCCAAGACCGGAGCCGAACTCCTGTTCGAGGTGTTCAGCCAACGCTACGAGCGCGGCGCGACCCTGGTCACCACCAACCTGCCGTTCGACGAATGGACCGAGGTGTTCGGCTCCGAACGCTGAGAACGGCGGCGCAATAATCCCTCACTGAAGCGGCCGGTTGATCCGGCTGTGGCGGACCAAAATGGGACCGTCTATAGCCTTCTGTCAGGGTTGCTCTGACAGGAAGGCGGGGGGATGTATCGGGTGGATTTGTACGCGCGGGTTCGGCGGGCGTGTCGTGTCGAGGGAATGAGCACCCGCGAGGCCTCGCGGGTGTTCGGGCTGGACCGCAAGACGGTCCGCAAGATGCTGTCGTTCTCGGTGCCGCCGGGGTTTCGCCGCGGCAAGCCGCCACGGCGGCCGAAGCGGGGTCCGTTCACGGGGATCATCGATCGGATTCTGGAAGACGATCGGACCAGCCACCACAAGCAACGGCCCACGGCGAAGCGGATCTTCGACCGTCTCCGGGACGAGTACGGCTTTACGGGCGGCTACACCATCGTGAAGGACTATGTCCGTGAGCGGCGGCTTCGGTCGCGCGAGATGTTCGTGCCGCTCGTCCATTCCCCCGGCCCCGCCCAGGCGGACTTCGGCGAGGCGATGGCGGTGATCGGCGGCGTGGCGTGCAAGGTCCACTTCCTTGCCTTCGATCTTCCCCACAGTGATGCCTGCTTCGTGAAGGCCTACCCGGCGGAGACGACCGAGGCGTTCTGCGCTGGCCACAACGCGGCGGTTGCGTTCTTCGGCGGCGTCCCCCGATCCATCCTGTACGACAACACCAAGCTGGCAGTCGCCCGGATACTGGGCGATGGCAAGCGGCAGCGAACGCGCGTCTTCACGGACCTTCAATCCCCCTATCTGTTCGAGGACAGGTTCGGCCGGCCGGGCAAGGGCAACGACAAAGGCAAGGTCGAGGGACTGGTCGGCTTCATCCGGCGGACCTTCCGGGTCCCCGTCCCGCGGGCCGAGAGCTTCGAGGCGCTGAACGATGCTCTCGCGGGACAGTGCCGCCGGCGCCAGGCGGCGCGGCTGCGGGGTCACAAGGAGACCATCGGCGAGCGCCTCGCACGGGACCGTCAAGTGCTCTTGCCATTGTCGCCTGCTCCCTATGATGCCTGCGACAAGCGTCCCGGAAGGGCGAGCTCACTGTCGCTGGTGCGTTACCGCGGCCACGACTACTCGGTGCCCGTAGCATACGGGCACCGCGAGGTGCTGATCCGCGGCTATGTCGACGAGGTGATGATCTCTTGCGGCGCCGAAGTGATCGCCCGGCACCGCCGGTCCTATGACAGCGCGGACCTGATCTTCGACCCGCTGCATTACCTGCCCTTGACCGAGCAGAAGATCGGCGCCCTCGACCAGGCCGCGCCGTTGGCGGGCTGGGACCTGCCCGGGGTGTGTCCGATTGTCTGTGTAAGTGACGCCGTGGGCGACATTGTTTCCGGCCTCAGCGCGCTGAGGCCGGAAAGCGATCCTCGAACAGGATCGCAAACTGCCCCATTGCGGCGGTCCATTCAATAGGCCGTTTCCAGCCGACACCGGCATTGCGGATCGCCAGGAACAACAGCTTGACCGCCGCCTCGTCGTTGGGGAAGCTACCGCGTGTCTTGATGATCTTGCGCAAAGATCGGTGCAGGCTCTCCAGCGCGTTGGTGGTGTAGATCATCTTGCGGATCGCCGGCGGGAACGCGAACATCGGCACCACCTGCTCCCAGGCGCGGCGCCAGCTGGGCGCGATCGCCGGATAGCGCTCGCCCCATTTGGCCTCGAACTCGTCGAGCTTGGCCGCCGCGGTCTCGGCGGTTTCGGCGCGGTAGATCGCCTTGATATCGGGCATGATCCTCTTTCGGTCCTTCCACGACACGAACGCCAGCGAACTGCGGATCAGATGCACGATGCAGGTCTGCACCGTGGTCTCGGGGAACACCGTTGTTATCGCCTCGGGGAAGCCCTTGAGGCCGTCGACCACGGCGATCAGGATGTCAGCGACGCCGCGGGTCTTGAGGTCGTTCATCACCTTGAGCCAGAACTTGGCGCCTTCGGTCTGCTCGATCCACAGCCCGAGAACCTCCTTCTCGCCTTCAGCGGTGAGGGCCAGTGCAACGTAGACTGCTTTGTTGCGCACCAGGCCTTCGTCGCGGATCTTGACCCGCAGCGCGTCAAAGAACACCACCGGATAGACCGCATCGAGCGGTCGGTTCTGCCATTCGCGGACCTCCTCGAGTACCGCGTCGGTGACCCGGCTGATCAGGTCCGGCGAAACCGCGACCCCGTAAAGCTCCTGCAGATGGCCACGTATCTCGCGCACCGTCATGCCGCGGGCATACAGCGACACGATGCGATCGTCGAAGCCCTCGAGACGGCGTTCGCCCTTGGGCACGATCAGCGGGTCGAACGTGCCGGTGCGGTCGCGCGGCACGGCGATATCGATCTCGCCATCCTCGCTCAGCACCGTCTTGTCCGAGTAGCCGTTGCGGCTGTTACCCGTGCCGCGACCGGCCGGGTCACCCTTCTCGTAGCCCAGGTGATCGCTCAGCTCGGCGTCAAGCGCCCGCTCCAAGAGCACCGCCTTGAGCTGCTTGAACAGCCCGTCTTCGCCCAGCAGGTCATCCGGCTTCTCGTAATCGGCCAGAAGTTCGTCCAGAAGTTCAGGTCTGATAGTCCTCATCGTAGGTCCTCCCATACTAAATATTGGACCCACGGCACTCATTTACACAAGATATCTGACACTCTCCGTCCAGGTGCGCCGTCTGCTGGAGAGCTTCCGGCTCGAGGAGGTCGAGGACACGCCGCGTCGCACGCGGGGCCCTCCCATGGACTACGGGGACAAGCCCGCAGCCGCCAAGCGGTCCCTTCTTACACCGCCACGGTGGTCCCTTTTTGCTCCGCCATTGACAGAACGCCTGACCGGCGCGCTGCTCGACCGCCTCACCCATCACGTCAACATCCTCGAGATGAACGGCGACAGCTATCGGCTCAACCAGAGCCGCAGGCGTCAAACCCCGACGGCGAACTGAACCGACCACCCAGCCCTCGCTTGACCCCGTGGGCCCACAGGTCCCCCCCGCGCGCACCGCCGCGTCAGCCTGTTGAGGGCACGTCGCGTTGCGCGCGGGGCCCGCCCATGGACTACGGGGACAAGCCCGCAGCCGCCAAGCGGTCCCTTCTTACACCGCCACGGTGGTCCCTTTTTGCTCCGCCATTGACAGAACGCCTGACCGGCGCGCTGCTCGACCGCCTCACCCATCACGTCAACATCCTCGAGATGAACGGCGACAGCTATCGGCTCAACCAGAGCCGCAGGCGTCAAACCCCGACGGCGAACTGAACCGACCACCCAGCCCTCGCTTGACCCCGTGGGTCCACAGGTCCCCCCCGCGCGCACCGCCGCGTCAGCCTGTTGAGGGCACGTCGCGTTGCGCGCGGGGCCCGCCCATGGACTACGGGGACAAGCCCGCAGCCGCCAGGTGGTCCCTTTTTACTCCGCCACGGCGGTCGCTTTTTGCTCCGCCGTTGACACACGGGCGAACTTGCCGGGCGTGCATTCCCAGATGCCCGCCGCGGTCTCGCCGTCCGCGCTTTTCTGCAGCACCTTGGTGGTCATGTGCGGCACCGGTTCGCCGATTGCGGTGGCCGCGTCGACGCCGTTTTCGAGCGCTGATGAAGGAACCGCAGCCGGCTGCTTAAGAATGTCCACCTTCATAATGTCGGTCCTCCCGAAAAGGCCAGTCCTAGCCGACCGGTTATACGTCGGGGCGCGCATTCGGTCATCCGCGATTGTCCGGTCGGCGCCGCGAGCGGGGGAGAAAATTCCACAGGCAGGGATGTGAAATTCCCGAGTCAATTCAAGGAGATATGACTCCTTATGGAAAAAAACTCTCGCATCCTCTTGACTCGTTTGGAAATTTTCTCATTGACGCTCCGGAATCCGCTGTGATTCACTGCACCCCATGACGCGCTTGGGCGACATCGCGAAACGCAATCAGGGCCGGCTTGTTCCGGTATTCTGCTCGCTCCTTCTGGTCTATTTCGGTTATCACGCCATCCAGGGCAATCGGGGTCTGATGGCTTGGCTCAAGCTCTCCCAGGATGTCGAGGATGCCCGCCAGGCCGTGGTCGAAACGGAAGCCGAACGCGCCCAACTCGAGCGCAAGGTCGCCCTGTTGCGGCCGGACAATCCGGACCCCGACATGCTCGACGAGCGCGCCCGCTTCATGCTGAGCCTGGCCCGCGCCGACGAAGTGATGATCTACGAGACGGGGCCCGCCGGCCCCTGATCACCCTGCCTCCTTTTATCGTGCACGATTTCCGCTAGTCTTGGACTTGGCGCGGCGGCCTGCGACCGGCGCCGGCCGTTCGGGAGACGGGCATGTCCGACGTCGAGCTTTGCTATCTGTCCGCGGCGGACGCGGTCGTGCGGTTCAAGGCGAAGACGCTCTCGCCGGTCGAACTGCTCAACGCCCTGATCGCCCGGTCCGAGACCGTCGAGCCGGTCATCAACGCCTTCGCCGATCGCTACTTCGACGATGCGCTCGAGCAGGCGCGAAAAGCCGAGGCCCGGTACATGAAAACCGACGGTCGGCCCCGGGCGCTCGAAGGCGTGCCGCTCGCGGTCAAGGACGAAGCGGAGATCAAGGGCCGGTGCACGACCAGCGGCTCGCTCCTCTACAAGGACCATATCGGTACCGATACCAATGGGAATTATGTAGTTGACTGCGCAACGACCAAACGCCATCCTTCCCAATTTGGAGGGATGTTATGGCCGATGATGAGTTCCTAGACATCGAATGCGGCTCGGTTCTTGACGCCGATATAATCAAGGCCATGGATGCTGGTGGAAACCAAGCAGTTATTCTCCGCTTGACGGTGGCACGTTCACCCACGTCGAAGGATGCGCCAGCCGATATTTTTTCCAGCCATTTGACACCTGATTATGCTGTTCGGCTGGGTCAGCGTCTTGTTGAGGTTGGGACGGAGCTTCAGGGCTCCGTGCACTAGGGCCGGGGCGCACCAGAGCCTTCACCAGCATTTCAGGCGTTGCGCCCTCATAACGCGGGTTCACGACTTCCACAGGCTTGGACTCCCTCACCATGATGCGACACTAGCGCCTCTCGAATCTCTGGTCAAAAAGAAAGATAGCTGTGGAATAGGGAAGGACGCCATGAAGCCAATCATACTGATCGTAGCGTTGCTGATCGCGATGCCTACAATGGCTCAAGAATCTTCCGTCATATGCGGCAAGGACTGGGTGACATTCACCGCCAGCCTGCTACATGTATTTGAAAACAAGCCAATACAAAATGAAGCTCAGCCGATGACCATCTGGAAACGGGTTATACAGAGAATGTATTTGTATCCGGAGCGTCACGTAGGCCACGTCATATTGAGTAACGTTCTGGGAGCAGAGGCGGGCACGCACTCTGCTAGGGTTTCCGCTGGCGATTACTGGCGCATCGTCGAATATCTGGATTAAGAGCAAATTTCACCGGACAAGCAAAGGGAGGATAGAAATGACAGAGAATATTGACTATCAACACCCAAATTACATGGCTGGCTGGATCCACGCCCTAGAGATTGTTGTTCACGGCCTGCTCAGAGGTAAGTTCGCTACTATCCCTGCAGTTGAGGCGATTGAGCCATTGGTCGCGTCCTCTGACATGCAGCGCCCTCATGCTGGCGATAAACTCTTTCATCTCGGTTTCACTGACACGATCTCGAAACTCCGGGAGGATTGAATCACGAGTAACGACAGATTTCACGAATTCAATGAGAGCGTTTCTAACGCTCTCATTTTTGAGCATATGGACAAATTCGTCCTCGGTGATATGGGGAGTAGACATGCTAAAGCCCCCTAGGCTATAAAGGTCAAGAGGGTTCCCGTCTCTGTGAGCCTGCCGGCTATGCGAGACAGCCTATCGGCAATTCTGACGGTGGCGCTAGTCGGCCACCAAATCCCGGTATATTAACCGCTTTCCGACCATGCCCGCAACCACGGCGCCCATTTGATCGATGGTGTCCTGATTGCGGACGTTATGCTTGCCCGCGAAGCCATCAATGTAGCGCTGTAGGTGCTTGGGGCTGATCTTGTGGTAGACGCCCTTGTGGGCGCGTTTGAGGGTGGCCCAGAAGCTTTCGATGCCGTTGGTGTGGCCAAAAAAACTCCGTTGACGTACTCGTGGGCGCTGTGGCGGACGGTTCCGTGGTCGTAGGGGATGCCCTTATAGGCGCTGTGCTCGTCTGTGTAGACGGTCGCCCCCGAGGCCGCATGATCGGCCACGAAGCCCTGTAGTGTCTCCGCGTCGGTCGCCTTGACAACTTTGGCCCGCACTTCATTTGTTGCACGATCCTTCGCACCAGCGACGACGGCCTTGCCGACGCCACCGCGACCCAGGCGCTGTTTTTTGTTTGAGCGCTTGTTGCGCTCTTTGCCGCCGAAATAGGTTTCGTCGATCTCGACCGGCCCGGCGAACGTGGCCGCGCGCTGGACCGTCCAGGCTTCGCGTATGCGGTGCACCATGAACCAGGCGGTTCTTTGGGTGACGCCGATATCGCGGTGAAGCTTCATGGATGAGACGCCCTTGAGGCTGGTCATCTCAAGGTAGATGGCGAAGGCCCACTTGCGGAGCGGTACTTTTGAACGCTCCATGACAGTACCGACCCGAACCGAGAAATAGCGGCGGCAGTCTCCGCACCAGTAGGGCATATCGCCGTGAGCGATTGCCGTCTCCACGCTGCCGCAACGCGGGCAATGCCGACCGACAGGCCAGATGTTAGCTTCAAACCATTTGCGGGCCGAATCTTCGTCGGGGAACTTGTTAGCGAGTTCGATTACGCCGATGGCTTCGCGCGTCGATTTTCCGGGTCCGGTGTGTGCCATGATCTATCTCCTTCCGAGAAGGATACCGGATCGCGGTTGCGCAGTCAACTATATAATTCATATACCAATCCGACCGTCGAGCGGTTACTGCGCGCGGGCGCGATCGTTCATGCCCGCACCACGACGCCGGAATTCGTCTGCGCCTGGGTCTGCCAGTCGCGCCTGTTCGGCGTGACCCGCTCGCCCTGGAATCCGGCGATGACCTGCGGCGGTTCCTCGGGCGGCTCCGCCGCATCGCTTGCCGCGGGCACGACGACCCTCGCCACCGGCTCGGACCTGGGCGGCTCGATCCGCATTCCGGCGGCCGCCTGCGGCGGCGTCGGCTACAAACCGCCTTACGGCCGAAATCCCGACCGTCCGCCCTTCAATCTCGACAGCTACAGCCATATCGGACCGCTGACCCGTACGGTCGGCGATTGCGCGATGATGCAGAACGTCACCGCCGGTCCTCACCCCCACGACATCGCCACGGTAAGGCCGAAGGTGCGCATCCCGTCGGACCTTAAGGGCATTTCGGGCTGG
Organism: Alphaproteobacteria bacterium; assembly: GCA_965198325.1. GTDB lineage: Bacteria > Pseudomonadota > Alphaproteobacteria > UBA828 > JAPUJA01 > CBDAPE01. The sequence goes on along the minus strand of CBDAPE010000012.1, from coordinate 170,656 downwards.
AAAATCGCGTTTTCCATGGATCTCGGCTATTATGAGATCGCGCCCGAGGTCGCGGCCCAGGTCCATGTCGCGCTGGACGGGCTCCGGGACGCGGGCGCCGTAGTCGAGGAAGTCGCGGTCCCCTGGACCCGCGAGATGGACGAGGCGGCCAAGCACTATCTCGATCATCTCTTCGGGCGGACCTTCGCGCGCTATATGGCGGAGCATGCCGACCTGCTGTGCGATTACACCCGATGGTACGCCGAGCGCTCCGATCGCACCGACGCGGAGGAATTTCTCCGGTCGTTCGAGACTGCGGCCGAGATGTATCGCTTTATGGGTCCGCTGCTCGGCCGCTACCACGCCTTCATCTGCCCGACGCTCGCGACCGGCGAGATCCCGGCCGATCTCAAGCCCTGGGACACGGTCACGATCAACGGCGCCGTGGTCGACACGGATTACGGCTGGTGCCTCACCCATTAGTTCAACAGTCTTTCCCAGTTACCCTCGCTCGCCGTGCCCGCGGGGATCGCGTCGAACGGCTTGCCCGCGAGCGTCCAGATCATGACGCGGAGCTACGACGATGCCCGGGCCTTCCGGGTTGCCCGGGTGCTGGAACGGGCCCGTCCGTGGCTCGACTGCACCGCGCGTCGCCCGGCCATCTGAGCCCGGGTGCGGAGGATCGCGATGACTGACGAAGACCTCTGTTATCTCCCGGCTCATGAGGCCGTCGCACGGTTTAAAGCACGCGAACTCTCGCCGGTCGAGCTGCTCGAGGCCCAGATCGCCCGGACCGAGATCGCGGAGCCGGTTATCAACGCCTTTTCGGATACCTATTTCGAGGATGCGCTCGAACAGGCCCGCAAGGCGGAGGCCCGATACGCCGGGACCGACGGCCGGCTCCGGTCGCTCGAGGGCATCCCGCTCGCGGTCAAGAACGAGGCGAACATCAAGGGCCGGCGCACGACCTACGGCTCACTCATCTACAAGGATAACGTCGCGACCACGACCGATCCCCATATCGAGCGCCTGCTGCGCGCCGGTGCGATCGTCCATGCCCGGACCACCGCCCCCGAATTCGCCTGCGACTGGGTTTGCCATTCCCGTCTCGAGGGCATTACCCGCAACCCCTGGAATCCGGCCTACACCTGCGGTGCGACCTCGGGCGGCTCAGGTGCGTCGCTCGCCGCGGGCACAACGACGCTGGCGACCGGCTCGGATATCGTCGGTTCGATCCGTCTGCCGGCGGCCCATTGCGGCGTCGTGGGTTACAAGCCGCCCTACGGGCGAAATCCCAACGTCATGCCGCAGAATATGGATCTCTACAGCCACGTCGGGCCGCTCACGCGAACGGTTGAAGATTGCGCGATGATGCAGAACACTCACGGCGGGGCCCCATCCTCTTGACATCGCGTCGCTGCGCGACAAGGTCCGCATTCCACGCGATCCGAAGGGCATCGAGGGTTGGAAGATCGCTTGGTCCATGGATCTCGGTTTCTTCGAGGTCGCACCCGAAATCCGCACGAGGGTCCTCGCTGCACTCGATGCGCTTCGCGATATCGGGGCAATCGTCGAGGAGGTCGAGGTTTCCTGGACCGAGGAGGTCAACCGGGCGGCACGCCATCACATCGACCACCTGTGCTGCCGTCCTCTGGTCCGTCTGAAGCAGGACCATGCGGAGCTGATGTGCAGGAACACCTTGTTCTACGCCGAGCGCGCCGAGAAGACGGGCGCAGAGGACTTTCTCCAGGCCCTGGAGACGGCGGGCGAGATGTATAAATTCATGGGCCCCCTGATGGACCGGTACCACGGTTTCGTCTGCCCGACGATCACCACCGGCGAGATCGCGCCCGACCTTTGGCCCTGGGATACGGTCACGGTGAACGGGAAGCCCGTGGCGACCGACTATGGCTGGAACCTGACCCACCCGTTCAACATGTTGGGCCGCCTGCCGGTAATCGCCGTGCCCGCCGGTATCGCCTCGAACGGCCTTCCCGCCGGCGTTCAGATCGTGGCCCGGAGCTATGACGACGTGCGCGTATTCAGGATTGCGCGGGCGCTGGAGCGGGCCCAGCCTTGGCTCGATTGTCCGGAGCGCCGGCCCCGCCTTTAGACGGCCCCGCAAACGAAATCTGGCGCTTGGGTATAATGGTCTAAACGGTTATTTTATCCTGCAATTGGAGACCTTTTGAGCAGAGGCCAGAATTCGATGAACGCGCCCGCTGCCGAGACCGGCATCAAGTTCATGGACCGCAACCCGCCGACCTTCTCGGAGGACGAGGCCCGACGCATCGCGGAAGAGATCTTCGGCCTGTCCGGCGATTTCTCTGTACTCGTCAGCGAGCGGGATCAAAATTACCGCATCGCGGCCGGCGAGCAGGATTATGTACTGAAATTCGCCAACGCCGAGGAGGAGCCCGGCGTCGTCGATTTCCAGACCCGGGCGCTCGAGCATATCGAGCGACAGGATGCGAGCCTGCCCGTGCCCCGGGTCGTGCGGACGAAGACCGACACCGTCACTGAATGGGTCGAGGATGCCCGTGGCGCGCGCCACATGGTCCGGGTGCTGACCTATCTCTCCGGCACGATGCTGGACGAGGCCGAATACTCAACCGCCCTGCTGCGAGATTTCGGGGCGAGCATGGCGCGTCTCGATCGCGCCCTGCGGGGCTTCTTTCACCCCGATGCCCGCAATCCCCATCCCTGGGATCTGCGGGCCGCGCCCGAAATGCGCCCCCATACCCGGCATATCGGGGACCCGACGATCCGTGGCCACGTGGAGGCCGTGCTCGAGCATTTCGCGGACGTGATTTTGCCGGGCCTCGGCGCGTTACGCCATCAGGTTATCCATGCCGACGCCCACGCGGCCAATGTCCTCGTCGATGCCGAACAGGCGCATGTCTGCGGCATTCTCGATTTTGGCGACATGCATTTCGCGCCGCTCGTCGACGAGTTGGGTGTCATGGTCGACGTGACCTCGAACCGCGAGATCGACCACATCGAGATGCTCGTGCAGGCGGCGGCGGGCTACGACAGCGTACTGTCCCTCGAGGAAGACGAAGTCGACATCCTCTACGATCTCGCCCTGACCCGGCTTGCTTTGGGTTCCGTCGTGATTGCCTGGCGCAAGGCGGAAACCCCCGACCAGCCGCCCTACCTGATCGAGACCGAGGCGGCGCAGTGGAGCGAGATCGACCGTTTCATGACGACGGGCCGCGATGCGGTGCGCGATCGGCTGCGCCGCGCGCTGGTCTACCCGCCCTACTGTCCCATGGGCGACGCCGACACGCCGGAGGCCGACGACACCGGCGCCTTGCTCGCGCGCCGTCACAATTCGCTGGGCGAGCATCTCAAGCTGTTCTACGACAATCCGGTCCATGTCGAGCGGGGCCGGGGGCCGTGGCTCTACGACGCCAACGGCAGGGCCATACTCGACGGCTACAACAACGTGCCTACGGTCGGCCACTCCCATCCCCACGTTGTCCGGGCCGTCTCGCGACAGATGGCGGCGCTGGCGACGAACACCCGCTATCTTTACCGAGTCATTGTCGATTACGCCGAGCAACTCGCCGACACCTTCCCAGGCGACCTCGGCGCCTGCCTGTTCGTCAACTCGGGCAGCGAGGCCAACGATATCGCCGTGCAGATCGCCCGGCTCCTCTCGGGCAAGCGCGGCGGCATCATCATGGAAGACGCCTATCACGGCATCACCGAGGAGCTCACGGCCTTTTCGCCCTATGACCGGCCGGACCACCACGGCGAGGCGCTCCAGCCTCATATGCGGGCGCTCATGGCGCCCGATCCATACCGCGGGCCGTACCGCGCGGGAGAGCCCGACCTGGCGGCGAAATACGCGGCCGACGCCGACCGCGCCATCGCGGAGCTCGACGAGGCGGACTTTGGTACCGCGTGCGCCATGATTGACACCTCGTTCTGCAGCAACGGCGTACCCGACGTGCCCGAGGGCTACCTTCAGGCGGTCACCGAGAAGGTCCGCGCCGCAGGCGGCCTGTTCATCGCCGACGAGGTCCAGTTCGGGTTCGGTCGTCCGGGCACCCACATGTGGGGCTTCGAATCCTACGGCGCGCGGCCCGACATCGTCACCCTGGGTAAGCCCGTCGGCAACGGCATTCCGCTGGGTGTCGTCGTCACCACGCCCGAAATTCTCGACGCCTTCGGCAAGGCGACGGGCATATTCTCCACCTTCGGCGGCAACCCCGTGGCCTGCGCCGCGGGCTCGGCGGTGCTCGACGTGATCGCGCGCGAGGGGCTGGTCGAGCGGGCGCGCACCACCGGCGAATATTTGCGCGAGAGCTTGTGGGGGCTGATGAACAAGCATCCGCTGATCGGCGACGTCCGCGGCCGCGGCCTGATCGCCGGTGTCGAAATCGTCAAGGACCGCGAGAGCCGCGAGCCGGCGCGTGCCGAGATGGAGCGGATCATGAACCGGATGCGCGAGCTGGGCGTGCTTACGGGTCAGGAGGGCCACTTTGGGAACATCTTCAAGATCCGCCCCAACCTCAGCTTCAAGCCCGAGCATGCCGACATCCTGGTCGAGGCCATGGACCGGGCGCTCTCGGAGATGTAGCTCCGGGGGCGACCGGCCCCGGCAGATCCATTAGTCCTCGTATTCGCCCCAGGTCCCCAGTATCGGCCCGTGAGGGCGATAACCGATTAGGTCGCGAATCGTCTTCGGATAGCTCTCGACAACCTCCCGGGGGAGCGACAGGTACTGGTTCTCCTCCTGGCGCAACCAGCCGACAGAATAGGTATTGACCAGCCCCATTCGCGGCTCGGCCGCCCGGTTGGCGCCGCCGCCATGATAGGTCGAGCCCAGATAGAGCAGCAGCGAGCCCTTGGGCATTGCCGCCTGCACCGTGTCGCCTTTTTTAGACATTTCGACCCTGAGAGAGCTGCCGTGGCTGCCGGGCAAGACGTGGGTCGCGCCGTTTTCCTCGGTAAAGTCGGTCAGAGCCCACAGCGCGCTGATTTGCCATTCGACCCCGGCGATATGCATCGGATAGATCGCATCGTCCCGGTGCAGCACCTGGGTCACTTCGCCGGGCCAGATCTCGATGTCTGAACAGCTGCCGATCCGATAGTTGATGCAATGCGGGAGCAGGATTTCGTCGGCAACGCCCAGAACCATGTCGTGGCCGATCAGCTCGGCGGACGAGCGCGAGCGTGCCAGGATCTGATAGGCCCGAAGCGTCGTATAGCCGTTGAAATCGTCCTGATCCTCGGTGCCGAGCTTATCGAAATGGGGGCGCAGCTCGCCAGCGACCCAATCCGCCAGTTCCTCATCCGCGCACCGCTCGACGACGGCGAAGCCCTTGCTCTTCAGGGATTCTGCGACGCCGTGGGGATCGGCGTCGGCGTCGAACCTCGGGACGGCCGACGCCGTGACATCCGGCACATCGAACAGGGCGAGGGCGACCGACGGATTCCCCGAAACCTGCACCTCACCGTTCAGATAGGCGTCCGTGGGGTCGAGGTCTCCACTGGCGATGCGCGCGTAGGTCGGAATGTCGACCTCGACCGTGCAATCCGTCTCGCCGTTTCCGAGGCTTACATCGGCTCCCACGACCGTAATTACCTGCCCGTCGCCGAAATTGAATTTCACCGACCCGTCCAGCGGCTTGGCCGCGACGGTTTGTCGGATCTCGTTGGCGATCTGATCGAGCGAATGGGGCATCGCCGCTGATCTACCGCTTTCGCTGCGCATGAGGAATGACCAGCTGTTCAATCCAGTTCTTGGCCTCCGTACAGCGCAAATTTGGGTCAAGCACGTCCTCGTCGATCGCGTACATCCAGGCGATGTCTTTGCGTCCCGGGTCCTGGTGCAGGGCTTCGAGCTTGCGCACGTAATCCATGCCCAGTTCCCGGTCGTTGTTGAAAAAGCCGAGATCGAGCAGCTTGTCCATCCGGCATTCGGTGAGCCGCGCCAGTTCGTAGATGTTGAACTCCGGATGGTATTGGACGCCCCAGAACACGCCCTTGCCAAAGGTTACCGAGACTGCCTGGACATGGGTGAAGTTGTTGCAGGCCAGCATCTCGCCGCAGGCCGGAATATGGGTCACCTCGTCCACATGGCTGATGATCCCCTCGAAGACCGACGGCTTGCCGATATACATCGGGTGGGCCCGGCCCTCCGGCGTGAGCTGAATCTTTCGCGCAAAGCCCATCTCCCGGCCCCGGGGGTTGGCCTGTACGACCCCGCCCGCGGCGACTACGGCGATCTGGGCTGCCCAGCAGCTGCCGAAGCTGGGCACGCCTTCGTCAAAAATCTTGCGCGCGAGTTCGATCTGGCTGGTGACCTCCGGCGTGTCGTCGTAGATCGTGAGGCTCGAGCCGGTCCAGGCGATCCCGTCGTAATCCTCGAACCCCACGCCTTGGGGCAGCGAGGCGTTGGCGTCGCAGATGAAGAGGATGTCGTAGTGGGCGTCGGGCTCGTACTGCTTGAGCATGTTGACATAGAGATCGGCGGCGCCCGAAACACCATAGGCAGCGAGCTCGTCGCGCCCGTCTTTCTTGTAGCCGTCGATAACCAGGAATCGAAGTTGGTCCGCCATCGTGCTCTCCCGTTTAGTCCAGGGCCGCCAGCCGGTCGACGATCGCGGGCAGATCCGCATGGCGCTCGCAGATCGCCTCGGCGGCGGTGTTGTCCTTGTCGAGGTCCCGTGTCGCGGTGAACAAGATCGCCTTCATGCCCATCGCATGCGCGCCCTTGACGTCGAGCGCCTCCCGGTCGCCCACATGGATCATCTCCGAAAGCGCGAGGTCCATCTGGCGCGCCGCCGATTCGTAGCCGTCGCTATGGGGTTTGGAGCGGCCCACCTCGTCGGAGAAGCAGAAGCCGGTGAAGTGCTGCAGTACGCCGTATTTGTCCAGCAGTTCACGCAGGCAGCGGGCCGGCGAGACCACCGTGTCCGAAAGAATGCAGAGCTTGTAGCGGCCGGCGAGCTGGGCGATCGCTTCGTCTGCGCCCGGCACCATGTCGGGTGGCACCTCGATCTCCATCTCCTCGCTCGCGCGCACCACTTCGGCGTAGTCGGCGTCGGGCAGGCTGCGCCCGAGCCCCTGGAGCACGAGATCGATCCGGTGGCCGATCGGCCAGGTGATATGATTCTCCTTCCAGACCCGGTTAAACGCTGCGTCCGCCGTATCGTAGGCGAGTTCGACCGTTTCGTATTCGATCGGCTGGTGTTTGTTCAACGCGTCCCAGATCACGTGGCGGCGATGTGCGACCTTGGGGCGCAGGCCCAGCGTCGCGCGCTTCGGTTCGTCGGAATCGTCGTCGATGATGGTGTCCCAGAGATCGAAGGTGATCCCCTTGATCCTGCCGCTCATGGCGCTCTCCCGTTGCGCGGACGGTCTGCCGATCCTCCCGGCGCCGCCCGCGCGGGTCAAGCTATAGCCGCCGCCGGTTTCGGGTCAAGCGCGGCTCGCAGCGTTGCGCTCTGGCCCATTGTGAGGGCGCGCGCCCTCGCCTAGACTGCGGGGCGGGAGATGACCCTTTTTCAACGGCTGCACCAAATCGCCGGCGCGAGTTGGCTGGCTCTCGGGCGTGCTGTCCGTTCATCCGGAGGAGAACGATTATGGGAGAACCCCTCGATAGCTCAGTCTTTGATCCTTACCTCTACTGGTACGGCGTGCCGACCCTGTTTCGCTGTCCCCACGATCCCGATCCGGCCAAGTGCGACATCGGCCTGATCGGCGTGCCCCACAGTTCGGGTAACGGCACCACCGAGCGCGACCAGCATCTGGGACCCCGCGCGGTGCGCGACATGTCGATGGGCTACCGGCGCTGTCACGCGGAATACCGTATCGATCCCTGGGCGATGGGCGCAATCTATGATCTGGGCGATACGCCGCTGCCACACGCCATGAACAACGATCTCGCGATCAAGGATATCGAAGCGTTTTTCCAGAAAGTCGATGCGGGCGGCTGCCGGCCGATCTCGATCGGCGGCGATCACGCGATCCCGTTGCCCATCTTGCGCGCCATTGCGAGTCCCACGTCCAAGCTTAATGGTGGCGAGCCGGTCGCCATGGGTCATTTCGATGCCTATGTCGACACCTGCGATGCACCCCACGTCCTGGGTAACGTCTACTGGGCAGGCTCCTGGGGAATGTTCATTAACGAGGAGGGCCTGGTCGATGCCAAGAAAGTCGTTCAGATCGGCATGCGCGGCCATCTGGGCTCACTCGACATGGATCACTACAGCGAGGACGCCGGTTACCGGGTCATCTACAAGACGGAATTCGACAAGCTCGGTGTCGAGGCCGTAATCGAGGAGATTCGCTCGCGTATTCCCGATAACAAGCCCACCTACGTCACGTTCGATCTCGACAGCCTCGATCCAATCTACGCGCCGGGGGTTTCGAACATCGAGCCCGGCTATCCGGGCCTGACCATGTGGGAGGCCATGCGCGTGCTCCACGGCATGCGGGGCATGAATATTATCGGCGGCGATGTCGTCTGCCCCATGCCGACCAAGGACGACCCTTCGAAGATTACCTCGATCAACGCCTCGGTGATCATGTTCGAGATCATCTGCCTGGTCGCCGATTGGTTGGACAAGAACGGGCGATGGTTCAACCGGTTACCCGACGTTACGGGGGCGCTCCGCCGGGCTTAAGGCTTTGCTAACGGAGCGCCCCTTAAATCCCTGTACACTACGGGTTAATTTCTTAGCTCGCTAAGTAAAACCCCCGTTCCGCCTCTTGCCGGGGCGGGCCATTGGCGATAGCGTGTCGATGCCCGATGTCTGGCGCCCGAACGGAACGCGGTGACGGACGACAAGGAAGGCGGAACCGGACCATTCATGGCGCAGAGCAAGCGCAAATCGCGGGGAAAGACGGCGAGCCCGGGCGCAGGCGCGCGACTTCCCGCCGACGCCGACGAGCTTCTCGCCTATTATCGCGAGATGCTGCTGATCCGTCGCTTCGAAGAAAAGGCGGGCCAGCTATATGGCATGGGACTGATCGGCGGCTTCTGCCATCTCTATATCGGCCAGGAAGCGGTTTGCACGGGCATTCAGCACGCCATTCGCGCCGACGATTCGGTCATCACCGGCTATCGCTGCCATGGCTTCATGCTGGCGCGGGGTGCTGCACCCAACGCCGTCATGGCGGAGCTCGCCGGCCGGTCGAGCGGGGTTTCCAAGGGCAAGGGCGGCTCGATGCACATGTTCGATGCTGGGCGCGGCTTCTTCGGGGGCCACGGGATCGTCGCTGCTCAGGTGCCGATCGGCGTTGGCCTGGCGCTCAGCCATAAATACCAGGCCAACGGGCGAATCTGCGTCACGTGTTTCGGCGAAGGGGCGGCGAACCAGGGCCAGGTCTACGAATCCTTCAACATGGCATCCCTTTGGGGGCTCCCGGCCGTCTTCGTGATCGAAAACAACCAGTACGCGATGGGCACCTCGATCGCGAGGGCCAAGGCGGGCGCGGAGATGTACGAGCGGGGCATCGCCTTCGGCATTCCCGGCCGCCAGGTCGACGGCATGGACGTCCTCGCGGTCGAGCAGGCGACCGCGGAGGCGGCGCTCCATTGCCGCGAGGACAAGGGTCCGATCCTGCTCGAGATGATGACTTACCGCTATCGCGGCCATTCCATGTCCGATCCCGCTAAATACCGGACCAAGGAAGAGGTCAGCAAGGTTCGCCACGAACACGATGCCATCGACATGGTCAGGCAGCGGTTGATCGACGACGGCCATGCCGACGAGGCGGGACTCAAGGAGATCGATCGCGAAATCAAGGCCACCGTGAACGAGGCGGCGGAGGTCGCGCAAGCCGAACCCGAGCCCGCTGTCGCCGAGCTTACCGCCGACATCTACGCCGCCGCGGGTGCGGACGAGGTCGCGCCATGACAGCGATGACCGTCCGCGAGGCCTTGCGCGACGCCATGGCCGAGGAGATGCGGAGCGACGAGCGCGTCTTCCTGATGGGTGAGGAGGTCGCGGAATATCAGGGCGCCTACAAGGTCAGCCAGGGCCTGCTCGAGGAGTTTGGTGCCAAGCGGGTGATCGACACGCCGATCACGGAAGCGGGTTTCGCGGGCATCGGTGTCGGCGCGGCGTTTGGTGGCCTGCGTCCCATCGTCGAGTTCATGACCTTCAATTTCGCAATGCAGGCGATCGACCAGCTGGTCAACTCGGCGGCCAAGACCCTCTACATGTCCGGGGGCCTGCAGGGCTGTCCCATCGTATTTCGCGGGCCCAACGGGCCAGCCGCCCGGGTCGCGGCTCAGCATTCCCAATGTTATGCGAGCTGGTACGGCCATGTGCCGGGTCTCAAGGTGGTCGCGCCCTATTCGGCGGCCGACGCGAAGGGGCTGCTCAGGATCGCGATCCGCGATCCCAATCCCGTCGTTTTTCTGGAGCACGAGCTGCTCTACGGCCAGAGCTTCGAAGTCCCGGATGACGTCGATCATATCGTACCCATCGGCGAGGCCGCCGTTCTGCGCCCCGGCGAGGACGTCACCATCGTCGCGTTCTCGCGCATGGTCGGCCAGGCGCTCGCTGCGGCCGAGGTGCTGGCGGCGGACGGGATCGAGGCCGAGGTGCTCGATTTGCGCTCCATCCGCCCGCTCGACGCGGCGGCGGTGATCGCGTCGGTACGCCGGACCCATCGCCTGGTAACGGTCGAGGAAGGCTGGGCGTTCGCCGGAATCGGCGCGGAGATCGCGGCCACCGTCATGGACCAGGCGTTCGACGAGCTCGACGCGCCCGTCGCGCGGATCGCGGGCGCCGATCTGCCCATGCCCTACGCGGCCAATCTGGAACGGCTCGCTCTGCCGCAGCCTGACGAGATCGTCGAGGCCGCGCGCTCCATCTGTTACGTCGAGTAGGCCGGCTGTTACGTCGAGTAGGCCGGCCGGTCGAAGGAGACTGCCATGCCCATCAAGATCACGATGCCCGCGCTTTCGCCCACCATGGAGGAGGGCAATATGGGCCAGTGGTTCAAGAGCGAAGGCGATCCGGTCGAGTCGGGCGAACTCCTGGCCGAGATCGAGACCGACAAGGCAACCATGGAGCTCGAGGCGATCGACGACGGCACCCTGGCCAAGATCGTCGTGCCGAGTGGCACCGAGAATGTCCCGGTCAATGCGGTGATCGCCGTCGTACTGGAGGAGGGCGAGGATGCCTCCGCTCTCGAAGGGCTCGATCTCTCCGCCCCGGCAGCCGCCGCCGCGCCCGCGGCTCCCGCGCCTCCTGCCGAGCCGGCCGCTGCCGCCGAACCATCCCCCGAGGCGCCGCCAGCCCCCGCCGGCGCGCCGGAGGTCCAGGCGGCTCCGGCGCCTGCCGCCCCGCCCCGCGCCGCTGGGGAGCGGATCAAGGCGAGCCCGCTCGCCCGGCGCATGGCGGCACAGGCGGGTCTCGATCTGGCGGCGATTGCCGGGAGCGGTCCCAACGGGCGGATCGTCAAGGCGGATATCGAGACCGCGATGGCCGGCGGTATTGCCGCGGCCCCAGCAGCAGCCCCCGCCGCCGCGCCAGCCCCGCCCCGGGCCGCGCTGGCGCCGGTTCCGGGCGCGGCATCGACCCCGGTTCCCCACACCCCGATGCGCAAGGCGATCGCAAAGCGCCTGCTGCTCTCCAAGCAGACCGTTCCCCATTTCTATCTCACGATCGACTGCGCCATCGACAAGCTGCTCAGCGCCCGCGCCGAGCTCAACGCCCGGGACGATGTCGAGAAACTCTCGGTCAACGACTTCGTGATCCGTGCCGTCGCGCTCGCTCTTAGCAAGGTGCCCGAGGCCAACGCGTCCTGGACCGACGACGCGATCCTCCTGCACAGTACTGTCGACGTCTCCGTCGCAGTCGCGATGGAGGACGGGCTGATCACGCCGATCGTCTTCAATGCGGATGCCAAAGGACTTTCCCAGATCTCCGCCGAGGTGAAGGATCTGGCCGCGCGTGCCCGGGCCGAGCCGCTGGGCCTGGAGCCCCACGAATACCAGGGCGGCACCATCACGATCTCCAACCTCGGCATGTACGGCATCAGGCAGTTCGATGCGATCATCAACCCGCCCCAGGGCTGTATTCTCGCGGTCGGTGCCGGCGAGCAGCGCCCGGTCGTGATCGACGGTGCGCTCGCGATCGCAACCGTGATGACCTGCACGCTGTCGTGCGATCACCGGGTTGTCGACGGCGCTGTCGGCGCGGGCTTCCTCGGGGCCTTCAAGGCGCTGGTCGAGGATCCGCTCGCCATGCTGTTGTAGGAGAGTTCGCGATGGCCAAGAGAAAATTCGACCTGATCGTCGTCGGCGGCGGTCCGGGCGGCTATGTCGCGGCGATCCGCGCTGCCCAGCTCGGTCTGAAGACCGCGCTCGTCGAGCGCGAGCATCTTGGCGGTATCTGTCTCAATTGGGGCTGCATTCCGACGAAAGCTTTGCTGCGGGCCTCGGAAATCCGTCATCTCCTGGATCACTTGGGCGATTTCGGCTTGTCGGCCTCCAACATTTCCTACGACGCCGCCGCGGTCATCAAGCGCTCCCGCAAAGTCGCGAACAAACTCTCCAAAGGCGTCGGGTTCCTGATGAAGAAGAACAAGATTACCGTCTTCGACGGTGAAGGCCGGCTCGCCGGGGCCGGCAAGCTCGCGGTCGCGAAAGACGGCAAGGAGGTCGCCGCCCTCGAAGCGAAACACATCCTCCTGGCCACCGGCGCGCGAGCCCGCGCGTTGCCCGATCTGGAGCCCGACGGCAAGGACATCTGGACTTACAAGGAGGCCATGATCCCCGAGGCGATTCCGAACGCCCTGCTGGTGATCGGGTCGGGCGCGATCGGCATGGAATTCGCGAGCTTCTATTCAGACATGGGCGCCGCCGTAACCGTCGTCGAGCTGCTGCCCCGCATTCTGCCCGTCGAGGACGAGGAAATTTCGGCGCTGGCTCACAAGGCCTTCGAGAAGCAGGGGCTCAGCATCCACACCAGTGCGACCGTCAAAACGCTCAAGAAGGCGGGCAAGACCCTGAAGGCGGTCATCGAGGGCGGCAAGGCGCCCGGCGAGATCACGGTGGAAAAAGCCATCCTTGCGGTCGGGATCACGGGCAACGTGGAAGACGTCGGGCTGGAAGGGACGGGCGTGGTCGTCGAGAAGGGTCACGTCGTGACCGACCCGTGGATGGCGACCGGCGAGCCTGGAGTCTACGCCATCGGCGATCTGTGCGGTCCGCCCTGGCTCGCCCACAAGGCGATGCACGAGGGCGTGCTCTGTGTCGAGAGGATCGCGGGCGGCGAAGGTGTGCACCCTCTCGACGTCACCAAGGTACCCGGCTGCACCTATTGCCGGCCGCAGGTTGCCAGCGTCGGCCTGACCGAAGCCACGGCCCGGGAGGCGGGCCATGATGTCAAGGTCGGGCACTTTCCCTTCATCGGCAACGGCAAGGCGATCGCGCTGGGCGACGAAGACGGGATGATTAAGACGGTCTTCGACGCGGCGAGCGGCGAACTGCTCGGCGCGCACATGATCGGCCCCGAGGTCACCGAGTTGATCCAGGGCTATACCATCGCGCGCTCGGCCGAGCTGACCGAGGCGGAATTGATGGCGACCATCTTCCCGCACCCGACCATATCCGAAGCCATGCATGAGGCCGTACTTGACGCCTACGGCCGCGTCCTCCACATCTAGAGCATGACCGAAACCGCACCGTCGGCGCCCGCACAAGAATCGGACCGCTCCCGCGATCCGCTGCACCGGCGCAAACCTCCCTGGCTGCGGGTCAAGGCGCCGACCTCGGCGGAATTCCGCAAGACGCGAAAGACCATCCACGACCTCAGGCTCAATACCGTCTGCGAGGAGGCGGCGTGCCCCAACATCGGCGAGTGCTGGGCCAAGAGCCACGCCACCGTGATGATCCTGGGCAGCGTCTGCACCCGGGCCTGTGCCTTCTGCAATGTCGAGACCGGGCGGCCCGATCTGCTCGATCCCCACGAGCCCGAACGTCTCGCCGATGCCGTCGCCGAACTGGGCCTCGAGCATGTCGTGATCACCTCGGTCGATCGCGACGATCTCGACGACGGCGGTGCGGCGCATTTCGCGCGCTGCATCAGGCTTCTGCACGAGCGCAGCCCCCAGACCACCGTCGAGGTTCTGACCCCCGATTTCCTGCGGAAAGAGGGGGCGATCGAGACCGTCGCCGCCGCTCGGCCGGACGTCTATAACCACAATCTCGAGACTGTGCCCCGGCTCTATGCCAACGTGCGGCCCGGCGCGCGCTATTTCCACTCCTTGCGTCTGCTGGATCAGGTCAAGCGGCTCGACCCGTCGATGTTCACCAAGTCGGGCCTCATGGTGGGCTTGGGCGAGGAGCCCGAGGAGATCCACCAGGTGATGGACGATCTGCGCGCGGCCAGTGTCGATTTCCTCACGATCGGGCAATATCTACAACCCACGGCGCGCCATCTCGAGGTCGTAAAATTCGTCACGCCCGACGAATTCGACGACTACGCCAGCCGGGCGCGGTCCAAGGGCTTCCTGCTGGTCTCCGCCTCGCCGCTAACCCGCTCGTCCTATCATGCGGCGGAGGATTTCGCGGCGCTCCGCGCGGCCCGCGAGGCGCAACTCGCGAAAGTCTGAGCCGGTTATGATCAGCCATTCCGAGCAACGCATCCTGCCTTATACCGCGGAACAGATGTTCGATCTCGTCGCCGCCGTCGAGCGTTACCCGGAGTTCCTGCCCTGGTGTCGGGCCGCCCGGATCCGCACGCGGGACGGCGACGTGATTCATGCCGATCTCGCAATCGGTTTCAGGATGTTCCGGGAGCGGTTTACGTCGCGGGTCGAGCTCGACCGGCCGGGCCGCATCGACGTCGCTTATACGGATGGCCCGTTTCGGCATCTCGAGAACCGCTGGGGTTTCGAGGACCGGCCCGATGGCGGCTGCCTGATTGACTTCCATGTCGATTTCGAGTTTCGCTCCTATTTGCTGCAAAAGCTGATCGGAGCCCTGTTCACCGAGGCGGTTCACCGCATGGTGCGCGCCTTCGAAACCCGGGCGACGGAGCTCTACGGCAAGCCGGCGCCACGGACCACCGGCACTGCGGCGGAGCCGGATCGGGCCTGAAGGCCCAGTGGCAGGGAGGGATCGCGTTGAAATCCGAGAAGAAAAAGGTCATTCCGATCAGCCTGTTCATCGGGTTCATCGCGGGCGTACTTGTCGATTTCGCATTCTTCGATTTCGGGACCGGAACCCAGTCGTCGATCATGCATTTCATCGTGATCGGCCTGTTCACCGCGCTCGGTTACTTCTGGCCCAAGCTTGTGGAGATGTCGGGATTTGGCGGCGGCGGTCGCGACGACGACGGGTCGGGCCGACGCTAGAGGGCTCGAAAGCGGCGCCATCCCTGATGGCGGGTTCCGCGCTCCCGGCGTAAATTATTCGGGATTTCGCACCCTTCTGGGAGAACACCATGACCACCATCATCGGGGTCGTTGTCGGTCTTGGCCTGGGGATCGCTCTTGCGTTCCTTATCAAGCGGTGGGTCGACCGATCGGGTCGGCCGACCGGGCGCCGCTAACCCGCCTCTCGGGGTAGGGCCGGGGCCCCGCCCTAGGGGGCCGCCTTCACCGCGGTCCAGGTGTCGATGTAGCGCACGACCCGCTCCGGCTCCCGCCAGAACACGAACTCCGAGAGCTCATCCTCGTTGAGTGAAGGTTGGTCGGCGGTCTCCGGGCAGCCGCCGAGCGCCACCGGATTGACGCCTGAATAGCCCGTGACCGCCTGCAGGCCGCACTGGGCGGTGGGCGAGAGGGCGAAGTTCAGCCACGCGTATGCGCAATCGAGATTTTTCGCCCCGCGAACGATTTGCCAGGCATCGGCCCAGGCGTTGGCCCGCTCCTTGGGCACGAGTTTCGCCACCGGAAGCCCCTGATCCGTGAGTGTCCTGTGGACCGGGCCCCAGCTGTCCGAAATCCACACATCGCCGTGAACGAACAAGCTCACCAGCTCACTGGCCGACCCCCAGTAGGTGCGAAGCAACGGCTTCTGCTCGACCAGCTTGGTCTTGACCGCTACGAGCTCCGCGTCGTCGAGCGAGAAGACGTCGGCCTCGGGGCCGTAAAGCATCCGGGCGACCGTGTAGAGCGATGACTTGTCGTCGTAGAGAGCGATCTTGCCGGCCAGCGCTGGGTCCCACAGGGCTTCCCAGGAATCCAGCGGCGTGTTCACTTTGTCAGTCCGGTAGAGCAGCTCGACCGGGCTCCAGGCAAAGGGCACCCCCCAAATTTCACCGTCGAACGCGATTCCCGGATGGTTGCGGAAGACGTCGGAGATCTGGGGAAAACGCCACACCCAGTTCTTCACCACCGGTTCGATCACGCCCAGCTTGGCGAGCACAGAGGTCATATCGACCGACGGTGAGGCGAGATCGAATTCGCCGATTCCCATGAGCAGGCGCGCGGGAAAATCATGGTTCGTGCCGACCATGATCGACGTCACCTGGCAGCCGGATTCCGCCTCGAAGGCCGCCGTGAAGCTGGGATGGGAATAGCCTTCCCAGGTGAGGAGGCGAAGTTCCGACTGCGCGCGTCCATCGGTTGCCGTAAACCCGAAGAGGAGTGCCACGAGCGCAATTACCAGAAGTTGGCGGCGACCGTTCATGCCGCGCCTTCGTCGTTCTCGAGCGCAGTGTCGAAATCCACGATTTTGGGCTCGTGCCCGCCGGTGCGCATGAAACGGACCAGATCGTCCGGCGCGATGCCCGTGCTGCCGGTCTGCACGAGCGGGTGGAAGTTGATCTGCTCGACGGTGAACAGTACGGCGTCGAGCACCGGCGTGACCGTCGCTTGCAAGTCGTTGATCAGTCCAAACGGGGTTAGCGCTCCGGGCTCGACGCCGAGCAGGGTGGTCATGAGCTCGCCGGGTGCGAAACCAAGCCGGCCCCGGGCATCGATCTTTCGATGGAGGCTCTTGAGGTCGACTTCCCGGTTCTCTTCCACCGAGAGCAGGTAGAGCACCTTCTTCTTATCCCTCAGCAGCAGATTCTTGGTGAACATGCCGGCCATCTCGCCGCGCAAATCCCGGCCTTCTTCGACCGTGCTGTGGGCGGGATAGTCGGTTGTGGTCGTCACGATACCGAGCTCGTCCAAGCGCCGGAACAGGTCGTCTTGGGTGGCTACCATAACGCCAATCATGACCTTTCCCGGGCGGAGCCGTCAAACGCCCGCTGGTCCGTTTTCCCGATCATCGAATCTTCGCACCCGCTTGCGTACCCCCGTGATTGGCTCCAAGATCGGTGGTCAATGGGGAACGGGACGGAAAGGCGCCGCCATGGCTTATGTTGACTGGCAAATCGAAGGAACCAAGGTGGGCGGCTGCAACTGCGATTTCGGTTGCCCCTGCGAGTTCAACGCCCTGCCGACCAACGGCGACTGCAAGGGCTTCGAGGCGATGCGCATCGCGAAGGGCTGGTTCGGCGACGTCGGGCTCGACGGTTTGTGCTACGCCTCGCTGTTCTGGTGGCCCGGGCCGGTCCATGAAGGCAAGGGTGAGGCCCAAGGCATAATCGACGTGCGGGCGAACGAGGCACAACGCCAGGCGCTGATCACGATCCTCTCCGGCGAGGAGCAGAGCCACATGACCCCGACAAACTTCTACGGCGCGACCATCGAGAAGGAGCACGATCTCCTGATCGAGCCGTTCGAGTTCGAAGCCGATATTTCGGCGCGCACCGCGCGCGTCGTCGTCCCTGGCGTCGTCGATCTCAACCTCGAGCCGATCAGGAACCCGGTCACCGGCAAGCCCCACCGGGCCTTGATCGTCCTGCCCGAAGGCATCGAGTTCAAACAGGCCGAAATGGCGAGTACCACCTTAGCAGCCAAGGGCGCCGCCAATTTCGACTTTGTGGGTCGTTATGGCGCGATGTGGCACACCACGGTCGGCCCTCACGGCATTCTGGATGAATCGCCCGTGACCTAGGGCGTTTTACGTCCGTGCACGACCCCACCCTGCTCACCCAGATCCTCCGACGCGACCGCGCCGTGACCGCGGTGGGGCTCGCCTGCGTTACTGGCCTCGCCTGGTTTTGGCTCGTCCGGATGGACGCCGGGATGACAATAGGCGATGCGGGCGCCGGCGGCATGAGCGGCATGGCAATGGCGGAGATCGCGCCGTGGCGCGGGCTCGATTTTCTGCTCGTGGGCGTCATGTGGGCGGTGATGATGGTGGCGATGATGCTGCCTTCCGCCGCCCCGTTAATCCTGATCTACGGCCTTGCGAGGCGCCGTCAGGTCGAGAAGGGACGGGGCGGGGAGTTCGCATCGAATGGCGCCTTCGCGTTGGGCTACGTGGTCGCCTGGGTCGGCTTCAGCGCTGCCGCGACGGTTCTGCAGTGGGGCCTCGAACAGGCCGCGCTGCTTTCGCCCATGATGGCGTCGGCCAGCCCGGTCCTCGGCGGAGGGTTGCTGATCGCGGCGGGGGTCTATCAGTGGACGCCGCTCAAGCGGGCCTGCCTCGTCAAATGCCGCGCGCCCTTCGAGTTCCTTTCTCGCCACTGGCGGCCGGGCTCCGGCGGTGCGGTCGTCATGGGCCTGCACCACGGAGCCTACTGCGTCGGCTGCTGCTGGGTGCTGATGGCGCTCCTGTTCGTGCTCGGCGTGATGAATCTGTTCTGGGTCGGCGGGTTGGCCGCCTTCGTGCTACTCGAAAAACTCGGGCCCCGGGGCGACCTTGTGGGCCGACTGATCGGCCTCGCTCTCCTGGCCTGGGGTATCGCCGTGATTGTGACGGGCTGAAGAATTTCGGTTCCCTCGGAATCTCTCTAGCCCGCGCGCCGGGCCGGATTTCACCCGGAGCACCCGCCCTCGAACGAGCAATCGGTAGTCCGTGCGATCGAAAAGTCCGAGCACGTCCTCGAATGGTAGGCGCCGGCGGCTGTGATGCCGTGAGCAAACACAGGCATCCTTCAGCCGCCGTTCACCAGCGCACGGTCGAGCGCGGCGATACTTTCTTCGCTTGCGGGTCCCGATGTGCGCCACAGTTCCCGGCCCGCGCCGTCCAGCAGGAGCACGGTCACGCCATTCTCCGCGGGGAGGTCGAGGACGTCCTGCAACGCAGCCTTGTCGAGGTGCAGTGCGATCGTCCGGGCTCGCGCGGCCTCGTCGACGATGGCGAAGCGCAGCGCGTTATTGACCAGGAATCGAAAGACGAGGCCGCCGCGCTCCAAGGTGGGCAGCGCATAGACTTCGAGGCCGACCCGTCTCGTCGCCACCGCCCGCCAGCTCCGCGCGGCGCGGTGATCCTTGTATGTGAACGCCAGAACGACGAGGTTGCGCTCGCCCTCGAAGGCATCGGGCAGCGTGATCCGCTCGCCGTTGAGATTGACCCCGACGACCGCCGGAAAAGCCCCGTTCTGCACCGTAGCCCGTTCGACTGGGCTGACCGGTCCCGCCTGGATTGCGCCGAGAAGGCCGATGAGAGCCAGGATCGCGAGGAGCGTACCGGGCACCAGGAGTCGCCGGGCGATGTCGCGCATGGTGATCGCTACCCTGTTGATCCCCGAGGCGCTCCGCGGGATGGGGCGACCGGGGCGCCGTATCTGGGGCTGACAGTGCTCTACCAGATCTCTCGGGCGTCGATCGGCCAAATATCGACCAGGGTGTCGCCGCGTACGCAATGATAGACCGGATAGAGGTTGAGAGTCCCGTAGCAGTGCGGCGCAATGCATTCGACCGCGGCCCCGACGGGCAGGGATTCGCCCGGGTGGGCGAAATCGATCCGGCCCATGTCGTCGCCGACGATGGAATAGCTTGCGCCATCGGGTGCGCCCCGCGCAATCCGGGGCGCAAGCAGGTCGAAGCGGGCGAATTCCTTGACACCCGCGTCCGTGATGCAGAAGCCATCCTGGGCCGTGCTGATCACCGTGGTGCGCACGAACAGCGCCACCTCGAAGGGCGAAGCCTCGTCCTCGCGCATCTGGACCTCGAGATAATTCACGTCCATCAGGACATAGGTGCCAGCCTGAATCTCGTTGAGCACGCCCTGTTCGGGATCGAAAGCGTGGGTTCCCGTGCCGCCGCCGGTCACGATCCGGGGTGCCAGCCGCTCCTCGACGAGACGCTCGCAGAGGGCGCGCAAGGGGGCCAGCCCGACCAATTCCTGGTGCCGCCGGCGGGCGTAGTTCGGCGTGTTCTGGAAGCTGCCGTCGTAGCCCTGTACGCCCGCCAGATCGAGTCCATCCGTGTTCGAGATGAAGCGGGCGAGATCGACCGCTTGGTCGATCCCGATCAGCCCGGTTCGGCCTCCGCCGACTTCAAAATCTACGAGTAATTGTAAATGTTTAGACGTCGTTCTTGCGGCGGCGGCAAGATCGCCGGCGTTGGGCTTTCCATCGACCGCGACAAGTAATCCTTCGGCCTTTTCGTTGAGCGCGGCAAGCCGCTTGATTTTGGCCGGGCTGACCACGGAGGTGAACAGGAAGACGCCGGGAATGCCCGCGTCGACCATGACCTCGGCTTCGCGCAGGGTGGCGCAGCACACGCCGCGTGCGCCGGCGTCCATCTGGCGCCGGGCGATCTCGACCGACTTGTGGATCTTGGCGACGGGGCGCAGGCCGATACCGCGGGATTTGGCGAATGCCGCCATGCTGGCGATGTTGTGCTCGAGCGCATCGAGGTCGAGCACCAGCGCCGGCGTGTCGATTTTTTCCCGGCTTCCCGGCACCCCGATCAGTGGTTCGTTGGGACCTTTGTCGAAATCCGCTGTCATGAAGTGAGGTGGCCTTTCAGAAATTCGCAGATCGCGTCGAACTCGGCCCGCGCGCCGGCGCCCGCGAATCGCGCTCGGGTAAAGCCGTGAATCATGCGGCGGGCCTCCCGGTAGGTCACGTCGACACCCGCGCGCGCAAGCTTCGCGGCGTAGTCCCGACCCTCGTCGCGAATCGGATCGATCTCCGCGGTATGTACCAGGGCGGGCGGCAGGTCTGAGAAATCCGCCGCGACCGCCGGCCAGGCCCGCCAGTCGGCGAGCCCCGCGGCATCCGGTGTGTAGGCGTCCCTGAAGACAATCATGTTGGCGGTGGTCAGACCCGTGCCTTCGGCGAAGTCCGTATAAGAGGGCAGTTCGAGGTCGATGCCCGTGCAGGGATAGACGATCGCCTGCGCTGCCAGCGCCGGTCCGTCCCGCTCCCGGGCGGCGAGTGCCAGCCCGGCGGCCAGATTCCCGCCCGCGCTCTCCCCGGCCACCGCGATCCGGCCCGTGTCGACGCCCAGGCCGCCGGCGTCGGTTCCGAGCCAGTCGAGCACGGCAAAACTGTCGTCGAAGGCGGCGGGGAAGGGGTGCTCCGGCGCCAGGCGGTAATCCGCGCTTGCCACCAGGGCGCCCGTGCCGTCCGCGAGACCCCAGGCGAAGCTATCGGAGCTGTCCAGATCCCCCAGCATGAAGCCGCCGCCGTGGAAATAGACGATCGCTGGCGGCGTGGAACCCGCGTCCGCCGGGCGATAGATCCGCACGGGTACGTCGAAATCGGCCCCGGGCACGGTCGTATCCGACACCGTCATGTCTGCCGGCGGGAGTTCCGACGTGGCGGCGGTGTAGCGGGTCCAGAAGGCGCGTGCTTCCACGGGCGTCGTTCCTGCATCGCCCGAGGCATCCCGCGCCTGGAAGATAATCTCCATGTCCGGGTGAAGGCTGGGTTCGCCCATTTTGTCAGGCTCCTTGCCGGATCAAACAAAATTTGAACTGGCATAAGGCGTAATTTACAGCGCGGGTCTTCATGCCATCTATGCTGGGTTTGGCAATCGGAATAATTTTGTATACACGATGCCCCATGCCGGATTCCTCGCAGGGCGCTGTGCCATGGGCGGCCATCCGCTTTCGCGTCCCGTCATCCGGCGTCCAGCCGCCGCATCGTCAGCTTGAGTGCGGCCTCGAGCGAGGCGATGCGCACCGCCTCCCGATCGCCCGGAAAGACGTGGCGCTCGTGGAACACCCCGTCGTCCCGGCGCGCCGCGGCGAAATGGACCAGGCCCACGGGTTTCTCGGCTGTGCCCCCGGCCGGCCCGGCGATACCGGTGATCGCAACCGAGATATCCGCCGCCGAACGACCGATCGCGCCCAACGCCATGGCGCGCGCGACCTCCTCGGAGACCGCGCCGACCTTATCGATCAACGGCGCGGGCACCCCGATCATTTCGGTCTTGGCCCGGTCGGTGTAGGTGACGAAGCCCCGCTCGAGGACTTCGGAGCTGCCCGGAACGTGGGTAATCAACCCTGCCAGCATGCCGCCGGTACAGGATTCGGCGATCGCCAGCATCAGGTTGTCGGCCTTGAAGGCGTCGAGCAGGCCGACGGCGCGCTCGATCAGGCTTGGTGCGAAGCTCATGGGACAATCCAGTCGGCGAGCAGATACAGCACGGCGCCGGCATAGATGCCCGCGATGATGTCGTCCGCCATGATTCCGAGCCCGCCGGGAAGCCTCTGCTCCGCCCAGTTCGCGGGCCAGGGCTTGGTGATATCGGCGAACCGGAAGAGCAGGAAGGCAATGCCGTAGAATAGCGGATGGAGGGGCGCGACGATGAGCACGAGCCATTGCCCCGCAACTTCGTCGATGACCACCTCGCCCGGGTCGTGCCGCCCCTTGGCATAGCGTTCCGACGCCCACCAGCCGATCGCGAACGCGGCGGCGGCGGCGGCGGCGAGCGCGGCCGGACCGCCTGCCCAGGCGATAAGCCAGGCGCAAGGAAGCGCGGCAAGCGAGCCCCAGGTTCCGGGCGCCTTGGGCAGCAGCCCGGCTCCGAACCAGGTCGCGATCAGCGAAGAGGGGTGCCAGAAGGCCGGTCGCGGCGGCGGTTGCGGCACGGCGCGCGCGGGGTCGCTCATGGAGCGCCGGGCGGTGGACCGTCTGCCTCGAGCGGCAGGCGGAGCGTCGCGCTCGCAAATCCGGCGATGCCTTCACCCCGCCCGAGGAAGCCCAGGGCCTCGGTCGTGGTCGCCTTGACACTGACGCGCGCGGGCTCGACGCCGAACGCCTTGGCCGTGTGGTTCGTCATGGTGTCCCGATGGGGGCCGATCTTGGGCGCCTCGCAGACCAGGGTGACGTCCAGATGGCCGATCTCGCCGCCCGCCTCGAGCACCAGGGCGGCGGCGTGTTGGGCGAAGACGATTGATTCCGCGTCCTTCCAGCGCGTGTCGCCGGACGGGAAATTGCTGCCGATATCGCCGGCGCCCAGCGCGCCCAGCACGGCGTCGACCAGGGCGTGGAACCCGACGTCCGCGTCCGAGTGGCCGACCAGCCCCCGGTCGTGGTCGATCCGCACACCGCACAGCACGACGTGATCGCCAGGCCCGAACCGGTGCACGTCGACGCCCTGGCCGACCCGCACGTCGGCGCGGCGGGCGGCCAGTAGGCATTCGGCGCGGGCAAGATCGGCGGCGTCGGTCACCTTCAAATTCTCCTCCGATCCCATAACCAGAGCAACGGTCAGCCCGCCGGCCTCCGCCACGGCCGCGTCGTCGGTCAGGGTCTCTCCCGCGGCCGCGCGGTGGGCCGCAAGGATCGCGTCAAAACGAAACGCCTGGGGCGTCTGCGCCCGCCACAGGTGGTTGCGCTCGATCGTCGCCTCGACGCGAACGCCGTCTGCCGCCTCGCGCTTCAGCGTATCCGAGACCGGCAGCGCCGCGATCGCCCCGTCGGCCGATTGCAGCGCATCGAGCGTGCGCAGGACGAGGCTCCCGTCGGCCAGCGGGCGGGCGGCGTCGTGAATCAGAACCGCTCGGGGCGCCATCGGTTCCAGGCTTTCGAGGCCGTTTCGCGCGGAATCCTGACGCTCCGCGCCGCCGGCGACCGGCTCGAGCAGCTTAGCCTCGTGGTCGGCGGGCAGACCGGCCAGTGCGGCGTCGTAGAGCGCCCGGTCGTCGGGGTTGATGACGACCCGAACCGTGTCGATCTCGGATCGGGCGGCGAAAGCCGAAATCGTATGTGCGAGAATCGCGCGCCCCGCGAGGCGAAGATACTGCTTGGGCAGCGGCGCGCCCAGCCGGTGGCCCCGGCCTGCGGCGACGATCAGCGCTACGGTTCCGGTCATCGGTGTCCGGCCCTTCCCAACCCTGCCGGACTCATCCGAGCCGGTCCCGCGAACCTAGCGGCTCGGTGGGGCCTTGCCAAGCGGGGGGCACTGGTCAGGGCGGTCTTATGTCGTGTAGCATGCCGGGAGACCGTTGGTCCGGGTCATCGCCGGCCAGCGCAAATATGTTCCCGGCAAATCCGGGGTCGAACATCGATGATAAACGGGAGAACAAATCATGATGAGAATGAGACCAAGATTTTCGCCCAATCGGCGCCAATTCCTGGCTGGCTCCGCGGCCGCCGCTCTGGGGGCGTCGACCCTCGGCCTACCGCGCCCGGGCAGGGCCGCCGTCGACCGGCCCATCACGGTCGCGACCTGGGGCGGCTTCTTCGAGGAAAGCATGGCCGAGTTCGTCTATCCGCCGTTCACCGAGATGTCCGGCATCGAGGTCGACTCCGTTGCCAAGA
Source organism: Alphaproteobacteria bacterium (assembly GCA_965198325.1). GTDB lineage: Bacteria > Pseudomonadota > Alphaproteobacteria > UBA828 > JAPUJA01 > CBDAPE01. Next base: position 146,192 of record CBDAPE010000012.1, on the reverse strand, counting down.
CCATCGGCGATGCCTGGCTCGTCCAGGTCGACCAGGCCAAGCGCGCCGGCGAGGTGCTGGTGGATATTTCCGGTCTGATCGATATCCCGATGGAACGGGGCCAGACCAACGCGCTGTGGGAACCCCTCGATACGGCCAAGCTGCCCAACATCGGCAACCTGACCGAGATCGGCAAGCATTACGACCGCAACGGCGTTCTCGACGGCGTCTCCTGGGGCTACTACTACATCGTCCTGGTGTCCAACACCGAGGCCTTCCCCGAACCCCCGGATTCGTGGGAGATCCTGTGGGATCCCGCGCTCAAGGACATGGTCGGCGTCATGGCCCAGCCCGACGTCGGCTTCCTGATCGACATCACGGCCCAGACCTGGTTCGGCGGGCTCGAGATTCTCGACACCGACGAGGGCATCCTTGAGGTGCTGGAGAAGATTCGCGAGATGAAGCCCAACGTGAAGCTCTGGTTCCGCGACGAGGCGCAGCTCCAGCAGGGCCTTGAATCGGGCGAGATTCCCATCGGCCTCTATTACAACGACGTCGCCGAATACGCGATCTCGACCGGGGTGCCCATCCAGAAGTCCTGGACCAAGCAAGGCCCGATTCTAAACCGCGTCTGGTGGGCGATCACCACGGGCACGGATGCCAACGACGAATCCCACGCCTTCCTCGACTTCACCATGACGCCCCAGGCCCAGGAAGTCATCGCCCGCATGGTCGGCATCGCACCGCCGATCCCGCAGAGCACGACGGATCTCACCGATGAAGAGTGGGCCGTGGTGACCACCGACGGCCCGGCGATCCTTCCCAATTACGACATGTACGTAAACAAGGGGGACTGGCTCAACGACCGCTGGACCGAGATGATCACCGGCTAGCATTCGCACGACAGACGTCGTACGCGCGGGCGGGGCAACCCCGCCCGTTGCGCGCAACGGCAGGAAAGGGGCCATGGCACAACTGAGCCTCAAGGGTGTGACCAAGAATTTCGGGTCGGTCGTCGCGGTCTCCGGGGTCGATCTCGACCTGCCCGACGGAAAGCTCATCTCGTTTCTCGGTCCCTCGGGCAGCGGCAAGACCACGCTCTTCCGCCTTGTCGCCGGGCTTGAGCCGCCCACCGCGGGCGCCGTCTTTCTCGATGGCCAGGACATTACGGATATTCCCACCCATAAGCGCAACGTGGGCATGGTGTTTCAGTCCTTTGCCCTGTTTCCCCATCTCACCGTCGGCCAGAACATCGCCTACGGCTTGCGCATTCGCGGCGTCGACAAGCAGACCCGCAAACAACGGATCGACGAGCTTCTGGAGCTGGTTCGCATGCCCGACGTTGCCGACCGGCATATATCTCAGCTCTCGGGCGGCCAGCAGCAGCGCGTCGCGATGGCCCGCGCGCTGGCGCTCGAACCGGTGCTCTTTCTGCTTGATGAGCCCCTTTCCGCGCTCGACGCCAAGCTGCGTGAGGCGATGCAGGTGGAACTGCGCCAGCTTCAAAAGCGTCTCGGCATCACGACCATCGTCGTCACCCACGACCAGCGCGAGGCAATGACCATTTCGGATTACGTCGTCGTCCTCGACGAAGGCGTGGTCCAGCAGGTCGGTGCCCCGCTCGAAATCTACCGCCGCCCCGCAAATCCCTTCGTTGCCGACTTCATCGGGTCGAGCAACCTGCTCGACGGCCATTGCGACGGGGCGAACCGCGTCGCCGTTCAGGATCGGCGCTTCGCGGTCTCGACCCTGCCCGACGACATCGCTCCCGACCAGCCCGCGACGCTGTGCATCCGCCCGGAAGAGGTATCCGTCGAGGTTGGAACCGTCGACGGCGAGAACCGCCTCGAAGGGCGGGTCACGTTCGTGCGCGACCTCGGGTTCGAGGTCGAGACCTACATCGATTGCGCCGGCGTCACCGTGATCAGCCTGGCCTCGCCCCGCGACCGCGTGAACGTTCAGGATGGCGATGCGGTAACCGTTCATTTTCCCGAGGCCGCCTGCATCGGGTTGCGCCGATGACCACGCTGAGCGTCGCCGCGCCGGCCCGTCCGCCGCTGGGCGCCCGGCTCAAGCCCTACGCGCCTATGCTCTGGCCCGGCCTGATGCTGGGCGTCTTCTTCGTTATTCCGTTCGTCATCTTGCTTGTGGTGAGCTTCTTTCACCGCGTGCAGGGTGGGTTCTACGAGCCCGCCTTCGAGTTCTCCAATTACGCCCGCTTCCTCACTCCGCTGTTTCTCAACAATCTCGGCTTTTCCTTGATGGTCGCGGGACTGACCGCCGCCATCTGCGTCTCCACCGGGTTTGTCTTCACCTACCTGATCACCCGCATGCACCGGCGAATCCAGATTCCCATCGTGGTCTTGCTGCTGTGCGTGCTCACCATGTCCGAAGTGCTCATGGCGTTCTCCTGGTCGGTTCTGCTCTCGCGTACGGCGGGTGTCTCCAACATCCTGGTCTGGCTCGGTATTTTTGAAAAATCCGAGGCCTATTTCCCAAGTTTCGCGGCGGTGCTGACGGGTCTGGTCTACTTCACCTTCCCCTACGCGGTATTCATGATGTACCCGTCGGTCTCGCGCCTCGATAACCGGGTGATCGAAGCCGCCCGAACCTTGGGCGCTTCGCCCGTGCGCACGTTCCTGACCGTGGCCGTGCCGATGATGCGCCGGACCATCATGGCGGCGACGATCCTGGTCTTCGTCTTCACCCTGGGCGCTTACCTGATCCCCCAGATGCTGGGGCGGCCGGCCCATTGGACGCTCTCGGTGATGATCACCGACCAAGCGATCTACAAGTCGAACATTCCTTTCGCCGCCGCCATGGCGATTTTCCTGATCCTGGTCTCCTTTGCCCTGATTGGGCTGACGCTCTTCGTCAACCGCGAGCGCCGGAAGGTGGCGACATGACGAAGTGGGGCGCGCGTGTCTACGTCGGCCTGATTACGTTGTTCCTGCTCCTGCCGATGATCGTCGTTGCGGGTATCTCGTTCAATCAGCGCAAGAGCCTGTTCTTTCCGCCCAAAGGCTTCTCCTTCAAGTGGTACGGCGAGCTGTTCACCAAGAGCGACTGGCTCGAGCCGCTGACCAACAGCCTCATCGTGGCATCCTCCTCGGGCGTCATCGCCATCTCGATCGCGCTACCGATCTCCTATTTTCTGTGGCGTTACAAGATCTTCTTCGCCAAGGCCCTGTTCACGCTCGGCATCATCCCGTTCATGCTGCCGCCGGTGGTGACTGCGCTGGGGTTTCTGATCTTCTGGGCCTCGCTCGGCCATTACGGGCGCATCGAGAACGACATCATCTGTCACGGCGTCTTCCTTGTGACCCTGCCCCTGATGATGATCTCGCTCGGCCTGGAGTCGTTGGATAAGTGGCTCATCGAGGCGGCGAGCACCATGGGCGCGAACAACCGCCAGATCTTTCTAACGATCATTTTCCCCTTGGTTTTACCCTATATTGTATCGGGTTACGCGTTTTGCTTCGTGTTAAGTTTGAACGAATACATCATCGCGTTCATGGTTGCCGGCGTCACCGTCGAAACCATCCCGATCAAGATCGTCAACAGCCTGCGTTACGGCTACACGCCGGTCATGGGCGCCGTCGCCGTATTCTTCGTACTGCTCGCGGCCTTGCTGTTCGGCCTGATTGCCTGGTATGGCGACCTGCTCAAGCTGCTGGGCGCCTACGCGCCGAAAGACCGCTAACGCCGACGCTCGAAGATCAGCTTTCGAAGCAGGCAAAGGCGCGCACCTCGATGCTTTCCCGGATATTCCGTGGATCGCTTGACGGGTTGCTGTAATCCGCTGGAGCCATCGCCAAACGGTCTTCCGGCGCAACGGCTGCGGCGTTATGCTCCCGTTGAGACGGGAGGGCGAGGCGATGACCACGATCATGGAGTGCCTGGCGGCCGGCGAAATCCTGATCCTCGACGGCGCCATGGGAACCGAGGTCCAGAAGCGCGGTGCGCCCATGGACGAGATGATTTGGTGCGCGGGCTCGATCCGTACCAGTCCCGACGTCATCCGCGCCACCCACGAGGATTACATTCGCGCCGGCGCCGACGTGATCATCGCCAACACCTTCGGCAGCGGCCCCCACACCCTGATTTCGGCGGGCCTCGCCGACGAGATCGAATTCTATAACCGGCGCCCCGTCGAGCTTGCCCGGGAAGCACGCGACGCCGCCGCCGATCGCCCGGTCTGGATCGCGGGTTCGGTCTCCAGCATGTGCGGCGGCATCGCTCTCGAATACAAGCCGGGGCTCGAGGAAGCCCGGGCAAGCTATCGCCAGCAGGCAGACATACTCGCCGATGCCGGGGTCGATTTCATCATGCTCGAAATGATGATGGATCACGATTACGCGGTTGCGGCCGCCGAGGCCGGTGCGGCTACGGGCCTGCCCGTCTGGGTGGGGTTCTCGTGCCGGGTCGACGAGGCGGGCGCGGTGCGCATGTTCCGCGAGGCCCACAGCGATCCCCACAGCGATCCCACGTTCGACGAGGTCGTCGACAACGTGATGGCCAGCGGTGGGGTCGTTGCGGGAATCATGCACACTGAGCTGGCCCATGTGGACCCAGCTCTCGCCGTCCTGAAGAGTCACTGGTCAGGAGCCTTGATGGTCTACGCCGAGGACGGCGACGAAGGCATGCCCATCGACTGGCGCTTCATCGACCTCGTCACGCCCGACGACTACGCAGCCATGGCCCGGCGCTGGATGGGCGGCGGTGTCCAGGCGATCGGAGGCTGCTGCGGCCTCGGCGTCGAACACATCGCCGCGCTGAAACGCGCGCTGCCAGGCCGGCTACCCGCTTAGGCGGCGCGGCGACTTGGGCGCGACCGTCAGGTCAGCTGGTCCATGTGGTCATCCCGGCGCGGGCTGAAGATCAGCTTGCGCCCGGCGATAACCAGAAAGCCCATGACGATGCACGTTGCGAGCATGACCAGAAGCGGCAAGCCTAATTCCCACAACATGACTGCAACTCCCGCGTTCGCATAAAACGACACCCTCCGGTCCCGCGGTCCTGGCCTAAACCGGGTTACGCATTACAGTCTGGAGAATTCGTTGCGGCTGGGCCTTGATCTGGATCAACCTGCGGCGCCGCTCTCGCGGGCGGATGAATCCCTAACGTCCTCGATCGGATCGAGGAACGGTCGACTCTCTAGACGTATTCCTCCGCCTTGTGACGTCGCCGGCCCCGGTATTATCACTCCTTTTTCGCGGTGATCAGATGAGCGCTCGACTCGAATTCGACCCGCCCGTCGGCGGTGAACCAGTCCGCGAACTCGGTCTTCCCATCCCGGACAATTGCGGCAAATGCCGCATCGCTGAAGAGTTCGGCCGCAGGCGAGCATTTGATCTCGATCTCGGTGAACTCGGCGAGCGATGAAAAGCGCTCGGTGCCGGTATGGGTTCGCATCGCGACGCCCGTGAGCCCCGCGCCCCGAAACAGCGTGTCCAGCACCGTTTTGTTGCCCAGGCTGAACGGCGCGCGCATGACGTCGCCGGCCGCCGTACCTGCATGCTTGTCCAAGAGCCGAGCCAGGATCGCGTAGACGGACGTGGCTTCGAGTGCATCCCACACCGCAACGACGAGCCGCCCGCCGGGCGCCAGCACCCGCCACATTTCCCCGATGGCGCCGGCCCGTTCCGGAAAGAACATCAAGCCGAACTGGGAGACCGCCGCATCGAACGAGCCGTCGCCGAAGGGAAGCTCGGTCGCATCGCCCTGGTGCCATTCGATAGTCGACGCCGCCAGCGCTGCGACTGCCAGCATACCGCCGTTCAGGTCGAGCCCCGCGACGCTTCCGGCCTCGCCGACCCGGGTTTTGCATTCCCGAGCAAGGATCCCCGTGCCGCAGGCGATGTCGAGTACGCTGTTGCCCAGCGCGAGCGCGGCTGCGTTGGCGAGGCAGGGCGCCCATTCGGCGAAAATCGCAGGCACGAAATATTTTTCGTACAGCTCCGGTTTCTCGCCCGAAATCTGCCAAGTTTCCAGCCGGGTCATCGGGGCTCTCCCTCCATCTTCGCGATGAGCCTAGCACGATTCCGTGATCCCGCCTGTCCGTGAGGCTCTTCCGCCAGCCGATCCAACTATGATTTACTGACCGGAACTAAAACAGGCCGAGGGACGGGACATGGACGAAACCTCGTTTACACGCACGGTAGAATTGTTCGGCGGCGCGCGGCTCGGCCCATCCATGCTCGACGGCCTGCCTGCGGCGTGCTGGCCCGAGAGCGAAGCCGAGGCCTACGACATTCAGGCCGGCGTTCAGGACCATCTGGCGGCCGCAGGACTGGGCGAGGTCGTCGGCTACAAGGTCGGGCTCGTCAGCCCCAACATTCGTGCCGCGTGCGGTGGCAGCGAGGTTCTCGGGATCGACAATCCCGCGTTCGGCGGCATTCTCGCTTCGAGACTGATCGAGCAGAGCGGCGCGGTGCCATTCCGCGGCTTCAACCGCCCCCGCATCGAGGGTGAGTTCGCCGTCCGGCTGGGTGCGGACGTGAGCGCGGCAGACGGTCCGTTCACTCGTGAGAGCGTCGGCGCCCACGTCGATGCCTGCATGGCGGGAATCGAGCTGGTCGATTTCAGCATCGACTATTTTGCGCTGTCGCCGCCGATCGCCTATCCGATGATCATGGACAACAGTTCGAACTGGGGCGGCGTGTTCGGCGCTCCCTTCACCGACTGGCGGGACCTCGATTTGGCGGCGCTCAACGGGCGTCTGACGATCGACGGCGAGTACGTCGCTGGCGATCCCGCATCGGTTTTGCTGGGCCATCCCTTCGAGGTGCTCGCCTGGTGTCTCGGCCACATGACCGCCCGGGGCATGATCGTCGTAAAAGGCACCCGCTTCCTGCTCGGTGCGGTAACGCCCAACATCGAAGATTTCGGGAAGGGAGCGGAGGTCGTGATGACCTGGGAGGAGCTGGGCCAAGCCCGGGTGCAATTTACCTGACGAGAGCGAAATCCGCTGATGTGGGTTTCCCCGGACTTTACGAGCCCCTACCGGACGTGGACACGTTCAACGTTGGTTACGAACGGGCCGCCGCAGGACCGGGGATGGCCAATGGCGTCCGGCCCCGACAAAAGATATCTGGCGCACTCGCCTAGGCCGCGACTGCGGCCCGCCGCTTATGCGGCGCACTCGCGTAGGCGTCGGCCGTCAGGTCGATTGCCGCGAGCGATGAAGAGCCCGCCCCTCACGCCGGTCCCGCCGCGGCCACCGGCGCCCAGCCTTCCGAGTAGGGCACGGCAAAGAAGTTCGTGATTGTGATCTTGCGGAATTTCCACAACCCGTCCTCGCGAAGGTAGTCGTCCTCGTAGAGCCCGCCCGCCCAGCAGGCCTGGCCCTCGTGGTCCGTATAGGGGCGCAGGAAATACCAGGTCCCGTGCGCCTCGTCTCCGTCCACCTCGATGATCGGGTTGCCCGTGTAGTGCACCATGAAGGGCCAGAATGTCACAGCCCGGAGTGCCGTGTGTCCCTCCAGACTCTGAAATGCGCCCGCGAACACGCCGTCGTCCGTGAACAGCCCTGCAAACCCCTCGGCGTCGTCCCGGTCGACCAGCAGCGAGCAGCGCGCCTTGAGCTGTTTGATCGCCTCGATGTCTTCCAGCCTTTGCAGCCGCCGTTCGATGTCCGTGTCTGCTGTCTCCATGAACGCCTCCCCTGGTCGCGATGACGGAACCTTGCGAAAAATCCGCAGTTTTCGTAACAATGCGCGATTGGCAGCGGGGAAGGGAACCATGAATCGAGAGCCCTTGCGAGACGTCACCGAAGACGAGGTCCGCGCCTTCGAGGAAGACGGCGCCGTCTGCATTCGGGGCGCTCTCGATATCGAGTGGATCGAGCGCTTGCGCGATGCCATGGATCGTCTGCTCGACCAACCGACGGAGATGGGTCTGGATCTCAACAAGGACGACAAGGGCGGCCGCTTCGCCATCGATTCCTACATGTGGCGAGTCGACGGGGATTTTCGGGCGCTCGCCCTCGACTCGCCCCTGGCTCAGCTCGCCGCCCGGATCACCCGGTCGAGCCGGATCAACCTCCTGTGGGATTTCATTCTGGTCAAGGAGCCCCACTCGCCCTACATCACCGATTGGCACAACGACCAATCCGCCAACCCCTGCAACGGCTGGCAGGTCTGCGGCAGCTGGGCGCCGCTCGACCGCGTGACGCTCGACAGCGGCGCGGTGCAATACATCCGCGGCTCCCACAAGGACCAGATTTGGTACGAGGCGCCGGGTGCCAGTGCCCGCGAGGGCGAAACCTACTTCGCCGCGGGCTTCGATCAGGAAATTCCCGGCGACGACGAGCCCGAGCATTACGAGCCGCTGCCCGATTTCGAGACCATGCGCGACGAGCTCGACATGATTTATTTCGAGACCGAGCCCGGCGACGTGGTGTTTCAGCACCTGCTGACCGTGCACACCGCGTTCGGCAATACGAGCGACCGCCGGCGGCGCGCCATCGCTCATCGTTGGGTGGGCGACGATGCGACCTACGCCGTCCGGCGCCCTTCCAAGGCGCTTATCCCGCCCGTCGATCCGATTATCAGGCACGGCGATAAATTTCCGGTCGACCACCACCTTTGCCCGCAGGTCTGGCCGACCCTGGGCAAACTCGTCGAGCCGACCGCGGCCTAGCCGGGTCCGTTCTGCTTCAGCAGGAAGCCGAGGCTGATGGAAGTGAACTCCTCGGGGCACTGAAACATGGTGCAGTGTCCCGGCCCCTCGATGAAGATCAGCTCCGCGTTCGGGATGTGATCGCGCAAGTAACGCGCCTGGCCCGGCGTCGTGGTGCGGTCGTTCGTACCAACGGTGATCAGGGTCGGTGTCGTAATGTCGGCCAGCCGGTCGCGCGCGTCGAAACTCTGGCAGGCCCGGGCGTGGCCTTCGATGCCCTCGGGCGTCGGCAGGTGGGGAAAATTTTTCTCCCGGTCGATGAAGACCTCCAGCCGGTCCTCGTGCTCGTCGATGAATTCCGGGCCGAAGAAATTGAACATCCGCGTGCCGACATTGACGATCGGGTCGTTCTGGATGATCTGGCGCATGCGGAGCTCGGTCCAGCGCTCGAGGTGAGGGCAGGGGCCGCCCTGCCAGGTCGAATGCAGTGACAGCGAAATCAGCCGGTCGGGATGGGTGGCGGCCAGTTCCATGCCGATCGCGCCGCCGAGCGAGAAACCTGCGAAATGGATGCGCTCGAGTGCGAGGCTCTCCATCAGGGCGAGCATGTCGCCGACCATCTCGCGTTGCACCGTATAGCCGGGCGCCGAAACGTCGCTTTCACCCGCGCCCCTAAGCTCGACGGTGATCACCCGAAAATAACGCGCGTAGGCATCGATCACGTCGAGCCAGGTCGTCCGGTTCTGGCCGAAGCCGTGTACCAGCACGAGAGGCTCGCCCGCGCCCCGTTCCTCGTAATAGAGCTTCAGCTCGTCCGACTCATAGAACGCCATGGCGTCGTTTTCCCCTGGATTGCGCGCGATCCTGCGATGGTCCGAAGACGATCCCGCCGCCTATTCGGCGGCTTCGGATATCTTCGCCATCCAGCGCGGCTTGCTGCTCGCATGCTCGCGCACCCACGCCTGGGTTGCCAGGCGTGGCGTGGGATCCGGCCACACGATGAGCGGCTTCTCCCAGCCATGGATGATCGGCTCGGGCAGCGGCGTCTCGGTATCGACGATCCGGCCGTCCTTCATGACGACGTCGAGCCGTGCCGGATCCTGGAGCACTTCGATGTCGGCGAGCGGATCGCCGTTCACGACTAGAATATCCGCGAGCTTGCCCTCCTCGAGCGTGCCGACCTGATCGCCCAGGCCCAGCACCTCGGCGGCGTTCTTCGTTCCGGTCTGGATCGCCTCCATGTTGGAGAGTCCGCAATACGTCATGAGATGCTCCATCTCCCGAGCGTGCCAGGCGCCCGAGGGAACCGTCATCATGCCGCTGTCGGTCCCGGCCATCAGGGTCACGCCCGCCTCGTGCGCCTTGGTGAGGATCCGGCTCGCAGCGTCGAGCTCGACCTTGTAGGCCTCGATCAGCTCGGGCGTGGCACCCAGGTCGGGGCCCCATTCGACCGTGTTGGCGAGCAGCGAGAGCGTCGGGTTGATCGGCGTGCCGTTCTCGACGACGACGCCTAGGTCCTCGTCGGACATGAACGAGGCGTGGATGATCCAGTCGAAGCCCGCTTGCGAAGCCTCGGCCGAGGCCCGGCCCGAGCGCGCGTGGATCGTCACCTTGCGTTTCATCCGGTGGGCGATCTCGGCGATCGCCTTGAGGTCGTCGAGCGTGATGCTGCCCAGCAGGTCCATGCCCGCCGAGGTCGAGGTGTCGCCGTCGCCCGAGACCTTGACGATGTCGACCCCGTCCTTGATCTCGCGGCGCACCTGTTCGACCATCTCGTCGCGCGTGTTGCAGAGCACGGCGAACGACGATACTGGGTGCTGCACGTGGCTCGGAAAGAACGACCCCGTGCCGTTCCAGGTCGAGATGTAATGGCCGCCGGCGACGATCCGCGGGCCCTCGATCAGGCCTGCGTTCACCGCGTCGCGCAGTGCCACGTTGATCTTCCAGACGCCGCCGGGGCTGCCCACGCTGGTCACGCCGGCGCGCAGGATCTTGCGGATCGCGAGCGCCGCCTTGAGCGTCCGGTATTCGGCGCTGCCATAGAGATCGAGCCCTTCGATCGAGGTGATCTCGTTGTAGCTGGGATGGACGTGGCAATCGATCAGGCCCGGCATGATGGTCTTGCCCGCGGCGTCGATCGTCTCGTATCCGCCTTTGGTCTCCGCGAACGCCTTGACCGCGTCGGCCGCACCGAGTTTGGCAATGATGTTGCCCTCGACGAAGACCGCGCCGGTCTTCCAGGCATCCGCGCCCGTCGCGTCGAGCAGCGTGCCGTTGGTGATCAGATAAGCCGTCATGTCGATCCTCCCGATCAAGTCTCGCACCCGTGCGCCGCTGAAAAGTTTGCCAGTGCCGGGCGGCGTAATTTCAACTCGACTCTGGCCTTCACCCTATTAAAATCGAACGGGTTGCGTTTGTCATGACATTCGCACCGCCGGGGAAAGGGGCTGGCCGTCGTGCCCAGCAAGAAACGTGTCACCAGTCCGCTGGTCTACGAGCCCGAAGAGGGCATGTGGTCGAACTGTCTTCTGGTGGGCGATCAGATCGTGCTGGCCGGCATGGTCAGCCTCGATGTCGACCGGGAAATCGTCGGCGAAAACGACGCCTACGTCCAGTCGGTCCAGTCCTTCACCAACATGAAAAACCTCGTCGAGGCGGCGGGCGGAACAATGGCCGACATCACCAAGCTCGCGGCCTACCTCACCGGCATGGAACATCGCCCGGCCTTCCTGGAAGCGCGGTGCGAATTCTTTTCGGGCGACTTTCCCGCCGCCCTGGTGATCGGCAACATCACCATTGCGCGCCCCGAACTGCTGGTCGAGATCGACGCCTGGGGCACTCTCGGCTGCGGCGGGGGCGCCTAGCCCGTGACCGGTGAACCGCCGGAGGATTTTGCAGCGCGCTATGAGCGGGACGGCTACGCATTTCCGCTCCGAGTGCTCTCGGCCGACGAGGCGGCGGGGGCCCGCGCCGATGTCGAAGCGCTCGAGCGCGACCGTCTGGCGGAGATCGGCGGGCGGCTCCGCCACAAGCCCCACCTCCTGCTCACCTCGCTTGCCGCCATCGTGGGCAACGAGCGTCTGCTCGACGCCGTCGAGGCCCTGATCGGGCCCGATATCCTGTGCTGGGCGTCGCTCTTCTTCACCAAGGAGGCGAACGATCCCGCCTTCGTGTCCTGGCACCAGGACTCCACCTACTGGGGCCTGAACGAGCCCGAGCTGGTCTCCGCCTGGGTCGCGCTCTCGCCGTCGACGGTGGCTTCGGGCGCATTGCGGGTAATTCCCGGCAGCCATACCCTCGATCAGCTGCCTCACGCCGAGTCCTGGCGCGAGCACAATCTACTCACCCGGGGTCAGGAGGTGCAGGTCGAGGTCGACGAGGCGCGCGCCGTCGATATCGAGCTTCAGCCCGGCGAGGCGTCGTTTCATCACATCCGGATCGTCCACGGCTCGGGGCCCAACCGGTCCGCCGACCGGCGTCTCGGTTTCGCGATCCGCTACATCCCGACCCGGATTCGTCAACTTCTGGGTGAAGACAGCGCAATGCTGGTGCGCGGGCGCGACGATTACGGCCATTTCGCTCCCGACCGTCTGCCCGAGACCGATCTCTCGCCCGCCGCGATTGCCCGCTACGAGGCGGCCAACGAGCGCCACAATGCCATTCTCTACGCGGGTGCTGCGCAAAACAGGGGATAGCGGCGGGGGCCCGACACGCCCGCCCGGGGCTTACGGCTTCTGGGGCAGGCCGTCCGCGATGTCGTACCAGGGCACCTTGGACTCCACGTAGCCGTGATAGACATCCGCGATATTGCCCGGGTCGACCTCGCCGTCGATGTTCGCCGTCTGCATCATGACGATCTCGGGCATCGAGTCGATGGTGATCACGACGTGCGAGCCGCAGGTCTTGCAAAAATTGCGGTGGACTCCTTCCGAGCTGTCGAAGACCGAGAGATTGTCCTCGCCCTTGTCGATACGGAAGGCGTCGCTCGGGTAGGTCGAGAGTGTCACGAACACGGCGCCCTGGAGCTTGCGGCAGATGCCGCAATGGCAGTGGTGGGTGTCGCTCGCCGGTGCGTCGATGGAAAACCGTACGGCGCCGCAGTGGCAACCGCCCGTCGCGTGATGATCGGCCATGGATTCCTCCCTTGGAGACCGCGCCCTGCACGCGGCTTCGGTTGCGTAACTGTGAACCGGCCCGCGCGAGAAATCAATTCCGCCGCCAGTAGTGCATCAGTTTGAAATTTGCTTGTTGTAGGTCTTGGGCCGCCCCGGCTTCGGTGCCCGCTCATCCATGATCGCTAGAATAGCCTCCATATCCCACACGCGATCCGCCAGGCCGGCCTCCATAGCGGGGGTGACGCGCAGGGTCTTATGAATGCGGCAGATGTTGTAGAACATTGTATAGAGCGCAACCATGTTCATGTGATTTTCGATCTTCTTTGAAAACCCATTCGTAAGCCGCGTGAAACGGCGCATGTGCATCCGCATGGTGAGGTTCTGGCGCTCAACAAACGACGTGCTGATGTGCTTGTCGTCGGGCTGGCCCTCAATGGTCCGCCTCACGGTGCCCGTGCAATCCCCCGGGCTGTAACGGCCTTTGGAAGTCTCCGGCGCTTCGCCATAGAGCTTTACGAGCTGGGCGAAGTCTATATCGCTTCCGAATGCACCCTCAACGGCTTCCAGATAGGCTTTGTAGCCGTCTGTCGTCATCTGAACGCGATTTGCCAGCCGCGAAGCAACATCGTCCATGAAGGCGTTTGCATATTCGGCATCTCGACCGCCGACCATCGAAGCCACAATTAGCTTTGTGTCTGCGTCCAAGGCTGTCCAGGTCCATGTATCGCCAGCACTCTCCGGGGCGGCCTTTGCCTTGGCGACATTCTTCTGCTTGGCATAGGTGAAGGACCAAATTTCGTCGCACTGAATACGGCCGGCAGTGACGCCTTGCACCAGTTCGTCATGCAGATCGGCGCAAACCTTGGCCGCGTCGATCAAGAGCTTGGCGACGGTGTTGAAGCTCACGTCGGCCAGCCGTGCGGTCGCCCGCATAGATTGGCCTTCGCAGAGCATGTTCAGGATCAGGGCGCGGGTTTTCAGGGGCAGTTTGTTCATGCCCACAATATATGACATCCGATGCTTAGCGTCAATCATATATTTTCATTATGATGAACAAGTTTACGCTTTAGTTGATCAAGTAGCGGCGTTAGTGTGGCAACAAACGTCCATCGTCGGAGATTCATCATGCCGAAAACACCATCCAAAGAAGATTGGGATGCAAAGCGCTTTGAAGCATCGCAACTATTCAGCCCATCCGCACCAATTAACGAACATGATCTGTTTGCTGGGAGGCTCGCGGAGATTCGTAAGATGATAGAAGCAATGACGGAGCGTGGAAAACACATAATTCTTTTTGGAGAGCGGGGCGTTGGGAAAACTTCGTTGGCGAATGTTTTCTCTGGACTATTTCCAGAGACCCTAAGACATATCAGCCTCGTCCGGGAGCAAGTGGACCCGTCCGATGATTTTTCCTCAGTTTGGAAAAAAGTGTTCCGGGATTTGCACGTCAAAGAGGTAAAGGAAGGGCGTGAGGTGCTCATTCCGCTGTCTGAGTTTTTCCCTGAGGAAATTTACCCGGACGACGTTCGGAGAGAGTTTGACCAGATCTTTAAACCCAATGACTTACCGATAGTTGTAATTGATGAGTTTGACAAATCACCGGATAAATCTATTCATGAGCTTATGGCGAATACAATAAAGGCTCTGTCAGATTATTCGGTAAATGTCACAGTCTTAATTGTCGGTGTTGCAGATGATATCCATGAACTCATTGGCGAACACCCTTCGATATCGCGATGTCTTGAACAAGTTCCAATGTCACGTATGGATAATAGAGAAATGAGGGAAATTATAGATAAGAGGGTTTCCCAACTAGGCATGGAGGTACATCCGGACGCATACTTTAAGATTATTGAACTATCCAGAGGTTTGCCCGCTTATGCACACCTACTTGGTCTGTACTCTGTTCAAAGTGCGATAGAGAGACATTCCTTAGCAGTTTCTGAGTCCGATGTTGACACAGCTATCCAAAGAGCGCTTGAAAGATCACAAGAATCGATCCAAGGCGACTACACTTCAGCAATTCATAGCAATCGATCAGATAGCTTGTACCGCCACGTCCTTCTGGCATGTGCTTTGGCCAAAACGGACAGTCGTGGACAATTTACACCTCAGTCAATCTGCAATCCTTTGTCAGATATTCTTGGCCGACCTATAAGAGTCGACACATTCCAACAACACTTGAAGAAATTTATAACCGATGAAAGAGCGCACATTCTAAGTAGAAAGGGCCGTGAACGAGCATATAAATTCCGATTCCGCGACCCTATGATGCAGCCTTATATTATTATGAGGGGCATTGATGAGGAACTGATACCACCTGCGGCAATCAAGTCTCTGTCGTTTCCCGCCGAGGCACAGTTTGATTTTTCCAGCGCGCCTTAGCGCCTTTCTTCGCAATATCCGACCGTTGCTTGGGCGTCAACTTCTTGGCTCGTGCCTTGCCGCCCTTCTTCCCCAGCGCCTTGGCCGCAGGGTCCTTGCCGTCGTCTTCGGCCTCGAATTCTTCCTCGCGCTGGCCCGTCGCAATTTCCATAACACGGACGGCGTTACCGATCACGTCTGCCGGGCGCTTCTGACCCTTGGGACCCCTTGGCAACCTACACTCGATCCAATGTTGCGACCGCAGCGCCAGCCATCATGACCGCAGCGCCAGCCATCATATTGACGCGCGCTGTTGCCTCTTCGAAGCCATCGTGCGCTGTCGCAACGACGGTGCCGTCTGGCATTATCATCACAGCAAGATATGGCAGGTCGGTTGTGGGCAGATCATAGACAGTCATTCGTATCTCAGTCATGCGGCATCCTTAATGATACATGCTCACCGCTAAGCATATAGGAACGCAGGTGAGGCCGCTACAGTGCTCAACCTGGATCAGATTTCAAACTGATGCACTACCCCGCCGCCCGACGCGGCTCGCGAACCGGCCCCGGGGTGAATTTGCGGCGGTTTGACGGCGGCTCGAATTCAGCCAATAACCGGATAGTAACCGATCCGGCGCGGGCCGCCGGATCGCGCCCGCTTTCGGCGCAAGGAGCCCTCGGCATGCTCGGATTCTTCGGCCTGTTCGGCCGTTCCCGCGAGATCCAGCGCCTCGACCATGCGGTTCGCGCGGTCGGGCTGCACCCCCGCCTTGTCCCCGATGCCGTGAAGCTTACGACCCTCAAGCTGCTCAAGGAGGCGGGCTACGGCGCAAGCCCGGACGAGCGGGCCTGTGCCCTGGCCGCGGAGCTGCTCGCCTACTGCATGCTGGGCCCCCGGCCTTTTACCGAGGCCAACGACCTGAGCCTCACGAGCGCCGTGGAGGCGCGCATCGAGGACGCGCTCGAGGCGGGCGACGATCTCGATGCCCGGCTCGTCCTCCTCGCGCTTCACGCCGGGGTCGTCCAGCCCTACGTCGTCGAGCATTTCGGGCTCGAGGCGGCGTGACGATCGGAGCTCCGCTCGGGGTGATCCGGCGGGTCAGAAATTCTTCGAGACATAGAAGAACGCCCGGGGCCGCTCCCGTAAGCCCTCATTAACCGTTTTCACCTACAAGCTTCTGATCATCGACGAACTCGGCTTCGTGCCGCTGTCCAAGACCGGTGCCGAGCTCCTGTTCGAGGTGTTCAGCCAGCGCTACGAGCGCGGCTCGACCCTGGTCACCACCAATCTGCCGTTCGACGAATGGACCGAGGTGTTCGGCTCCGAGCGGCTTACCGGCGCTCTCCTCGACCGCCGCACCCACCACGTCAACATCCTCGAGATGAATGGCGAGAGCTACAGGCTCAACCAGAGCCGCAGGCGTCAAACCCCGACGGCGAACTGAACCGACCACCCAACCCACGCTTGACCCCATGGGCCCACAGGTCCCTCCCGCGCGCGCCGCCGCGTCGGCCTGTTGAGGGCACGCCGCGTCGCACGCGGGGCCCGCCCATGGACTACGGGGACAAGCCCGCAGCCGCCAAGCGGTCCCTTCTTACACCGCCACGGTGGTCCCTTTTTGCTCCGCCATTGACAACCTTTAAGAAATATTTGCCGCCGCTCCTGGTTTTCGGCCTGTTGGCCGGGCTCTATCTGGTCGGCGCCCTCAATGTCTTCCAAAAAGAACTGACCGATCTGAATTACCGTCTGGTCCAGCGCTCGGCGAGCGACGAGCTGACCCTCGTCGTGATCGACTCCCAAAGTCTCAACGAGCTCGATCGCTGGCCCTGGCCGCGCAGCTACCATGCCCGGGTGGTCGAAAATCTTATCGCGGCGGGCGCCCGGCAAGTGGCGTTCGACGTGGATTTCAGCTCCAGCTCGTCGCCCGAAGAAGACGCAAGGCTCGAACAGGCCCTCGCCACGACCGGGGGGCGTGTGATCCTGCCGGCCTTCAAACAGCAGATCCAGGGCCCCGGCGGCGCGGCAATGTCGCTGACCGCGCCGCTGCCCCGGTTTCAGCTTCAGGCCAGGGTCGGCACGATCAACGTATTCGCGGAGCGCGATGGCCTCGTCCGGCGCGCCATGATCCGTGACCGGTGGGATGACTCTGCGATCCCCTCGCTCGTCGCGCTTCTCGCGGGCCGCCAGGACTTGCCGGCGGCGAGTTTCCATATCGATTTCGGCCTCGACTTGGGCACGATGGCCCGGCTGTACTTTGCCGATGTCATGGCCGGCCGATTCGACCCGGCGGTGGTTGCGGGCAAGGATATTATCATCGGTTCGACGGCGATCGAGCTCGGCGATATGATGCCCGTGCCCGTGCTCAAGACTGTGCCCGGGCCGGTTTTGCTGGCCTTGGCCTACAATTCTCTGGTCCAGGGCCGCGCCCTGCTTAATCTTGGCTCCCTCCCGGTGCTTGCGATCGTCCTCCTGCTCGCGCTCGTGCTGGGTCCGCGATTCGCGGCGTGGCCGTGGCCGCGAAGCGTTGCGATCGTTCTGGGCGGCTCGGGCTTGGTGGTGTTCGGGGCAGTCGGGATTTACTCCGCCTGGCCTCTGCTGATCGATACGGCTCCGGTCGTGGTGATGCTCGCCCTGCTGTTCGCGACGGGCCTGGTCAGCCGGACCAAGGAGCTCTCCCTGAAGCTGATTTTTCAGAATCTGGCCCTTCGGCGGACCGACGCGATGATGCGCGGCGTGGTCGAGAACAGCCTCGACGGCATCCTGACCGCGAAGCCGTCGGGCGAGATTGCCACGGTCAACGACGCGGCCCTGAAAATTTTCGGCTATCGGCGGGAAGAACTGGTCGAGCATAATCTCGAGACAATCTTTCCCGGCCTCGCCGAGGCGAAGTCCGATCTGGCGGCCTACTTCCAGGTCGGTGTGGGGCCGCGCGAACTGGTCGCGACCCAAAAAGGTGACCTGCCTGTCGCCGTCGATGTCGCCATGAGCCATGCCGAGATCGACGATGAGCAGCTCTATATCGGCATCGTTCGCGACATAACGGAGCGGAAGAAACGCCAGGAAGAGCTTCAGCATCTCGCGCTCTACGACCCGCTGACGGAGCTGCCGAACCGGATTTTGCTGCGCGACCGGCTCGATCATGCCTTGCGGGCGGCCAAGCGCGAGAACAAACGCCTGGGTCTCCTCCTGCTCGATCTCGACGGCTTCAAGGAGATCAACGATACCCTGGGTCATCATATGGGCGACGAGATCTTGAAGAGCGTTGCCTGGCGCCTCGCCGAACCCTTGCGCAAGTCCGACACCATTGCCCGGTTGGGCGGCGACGAATTCGCCATTCTGTTGCCTGCGGTCAACTCCCACGATTGGGCCGAACGGGTCGCCGAACGGTGCCTGAAGATGCTCGAGGAACCCTTCCAGATCGAGGACCTCGCGCTTGAAATCGGCGCCAGTGCCGGCATTGCGCTCCATCCCGACCACGCCGACGAGTCGAGCCGGCTCATGCAGTGCGCCGACGTCGCCATGTATTTGGCAAAGCGGGGGCAGGAGCGCATCGCGTCCTACGATGCCGAGCTCGACCAGCACACCGTTCGCAGCCTGACGATGAAGGGCGATCTGCGCCAGGCGATCGAAAAAGACGAACTCGATCTTCACTATCAGCCCAAGATCGACATGAAGACCGGCCGGGTTTGCGACGTTGAGGCCCTAATCCGCTGGATTCACCCCGAGCACGGCTTTCAGAACCCGGAAGAGTACGTCGCGCTTGCCGAACAGACCGGTCTGATCCGCGCGCTCACCCACTGGGTCGTCGAGCGGGCGTTTAGCCGGCTGTCGGGTTGGCACGCGGCGGGCATCGAGATCGGCGCATCGGTCAACCTCTTGGCGCGCAATCTGCACGATCACGATCTCCCGGATATCGTGGCAACGTCTCTGGAGAATTGGCGGCTCGATCCCGCCCGCGTCACTCTCGAGATCACCGAGAGCGCGATCATGCTCGATCCCGAGCGCGCCCTGGAAACTGTCCGGCGCCTCGACGAACTGGGCGTCCGCCTCTCGATCGACGATTTCGGCACGGGGTATTCATCGTTGGGCTATCTGAAGCGCCTGCCCGTCGACGAGCTCAAGATTGACAAATCCTTTGTCTTGAACATGACGGAGGACGAGGGCGATGCGGTGATCGTCCAGGCGACCATCGATCTGGCCCACAATATGGGTCTCGAGGTGGTTGCCGAAAGCGTCGAGGAGCAGGAGCATATCGATCTGCTCGATATCCAGGGCTGTGATATCGGCCAGGGCTATTTCATCAGCAAGCCCATGCCCGAGACGGTCTTTCTCGCTTGGCTCGACGACTGTCCCTGGGAGGTCCGCCGAGCCGAGCCCGATGCGCTCTTGGCCGGGGAGCCTGCCGCAACGCTGAAAACCGGGGCCGCCGCGTCCTGATCCTTCGCGCTTCGAAGGTGCGTAGCAGGTCACGCCGACGATGCCGCCCGATCGCGTTTCGCAGCCTCGAAATGCCCCCTTTACCGTCACCGTTTCCCCACTCGGCTCTTGATCCAAGCCGATTAACCATCAGCATAATTCCGCGCGGCCCGGGCTGGCGTTAACCACGCCACGAGGGGCGGCGCCTGGTCGGGGAGAGGGCCAAGAGAAGTCCGAGATAATCATTTTATTACAGCGTCTTGAGAGTTAGTCGCGCGCCTGGAGGGCAGGCTGGGAGCTGCAGTTTCGGGTTATGGTTAGGTAGGTGTCGGATCGGTGAAAAGGTAAAGATATAAGTAAAAATAATCGTATAGTGCATTTTTATATTGACTTAATAATTCTTAATGTGCATAGTTCGGTCTAATCCCGTAGGTAGCGGGTAAATTTTAGATGAAGACTTACGCCATGTATGGCATCTGGAATCGCGCTACGCAATTTGGCAACCGGCTGGGTCCCGCGGCCCTGATCGTTCTGGGTCTCGCGGTCTTCGCGGATCGCTCCGCCCGGGCCGGCGAAGATAGCTGGACGGTCCTCACCGTCAGTGGCGAGGTCGAGGCCCAGCGGGCGCTCATCGCCACGGTCGATGTCTTTCCCGGCTACCTGGTCGAGCCCGGCACGACGTTCGACACGGGTATCGACGGTCGCGCCATCCTGATGCGCAACGGCGACAGCATCACCGTCTCGCCCGACAGCCGGATGCAGATCCCGGCCGGTGGTGACGGTGCCATGAGCGAGGTTATCCAAACGCTTGGCACGATCCTGTTCAAGGTCGAGACCCGGCCTGAGTTCGAGTTCGAGGTCGAGACCCCCTATATGGCTGCAGTGGTCAAGGGCACGACCTTCTTGGTCGACGTCAATGACACGGGCACGGCGCTTCACGTCACGGAAGGCGCGGTTCAGGTCACGGCGGCGAGCACGGGCCAGACCGGTTTGATCTTTCCGGGCCAGACCGCCATCGCGTCGGCAATCGGCGATGCCAGTCTCGAGATTCGCGCCACCCCGGACGGTGAGGCGCCCTCGGACGGCAATGACTCCGCCGAATCCGAAGACGACGAAACGGACGAGGCCGACGCTGATGACGAAGCGGACGACGGCGAATCCGTAAGTGACTCGAACGATGACGAACCGGGCGATGCCGATGACGCGGCAGACGCCGACTTCGTTGGAGACGATACGGCCGACGATGCAATGGACGAAGCCGATACCGGAGACGGGACGGACGCCGACTATGCCGTGGACGACCAGGTTGCTGACAACGCTATCGTCGGCGACGTCAAAAACGACGCCGTAGACGAAGCGGCGGATATCTCCAAAGACGCCGCCGCGGAGGCCCTGGCGGAAGCCGAAAAGAAAACCAAAGAAGCCGCCGAGGAAGCCGCGAAGGCTGCGGAAGAGGCCAAGAGGCCCGAGAAGGAGTCCAAGGCCGCCGCGAAGGCCGCCGAGGAAGCCGCGAAGGCTGCGGAAGAGAAGGAAGCCGCGAAGGCCGAGGAAGAGACCGCCAAGGCCGCCGAGAAAGCCGCGGAAGAAGCCGCGAAGGCTGCCAAGAAGCCGCTGCGGAAGAGGCTGCGAAGAAAGCTGCGGAAGGACGCCGCCAAGCAGGCTGCCGAGGAAGCTGCCAAGAAAGCCGCCAAGAAAGCCGCTGAAGAGATTGCCAACAAAGCCGTGGAAGAGGCCGCCAAGAAAGCCGCCGAAGAGGCCGCGAAGAAGGCTGTCGAAGAGGCCGCCAAGGACGCTGCGAAAGCCGCGGAAGAGGCCGCCAAGGAGGACGCCGCGAAAGCCGCGGAAGAGGCCGTCAAGGACGCCGCGAAAGCCGCGGAAGAGGCTGCGAAAGCTGCGGAAGAGGCTGCGAAGGAAGTCGCGAAGGCTGTCGAAGAGGCTGCCAAGGATGCCGCGAAGGCCGCCAAAGAGGCCGGAAAGAAGGCTGCGGAAGAGGCCGCCAAGGAAGCCGTTGGGAAGTGAACGAAGACGGCGACGACGACGAGGGGTCCAAACAAGACGGTCGATTGCAGCCTGCACTGACATGGTGCTAGGCTTTCTCGCTTGTCGGAACCGATCGGCCGGTTCTCGACCGGTCGGACGTATCGCAGGGGCTTGTTGGTACGGAGAGCCCCTTGACAATAATTGCGACGTTACAGGTGTTCGATCTCGGCGGCCGAGAGTGTCAGATATCTTGTGTAAATGAGTGCCGTGGGTCCAATATTTAGTATGGGAGGACCTACGATGAGGACTATCAGACCTGAACTTCTGGACGAACTTCTGGCCGATTACGAGAAGCCGGATGACCTGCTGAGCGAAGACGGGCTGTTCAAGCAACTCAAGGCGGTGCTCTTGGAGCGGGCGCTTGACGCCGAGTTGAGCGATCACCTGGGCTACGAGAAGGGTGACCCGGCCGGTCGCGGCACGGGTAACAGCCGCAACGGCTACTCGGACAAGACGGTGCTGAGCGAGGATGGCGAGATCGATATCGCCGTGCCGCGCGACCGCACCGGCACGTTCGACCCGCTGATCGTGCCCAAGGGCGAACGCCGTCTCGAGGGCTTCGACGATCGCATCGTGTCGCTGTATGCCCGCGGCATGACGGTGCGCGAGATACGTGGCCATCTGCAGGAGCTTTACGGGGTCGCGGTTTCGCCGGACCTGATCAGCCGGGTCACCGACGCGGTACTCGAGGAGGTCCGCGAATGGCAGAACCGACCGCTCGATGCGGTCTATCCGGTGGTGTTCTTTGACGCGCTGCGGGTCAAGATCCGCGACGAAGGCCTGGTGCGCAACAAAGCAGTCTACGTTGCACTGGCCCTCACCGCTGAAGGCGAGAAGGAGGTTCTCGGGCTGTGGATCGAGCAGACCGAAGGCGCCAAGTTCTGGCTCAAGGTGATGAACGACCTCAAGACCCGCGGCGTCGCTGACATCCTGATCGCCGTGGTCGACGGCCTCAAGGGCTTCCCCGAGGCGATAACAACGGTGTTCCCCGAGACCACGGTGCAGACCTGCATCGTGCATCTGATCCGCAGTTCGCTGGCGTTCGTGTCGTGGAAGGACCGAAAGAGGATCAGGCCCGATATCAAGGCGATCTACCGCGCCGAAACCGCCGAGACCGCGGCGGCCAAGCTCGACGAGTTCGAGGCCAAATGGGGCGAGCGCTATCCGGCGATCGCGCCCAGCTGGCGCCGCGCCTGGGAGCAGGTGGTGCCGATGTTCGCGTTCCCGCCGGCGATCCGCAAGATGATCTACACCACCAACGCGCTGGAGAGCCTGCACCGATCTTTGCGCAAGATCATCAAGACACGCGGTAGCTTCCCCAACGACGAGGCGGCGGTCAAGCTGTTGTTCCTGGCGATCCGCAATGCCGGTGTCGGCTGGAAACGGCCTATTGAATGGACCGCCGCAATGGGGCAGTTTGCGATCCTGTTCGAGGATCGCTTTCCGGCCTCAGCGCGCTGAGGCCGGAAACAATGTCGCCCACGGCGTCACTTACACAGACAATCGGACACACCCCGGCGGCCCGGTGGTGTCGCCGTTGTTGTATGAGGGGGCGCCGGGTTTTCCGTATCCTGGGATTTTGCGGGTTTGTGCCTGAAAGCCTTATGTCATTCCGTCGTGGCGGGAATTATCCTGCTGGGAATCGGCGTAACGGTCGGGGCCGAGGAACCGGGTTCACTCGGGAGCGGGCTCGAGCATTTCGCGCGCGGCGAGTATTCAGCGGCACAAGCAGCGTTCCGGAATGCGGTCGCCAACGATCCGACGTCGGCCCGCGCCCATTATTTTCTGGGGCTCAGCAACTCAGAGCTGGGTCAGACGAGCGAGGCGGCGGAATCGTTCGAGGCGGCCTTGCGGCTCGATCCTGAACGTGTCGACGCCTATTTCCATCTCGGTGTTTCCCGCTACAAACTGGACGAATTTGAGGCAGCGGTCCAAGCTCTCGACGAGTCGATCGCGCGGTTGCCGAATAACGCCAACGCCTTCTTCTTCCGGGGTCTGGCGGAGCAGGGGCTCGATCGTCATGCGAGTTCGATCCCCTATTTCGAAGGCGCCATGGCCCGGGATCCGGATTATTCCCATCTTGCCTACTTCAATATCGGCCTTGCCCATGACCGCACGGGCGACAGCGGCGCGGCGATCGCGGCTTTCGAGCAGGCGGTGGCGCTCGATCCCTCGAGCAGTACGGCGAAATTCGCCCAGGATTTCATCGACCGGATCGTGGCGTCCGAGCCGGACAAAGAGGATGAATCGGCGTGGGATGTTCGTGTCGCGGCGGGCGTGGCATATGACGACCGGGTCACGGTTTCCCAAATCGATGAGGATTCGGGCGTCGGGGATTTTGTGACTCAATTCGACTTTTCCGTGGATTACCAGATTCTCGATGATCCGGAGTTATCTCTCGACACCGGCTACAGTTTCGGCCACTCGGTCTACGACGAACAAACGAATTTCAACCTGCAGATTCACAGCGCTTCGTTGGGTGCCTCGCGCGACGTGGGCGGTATGACACTGGGGCTGACGTATACCTACACGCGCGCATTGCTCGGCGGGTTCGATTTTCTTGGCGATAACATCGCGCGGGCGAGCATCTTCCTCCCGATCAATTCCGCGTGGTACGCGAGCGGGGCTTACGAATTCGAGGTCAAGGATTTCGTCCAGGGCAGCAGCAACGATTTCGATGCCGTTCAGCATGGCGCGGGGCTCGACAACTTCATTTTCTTCAACGAGAGCCGGAGCTATGTGCTCGCCGGGCTGCTCGCCGAAAGCGAGAGCGCAAACGGTCCACAGTTCGATTGTCTGGCCGGAACGGGCAAGCTCGAGCTCGTAACGCCGCTCGCGTTCCTGGTTGCCGATCTCAAAGTCCGGGCAGGCTACAAATTTCAGCACAAGAATTACGACAATGTCACAGAGTCGCTGGGCAGCGAGCGGATCGACAACAGGCACACGGCGTTGCTCCAGCTAACCTACGCCATCGCCGACGATCTCGAACTCGAGGTCAATTACGACTACTACAACTCGATCTCGAATCAGGAGAGTTCCGACTACACGAAAAGCACATACGGATTTTCGCTGGAGTACTCGTATTAGGGTTGGAGCGCACGGAACCGGGTCCGGCGGCAATGGCGGTGGCGGAAACGGCAATTCCGGCGGCAGCAACGGTAATTCCAAGAAGTCCTGGACGACCCGGGTATCGTCGCGGCGCTTGGTGTCGAATTCGGCCTCCTCATCCGGGGAGGCCGTTTTAATGCGCGCCGGACCGGAAACCAGGCACGGACTCGAGCACTTGGGGCAGGGGATAGGCCGGCCATACCGCTGGCTTCGAGCGATCCGAATCCGTGCCCGTTCACTTGGCAGACCCCTTACGGTGCCAGGTCGAAGGCGCTAAGCTCGGCGTCGCACGTGGCAATTGGCAGACGAGGAGGACGCGTCATGGCGGGCAAGCAACCCCCGGCCGAGTGGCTGTTTTCACTGGACGACCTGATGGCGCGGATGCCGGCTGCGCCCGAGAAGGGCTGGGTCGAGACGGGGCTCTCCTACGGCAGCCTGTTGCTGGGCGTCTATGCGCCCCGCGGCGAGGACCCCCAGGAGCCCCACGACCAGGACGAGGTCTATGTGGTGATGCGCGGCACGGGCACCTTCGTGAACGGCGACGACCGCAAGGCCTTCGCGCCGGGCGATCTCCTGTTCGTTCCCGCGGCCGCCGTGCACCGCTTCGAGGACTTCTCGGACGACCTCGCGCTGTGGGTCGTATTTTATGGCCAGAAAGGTGGAGAAAACCGGTAATAACAATCCTTTATGAGAAGATATTGGGATTATACTTCGGGTTTGGGTGCGGTGCTCCGGAGCGCTGGCTTGCTTGGGAATTGCGAAGCCCCGCCGCGGGCGTTGCGGTTCCCGTTGCGAAGCCGCGCCGGCCCGCCTATAGTCTGGCTGACAGATTTGCCTAAATTTTGCTCACAAATCGCCGCTCCGCCACGCGGCCTTTTTTTATAGCGGGTAGATACCTCGATGTCCCTTGCGCCCATTGCCATCGGGCCTCTGACGCTTGCCGATCCTGTGTTGCTGGCACCCATGTCGGGTGTGACCGACATGCCGTTTCGCCGGCTGGTCAAGCGCGCCGGTGCGGGGCTGGTGATCTCGGAGATGATTGCGAGCGAGGCGATGATCCGCGAGACCCGGCGGTCGATGAAGATGTCGTCCAATTGCGCAGAGGAATATCCGATGGCGGTTCAGCTCGCCGGCTGCGAGCCACGGGTCATGGCGGAGGCGGCGAAGCTCAATGCCGACCGGGGCGCCGCGATCATCGACATCAATATGGGTTGTCCGGTCAAGAAGGTGGTCAACGGCGAAGCGGGTTCGGCCCTGATGCGCGACGAACGCCTTGCCGGGCGCATCTTCGAGGCCGTCGTCGGGGCGGTCGATCTGCCGGTCACGCTCAAGATGCGAACCGGCTGGGACGACGACAGCCGAAACGCGCCCTGCCTCGCCGGCATCGCGGAAGCGGCGGGGATTCGCATGATCGCTGTGCATGGCCGCACCCGTTGCCAGCTCTACCGCGGCCGGGCGGACTGGGATTTCATCCGCCACGTCAAGGCAGCGGTTTCGATCCCGGTGATCGGCAACGGCGACGTCACGACGCTCGACGAGGCCGGCGAGCTGCTGTGCCGTTCGGGTGCCGACGGGGTGATGATCGGGCGGGGCTGCTACGGGCGGCCCTGGTTCCTGCGCCAGGTGATCCACTACTTGCGAACGGGCGCCCGGCTGCCCGATCCGCCGCTGGCCGAGCAGTATGGCACAGTGGTCGAGCATTTCGACACCATGCTGGGCCACTATGGCGAGGATGTCGGCGTGCGTTGCGCCCGCAAGCATATCGCGTGGTATTCCAAGGGCCTGCCGGCGTCGAACGAGTTTCGCGCCCGGATCAACCGGCTGCGCAGGGGCGGCGAGGTGCGCGCCGAAATCCGCGGCTTCTACGAGCCGCTGATGGACCGCTTGGCGGCGTAAGCATGGCGAAGAGCGCGAATCCAAAGTCCCGCGACGACAGCCTGGGCGAGACCGTCGAAAAGCATCTCAACCATTATTTCGCGGCCCACGAGGGCGGCCTGCCGGCGCGCGGGCTGTACCGGCGGATCATGCGCGAAGTCGAAAAACCCCTGATCTCGCTCACCCTCGAAGCGACCCGCGGCAACCAGCTCAAGGCCGCCGCCCTCCTGGGCCTGAACCGCAATACCCTGCGCAAGAAGATCCGCGAGCTCGACATCCCCATCGTGCGCGGGCCGCGCTAGACGGGGCGGCACACGAAATGAAGCCGGCGCGCGGGCCGGATAACGGGTAGGGGACACGAGATGAAAATCATCATCTGCGGTGCCGGACGGGTTGGCTCGGCGATCGCTCGCCACCTCGCGGGCGAGGCCAACGACGTGACCGTCATCGATCAGGACCCCGCGTTGATCCAAAAGATTGGCGAGTCGCTCGACGTCAAGGCGATGGTCGGGCACGCCTCGCGACCGGATATTCTTGATGCGGCGGGCGCCAAGGACACCGACATGATCATCGCGGTGACTTTCGCCGACGAAGTCAATATGGTGGCCTGCCAGATCGCTCACTCGATCTTCGATGTGCCAACCAAGATCGCCCGGGTCCGCGACCAATCCTATCTGGATCCAATCTGGTCGAGCCTGTTTACGCCCGAGCATATGCCGATCGACGTGGTGATCTCGCCTGAAATCGAGGTTGCCAGGGCAATCGAGCGGCGCCTCGAAGTGCCGGGTGCGATCGACATGGTGCCCTGCGGCAATAACAAAGTGCGCCTGATCGCCGTGCATTGCGACGACGACTGCCCGGTCGTCAATACGCCGCTCCGCCAGCTTACCGAGCTATTCCCCGACCTCGATATCGTGATCGTGGGCGTCGTGCGGGACGGAACGATGAGCGTGCCCCACGGCAACGACCAGCTGCTGCCCGGCGACGATGTCTATTTCGTCGTCAAGACCGATCGGGTTCACCGGGCCATGGCGGCATTCGGCCACGAAGAAGCCAAGGCGCGGCGGATGATCATCGTCGGCGGTGGCCATATCGGTCTATTTCTTGCGCGCGACCTCGAGGAAAACTACGAGGGGCTGAGCCTCAAGATTATCGAGTTCGATCGCGAACGGGCCGAATTTCTCGCCAACGACCTGCCGTCTCACGCGGTCGTGCTGCATGGCGACGCGCTGGAGCGGGAAATCCTCGACGAGGCCAATGTCTCGGAGAGCGAGGCGATCATAGCGATCACCAACGACGACGAGACCAATATTCTGGTCTCGCTGCTGGCCAAACGCTATGGCTGCACCAAGAGCTTTACCTTGGTGAACAACACGGCCTACTGGCCATTGCTGACGACGCTCGGCGTCGATGTCGTCGTGAGTCCCCAGGAATCGACGGTTTCGACCATCCTGCAGTATGTTCGGCGAGGCCGCATCCATTCCGTCCATACGGTCCGCGACGGGGCTGCCGAGATGATCGAGGCCGACGCCCTTGAGACCTCGCCCCTCGTCGGATTGCCGCTCAACGAAATCAAGCTGCCCGAGGGCATCGTCATCGGCGCGATCATCCACGAGGGAGAGGTCGAAATCCCCCGTGGCAGGAGCGTCATCCGGCCCAAGGACCGGCTCATCGTCTTCGCGGAAGCCAAGGCGGTCAAGAAGCTCGAGCAGCTGTTCTCCGTTCGGCTCGAGTTCTTCTGATGTCGCGTATCGCCTATGTCAACGGCCGCTACGTCTCCCACGGCGCGGCCCGGGTCCATATCGAGGACCGGGGTTACCAGTTCGCGGACGGGGTCTACGAAGTAATCTATATCAGCGGGGGTGCCTTGATCGATGCGGGGCGCCATCACGACCGGCTGGAGCGTTCACTCCGCGAATTGCGGATTCCCATGCCCATGGCCCGCGGGCCGCTCGGCGTCGTGCTGGGAGAGGTTGTCCGGCGCAACAGGGTGGTCGATGGGATTGTCTATGTGCAGGTCACCCGCGGCGTTGCAGCCCGCGACCACGCGTTTCCCGCGGCGGCCCGGCCATCGCTCGTCGTGACGGCGCGGAGCATGGCGGGGCCCAGCCGGACCATGGCGGAGGAGGGAATCCGGGTGATCACGATGGCCGACCAACGCTGGGAGCGCTGCGACATCAAGACGGTTTCGCTCCTGCCCAACGTGCTCGCCAAGCAGGCGGCAAAGGAGGCCGGAGCCTACGAGGCCTGGCAGATCGACGATGACGGCTTTGTCACGGAAGGAAGCTCGACCAACGCCTGGATCGTCGATCAAGACGGGCGGCTCCGAACCCGGCCGCTCAGCTCATCGATTCTGCCGGGGATAACCCGCGCGGCGGTGATGGAATTGATCGCGGAGACGGGGCTCGAAGCCCTTGAGCAGGCGTTTACCCTCGACGAAGCCCTAAACGCCCGCGAAGCCTTCGTCACGAGCACGACATCGTTCGTTCTCGCGGTGACGCAGATCGACGATGCCGTGATCGGCAACGGGCGTGCCGGGGCTCTTACCCGCCAGCTTCACGAGCGATATCTGGCTCACCTGGGGCGCGCAACGAGCGCGGTTGCCGCCGAATGAACGAGGCTGCGCTCAGCAGGCCGGACGCCATAATCTTCGATTGGGACGGGACGCTGGTCGATTCATGGCGCGCAATCAACGAGGCGATCAGCGCGACCATGGTCGCCTACGGCCATGAGCCCTGGACCATGGAGCAGACCAAGGCGAATGTCCGCCATTCGATGCGCAACGCATTCCCGAAATACTTCGGCGACGCTTGGGAAGAGGCCGCGGAACACTTCTATGCGGCTTACGCAAAGGTTCATATCGGCTATACCGATGCGCAGTCGGGCGCGGAGTCCCTGCTCGACTGGATCCGTGCGGCGGACATCTATATGGCGGTCGTCAGCAACAAGAACGGCGACTATCTGCGCCGGGAGTCGGCGGCCTTGGACTGGGACCGGTATTTCGGACGGCTCGTCGGTGCAACGGATTGCATTGAAGACAAGCCCTCGCCCGTGACCCTGACGACCGTTCTCGAAGGAACTGGAATCGAAGCCGGCCCGGCAGTGTGGTATGTCGGCGATGCGGGCATCGATATCGAGCTTGCGGAAAATTCGGGCTGCGTCAGCATCGTGGTTGGCGAGGGCGATTCGACCTACCCGAACCCACCGAACCGCCTGTTCGAAAATTGCGACGACCTTCGCAGGTTTCTCGACCGCCTCTAGATTCGGCTGCCTATCCCTTTAACATCGTAAAATAGGCCCTATACTCAAGGGTAAGGTGTGGCGATTTGCGCTGCCACGCAAGCGTGACCCCCGCGCGATCGGCCATGACCGGTCTGGGAAAACTGAAAATAGAAAAATGGGGTTGGACTGATGGCCACGGAAAAATCACAAAACGTGCAGGACGTATTCCTGAATCATGTCCGAAAGAACAAGCTGCCCGTAACGGTCTTCTTGGTAAATGGCGTTAAACTTCAAGGCGTTATAAGCTGGTTTGACAATTTCTCTGTGCTGCTTCGCCGAGATGCCCACGTGCAGCTCGTCTATAAGCATGCGATCTCGACAGTGATGCCAGCTCAGACGATTCAGCTGTTCGATCCGAACAAGGAAGAGGACGGCGCTGACTGAAGCTTTCCGTTCGGCGCCTGACGGGGACGGCGCCGTAACGGCGGTCCGCGCCGCTGTCATTCTTCCCGTTTTCAAGTCCGCCGCCAGCCATGCCCGGGCGCCCGATGCGCGTCTCGGAGAGGCCGTCGGGCTGGCGACTGCCATCTACCTCGATGTGGTTCACACGACGACCGTGCCCCTAAAAGCACCTCGTCCTGCGACGTATCTGGGATCGGGCCGGGTGACCGAGCTCGCCGAGACAATCGCCGAGCTTGATATCCTCGTCGCGGTCGTCGACGCACCGCTCTCGCCGGTCCAGCAGCGTAATCTGGAGAAAGCCTGGAATTGCAAAGTCATCGACCGGACAGCATTGATCCTCGAAATATTCGGCGAACGCGCTCGTACCCGGGAGGGCCGGTTGCAGGTGGAACTGGCGGCACTCACCTATCAGCGAAGCCGACTTGTCCGGTCCTGGACCCATCTGGAGCGTCAGCGCGGCGGTTACGGCTTTCTGGGCGGCCCCGGCGAATCCCAAATCGAGGCGGATCGCCGTCAAATCGCCGAGCGGATCACCCGGATCAAACGAGAACTTGAGCAGGTCAAACGAACCCGGGGCTTGCACCGCATCGCCCGCCGCCGTGTGCCGTATCCGTTGGTTGCCCTGGTCGGTTATACGAATGCCGGTAAATCGACACTTTTCAATCGCCTGACGGGGTCGGACATCCTGGCGGAGAACCAGCTCTTCGCAACCCTCGATCCGACCATGCGGGGTGTGACCCTGGCCTCGGGTCAACGCATCATCTTGTCCGATACCGTGGGTTTCATCTCCGACCTGCCGACCGAACTGGTGGCTGCGTTTCGCGCGACGCTGGAGGAGGTCGTCGAGGCGGATTTATTGATCCATGTCCGCGACGTTTCGCATCCCGACAGCGATGTTCAACGTCGCGATGTCCTCGATGTGCTGCGCGATCTGGATTTGGGCGAGACGGTCGACCGGGGACTTATTATCGAAGCGCTGAACAAGATCGATCGACTGGATGGCGAGACGCGGCTGCGAATTCACGGCCAGACCGACCGGAAGGCAGATCAAGAAGCGATATCCGCGAAGACGGGGGAGGGGTTCGGGGCCCTGTTGCAGCTGATCGAAGGCCGGCTATCGGAAACGCGCAAGATCGAGGACGTCTGTTTGGGGACCGAAAACGGCGCTGCCATCGCCTGGCTTTATGAACATGGCGAGGTGCTCGACCGCTTGGATGACGGCGAGAGTGCATTCCTGCGGGTGATGCTGGACGCTAAGGAATCGGCGCGTTTCGAGCATCTATACGGAGATTGCAAGCAACCGGTGCCCGAGGGCCACG
Organism: Alphaproteobacteria bacterium; assembly: GCA_965198325.1. Classification (GTDB taxonomy): domain Bacteria; phylum Pseudomonadota; class Alphaproteobacteria; order UBA828; family JAPUJA01; genus CBDAPE01. Next base: position 114,669 of record CBDAPE010000012.1, on the reverse strand, counting down.
TGGCGCTTCGCCCAGCGAGCTAGAAATCTTGTTCCATTCGGGCGACCGGCGCGCTTTGTGAAGCAACCCGTTTTGCTCGTAATAACGGATCGTCTGAATTTTACATCCCGTCGCGTCAGCCGTACGACCGATAGCCACAAGATTTTGCATCGAAACATTTTGATCCTTGAAGCTACAGTAACGGTAGCGATCGTTCGCTCCGTCTGGCTTTGCAGTCGGAACGACGCCATCGGCAATGTTGCCGTGTTGCTGGCGGCGCTTGCAGTCTGGCTCACAAGGACCGCATGGCCGGACCTAATCGTTGCGGCTATAGTGGCGGGGCTGTTCCTCTGGTCGTCGCTGCAAATCACTCGTCAGGCAGTGCGCGAACGCCGAGCCATCGAGACGAGAGTTCCGGCGGCTGGCAAACGTGGCGTCGGTCGTCAATAAACACATCGGGGAGACACTGGCGTGAGACGAAATCGGCACAGCAGACGAGTCCGTACGTTCATCGTCGCGGTCGCGTTGGTGGCAACCGGTTTGACCGTGGTTGCGGACTCTCCGGGCCATGCCGCGGATATAATGGTTTATAAGGCGCCCGGATGCGGCTGCTGCGATGCCTGGGCCGATCATCTTCGGATCAACGGCTTTACGGTGACGGTCCATGAGCAGGACAACCTGGATGCGGTGAAAGCGCTGCTCGACGTGCCGGCCGCTCTTCACGGTTGCCACACAGCAACGATCGGGGGCTATGTGATCGAAGGACATGTACCGGCGAATGATATACGGCGTCTGTTGTCCGAACGGCCCCATGCCGTAGGATTGGCGGTACCCGGGATGCCAGTCGGGTCTCCAGGCATGGAACAGGAGGGGCTGCAGGATTCCTACGACGTGATCCTGTTCAACCACGACGGGTACAGTCTCTTCAAGGGGTATTGAATTCAAGGCGTCGGGGCCGACGGCGACGGGTTCGCTAGCGGTTGGACCCTGAGAATTCGGCGCGTTTCGATCGGCTTTACGGGGATCGGAGGCAAGCCTCGCCCGGTAATGCCGCCGCGCTCCGGACATCCGCGTAATGCGGATTCTCTGCTTTTGAAATCAGCGTCTTGACAGGAATTCGGGGCCTCTCTATATAACTGGCACTCACTGGACGAGAGTGCTAACAAACGTCTCATAACGGGCCGTTTGCAAGAGGTTGGGAGACATCCGAATGAAATTGACACCGCTTCACGACCGCGTTTTGGTTCGGCGCGTCGAAGACGAAGAGCGAACCGCAGGCGGCGTGATCATTCCAGACACCGCGAAGGAAAAGCCGAGTCAGGGCCAGATCATGGCCGTCGGCGCGGGAACCCGGGGCGAAGACGGAAAAGTTTCTCCGCTCGACGTCAAGAAGGGCAACCGAATTCTATTTGGGAAATGGTCGGGCACCGAGGTCAAGGTCGACGGCGAGGAGCTGTTGATCATGAAGGAATCCGACATCATGGGAATTATTGGGTAAGGAACGGATCCGATGGCTGCTAAAGAAATCAAGTTTTCCGCCGACGCGCGCACGCGCATGCTGCAAGGCGTCGACATTCTGGCGGACGCCGTCAAGGTGACGCTGGGCCCGAAAGGCCGAAACGTCGTCCTCGACAAGACGTTCGGCTCGCCGCGCATTACCAAGGATGGCGTGACCGTCGCCAAGGAGATCGAGCTTAAAGACAAGTTCGAGAACATGGGTGCGCAGATGGTTCGCGAGGTCGCGAGCCGGACCAACGACGAGGCCGGTGACGGCACCACGACAGCGACAGTCCTGGCGCAGGCGATCGTCCGCGGGGGTGTGAAAGCCGTGGCCGCGGGCATGAACCCGATGGACCTGAAGCGCGGCGTTGATCGTGCGGTCGAGGTCGTCGTCAAGGACGTCAAGAAGCGGAGCAAGCCGATTTCGACCAGCGAGGAAATCGCCCAGGTCGGCTCGATTGCTGCCAACAACGACCCGAGCGTCGGCGACATGATTGCCGATGCAATGCAGAAGGTCGGCAAGGAGGGCGTGATTACGGTCGAAGAGGCCAAAGGCCTCGACACCGAGCTCGAAGTTGTCGAAGGCATGCAGTTCGATCGTGGCTATCTCTCGCCGTACTTCATCACCAACGTCGAAAAGATGAATTGTGAGCTCGAAAACCCCTATATCCTGCTCCACGAGAAGAAACTCTCAAGCATGCAGACGATGTTGCCGCTGCTCGAGTCGATCGTGCAGTCGAGCCGGCCGCTGCTGATCATCGCCGAGGACGTGGAGGGCGAGGCCCTCGCCACCCTCGTGGTGAACAAGCTGCGCGGTGGCCTGAAGGTCGCGGCCGTCAAGGCCCCGGGCTTCGGCGACCGCCGCAAGGCCATGCTTGAGGACATCGCCATCCTGACCGGCGGTCAGGTCGTGAGCGAGGATCTCGGCATCAAACTCGAGAACGTGACGGTCAAGATGCTGGGCACCGCCAAGCGCCTGGTCATCGACAAGGACAACACCATGATCGTCGACGGCGCCGGCAAGAAGACCGAAATCCAGGGCCGTTGCAACCAGATCCGCGCGCAAATCGAGGAAACCTCCTCGGATTACGACCGTGAAAAGCTGCAGGAACGGCTGGCGAAGCTCGCCGGCGGCGTTGCCGTGATCACGGTGGGCGGCAGTAGCGAGATCGAGGTCAAAGAGCGCAAGGACCTGGTCGACGACGCGCTGCATGCGACCCGTGCGGCCGTGGAGGAGGGCATCGTCGCCGGCGGCGGCGCGGCTCTGCTGCATGCCACAAAGGCGCTCAGCAAGGTCAAGCTGGCCGATGACGACCAGCAGGTCGGCGTCGACATCGTGCGCCGGGCGATCCAGTGGCCGGCTCGCCTGATTGCGGATAATGCCGGGCTCGACGGCTCGGTGATCGTCGGCAAGTTGATGGAGAGCAAAGACGTCAACTATGGCTTCGACGCCCAGCAAGAGGATTACAAGAACATGATCAAGGCGGGCATTATCGACCCGACAAAGGTCGTGCGCATCGCGTTGGAAGATTCGGCCTCGGTGGCGGGATTACTGATCACCACCGAAGCGATGATCGCAGAGAAGCCCGAGCCCAAGCCGGCTGCAGCCGGTGGCGCGCCGGACATGGGCGATATGGGCGGAATGGGCTTCTAGCTCCTGCCGACCACACGCTCAAATCAGAACACAAGGGGCCGCTCGTAAGGGCGGCCCCTTACTTTTCGTGCCTGCCTCAGTGCAAGGCGAGCGAGCAGGAGCCGTAGGTCACTTTGCAGGGCTTGACCATATCCACGCTAGCGACCCGGACGGTATGGAGCTTGCCATCGAGGGTTTCTTTCCAGAAATCGAGGAATTTTTTCAGGACGGGAAAGCGCGGTGCGAGGTCGAGATCCTGCCAGACGTAGGTTTGTAAAAGGCTCGCATGATCGGGCAGACGATAAAGAATTTCCGCCGTTGTGAGTCGATAACCGCGGAGTTGAAGTTCCAGGCTGGTCATGTCTCCTCAGCAGTGCCGTGGATGCCCACACCCGGAAAGCATGCGGATCGAATAGTTACCAATCAACTAAAAATACATGATTTCAGTGCTTTAGCAGCCAAACAGCGAGACTGCTAACAGACCACCGTGCGCATCGTGCGATGTCGTGTTTTGGGTCGGAAAATCAGCTAGAGTGCGCCGGTTGGCGCGAGGGCGTAAGACGAATCGTGCGGTGCACTTGAAGCGGAAAAGAGCGGGGATACGATGACGAAGGTTGCCTTTATCGGGCTCGGAATAATGGGCTATCCCATGGCCGGCCATCTGACCAAGAACGGCCATGACGTAACCGTCTATAACCGGACCACGAGCAAAGCCGAGAGATGGGTTGGAGAATTCGGCGGCGCGCATGCCGGTACGCCGCGCGAAGCGGCGGACGGCGCCGAATTTGCGTTCGCGTGCGTGGGCAACGACGACGACCTCCGAAGCGTCGTGCTCGGTGATGAAGGAGTCTTTGCCGGGCTGGCAAAGGGCGGTGTATTTGTCGATCACACGACTGCGTCCGCTAATGTGGCCCGGGAACTTGAGGAAATCGGCAAGGGGCGGGGGATCGAGGTGATCGACGCGCCGGTCTCGGGCGGTCAGGCCGGTGCGGAGAACGGACAGCTGACCGTAATGTGCGGCGGCGACGAAGCCGTGTTCGACAGGGTCTCTCCGGTGATCGATTCCTACGCCAAAGCCTGCAGCCTGATCGGCGCCATCGGCGCCGGACAGCTTACGAAAATGGTCAACCAGATCTGCATTGCGGGCCTCGTTCAGGGCCTTGCCGAGGCCTTGAATTTTGGAATGAAGGCAGGTCTCGACATGGACAAGGTGATCGATGCCATTTCGAAGGGAGCGGCCCAGTCCTGGCAGATGGACAATCGCGCCGGGACCATGGTCGAAGGCAAGTTCGAGTTCGGATTTCCCGTGGACTGGATGCGCAAGGACCTCGACATCTGCGTCGAAGAGGCGCGGCGCAACACGGCGCGCTTGCCGGTGGCCGCCCTGGTCGACCAGTTCTACGCCCAGGTCCAGGCGCGGGGCGGAAGCCGTTACGACACGTCAAGCCTGATACATTTGCTCATGAACGACTGAACGGCGCGGACGAGAGGCGGGCAGGGGACTAGGCGCTGCGCTCGATCAGTTTGGCGGTCTCCCCCAGGCTGCCTCCAATTCTTCGAGGGTTGCCTTCTCTGGATCGCGTCCATCGCCGGCGAAGCGGGCTTCGATATGACGGAACCGATGCTCGAATTTGCCGTTGGTTCCGCGCAGAGCGTTTTCCGGGTCGACACCGAGGTGCCGAGCGAGGTTGACCACGGCGAACAGAAGGTCGCCCAGCTCGTCTTCAAGGCGGCGGCATCGGCTTCCGGAGCGGCCATTTCATCCCTCAGTTCACTGATTTCCTCCTCGATCTTGCCGAGAACGGGCGCCGTGTCCGGCCAGTCAAAGCCGATGCGCGCTGCCCGTTTTTGAAGCTTGGTAGCGCGAATCAGGGCGGGGAAGGCGGCCGGAACCCCGTCCAAAAGACTTGGATTCCGGCCTTTCCCGGACGCGTGTCAATGGCGGAGCAAAAAGGGACGACCGTGGCGGTGTAAGAAGGGACCGCTTGGCGGCTGCGGGCTTGTCCCCGTAGTCCATGGGAGGGCCCCGCGTGCGACGCGCGGCGTGCCCTCAACAGGCCGACGCGGCGGCGCGCGCGGGGGGGACCTGTGGGCCCATGGGGTCAAGCGTGGGTTGGGTGGTCACATCTTCGATGTCCTCGGTACCGAAGACGTGCGGATGACGCCGGATCATCTTCTCCGCGATGTGGCTTGCGACGGCATCGAAATCGAAAGCGCCACGTTCCCGGGCCATGCACGCGTGAAACACCACCTGAAACAGCAAATCGCCGAGTTCGTCTTTTAAGGCATCCAGGTCATCCTGGGCGATGGCGTCAGCGACTTCGTAAGCTTCTTCGATCGTATATAGGGCGCGATTGTCGAAAAATCCTGCTTGCGATCCCAAGGGCAGCCGGTTTCCGGATCCCGCAACCGGTCCATAATTTCGAGGAGGCGATCGATCGTTGTCATTTATGGGTCTCTTTTCTCGGGGTTCCGTGAGGGACGGCGGGGCTCGCGGAATTTGCAGATCGAGTACGGCCCGCCGGACAGGTTTAATAATCGCATAATATATATTATGGAAAATATTGTATTTTCTATACAGGGTTTCAAGTTGACCATATACGCGTGCCAATACAATATGTTGGGCGAGTCTTTTGAATAATCTTATGAGGAGTGTTCCCCACTGCTCTGAGAAAGGTTTTTCAAGTCGAGGTTCATGCCATCGTAGCCCGGCACGACCTTGGGAGGTAATTCAGTCAACAGGGTGTCGTAGTCCATACCGTGGGACATGTGGGTAAGAACGGCGAGTTCCGGTCTGACGCGTTCGATCCAGCGCAGGGTCTGTTCCAGGTTGGAATGGGTGCCGTGGGGCCGATAACTGATGCAGTCGACAATCCAGAGCCTGACCCCTTCCAGAGCGGCAAATGCAGTGTCGTCCAGCGCATGGGCGTCCGTCGAATATGCGGCCTCGCCAAACCGCAGGCCGAGCGTCGGCATATGGCCGTGGTCCTGATAGAACGTCACGACTTCGATCTTTCGGACCTTGAAGCTGCCGTCGATGAGATGGGGCTTCAGGGTCGGGGAAATCCACGGCCGATCCGGATCGACCGGGCGAAGCGCATAGCCGAACCGGTGATCCAGGGACCTGAGCGTGGCTGCATCGGCGTAGACGTCAATGGCCGATTTCATCGCGTAATTGATCGGCCGCAGATCGTCCAGGCCGTGCATGTGGTCGGCGTGGGCGTGAGTGTAGATCACACCGTCCAACCGGGTGACGGCGGCATCGAGGAGTTGGGCGCGCAAGTCCGGCGAGGTATCCACGAGCACCGTGGTGTCTTCGTGTTCGACAAGGATCGAGGCCCGACGCCGCTTGTTGCGGGGATTATCCGACAGACAAACGGGACAATCGCAACCGACGATCGGAACTCCGCTCGACCAACCACAGCCGAGAACCGTTATTTTCATTATACGGCAGTCCCTTGAGCCGAGCTTTTCGTAAATAGCTGAAAGAAATTCCGCTCCGTGAGCGCGACAAGATCGGTCAGCGAAAGTCCAAGGAATTCAGCGAGGTATGCCGCAGTGTGGGCGAGGAAGGCGGGTTCATTGCGCTTGCCCCTCACAGGAACCGGCGCCAGGTACGGTGCATCGGTCTCGATCAACAGACGATCGGACGGAATCGTTCGCGCCGCCGCCCGCACGCTTTCCGCGTTCTTGAAGGTGACGATCCCGGAAAGCGAGATGTAGAGGCCCAGCGAAAGCGCGGCATCCGCGAGGCCCTGGCCCGCTGAAAAACAGTGGATTACGCCCGGATAGGCCCCCTGCTCCGCTTCCTCGCGCAGGATCGCCACAGTGTCATCGTCTGCGTCGCGGGTGTGGACGATGAGCGGCAGTCCGGTCTGGCGGGCGGCACGGATATGGATGCGAAAGCTTGCGGCCTGCGCGTCTCGGGGACTGTGCTCGTAGTAGTAGTCCAAGCCGGTTTCGCCGATGCCGATGACCTTGGGGTGGCCGGCGAGCTCGACAAGCCGCCGGTCGGACACGTCGGCGAGCTCCTGCGCGGCTTCGTGGGGATGGACGCCCACCGAGCACCAGACATCATTATACCGCTCCGCGATGGCCCGGACGCGCTCGAATTCGGTCAATTTGGTGCAGATGGTCTGCATCAGGCCGACGCCGGCGGCCCGCGCCCGGTCAATCACGGCGTCCCGCTCCGCATCGGTCTCGACGTAATCCAGATGGCAGTGACTGTCGACCAGCATCAGGACGCCGCTCCGTCCTCCTCGGGCTCGACATACTTCGCGAACACGGGCGTGGGCGGCGGCAGGGGCGTACCAGGGCTGAGCCGGCGGTTCGGCCGAACGTCCTTGAAGGACCAGGTATTCGGTTCGATACCAAGCTGTGCAAGGATCCTGTCGCAGGACTCGGGCATGACAGGCCAGGCCAGAACAGCGAGGTTGCGGATGGTCTCGGCCAGCACGTAGAGCACCGTGGCCATGCGCGCCGAATCGGTCTTGCGCAAGGCCCAGGGAGCCTGCTCGTCGACATAGCGATTCGCCGCCGAGACCAGCTCGGCGTGACGCTCGAGGGCGACATGAAAGCGATGCAGGAGAAAATTCGCCCTCATGTCGGTCAGCAGTACTTCGCAGGCTTCGAGCAGGGTTTCGTCCACCTCGTCCAAGTCGCCTGGCTCTGGCACCGCTCCGCCGCAGTTTTTGGCGATCATCGAGAGCACCCGTTGGGCCAGGTTGCCGAAGTCGTTGGCGAGGTCGGCGTTCAGGCGGCCGACGATCGCCCGGTGGGAAAAGTCGCCGTCATTGCCGAACGGGACCTCTCGGAGCAGGAAATAGCGGACCTGGTCGAGGCCGTAGGTTTCGACAATCTGGTAGGGATCGATCACGTTGCCCAGCGACTTGGAGATCTTCCGACCTTCGTTGGTCCACCAGCCGTGGGCATAGATCAGGTTTGGCGGCTCGATCCCGGCGGCCATCAGAAATGCCGGCCAGTAGACCGCGTGAAAGCGCAGGATGTCCTTGCCGACCATGTGGTCCGCGGGCCAGAAGATCTTGTAGTCGTCGCTTTGGGTATCCGGGTAGCCCACCGCCGAGAGGTAGTTGGTGAGCGCGTCGAGCCAGACATACATGACATGGTCCGCATCGTCGGGCACGGGAACGCCCCAGTTAAATGTCGTGCGCGAAATCGAGAGATCGCGCAGGTCGCCCTCGACGAAGCGTTTCACCTCGTTGAGCCGGCTCGCGGGAGCCACCGATGGCCCGAGCCGGGGGTTTGTTTCATGTTTCGTGTAATAGGCGAGCAACGGCTCCTGAAACGCCGAAAGCCTGAAGAAATAGCTCGGTTCCTCGACCCACTCTACGGGCGCGCCGGTCGGCGCAATCTTCTGCCCATCCTCGCCGGCGACGAGCTCGTCTTCCGCGTAGTAGGCTTCGTCACGCACCGAATACCAGCCTGCATAGCTGCCCAGATAGATGTGACCGTTGGCGTCGATCTCCCGCCAGAGCTGCTGGACGGAGCGGATGTGGCGCGCCTCCGTGGTGCGGATGAAGTCGTCGTTCGAGAAGTTCATGAACGTCGCCAGATCTTCGAAGCGCTTGGACATGCGGTCGACGAAGGCACGGGGCTCCTCGCCCGCCGCGTGCGCTGATTTTTCAACCTTCTGGCCGTGTTCATCGGTCCCGGTCAGGAACTTTACCCGCTGGCCGTCGAGCCGCATGAAGCGAGCCAGCGCGTCGCAGGCGAGCGTCGTGTAGGCATGGCCGATGTGGGGCGAATCGTTGACGTAGTAGATCGGCGTCGTGATGTAGTAGGCGTCGTTGGCTCGCGGCATTCCGGTCTCGTCGGGCGGGGCGCCAGGAGGCCCCGTCAGCTTTCGCTTCAGGCGCGTTCGGCGCGTTGCAGGGCGGAAAAGGCTGTCAGCAGAACCTGTTTACGGTCGAGGCTGTAACGCTCGGCCTCGTCGAAAAGACGGCTCACCTTTTCCCATACCGCCAGGCTTTGTTCAAGTTCACCGCGCGCAGCCGCGGCCCGGGCGCGTCGGGCGAGCCAGTCGCCCAGCAACTCGCCGACCGTGCGAAAATCGGGCTCGGCCCTCTTGCGTGCGAGTTGATCGCCAAAACTGTGAACCAGAGCCAAGTCCGGCTGGGGCAGGCTCTCGAGCAACGCGTTAAGCCGTCCATCGAGTTCGAGCCCGCCCCGCGCGGCGAGATCGAGGGCCTGACCGGAGCTGCCCCGGGCGAGCCGGGCGAGCGTGATCCGCTCCTCGGGCGAGAGATCGGGCAAGCGCGTCGTCAAAAAGCCGTCGAGCTGCCCGGTCGTAAGCGGTCGCAGCGCGAGCCGGCGGCAGCGCGAGCGGATGGTTGCCAGCAGGCGGCCGGGCGAAGCGCTCAGCAGCAGAAGGACGACCCGGGCAGGCGGCTCCTCGAGCAGCTTGAGGATGGCATTGGCGGCATTGCGATTGAGCTCGTCGGCGGTATCGACGATTACCACCCGCCAGCGCCCCTCACCCGCCGTGAGTCCCAGAAACCCGTCGACGCCGCGCGCGGTCGCGACGCTGATCTCGGTCTTGCGCGCTCCGGTCTTCTCTTCGATCGCAGGCTCGAGGGTCAGCAGGTCGGCATGGCCGCCCGACGCGATGCGCCGGAAGACGCCACTGGCGGGGTCGATCGCGAGCCCCTGGCCCGTGCGCGCGGGTGCGGCACCGGATTCGTCCTCGCTCAGGAGAAAGCGGGCGAAGCGATAGGCGAGCGTGGCCTTGCCGATCCCGCGCGGTCCATGAAACAGCCAAGCGTGGGACAGGCGACCGCCTCGCCACGCGTCAAGCAACGCGGCTTCGGCCGTGTTATGACCGATCAGCTGGGAATTGGCGCGAGGCTCCAGGCTGCCGGCGACCGCGCCGCCCGTCTCAGCCATGGGCGGACCGCTGGTCAAGATTCGCCGAAACCGTGTCGAGGACTATCGCGTGCAACTCGTCGATGCCCTTGTCCGCATCGACCAGAGTGCAGCGCCTAGGCTCCGCCGCGGCGATCTCCTGGAATCGTTCCCGGACATGTTCGTGAAAAATTTCGGGCATCCGCTCGTAGTGCGCCGTGATGCCACCGTCCCGCTCGGCGGCCCGGGCAAGTCCCGTGGCGACGGGCAGGTCGAGGACGATCGTCAGATCCGGACGGAAGTTACCCATCACAAGGCGGTAAATCTGCTCGATCGCGTCGGCATCGACTCCGAGGCCCGCTCCCTGATAGGCACGGGTCGAATCCGCGAAACGGTCGGACACGACCCAGGTGCCGCGTTCGAGCGCCGGCAGGATGGTTCGACGCAGGTGATCCGCACGCGCAGCGAACTGCAACAGGGTCTCGGTCACGGGATCCCACTGACCGTCGCCGCCCGTGAGCAGCAAGGTGCGAATTGCCTCTGCGTCCCGGCTGCCGCCCGGCTCGCGCGTCTGGATGACCTTCAGACCGCGCGCTTCGAGCGCTTCACGCAGCAAGGTCGCCTGGGTCGATTTGCCCGTGCCTTCGCCCCCTTCGAGCGTGATGAACTGGCCGGTCGCCATGTTGCGCCTTCCCCCCCTTTGACAGTCGCCTCTGATCTTACGTCAGTTGTCTTTCGGGCCCCACAGTAGATAGTTAATCGCCGCGCCAATGCGCGCAAATGTCGACAGCTCCTTGACCGCCGCACCGGCAACGAGTTCGGTCTCGATGGTGCGCATGCCCGGTGCGCTCGCGGTCAACGTCGCCAGCGGCGCCCCCTTCTCAATGGGCGCGGCGATCGGCCCTTCATAGGATACTGCAACCCGTAAATCGGCGCGCGCCGATCGTTCCATGGACACCAACATGTGGTCTTCGATCATCAACGGGACGGTCTTGGCCGCGCCCAGCCAGACATCGGCTTCCGTGATGAGCTCGCCAGCCTTGAAAAGGAGATAGTTGTCAAAATCCCGGAAGCCGAATTCGAGCAGCCGTTCGGCCTCTTGCGAGCGCTCATTGACGCTGGTTAAGCCATTGACCACCAGAATTAACCGCCGGTCGTCGCGGACCGCCGAGGCGGTCAAACCATAGCCCGACGCCTCGGTGTGGCCGGTTTTCAGTCCATCGGCACCGAGGTTTTTGTAGAGCAGCGGGTTGCGGTTACCTTGGCGGATCCCGTTGAAGGTGAATTCAAGCTCCGCGAAATAGGTGTAATAGTCGGGGAAATCCCGGATCAGGCGGTAGCTGAGCACGGCCAGATCGCGCGCCGACATGCCATGATTCGGGTCGGGCCAGCCTGTCGCGTTGGTGAAGTGGCTGTTGCGCAGGCCGAGATCGGACGCCACGGCGTTCATGCGATCGGCGAATGTCTCCTCGGTTCCGGCGATACCTTCCGCCAGCACGATGCAGGCGTCGTTGCCCGACTGGACGATGACGCCGCGCAGCAGATCCTCGACGGTAACTCTGGAATCAACCTCGACAAACATCTTCGAGCCGCCTTTGCGCCAGGCAACCTCGCTAACCCGGAAGGTATCCTGAAGCGACAATCGCCCCGCCGTGAGATCGTCGAAAACCATGTAGACCGTCATGAGTTTGCTCATGGAGGCGGGCGGCATGGGTTGATCCGCATTTTTCTCCAACAGCACGGCCCCTGTCGTGTAATCGACCAGAACGGCATGTGTGGCGTTAGTTTCGATCGCGTGGGCCGGGTGCAGACCCGCAGCAAGAATGAGTGCGACAACCGCGAAGACTGTGGCACGCGCGTAGCTCAGCGAACGAAGCAGATAAACTGAGATGATCGGGGTGAGCATGGGACCGTCGACGTCAGGCTGGTGAAGAGGTTATGTCAGAAGGGGACTATACAGGCTACGGGCATGGCCTGACCACCCGCTGGATCACGGTTTCCCGGGATCAATCGACGATCAGCCGCGCCTGAGGGTGACCGATGGCGATGAGCTGTTCGAGCGTGGCGTCCGCCTGATCGAGACTGTCGAAGGGGCCGAGCCGCACGCGATAAAGAATTTGCTCGTCGATCTGCAATTGTGAGATTCGGGTTGTCCCGAGATCGGAGAGCTGTTGCTCGAGGGCCGTGGCGTTGCTCGAATTGGCGAATGCACCGACCTGGATGTACATCTCCGGGCTCGCAGCGATCACGACCGTCGATTCGGATGCGGGAGATGGGATCACAGCGTCCGTCGACATCGGCGCGTCGAGCGATACCACCGTTACGTCGCCTACTGGAACCGCTTCCATCGACGGCTCGCCGACCGATACCACAACGTCGCCGCCCGTCGCACCGCTTGCGTCGGCAACGACGATCTCGCCGCCCAGCTGATCGAGCATGGCGAGCCGGGTTTCAGGTTCCTGCTCGTCGGACGCCAGCACGCCCACCCGCACCTTGGCGGTACCGGCCAATTCGAAGCCCAGGAGTTGCGCCGCGCGCCGGGACATATCGATAATCCGGCCATGAACGAAAGGCCCGCGATCATTGACGCGAACCACGATGGATCGGCCATTCTCAAGATTCGTCACCCGGACAAAGGTCGGCAACGGCAATGTCTTGTGCGCCGCCGTCATTTCATTCATGTCGTAGATTTCGCCGTTTGCCGTCCGCCGGCCGTGAAAGGGTTCACCGTACCAGGAGGCAATTCCCGTTTTGTCGTAGGTGGCGTCGACTTCGGGGTAATACCAAACGCCCTCGACCTCGTAGGGATCGCCCACCTTGAACCGCCCCTCACCGGTCGCCGACGCTTCATCCTCCAAACCGGCGATGGTCTTGGCGGCGTGAACCGCAAACTCTGTTTCGGCACAGGCGACGAGGACGGCGCCGGCAAGGAGGACGCCTCCAACGGCAACAAGCCGTGAAACACCCATGATCTGGTATGCTCCGCTCTCTGACCCTCAAATTGTGGGGGCGGAGTTTAGCCTCCCGAAATGCGATCGGCAAGCCGTCCAACCGCAACGCCGAAATAAGTTGAACGATTCCACTTAAGAATCGTGCGGAAATTCTCGTAGACGACGAAGCTGCGGGGTCCTTCGTCGTCCGGCATTACGATCGAGCCCATAAGGTCGCGAGCCGGCAGATCTCGACCATCAGCCCGGCGAACACCGAGAGCCTGCCATTCGGAAAGCCGCTTCCGGGTATCCAATCCGAGCAAAGCCGGGTTGAAGCCGTCTGGCAGTTGGACCTCGCGGCCCCAGGTCTGATCGTCGGCCCAGCCGTAATTCGATAGGTAATTGGCAGCCGATGCGAAGACATCGGCCGGCGTGGTCCAGATATCGCGTCGCCCATCGCCGTCGTAATCGACGGCATAGCCAAGAAAGCTCGACGGCATGAACTGGCTCTGACCCATTGCGCCCGCCCAAGACCCGAACATCGCTTCAACCGTTACATCTCCCTGATCTAATATTATCAAAGCGTCAAATAACTCTTTGCGAAAAAACTCACTTCTCCGGCCGTCATGCGCCAGGGTTACGAGGGACGCGATAACCGGAAAACCACCGGTGATGCGACCGAAATCGGTCTCAATTCCCCACAAGGCGACGATGAAGCGGGGCTGGACTCCGAACGCGCCGCCGATCTCATCGAGAAGCGCCCGATTTGCGGCCAGCATCTCCCTGCCTTTCTGCACCCGGCTCGCGGGCACCACCCGGTCGAGATATTCGTCTAACGTCAGGGTAAATTCAGGCTGTGAGCGGTCGAGCTCGATCACTCTCGGAATCGGCGCGACGCCAATCAGGGCGTCTTGAAGGATTTCCGCCGAAATGCCGCGCTCCAGTGCCTCGGCGCGGAGCTCTGCAAGCCAGCCGTCAAACGGCGGCGACGTCTGTGCTCGAGCCGGACCCGTAACGAGGACAACGAGACCCAAAATCAGGGTGATCCAAACAAGTCGGCCCACCGGTGGATCCCTTCCGCGGTCATCGGGGCGACAGGATTGTCATCCCCGCCCTACTTACCCGATTTCGTTCCGTGGCGGGATCAAATTCGCGGCCCGTTGCAAAAATAATCACCCGGCAGAGAATTACCGGATTTGCAGGGCCAGCGCGCCGGCCCGGGCGTCGGCCGCGTACCGGTCGGCTTCGTTCAACTTACCCTCGACCTCGGCCAAGCGGTCTGCGGCTCCCGGATAGCCCTGGAAGGACAGAACACTCGACCAGGCATAGGCCTCAATCAAATCCGTATCCGTACCGCGCCCCACGGCATACATGCCTGCCCTCAGGAACTGGGCATCCAAGTCGCCGCCGTCAGCTGCCTTGGAAAGATAACGGAATGCCGTGGCGTCATCCTGATAGACGCCGCGGCCGGTCAAATACATCCGGCCGACCAGAGACTGGGCCGTCGTGTTGCTGGATGCCGCCTGGGTCAGCCATTTTACCGCACGTTCATACTCGCCGTGTTGATGGAGCAGTAAACCGAGGCTGAACTGGGCTGGAGCGTGGCCTTTTTCCGCAGCCTGCCGGTAATACGTGGCGGCCTGGTCTTCGTCGCGCGCCACGCCCTTGCCATGAGCGTACATCACACCGAGGTAATATTTGGCCTGCCCCCGATTAGTGGTCCAGCGCTTAAGTTAGAGTTTGGCGCGGGTTAAGTTGATGGGCCGCCCGTAGCCCCTCAACAGGGTAGGTTGGCCCCTCAACGTTTGGCAAGATGGTTTCTGGGGCCGGCGGTCTGTATCCGAGCGAGCTATGCGGCCGGATGGTATTATAGTGATGGCGCCATCGTTCGATCAGCACTTTGGCCTGCTTCAGTGTAGAGAAGATCTCCGTGTTCAGGATTTCGTCCCGGAGCTTTGAGTTGAAGCTCTCGTTGTATCCGTTCTCCCAAGGTGACCCGGGCTCGATATAGAGGGTCTTGACGCCGATCCTGCCGAGCCAGTCGCGGACGGCATGAGCGGTAAACTCTGAGCCGTTGTCGGAACGGATATGATCCGGCGGGCCATGTTGGACGAAGAGCTCGGTCAGACAATGGAGGACATTGTCCGAGTTCAATCTTCGCTCGACGACAACGGCCATGCACCGCCTGGTGAACTCATCGATCACGGTGAGCATGCGGAACGTCCTCCCATCGTGTGTTCGATCCATGACGAAGTCATAGGACCAGACGTGATTGGGCCAGCACGGCCGCAGACGGATGCAGGATCCGTCGTTGAGCCACAGCCTGCCCCGTTTCGGTTGCTTCTGTGGGAGCTTCAGCCCCTCCCGCCGCCAGATGCGCTGGACCCGCTTGGCGTTCACGTGCCAACCTTCGGTCCTGAGCAAGGCAGTGATCCGCCGATCGCCATATCTGCCATACTGGCTGGCCAAGCGGATGATCGCGGCCGTGAGGGCCTCTTCATCATCCCGACCACGGGGTCTCTTGCGCTGGGTTGAGCGATGTTGGCCTGCAACAGCACAGGCCCGTCGCTCGGAGATCCCCAGTTCGGCCTGGAGATGATCAACACACTGCCGGCGACGGGCGGGGCTTAGCAATTTCCCTCAAGCGCCTCTTTCAAGATCAGCTTATCCAACGTCAGATCCGAGATCGCCTTGCGGAGACGGCCATTCTCCTTCTCCAGGTCCTTCAGACGCTTGGCCTGGTCAGTACGAAGGCCGCCATATTCCTTGCGCCAGCGATAGTAACTCTGCTCCGATACGCCGAGCGTGCGACAAGCTTGACCAACCGACTGGCCCTGCGCCAAAGCCACCTCGGCTTCGCGCAACATGCTGATAATCCGTTCTGAGGTGTAGCGTTTACGGCTCATTTCGTCCTCCTTTCGAGGGGGCAAAATGCGCCAAACTCTTCAATAAATCTGGACCACTTTTAGGGGGTCACTCCATGTGTCTGGGTCAATCTCTCGGCCCGTCAGTTCCTGCGCGCCGATCTTGCCGCGCGGGTCGAGCAGGCCGTAAGCGACGCCGGACTCGAGCCGAACCAGCTCGGCCTGGAGTTGACGGAAAACCTCTTGTTGGAAGATACCGCCCTTCCCGGGCGCACGCTCAAGGCGTTCAGCGAGATGGGCCTGAAAATCGCGATCGACGATTTCGGTACGGGCTATTCATCGCTCAGCTATCTCACCCAGTACCCGATCGACTGCCTCAAGATCGATCGATCGCTGATCGTCGATATCTGCCGCGAACCCGACGGGGCGGCCATCGCATCCACGATCATCGACCTTGGCCACAATCTGCGCATGACCATTGTCGCAGAAGGGGTCGAGGACGCGGAACAGGCGCGCTTTCTGATCGAACGCAACTGCGACGCCGTGCAGGGCTATCTCTACGCCAAGCCGATGCCCGCTTCGGACTTTTCCGACTGGGTGAAGACCTGGCATTCCTCGCCGGTCGCCGAATCGCTGAACGCTCTATCGAGTCAAATCGCCGGCGGCGCTTGAACGCCTCGATTTGCTGCCCTGTCAACCAAACGGGAACGCCCGCCGTTTACGACCTCTTCCCTCACCCCGAACAATTTTCTACCTCCTGAGCCTGCAATACCCGGATGTCTGGCCGACCGGCTGAAGACGTCGATCATGACAATCCGTCGCGCTGATTTTTGTTCGCATCGTCGCGGCTGAGTAGATAACTTGGAACCCGGGCTCGGTCTAGTTCGGCGCCGCGGTGACCGGCTCCCGCGTGGGGCGGATGACGGAGGATCGGTTTTGACCATGGACAAGACGATCATCGTGACCGGCGCGGCGTCCGGGATCGGCCAGGCGACGGCGCGCCAACTTGCGTTGGACGGCGCACGGGTCGTGCTGGCCGATCACGACGAGACCGAGGCGCTGGCAAGCGAGATTCGGGACGGCGGAGGCAAAGCCGCCGCCTGTCGGGTCGACGTTACGATGGCCGACCAAATAGAACACATGGTGCGGGACGCACAGGCCGAGTTCGGCTCCATCATGGGGCTCGTCAACGCTGCCGGCATTTGCATTTCCAAGCTTCTGGAGGAGACGACCGAGGAGGAATGGGATCGCCAACTGGGCGTCAATCTCAAGGGTGTCTTTCTCTGTTGCCGGGCGCTCATTCCGGTCATGCGCGAATGCGGCGGCGGAACCATCGTCAACATCGGTTCCACCGCCGGGCTGGTCGGCGGTCCCCAGACACCCGCCTACTGTGCGTCCAAGGGTGGCGTGCTCCAGCTTACGCGAGCGCTGGCCGTCGATCACGCGGCGGACGGAATTTGGGTCAACTGCGTCTGTCCCGGACCCGTCGAGACACCCATGCTCAGCGCCGTCGACGACACGGAATTCGATGTCGGAGTCCTGATCAACGCGACGTTGCTCAAGCGGGTCGCCCAGCCGGGGGAGATCGCGGGCGTCATCCGTTTTCTGCTATCGGACGACGCCTCGAACATGACTGGGTCCATCGTCGTGACCGACGGCGGCCAAACCGTGACCTGACACGAGGCAAACACGCCCTTCAGCAGACCAAATTTTATGCTTCAACCGCTGCGACGACCGCGAGAGAGTCAGCGGCTTATGCGGAACCTTGTCGGATTGTTTGTAGACCAATGGCGGCGTGTCGGGTTTATGCCACCCTTCCCTCACCGGTTTCGATTTGCTACCTCATGACGGCGACATGACGGATGGGTGGCCGAGTGGTTGAAGGCACCGGTCTTGAAAACCGGCAGGGGTTAATCGCTCCTCGTGGGTTCGAATCCCACCCCATCCGCCACCACTCAAGCCATTGATATCATTGATATTAATGACAATGCAGCGAGCCTGAATCTCCTCTATTTATCCGGGGGTTACGGGCTTCGGCCAGCGCCCTGCCGAGCGCAGAGACCCGAGCGGTGCGGCAACGGACGGCCTGAGATGGCGAAAGTCTCCTGGCGCGGTTTCGGTGGTACGACAAGATCGCCCTTCATGCCGCCGCGAAGACGCGCTCGCTCAAGATGGTGTTGCCGTTCCCGGAGGCCGCGGCGCCGGCTATTCCCGGGGTTGCGGCGTCTTCATATCGACCGCCGGCAGGCTCGTGTTCCCGGGCAACGGACGCAATGGAGATTCCTGGCACTCCTGGTAACGGGGCGTGAAACGGCGATTTACCGGCTGGTTACGGTAGAAGAAATGCGGGCGATCGAGGGCTTGAGATCGCGGCGGCCGCGTCCTGGAATGGCCTCGGCGCCGGAAGCATTCGCACTCCTCCATCTCGCCGTCGTCGAGGATGCGCTGGACCGGTTCGCGGTCCGTGAGCGTGGCGCGGGGTTCAGCTCGGAGCGGAAGGCCGGCCGGCGCGCCGGTTCGTCCCTCCGTCCGCTCGCAGAGGATCGAACCGTGCTGGTCGTCCCAGCCGGCCGGAAGCCGCACCTCGTTGGCGAGCCGCTTTGCCGTCAGCCCGATGGGATGACGATCGTCGAGTATGCAGCCGACGATCTTCGGGGCGAGGAAGCCGAGCCGCAGGATCCGGCCAAAATATGAGCTCGTGACTCCCGCTTCGGCGGCAAACTCGCGCATCGTCCTGCCGCCACCGTGCATGACCATTGCCCGGTACCGGTGAGCCTGCGCGAGAAGGCGATGCAGGCTGCGGTCGGGCACGGTTCTGAGCTCATCTTCGGCCCCCTCGACAATGAACCGGATATCCCGGCCGGTGCGCCTGAGCCGGGCGGGGATGGAAAAGGTGAAGGGCGGTCCGTCGCCCCTCAAACGCTGTCCCGGTCCGGACCGGGCCGATCCCTCCTCCAGGAGAGCCCCCAGAGCAGAGGGCAGCAGCTGAAGCTCGACGGTATCCGTCCCCAACTCGACACGACGGACGATCGCGTTGAGGATGGTGCGCCTTTCCGGAGCCGCCAGGCTCGGCCAGCGCCCGGCCATCTCATTCGCCCTGGCCACGACCTCGGCCGCACGCCCGGCATCCTCCCCGAGGCCGTCGACAGCCCCTAATATCTCCGCCCGGCTTGCGAGGAAGCGGCGCAACCGATCTTCGATCAGGCCTTCGAGTTCGCGCGCGGGCACGCGCCGGCCGCGGGATGCGCTCCCGCGCCGCCCTGTGACGAGGCTTTTGGAGACATAATAGCGGTATCGGGTTCCCTGCTTGTTGGCATGGCTCGGGGTCATTCTCTGACCCGTATCATCGTAGACCAGACCGGCCAGGAGGCTCGGCTCGGCCGCGTTCGCACCACTCGTTCGCTCGGCCCGGTTTGTCGCGAGCTTCCGTTGCACCTGTTTCCAGAGTGCCTCGTCGACGATCGCGGCGTGTTCACCGGGATAGCTCTGTTCCTTGTGCACGATCTCGCCGCGGTAGATGCGGTTTTGCAGAAGGTGATAGAGCGCCCCGCGGGCCAGGGGCTTGCCGCCCGTCTCGCGGCCGTAGCGGTCGATCCGAACCTTGCCGGCGACGCCGTCCCTCTCGAGCCTGTCCTGTAACGCGGAGACCGAACCCGTCTCGAGGTAGTGGCGGAAGATGTCCCGGACCGTCCCGGCTTCCTGTTCGTTGACCACCAGCTTTCGGTCCCGAACGTCGTAGCCAAGCGGCGGCAGACCCCCCATCCAGAGGCCCCTCTTCTTCGAAGCCGCTATCTTGTCGCGGATCCGTTCGCTCGTCACCTCACGCTCGAACTGGGCAAACGAGAGCAGCATGTTGAGGGTCAGCCGCCCCATCGAGGTCGTGGTGTTGAACTGTTGGGTGATCGAGACGAAGGAGACCTCCTTCCGGTCGAAAACCTCGACGATCCTGGCGAAGTCGCCGAGGGTGCGCGTCAGGCGATCGGCCTTGTAGACGACGACCGCATCGATCCCGCCGGTTTCCATGTCCTCGAGAAGGCGTTTGAGGGCGGGGCGCTCCAGGGTCGCCCCCGAGACCTCGTCGTCATCGTAAATCCCGGGCAGGCAGGTCCAGCCCTCGTGCTTCTGACTCGCAACATAGGCTTCGCAGGCCTCCCGCTGGGCGTCGAGGGAGTTGAAGTCCTGCTCCAGCCCTTCTTCGTGGGACTTGCGGGTGTATATCGCACACCGGACGGTGGGGCGTCCCTTCCGGCCCTCCTTCGGGCTAGTCGTCGCCATGATCCGTAACCGGCGCCCCGGCCCGCGCAGGCGATCGTCCGGTGACCCCGAAGAAGCGCGGACCCGACCAATGGGCGCCGGTGATCTCGCGGGCGATGGCCGAGAGCGAGCGCCAGGTCTTGCCGTTCCACTCGAACCCGTCTTCGCTAACCGCCACACTGTGGGTCCGGCCCCCCCATTCCCGGATCAGCCTGCTGCCCGGCTTCGCCCGGGTAACGCGCGCGCGCCTGATGTCGCCGTCTTGTGCGAGGGATCGCGTGAGGGCCGCGAGCCTGCGTTTCGTGGCGGCGCTGAACCCTCCCCCTGGGCCCGCTCCTGGATCTTCCAGGCAACACCCAGGATCAAAAGCTCGCGGGAGACCCGCTTCGGGGGTGTCGAGCGATAGAGCCTTCGCCACTCGGCACGCAGACCCGCGCCGTCCATGGGCTCCAGCGCCCGGAGTTGAGCAGCCACCGCGCTCCGCACCGGGTGCGGCTGCCATCCTGTCGCTTTCGGCAGTTCCGCGATCGTGGCGCCGCGTTTGCGGCCGGGAAGCCGGATCGATCGATCCGGTTCGGCGCCGCTACGAGGGGAGGAGGGCGTTCGGGTTTCGGTTGAATTTGCCATGGCGGGTTCCTTCCGTTGCGCACGCCTGCCCGATGCGGGCGCTGTCACCGCCTGAAGCCCGGACTGTCTGGATGTCAGGTCCGGGCCGGCGGTCGAAGAAACCCGGTTCGTCGCCGCGCAAGCACAGTGACGCTCTGTCGCGGCGTCAGGTCCAGTGGTTTCTCGATGTTTTTTGAAACCTGGCCGGTCTCGAGGAAACGGGCCGCCCGATACCCCGGCGATCCGGCCTGGCGCGGAAAGTTCACGAAAAAGGGACCGCCGTGCTCCTTTTGCCTTTGAATCGGTTGCTCAAAAGGAACCAGACAAGGGTGCCGTAGCCGACCTGACGCTCGACAAGCTGATCCTTAAAGAGGCCGCGGAGGGAAACTGACGTTGCCCCCAAAATCCGGACCAGGTGGTTCTTCACCTATGCGGCCTGAGCGATGGTCATGTCCCTCCTGGCCTGTGCCGGCGTCCGGTAGCCGATGCTCGAGTGGCGCCGTCGTTGGTTATAGAAGATCTCGATGTACTCGAATAGCGCAGCCCTGGCCTCGCGCCGGGTAGAAAACCGGATACGGTGCACGAGTTCGGTCTTGAGAGGCCCAAAGAAGCTCTCCATAGGGGCGTTGTCGAGGCAATTCCCCTTGCGGCTCATGGAGACCTCGATGCCATGGAGGCGGAGCAGCTTGCGGTCGTCACCGCAGGCATATTGGGCGGGTTCAACCGGTCGTCGCAACACGTTCAGTTTGACTGGCCTGCAAGCACTGGTCCAGAGCTTCGGCGGGAGTTCTTCATCGTGGCCAGATCCTTGACGGCAGCGAGGTAGAGCCAGCCTTCGTCGGTCGGGATGTAGGAGATGTCAGCGAGCCAGACCGCATCGGGCGCAGTGGCTTCGAAGTTGCGGTCGAGCAGATTGGGCGCGCTCGCATGGGAGTGGCGGCTGTCGGTGGTGATCGGCGCCCGCCGCCTGCCTCGCGGTGGACGAATGCCGTTCTCCCGCATGAGCTTGGCGACCGTGCGCTTCGAGATGCGAAAGCCGCGGGCCTTCAACTCGGCATGGATCCGAGGTGCGCCGTAGCACCTCTTGCTCTGCTCGAAGATCTCCCGGATCTCGGACCCGAGCCTGCCACGCCGGGCAGCGCGCTCGGCTCTCTTTGGGGCCGCACGCCGGAGGGCGTGGAACCAGCTGTGAGCAACCCCCAGGACCCGGCACATGAACCGGATGGCGTGCTCTGAAGCATGGGCGGCGATGAAAGCGTGCTTCGGCTTCATGTCTTCGCCGCCCATTGAGCGAAAAAAGCCGAGGCCTTGCGCAGAACCTCAACCTCCTCCGTCAGCCGCTTGTTATCCCGGCGAAGCTGCACCAGTTCAGCGGCCTCGGCTTTCTGCGCCGCCCTCGCCGCGGCCGAGCCCGCGGCCTCATGCTCGAGCCGCCAGGTCTTCAACTGCGTTGGCGTGACGCCGAGCTCGGCTGCCACACTGCTATGCGTCGCACCCGGCTCCGACAGCCGGGCAACCGACTGTTCCTTGTGTTCCGGCGAAAATCGCCGCCTCGTCTGCTTTGTCATCTCGTCCCTCCAGGTCGGTATTTAATTTACCGCCTGGTCCGGGATCCGGGAGCAACGTCAATAATTGACCGCATTCTGGAAGCGGACCGCACGGTTCACCGTAAGCAGAGCCACACGGCAAAGCGGATATTCGAGCGACTTCGCGATGAGCATGGCTTCACCGGCGGCCAGTCCATCGTCAAGGGGGCATTATCACGTTATTGAACGGCCGCCCCGCGAATTGGTATAAAACTCAAGCTCAAGCGGCAGCGGTGACGGTTTGCCACAGGCCCATTGCGTGGTTGCGAAACCGGCGCAGTGTTTTTCGGGAAATCAGATGGCGTTGGACGTTGAAGGTGTTGTAACCGGTGGCGTGGGTAGAGAGAAACCGCTGCGCTGATCGAGCCGATTTGAAACGTTGCATTCGTCGTTCCCGCTGTCGGACTGGCAAGTGAGAATTCTCGGCTCGGTTGTTCTTCCTGCCACCAAAATCATGACGCTTGGCAAGGCCCAAATCCTTCAGAGCAGCACCATAAGATGGCAGTTTGTCCGTGATGAAGGCATCTGGGACAAAGTCTTGCTCTCTCAACAGTTTGCGCATCAATTTGAGAGCTGCCTTCTCGTTTCTGCCTGACTGAACCAGGATATCCAGCATTTCGCCTTCGCTATCGACAGCGCGCCATAGATACATCCGCTTGCCGGCGATGGACACGGACACTTCATCAAGGTGCGCCTCGGATCCATGACGAGCTTTTGAAGCATGACAATAGACTAATCGTGTACTATATAGGATACATGATGCATTTTGGGAACACGATCCGAAAACTCCGTGAGCGCCTCCGCGATGAGGATCGGCGCTTTTCGTTGCGCCAAGTGGCCCAACGCATCGGGGTAGAGCCCGCTTATCTGAGCAAGATCGAGCGGGGTGATGTGGCGCCGCCTTCGGAAGCCACGACGGTTCGACTGGCAATGGAACTGGGCGAGGACCCGGATGTGCTCCTGGCCTTGGCGGGGAAGGTCTCCGGCGATCTGCAGGGGATCATCCGCAAGCGCCCCAGACTGTTCGCGGAGTTGATCAGGCAACTGAAGGAAGCACCGGACGACGCCATTCTCCGAGTGGTGCGAGAGGTGCGAGACGGAGATTGGTAAGGAGAAACCACCGATGATCACACTTGAAAACGACTGCCTGGAATTCCGGTTCCCGGAGGTCCATGAAGAGGCGCACTGCTCGATCGTATTCCAGCGCACCCTTCGCATTCCCGACGATGGCAAGGACTACCCACTGCCGCCGGGCCTGGGCCCTTTCCCGTTGCAGCATTTGGACGACCATGCGCCTCGGATACCCGAAGATTGGCTTCGCCGCGGCGGTGTCGTTATGCCCATGCATCAAGCCGAGGCCATGTGGCTCGATTTCGGATCCCACTCCTATTATCCGTTTGCGGTGAAAATCGCGACCGGCAAGATCTGTGCCATTACAGGTGAGCCGTGGGTCGATCACTTGAACGGAGATCCGCAAGATTATGTCGTGCTGCCCGACCAGCCATGGCTCGATGGATACTGTGTCGAACGTGGGACGATCAGGCAATTCATCGCCATGCCGCTGGGGGAGGGCTACACGGTCGAGGAACAACTGACGAGCGCCGGGAGGCACGGCGGATTGCAAATCGTTGCCTATCCCATGAAGGCGGAACGGTACACGAAGTTGATCCAGGACCAACTGGACAGAGGAGGCGACGCATATCTTTCCCCTCCCATTTTGGCCGGTTTCGGCATGGATATGGGGTTGGCGCCTGGGGGGCGAATGCAGCAGGAAATCTTTGACGATCCCCATGGACTGGACGTTTGGGATCAGCGGCACGCCAGCCGGTGTTTTGTCTCCATCGTCAATTCCGTGCAGTGGCTGGCGGTAACCGGCGGGATGCCGCCGGGCGATCTGCCGACGGCAAAACAGTATACGGAAGCCGGTCTTCCCTGGTTCGATTATTACGATGGAGATGTCAAAGCGGTCGCCGGGGCCCAAAAGCTGAAGGCGGCCAAGAGCGTGGTGCAAATCGGCATTGAGAAAGGCGAAACGCCGCTACCGGGAAACGAAACGCTCGATATGACCCACGTCATAGGGCTGCGGAAGTCGGGCGTGCGCCAAGTGCAGGAGAGTCCCGCAAGCGAAGCCATGGATTCATGAGTTCGCGTCCGGGCCGCGGTGAAGAAAACGATCTTCCCGTCTCTCAGTACTTTCGGGCGGCGCCATCGATTGATGTCGCCACCCGCCTTTTTGCAGTTCTTGGAAAGCCGGTACGCAGCGGGTGGGGGCTGAAACGGTATTGTCACGTTATTGAACGGCCGTGACGTGAATTGGCATAGAACTCAAGCTCAAGTGGCAGCGGCGGCGGTTTGCCACAGGTCCATTGCGTGGTTGCGAAACCGGCGCAATGTTTTTTTGGGGAAATCAGATGACGTCGTGGCGTTGGAGTGCGATGCCAGGCATGATTGTTGATCCCTTCACATGGTCGATGGTCCGACTCGCTGGTCAGGCGGGAAGGACAGGACTGCGATGGGACCTGGTGGATCAGGCTCCTATTAGGTCACTGCCCACCTGGCCGGCGAGGCACTACGGCGCCGCTCGGGTGGCCGACACGTCAATGCAAAGACACGAAGTCGGTCATATTATGGGTCAGACCACCCAAGGCAGCGACGACGCGAAGCATCTCAGAACAGGGCTGCTTCCCGAGAAAGGATCCTCGCAGTCAAGTTAACCGATTGTAGGCTGTTTTTGGCATTTCTCCATGAGGCTAAGCTATTGAAATCGCGTAGAGCAGCCATCGACAATTTACCGAGATTTCGGAGTGAATCCGGTTAACTTGACCAAGCCCCCGTGGCCGCGTTGACGACGAGCGATCGAGGTAAGCACGAGACCGACGAATTATTAGCGCTGATTAACGACTACAAGGACGATATCGTTGAACCGACTGGGAGGCCACGCTGCATGATCGTCGAGCAGATTTGGACAGGGAACGCCTACCGCAATTTCAATTATCTGATCGCCTGCCCGGAAACTGGCGAAGTGCTCGCGATCGACCCGCTCGATCACCGCAAGTGCCTCGCCCAGGCAAAACGGCGGGGCTGGACGATCGCACAGGTTCTCAACACCCATGAACACGGCGATCACACCGGCGGCAATGCCGCTATGATCGACGCGACGGGCGCTCGCCTAGTCGCCCACGCCAATGCCAAAGGCAAGATTCCCGGCATCGATCGCGGCCTGACGGCGGGCGATGTGACCCGGGTTGGTCGACACGTCGAGCTCGAGACGCTCGACACGCCCGGTCACACCATGAGCCATGTCTGCCTGCTGTCGCATACCGACCGGCCGGCGCTGTTCTGCGGCGACACACTCTTCAATGCCGGTGCGGGCAACTGCCACAATGGCGGGCACCCAAACGAGCTTTACACCACCTTCGCAACGCAGCTCGCTGGGCTTGCGGACGACACCCTGATTTATCCAGGCCACGACTACATCGCGAACAACCTGCAGTTCACCCTCGACCGGGAACCCGACAATGCCCGCGCCACGGCGCCCCTCGGCGAGATCGAAGACCAGGACCCCGCTGCCGCGCTCGTGACAACCCTTGAGCTGGAGAAAGAGATCAACAGTTTTTTCCGGCTCACCAACGCCTCGATCATTGCCCGGCTGCGTGAGTCGTTTCCCGACCTGTCGGCGAACCCCGATCCGAGTTCGGTGTTCCTCCATCTGCGCGAATTGCGCAACACCTAGTAGGGGTTTCCCCGGTGGCAGGCCGTATCGCCCGTGTGGTTGTCGCAATGCTCCTGGCGACGGTCCTTGGCGGTGGGCTTGTCGCGCCGGCCTCCGCCGGCGGCGGGGTAACGGCGGATCCGCTTTCGGTCGAGGCCATGGCCATCCACGAACGGACCTTCACCATCGACTCCCACATCGACATCCCCTTCGTCTTCGGCAGCGACCTTGCGGATCCGGGACTCGACGGTACGTGGCAAGTCGATCTGCCCAAGCTCCAAGCCGGTGGGCTCGACGGCGGCTTTTTCGTCGTCTACGTGGGTCAGAAGGAGCGTGATATCGACGCCTACGCCCGCGCCGAAACCGACGCGCAGATCAAGGTCGCGGCGATCCGGAGCATGGTCGAACGCTATCCGGATAAAATCGGCCTTGTGGCGACCGCTGCGGACGCACGCGCGATCCACGACGACGGCAAACTGGTTGCGATGATTGGCGTCAAAAACGGCTACGTGATCGGTGAGAGCGTCGCCCTGCTTGCGCATTACCGGGGGTTGGGTGCGCGTTACATGACGCTTGTCCACAATGGCCACAACGCGATTGGCGACAGCGCCGTCCCAGACCCCGAACTCGGCGACGAGATGCACGAGCATGGCGGACTCACCGAATTCGGACGGTCGGTGATTGCCGAGATGAACCGTCCGGGAATCGTGGTCGACATCTCCCACGCAGAGCGGCAGACGATGTTCGCCACGATCACCATGTCGGCGTCGCCGGTTATCGCGTCGCACTCCAACGCCCGGGCGTTGGTCGACATCCCCCGCAATCTCGACGACGAGCACTTCGAGCCATTGAGGCGAACAATGGTGTCGTACAAACGGTGGCCCATCCCAGCTATGTCGCCCAGATGCCACCCGACCAGATCGAAGCTGACCGGGCATTCCACGAGGAATGGGATCTGATCGATTACGCCGACTGGCGGGCGTGGGAACTCGACGAGGAGCGCCGACTGGCTTACAAAGCGCCTACGCGGAGCTGATGAGCCGTTGGCCCGTACCCTCGGTGGCCAACCTCGTCGATCACATTGACTATATGGTCGGGCTCATCGGCATCGACCATGTGGGGCTCAGTTCGGATTTCGGTGGAGGCGGCGGCATAGCGCGCTGGCGTCACGCGGGCGAAAGTTTCAACGTCACGCTCGAACTGGTTCGCCGAGGCTATTCGGAACCCGACATCGCGAAATTGTGGGGCGGCGATCTGCTTCGTGTCTTGACCGAGGCCGAGCGCGTGGCCGCTGACTTGCAGGGAGCCGATTAGGGTCTGTTGAGATTCATCGTGAATTGATGATTGCGGAGCAAGCATAAATCATGGCCTCGAAGCTTTCGTCGGTTTTGTCGCTTCGCAGGGCGATGCGTTTGAACTCCTTGAGTTTACAGAAGAAGTTTTCGATCAAGCGGCGCCATTTATAGATCTCGTCATCAATGTCCAGTGGCTGGAGACGCTGCGGGCGCTGTGAGATCACGATTTGCGCCCCGCGCGCGTTCATAGCCTCAACGATCCAGTTCGCGTCGAACGCCTTGTCGGCAATCAGGCCGCCGAAATCGAGGTCTCTGATGAGCGGGGCAACGCCTACGCTATCGTGTCGTTGTCCAGGCATCAGAACAAAGCGCACCAGATTGCCCAAGCTATCAGTGAGGGCCAGGATATTGGTCGTCAGACCGCCCCTTGACTTGCCTATGGCCTGGCTCTGAGCCCCCCTTTTGCGCCCTGGCCGTGGCGGTGGACCCTGACAATCGTGCCGTCAATCATTGCGAACTCCATATCCGCTTCATCCGACACGACATCAAATATCCGTTTGAAAACATCCGCCTTGACCCAGTGGCGAAAACGCTTGAATAGCGTATTCCAATTCCCGAAACCGGGCGGCAAATCACGCCACGGGCTTCCAGTGCGCGCAATCCACAGCACGGCCTCCAGAAACAACCGCCCATCCCCGCCAGTACGGCCGGGGTCACTCTTCTTGCCCAGACAATGCCGCTCAATCAACGCCCATTGACGATCCGTGATGATAAAACGCTCTTCGATCATTCAAACCTCCTGTAAAAGAAAGCTTGAATCACAAATTAAAGGTTTTGGGAATCCTGAATCTCAACAGACCCTAATTCAGACAACCCGCCAGTCATTCACGAACCGCCCCAAACGGCGTTTCCGGTGAGGTAAATCACCAGTCCGAACACCGGAGCGGCGGCGAGCATGCTGTCGAGGCGATCGAGAATGCCGCCGTGGCCCGGAATCAGTCGACCGCTGTCTTTCACGCCGATATAGCGTTTGAAGGCGGATTCGGCCAGATCGCCAACCTGCCCCATGAGCGAAAGGGCGACCGCGAGCGGCAAGATGAACGCGAGGGACGGACAGGCGGCGTCGCTCGCCGCCGCGCAGATCAAAATTCCGACGGCAGCGCCGACGCCCGTGCCCAGGGCCAATCCCCCGATCGCGCCGGCCCATGTCTTGTTCGGACTTATCGTCGGTGCCAGTTGGGCACCGCCGACAATTCGACCGGTCACGTAGGCACCCGTGTCGGTCGCCCAAATCACGGCGAAAAACCAGAAGATCACGGGCCAACCGCCGCCCGCCTCACGCAGCCAGTACAACGCAAGACCGGCAATCGACGCCGTCAGGGATACGACTGCGACATGCCACCGGCCCCTCAATCCGGACAGACCCCCAACAACAAGGACCAGCCCCGCGCCGCCGCCAACCGTGCCAAGGGCGAGCCAATAGTGATCCGTGACGGCCAGTGCCAAGCAGACTCCGACGGATCCGACCGCAAGACAAGCCGCGACGCCCGGTCGTGCACGGCCATCCAGCCGATCGGTTTCAATGATCAAAAGGGTGAGGACGGCGCCGATGACTCCGGCAAAGACAATGCCACCAAGCCAAGCGACCCCTAGACCGAATGCTGCGAGGACGAGGCCTGATATCGCGCGCGCAGCAAGCGCGCCCGACGCCACTTCACCCACTCGTCCCGCCGTAGCGGCGCTCGCGGCGTTGATATTCCTCGATCGCCTCAAGGAGCTGGTTCCGGTCGAAATCGGGCCACAAGGTCGGGACGAAGACCAGCTCCGTGTAAGCGGATTGCCACAGGAGGAAGTTGCTTAGGCGCTGTTCACCGCTTGTCCGGATCATCAGATCGGGATCCGGCAGCTCCGCCGTATCGAGATAGCCCGAGAAGCAGCCCTCGTCGATCCCGTCTGGATCGAGTCGGCCGGACCGAACGTCCTCGGCGATCCGGCGCGTCGCGGAAACGATTTCACTCCGACTCCCGTAATTCAGCGCGATGGAAAGCGTCAGGTTGAGGTTCTCCCGCGTCAGGTCTTCGGCGGAGTCGATCATCGCTATGATATCCCGTGCAAGGCGCGACCGATCGCCGATGAACCGGATCCGGACCCCCTCCCGGTGAAGCTCGGCAATCTCCTGCTGGAGGTAGAGCCGCAGCAAGGCCATCAGGTCCTTGACTTCGGTGGCCGAGCGTTTCCAGTTCTCCGAAGAGAACGCATAGATCGTGACAAAGGGGATGTTGAGATCCTTGCAGCTCCGCACGAGCTCGCGCACGGCTTCGGCACCCTTTCGATGTCCCATGACGCGCGGCAAATGCCGCAATTTCGCCCAGCGACCATTACCGTCCATGATCACGGCGACATGTTGGGGCCAGCGCGCGTCGGCGCCGATGGTTTGCGCGGTCTCGATCATCTCAGACCTGCATGATGTCTGTCTGGCGCGACTCGTAGAGCTCGTCGATCTCCTTGACCGCCGTATCCGTCAGGCGCTGGATTTCGTCCGCCCAGAACTTGTGATCGTCCTGGCTCATTTCGCCTGCCTTCTCCATGTGCTTGACATCGTCCATACCGTGGTGGCGAACGTTGCGCACCGCCACCTTGGCCTGCTCCGCGTATTTGCCGGCCAGCTTGACGAGTTCCAACCGGCGCTCTTCATTAAGTTCGGGAATTGGCAAGCGGATCAGCTGACCCTCGATCGCAGGATTGAGTCCGAGATCCGCTTCCAGAATCGCCTTCTCGACGGCTTTGACGAGAGACTTGTCCCAGACCTGGACGCTCAGCATCCGCGCATCCGGGGCGCCGACCGTCGCAACCTGATTCAGCGGCATCGCGGAGTCGTAGGCGACGACGACGATCGGGTCGAGCAGGCCGATCGACGCCCGGCCAGTTCGCAGGCCCGCATATTCCTTGCGCAAGACCTCAATGGCGCCGTTCATGCGCCGTTCGATGTCGTCAACGTCCGGGTCCGCCACGGGTCAGCCCTCGCCTCGAATGATCGTGTAGGCGCCATCGCCCTGCAAGATCTCGGCGAACGCCCCCTGATTATGGATGGAGAATACCACAATCGGGATCATATTCTCCCGGGCAAGGGAGATCGCGGCGGCGTCCATGACTTTCAGGTCGCGCGAGAGCACATCCATATAGCTCAATTCGTCGAATCGTTCAGCGTTCGCGTCTTCTTTCGGGTCGGCCGAGTAGACGCCGTCGACTTGGGTTCCCTTCAGGAGCGCGTCGACACGCATTTCGGCCGCGCGCAGGGCGGCAGCCGTATCGGTGGTAAAGAACGGGTTACCGGTCCCCGCCGCGAAGACGACTACCCGGCCCTTCTCCATATGACGAACCGCGCGGCGTCGGATGTAGGGCTCGCACACCGAGGTCATCGGGATCGCCGACATGACCCGGGATTCCCGGCCCGCCGTCTCCAGCGCGTTTTGGAGTGCCAAGGCGTTGATCACAGTCGCCAGCATCCCCATATGATCGGCGGTCGCCCGATCAATGCCGGCGGCGGCTCCGGCGACGCCCCTGAAGATATTACCGCCGCCAATGACGACGCAGACCTCGACCCCGAGTGCGCCGACCTGGGCGATATCGCCAGCAATCCGCGCCACGGTCGAGGCATCGAGACCGCCCGCGCCATCGTCCATCAGCGCCTCGCCGGACAATTTGAGAAGCACACGTCGATAATCCGTCGTTTGGGTCATGGTCAATCGGGTCAACGCTCCGGCCGGCGCACCACTGGCACAGCCGAGCGGATCGCTCGATCAGGAACGCTCTGGGCTAGACGCCGCGGCACCCCGACCATACACCACGGACGCAAAACGAAGCCAGCCCGGGGAACAACCATCGGGACTCTCAGCCGTCGGCCGCTTCCGCCTCGACGCCCTCGCCAACGGCGAAGCGCAGGAAACCGGCAATCGTCACCGGTGCGGCGAGCTCGATGGCCGCGTCTTCGACAACCTTGGCGACCCGGCGTTCGCCGTCGATCACGTAGGTCTGCTCGAGAAACACGGCGTCTTGATAGAATTTCTTGAGACGCCCCTCGACCATCTTGGCGACGATTTCGTCGGGCTTGCCGGACGCCCGGGCCTGCTCCGCCAGGATAGCGCGCTCCCGCTCAATCACGGCCGGATCAAGGTCGTCCACGGCGAGCGCCTGTGGGTTGGCGGCGGCGACATGCATCGCCAGCTGGTGCCCAAGGGCAGCCAGCTTGTCCCCGTCGCCGCTCGAGTCGAGGGCGACGAGAACGCCGATCCGCCCCATATTCGGGGCGATGCCTCCATGGACGTAGCTGGCGACCACGCCGGTCTCGACAACAAGACCGTCGGCGCGGCGGAGGCCGATATTCTCGCCGATCGTGGCGATCAGATTGGTCACGGCCTCGTCGACGCTGCCGCCACTCCCTGGATAGGCAGCGTTTTTGAGCGCTTCGAAATCGCCGCCGACCTCGAGCGCAAGATCCGTGATCGTCGCGACGGCAGCCTGGAAAACCTCGTTTCGGGCGACGAAATCGGTCTCGGAATTGACCTCGACGAGGGCGCCGCTCGAACCAAAGACGGTGACTCCTACGAGGCCTTCCGTCGCGGTCCGTCCGGCTTTCTTCGCCGCGGCCGCCAGACCGTTCTTGCGCAGCCAGTCGACCGCGCCCTCCATGTCGCCCCCGGTTTCGGAGAGCGCCGCCTTGCAATCCATCATGCCCGCGCCGGTCGTCTCGCGGAGTTCCTTGACGAGGGCTGCCGTGATCGCCGCCATGGTTCAGCTCTCTTCGGCCTGCGGCTCACCGGCCGCTCCGCTCGACGCGTCCTGTGCATCTACCGCCGCGGGTACTGCCGGGGGCGCTGCCGGCTCGTCCGCGGGCTTCGCGGGCGCGGCATCCACCGGAGCCGCAACCGCCGGCTCGGGGGTGGGCTTCGTGGGCGCGGCATCCGCCGGAGCCTCGGCCGTCGGCGCAGGAGCGGGCGTCGCCGGCGCAGTCTCCGCCGGTGCCTCGACCGTCGCTTCGACGAGCGGCTTCGCTGTCTCGCCGGTATCGAGTGTTTCCGCCGGCGTGCTCTCCAGCGCTCCGATATCTTCACCGCGCGCTGTCATTTCCTGCTGCAATCCATCCAGGACGGCGCGGGCGATAAGGTCGCAATAGAGCTGAATGGCGCGAATCGAATCGTCGTTGCCGGGAATCGGATAGGCGATGTCCGAGGGGTTGGAATTGCTGTCGACCACAGCGATCACGGGGATCCCCAACTTGACCGACTCGCGAACGGCGATGTCTTCCTTGTTGGTATCGATCACGATGATGATATCCGGCAGGTCGTCCATGTCTTTAATGCCGCCAAGCGAACGATCGAGCTTGTCGCGCTGACGCGTGAGCCGCAACGTCTCCTTCTTCGTGAAGCCCAGATTCTCGTCGGCGAGCTGCTCCTCGAGCTGAGTCAGATGCCGAATAGAATCGGAGATGGCGCTCCAGTTCGTCATCATGCCGCCGAGCCAGCGGTGATTGACATAATACTGGCCACAGCGCTTCGCCGCTTCGGCAATTGGTTCCGAGGCCTGCCGCTTGGTGCCCACCAGGAGGACCCGCCCGCCATTCGCGGCGACATCTCGGGCCGCCACCAGCGCTTGATGCAGCAGAACGACGGTTTGCTCCAGATCGATGATGTGTATTCCCTTGCGCTTGCCGAAGATGAAGGGCTCCATCTTCGGATTCCAGCGCCGGGTCTGGTGACCGAAATGCACGCCAGCTTCCAGCAGCTGACGCATGGTGTACTCGGGGAGTGCCATGGGCTTCTCGCTTTCTCCGGTTGAGCCTCCGCGGACAGTCGGTCCGACCGTTCTGGCCGGACACCGGATCGGCGCCTAGCTGTCGTACCAGGCTCCGTTATATCCACGTGCGTTTTGAAGTCGGCGGTTACATAGCCCGTCACCACGCAGATCGCAAGGTCTTTCGGGCACCTCCCAATAGGTGCGAACGGATTGCCGGTTCGCCCGACGCCGCCTAGACTCGGTCGACGTCGGCTCGCGGAGGCGCGCCATGGCCATCCGATTCGGAATCCTGCTTCTCCTGGCTGCGCTGGTGGTGGGCTCGGGGAGTGTGTTCGCCCAGTCGGCCCCCCTTGCGGACGCCTATGAACGCTATCAAAGTCTTTTCGCTCAGGGCCGTTATCAAGAGGCCGTCGAATTCGCCGAAGAGGCCTTGCGGCTGGGCGAAGCGGACTTTGGGCTCGATCACGCGAAAACCGCCACCCTGCTCAACAATCTGGCGATGCTTTACGATGTCCTGGGTCGCGACACCGCGGCCGAACCGTTGTTCGACCGTGCGCTCCGGATATTTGAGGTTGCCCGCGGACCCGATCACCCCGACGTGGCGACAAGTCTCTACAACCTCGGCGAATTCTATTTGCGCCACGGGCGCCATGAAGAGGCCGAACCATTGTTTCGCCGCGCCTTGGTCATTCGGGAAGATGCCCTTGGCTTGAATCACCCCGAGGTCGGGCGGGTGCTCAACAATCTGGCGGCTCTCTACCGCGAACAGGGACGCTATACGGAAGCCGCATACCTGTTCGAACGGGCCCTCGCGATCTACGAACAGACGGTTGGCGCGGAAGACCCGAGCGTCGCGATCAGCCTCGACAATCTGGCCGGCCTCTATCGACTCGGTGGTCGCGACGCGGACGCGGAAACCCTCTACGTCCGCGCGATCGAAATCCTGGAGACCGCTCTCGGACCGGAGCATCCCAGGCTCGCTACGAGCCTCGGGAACCTGGCGAGCCTCTACCAGGCCCAGGCGCGCTACGACCGTGCCGAGATGCTCTACCGGCGCTCGCTCGCGATCTTCGAAGAAACCCTGGGTTCAGGCCATGATCGCGTTGCCGACAGCCTAGACAGTTATGCGCGCCTATTGCGCGCAACCGGCCGCCCTGCGCAAGCCCAGGACTTGGAGGCGCGGGCCGCCTCAATTCGTGCCGAACCCGATGCGCCAACGCCGTAAGGACGAGGGCGTCCCGGATTTCGTTCAGCGCCGGTTCCGCCGCGCGACGCCCGGCAGGCCCTGAATTTCGGCGCGCGACGCCGCATTCAGCGCGAAGCGACCCGGAAGGGCCAACTCGACCTCGGCCCCCTCCTCGAGCGGAACCACAAGCCGGATTTCCGCCCGGCCGGGCTTTTCCTCCGCCAGCAGCGCCCGAAGCCGCTCGAGCGTACCTGCGCCGTTGAACGCATCCGGGGCAAGACGCAGCGTAATACCCGCGGGCAGCGCCGCCGCGGCCGTTTCGAGATCGGCGATACGGTTTGCGGTCAGGCGCACCGACTCACCCTCGACCCGAATCGATGCCGTGATCAGGAACGCGTTCTTTGCGTCGAGATGTTCCATGATGCTGCCGTAAAGATCGCTGAACACGGCGACCTCGTAGCTGCCGCTCGAATCCGACAACTGGAGAAAGGCGTAACGGCCGGCGGACGACATGCGTTCCTGTTTGCCCAACAACACACCCGCGAGCTTGACGCTGGAATCACCGCTTGCGACGAGCTCGGGAACCCGTGAAACCGGAACCACCCCAAGGCTTTTCAGCCCGTCGCCGTAGGCTTCGAGAGGATGGGCAGACAGATAGAAGCCGATCGCGTCGTATTCCTCCATCAGCCGATCCATCGCCGGCCAGTCTTCCACGTCGGACAAGGCCGGAGGTGCGACCGCCGCGTGATCGCCGCCGTCGAACAGATTGCTCTGTTGACTTTCGCGCTCCGCCGCCGCCACCCCGGCCTGACGGACCAGAATTTCGACGCCCTCGAAGAGCATACGGCGATTGGCATTCAGGCTATCGAACGTGCCCGCCCGGACCAGACTCTCGATCATCCGCTTATTGACGGCATGGGGGTCGACTCGCCCGACCAGATCGAAGACATCTGCGAAAGGCCCGTGGGCCTCGCGCTCGACGACGATCGTCTCCACCGCTCCGATCCCGACGTTCTTGATCGCCGGCAAGGCATAGCGAATAGCGCCACGGCCGTCGTCGGTCGGCTCGACCGTAAATTCCGAGCCGGAAGCATTGATGTCGGGCGGTCGAAGCTCGATTCCAAGGCGGTCGAGCTCCTGGCGGAACAGGTTGATCTTGTCCGTGTTGCCCAGGTCGAGAGTCATCGACGCGGCAAGGAATTCGACCGGATGATGGGTCTTGAGATAGGCCGTCTGATAGGCGACCAGTGCATAGGCCGCGGCGTGGGACTTATTGAACCCGTAACCTGCGAATTTCGCGACGAGATCGAAAATATGCGTCGCGTGCCCCGCCTCCACGCCGCGCGCGATCGCGCCCGTTACGAAGGTTTCCCGCTGCGCGTTCATCTCCGCCTTGATCTTCTTGCCCATGGCGCGGCGCAGTATGTCGGCGGAGCCCAGGCTGTAGCCTGCCAGAATTTGGGCGATCTGCATCACCTGTTCCTGGTAAATGATGACGCCATAGGTCTCGGTCAGGACCTCGACCAGCCGATCGTCGAGGTAATCGGGCCGTTCGTTGCCGTGTTTGCGGGCGATAAAACTCGGGATGTTATCCATCGGCCCGGGGCGGTAAAGCGCCACCAGGGCGATGATGTCTTCGAAGCTATCGGGCCGGAGCGAACGCAGGGCATCCCGCATTCCCGAACTTTCAAGCTGGAAGATGCCCGCTGTAGCGCCCGACCCGAGCATTTCAAAGGTTTTGGCATCATCGAGCGGCAAGCTGGCAAGATCAATCGCGTCGCCCCGCTGACGGACGAGCCGGCAGGCCTTGTCGAGCACGGTCAGGGTCTTCAGGCCCAGAAAATCGAACTTCACCAGACCGGTCGCCTCGACATACTTCATCGAAAACTGGGTAACCGGCATGTCCGAGCGCGGATCGCGGTAGAGCGGCACCAGCTCTTCGAGCGGGCGGTCGGCGATCACGACACCCGCCGCGTGGGTCGACGCGTGGCGATACAACCCTTCGAGCTTGAGCGCGTGATCGAGCAACCGCTCGACCGTCGGATCCGTTTCGCGCATCTCCCGGAATGCCGGGTCGCCTTCGAGCGCCTCCCCGAGCGTCACCGGATTGGCCGGGCTGTAAGGCACACGCTTGCACAGCCGGTCGACCTGAGAATAGGGCATCTCCAGCACCCGGCCAACATCCCGCAGCACGGCCCGCGCCTGAAGCTTGCCGAACGTGATGATCTGGGCGACCCGGTCGATGCCGAATTTTTCACGGACGTATTCGATCACTTCGTCGCGGCGATCCTGGCAAAAATCGATATCGAAATCCGGCATGGAGATTCGCTCGGGATTGAGGAACCGCTCGAACAGGAGGCCGAAGCGCAAGGGATCGAGATCAGTGATCTGGAGCGCCCAGGCGACTACGGAGCCGGCGCCGGAACCCCGCCCTGGACCGACTGGAATCGCCTGGCGCTTGGCCCACTGGATGAAATCCGCAACGATCAGAAAATAGCCCGGAAACCGCATCTCGATGATGACATCGAGCTCGTAGGCGAGACGCTCCCGGTAGGGTGCCGCGGCGGCCTCACGTTGGGCAGGTTCCATCTCCGGGTCGATGACGTGGGAGTCGAGCCGGGCTTCCAGCCCGGCCTCGGCCTGGACCCGAAGGGCGGTGGTCTCGTCCATGCTCGAGTCGTCCGGATAGGCGGGCAGGATCGGGGCACGCTCCGGGACCCGAAACGCGCAACGCTTTGCCACGACGAGCGTGTTGTCGATTGCCTCGGGGAGATCGGCGAACAGGGCGCGCATCTCCGCCGCCGATTTGAACCGGTGATCGGGCGTCAAGCGCTGACGGTCGCGTGTCGAGAGATGCACGCCCTGTGCGATGCACAACAGCACATCGTGGGCCTCGTACATCGTCTCATCGGAAAAATAAACGCCGTTGGTCGCAACGAGCGGCAAATCGAGATCGTAGGCGAGATCGAGCAGCGTCACTTCGATCCGCCGCTCAGACTCGAGCCCGTGACGCTGGAGTTCCACGTAAAGACGTCCCGGGAAGAGCCGGACCAGCCGATCCAGTGCCGTCCGGGCCGCATCGCCCTGCCCCTCGTCGAGCAGGCGTCCAACCGCGCCATCGCGTCCGCCGGTCAGTGCGATGAGGCCGCCGGTCTTGCCCTCCAGGGCATCGAGTGGAAGCTGGGCGGCCTCATGACCTTCGCTATCGAGAAAGGCGTGGCTCACAAGCGCCATCAGATTGCGATAGCCCGCCTCGTTCTGGACCAGCAGGACAACAGCATCCGTCTCGGCGCTGTTGCCGCCGATCGGCGCCGGAGCGTCGTCCCGGCGAATACCCAATTGACAGCCGACGATTGGCTGAATGCCGGCTCCGGCGCAGGCCGACGAGATCTCAAGCGCTCCGAACAGGTTACCCGTATCGGTGACGGCAACCGCCGGCATGCGGTTCGCCACGCAGAGCTCGACGAGCTCGCCGGTCTTGATCGCCCCTTCCGAGAGGGAATAGGCGGAATGAACACGGAGATGAACGAAATCGGCGTGTGACATCGGCGTTCGTCGAGTATCCACCAGGCGCCCCGCAAAGTCAGCCGGAACAGGCCTGCAACATCGTCGGATCGTCGTTTTCTCGTGGTGCGATCAGCCGGAGCCCGCCCGCTCCACGAGACGGCCACCGTCAAGCGCGACCCAGCGGTCCATGCGTCGGGCGAGATCTTCGTTGTGGGTCGCAACCAGCGCACCGACGCCACTGCCCCGAACCAGAGCGACGAGCGCGTCGAACACGGCGGCAGCGGTCGACTGGTCGAGATTGCCCGTCGGTTCGTCGGCCAGCAGGACCGCGGGCGAATTCGCGATTGCCCGGGCGATCGCCACCCGCTGCTGCTCGCCGCCCGAGAGCTTGGCGGGGCGATGGCTCTCGCGATCGCTCAGGCCTACCTCGGCCAGCAGGATCGCCGCGCGCGCGCGCGCCTGGCTTCGGGCCGCGCCGGCAATCATCTGGGGCATCATGACGTTCTCGAGAGCGGAAAATTCAGGCAGCAGGTAATGGAACTGATAGATGAAGCCGAGGGTCTCCCGCCGCATACGCGTGCGCTGGTTATCGCCCAGCAAGGCGCAGGCCGAGCCGGCAATGACCACGTCGCCGGCGCTCGGCCGTTCCAACAGTCCCGCGATATGCAACAGGGTGGATTTGCCGGCTCCCGACGGACCAGTGAGCGCGATGGTCTCGCCCGGACGCACCGCGAGATCGACGCCCCGGAGCACCTCGATAGACGATTCGCCCTGATGGAAGGTGCGCTCCACCGCCTGCAACTCCAGAGCCGCATCACTCATAGCGAAGCGCCTCCACCGGATCGAGCCGGGCGGCCCGCCACGCAGGATAGATGGTCGCGAGAAATGACAGGCCGAGCGCCAGGGCTGCGACCTTGATCACGTCGCCGGCAATGATGCGGGCCGGCAGGTGGCTGAGAAAATAAACCTCGGCGGCGAAAAGGTCTGCGCCGCTCAGGCTTTCAAGCCAGCCGCGGATGATATCGATGTTGCTGGCGAAACCGATGCCGAGTCCCAGTCCGGCTGCCGTACCGACCAACCCGATCGCCGCACCGTTCATGAAGAATATTCGCATGATGGCGCCGCGGGTCGCGCCCATGGTTCTCAGGATCGCGATATCGCGGCCCTTATCCTTCACCAGCATGATCAACCCGGAGATGATATTGAAGGCCGCGACCAGTACGATCAATGTGAGGATGACGAACATCACGTTGCGCTCCACCTCGACGGCATTGAAGAAATGGGCATTGATCTGCTGCCAACCGACGGCGCGCGCGCCCGGTCCGGCCGCCCGGGCGATTTCGACCCGCTCGGCAGGATCGAAATCCGGATGGTCGAGCATGACCTCGATACTCGTGACCGCGCCGGCGAGTTGGAAATAGATCTGAGCTAACTCCAGCGGCATATAAACGAAGCTGCTGTCGTATTCGAACATGCCAACCTCGAACAGCGCTGCGATCGGATAGCCCCGCATGCGCGGCACCGTACCGAAGGCCGTCGCCGTGCCTTGCGGCGAAATCAAAGTAATCGTATCGCCAACATTGAGGCCCAGCTTGCGGGCAAGCCGGGCACCGACGACGACGCCTTCCCCACGTCCACTGAAGCTTGCGAGATCGCCCGCGACGATATTTTGGCGCAGGATGGGGCGACCCTCGAAGTAATCCAGGTCGACGCCCCTGACCAGTGCGCCGCTCGCGCCACTGATGCCGGTCGACATGACCTGTCCCTCGATCATCGGCGAAACCGCAACCACGCCCTCAAGGCCCGCGATCGACGTGCTTCGCGTGTCGTACTCGTCGAGCGCGCCCTCCACGGAATAGACCATGACGTGGCCGTTCAATCCCAGGATGCGGGTCAGCAGTTCGTCGCGGAAGCCGTTCATAACCGCCAAAACAACGATCAACGTGGCGACGCCCAGCGCAATGCCGAGGAGAGAAAACGCGGCGATGACCGATATGAAGCCTTCCTGACGACGCGCCCGCAGGTAGCGGAACGCAATGAGTCGTTCGAAGGGAGCGAACATGGGGGCCGCTTACGGCACGAGCCGCGCCAGGGCGGAGTCAACGGAGAGCTCTTCGCGTTCGCCGGTCGCACGGTCCTTCAGCTCCACGACACCGGATTTGAGACCGCGGGGGCCGATCACGAGCTGCCAGGGCAGGCCGATCAGGTCCATGGTCGCAAATTTCGCGCCGGCCCGCTCGTCCGTATCGTCGTAGAACACCTCGATGCCCGCGTCCCGAAGCTTGCCGTAGAGATCCTCGCTGGCGGCCGCGCATGGCCCATCGTCCGTCTTGAGGTTGATCAGACCGACGGCAAAGGGAGCGACGCTGGCGGGCCATATGATGCCGTCTTCGTCGTGGCTCGCCTCGATTATCGCGCCGACGAGGCGAGAGACGCCGACCCCGTAGGAACCCATCTCGACGAAAATCTCCTCGCCGTCGGCTCCTGTCACCGAGGCGCCCATCGCGTTCGAATATTTAGTGCCGAAATAGAAGATATGCCCCACCTCGATGCCCCGGGTGACGATCCGCCGGTCGGCGGGCACCTCGGCCTCGAAGCGTTGCGCATCGTGTTTTTCGTCGGTCGCCGCGTAAGCGCCCGTCCAACGGGCGATGATCGGCTCCAGATCGACGTCGTAGTCGATCGTCTCGGCGAGAACGTCGAGCTCGATCAGATCGCGATGACAGAAGACCTCGGATTCGCCGGTCTCCGCGAGGACGATGAATTCGTGACTCAGATCGCCGCCGATCGCCCCGCTTTCGGCCTGCATGGGGATTGCGCGCAAGCCCATGCGGCTGAAGGTGCGCAAGTAGGCCACGAACATCTTGTTGTAGGAGACCTTCGCGCCGGCATAGTCGAGATCGAAGGAGTAACTGTCCTTCATGAAGAACTCGCGGCCGCGCATCACGCCGAAGCGCGGGCGCACCTCGTCGCGGAACTTCCACTGGATCTGGTAGAGGTTCTTGGGCAGGTCGCGATAGCTCCTGATAGCGTTGCGGAAGATGTCGGTGATCAACTCCTCGTGAGTCGGGCCGAAGAGCATGTCCCGCTCATGCCGATCCGTGATTCGCAGCATTTCCTTGCCGTAATCGTCGTAGCGCCCGCTTTCGCGCCAAAGCTCGGCCGGCTGGATAGACGGCATGAGAAGTTCCTGACAACCCGCCGCGTCCATCTCCTCGCGCACGATCTGCTCGATCCGACGCAACACCCGATGCCCCAGCGGCAACCAGGAATAGATGCCGGCGCTCGACTGACGGATCATCCCGGCGCGCAGCATGAGCCGGTGCGAAACGATCTGCGCTTCGCTTGGATTCTCCTTGAGGGTGGGAAGGAAGTAGGCGGACAGCCGCATAGGACGTAGACCTCGATGCAAACGCCGGCCGGCGAGCCGGGACGGCTAAGTCTTTATGCCCAATGGATTGTCGATTGGCAATGGCGGGGCCACCGAAGACCGAACGCTACGGCAGCGGTCAGTCGTCGACGCTGGCTTGAAGCTCCCGGCAGGCTTCCGCGAGGGCGTGAGCCTCCTCGTCCTGGAGAGGCTGGCCGTTGTAATAGACCTGGTTACCCTCGACGGTGACCGTGCCCACGCCGATCTCGGATTTGCCGACCTGTTCGAGATTGTCGCCGGCGTCAATCTCGACGGCCTGATCGAGCGGGACGAAGAGGTTCATGCTGAAACTGTCCGGCACCTCGATCTGGTAGGTGCCGCCCAGGTCGGCGGGTGCAACCGCATTGCCCGCGACGTCGACGCCCGGCTGATAGGCGATATCTTCGCTCGGAACGTAAGCCGCAAGCGAATTGCATACGTCGGGTGTGATGTCCTGTGCCCGGGCCGTAAGAGGACCGAGGAGTGCGCGAGAGTGTCAGATATCTTGTGTAAATGAGTGCCGTGGGTCCAATATTTAGTATGGGAGGACCTACGATGAGGACTATCAGACCTGAACTTCTGGACGAACTTCTGGCCGATTACGAGAAGCCGGATGACCTGCTGGGCGAAGACGGGCTGTTCAAGCAGCTCAAGGCGGTGCTCTTGGAGCGGGCGCTTGACGCCGAGCTGAGCGATCACCTGGGCTACGAGAAGGGTGACCCGGCCGGTCGCGGCACGGGTAACAGCCGCAACGGCTACTCGGACAAG
This sequence comes from Alphaproteobacteria bacterium, assembly GCA_965198325.1. GTDB lineage: Bacteria > Pseudomonadota > Alphaproteobacteria > UBA828 > JAPUJA01 > CBDAPE01. The sequence goes on along the minus strand of CBDAPE010000012.1, from coordinate 72,786 downwards.
ACGGTGCTGAGCGAGGATGGCGAGATCGATATCGCCGTGCCGCGCGACCGCACCGACACGTTCGACCCGCTGATCGTGCCCAAGGGCGAACGCCGTCTCGAGGGCTTCGACGATCGCATCGTGTCGCTGTATGCCCGCGGCATGACGGTGCGCGAGATACGTGGCCATCTGCAGGAGCTTTACGGGGTCGCGGTTTCGCCGGACCTGATCAGCCGGGTCACCGACGCGGTACTCGAGGAGGTCCGCGAATGGCAGAACCGACCGCTCGATGCGGTCTATCCGGTGGTGTTCTTTGACGCGCTGCGGGTCAAGATCCGCGACGAAGGCCTGGTGCGCAACAAAGCAGTCTACGTTGCACTGGCCCTCACCGCTGAAGGCGAGAAGGAGGTTCTCGGGCTGTGGATCGAGCAGACCGAAGGCGCCAAGTTCTGGCTCAAGGTGATGAACGACCTCAAGACCCGCGGCGTCGCTGACATCCTGATCGCCGTGGTCGACGGCCTCAAGGGCTTCCCCGAGGCGATAACAACGGTGTTCCCCGAGACCACGGTGCAGACCTGCATCGTGCATCTGATCCGCAGTTCGCTGGCGTTCGTGTCGTGGAAGGACCGAAAGAGGATCATGCCCGATATCAAGGCGATCTACCGCGCCGAAACCGCCGAGACCGCGGCGGCCAAGCTCGACGAGTTCGAGGCCAAATGGGGCGAGCGCTATCCGGCGATCGCGCCCAGCTGGCGCCGCGCCTGGGAGCAGGTGGTGCCGATGTTCGCGTTCCCGCCGGCGATCCGCAAGATGATCTACACCACCAACGCGCTGGAGAGCCTGCACCGATCTTTGCGCAAGATCATCAAGACACGCGGTAGCTTCCCCAACGACGAGGCGGCGGTCAAGCTGTTGTTCCTGGCGATCCGCAATGCCGGTGTCGGCTGGAAACGGCCTATTGAATGGACCGCCGCAATGGGGCAGTTTGCGATCCTGTTCGAGGATCGCTTTCCGGCCTCAGCGCGCTGAGGCCGGAAACAATGTCGCCCACGGCGTCACTTACACAGACAATCGGACACACCCGAGTGCGCCGACGACTATGAACGTGCCTAATCGCATAACCGGTCCATCGTAATCGGCAAACTTTAAGGGAAGCTTAGAGAGGTTGGTTAAGAGCCCGCGGCCCGCATCCAGGGCGGCTCCAACCGGGCGATAGTCTCGAAAACCGGACAGCCCGTCTCGTGAGCGCCAGGCAAATAGCCGGTACTCATCAAGAATTCACCGACGATTTCTCCGCCGATGAACCGAAACCCGTTGTTCTTGAATAGCTTGACCCAGTCATCTTTGATCAGAGGGTGGTGGGTGTCGAGCCAGTCTGCAAACGATCCGTGGGAGCGTCTCAACTCGATCAGACGCCCGGCGTTGGCGATCGCGGCATCGACCTTGAGCCGATTTCGGATGATTCCGGCATCGCCCAGAAGACGGGCCCTCTCGGTCTCGCCATAGGCCGCGACCCGGTCCACCGCGAACCCGTCGTAAGCTGCCCGGAAGCCCGCGCGCTTCTTGAGAATCGTCAACCAGGACAAGCCCGCCTGATTGATTTCGAGGACCAGCCGCTCGAACAAGGCCGCCTCGTCGCGTAAGGGAAAACCATATTCCCGGTCATGGTAGGGACCGTGGAACGGATGGCTCGGCGCCGTCTCGCAATAGCTCGTCACGGCGCGTCACCAAAATCCGTGAACGTAACGACGTCGGCATCGACGACGACGGCGATCACGGTGGTGATCACCACGGCAATCGCCGTCGTGATTGCCGCGCGTCGCCACAGACGAGGCTTGTCGGGCGCACTCGTCGCATGGCCCGGCTCCGCCGGCGTGTCGCGGCTTTTCTGCCCGATGGGAAGGATCAGGAAAAAGCACAGCCACCAAACGATGACGAAGACGAGGATGATGGTGACGACGCCCACGGGGCCTTAGGCCTCTTCGAGCTCGACCAGCGTTCCGCAGAAATCCTTGGGATGGAGAAACAACACCGGCTTGCCGTGAGCGCCGATCTTCGGCTCGCCGTCGCCCAGCACTCGCGCGCCGTCCGCCTCGAGACGGTCGCGGGCTGCCACGATGTCCGCAACCTCGTAGCACAGGTGGTGAATGCCACCCGCGGGGTTACGGTTCAGAAACGCCCTGACCGGCGAGTCTTCGCCCAGCGGTTCGAGCAGCTCGATCTTGGTATTGGGGAGCTTGACAAAGACCGTCGTAACGCCGTGCTCCTCCAGGTGCACGGGCTCGGAAACCGTGGCTCCCAGGCCGTCGTGGTAGAGCGCACTGGCCGCGGCAATATCGGGCACGACGATGGCGACGTGATTGAGGCGTCCGATCATGGAGCCGCTTTTAGCACAGGCCGCGAGGGCCGCGCTACGGCCCCGGGCAGACGATAACCTGGCGTCGCTCGCAACCTTCCTCGAGCTCGATCTGGCGTTGCTGCCAGCTCCAGGCGCGCACGGCCTCGTACTTGTTCTCGGCGTTCGTTTTGAGGAAATCGACCGGGCCGATAAGGGCCTCGCGCCGCACGATGCCCTTGCCGACGCCCAGCAGGAGGCGCTCGAGCGTATCGATCAGGTAATTCTTCGGATCCATCAGGCTGTCGACACCGGTCCCGACCGCGTCGCGCACGTTCGACGACCCGAAGAGCGGCAGGACGAGATAAAAGCCCTCTCCGACGCCGTAACCGTGCAGGGTCTGGCCGAAATCCCGGCTGTGGGGCGGTATACCCAGCTCGGCGGCGACGTCGAACAGGCCGGCGAGCCCGACCGTACTGTTGATCACGAAGCGGGCCAGCGTCTCGCCGGCGTCCTCGATCTCGAGCTGCAAGAGGTCGTTGCCGAAGACGATCGGCAGGGAGAGGTTTTCGAACGCGCGCCGGATGTGAGGTTTGGCGATCTCGGGCATGACGAAGCCGTAGCCCAGTGCGAGCGGCTCGAAGATCAGGAAGTCGAGGGTGCCGTTGACGTAGAAAAAGACCTTGTTCATCCCCTCGAGGGGGTCGTCGGCATAGCCGTCGGCACCGCCCTCTTTGGGCAGGATCGGCCAGCCCTCGGGCCGCTCGGCGAGCGGCGGCCCGACGATCGCGGCAAACTGGAGATATGACGGCCCCGTGTCCCAGACGGTAGGCGCGGGCTCCGCTTCGGCCGGATAGGCGGGCGCGGGAATCACCGCGGGCTCCGCCACGGGTCCCACCTCGACCGGCTCGACCGGCGCCGGTGCGAAGACCGGCTCAGGGACGGGGCTCGCCGCCGGGGCGCTCGTCGGAACGACGGTGCCCGAGGCGGCCTGGGTGATGACCGGCGCAAATCCGGGAAAGAAGTAAACCAGCTCGGCCACCAGCTGGGCCCGGTTTTCAGGCGCGAGCCGTACGGCTTCCGCGACGATGGCGCCGGTGAGATCGGGCCGCTGCGCCATGGCGTTCGACGCGGCGGCACTCAGCAGATGGTTGCCCGCGCGCCGCCCGACATCGAAATAGAGCGCGTCGGAGGCCCGGGCTCGCTGACCGTCCGCCGCGGCCGTGGCCAAGCTCTGGGCGATCGGCGCCGGCAGCATCTGGGCGGCGCAGGGGCTCGCCGCGCCGATCAGGCATAGCACCGCGATCGCCGCACCGATTCCGCGGAGCCCCCGGATGCCGCTCGATCGTCGCCGGCCGATTCCTGCCGTGGTCCGCAAATTCACCGCCCTGTCCCGTTATTCGACGCTTCTACCACGAGAGCGTCGGCTTCGCTACGTCCGGTGAAGCTGGATCTCGATCAGGGGCCGCTTCGCCCGGGAGTCGCGGATCCGCGAGCGGACCGCGCGCCGCGCCGCCTCGATGAACGCATCGTCGTTGGTTCGGGTCGCCTTGGAGAGCTTGGCAAGCTCCGCACCGATCGTCTCGCACAACACCGCCACCTCCGCCGCGTCGCCCCGGGGATCGAACAGGCCGGGAGCGACGAGGCCGGGACGGCCGATCAGGCCGCCCGTTCCGTCGAGCACGACGCTGAGTACGGCGACACCCTCTCGCATCAGTTTGCGCCGCGCCCGAATCACGGGGTCGCCCGCGCTCAGCATCATCCGGCCGTCGACATAAAGCCGCCCGGATTGAACCCGCTCGACGGTCTCCGGCGCACCCGGCGCGAGGCGCAACATCTCGCCATTGTTGACCCGCACCACCTGAGGCACCTGCATCTCGCGGGCGAGCTCCGCATGGGCCTCCAGATGACGCTCCTCGCCGTGGACCGGCACCGCGATCTGTGGCCGCACCCAGCCATACATCTTTGCCAGCTCGTCCCGGCACGGGTGGCCCGAGACGTGGACGAATTGATCCTGGCTCGTGATCAGCCGCGCGCCCCGCCCGGAAATCAGATTGTGCAGCCGGCCGATCGCACGCTCGTTGCCGGGAATGATCTTCGACGAGAAGACGACCGTATCGCCGGGCTCAATGCGCACGCCCGGGCGCTCCCCGTCGGCGATCCGCGCCATTGCTGCGACCGGTTCGCCCTGGCAGCCGGTGCAGAGATAGAGCAGCTCACTCGCCGCCACGCCCTGGGCCTCCTCTTCGGTCAAAAATTCGAGGGTGCGGTCGAGATGTCCGGTTTCGAGCGCGGCGTTCACGTAGCGCCACAAGGAGGGTCCGGCCAGGACGAGCCGGCGGCCGGCGGCTCTGGCGAGCGTCGCGACGCTCTCGACGCGTGCGATGTTCGAGGCGAACTGGGTCACGAAGATCTTGCCCGGGCAATCGACCAGCAACTCGATCAAAGAGGCGCGTACCGCCGCTTCGGACCCGGATTCGCCCGCGACCGGCGCGTTCGTCGAATCGCCGACGAGGGCCAGCACGCCCTCCTCGCCCAGACGCCAGAATTGCGCCTCGTCGGTGACGCCGCCGACCAGTGGATCGGGATCGATCTTCCAGTCGCCGGTATGCAGCACGAGGCCCGCGGGCGTGCGAATGGCCAGCGAATGAGCCTCGGGAATCGAATGGGCGACTGGAATATATTCCACGTCGAAGGCGCCCACGGTCAGGCGCCCGCCGCTCTCGATCTCGATCAGCTCGACCTCGTCCGCAAGCCCCGTCCGCTCGAGCTTGCCCCGCAAAATCGCGGCGGAAAACGGCGTCGCGTAGACCGGGCAGCGGAGCCGGCGCCACAGGTAGGGTACCGCGCCCAGGTGATCCTCATGTGCGTGAGTCAGGACCAGCGCGTCGAGCGCGTCGAGCCGTTCGGTGATAAAGCTCGGGTCGGGCACCACGAGTTCGACGCCCGGGGTCGAGGGATCGGGAATGGTGACCCCCAGATCGACCATCAGCCAGCGCCCGGCCCAGCCGTAGAGGCTGAGATTCATCCCGATCTCGCCGACACCGCCCAGGGGCAGGTAGAGCAGGTCGTCGTCGGTGCGGGCCACGGTGCTCGGGCCTAGCCGCGGTTGCGGCGGTGGATCCGGCGCAGGCCGTGCATGGTGAGATCGGAATCGACCGCCTCGATGACCGTCGTCCCGTCGGCGAAGAGGGGCGCGAGGCCGCCGGTCGCGACCACCGTCATGGGCGCGCCGAACTCCTCGCGCATACGCGTCACGATCCCTTCGATGAGCCCCACATACCCCCAGTAGATGCCCGATTGCATCGCGGTGATCGTCGCATCGCCGATCACGCGGTCCGGCTTTTCGACGGCGATGCGAGGCAGCATGGCCGCCGCCCGGTGGAGCGCCTCGAGGGACAGGTTGATGCCCGGTGCGATAATGCCGCCCCGATAGGCGCCGTCCGCGTCGATCGCGTCAAACGTCGTCGCGGTGCCGAAATCGATCAGCACGAGCGCGCCGTCGTATTTTTCGTGCGCCGCGACCGCGTTGACCAAGCGGTCGGCGCCGACCTCGTCGGGCCGGTCGATTCCGATCGCGATTCCGAGATCGATCTTGGGGCCGACCACCAGCGGATCGCAATCAGCATAGCGCCGGCAAAGCTCCTGCAAGGCCCGCAGCCCCTGGGGTACGACCGTCGAGACCACGGCGTCCTCGATATCGTCGAATGACAGCCCGTCGAGACCGAACAGCTGACCGAGCCAGACCGCATATTCTTCGGCGGTGCGCTGGGGTTCTGTGGTAATCCGCCATTGCCCCTTGAGGGCATCGCCCGCAAAGGCGGCGAAGACGGTGTTCGTGTTGCCCTCGTCGATCGCCAGCAGCATCACGCCTCCAACACGAAGCCGACGTCGCCCGCGGCGATCAACCGTCTCCCGCCGGCGGCGGTTTCGATCACCAGCTCGCCGCGTTCGGACAAGCCGACGAATCGGCCTTCAAGCTGGTCGCGCTCTAGTTCCACCCGCACAGTACTCCCCAATCCGTGCGCCCTTGCAACCCATTCGGATCGTACCGGCTCGAAGCCGTCGGCGATCCAGCGAGTGTACCGGTCGTCAAGCTCCGAGACGAACGCGGACAGCAGCCGGCCGGGCTCGACATGACCAGCTCCTTCCGCTGCCAGGTCGGTCGCCGGGTAGCGCAGGCCGCTGTTCGGGTGGTTTACGAGGTTCACGCCAACTCCCAGAACGATCCAGTCAAGTATGTCGTCCCCCGCCATCGAGGATTCGAGCAGGATGCCCGCGAGCTTGCGTTCGTTCAAGAGAACGTCATTGGGCCATTTCATCGTGAGCCCCAGCGCACCCGCAAACGAGCCGATCGCCCCGGCTACAGCGAGCGCCGCAAGGACCGAGATTTGCGCCGCCACGCCCGCGCCGACCGCCGGGCGCAGCAGCACGCTACAATAGAGATTGCCCGCCGGCGACCGCCAGTCCCGGTCGCGCCGGCCGCGTCCCGCCGTCTGGCTCGCGGCCCACACGACCGTGCCGCCCTTCGCCCCGTCCGCAGCCAGGCGCTTGGCTTCGTCGTTGGTGCTGTCAATCGTCTGATGTGCGATCAGGCGGTATCCGTCGGGAAGCTCCGGTGCGGCTCTCATGGCGCTTCGGGTCCTAGTGGAAGAGCGCCGCCGCGGCAGCTTCGGCGCCCGAAAGAAGCGGCGTGGGATATGCGAAGAAGAACATGGTGAAGATCGCCGTCGCCCCGAGAACGGCGGTGATCTCACGCCCCACCGGACGGTCGAAGGGCTCCGCCGCCTCGTCGAAATACATCACCTTGACGATGCGAATGTAGTAGTAGGCCCCCACGACGCTCGCCAGAACGCCGATGATCGCAAGCCCCATCAGACCCGATTCGATTGCGGCGAGGAAGACGTAGAGCTTACCGAAGAACCCCGCCAGCGGCGGGATACCGGCCATCGAGAACATGAAGATCAAGAGTGACAGCGCCATCATCGGGTTGCTCTTCGCCAACCCGGCGAGATCCGATATCTGCTCGACCATGCGTCCCTTGCGCTGCATCGCAAGGATGCAGGCAAACGCGCCCAGCGTCATCATCATGTAGATCGCCATATACACGATCACGCCGCGCACGCCGTCGGCCGTGCCGGTCGCAAGCCCGACGAGGGCATATCCGACATGGGCGATTGAGGAATAGGCCATCAGGCGCTTGATGTTCTTCTGTCCGATTGCGGCGAAGGCGCCGAGCGCCATCGACATGATCGAGATCGCGATGATGATCTGCTGCCAGTCGCCGATCAGATCGTGCAGCGGGCCCATCAGCACCCGGAGGAGGAGCGCGATCGCGGCGATTTTGGGTGCCGCAGCGAAGAATGCAGTCACCGCGGTGGGCGCCCCTTCGTAGACGTCTGGGGTCCACATGTGGAAGGGCACGGCGGAGACCTTGAAGGCGAGCCCCGCCAGCAGGAAGACCGTGCCGATCAGCACGCCCATCGAATGCTCGCCATGGGCGAACGCCACCGCCAGCCTTTCGAAGCTCGTTGTCCCCGTAAAGCCGTAAATCAGCGAACAGCCATAGAGAAGCAGTCCCGACGAGAGTGCGCCGAGAACGAAATATTTCAGCCCCGACTCGGTCGAGCGGATCGAGTCCCGGTTGAACGCGGCAACGACGTAGAGCGACAGGCTCTGCAGCTCGAGTCCCACATAGAGCGAGATCAGGTCGTTGGCCGAGACCATCATCAGCATGCCGAGCGTCGCGAACAGGATGAGGATGGGAAACTCGAAGCGCGCGATGTTTTCCCGGCGCAGGTAGGGCAGCGACATGACGAGCGTCGCCGCGCCGCCGACGAGGACGACCGTCTTCATGAACACCGCGAAGACATCGTTAACGAACATGCCTTCGAAGGTCACCTGGGCATCGTGCGGTAAACTCAGAACCATGCCGAGCGCAACGGCCATCGCGCCGACCGCGAGATAGGTGACCAATCCGGTCGCGCGCCGGCCCGAATAGACCCCGACCATCAGCAGTGCGAGCGCGGCGCCGCACAGGAACAGTTCCGGCAGGGCCGGCAGGAAGGCGGGAATGGCGGTCATGCTGTCCATCGCTTCCGAAACCCTACTGCGCGGCCATTCGGGTGGTCTCGACCACCGGCGTCTCGACCATTTGTGCCTGCTCGATCAGGTGGGCGACGGAAACGTGGATGACCTGGAGGAAGGGCTCTGGATAGATGCCCATGAACAGCGCCATCCCGACGAGCGGTGCGAAGACCGCAATCTCGCGCTTGTCGAGATCGGCGATGGATTTCAGGTCGTCCTTGGTGATCGTCCCGAAGATGACCCGCCGGTAGAGCCAGAGCATGTAGGCCGCGCCGAGGATAATGCCGATCATGGCAAGTGCGGCGACCCAGCTGTTGACCTTGAAGGCCCCTACGAAAACGAGAAACTCGCCGACGAAGCCGCTGGTTCCCGGCAAGCCGACGGCGGCGAGTGTAAACACCATGAAGACGACGGCATAGATCGGCATGCGGTGGACCAGACCGCCGTAACTCGCAATCAGACGGCTGTGCATCCGGTCGTAGACCACCCCGACGCAGAGGAAGAGCGCCGCCGAGATGATGCCGTGGCTGATCATCTGGATGACGCCGCCTTCGATGCCTTGGCGCGTCAGCGTGAAGATACCGATCGTCACGAACCCCATATGGGCGACCGACGAATAAGCGATCAGCTTTTTCATATCGTCCTGCATGAGGGCGACAAACGAGGTGTAGATCACCGCGACAACGCTCAAAGAGAAGATGAACGGCGTGAAAAACGCGGTTGCGTCGGGCAGCATCGGCAATGAGAAGCGCAGGAAACCGTAGCCGCCCAGCTTTAGCAGGATACCGGCCAGAATGACCGATCCCGCGGTTGGTGCCTCCACATGGGCATCGGGCAGCCAGGTGTGAAACGGCCACATCGGGACCTTGACCGCGAAGGATGCGAACAGGGCGAGCCACAACCATATCTGCATGCCCCGGGTAAACTCGTGGGCAATCGCCGTTGGAATATCGGTCGTGCCGGTCACGAAATAGATGGTTAGAATCGCAAGCAGGAATAGCACCGCGCCGAGCATGGTGTAGAGGAAGAACTTGAAAGCCGCATAGACCCGGCGCGGTCCGCCCCAGACCCCGATTATGAGGAACATCGGGATCAACATGCCCTCGAAGAAGATATAGAACATGACAAAGTCGAGGGCGCAAAACGCCCCGACAACGAGGGTTTCGAGTACCAGGAAGGCGATCATGTATTCGCGCACCCGGGTCTTGATCGCGTCCCAGCTCGAGAGCACGCAGATCGGCGTGAGGAACGTCGTCAGAATCACGAAGAAGATCGAGATGCCGTCGATACCCAGGTGGTAGCCGATATCGTGCTCGGGCACCCAGGCGAGCTTCTCGACGAACTGGAACTCCCAGGTGGTGGTGTCGAAATACACCCAAAGCAGGAGCGACAGGCCAAAGGTGACCAGCGAGGACCACAGCGCCACGTAGCGCGCATTGCGCGCGACCACTTCCGCCTCCCCCCGGATGAGGAACAGGAAGGCCGCGCCAAGCAGCGGCAGGAAGATGACGGTGGAGAGGATCGGCCAGCTCATCCCCGATTCACCTCATCCCCGCCACGAGATACCAGGTCACGAACGCCGCGACGCCGACCAGCATCGCGAAGGCGTAATGGTAGAGGTAGCCCGATTGAATTCGGGTGGCGCGCCGTGCGAGCGCGAGCACCGCGCTCGCGATGCCGTCCGGCCCGATGCCGTCGATGAGCGCCCCGTCACCGCTCTTCCACAGGCCGCGCCCGATGAATTTGGCCAGACGGACGAAGGCGAGGTCGTAAAGCTCGTCGAAATACCACTTGTTGAGCAGGAAGAGATAGGCCGGCCGCGCCCGATCGGCGATCCGTCCCGGCAGTTCGGGTGCGCCCATATAGAGCAGATAGGCCAGTATGATGCCGATCACCGCGACGATGGTAGGCAGCGCCTTGACCCAGAAGGGCACGTGATGGGCCGCTTCCAGAACGTCGTGCGCGTGGAGCACGACGATCGAGTCACCCCAGAAGGTCGCGTGGCTATCGACCATGACGAGCAGCAGGTAACCCGAGAAGATTGCGCCGATCGCAAGGAAAATGAGCGGAATCGTCATCACGGGTGGCGACTCATGAACATGGGCCATGACCCTCTCGTCAGCGTGCGGTGGGCCGTGGAAGGTCATGACAAGGAGCCGCCAGGAATAGAATGCGGTGAGGAAAGCCGCTGCAATGCCCATGACGAAGGCGAAGGTGCCGATGGCCGAGTGATCGGCGAACGCGCTCTCGAGAATGATGTCTTTCGAGAAGAATCCTGAAAAGAACGGGATGCCGCCCAGTGCCAGCGAACCCACCCACATGAGCGCGTAGGTCAGGGGAATCGCCCGCCAGATTCCACCCATCTTGCGCATGTCCTGCTCGTCGGACATGGCGTGAATCACCGAGCCCGCGCCCAGGAACAGGAGCGCCTTGAAGAAGGCGTGGGTGGTGAGGTGAAAAATCCCTGCTTGATAAGCCGAGACGCCGCAGGCGAAAAACATGTAACCGAGCTGGCTGCAGGTCGAATAGGCGATCACCCGTTTGATGTCGTTCTGGGTGATCGCAATAGTTGCCGCGAAGATGCAGGTGGTCGCGCCCACGACGGTCACCACGGCCAGTGCGGTATCGGAATATTCGAAAAGCGGCGAGCACCGTGCAACCATGAAGACGCCGGCGGTGACCATGGTCGCGGCGTGGATCAGGGCCGAGACGGGCGTCGGGCCCTCCATCGCGTCGGGTAGCCAGGTATGCAACCCGATCTGGGCCGATTTTCCCATCGCGCCGATGAACAGCAGGATGCAGATCACCGTAATGGTATCGAGTTGCATGCTCAGGAAGTTGATCGACGTGTCGACCATGGCCGGGGCATTGGCAAAGACCACGTCGAAGGCGACGGAATCGAAGATCAGGAAGATCGCCAGGATGCCCAGGCCGAACCCGAAGTCGCCCACCCGGTTGACCAGGAAGGCCTTGATCGCCGCGGCGTTGGCCGAGGGCTTGTGATACCAGAAGCCGATCAGCAGGTAGGAGACGAGGCCGACACCCTCCCACCCAAAATAGAGCTGCACGAAATTGTTCGAGGTGACCAGCGCCAGCATGAAGAAGGTGAACAGCGACAGGTAGGCCATGAAGCGCGGAATCGAGGTATCGCGCGACATATAGCCAACCGAATAGACGTGGATCAGGAACGATACGACACTGACCATCCCGACCATGACGCCCGAAAGCGCATCGAGCCGCACACCCCAGTCGATATGGAACGAGTCCGAGGCGAACCAGGTGAACAGCCGGATCGAATCGGTATGCTCGCCCAGTGCGATTTTCACGAAAACGATCGCCCCGGTAACCGCTGACGCACCCATGAACGTGCAGGAGACGATCTGCGAACCCCGATCGCCGAGCACGGCGCGGCCGAACAGACCGACGATGAACGCGCCGATCAGCGGCAGGAAGACGGGCGCGACGTAGAGGACGTCCACGGCTGTTTAGCCCTTCATCACGTTGACGTCCTCGACCGCAATACTCTTCCGGTTACGGAAGTAGACGACGAGAATGGCGAGACCGATCGCCGCTTCGGCCGCGGCAACGGTGAGTACGAAGATCGCAAAGATCTGGCCGACCAGATCCTGCAGGTGGGTCGAGAACGCGACCAGGTTGATATTGACCGCGAGCAACATGAGCTCGATCGACATCAGGATGACGATGATGTTCTTGCGGTTCACGAAGATGCCGAACACGCCGATCGTGAACAGGATCGCCGCGACGGTGAGGTAATGGGTGAGGCCGATTTCCATTAGACACCCTCCCCCGGCTTGACATCCTTGATCTCGATGGAATCCTCTCTCCGGCGGTCGACCTGCGTGCCGATACGCTGGCGGTGCACCCCCTCGCGCCGGCGGTGGGTCAGCACGATGGCACCAATCATTGCGATGAGCAGGATCACGCCGACGGCCTCGAACATATAGGCGTATTTCGTGTAGAGCAGATTGCCGATCGCTTCGGTGTTCGTGGTCTCCTCGATCGCCGGTGTCGGCGACGCCGCGACGTCGGACAGATCCACGTCGAATGCCCCGCTGGTCAGCACGAAAACAAGCTCGACGACGAGAATCAGGCCGACGACGGCTCCGATGGGAAGGTATCTGGTAAAGCCGGCCCGGAATTCCGCGTAATCGACGTCAAGCATCATGACAACGAAGAGAAAGAGCACGGCCACCGCCCCGACATAAACGATGACCAGGATTAAGCCGATGAATTCGGCGCCCATCAGCACGAACAGGCCGGCCGAATTAAAGAAGGCCAGAATCAGGAACAACACGGAGTGGACCGGATTGCGTGACGAGACGACCATGATGCCCGCGCCGATGGTCACGCAGGCGAACAGGTAGAAGACGATGGTTTCGATGATCATCGCATTCCCCGTCCGGTCCCGCGAGCCCGCTCTAAGCTGATTCGGTCAGGCATATCCTGTCGCGCTTACCGATAGGGCGCGTCGGCTTCAAGCCGCGCCGCCAACTCGCTCTCCCAGCGATCGCCATTCGCGAGCAGGCGCTCTTTGTTGTAGAGCAGCTCCTCGCGGGTCTCGGTGGCGAACTCGAAGTTCGGCCCTTCGACGATGGCGTCGACGGGGCAGGCCTCCTCGCAGAACCCGCAATAGATGCACTTCACCATGTCGATGTCGTAGCGCGTCGTGCGCCGGCTGCCGTCGGCCCGCGGTTCGGCCTCAATGGTGATCGCCTGGGCCGGGCAGATTGCCTCGCACAGCTTGCAGGCGATGCAGCGCTCCTCGCCGTTGGGATACCGCCTGAGCGCATGCTCGCCCCGAAAGCGCGGACTCAGCGGGCCTTTCTCATAGGGGTAATTCAGCGTGTATTTCTTCTTGAAAAAATATTTGAGCGTCAACGCCATGCCCGAGACCAGCTCGGCCAGGAGCAGTGACTTTACGGTACGTTCGACGACGGACATGGGTCAGGCCTCCATTTCCGGTCCAGTCACGGGATTCCCGCTCATGCCGGCACCCACCCGAAGAGGTGAAGCGCGCCCGCGGTAATCGCGACCCAGAACAGCGAGGCGGGCAGGAAGACTTTCCAGCCCAGTCGCATCAACTGGTCGTAGCGGTAGCGCGGGAAGGTGGCGCGGACCCAGAGGAAAACGAAGAGCAATGCGCAAACCTTGAGCGCGAACCAGACGACCCCCGGAATCCAGGTAAACGGCTCGATATGGAACGGCGGCAACCAGCCACCGAGGAACAGGACGGTCGTCATCCCGCTCATCAGGATCATGTTCGCGTACTCGCCGAGGAAGAACAACGCGAAGCCCATCGCCGAATATTCGACGTTGTATCCCGACACCAGCTCGGTTTCCGCTTCCGGCAGATCGAACGGCGCCCGGTTGGTCTCGGCCAACGTCGAAACGAAAAAGATCACGAACATCGGGAACAGCGGGATGAAGAACCACAACCCTTTTTGCGCTAGCACGATATCGCTCAGATTGAGCGAGCCGACGCACAGCAGCACGGTGATGATGACGAAGCCCATCGAGACTTCATAGGAGACCATCTGTGCCGCCGAACGCAGCGCGCCCATGAAAGCGTATTTGGAGTTGCTCGCCCAGCCCGCCATGATGATGCCGTAGACGCCGAGCGAGGAGATCGCGAAGAGATAGAGGATGCCGACATTGATATCGGCCAGCACCCAGCCCTCGTCGAACGGGATCACCGCCCAGGCGATAAGCGCGAGGGTGAAGGTCAGGATCGGCGCAAACAGGAAGACGACACGGTTGGCGCCGCTCGGAATCACGGTTTCCTTGAACAGCAGCTTGAGAGCGTCGGCAATCGGCTGGAGCAGTCCGAAGGGACCGACGACATTGGGCCCGATGCGAAGCTGCATGGCCGCGATGACCTTGCGCTCGGCGTAGGTCAGATAGGCGACGAGGGTGAGGATCGGCACCATGATGACGGCGATCCAGCCGACGATCTCGAGCGCCGGCAGCGCATAACCATGCCAAAATCCGAGATTATCCATCGGTGCCGGTCGCTCCCGCCGTGCCGGCGACGTAGGCTGCCGTGCATTGCGCCATGGTTTCCGACGCGCGGCTGATTGGATCGGTCATGTAGTAGTTCGCAACCGCACTCGTGAAGGGCTCCGTGTCCATCACCCCGCTTTCGCCGAAGGCGCCCCATTCGGCGGCCGGGGCTATATCGAGGTCCGCAAAGCTCGGCGCGATCTCCGCCATCCGCGCGCGCGCGCCGGCCAGATCGTCGTAGGGCAAGGTGTGGCCCAGCACATCCGAGAGCGCCCGGACGATCGCCCAGTCCTCGCGCGCTTCGCCCGGCGGGAATACCGCGCGCACGGCCTGCTGGACACGGCCTTCGGTGTTCACATAGGTCGCGTTCTTTTCGGTATAGGCCGCGCCGGGAAGGATGACGTCGGCCCGGTGGGCGCCCGCGTCGCCATGGTGGCCCTGATAGACGACGAAGGCCGAGCCGAGCGCCCCCATGTCGATCTCGTCCGCGCCCAGCAGATAGACCAGGGCGATCTCGCCGGCCGCCGCGCCAGTCAGGGTCCCCGCGACATCTCGCCCGCCGGCCCGCGGTACGAAGCCCAGGTCGAGCCCACCGACCCGCCCCGCCGCGGTCTGCAGCACGTTAAAGCCGTTCCACCCGTTGCCGACCATGCCGCAGGTTTCTGCAATACCCCGGGCCGCCGCCAGAACGGCGCCGCCGTCGGTCCGGGCAAGCGCGCCCTGCCCGACCACGATCATCGCGCGTTCGGCATCCGTCAGCGTCCGCGCAAAGGCGTGGGAACCGGCGGCGATATCCGCCAGGGTCTGGGGTCCGGCGCCAAGATAAGCGGTGTCGTAAGTCAACTCGCCCTGCGGCCCGATCACGCCGACGGCAAGGTCGCCCGTGCTTGCGAGCCAGCGCTTGCGAATCCGTGCATTGACCAGCGGCGCCTCCCAGCGAGGATTGGTGCCGACCAGGAGGATCGCATCCGCGTCTTCGATTCCGACGATGGTCGTGTTGAATAAATAGCTCGCACGAACGCTCGGATCGATCGACGCGCCGTCCTGTCGGCAATCGAGATTTGGAGACCCCAAGCGGTCCATCAGGTCCTTCAACGCGCACAGCGCCTCGGCATCGGCGAGATCGCCGGCGATCGCAGCCATCCTCTCGCCCGCAACGCCCCTCGCCTTCCCGGCGATGGTGGAGAACGCATCCGCCCAGCTCACAGGCTCGAGGCGGCCGCCCCGTCGCACCATGGGGGTATCGAGGCGCTGGCGGCGCAGGCCGTCGCACGCGAAGCGGGTCTTGTCCGCGATCCATTCCTCGTTGATATCCTCGTTGAGCCGGGGGAGGACGCGCATCACCTCGCGGCTCCGGGAATCGACCCGGATGTTGGAGCCGAGGGCGTCCATCACATCGACGGTCTCGGTCTTGACCAGCTCCCACGAGCGGGCGTTGAACGCGTAGGGCTTCGAGGTCAGGGCGCCGACAGGGCAGATGTCGATGATGTTGCCCGAGAGCTCGGAGGTGAGCGCTTTCTCGATATAGGTGCCGATCTCCATATGCTCGCCGCGGCCGGTCGCGCCCAGCTCCTCGATGCCGGCGATCTCCTGGCCGAAGCGGACACAGCGGGTGCAGTGGATGCAGCGGGTCATGATGGTTTTGACCAACGGACCCAGCTCCTTGTCCTTGACCGCGCGCTTGGCCTCGGGGAAACGGGTGTGATCGCGGCCGTAGGCCATCGCCTGGTCTTGCAGGTCGCACTCGCCGCCCTGGTCGCAGATCGGGCAGTCGAGCGGATGGTTGATGAGCAGGAACTCCATCACCCCTTCGCGGGCTTCCTTGGCCGCAGGCGAATTGGTGTGAATCACCATGCGGTCGCCCGCGGGCATGGCGCACGACGCGATGGGTTTCGGCGACTTTTCCATCTCGACGAGGCACATCCGGCAATTACCCGCGATCGAGAGCCGTTCGTGATAGCAGAAGTGGGGAATCTCGAAGCCCGCTTGCTGGCAGGCCTGGAGCACCGTCGTGCCGGGCTCGACCTCGATCTCGGTTCCATTGATCGTCAGTGTCGGCATCGCGCGCCCCTCACGCCGCCGCGGTGGCCGCGACGCGGCGATGGTCCGCGATCCGCCGTTCGAGCTCGGGCCGAAAGTGGCGGATCAGTCCCTGCACGGGCCACGCCGCCGCGTCTCCCAGTGCGCAAATCGTGTGTCCCTCGATCTGGCCGACCACCTGCTCGAGCGTGTCGATCTCCTCGATCGCAGCCTTACCCTCGACCATTCGCAGCGTGGTGCGGTAGACCCAGCCCGCGCCCTCCCGGCACGGCGTGCACTGGCCGCAGCTTTCATGCATGTAGAAATGCGACAGCCGCGCGATCGCCTCGACGACGTCGGCGGATTTGTCCATCACGATGACGGCAGCCGTGCCCAGTCCGGACTTGACCTCCATCAGGGCGTCGAAGTCCATCGTCACCCGATCGCAGATCGATTTGGGCAGGAGGGGCACCGACGAGCCGCCGGGGATGACCGCCAGCAGGTTGTCCCAGCCGCCGCGCACGCCGCCCGCGTGGCGCTCGATCAGCTCGCGAAGGGGAATCCCCATCTCCTCCTCGACGTTGCAGGGCCGGTTCACACGGCCCGAAATGCAGAACAGCTTGGTGCCGGTGTTCTTGGGTCGGCCCAGCCCCCCGAACCACGACGCGCCGCGCTTGAGGATCGCAGGCACCACCGCGAGGGTCTCGACGTTGCTGACCGTCGTCGGGCAACCATAGAGCCCGGCCGCCGCCGGGAACGGGGGCTTCAGGCGCGGCTGGCCCTTCTTGCCCTCGAGCGATTCGAGCAGGCCGGTTTCTTCGCCGCAGATATAGGCGCCCGCGCCGCGGTGAACGTAGAGGTCGAAATCCCAGCCCGAGTCCGCCGCATCAGCGCCCAGCAAGCCGGCGTCGTAGGCCTCCTCGATCGCCGCCTCGAGCCGTTCGGCCTCGCGGTAGAATTCGCCCCGGATGTAGATGTAGCCGACATGCGCAGCCATGCCGACGGCCGCGAACAGGCAACCCTCGATCAGTTTGTGAGGGTCGTGCCGCATGATGTCCCGGTCCTTGCAGGTTCCGGGCTCGCTCTCGTCGGCGTTGACCACGAGGTAGTGAGGCCGCTCGCCGATCTCCTTGGGCATGAACGACCATTTGAGGCCGGCCGGAAAGCCCGCCCCGCCCCGCCCGCGCAATTCCGAGGCCTTGACCTCGTCGACGATCCAGTCGCGGCCCTTGGCAATGACCGCGGCCGTGCCGTCCCAGTCGCCCCGCGCGCGCGCGCCGTCGAGGCGCCAGTCGTGGTAGCCGTAAAGGTTGGTAAAGACCCGGTCCGCGTCACTCAGCATCACCGGCGCCTCCGTCTTTCAGGGTCGTCGGCCCGCCTTCGGGCGCCGACGTCTGGCGATCCAGCTGGGAACCCGTCGCGGGCGCTTCGCCCCGGGCCAGCGCGTCGAGGATGCGGGTCGTGCTCTCGGGCGTGAGATCCTCATAAAAGTCGTCGTTGATCTGGACCATCGGCGCATTGACGCAGGCGCCCAGGCACTCGACCTCGATCAGGCTGAACGTGCCGTCCGCCGTGCGCTCGCCGCAGGCGATCCCGAGCCGCGTCTCGCACGCCTTGGTGATCGCGTCGGAGCCGCGCAGCCAGCAGGGGCTGGTACGGCAGACCTGGACGTGATGCTCGCCCACCGGCTCGAGATGGAGCATGGTGTAGAAGGTCGCGACCTCGTAGACCCGGATCGGCGCCATGTCGAGAATTGCGGCGACGTGATCCATCGCCGCGCGGGGCAGCCAGCCGTGCTGGCGCTGGGCGAGATCGAGCAGCGGCAGGACCGCGCTCGCCTGCCGGCCCGCGGGATATTTGGCGATATGGGTGTCGGCCCTGGCCTGGAAGTCCGGGGTGAAGGCGAAGCTCTCGGGCTGGATGTTCTGGCTCACCGGTCGATCTCCCCGAACACCACGTCCATCGCAGCGATGATCGCCACCGTGTCCGCCAGCATGTGGCCCTTGGCCATGAAATCCGTCGCCTGCAGATGGGCGAAGCCCGGCGCCCGCAACTTGCAGCGATAAGGGTTCGCGCTACCGTCGGCGACCAGATAGACCGCGAATTCGCCTTTCGGCGCTTCGACCGCCGTGTAGGTTTCGCCGGCTGGCACGTGATAGCCTTCGGTATAGAGCTTGAAGTGGTGGATCATCGCTTCCATCGAATTCTTCATCTCGGCTCTCGGCGGCGGCGAGATCTTGAAATCCTGCGCCTTGACCGGGCCGTCGGGCAACTCCGCCAGGCACTGGCGGATAATGGCGAGACTTTGGTGCATCTCCTCGACGCGGATCAGATAGCGATCGTAGCAGTCGCCGTTCTTGCCGATCGGGACCTGGAAGTCCATCCGGTCATAGACATCGTAGGGCTGCGCCTTGCGCAAATCCCAGGCAAGCCCCGCGCCGCGCAACATCGGTCCCGAGAAGCCCCAGTCCATTGCCTGCGCACTCGTCATCACACCGATGTCGACGAGGCGCTGTTTGAAGATCCGGTTCTCGTTCAGCAGAGTCTGCAGATCATCGATGAATTTCTCGAACTCGTCGCAGAAGGTCGCGATATCGTCGGTCAGCCCCGCCGGCAGGTCGCGCGCGACACCGCCGGGACGAAAATAAGCGGCATGCAGCCGAGCGCCCGAGACACGCTCGTAGAAGCCCATGAGTTTTTCGCGTTCCTCGAAGCCCCAGAGCAGCGGCGTCATGGCACCGACGTCGAGCGCCATGGTGGTGATGTTGAGCAGATGGTTGAGGATGCGTCCGATCTCCGAGAAAAGCACCCGGATATATTGGCCGCGCTCGGGAACCTCGCAGCCCAGCAGCGTCTCGACAGCAAGCGCGAAGGCGTGCTCCTGGTTCATCGGCGCGACGTAGTCGAGCCGGTCGAAGTAGGGTACCGCCTGCAGGTAAGTCTTGTACTCGATGAGCTTCTCGGTGCCCCGGTGGAGGAGCCCGATATGGGGGTCCGCGCGCTCGACGACCTCGCCGTCCATTTCGAGTACCAGCCGGAGCACGCCGTGGGCCGCCGGATGCTGGGGCCCGAAATTGACAGTCAGGGTCTTGATTTCTACGTCGCTCATCACTCGGTCTCGTCGGCCTTCTCGTCGCCCGGCAGGCCATACTGGGTACCTTCCCACGGGCTCTCGAAATCGAAGCGGCGAAATTCCTGGGTCAGCTTGACGGGCTCGTAGACCACGCGCTTCTGCTCGTCGTCATAGCGCGGCTCGACGAAGCCGGTGAGCGGGAAATCCTTGCGGAGCGGGTGCCCCTCGAAACCGTAATCGGTGAGGATTCGGCGCAGGTCGGGATGATCCGAGAAATAGATCCCGAACAGGTCCCAGGTCTCCCGCTCGAACCAGCCGGCCGCGCTGTAGACCGAAACGACCGACGGGATCGCCGCGCCTTCGGCAACCTGCGCCTTGACCCGGATCCGCTGGTTCTGGGTCACGCTCAGCAGGTTGTAGACGACGTCGAAGCGGGTCTCGCGCTCGGGGTGGTCGACGGCGGTCACATCGACCAGGATCTGGAATTGGCAGTTCGTATCGTCACGCAGCAAGGTCATCGTCCGGACAATCGTCTCCGGCTCGACCCGGACCATCAGCTCGCCATACGCGATCTCCGGCTCGTCCGTCCCGCCCGGCAGCGCGGTCGCAAGGTAGTCGCCGAGTTCCTTGAGTGATTCGTCCATTGCTTTCTGGGTTCGTCGAACCGGGGGGCTAGCGGGCGATCGTGCCCGTACGCCGAATCTTTTTCTGCAGTTGCAAAACGCCGTACAGCAGCGCCTCGGCGGTTGGCGGACAGCCGGGCACGTAAATGTCCACGGGCACGATCCGGTCGCAGCCGCGCACGACGGAATAAGAATAGTGATAGTAGCCCCCGCCGTTCGCGCAGCTGCCCATCGAGATCACCCAGCGGGGTTCGGCCATCTGGTCGTAGACCTTGCGCAGCGCCGGGGCCATCTTGTTACACAAGGTCCCGGCGACGATCATGACGTCCGATTGGCGCGGACTCGGCCGGAAGAGCACGCCGAAGCGGTCGAGATCGTAGCGGCTCGCGGCGGTGTGCATCATTTCAACGGCGCAGCAGGCAAGCCCGAAGGTCATCGGCCAGAGCGAGCCCGCGCGGGCCCAGTTGACCAGTTTGTCGAGATTGGCGACCACCACGCCGCGATCGGACAGTTCTTCGGTGACCTGCGCGAGTAGCCTGTCCTGATCGGCTCCGGGCGGCACCGGCGTAAGCTCGGATTCTACTCCCATTCGAGCGCGCCTTTCTTCCACTCGTAGATGAAGCCGATCGTCAGCAGGCCGAGAAAGACGATCATCGTCCAGAAGCCGTACATGCCGATCTCCCCGAACGAAACCGCCCAGGGAAACAGATAGCCAACTTCGAGGTCGAAAATAATGAACAGGATGGCGACAAGGTAGAAGCGAACGTCGAACCTGCGGCGCGCATCGCCGAACGCCTCGAATCCACATTCGTAGGCCGAGAGTTTTTCGCTGTCGGGCCGCTGCGGCGCGACGATGTAGGACGCGACGAGGATCAGGCCCGCCAACGCCATGGCGATTCCCAGAAAAATCAGGATCGGCAGGTATTCGGAAAGCAGGGCGTCCATCGCTCGATTCGTGCTCTCGTATGACCGATCGTTTGTGCCGAGTGGCCGAGGCTGGTCGAGGCTGGCGGGAGTGACGGGACTCGAACCCGCGACCTCCGGCGTGACAGGCCGGCGCTCTAACCAGCTGAGCTACACCCCCGATGACCGGAAACCGGCAAATCCGCCGTCGGCAGGCTCGGTGTACTGCACGGGCAACCTCAGGTCAAGCGGCTTCGGTGACGGCCCGCAACCCAGCATTTCTGCGGGATTGATGGTGGGCGATGACGGGATCGAACCGCCGACATTCTCGGTGTAAACGAGACGCTCTACCGCTGAGCTAATCGCCCCGCCGCCAGCATGCAGGAACCTCGCCGCGGGATCCCGACACGCGGTTTCGAGAAGCCCCAGACATGACGAAGCCGGCTGCCAGAAGATAGCCGGCATCGTCGTCGAATGAAAGTCTGTCGGTCGTCTAGCGATTCACCGAGTCCTTCAGAGCCTTGCCGGCCTTGAATTTAGGCTGCTTCGAAGCCGCGATCTTGATCTTCTCGCCGGTGCGCGGGTTGCGGCCTTCCGTGGCCTTCCGATTGACCACGCTGAAGGTGCCAAAGCCAACCAGACGAGCTTCGCCCCCGCCGGACAGACTCGAGGTAATCGAACCGAAAACCGAGTCCACTGCCGCTTCGGCACTGGCACGGGATAGACCAGCATCGTTGGCAACCGCTTTAACGAGATCCTGTTTGTTCACCGCCTTGCCCCCTTCTGATGGAGATTGATGAGAAAAATATTAGGAGAAGCGCAATATTGGGTACTCGACGAGTCTAAATCGCGATTTGCGCGCCCGTCAAATGGCCAAACCCGAAAATCCGGTATTTTTCTTAGGAATCATGCGGTTTTCACCCCTTCGGGATCGCCGGAGATTCCCGATCGAGGGGTGAAAGTGATGCGAATCGGCTAATGCTTGACGACGCCTGAAATGTCATCGTCCTCAATTGCACCGCCCGGAACGCCCTCGACTTGCTCGTCATCTTCCGACCATTCGATCGGCACGAGAGGCTGCGTCAAGGCCTGCTCCAGCACCTCGTCGACGGTGCTTACGGAGATTATTTCGAGCTCTCTTTTGACGTTGTCCGGAATCTCGGCGAGGTCCTTCTCGTTCTCGATCGGAATCAGCACTGTCTTTACGCCGCCGCGCAGCGCGGCCAGCAGCTTCTCCTTGAGCCCACCGATGGGAAAGACTCGTCCGCGCAGGCTGATCTCGCCAGTCATCGCGATCGTTTTCTTGATCGGGATTCCGGTTAGCACCGACACAATCGACGTGCACATGGCAACGCCCGCCGACGGGCCATCCTTCGGCGTCGCGCCCTCTGGCACGTGGATATGGATATCCTTCTTGTGGAAGATCGTTGGCGTAACCCCGAAGTCGACCGCGCGCGAATGGACATAGCTCCGCGCGGCCTCGACGGACTCCTGCATGACGTCGCCCAGCTTGCCGGTCATCCGCATCCGGCCCTTGCCGGGCAGCATCACGGCCTCGACGGAGAGCAGCTCGCCGCCGACCTCGGTCCAGGCGAGGCCAGTCGTGACGCCGACCAGATCGTCGGCTTCGGCTTCACCGTAGCGGTAGCGGCGCACGCCCGCGAACTTGCCGACATTGCGACGGGTGACCTTGATCTTGTCGACCTTATCCTTCGAGAGAATTTCCTTGACCGCCTTGCGGGCCAGATTGGCGAGCTCGCGCTCCAGGTTGCGCACGCCAGCCTCCCGGGTGTAGTAGCGAATCAGGTCCCGCAGCGCCTCCCCGGAAATCGACCATTCGCCCTTCTTCAAGCCGCTGTCTTCGACTTGCTTGGGGATCAGGTGGCGGCGCGCGATCTCGACCTTCTCGTCCTCGGTATAACCCGCTAGACGGATGGTTTCCATCCGGTCGAGCAACGGCGGCGGAATCCGCATCGTGTTCGCCGTGGTAACGAACATGACGTCGGAGAGATCGTAGTCGACCTCGAGATAGTGGTCGTTGAACGTGCTGTTCTGCTCGGGATCCAGCACCTCGAGGAGCGCCGACGCCGGATCGCCCCGCCAGTCGGCACCCATCTTGTCGACCTCGTCGAGCAGGAAAAGCGGATTCGACGTCTTCGCTTTCTTCATCGACTGGATGATCTTGCCCGGCATCGAGCCGATGTAGGTGCGCCGGTGGCCGCGAATCTCTGATTCATCGCGCACGCCGCCCAGCGACATCCGCACGAAATTCCGCCCTGTGGCCCGGGCGATCGATTTACCGAGCGACGTCTTGCCCACACCGGGCGGACCCACGAGGCACAGGATCGGTCCCTTGACCTTGCCTTTGCGCTGCTGCACCGCGAGGTATTCGAGAATCCTCTCCTTGACCTTTTCAAGGCCGTAGTGGTCCTCGTCGAGCACCACCTTGGCGCGCTTGAGATCCTTCTTGACCTTTCCCGGCTTCTTCCAGGGAATGTTCAACAGCCAGTCGAGATAGTTCCGCACGACCGTCGCTTCGGCCGACATCGGGCTCATCGAGCGCAGTTTCTTGACCTCGGTCTCGGCTTTTTCCTTGGCTTCCTTCGAGAGCTTCGTCTTCTCGATCTTCTCTTCGATTTCGGCGGCCTCGTCGCGCCCGTCGTCGGTGTCGCCGAGCTCCTTCTGGATCGCCTTCATCTGTTCGTTGAGATAATACTCGCGTTGCGTCTTCTCCATCTGGCGCTTGACCCGCGAGCGAATGCGCTTCTCGACCTGAAGCACACCGATCTCGTTTTCCATCAGCGCGTAAACCCGCTCGAGCCGCTCGGAAATGGATTCGATCTCAAGCAACTCCTGTTTCTCGGAAAGTTTCACGGCAATGTGGGAGGCAATGGTGTCCGCGAGCTTCGAGGCTTCGTCGATCTGGTTGATCGAAACCAGCACCTCGGGCGGTACCTTCTTGTTCAGCTTCACATATTGCTCAAACTGTGAGACCGTCGAGCGCGCAAGGGCTTCAAGTTCCTGCTCGGCGGCGCGCTCTTCCTCGATCGGCTCGGCATAGGCCTGGAAAAACTCCTCGTTCTCCGCATATCGCACGATCTTCGCGCGCGGACCACCTTCGACGAGAACCTTTACCGTTCCGTCCGGCAACTTGAGCAGTTGGAGCACAGTCCCGATGGTGCCGACGCTGTGGATGTCGGCGGGCGCCGGATCGTCCTGCCCGGCATTCTTCTGGGCCACCAGGAGAATCTGCTTGTCCTCTTTCATGACGTCTTCCAGAGCGCGGACCGATTTCTCGCGTCCCACGAAAAGCGGCACGATCATGTGGGGAAACACGACAATGTCCCGAAGCGGGAGAACCGGATAAAGCGGAGCGCTGGAAATGTCTAACATGCTTCCTCGTTGGCTGCGGGCCGATGTAGCTGCGGGGCGGTGCCCACCGAAACGGCTTGGGGCAGCGGGCGATCGCGCCCCAGATAGGTAGTGACCCGCCGTGCGCGGATCAAGTGCAACCTAGGAAGCGCTGGAACTCGCGTCGTCCTGCCGATCGGCGTAGATCAGCAACGGTTTGATACGCTCTTCCACCACTTCACCATTGATGACAACTTCCTCGATGCCGTCATAGGTCGGCAAGTCGAACATCGGATCGAGAAGGATGTTTTCCAGGATCGATCGCAGGCCGCGCGCGCCGGTTTTCCGAGCGATCGCGCGCTGGGCCACATTAGTGAGGGCATCGTCCGTGAAGCTCAGCTTCACGTCCTCCATTTCGAACAGTTTCTCGTACTGCTTGACGAGCGCGTTCTTGGGCTTGGTCAGGATCTCGACGAGAGCGTCCTCGTCCAGATCGCTGAGCGTCGCAACAACGGGAAGCCGGCCGACGAACTCGGGAATCAAACCGAATTTAAGGAGATCCTCGGGCTCGACATCCTTCAGAATCTCTCCGGTATTGCGCTCGTCGCGGGCATGAACGTCCGCGCCGAAACCCATCGACGTGCCGCGGCCGCGCGCGCTGATCAATTTCTCCAGACCCGAGAATGCGCCACCGCAAACGAACAGGATGTTCGTCGTATCGACTTGCAGGAACTCCTGCTGGGGATGCTTGCGTCCGCCCTGCGGCGGCACGGAGGCAACCGTGCCCTCCATGATCTTGAGCAACGCCTGCTGCACACCCTCGCCTGAGACGTCGCGGGTGATCGAGGGGTTGTCGGATTTGCGCGCGATCTTATCGACCTCGTCGAGGTAGACGATGCCCCGCTGGGCACGCTCGACATTATAGTCGGCAGACTGAAGCAGCTTGAGAATGATGTTCTCCACATCCTCGCCCACATAACCGGCCTCGGTCAGCGTCGTTGCATCGGCCATTGTGAACGGCACGTCGAGGATGCGCGCCAGCGTCTGGGCTAGCAGTGTCTTGCCGCAGCCCGTCGGGCCGATCAGCAGAATATTCGATTTGGCCAGTTCGACTTCGGTGCCGCTGGTGCCGTGTGCGAGGCGTTTGTAGTGGTTGTGGACAGCGACGGAGAGAACCCGCTTCGCGTGGTCCTGGCCGATCACGTAGTCGTCGAGGACGTTGCAGATCTCTTCCGGCGTCGGCACGCCGTCGCTGCTTTTTACCCGCGCGCTTTTGTGTTCCTCGCGGATAATGTCCATGCAGAGCTCGACGCATTCGTCACAAATAAACACCGTCGGTCCTGCAATGAGCTTGCGGACCTCGTGCTGACTCTTCCCGCAGAACGAGCAGTACAGGGTGTTTTTCGAATCACCGCCGTTCGTCGACTTGTTCATCTTTACTCCGTCGTCTCGCCCCGATGCCGATGCCGAACTCGCCGCAGCGCGTTTGGAATCAGCTACTTACATGACAACCCAAAAGTTCGAACCGTTCAAGCCCTATAGTGTCGGGAGCGCAACCGGCGAAATTTTGTCGGCCCCTGTTCGGGGTTTCGCACATACCGTAGTGCAATCAAATCAACAGAAGTTTAACGGCCCGCTTAGCCGTCGGTTGTGCCGCTCTTAGCCTTCTCTTCGGAGGTTTTCATGGATTCCGGTCGACTCACGACGACATCGTCGATCAGTCCGAACTCCTTGGCGGCATCCGCCGTCATGAATGTATCGCGTTCGACATTCGTTTCGATCACCGAAATCGTCTGTCCGGTGTGTTTCGCATAGATTTTATTGAGGCGCTCGCGAATCGAGAGAATTTCGCGGGCCTGGATTTCAATATCGGTCGCCTGGCCCTGGGCACCGCCCGAAGGTTGGTGGATCATAATGCGGGCATTGGGCAGGGCATACCGCTTGCCCTTGGTGCCGCCACACAGCAACAGGGAGCCCATCGATGCCGCCTGGCCGATGCACAGGGTCGCGATGTCGGGCCGGATGTACTGCATGGTGTCGTATATTGCGAGACCCGCGGTCACGATGCCGCCCGGCGAGTTGACGTAAAACGAGATATCTTTTGAAGGATTCTCGGATTCGAGAAATAAAAGCTGAGCTGTAACCAGGCTCGCAACCTCGTCACCCACGGGGCCGGTCAGGAACACGATGCGCTCCTTGAGCAACCGCGAATAGATATCGTAGGCACGCTCGCCCCGGTTCGTCTGCTCGACGACCATGGGGACCAGAGCATTTGCGTTGGGTTCGGTTATATCGGTCATTTCGAAGTCACTCTTCCAACATAGGATCAATCGGTTCTGTCTCAATCCCCCGTGGAGTCAGACGCGCTCTTCGGCTTCGGCTTCGGCTTTGTCTTCGCTGACTTGCGCGGCGCTTTGGTTTTTGCGGTCTTTGCCGCCTTCGTCGCCTTCTTGTCGCTGGCCGAGTCCTCGGTCTTGGCTCCCTCCACCGGCTCCTCCGGCGGCGCGAGCAATTCCTCGATCGTTACCTTTTTATCCGTAACCGTCGCCATATCGACGATGTGGTCGACGACCTTCTCCTCGAAGATTGCACCGTGGAATTCCTCGAGCGCATCGGGGTTCTTCTCGTAAAACTCGAGGACCTGCTGTTCCTGGCCCGGGAACTGGGTCGTGGTGCGCCGGACCGCCGCCTGAATCAATTCGTTCTTGTTAACCTCGATCTTGGCACTTTGGCCGATTTCGGCAAGCAGCAGGCCTAGCCGCAGACGTCGCTCGGTCAGCGCGTAATATTCCGCCCGGGATTCGTCTTCCGATTTTTCCAGATCCTCGAAGCTCGTCTTGGACCGTTCCATTTCGTCGGTCAGCTGTTTCCAGACCGTTTCGAACTCCTGTTCCTTCATTCCGTCGGGCAGTGCGAAGTCGTGGCCTTCGGCCAATTTGTCGAACAGCTCCCGTTTCAGCCGTCCTCGCGCGATCGAGACGTATTCCTGGTCCAGCTGATTGCGGACGATGTCCTTGAGCTTGTCGAGCGATTCGAGGCCACGGCGTTCGGCAAACGCCTCGTCGACGGTGACCGCCTCGCGTTCCCGAAGTTCTTTGACGTCGACCGCGAACGTGGCGGTCTTTCCGGCCAGCTCCTCCGCGGGGTAATCGGCGGGAAAGTCCGCCGTGACCGTCACATGATCGCCGGCCTTGGCGCCGACGAGCTGGTCCTCGAACCCGGGGATCAGCATGTCGGTGCCGAGCTCCAGCTCGAAGCCCTCCGCCGTGCCGTCCTTGATCGTCTCGCCGTCCACCTGGCCGACGAAATCGATCACCACCTGATTGCCGGTTTCCGCCGCTCGGTCGGTTTTCACAGCGGCGAACTGCTTGTCCTGCTCGGCCAATCGATCGAGCGCCTTTGTCACCTCCGTATCGTCCACATCGACAGCCAGTCGCGTCAGGGTCAGCCGGTTCAGATCGCCCGGATCGACATCGGGCAGGATCTCAAGCGCCATCGTATATTCCAGGTCCGTACCTTCGGCGAAATTCGTGATCTCGATCTTCGGCTGCAGAGCAGGCCGAACGCCTTTGTCGACGATCGCCTGGCGCGAACTCTTGTCGACGGCCTTCTCGAGCACCTCGCCCAGGACCGATGGCGCATATTTGTTGCGGATCAGGGTGACGGGTACCTTGCCCTTGCGAAACCCCTTGAACTCGATCGTCCGGCTGAGTTCGTCGATGCGCGCGTCGACTTCGCTCTGAATATCGGCCGCCGGAACGACGATCTTGAATTCGCGCTTCAGACCCTCGGATTGGGTCTCGGTTACTTGCATGGCGGTTGTCGTCTAGCCTTGGATATCGTCTGGTGAATCGGCCGGAGAACCTGGCCGGCCCTGCCGAGCGGTTCGTGAACTGGTGCGGGCGGAGGGACTCGAACCCCCACGACTTGCGTCACCAGATCCTAAATCTGGCGCGTCTACCAATTCCGCCACGCCCGCCCGCTGACCTCACGTGGCTTGCCTCGCGCCGCGGTCCGGTTTTCCGGGTCGCGGCGCGCTCCATATAGCATAAATTTTCAAAACTACGAATATTCCGCACCCCGGCGCCCCGGGGTTACAGGAACCGCTTGGGCGCCAGCAGGAGTTGGGCCGCCGCGTCGAGGATTGCCTCGCCGTCGATCCGATAGTGGCGAAAGAGATCCGGAATATCGCCCGACTGACCGAACCCCTCGACGCCCAGCGCCCGAACCCTGTGGCCCCGCACGGAGCCCAGCCAGGAGAGCGTGGCCGGGTGCCCGTCGAGTACGCTGACGAGACCGGCATCAGGCGCGAGCGCGTCCAGCAGCGCGTCCGCCGCGGCCGCGGCCGCAGCGTCACCTGCCTCCCGGCACCGGCGCGCGCGGCTCCAACCGGCGTGCAGCCGGTCCGCCGAGGTGACCGCCAGCAGGCCGCAGCCCGGCACGTCCTCGACGATCTGGCGGTGGGCCTCGAGCGCTTCCGCCGCAACCGCTCCGGTGTAGACCACGGCAAGCCCGGCGTCTCGCGCCGGCGGCACGAGCCAGTACCCGCCGTCGATGATCTGGGCCTCGAGCGCCGGCGCCATGTCCCGATCGGGCTGGTCCAGCTTGCGCGTCGAGAGGCGAAGGTAGACCGAGCCGCCGTCGTCCGCCTGCAGATGGCCGAACGCCCAGCCCAGGATGACCGCCAGCTCGTCGATGAAGGCCGGCTCAAAAGCCGACAGGCCGCTCTGAGCCATGCCGATCAGCGGCGTCGCAACCGATTGGTGGGCGCCGCCTTCGGGCGCCAGCGCGACGCCCGCCGGGGTCGCGACGACCATGAAGCGCGCGTCCGTGTAGCAGCCGTAGTTAAGTGCGTCGAGGCCACGCTCGATGAACGGGTCGTAAAGCGTGCCGATGGGCAACAGTCGGGTCCCGAAGAGCGCCGGCGCGAGACCGAAGGCGGCCAGCAGCAAAAACAGGTTGTTCTCCGCGATGCCGAGCTCGACATGGCGGCCCGTGGGCGCCGCCTGCCAGGTCTGGGGCGAGGCGACCTGCTCAGCGCGGAACAGGTCGGGCTGCTCCGCCCGGCCGTAGAGCCCGACCCGGTTCACCCAGGGGCCTAGATTGGTCGACACGGTGACGTCCGGCGAGGCGGTCACGATGCGGGTCGCAAGCTCGCTCCCGCCCCGTGCGAGATCGCTCAAGATCCGACCGAAAGCGTCCTGGGTCGCGCCCGCGGAGGCGTGCGGGCATGGAAACGGCTGGGGAACCGGCATCGGAGCGGGCGCCGGATGGGCAAGGGCTCCGGCGGCTCTGGGCGCCACCGCAACGAAACGCCGGATGCCGTCGGCCTGGGGGCCCAGCCCCGCGAACGGCTCCCACTCCTCACCGTCGGCAATGCCTTGCGCGGCCTTGAAGGCCGCCATCTGGGTCGGGTTCATGAGTCCCGAGTGGTTGTCCTTGTGGCCCGCGAACGGCAGGCTGTAGCCCTTGATCGTGTAGGCGATGAAGCAGTGGGGCGCGTCGCCCTGGGCGCCGTCGAAGGCCTCGAGGATGGTCTCCATATCGTGGCCGCCCAGGTTGGTCATCAGGCCGGCCAGGGCCTCGTCGTCGTGCTCGTCGAGCAAGGCGGCGATGCCCGAAACACCCGCGAGGTCGCGCCCGAGATGCTCGCGCCAGGCGGCTCCTCCCTTGAAGGTGAGCGCGCTATAGAGCGCGTTGGGGCAGGTCTCGATCCAGTCGAGCAGGACGTCGCCCCCGGGGCGCCCGCCGGCCGCCTGCAGGCGCTTGCCGAACTTGAGCGTCACGACCGTCCAGCCCATGGTCTCGAACAGATCGTCGAAGCGCCGGAACAGCCGCTCGTCGGCAACCACGCCGTCGAGACTCTGGCGATTGTAGTCGATGATCCACCACAGGTTTCGGATGTCGTGCTTGACCCCCTCGAGCAGGGCCTCGAACATGTTGCCCTCGTCGAGCTCCGCATCGCCGATCAGGGCGACCATGCGGCCCGCCGGCTCGTCGGCCCCGGGCCCGAGACCGTGGCTCGCCAGGTAATCCCGGGCGAGCGAGGCGAACAGCGTGAGCGCCGCACCCAGTCCCACCGAGCCGGTCGAGATGTCGACCGCAGCGGCGTCCTTGGTCCGTGAGGGATAGGCCTGGATGCCGCCAAAGCTGCGGAACGCCTCGAGCTGGGCGCGGCTCTGGCGGCCGAAAAGATACTCGATCGCGTGAAAGACCGGCCCCGCATGAGGCTTGACCGCAACCCGGTCGCGGGGCCCGAGGATATGGAAATAGAGCGCCGTCATCAGGCTCACCAGCGAGGCGCAGGACGACTGGTGGCCGCCCACCTTGAGCCCGTCCCGGCTGGGCCGCAGGTGATTGGCGTGATGGATCATCCAGACCGAAAGCCACAGCACCCGGCGCTCGAGGGCGGCGAGGGCGGCGAGCTCTTCGGGCGCGTAGGCGTCGTTGTCGGGCCGGGGCCGGGGCAGCGGCTGGGCGTCGAGCGCGGCGGTCATCGCTATTTACCCGCTATAAAAAAGGACCGCCGGAGGGGTTCGGGACGGATCGGGCCAAAAATCAGCACCATTGCGCAATGATAGCACCGCTGTCAGATCATTTTCTTGCGAACTACGTCGTAAAATGCCATGAATTAGCAATATTATATTAACCGGGGCCGGAGTTTTAGCGGATCATGCCTGAGCCCACGAACCTCGACACCATCGACCGGGCGATCCTGACCGCGCTGCAGGAGGACGCCCGGATGTCCAACGCGGCGCTCGCGAGACGGGTCGGGCTTTCGCCCTCGCCCTGCCTGCGCCGGGTGCGCGAGCTCGAAGCCGCAGGGGTCATCCGCCGGTTCGTCGCGCTGCTGGAGCCCGCCGCCGTGGGGCTTTCGGTCTCGATCTT
This sequence comes from Alphaproteobacteria bacterium, assembly GCA_965198325.1. Lineage (GTDB taxonomy): Bacteria > Pseudomonadota > Alphaproteobacteria > UBA828 > JAPUJA01 > CBDAPE01. Next base: position 41,507 of record CBDAPE010000012.1, on the reverse strand, counting down.
CGTCAACGTCACCCTGGAGCGCCAGATCGAGGGCGCGCTCGAAGGCTTCGAGGACGCGGTGGGGGCCCGCCCGGAGGTCATGGAGTGCTACCTGATGACCGGCGATGCGGACTATCTGCTGCGCATCGTGGTGCCCGACCTGCCGGCCTACGAGCGCTTCCTGATGGACCACCTCACGCGGATTCCCGGGGTCGCCAGCATCAAGTCGAGCGTCTCGCTCAACCGGGTCAAATACCGCACCGCTCTGTCTCTCGATCGACTGGAAAGACAGAGTGTAGGCGTTTGAAACGACATCGCTTTATTGCGACATCATAACGGTCGTATCCGACCGGAGTTTACGCTGGCGCGCGGCTTGCCTAAGCTGGCTGCCGATTCAGGCTGTGTGAGGCACGGCGCGATGAGACACGCTGCGGGCGGAACGGTCCGGGTTCACTTCAAGAGCAACCGGGCGAGCGCGGGGAGCTGGCCCAACAGCGAAGAGGGCGAGCGGGTCTTCGGGTTCACGAAAGAGCGCTACCGGGAGGCCGCCAAGCGCCACGCCGCCGCCGGCAGCCGGACCGACCCGGTGTTCGCCTGGGACCTGGAGGGGTTCGAGGAGTCCATGGCGACCGCGAACGTGCTGGTGACCTGGGACTTCCCGACCGAAAAGCTGGCCGAGCGGGCGCCCAACCTCAAATGGATCCACATCGTCGGCGCCGGGGTCGAGCACCTGATGCCCCCGGACTGGCTGCCCAAGGGGGTGGCGCTGACCAACAGCAAGGGGGTGCACGCCCGGAAATCAGGCGAATACGGCCTGATGGCCATCCTCATGCTCAACAATTCCATGCCGGCGCTGATCGCCCATCAGCAATCGGCGAGTTACAGGCCGGTCTACGGCACGCCGCTCGAGGGCAAGACCCTGCTGATCGTCGGCGTCGGCAAGATCGGCGGCGCGGTGGCGGCCCACGCCAACCGTCTCGGCATGCGGGTGGTCGGCATCCGCCGGAGCGGCCGGCACGCCCGGCATGTCGACGAGATGCACAAGCTGGACGATCTGGGGACGCTGCTGCCCCGGGCGGATTTCGTTCTCGTGAGCGCGCCCAACACGCCGGTCACGGCCGGTTTGCTCGATGCGACGCGGCTGGCTTCGATGAAGCCCACGGCGGGGCTGATCAATGTCAGCCGGGCGGCGCTCGTCGATTACGACGCGCTGGGCGCGATGCTCAAGGCGGGCAAACTCGGCGGCGCGGTGCTCGACGTCTTCGATCCCGAGCCCCTGCCCCCGACCTCGCCGCTGTGGGCGACGCCGAACCTGATCGTCACGCCCCATGTGTCGTCGGACGAACATGAGAGCTATGTGCCGCTTGTGCTCGATCTGTTCTTCGAGAACATGGAGCGCTATCTGGAGGGCCGACCACTGCTCAACCGGGTGCGGCCGGAGTTCGGCTATTAACGATAAATTAAGGACATATTTCACTTTTGTTCCGGGTTTTAACCAGTTTTTTTTCCGGCTTTTCGACGATTTTACCGAATTTGCAAGGGTCCGATTTGAGCGCTAATTCCGAAGCGGCGGCGGCGCCGCGCTGGCTGGCGCGGGGGCGCCGAACGTGTTATTTGGGACCGGGTGCCGAATCGCCGTCGGCTCACTGCCGCCCTCAGCCAACCCAGCGAGCAAGCCAACCCTGGTCCCGCGGGCCGCAGTCGCAGCCTCGGCCAGCGCAAGACGTGGGGGTCTCGACCGATGACCGCTGATACCGAAACCGCCGCGGGCACCCGCTGGGACGTGGTGGCGCTGGCCGTGTCGGCCGGGGTGATGGTCGGGCTCACCGTTGGCAAGGTGCCGCCCGCGATGGGCATGATCGGCACGGACCTGGGACTCGACAAGGTGACCGTCGGCTGGGTCGCCTCGATCTTCTTTGCCGCCGGCGCGGGCTTCGGCGTGATCGCGGGCATGCTCGGCAGCCGGACCGGGGCGCGGGCGATGGTGATCGGGGGCCTGCTCGCCATGGTGATCGGCGCGCTCATCGGCGCCTTCGCGACATCGGGCGGCCTGCTGCTGGCGAGCCGCGTGATCGAGGGAATCGGCTTTGCGACCGCGGCGGCGGCCGCGCCCAAGATCGTCTTCGACGCGAGCCGGCCCGCAGACCGGGACCTGGCGCTGGGCATCTGGAGCACCTTCATGCCCGCGGGCATGGCGCTCGCCATGGTGGCGACGCCCCTGCTGCTGGACACGACGGGCTGGCGGGGCGTCTGGCTGATCTCGGCCGGGGTGGTCCTGGTCTTCACCGTGCTCGTGGGCTTGGGTACCAGCAGGCAGCGCTGGCCCGACCAGCCCCGGGCCGACCCGAACGCGCCGCTCGACTGGGCGGGCGCGCGCGAGACCCTCGCCAGAACCGTGCTCTGGCTCTACGCCGGCGCGTTCCTGCTCTACACCATCGCGTGGTTCGCTATCGCGGCTTGGCTGCCGACCTTCCTGGTCGAGACCCAGGGACGTAGCGCCATGGCCGCCGGGCTATTCACGGCGCTGGTCGTGGCCGCGAACATGGGCGGGAACCTCACGGGCGCCTGGCTGCTGCACAAGGGCGTGCCCCGCTGGAGCCTGATCGCGGTGGCCAACGGGACCATGGGGGTGACCGCCGTCCTGATTATCGGGCCGTTCGCGCCCGAGGCGGCGAAGATCCCGCTCGCCATCGTCTTCAGCCTGATCAGCGGGATGCTTGCCCGCCGCGGTCATCGCGGGCGCGGCAGCGCACGCGCCCAAGCCCCACCTGGTCGCCATGTCGAGCGGCTTCGCGGTTCAGGGCGCGGCAATCGGCAGCCTGTTGGGCCCGCTGCTCATGGCCATCGTCGTGGGGATCTCAGGGAGCTGGGAGGCGGCCTGGTGGGCAATGCTGATCTGCCCGGCAGCCGGCCTTGGGATCGCCGCGGGGGTGTGGGAGCTGGAGAGAAACAGGGATCGTTAGCCGCATTGGGGAGCGGATCATGACAGTCAGAATCGAGAAGAACGGGCCCGTCTGGACGGTCGTCGCCGATCGATATGATGAGGCCCGAAACGCGGTCAACCCGAAGCACGGCGCGCACTTGGTGGCGGCATTCGAGGAATTCGACGCCGACGGGGAGGCGCGGGTGGCGGTGTTCTGGGGCGCGGGCGGGGCATTCTGCGCGGGCTGGGACCTGAAGTACGCCGCGACGCTGACCGAGCCTGCGCGCTTCCGGGCCGAGATGACCGAGGGCATGGCCTTTCCCGAGGGCGGGGGCCCTGCCGGGCCGGGGCCGCTGGGACCCAGCCGACTCGAGGTCGCGAAGCCTGTGATCGGCGCGATCGAGGGCCCGGCGGTGGCCGGGGGCATGGAGCTTGCGATGTGGTGCGATTTCAGGGTCATGGCCGCGAGCGCCTATATGGGGCTCTTCGAGCGGCGCTGGGGGATCCCGCTCCTCGACGGCGGTACGGTTCGCCTGCCCCGCCTCGTCGGCTAGGGCCGGGCGCTCGAAATCGCGCTTACCGGGCGCAAGGTGAGCGCCGAAGAGTGCTATCGCATCGGGCTTTGCGAATACGTCACCGAAGAGGGCAATGCCCGGACGCTGGCCGAGGAGATCGCCGCCCGGATCGCCGCCTTCCCCCAGGGCGCCGCGCTCGCGGACAAGCGCTCGATCATCGAGAGCCACGGGCGCACCGTGCCCGACGGGCTCAGGCGCGAATGGGCCGCCGGCGTCGAGGTGGTGCTGAGCGAGGGTGCCGCGGGTGCTGCGCGCTTCGCGGGCGGCGCGGGACGCCACGGGGAGTTCGGGGAGTTCGAGGGCTAGCTCAGGACCGCGCAACGTGGGGGAGCGGGAGCGGTGAGCTAGGACGTCTCCGCCTCGACCAGCGCAAGTAATGCGTCTTCGCCAAGATCGGGGCGCAGGCAGCGGGCCGCCTGGACCGCCATCTCCAGCTGGCCTCCGCGGCACAGGCCGGACATCGCGGCCCGCTCCATCGCTTCGTTGATCGCCGCGCCGAGGTCATCCGCACAACTCTCTGCGTTCGGTCTATCGGGCATCGGCCTATCTCCGCACCTCCCTAGCCGGCACGCGCCGCCCCCTCCAACTCTTTCAGCTTCTCCTCCATGAAGGCGAAGCGCGCAGGGCCGGTGAGCGCGTCGGCCTCGCGGTGGAGATCGACGATGGCCTGGGCGATTTCGCGCATGAAAGCGCGGTCGTCGTTCGCGCCGCCGGGCGCGATTGGTACGGCCAGGACCGTATCGCCGCCATAGGTGGGGATCGGCCCGTCGAAGCCGGCGGTGGGCTGGAGAGGCGGCTTGCCGTCTTTTTTGAGCGCCCGGACCGCCTTGCGCAGGCGTTTGCGCATGGCGACGACGCCCTCGTCGATGGCGGTGAGGTGCTCCTTGCGGTGGACGGTGATCGGGCCCATGCCGGTGGTCGCCTCGTAATCGCCCGGACGGCGCTGGCGGGCCTCGTAGGGCCGGTCCAGCACCTCGCCCTGTTCGATGCCGTCGATACCCGCGGGCGTGTTGTATTCGAGGGGATCGGCCGACTCGCCGAAATTTGCCCAGGCGATAATCTTCGTGGTGGTGTCGTCTTCGGGCACGACCCAGCGGGTGAACGCGCTCCGCCCGAAATAGCGGGTCTCCGTGCCGTCGCAGGCATAGGCCGCGCCGGCCTGGGTGAAGTTGGGCAGGATCAGCTCGTTGATCCGCGCCCAGAGGTTGCCGCCGACGCGCCGGGTATTGACGCCGTAGACGCCGATTTCGGTCTCGAAGAACAGCAGCTCGCCGAACTCGCCCATGCCGTAGGAGAACTGCGGCCCCTCGCGCGGCGTGTGGAGCACGGAGGTGTGGGCGGGATCGACGATGGCGTCGAGCACCTGGAGCCAGTTGCACGGCCAGGTCATGGCGTAGGGCGTCATCACCTGACCGGGGATTTCGAAGGCATCGTAGACCGGGAAGGCGAGGATTTCCGCGGGCGGCCCCAGGTAAGCGAAGATCAGGCCGTTATATTCGTGCACCGGATAGGCACCCTGGCGGAGGTTTTTCGGCAGGCTGCGCTTCGCCGGGCTGGCCTCGGGCTCGGCGGGCATGGCGAGGATGGTGCCGTCGATGTCGAAATGCCAGCCGTGATAGCTGCACTGGATGCCCCGCTCCCTGATCCAGCCGTATTCGAGGGAGGCGCGCCGGTGGCAGCACTGGCGGTGGAGCAGGCCGTAGCGCCCGGAGCCGTCGCGAAACAGGACCAGATCCTCGTTCATCACCCGGATGAGCCTGGGCAGGTCGCCGACGTCAGCACTAAGCGCGACCGGCTGCCAGAACCGGCGCAGATATTCGCCCATGGGCGTGCCCGGGCCGGCCAGCGTCAGCTCCGGGTCGATCGCGGGCGTCGCCGTCTGGTAATAGCCGCCATAGGGCTGGTTCTGCGGGTCCATGGCCGGGGCTCCCAGGCAAGGTCAGGCCTCCAATTTAGGCCGGGTTCGCCATGGGGTTCAAGGCAGGCGCGGGCTGTACAAGCATCGGAAGATCGGTTTCCATGCCCGGTCGGACGACCGCCGGCGGACGCGGCAGCCAAAACAAAAAGGAGATGGACCATGACCGATACCCGAACCCCGAACGATCGCGGCAGCCAGGGCCAATCGAAGCGGCTTCTGGCGCTCTCGTGTAGCGCGCGGAGCGAGAGCAACACCCGCAAGCTCGCCCAGGCGGTGCTCGACGGCGTGATCGCGGCGGGCCATACGGGCGAGCTGATCCATATCCCTGATCACGTCACCGGGCTGTTCCGCAACTGCCGGGAGTGCCGCAACGACGCGGGCGAATGCACCATCGACGACAGCTACGGGGAGATCCTGCACGAGAAGTTCCTGCCCGCCGACGGCATCGTCTGGGCCACGCCGATCTACTGGTACGGCTGGTCGTCGCACATGAAGAACTTCATCGACCGGCTGTTCTGCTACATCGTCGTCGGCTATCCCCGCTCGGCCGAGGTGCTCGAAGGCCTGATGAACAAGAAGGCCGCCCTCGTCATGGCGGCGGAAGAGAACAACTTCTCCTGCCGGCTCGGTAACGTCCAGTCGATGACCCAGATGTGCGACTACCTGCACCACGAGTTCGTCGGCATCGTGCAGACCGTCGCCAACAGCCGCAAGGACGTGCCCAACGACCCCAGCAAGCCCCTCGAATCGGCCTTCGAGCTGGGGCAAAATTTCTTCGAGATCCACGAGAACAACTACCGGCTCGAAATCGACCGGGACGACGTCATCTGGCAGGGCGAGGGCTCCGCCTACAAGCGGCCCGCGATCTGGCGCTAGCGCCAGATCCGTTTCGCTGGCCGCGCCAACGCCAACCGGCGCCGCCGCAAGGGCGCGGGACGGCGGGATTGAGACTTGGCACGGGCCCCGCGCGCGGGGTTCAATGGCCGGGAATAGGGTCGCGGACAGGTGCGGCCGGAACAAGGAGCCCTCCCATGACCGATTCGCAAAACCCGATCGACCCCGGCGCGCAAGGCGTACGGAAAAGCCTCCTCGCGCTCTCGTTCAGCGCGCGGCCCGACGGCAACGCCCGCGCGGTGGCGCAGGCGGTCGTCGACGGCGCGATCGAGGCGGGCCACGCGGGCGAGCTGGTCCATGTCCCCGATCACGTCACCGGGCTGTTCGGACACTGCAAGGACTGCCGCGACGCGCAAGGCAACTGCACCATCGACAACGGCTACCGGGACCTCCTGTTCGACAAGTTCCTCCCCGCCGACGGCATCGTGTGGGCGACGCCGATCTACTGGTACGGCTGCTCCAGCCATATGAAGAACTTCCTCGACCGCTGGCTCTGCTACTACTCGGAAGGCGGCGACAGCTTCGGAACCGGGAGCTTCGTCGAGCGCGTTCTCGACAAGAAGGCCGCGCTGGTGATGTCCGCGGAGGAAAATACCATCGCCTGCCGGATGCCCGTCATCCAGGAAATGATCATGCTCTGCGACTACCTGCACCACGAGCTCGTCGGCATGGTGCAGACGACGGCGAACAGCCGGACCGACGTCCATAACGATCCGAACAAGCCGCTCGAATCGGCCTTCGAGCTGGGGCGCAACTTTTTCGAAATCCACGAGACCAACTACCGGGCCGACATCGAGCGCGATACGGTGATCTGGCAGGGCGAAAAGCCGGCGTACAAGCGGCCGTTTTTCTGGGCTTGAGCACGGCGCCCGAACAAGCGCGGGCGGCGCGCTACTCGCCCGCGACCTTGCGCAGCTTCGCCCGGGAGCCCAGCAGGGACCGGACCGCCGGCGCGAGCGCGACGGTGCCCTCGCCGACATAGCCCTCGTGGTTCTCCTCGATGTCGGCCTGGCGGTAGTTGTAGTTGACCATCAGGCCCGCCGACTGCGCGAGGGCCTTCTCCGAGAGGTCGGCCAGCCAGTCGATCCGCTCGATCCGCGCGCCGTTGCGCAGGTGGAAGCGCGCGACCGGGTCGAGCGCCCGGCCCGTCGGCCCCCGCTCGACGGCGAGGTAGCGGGCGCACAGGCGGAGCAGCGGCTCCTTGAGCGCGGCGGCGAGCGCGTCGTTCGCCGGCCAGTCACCCGCCAGCGCCGCCCGCAGCACCGCGAGCGGGGTCTCGCTGCCGATCAGCTCCATCAGGCGCCGGGCCTCGGCGACATCGACGAGCTCGGCGTCGCCCCCATCGATCCGCGCATCGAGCCAGGCGCGAAAGCCCGGCACCGGCGAGAGGGTCGCGAAGGTCTTCAGGCCGCGGAATTCGGCGGCCAGCTCGTCGACCACCCGCTTGATCAGGAAGTTGCCGAACGAGATACCGGCCAACCCTCCTTGCGCGTTCGAGATCGAGTAGAAGATGGCGCTGTCGGCATCCGCGGGATCGTGAACCGGCGCGGCCTCGTCGATCAGCGGCGCGATGGCGCCGGCCATGCCGTCGACCAAAGCGACCTCCACGAAAATCAACGGCTCGTCGGGCATGCGCGGATGGAAGAAGGCGAAACAGCGCCGGTCGTCGGCGAGGCGCTTCTTGAGCGCGTCCCAGGAGTGGATCTCGTGGACCGCTTCGTAGGCGATGAGCTTTTCGAGCAGCGCCGCCGGCGAGGCCCAGGTGATCCGCTCGAGATCGAGGAAACCGACGTCGAACCAGGTCGCAAACAGGTCCCCGAGATCGGCGGCCACGGCGTTGAGCTCGGGGTCGCGGCGCGCCAGGCCGAGCGCCTCGGCGCGCATGTCGACCAGGAATTTGACGCCGTTGGGCAGGCCCGTGAACTGGGTGAGCAGGCGGCGGCGGGGCGGCATCAGGGCATCGCGCAGCCGGGACTCGGCCAGGAAGCGCCCGGCGCCCCCGGGCATGCCCACGACACCCTCGATCGCGGTATCGACGGTTTGGGGATTGGTGCCGAACTCGGCCGCGAGCATGGTAAGGAAGCGGGCCCGCCCCTCGTCGTTCAGCGCGAGATAGACCCGGCCCAGATCCGCCGAACGGGCACGCGCCGAAACCTCGCCGCCCGGCCCCTCCAGGCAGTCGAGGATCTTCTCGCGCAGGCGCTGGGCATCCTCGTCGGGCAGGTCGGGGCGCAGATCGCCCGTGCGCAGGACCCGAGCGCTGCCCTTGATGTCGCGCCACGCGTTGCGCAGCCGATCGACCAGACCGAAACTCTTGACCTCACCCATGACGGGTTTATTCTATCATATCCTGAATTTGGAAGCCATATCCGCTCAATGGAATTTCGTTCGCCTGTACGCCGCCCCCGCCGCGTCCTATCATTTACCCCTCGCGTCCCCGCTCGAGGCAGCCACGGGCCGGATAGGCCGGGCCGCCCGACGAACTCCTGGAGCCTGTAAAGATCGGTATGGAAACCCTTGAAAACAAGCTGTGTTTTCTGACCGGAGCCGCCGGCGGAATCGGCCGGGCGATCGCCCGGACCCTGAGCCGGGAGGGTCTACGGCTGATCCTGGTCGACCGGGACGAGGCGGGCCTGGCCGAAATCGCCGGCGAGATCGGCGACCGCGCCACGCCGCTGGTTCTCGACCTCGCCGATTCGCAAGCCCTTGCTCCGGCTTGCGCGACCGTGCGCGCGGACCACGGGCCGGTCGATATACTGGTCAACAACGCCGCCGTCGCCCGGCTGGAAAAAGCTGCCGAGACCGATGGGGCGATGTGGCGGGAGATCATGGCGGTCAACCTCGACGCGCCGTTCCTGCTCGCCCGAGAGTGGCTGCCGGGCATGCGCGAGCGCCACTGGGGCCGGATCGTCAATCTCTGCTCGATGTCCCAGAAGACCGGCGGCATGATCGCGGGCACCGCCTATACGGCGTCGAAGGGCGGGCTGGGGGCGCTGACCTTCTCGCTCGCCCGGGAAACCGCCACCGACGGCGTGACCGTCAATGCGGTCGCGCCGGGCTTCGTGCCGACACCGATGGTGATGGAAACCCTGGCGGCGGCCCGGCTCGACGACCTCCGCGCCAGGACGCCCACGGGCGTCCTGGTCACGCCCGAGGAAATCGCCCACGCCGTGCGCTTCCTGGTCTCGCCGCTCTCGGGTCAGATCACCGGCGAGATCCTCGACGTGAACGGCGGGATTCACATGGATTGAGGCGGCGGCGGGCTGGTCCGCTAGGCCTCGCCCAAGGACGAGCCGGGAATATCGCCCTCTTCGGGCGGCGCGACACCAAGCTGGCGGAACAGGCCGAGGGTATCTTCGTTGTAGCGGAACTCGACGATCTTGCCGTCCCGGATCCGCAGCATGTCGATGCCGGTTATCGTGAACCGCCGCCCGGTCGCAGGGACGCCGAAAAACTCGCCGTCGTGGGTGCCCGTGATGCGGAAGCGGCCGACCACCCAATCACCCTCGGCGACCAACAGCTCGAGATCCTCGTGCATGTCGGGAAAGGCGCGGCGCCAGGCGCGCACGAACTCCTTCAGGCCCGCGATGCCCGGCTGGGAGCCCGGCAGCGCCTCGCGATCGACGAAATCGGGGTCGACCAGCTCGTCCGCCGCGTCGGCGTTGCCCTTGCACCAGAACTCGTCGTACCAGCGGCGCACCAGCGCCTTGTTCGCTTCGATTGACATGGCCCCACTCCCCGTCCCCGCGCACCCGCAATTCAGATTGGTTTGGGCCTCAGTTTGTGGGAGGCTGGAAGGGTTAGCAAGGACCGTACGACACAATCAGGGGAGGAGATTGCGATGGACCAGCAAACCGCCGACGCGGAATTGATCCGCGATACGATTCAGACCTACTTCGACGCGCTCTACAAAGGCAGCAGCGACAAGGTCAGGGCGTCGTTTCACGCCCACGGCTCGCTCTCGGGCTACATGCCCGGTTCCGACGAGATGAGCGAGATGAACCAGGCGGACTTTGTCGCCGCCGTGGACGAACACGACGCCGGAGAGAAGAGCGGCGCCCGCGAGGACGAGGTCGAATCGATCGACATCACCGGCCGGGTAGCGGCGGTCAAGGTGCGGTTGCGCTACCTCGACATCCACTTCACCGATTACCTGCTGCTGATCAAGGACGAGGGCCGCTGGCAGATCCTCAACAAGGTCTGGCACGCGGACCCGGTGTAGACGAAAACGCGAGGAAGGCTTCAGCATGGACCAGCAGACAACGGACGAGGCCCTGATCCGCGAGACGATCCAGATCTATTTCGACGCACTCCGCGAGAGCAGCGGCGAGAAGGTGACGGCGTCGTTTCACGCCCACGGCTCGCTCTCGGGAATCATGAGCGAGTCCGGCAAGATGGCCGAGATGGACACGGCGCGCTTTACCGCCTTCGCCGACGAGAACAACTCGCCCGCCGAGACCGGCGAGCCCCGGGAGGACGAGCTGCTCGCGCTCGAAGTGACGGGCAAGGTGGCGTACGTCAAGGTTCGCGCGCGCTATCTGGGCAAGCGATTCACCGACCACCTGCTGCTGATCAAGGACGGCGGACGCTGGCAGATCCTCAACAAGGTCTGGCACGCGGAGTCGGCTTGAGGCCGGCGGGGCGGCCGCGCCGGACGGGCTAGTCTGCGAGCCCGGCGATCAACCAAGCCGCGAGCCCGATCAGGGCAAGCCAGTGCAGCACGATGACGGCCGCCGCGATGCGGGTGCCGAGACGGACTTTGGCGAGCCGATTTTGGGCCGCGTCGCGAAGCTCGGCCATGACACCGGGCGGGATCAACCGGATCACCAGCCAGACGCCCACGGCCACGATCAAGATGTCGCCGAGCAGGCCGAGAACGGGGATGACGTCCGGGATCAGGTCGATCGGGCTGAGCGCGTACATCGCAATGACGAGGGCGAGCGCCTTGGCGTACCACGGCACCCGGGGATCCCGGATCGCGAAATAGATCGCGAGGGCGTCGCGCTCCGCCCTTTGCGCCCAGGCCTTCAAGCGCCGCCAGACCAAATCACGCCCCTTCCCGCCGTGGTCGCCCGGCACCCCCGGCGGCGCCGGCGGCAGACGGGCGCCGCCTAGCCGGCGGGCCGGATATTCTGGTTGACCCGGAACAGGTTGGCCGGATCGTAGCGCGCCTTGAGCTTTGCCAGACGGGCATATTTGACGTCGCCGTAGGCGGCCTTGATGCGCACGTCGCCTTCGCCCCGGTCGAGATAGTTGACATAGACCCCGCCCGGCGAATGGGGCTGGAGCGCGGTATACAGCTCGCGCACCCAGTTGACGTTGGCGTCGTTGTCCGCGGCGTCGGGCCAGATGCCCAGAATCAGCAGGCCGAAGGCCATGTCGCGGTGGGAGAAGGCCGTCGCCTCGTCGGGGACCCGGGCCATCTCGCCGCCGAACTGCTCGAGCACGACGCCGGTCAAAGACGACGGCACCCGGGCATAGTGCTCGATCAATACGGCGGCGGCCTCGGGCGTGAGACTGGCCAGGGTGGTGCCTTTCCAGTAATTCTGGATGTCATAGGGGAACGAGGCGTCGAGCATCTGCTGGAGATCGACATAGGCCATCGGCCCGATGCCGTCCACGAGCGGTGCGCCGAATCCCCGCATGGGGGCCAGGGCCGCCTCGGCGTCCTCGGGCGGGCCGAACCAGGCGGCGCCCATGGCGACGACCGGCGAGCCGTCGGGGCCGTGAACGAAGGCGGCGGTGGTCCCGAGATCGTCGGGCACGCCGGCAGCACAGAACTCGCTGTAGAAGGCGAGCATGTCCGTCGCGGCGTCGTAAGGATGGATGATGAGCCCGCCGGTGATCTCCGGGCCGACCGGGTGGACCTGGAAGGTAAAGGCGGTGGCGACGCCGAAGTTGCCGCCGCCGCCGTGCAAGGCCCAGAACAAGTCCGGGTCGCTCTCCTCGCTGACGGTGCGCACCTGGCCGTCGGCGGTGACCAGCTCGACCGCGAGCAGGTTGTCGCAGGCAAGCCCGTGGCGGGTCTTGAGCCAGCCGATGCCGCCGCCGAGCGTCAGCCCCGCGACGCCCGTGCTCGAAATCACGCCGCCGGTCGAGGCGAGGCCGTGGGCCTGGGTGGCAGCGTCGTAATCCCGCCAGGACGCACCGCCCGCGACCCGCGCCGTGCGCGCCTGGGCGTCGACCTCGACCTGGTTCATGGGTGAGAGATCGATGGTCAGGCCGCCGTCGCAGAGCGCGTTGCCCGCAACGTTGTGCCCGCCGCCCCGGACAGAGAGCAAAAGGTTCCGCCCGGCGGCGAACTTGACCGCCGCGACCACATCGGCCGCGCCCGCACACCGCGCGATCAGCGCGGGCCGCCGGTCGACCATGGCGTTCCAGATGCGCCGGGCCTCGTCGTAGCCGCCATCGCCCTCGCGCAGCAGCTCGCCCTCGAGGCTTCCCGCCAGCGCCCCAACGTCCGCCTCCGCCAGGCTCAGCGTCGCGCCGTCGAGCCCAATTGCATTCAAGTCGCCCATGGTCTGTCTCCCTTTCTCTAGCTCGCCGCCTAATAGCGATGATGGTGGCCGTGTCCGTGATCGGGACCGGGTTCGCCGTCGCCCGGCCGGTGGCGCGCCGCCTCGCGCAAACCGAACAGGACGCCCGGCAGGTTCTCGGCCAGGTCCTCGGCGATCAGGCCGGGCCCGAAGCGGGCCGCCGCCTCGCCGTGGATCCAGGACGCCGCACAGGCCGCTTCGAAGGCCGCCATGCCCTGGGCAAGCAGGCCCAGGATCAGCCCGGCCAAAACATCGCCCGCGCCCGCGGTTGCGAGCTCGGCGGGCGCGTTGGTGTTGATCGCCACCCGGCCATCGGGCGCCGCGATCACCGTATCGCCGCCCTTGAGCAGGACCACCGCGCCGGCCTCCTGGGCGGCACGGCGGGTGCGCTCCAGACGGCCGCCTTCGGCATCGAACAGGCCGGCAAATTCGCCCTCGTGCGGCGTTAATACACAAGGTGAGTTTATCGCGCTAAATAATTGTTGTTTATCAGTTTTAAAAACCGTCAATGAATCCGCATCGAGGACGCAGGCACGCTCGGTGGCGAGCAGTTCCAGGGTCATCGCCCAGGTGTGATCGGTGACCCCGCAGCCGGGCCCGATCAGGGCCGCGTTCTTGCGTTCGTCGGCGAACATCTCGGCCAGTCCCTCCGCGCTGTCGACGGCGCTATTCATCACCGCGCTCTGGTGGGCGGCGTAGGTCGCCAGGGCGTCGCTCGGGCAGGCCACGGTGACCAGCCCGGCGCCGATCCGGAGCGCGGCCCGGGCCGCCATGCGGGCGGCGCCCGAGGTGCCCGTTCCGCCGCCGATCACGATGGCGTGGCCGCGGCTGTATTTGTGGCCAGTAATGGCCGGCCACGGATAGCCGTCCAGCCACAGGGCTGGGCGGTTTTCCACGGCCCTCGGTGCGACACTTGCGACCGTCTCGTCGGATATTCCGATGTCGGCGACCTCGACCTCGCCGCAATGGACCCGCCCGGGAAGCAGCAGATGGCCCGGCTTGCGGCGGCAGAAGGTGATCGTGAGCGCGCAAACTGGCACTCCGCCCAGTACCGCGCCCGTATCGCCGTCGATCCCGCTCGGGATATCGACCGCAACGCACGGGATGCCCGTCGCGTTGATCGTCTCCACGCAGGCCAACGCGACACCGTCGAGCGGCCGACCGAGACCGACGCCGAACAGGGCATCGACCGCGAGCACAGAACCTTCGAGCAGATCGAGCGAAAGCGGTTCGGTTTCGCCCTCCCAGCGCCCGGCCATCAGAGCGGCATCGCCCTTGAGGCTCGCCGCATCGCCCAGCAAGCCGAGCCTGACGGGCCAGCCGGCCTCGGCCAGCAAGCGGGCGATGACGAAGCCGTCGCCGCCGTTGTTCCCCGGGCCGCAGAGGACCGCGACGGAGCCATCCGGCCAGCGCCGCCGGATTGCATCGGCGACCGCAAGCCCGGCGCTTTCCATCAGGACTTCGCCAGGCGTGCCGCCCTCGATGGTCGCCTTGTCGCAGCGATACATTTCGTCCACGGTCAGGATCTCGACCGCCACCCCCGCGGGCGGCGTGGAACGCGGCGCCATGAAAGTCTCCCCGGCAGGCCCACCATCCTCTAGACTAGGCCCAAGAATAACGCGCGGCGCGCGGCCTGTCGTGGGCGAAGACCCCGGCGTGCCGCCTTGTCCAAGGGCCGGGAGATGGCGAAGGAACCCAGCGGAGCAACGACGATCCAAGCCTGCCCGACGGCAACCGAGACGGCGCGCGCGGTCGGCGCGGGCGAGCTCTCCGCCGTGGCGGTCTTCGAAGCCTGCATGGAACGGATCGAAGCGACGGAGCCGGAGGTCGGTGCCTGGATCCACCTCGCGCCGGATGTGGGCCGGGCCCAGGCCGAAGCGTTGGACGCCGCGCCCGAGAACGGCGCGCTCGCGGGGGTCCTCGTGGCGCTCAAGGACGTCATCGACACCGCGGACCTGCCGACCGAGAACGGCACGCCGATCGACGAAGGCCGCCGACCCGAAACCGACGCGACCGTGACGGCGCGCTTACGTGCCGCGGGCGCCGTGCTGCCGGGCAAGGCGGTAACCACCGAATTCGCCTACTTCTTCTCGGGCAAGACGCGCAACCCCCACGATCTCGCCCGCACGCCCGGCGGCTCGTCGAGCGGCCCGGCGGCAGCCGTGGGCGCCGGCATGGTCCCGGTCGCGATCGGCGGCCAGACCGTGGGCTCGGTGATCCGCCCGGCCTCGTTCTGCGGCGTGTGGGGCATGAAGCCCAGCTTCGGGCTGATCCCCGTAACGGGCGTCTGCCCCTTCGCCCACTCGCTCGATCACCTGGGCGTGTTCGCGCAGACGCCGGAAGACCTCGCTCTCGTGATCGACGCGGTCTCGGGCGACGACGGCATCGACAATGCATCCAACGGCTGGGCGCCCAGCCGACTCGGAGCCGCGCTCGCCCAACGATTGCCGACGCCCCGTCTCGGCTTCGTCCGGACCTTCGCCTGGGACCATCTCGACGACGGCTTCGGCTCCGTGTTCGAGACAGCGGCCGAGACCCTGGGCGCGGAGGAGATCGATATGGGGCCGATCTTCGAGGCAACCGAGGGCACGCACCGGCCCATCGTGCTTGCCGAGGTCGCCTACCATCGCGCCGATGCCTACGCCGCGCGGCGACAACAGATTTCGCCGATCCTGCGAGACGCCATCGAGGCGGGCATGGAGATCGAGGCCGAGGTCTACATCGAGGCGCAATGCCGGGCCGTCCGGATGCGGGCCGAACTCGCCGCCCTGCTCGAGGGCTTCGATGCGGTCATCAGTCCCTGTTCCAAGGGCGAGGCTCCGCTGGGAATCGACGCGACCGGAGATCCCATATTCTGCATGCTCTGGACCCTGATGGGCGCGCCGGCGGTCAGCATTCCCGCCTTTTCGGGTCCGAATGGGCTGCCTGTCGGCCTCCAGGTGACCGGCGCGCGACGCACGGACGCTGCGGTGCTTCGCGCCGCCGCCTGGATTGGAAACGCGCTGGGAGTCGGCTCGCCATGACCGAATGCCGGTCCGCCCACGCCGCGGCGCCCCACTGGACCGAAGCGGTCGTGCTTTGCCTGGAGCGGCTCGAGGACAATCCGCCGTCGGGCGGGCTGGGATTTATCTACGTTACCGACGGGTTCGCGAACAATCTGCCGGAGATAGCGGATTACCTGCGCAGCAACACCGGGATTCGAAACTGGGTCGGAACCGTGGGCTTCGGAATCTGCGCCCAAGGCCGCAATTATTTCGACGAACCGGCGCTCTCGATCCTCGTCGCCGACCTGCCAGACCACGCCTTCCGGGTGCTCGACAGCTTACGCGACCCCGAGACCGACCTTGCAGGCGGCGAAGGGTCGGACGCAGGCAGCGATCCGTCGTTCGGCGTCATCCATGCAGATCCGCGAAACCCGGCGCTGAGCGAGCTGATCGAAGGTCTCGCCGGTCAGAGCAACGGCTTTCTCGTTGGTGGCTTGAGCAGCTCGCGGGGCGGTTTTCCGCAGGTCGGTCGAACCGTCGGCGACGGCGGAATTTCGGGCGTTCTGATCTCGAGCGAGGTGCCCGTCATGACGGCGCACTCGCAAAGTTGCGAGCCTATCGGCCCCTATCACGACGTGACCGAGTGCGAGGACAACCTCGCGATCGAACTCGACGACCGGCCGGCGGTGGACGTCTTCGCGGAAGACCTCGTGGCCGGTCTGGGCGAGGAGGTGGGCGACGTCACGGACGCGGTCCTGGTGGGGTTTCCGATCGCGGGTTCGGATACGGGCGACTACCTGGTCCGCCAGCTCGTGGGATTCGATTCCGACCGGGGGGTGATCGGGGTCTCCCAGCAACTGGGCCACGGCGACCGGCTGATGTTTTGTCGGCGCGACCGGGTCGCCGCGGAGCGCGACTTCGTGCGCATGCTCGAAGGCCTCAAGAAGCGGCTTCCGGGCACACCTTCGGGCGGGCTCTACTATTCCTGCCTCGCCCGGGGACCCAACCTGTTCGGGCCGGGAGCCTGGGAGCTGGACACCATCGCCGACGTTCTGGGCGACTTCCCGATCACGGGCTTCTACTGCAACGGCGAGATCTCGAACAACCGGCTCTACACTTTCACCGGGGTGCTGACACTGTTCGTCTAAGAGGGAATTCGAGTTATTTACGGCCGCCAGTCCGGCTCGCGCGAATCGTGTCGGGGCCGGCTTATGCCCAGCGCAGTCTCCGAGCCCTGTCGGACACCGGGATATTGGGGCGGCCGATGGAAGAGAACGGAGAGAGATGCCGTGAAATCCTACCGCAAGGAGCTGACCTACAACGTGTCCGCGCGGCGCGGCTTCCTCAACATCACCGCCGACGTCGAGGCCTGCCTCGCCGAAAGCGGCATCACGGACGGGCTCGCGCTGGTCAACCCGATGCACATCACCGCGTCGGTCTTCATCAACGACGACGAGCAGGGCCTGCATCACGATTACGAGCGATTCTTCGAAGACCTAGCGCCCCACGAGCCGATCGGGCAGTATCGCCATAACGACACCGGCGAGGACAACGCCGACGCCCACATCAAGCGCCAGCTGATGGGGCGAGAGGTGGTGGTCGCGGTGACCGACGGGCGCCTCGATTTCGGCACCTGGGAGCAAATCTTCTACGGCGAGTACGACGGCAACCGGCCCAAGCGCGTGTTCGTCAAGATCATCGGGAACTAAGCGCCGCCGGGACGGGGCGGTCGTGGGAGACGACGATATGAGCACGGCAACCGCACGGGCGAACCGGCCCCACGACGAGCATTTTCTCTACGGCAACGCCTACTGGCCCGACGTCGTCGAGAATGGCGGTCTGGCGCTCGAGCGGGGCGAGGGGATTTACGTCTTCGATACCTCGGGCAACCGCTACGTCGAGGCGATCTCGGGCGCCTGGCATATCGCCTTCGGGTTCTCCGAGCAGCGCCTGATCGACGCCATGTCCGAGCAGATGGCCAAGCTGCCGGCCTACCATTCGTTCTTCGGCCGGGTCTCGGAAACCGCGCTCCGGCTGGCCGACCGGCTGAGCGAGATCGCGCCGATGCCGACGGGCAAGGTGTTCTTCTCCAACTCGGGCTCGGAGGCCAACGAGACCGCAATCAAAATGATCTGGCTGATGAACTGGGCCCAGGGCCGGCCCCAAAAGCGCAAGATCATCTCGCGGAAAAAAGCCTATCATGGCAGCACCATCGTGGCGGGCAGCCTGATCGGCAAGGACTACATCCACCCCTTCGGCCTGCCCGTACCCGAGGCCTGCTATGCCGACCTGCCCCATCACTGGCGCTTCGCGGAAGCCGGCGAAAGCGAGGACGCCTATGCGGGCCGCCTGGCCCAGCGGCTCGACGCCCTGATCGAAGCCGAAGGACCCGAGACGGTCGCCGCCTTCATCGCCGATCCCGTGATGTCCGGCGCCGGCGTGATTCCGCCGCCGGCGGGCTACTACGAAAAGATCCAGGCGGTGCTCGCCAAGCACGAAATCCTGCTGATTTCCGACGAGGTGGTCACCGGGCTGGGCCGGACGGGACAACTCTGGGGCGTGCAGACCTTCGGCGGCGCGCCCGATATCGTGACGACCTCGAAGGTGCTCTCGGCGGGCTATTATCCGATTGGCGCGACGCTGGTCTCGGAGCGCCTCTCCGCCGCGCTCGAAGAGGCCTGCGCGAAGGCCGAGGAGTTCGCCCACGGCTTTACCACCGGCGGCAGCCCGATCGGCGCCGCGGTGGGCCTGCGGGTGATCGACCTGCTGCTGGAAGACGGCGTGTTCGACCACATGAAGAGCGTCTCGCCCCGCTTCGGCGAGGGCATGCGGCGCTTCGAGAACAATCCGTTCGTCGGCGAGATACGCCAGGTCGGCCTGATGGGCGGCTACGAACTGCTCGCCGAGAAGGAGAGCAAGGCGCCGTTCGCGAAGGAGCATCTCGCGACCGAGGCGATCTGCCGGATCGGGCTCGAGCACGGCCTGATCATGCGGCCGCTGGAAAATTCGGTGATCGTCGCGCCGCCCTTCATCATCACCGAGCCCGAGATCGACGAGCTGTTCGACCGGCTCGAAGGCGTCATGGCGGACTTTGCCGACCTGGCCGCCCGGGAGGGGATGGGGGCCTAGGCCCGGCTCTGGCGGGCGGCTCGCATCAGGTCCGCCCGGCCCTGGCCTTTTTGGGCTCGGGGAGCATGAACGCGGGGGTGTGATCGCCCCAGCCGACGGCGGCCCCGCCCGATCCCTCGCCGCGATCCTTGCGCTTGCGCGTGCGCGGCGCCTTCTCGGGGGCGGGCTTGGGCTTAGGCTTGGACTCGGCCTCGCGAACCGGTTCCGGCGCCGGCGCGGACTCGAGGGCCGGAGCGTCGGGCGCCGGGGTCTCGACCTCGGCGGTCTCGGAGGCCGGGGCTTTCTTGCGGCCCCTGCCCCGTCCGCGGCTCCGCTGCTCCCGAGCCGGTTTGCCGGTCTCCGCTCGGGCTTGCGCCGGGACGTCCCCGACCGCCTCGCCGGCGGTCTCGGGCTTGGGCGTCGCGCCACCCTCGCCGCGCCGCGGGATCGGCGCCTTGATAAGCCGCTCGATAGCGTCGATGAACTTTGCGTCCGCCGCAGTCGCCAGGGTAAAGGCCTGCCCGGTCTTGCCCGCCCGGCCCGTCCGGCCGATGCGATGGACATAGTCTTCGGCATGCATCGGGACGTCGAAATTGATGACGAAGGAGAGCGCGTCGATGTCGAGACCGCGCCCGGCCACGTCGCTCGCCACCAGATACTTGATTTCGCCGGCCTTGAAGCGCTCGAGCGTCTCCGTCCGGCTCGCCTGGTTCATGTCGCCATGCAGGGTGCCGACGCCGTCAAGCCCGTGACGCTTGAGCGACTTGCCGAGGGTATCGACATCCTTCTTGCGGTTGCAGAAGATCAAGGCATCGCCGATCGATGCGCTTTGAATCAGCGCGCGGAGCGCACCGCGCTTCTTTTTGGCGAGGTCGTCGCGCCGGCCGGCCGCAATCATCAGCAGCGCGTGATCGACCCCTTCGGCGGGGCGCGCCGGCGGGTCGACGCGGATTTCCTTCGGGTTGCTCAGGAATTTGTCGGCGAGCCGGCGGATTTCCAGCGGCATGGTTGCGGAGAACATCAGGGTCTGGCGCAGGGGCGGCAGCAGTCCGACGATGCGCTCGACATCGGGAATGAACCCCATATCGAGCATGCGGTCGGCCTCGTCGATGACGAGCAGCTGCACGCCGCTGAGTAAAAGCCGCCCCCGTTCGAAATGATCGAGCAGGCGGCCGGGCGTCGCGATCAGCACGTCGACGCCCCGATCCAGCTTCTTGAACTGGTCGTCGAACGAGACGCCGCCGATCAAGAGCGCCATGGAAAGCTTTTTGTGATACTTGCCGTAGATCTCGAAATTCTCGGCGATCTGGGTCGCGAGCTCGCGCGTCGGCGTGAGGATCAGCGAGCGCGGCATGCGCGCCCGCGCGCGGCCTGACGCCAGCATCTCGAGCATCGGCAGGACGAACGACGCCGTCTTGCCGGTGCCGGTCTGGGCACAGCCCATCACGTCGCGCGCTTGGAGCACGATGGGGATCGCCTGGTCCTGGATGGGGGTGGGCTCTTCGTAGCCCGCGTCCGCGACGGCGCGGAGGAGGTCGGCGCTCAGGCCGAGTTCATCAAATCGCATCAAACCTTCATTTCGTCTCCCGCCGGCCCCGTGACCGGCGTTCAAACCATCAACAGACGGAGCAGAAGAGGAGGCCGCCAGGAACTCGCGTCGCGATCAGCGACGGGCGTCGACCGAGGGCGTGCCGATCTGTTGAGCATGATTTAGGCGCTGTGGGCGGGAAATTCAAGCTTTTCCGCGCACTGGGGCCGCGCGGCCCGTCAGGTCAGACGTCCAGCCCGGTGACGAACCGGGCGTTCTTCTGGATGAAGGCGAAGCGCCGCTCGGGCTTGCGCCCCATCAGGTCCTCGACCTGCCTGGCGGTCCGCTTGCCTTCTTCCGGCGCGATC
Source organism: Alphaproteobacteria bacterium (assembly GCA_965198325.1). Lineage (GTDB taxonomy): Bacteria > Pseudomonadota > Alphaproteobacteria > UBA828 > JAPUJA01 > CBDAPE01. The sequence continues at coordinate 20,694 of CBDAPE010000012.1, read as the reverse complement.
TCGACGCGGAGCAGCGACCGGCTATCGGGATCCATGGTCGTCGTGCGGAGCTGCGCTGGAGGCATCTCGCCCAGCCCCTTGAAGCGGCTGATTTCGACATGGCCCGGCCCCTTGAAGTCCGCCTTGAGCAGCGCGGCGCGGTGAGCATCGTCGCGCGCGTAGCGGACGATGTCGCCCTGGGCAAGCCGGTAGAGCGGCGGCTGGGCCAGAAACAGATGGCCTTGGGCGATCAGCTCGGGCATCTCCTGGTAGAAGAAGGTCATCAGCAGGGTCGCGATATGGGCGCCGTCGACATCCGCGTCGGTCATGATGATGACCCGCTCGTAGCGCAGCGCCTGCTCGTCATACGCCTCGCCCGCACCGCAGCCCAACGCCAGCATCAGATCGGCCAGCTCCTGGTTGTCGCGGCGCTTGTCGGCGCTAGCGCTCGCCACGTTGAGAATCTTGCCGCGTAAGGGAAGCACCGCCTGGGTGTCGCGCCGGCGCGCCTGCTTCGCGGAGCCGCCCGCGGAATCGCCCTCGACCAGGAAAATCTCGGTGGCCTCGCGCCCGGCGCGGCTGCAGTCCGCGAGCTTGCCCGGCAGGCGGAGCCTGCGGGTCGCCTGCTTGCGCGCGACCTCCTTGTCCTGACGGCGCCGGCGGCGCTCGTCGGCCCGCTCGCAGATCCGCGCGAGCAGCGTGTTCGCGGCCCCGGGATCGCCCGACAGCCAGTGATCGAAGTGATCCTTGAGCGCGACCTCGACGAGACGCTGGGCTTCGGGATTCGACAATCGCTCCTTGGTCTGGCCCTGGAACTGGGGCTCGGCGAGGAATGCCGAGAGCAGGGCGCAGGCGCCGCCGGTCACGTCCTCGCCGGTGATCTGCGCGGCCTGGCGGTTGCCGACCAGCTCGCCGTAGGCCTTGAGGCTCTTGGCGAGGCCTGTGCGAAAGCCGCTTTCGTGGGTACCGCCCTGGGGCGTGGCCACGGTGTTGACGTGGGACGCCATGAAGCCGTCGTCGTCGAGCGGCCAGGCGATCGCCCATTCGACCCGGCCCTCATGGCCGTTGGCAAAGCCGGCCTCGCCGATGAAGGCGGCCGGGGTCACCGCCGCCCGATCGGCCAGCTGGGCGGCAAGATAGTCGGCGAGGCCGTCCGGAAAATGGAAGCTTTCCTTGGCGGGTACCTCGTCCTGCGGCTCGAGCAGCGCGGCGTCGCACGCCCAGCGGATCTCGACACCGTGGAACAGATAGGCCTTCTCGCGCAGCTTGCGATAAAGCGTCGCGGGCCGAAACGCGGCGGTCTCGCCGAAGATCTTGGGGTCGGGATGGAAGCGCACCAGCGTGCCGCGCCGGTTCTTGACCTTGCCCGCCTTCTCGAGCTTGCCGGTCGGCTTGCCCCGCTGGTAACTCTGGCTCCAGAGCTGCTGGTCGCGCGCGACCTCGACCGTGAGCCGGTCGGACAGCGCATTGACGACCGAGACGCCGACGCCGTGCAGGCCGCCCGAGGTGGTGTAGACCTTGCCCGAGAACTTGCCGCCCGAGTGGAGCGTCGTCATGATCACCTCGAGCGCCGACTTGCCCTTGACCTTGGGGTGGGGATCGACCGGGATGCCCCGGCCGTTATCCTTCACCGCGAGGCTGCCGTCGGCCGTCAGCGTGACCTCGATCCAGCTCGCGTGACCCGCGATGACCTCGTCCATCGCGTTATCGAGTACTTCGGCGGCGAGGTGATGGAGCGCGCGCTCGTCGGTTCCACCGATATACATGCCCGGACGCCGGCGCACGGGCTCGAGCCCTTCGAGAACCTCGATATCCTTGGCGGAATAGGTTTTTTTGGTCTTCGCGGTCGCTTGGGCGAACAGGTCGCCGGCGCCCGCGGCCTTGCGCGTCGCCTGCGCGGTCACGCCAAATCGCTCCAGATGTCCAGCATATGCGGTAACTCCAGCCGTTCTTATATCAAGATATGGTGTCGGGATGTAAAGGGAAAGGGTCGCCGGATGCCGTTTCAGCGGCCGCTTGTCCCACCAGGCGATGAGTGCTACAGCCGGGCGATGGCAGATTCGGGCATCGACATGTCAGGTTTGGCGCCGCTTTACCGGCGGTTCCGGTACGCGCCGGTCGGCGTTCTGTTCGCCTTCGCCGTCATTTATGGCCTCACGTTCTCGCTCAACCGCATCGGGATCACGGCCGGCATCCCGTTCATCGCCTATGTCTTCTGGCAGAGTACCGGCGCGACCATCCTCCTGCTCGCGACCTTCGGCGTGCTCCATCGCCGACTGCCCCGGATCGACCGGCCCGCGCTCCTGGTCTATCTCGTCATGGCGGTCTTCGGCATGGTCGTGCCGTTCTCGATTTACGCCTTCGTCGCGCCGAAGCTTCCCGCCGGCATCGTCGGGCTGACGCTCGCGCTGATCCCGATCCTGACCTACATCTTCGCGCTCGTCCTCCGCCTCGAGGTCTTCCTTGCGATCCGGCTGCTCGGCATCGTGTTCGGCTTCGCCGGGGTGCTGATGATTCTGCTGCCGGAAACCAGCCTGCCGAGCCGCGACATGGTGGGCTGGGTCCTGCTCGCCATGCTGGCCCCCGTCTGCCTCGCGGGCATGTCGGTCGCGGTCGTCCGGCTGCGGCCGCCCGCGATGAGCTCGATCGAGCTCGCCCTGGGAACGCTTGCGACGGCAACCCTGCTGCTGCTCCCGATCGTCGCGGCGACGAACAGCTGGTGGTGGTTCGCGTGGCCACTCGACGCCGGCGACGGCGCGCTGCTGGCCGTGGCGCTCTTCCAGGCGCTCATGTGGGTCGGGCTGCTCGAACTGATCCGTCTGTCCGGACCGGTGTTCCTGACAATGGTCGACAACCTCTCGACCCTGACCGGCGTGGCGTGGGGCGTTCTTCTGTTCAGAGAGGTCCATTCCTTATGGATCTGGGGCGCGCTGGGCCTCCTGTTGGCGGCCGTCTTCCTGGTCAACGCCACGGGCCGGGCGGTGCGCCAGAGCGGCACCCTCACCTAAGCCCCGAGGGTTCGATTTACCGCCGCGCCCTTCTGAACTAAGGTGGTTAATACAAGGGACAAATTGCGGCCTCCGCGGCCGCGGGAGGACACTATGACATTACCCGTCGCCGACGGCCCGTGGTGGAAACACAAGACGCTTTCGGACGGAATTACGCTGTTCGAGGAACCGTTCGTGGATCCCTGGCTCCAGCCCAACAGCTGGCTCGTCAAGGGCCGGGACCGGGACCTGCTGGTCGATAGCGGGATGGGCATCGTGAGCCTGCGGGACGCGCTGGACGCGATGCTGGACAAGCCGCTGCTCGCGGTCGCCTCGCACACCCATTTCGACCATGTGGGCAGCCATCACGAGTTCGAGGAGCGCGCCTGCCACAGCTCGGAAACCGACGTTCTCGCCCAGCCGACCGACTACAACACCGCCGCGGACATCATGGAAAGCCTGATGATCACCGCCATGCCCCATGCGGGTTATGACACCGAGAGCTACCACATCACCCCGGCGCCGGTGACCCGGGCGCTCGACGAGGGCGACGTGATCGATCTGGGCGACCGGGTCTTCAAGGTGCTTCACCTGCCGGGCCATTCACGGGGCAGCATCGGGCTGCTGGAGGAGGCGACCGGAGTTTTCTTCTCGGGCGACGTGATCTACAAGGGAGAGATCCTCGACGAGCTGTTTTCGTCGAACATCGAGGATTACGTCGAGACCATGCGCCGGCTGATCGAGGTATCGGTCACCGTCGTCCATCCCGGCCACTACGGCAGCTTCGGGCGGGAGCGGATGGTCGAACTCGTGAACACCTATATCGACAGCAAGCAGGCGCCGGTTTGTCCGGCGGACGTTCCGAAACCCGCCTGAACGCGGGGTTATGAGCCGAATTAACTAATTTACTATGACAGAAATCACTTATAACTATTTGAAAACATGTCTTTAATAATTTCGGCTCATGTGGAAAATTTCGACCAACCGGGACTCGGCCCTCAGCCGTGAGCGGCCCAGGCTCTCACCCCTCAGGCGTGGTAGCGACGCCCTTCGGCGGTCGCCCACTGTCCATCGTCATGCTGTTTCACAACGGCATCATCTTCGGCCTGTTTTTCTCGCTCAACCGCATCGTGATCGACGGCGGCGTACCGTGGTCGGCCTATGTGACCTGGCAGGCCTTGGTGGGCGGGGTCGCGCTGCTGTTGGTCGGTGCCGCCTTTCGACGGTCGCCGGGCCGCACCTGGCCCTACCTGAAAAGTTATTTCTTGGTCGGCCTGACCGGCATGGTGATCACCTGGAGCATTGCCGCCGCCATTGCCCCGAAGATTCCGGTCGGCGTCTTCGCAATCGTCATGGCGACGATTCCGCTGCTCACCTATGTTCTCGTCCTCGTAATCCGGGTCGAGCGGTTCGTCTGGGTCCGCATGGGCGGTTTGCTGCTGGCGCTCGTCGGCGTCCTGCTGCTGCTGATCCCCGAAGCCAGCCTGCCCGAGCCCGGCATGGTCGGCTGGGTGCTGTTCGCACTTTGCGCACCGCTCGGTCTTGCGCTCTCGACAGTCCTGATGCTCACCACGCGGCCACCCGACACTTCGTCGATCGGCATGTCCGCCGGCGTGATGATCGTCTCGGGACTGTGCTTGCTGCCGATCGTGGCCGGCCTGGGCCATTGGTGGTTCTTCGACGGCCCCTGGAGTGAGGTCCACTGGGCGGTCCTCGCCGGGATTACCATCACGAGCGTGATGTGGCCGATCGCCTACGAGCTGGTCCGTCGAGAGGGTCCGGTCTTTTTCACCTTCGTCGACTATCTCGGCATGCTGACGGGTATCGGCTGGGGCGTCCTGATTTTCTCGGAGCGTCATTCCAACTGGGTCTGGGGTACCGTCGTCCTGATGCTCATCGCGATCTACCTGGTCAGCAAGACAGGCGCGCAAGCCCGGCGCTGAGGCCCGCGAGGGCCGCGCGATGACGGCGCCCCCCGGAGCGCCCGACCGGCCGGACCGGCGCATGCTGTCGTTGGCGCTGCTGTTCCTGTGCGGCGCGCTCTATGGATTAACGTTCTCGCTCAATCGAATGGCAGCCGAGGCGGGGGTCCCGCCCACAGCCTACGTGTTCTGGCAGGCAATCGGAGCCGGCACCGTCCTGCTTCTGGCCGGTGCCCCGCTGCGCCAGCTGCCGCGCCTTCGCCGGCCCGATCTGCGGGCCTATCTGGTGGTCGGCACGTTCGGGTTCATCGGGCCGTTCGGCGTTGCCGCGATCGTCGCGTCCCATATCCCCGTCGGCGTGATGGCGCTGGTCGTGATACTGGTGCCGCTGCTTACCTATGCGATCGTGCTGATCATCGGATTGGAGCGGTTTGGCTGGCTGCGCCTGCTTGGCCTCGCTCTCGGGGTCGCCGGGGTCCTGATGCTGCTGCTGCCGGATTCGAGCCTGCCGGACCATGTTGCGATCGGCTGGGTGCTGCTCGCCATGGCGGTGCCTCTCTGCCTCGCGACGACCGCCGTGTGCATGCAGACCCTGCCGCCACCCGAGTCACCGGCCCTCGGGATGGCGGGCGGCGTATTGATTTGCGCCGGGCTTCTGCTCTTCGCGATCACGGCGGCGAGCGGCGGCTGGTGGGCGTTTTCCGGCCCGTTCGGCATCGCCCACGGCGCGGTCATCGGCGCCGCGCTGGTTCATGCCCTGATGTGGCCCCTCGCGTTCGCGGTCGTCAAACTAGCCGGTGCGTTTTTCCTGTCCTTCCTCGACTACATCGCCACCCTGGCGGGTATCGGCTGGGGCCTGGTGTTCTTCGGCGAGCAACATTCGGGCTGGATTTGGGGCTCGCTGGCCCTCATGCTCATTGCCGTTCTTCTGGTCAACCGCACGGGACCGCAACCGCGGCAGTGAGCCATCTTGATCGTCCGTTACTGGCCAGTCCTGGTCGTTCTCTACGCCGGGCTGAGTTATGGATTCGTGTTCGCCATCAACCGCTTCGTCACCGAGGCGGGCGTCCCGTTCCTGGGCTACGTGTTCTGGCAGGCGGCGGGCGCGACGGCGATTCTGCTGGGCGTCTGCGCACTTCGCCGGCGGCTGCCGCGCTTCGACCTCGCCCACGTCAAGCTCTATCTGGCAATCGGTCTATTCGGCGTGACCTATCCATCCAGCATCTGGACCCTCGTCGCACCGAAAATTCCGATCGGGATCGTCGTCCTCGGCCTCGGCCTGGTCCCCTCGATGGTCTACTTGATCTCGCTGGGCTTGCGGATGGAGCGCTTCGTCGGGCTGCGCGCGTTGGGCATCCTGCTGGGTCTGGGCGGGGTCCTCCTGATCGTGCTTCCCGAAACCAGCCTGCCGTCTCCGGATATGACAGGCTGGGTGCTGCTCACCTTCACCACACCCCTCTCCTTCGCGCTCATGACCATCGCCGGCGACAGGCTGCGTCCGGAAGGCTCCGATCTGCTGGAAAATTCGACGGGATTGCTGTTCGTTGCGGCGATCAGCCTCGTGCCCCTGATGGCGATTTTCGACGGCTGGTGGGTCTTCGCGGCACCGCTCGACCGAATTGACGGTGCCGTCCTCTTGGCCATCCTGATCGTTGCGACCAATTGGATCGCATTCTTCGCCGTGATCAAGGCGCGCGGACCCGTGTTCTGGACCATGTCCAACTACCTGGACACGCTGTGCGGGATCGGCTGGGGCATCCTGCTCTACCACGAGCGGCATTCCCCGTGGGTCTGGGCCGCCGCCGGGTTGATCCTGGGCAGCCTCGTTCTCATCAACCGGACGGTCCCGGCGGCGCGAAAGACTGAAGCGGCATGACGGCCCCTTGCCGTCCTGCCGCGCCGCGCCGCCCGCCGCCCGCCGCGTATGTCATGCTCTTGGCGACAGGCTGCTTCTATGGCCTGCAGATCTCGCTCAACAAGGTGGTGACGACCGGAGGCGTACCGCCCGTGCCGTTCATCTTGTGGGCGACGCTGGGCTCGGGGTTGATCCTGCTGGGGATTACGGCAATCCGGGGCCGCAGCCCCAAGCTCGACGGCCCTCACCTGCTGTCTTACGTGCTGGTCGGCGTCGTCGGCCTCGGTGTTCCCTACATCCTGCTCGCCTATGTCGCGCCCAGGATACCGGCCGGGATCGTCGCCATGACGCTGACGCTGGTGCCCATGCTGGTCTACGGCCTGGCGCTGCTGCTCCGGATGGAAGGCTTTCGCTGGATGCGATTTTCCGGGCTGGTGCTGGGTTTCGCGGGAATGTTGCTGATTGTGGCGCCCGAGTCAGGCCTGCCGGAGCCAGGCATGGTGGGCTGGTTGCTCGTCGCGCTTGCCGCTCCATGCTGCTTCGCGCTGTGTATCGTTTCGGGCGAGCGCTGGCGGCCGCCGGAGACGGATTCCCTGGCACTCGCCGCCGGCACGATCATGACCGCCGCCATCTTTTGCCTCGCCGTGACCGCCGCAACCGGCCAATGGTGGTTCTTCAGCAGCCCGTTCGACTGGGCGGACGCGTCGATCCTGATCATCATGGCGATCCAGGTCGCGAATTACATCATGTTCTTCGAATGCATTCGTATCGCCGGCTCGGTCTTTTATTCGACCGTCAACTACCCGGAGACGCTGTTCGGCATCGCCTGGGGTTACGTCATCTTCGACGAAGCCCATAGCTCGTGAGTCTGGGCCGCGCTCGTGCTTCTGCTAGGCGGTCTCTATCTCGTCAACTGGTGCCCAAAGGACAGAGCGCAACCGGGATGATTACGAAGCGCCTGCCCTCAATGGTCTACGTGATTTTGCTGGGCTTGCGGATGGAGCGCTTCGTCGGGCTGCGCGCCTTGGGCATCCCGCCGGGTCTGGGCAGCCTCGTTCTCATCAACCGGACGGTCCCGGTGGCGCGAAGGACCGAAGCGGCATGACGGCCCCTAGCCCTCCTGCCGCACCGCGCCGCGCGCCGCCCGCCGCCTATGTCATGCTCTTGGCGACAGGCTGCTTCTATGGCCTGCAGATCTCGCTCTACAGGATTGCGACGACCGGGGGCGTACCGCCCGTGGCGCTCATCTTCTGGACAGTGCTGGGCTCCGGGCTGGTCCTGCTGGGGTTAACCGCAATCCGGGGCCGTATCCCAAAGATCGACGGCCCCCACCTGCTGTCTTACGGGTTGATGGGTGTCGTCGGCATCGGCGGCCCGAACACTCTGCTCGCCTACGTCGCACCCAGGATACCGGCCGGGATCGTCGCGATGACACTGACACTGGTGCCCATGCTGGTCTATGGCCTGGCGCTGTTGCTCCGGATGGAAGGTTTTCGCTGGATGCGCTTTTCCGGTCTGGTGTTGGGGTTCGCCGGTATATTGCTGATCGTGGCTCCCACAACGAGCCTGCCGGAGTCCGAGATGGTGGGTTGGGTGCTCGTCGCGCTCGCCGCGCCATTCTGCTTCGCCGTGTTCGTCATTTCGGGCGAGCGCTGGCGGCCGCCCGAGACGGATTCCCTGGCGCTGGCGGCCGGCGGGGTCACGACCGCTGCCCTCTTCTGCCTCGTCGTGACCGCCGCAACCGGCCAATGGTGGTTCGGAAGCGCCCCGTTCGATTGGGCGGACGCGTCGATCCTGATCATCATGGCAATTCAGGTGGCGAATTACGTCATGTTCTTCGAATGTATCCGCATCTCCAACTCGGTGTTCTATTCGACCGTCGCCTATCATGAGACACTGTTCGGAGTCCTCTGGGGTTACATCATATTCAGCGAAGCCCATAGCGCGTGGATCTGGGCGGCGCTCGTCCTCCTGCTGGGCGGTCTCTATCTCGTCAACCGCCAGACCGTGCCGGTCCGGTGACGGGGTTTGCGGGACGCCGCCTGCCGTCGCCCGATGTATTCGGCATGTTCCTGCTTACGGCCGTCGGCGTCGGACTCATCGTCTCGCTCAATCGCGTCGCAACCACCAGCGGCGTGCCGGCGATTCCCTTCGTCTTCTGGCAGGGCGTCATCGGCGGCGGCGCCATGCTCGCGATCCTGCTGGTCCGACGCAAGCTGCCGGGGCTGACACCGGCTCATTTGCGCGCCTACGCGATCATCGGGGGCGTCGGCATCTGCGTGCCGTACACGGTCTGGGCCATGATCTCGCCAAAGCTGCCAGCTGGCATCGTTGCCCTGGAGCTGGCCCTCGTACCCATGGCGACCTATGCCGTCGCGATGGCGTTGCGCATGGACCGCCTCAAGGTCTACCGGGTCATCGGCCTGCTGTTAGGCTTAGGCGCGGTCCTGGTGATCCTGCTCCCGGACGCGTCGCTGCCGACGCCCGAGATGCGCCCGTGGGTGCTCGTCGGGCTCGTCCTGCCGATTTGCTTCGGGTTCTCGCTGGTCGCCTGCGAACGTTATCCCCCGCCCGAAAGCGGCTCGGTGGAAATGACCTGCGGCCTGATGCTGACCGCCGCGATCTTTCTGCTGCCGGTCATGGCGATCAGCGGATCCTGGTGGATCTTCGAGGCCCCCTTGGACTGGGCCGACGGCGCGGTGATCCTGATCGGGCTGATCGTTCCAATGTGCTGGGTCTTCGCCTTCGAGATTATCCGCCGCGCCGGCTCGGTGTTCTACTCGACGGTGCTTTATCTCGAGACGCTCACCGGGGTGGGCTGGGGGATCGTGATATTTCGCGAACACCACACGGCCTGGATCTGGGCCTCGCTGATCCTGCTATTAAGCGGGATCTACCTGGTCAACCGGCGGCCGGCGAGCCCCGTGCCCGACTGACGATCAGCTCCCGTATCGCTTTGCCAGCGTGTCGGCGATCCCCTGGTAGAGCTTGCGAAGCTCCTCCTCGATGTCCTTGCCGGTAAAGCCCTCGATCGGGTCACCCGAGCCGGACCAGTGCAGGATGCAGGTCTTGCCCGGCTCGTCGTCGAGCACGCGGATCGTCGACAAGTAGTTGTCGAATGGAAACACGAGATCGATGAGCTCGGTGATGGTGTAGCTGTAGCAGCGCGCCTTCTCGTCGAACAGCAACAGGCGCTCGACGATGACGCCGCCGCCGGTGACGCCGACGCGGCGATCCTTGCCGCCGGCTTCGAGTTCGCTCCACGCACTCGTCGGATCGAATTCGGGCAGGCTGTTGAAGCCGCCGACGAGGTCCCACACCTCGTCCGCGGGAGCCTTGAGTTTCTGGATTACGGCAACGTCGGTCATGGATGCACTCTCCGTCTCTCGCCCAGCCGTTTGCGGCTGTCGTTTCACCGCCGGACGACGAACATTTTTCCGGCGAACCGGCGCCCACCATAGCGTGACAAGCGCAAGATTTCACCCAAATCGGCGACCCTCGCTTGACCACCCTTGCCCGCCCCTCTAGACAGGGTGATCGGGCGCGGACGCCGCGACTTCGGGAGAGCAACGATGGCGGACAGGGACATACTCGATCTCGACTTCGTGCGCGCGCAATTTCCGGCTCTCGGGCAGGGCTGGGCGTTCTTCGAAAACGCCGGCGGCAGCCTCGTCGCCCAACAGGTCATCGACCGGATGACCGAGTTCGCGTCACGCTACCGGGTTCAGCCGGGCTATCCCTACGACCCCTCGGCGCGCGCCGCCGAGACGTTGGCGGAAAACGAGCGGCTGATGGCCGCGATGATCAATGCGGACCCTGACGAGGTTCTGATCGGACCCTCGACGACCCTGAACGTCTATGTCCTCTGCCACGCGCTCCGGCCGCTGTTTTCGCCCGGCGACGAGGTGATCGTCACCAATCTCGACCACGAAGCCAATAACGGCGCCTGGCGGCGCCTCGCGGAGCACGGCATCGTCGTCAGGGAGTGGCGGATCAACCCGGAGACCGCGGATCTCGAAATCGAGGCGCTCGACGCCCTGCTCACCGAGCGCACCCGGCTGGTCTGCGTCAGCCACTGTTCCAACGTGGTCGGCTCGATCAACGACATCGCCGCGATCGCGGACAAGGTCCATGCCGCGGGGGCGTGGATCTGCGCCGATGCGGTCTCCTACGCGCCGCACCGCCGGCTCGACGTCAAGGCACTCGACGTCGATTTCTATCTGTTCAGCCTCTACAAGGTCTACGGCCCCCACCTTGCGATCCTCTACGGCAAGCGGGAGCGCCTGCTCGAGGCACAGAGCCAGAATCATTTCTTCTTCGCGGAAACCGACATCCCGGGCAAGTTCAAGCTGGGCGGCCACCAATTCGAGGCGAGCGGTGCGCTGGGCGGCGTTCCCGCCTATTTCGATGCGCTCTACGATCACCATTTCGAGGCCAAGGAAAACAGCCTGCACGCCCGGTTGGGCCGGGTCTTCGAGCTGATCGCCCGGCATGAAGAGTCGCTGGCCGCGCGCTTTCTCGCGTTCGTGGCCGCAAAGCCGGAGATCCGCCTGATCGGCCGCCCCACGCCCGACGGCGACCAGCGTGCGCCGACGTTTTCGTTTTCGGTCGCGGGCCGGGTGTCGGCGTCGATCCCGCCGGTTCTGGTCGACGCCAAGGTCGGGCTCAACAGCGGCAATTTCTACGGCATCCGCTGCGTCGAGGCGCTGGGCTATGACGTGGACGACGGCGTGGTACGTGCGAGCATGGTCCATTACAACGCGCCCGACGAAGTCGACCGCCTGATCGCGGCACTCGACGCCGCGATCTAGCGCCCGCTCCTACTCGACCGCGGCCAGGATCTCCTGGAGCTGAGAGCGGACCGACGTTTCGCCCGGCGCGAACAGAAGCTCGAAGACCGCCGAGCCGACCGTGACCGCGTCGACACCCGCGCCCTGCATGGCCCGGATGCGCGCCGGGGAATCGACACTGCCCGCGACGATCAGGCCGCCGCCCTCGCCCAGGCCCTTTCGCGCGGCATTGGCCAGCGTCACCGGATCGGCGTCCAGCGAGCGGTAGGCCAGGAGATCGGCCCCGGCGCAGCCAAGCGCCATGATCTCGGCGCAATGGGTCTCGATCTCGTCGGGCGAGCCGCGAAGGGCCGTGGGATGGCCTTCGGGCGCCCCGCAGAACGGGTAATAGGCGACTTCGGCGTCGCCCAATGCATCGCGGACGCGAGCCGGATCGGTGCCGCCAAGCAGCCGGTCGACGCCGAGCGCGGCGGCTTCGCGCGCCGCGTCGATAGAGGCTTCGGGGGCCGCGCTCACGATTTCGAGATAGCTCGTGGCTCCCGCGGCCTTGATCCGCTCGACGAGCCGCCCAAGGGTCCGCGAATCGGCGCCGACATCCTTGAATCCGACATGGCGCAGGCCGAGCGGACGGACCGCCTCGTAGACCTCCAGACAGTCGGGCACCGTGACATCGTCGCGGGTCAGCATGAAGATGAAATCCATGGCGGGGATCCGGGCCGTCAGGGAATGCCGAGCAACTTGTGGGTCTGGAGCGAAAGCCGCCAGCGGGGATGGCGTCGGCAATAGCCAATCGCAAGCTCGGTGTTGCGCGCGCGCTCGGGCCCGTCCATCGGTTGCAAGAAGAAATGCTCGAAGGCGAGCCGATCGAAGCGGGCCGGGTCGACACCGTCCTGGGGAAACACGAGCTTGAGTTCGTTGCCGGAGGTCAACGCAAGCGGCTGATCGGCCTTGGGGCTGACGCAGATCCAGTCGAGCCCGGGAGGCGCGGCGAGCGTGCCGTTCGATTCGATCGCGACCGCGAACGCCCGCTCGTGCAGCGCCCCAACGAGGGGCGCATCGAGCTGCAACAGCGGCTCGCCGCCGGTGCAGACCACGAAGCGCCCGGGCTCGTCGCCCGCGCCGTCGCCCCAGCACGCGGCGATCGCTCCAGCCAGCGCGTTGGGCGTTTCGAACTGGCCGCCGCCCGGACCGTCCGTGCCGACGAATTCGGTGTCGCAAAAGTTGCAGATCGCCCCGGCCCGGTCGGCCTCGCGCCCGGTCCACAAATTGCAGCCGGCAAACCGGCAGAATACGGCGACGCGCCCCGTATTGGCTCCCTCGCCCTGGAGCGTGAAGTAGATTTCCTTGACGGCGTAGGTCATCAGGCTGCAGCTCCGGCATAGGGCGCGGGATCGACCATCCCGGCCTCGGCGAAACCCTTGAGCCGCAGCCGGCAGGCATCGCACCGGCCGCAGGCGCGGCCCTGGCCGTCCGGATCGTAGCAGCTCACGGTCACCCCGTAATCGACACCCAGCGCGCTGCCTTCGCGGATGATTTCGGCCTTTGTCATGGCGATCAGCGGGGTGTGGAGCCGCAGGTTCGAGCGGCCCTCGACCCCGGCCTTGGTCGCCAGCCGCGCCATCGCCTCGAACGCCGCGATGTAGGCCGGGCGGCAATCGGGATAGCCCGAATAGTCGAGCGCGTTGACCCCGAGAACGATGATCTCGGCGCCGAGGACCTCGGCCCAGCCCAGCGCGTAAGCCAGGAAGATCGTGTTGCGCGCGGGCACGTAGGTCACGGGGATCTCGTCGGCCATGGTCTCGACAGCGCGATCCTTGGGCACCGGAATATCGGCGGTCAGCGCCGATCCGCCGATCGCATCGAGGCCCAGCTCCAGCACCATATGATCCGCAGCGCTGAGGGTTCCGGCGATCTTGCGGGCAGCGGCGAGCTCGGCCGCGTGGCGCTGGCCGTAGGAAAAACTGAGTGCGTAGCAGGCAAGCCCCTCGGTCCTGGCCATCGCCAGCGCGGTTGCCGAATCGAGGCCGCCGCTCAGCAGCACGACCGCCCTTGGAACTTGGTTCATCGCCTCTTCGCCTGTTTCATCCTCGCCCCGATTTTACGCTACTTTGTTGTCCGCGGGGGCGCAGGTCAAATTGCGAGGTTGCGTCGGCGCGGATCCTTCGCCCGGACGGCGGCCGGGACGGTTCCGGAGCGGTCTACCGGGATCCGGTTTGCGGCCCGGCGTCGACCCGGGAATGATATAATCCCACCCTCATGGCTCGCCTCCGACGCCCGCCGGCCTGGCGATTGCGCGGCCGCCCCCGGTCGCTCTCCACGATCGTGCTGGGCTGTGCGATCCTCGTCGGGACCGCGAGCTTGGCCACCCGGTTCTGGACCGACACTGCCCACGAACGATCCGAAAACCGGCTACTTTACGTTCAAGCGCTGACCGACAAGTTCGACGCGGTCGTCTTTCACGGCGAAGATCGGGTCGTCGGCACGCCCGACCGGGTGCACAAATGGACCGGGCCGATCCGAATCGTTCTGGACGGCGAGGCGGGCGAATCGTTTCGCCCCGTCGTCGCCCGTCATGCGACCACGATGGCGGCGCTCACCGCACTCGACGTCGACCTGCTCGAACGCGCCGATGGCGAGGAGACACTTGTCATCCACGTTCTCAGCGAAGACCGGCTCGACACCCTGGCGGCGCGCTACGGGAGGGCGCCCGCCGCGCTTCGCACAGACGTCGAGACCAACGTCTGCAGCGTCATCTTGCTCACCGACGAGAGCGGAGTGATTGTTGCCGCGGGGATCATCGTCGACGTCCGAGAGGTCGGCACCCGCTATAGCGTGCGCCAGATCCGCGCCTGCCTGATCGAGCATCTGACCCGGAGCCTCGGCCTGCCCGGGCCATCCGCGCTGCTCCGGCCGTCCGTCTTCGATCCCCAGGAGGAATGGCTCCAGGACCTGACGGTCCCGGATCGACTCCTGGTCGAGACGCTCTACGATCCGCGCCTTCAAGCCGGCCAGTCACGGACCGAGGCCAGCCGCCTCGCCGGCGAGATCATTGCGGACAGCCTCGCCGCGCCCGACCGGTGAGTGTCCGGGCGATCCGTGTTCGGCGCCCGTCGCCAAGCGCGCCGGCTTTGCTATAGTCCCGCTCCATGGAGCTGTTCGGAGGGCTGGGCGGCCGGGGCAAGAAGCCCCGCAAGCTCTCGCCCGCGCAATTCGGCCTCGTGGCCATTGTCGTCGCGATCGTGCTGGGTCTCGTGGTCCAGGCCATGCGGGGACCCGAGGCGCCGGTCGACGAGGCGACCCGGCTGGCCCAGGCCGCCCTCGTCGAAAAATTCGACCAGCTCGCCTTTCATCCCGAGGCATCGCCGGACCAGCCGCTCGAGCGGGTGCGCAAATGGAAGGGCCGCGTTCGGATCCTGCTCGCGGACGAACTGGTGGACTTCCACGTTATTGCCCGGCGCCACGCGGACCTCCTTGCGACGCTTACTGGGCTCGATCTCACCCTGCTGGAGACCGGCGACGGCCGGGAGAACCTCCTGGTCCGGCTTGTCGAGGAGATCCCGGACGCAGGCTCGTTGGTGGACGATCCCGAGCGGGCCGGCTCGATTGAACGCCAGCTGGCCCGACAGGGCTGCGCGCACGGCATCAGTCCCGCCGACGCCGGCTTGGTGACCGGCGCCGAAATCTGGATCCGCCGGGACATCGGCGAGCGCCGACAGATCGCCTGCCTGATCGAGGAGATGACCCAGAGCCTCGGCCTTCCGGGGTATTCGAACAACCTGCCGCCCTCGATCTTCCACGCCGACGAGCATTACCTTGCCGACCTCTCGGTCAACGACCGGCTGCTGGTCGCCGCACTCTACGACGCCCGCATCCGCCCGGGCATGTCGCGCCGCCGGGTGCAGAGCGAAATCTCTGAGATCTTCGCGGACCTGCTCCGCGACTAAGCGGTTACATCCGGTCGCGACCGGCGGTGAGGCTCTTGTTGAGCGTCTGGTCGGTGCCGAAAAAGACGTGCTTCGACATATCGGGCGAATATTTCGACGCCGGCGGCGTACGGCCCAGCGCCTCGGCGAGCACCCGGATATGAACCGGCGCGGCACCGCAGCAGACGCCAAGATAGCGCACACCCGCGGCATAGGCGTCGCGACCGAACGCGGCGATTTCATAACGGTTGCAGGACAACGGGTCGAGTGCGTCGGGGAACGGCCGCCCGAATTCCGCGCAGAAGGGGCAGGGTCGTCGCCGGGCCGCGATAGCAGTTGAGTCCGACGATTTCGGCGCCCGCGTCGGCCAGCGCCCGGCACGCGTCCGCCGGGCTCGGCCCGTCGAGCAGGCGACCCTCCGTCGGGACCGCGAAGGTGAGCACGGCGGGCAAGCCCGTCGCGCGGATCGCGTCGTGGGCGATTTGCATCTCGCCCAGAAAATTGATGGTCTCCGCAACGATGAAGTCGACGCCCGCCTCGGCCGCCCAGGCGCACTGCTCGTCGAACATCGCCCGCACCCGGGCCGCCGCCGCCTCGTCGCCCGGTTCAAAGAGATTGCTGTTACAGATGTTGCCCGCAACCAGCGGGGGCTCGCCCGCGGCCTCCCCGGCGACCGTCTTGGCGATCTCGAGCGCCTTGCGGTTGAGCGACTCGAGCAGGTCTTCCTTGCCGATCAGCCGGAGCTTCTCGCGGTGGCCGTAATAGGTGAACGCCTCGACGACGTCGGAGCCCGCGTGGACGAAATCGCGGTGAGACTGGGCAACGATCTCCGGATGCTCGAGCACGACCTCGGGCACGAAGGACCCGGCCTGCAAGTAGCCCCGGCGCTCGAACTCGAAGAGGTAGCCCTCGGCGCAGATCACCGGGCCGGCTTCGAGCCGCTCCATCAACCCTCTGGATCTTGTCGAACCGGTTGACGTCATGGGCGCGCCCTGGCAGCCGAAAAGATGCCCGACTTCAGCAGTGCCGCGCGTCGTTGGCAACCAGAAAATCTACCCCCGCCCGACACGACGCGGCTACGATCGAGCAACCCCCATGGGAGGACCGCCATGGCCGACACAATGACCGAGAATTTGCGAACCCTCGCCCGTTACAACCGTTGGGCGAATGCACGGCTCCATGCCGCTTGCACTGACCTGACGACGGACGCCTACAAGGCGGCCCGGCCCGCCTTTTTTGGCTCGATCCACGGAACCCTCAATCACATCCTGGTCAACGACCGGATTTGGTTTGCCCGGTTCACCGGCGGCAAATCGGACATCACCGCGCTCGATCAGGAGCTTTACGCAGACCTGGCGACCTTGCGCACCGCCCAGGGGATCGACGACGGCAAGCTCATCGCGCTGGTGGACGGACTCGACGAGACGGGCATGGCGCGGATCGTTCGCTATACGACGATCGACGATTTCACGGATCATGCCGACCCGTTGTGGCTGCTGCTGGTCAATTTGTTCAATCACCAGACCCACCATCGGGGCCAGACCCACGACATGTTCAGCCAGACGACAGTCGCGCCGCCGCCGCTCGATTTTATCTATTTCGTCCGGGAGAGCGCGGAAGCCTAGTGCGTGACCACGACAACGTCGGCCGCGTCGGCATAGACGTCGATGGTCTCGCCCTCGTTGACCCGGTCGTCCGCCGGCAGGGTGAGCAGGAAGGTATCGAGCCCCGCCGTTTCGGACATCGCCTCGACCCGCAGGTAGCTGCCCTGGAAGAGCACCTTGGTGACCTTGGCCCGGCCCAGGGATAGCGAGGTCGCGCCCTGCGGCGGACGGACGTCGAGCTGTTCGGGCCGGAGCACGACCGAAAGCTTGCCGTCGGTCTCGCCCTCGACATCGAGATACCAGTCGCCAAACGGCGTGCCGATGACCGCCTTGCCGTCGCTCGTACCCTTGGGCTCCGCCTCAAAGAGATTGCTCTCGCCCATGAAGTTGGCCGTGAACAGGCTCTTAGGATTGAGATAAACATTGCGCGGCGGACCCATGTCCTCGATCAAGCCGTTGTTGAGCACGACGATCTTGTCGCCGATACTCATCGCCTCTTCCTGGTCGTGGGTGACGTGGATGAAGGTCGTGCCGATTTCCTTCTGGATGCGCACGAGTTCGTACTGCATCTGGCGGCGCAACTTGAGATCGAGCGCGCCCAGCGGCTCGTCGAGCAGCAGCACGGTGGGCTGGACAGCGATCGCGCGGGCAAGCGCAATACGCTGGCGCTGGCCGCCCGACATCTGGTGGATCTGGCGCTTGCCGAAGCCCTCGAGCCCGACGAGATCGAGCGTCTCCTCGATCCGCCGCGCACGCTCGGCACCCCTCACCTTGTGCATGGTGAGCCCGAAGCCGATGTTGTTGGCGACGGTCATGTGCGGAAAGAGCGCATAGTCCTGGAACACCGTCGCGGTCGGGCGCCTGGCCGGCGGCAGGCGGGTCACATCCTCGCCCTCGATCAGCACCCGGCCCGCGGTCGGCACGACAAAGCCGCCCAGCATGGAAAGGATCGTCGTCTTGCCACTGCCCGAGGGGCCGAGCAGGACGACAAATTCGCCCTGATCGATATCGAGGTCGACACCCGCGACCGCAACCGTCTGGTCGTATTCCTTGCGGATTCCAACGAACTTAACGAGGGGCTCAGGCATTTTTTCGCCTCAATCGCAGACTCAGAATAATCGTCAGCAGCACAATGGTCATCGAGATGCCGAACACGACGCTGCCCGCCGCGTTGAGCATGGGATTCTGACCCGAACGCAGCAATTCGAAGAGCATGATCGGCATGGTGACTTCGAAGCGGCTGAGCAGAAAGGCGATAATGAACTCATCCCACGAAAGGGTAAAGGAGATACAGAACGCCGCAAACAGGGAGGGCCGCAGCATGGGCACAGTGACCAACCACAAGGTCTGCAGATCGTTCGCGCCCAGGTCGTGAGCGGCCCTCTCGATGTTGCGTTGATGCTCGCCCAGGGCCGCAAAAACGATGCCAAAGCAGAGCGGCAGGTTGATGATTACGTGACCGGCCCCGACGGTCCAAAGCGATTTGTGCACACCGATGACATGCAGGCTGATGAGCAGGCCCATGCCGATGATGAGGTAGGAGACGGTGATCGGCGCCATCATGGCATAGCGCATCAGACCATCGAGCCGGCTGGTGTTTCGGGCGATGGAATAGGCCGCCAAAAAGCCCAAGGTGGTCGCTACAAGCGAGGACGCGACGCCGACGATCACGGAATTGATCAGGGCGTTGACGAGGCGCTCGTTTTGGAAGACCTCGACATACCAGCGCAGGCTCGGCCCCTCGAAGGGCGGCAAGGGAATTTCCTTCGACGTGAAGGAGAACAGCACCAGGATCACGACGGGCAGGAAGATGAACCCGAACCCGATGACGAGGTAGGCCCAGCCCGGAAGAGTGCGCCAATTGATCATGGCTTATACCCTGTCCATCTTGAGCCAGCGCGCGAGCAGGAAATAGGCGATGGTCACGCTGACCATGAGCAGGACGCTCATCGCCGAGGCCATGGGGAAATCGTTCGCGCGCTGGACCTGGAGAATAATCGCCTGGGAGAGCAGCATCTCGTTGCCGCCGCCCAAAATCTGCGGCGTAATGAAATCGCCGATCGAAATGACGAAGGTGATGAACGCGCCGACGGCAATGCCCGGTACGCTGAGGGGAAGCGTAATGCGAAGGAAGACCTGAAGCTTGCTGGCGCCCAGATCCTCGCCCGCAAGGCGGTAGGATTTGTTGATCTGGACGAGGTTGGCGTAGATCGTGAGCGTCAGCAGCATCATGAAGAAGTGGACGAAACCCAGCACGGTCGCGCCGCGCGTATAACCGATCTGGACCGGATCGTCGATAATCCCGACACCGAGCAATATCCCGTTGAGAATGCCGGTCTCGGAGAGCACGATCGACCAGGCATAGGAGCGCACGAGGTAGGATGTCCAGAACGGCAGAATGCACATAATGAGGGCGAATTTCTGCCAATGCCGGGGCACCTGATAGGCCAGCACATAGGCCATCGGGTAGGCCAACAGAATGCTGATTGCGGTGGTGATCAGCCCGACCTCGATCGAGTTGAACCAGCCGTCGAGCAGATAGCTCTTCTTGAAGAACTTGGCGTAGTTGACGAACGACCAGACCGCGTCCAGCTCGCCGGCGACACGCTGCCAGAAGCTCACGATGATCATAAATACGATCGGCGCGGCGAAGAACACCGCGACGTAGAGCAACGAAGGGGCGACCGCCCACCGGGAGACGTTCAGGTAAAACAAACGCCGGCCCGATGGGCGGGTGACTAATGCCATGATGCCCGGCCGTCATACAACGGAGCGGTCAGGCGGCGCTTACGACGCCAGGAACTCGGTCCAGAGATCGAGCATCGTGGCATCCACGTCCGGCGAGCCGATGGTCGACGCGTAGGAATTTGCCAGAATACCGGGCTGCTGGTCCCAACGCAGAATCGCCTTCTCTTCGGCCGTGAGAGGCGCGTCGGTCACGATCGGCATGCCCCAGTAACATTCGGCGACGGCGAGCTCGTGGTTGCCCTCGGGCGTCATGGTCGCGTCGATGCAATCCCAGCAGGCATCCTTGTTCGCGGAATCTTTCATGATGCAGAGCGCCGTGGCCCACATCAGCGCGCCCTCCCCGAAGACATTCCAGTCGAGCCAATCGATCTCGCCCATGTCGAGGGCTACCGACCACTCAGACCCGGCAACGAGGATATCGATGGATTCGGTGTAAAGCGCGTTCAGCACTGTCAGGATGTCGCCGACCACCTGGGTATTTGCCTTGAGCGCCAGCAGCGGCTCGCGGATCGTCGATTCGAGATTTTCGGGAGTAATGTCCGCGGGAATGATCCCCTGGGTGAGGCCGACGAGCTGGATCACCGGGAAGTAGTAGTCGTAGACGGCGATGCGGTTCTTGTACTTCGGGTCGAACATGGCCTTGCCCGACTTCATGTCCTCGGGATCGACCTTGTTCTTGTTGTAGGCGAAACCGTAATAGCCGAACTTGGTGGGCACGCCGTAGAGCTCGCCGTCAGTGTAGGCGTGGGGCTGCTCGCGGAAACCGGGGAAGAACCGGTCCCACGGGACCCGATTGTCATCGAGCGGGTCAAGAATGCCGGTGAGCGCAACCATGCCCGTGTCCTGGAAATCGAGCTGGAACAAATCCCACTCGCCGGGTCGCGAC
>CBDAPE010000011.1:0-200967 GCA_965198325.1 Alphaproteobacteria bacterium | reverse complement strand
CCCATGCCTCGGTCCCGCTCCGCTACGGCGGAGAGCCAAACCCCGGGGCGGGGCGCCAGGGGCGCGAGTGCGGCGGCCGACAGATAGCCATCGAGCCATGCCGGCGGAGCACTCGTCCAGAAGTCTCCTTGCGGTATGTCCGCGAGCCGGCGGGGGATCGCGGACATACCGGACAGCCCCGGTGCCGGAGGCTTGGGGGTGGCCGGGGTCGGTACGTAAGCCGGCTCGGCCGCGCTCTTGGGATCGTCGTTGTCGGGCGCCGTTTCCGGCGCGGGCTTGGCGCTCTCCTCGTCTTTCTTGCGGTCGAGCATCGTCTTCGTCCTTTCGCTCCGCCATTCGCGGGTCCGAAACGTGTCTCGAGGCCCGAAGGGCTATCGTCCCTCCTGTAGAGTTCGTCCGGCGGTAGAAGTCCAGACTTTTCCGGGTGATGCCGCTAGCGTTGGTGGGCTGCACGCGATCCTGCTTCGTGGCGTTCTCTCGGGCTTTCGCAGTCGCGCCATGCGGCAGCTCAAGATCATCGCGCCTCGTCATCGCCTGGACGTCCTTCGGCGCGACCGGCGAAGCCAGTCGCTGGGGCACCCAAAATACCTGGGTTTCTGCGCCGGATGGGATTAATGGAAGGGACAGGTGCTCATGACGACGTTGGAATGGACGACAGAAGCGACGCTATGCGGGGGGGAAAGGTGAGCAGTTCTTCTCTTCAAATGCCCGATCCAGGGTCCCGATTCGGCGTGAAGCGAACCGGGCTGGCAACGCTACTGTTCGCCATATTCCGTTCGGGGGAGGCCCGGGCGGCATCGGTGAACGCCGACAGCGTCGAGCTCGCCTTCAGGTCGCGTTCGGCGGAAATCGCTCTCAGCGATATCGGAGCGGTGGAGGTGAAGGCGGGGCGGCGCTGGGCCGGCGTCAGGCTCGGCCATGCAAGGATGGCGGCGACGGTATCGGGCCTGTCCCGAACCGAAGCCAGGGAATTTGCCGACGCGGTAGAGAGGGCAAGGGTCGATTGGTGGCGGCGCACGCTGGCGCTGCAGATTGGCGCGCTTCGCTCCGTCCACGACCGGCTGGCCGGATTTGCCGATCCGCCGCGTTACGTCCACGGCGACGCATTCGACGAGGTAATGCGGGACGCGCAGGCGGCAGCCGGCGGCTTGGTGGCGCGGTGGCCGGACTCCCTGTCCGCGGCCCCGGAAATCCGGATGCTGCGGGGTATCCTGGAGTTCATGGAGGCGCCGGACAGAGCCAGGTCGAAGGCGAACAAGGCATTCGTAGCGAACGAGCTGATCCGGTCGCGCGAGCTGTTCGACCGGATCGAGGCGCGGCCGCTGACGGACGAACAGCGCAAGGCGGTGGTCGTCGACGAAAAGCGCAATCTGGTGGTCGCCGCTGCGGGCAGCGGCAAGACCTCCGTCGTCGTGGCGAAGGCGGGATGGCTCGTCCGCAGGGGATACCGGAAGCCGTCCGAACTCCTGCTGCTCGCCTTCGCGCGGGATGCCCGGAACGAGGTGGAGGAGCGTGTTCGCGCGCGCCTTGGGGCGGGTGCCGCGAAAGGTGTAACGGTTCGGACCTTCCACAGCCTGGGCATGGCGATCATCGGCGATGCCGAAGGCAAGCGCCCGGGGCTGGCCCGGTTGGCGGAAAACGACCGGGCGCTGTTCGACCTGCTCAAGGGCATCGTCGCCGATCTGCTGGCCGGCGGCGCCCTTTCGGAAACCGTGCTGGAATGGTTCCAGGACCAGTTCGCTCCCTACAGGAGCGAGCATGAGTTCGCCACTTGGGGCGCGTACTGGAACTACATCCGGCGGAACGACATCAGGTCGCTGCAAGGGGACACGGTGAAGAGCTACGAGGAATGCGAGATCGCGAATTTCCTCTATCTCAACGGCGTCTCCTACAAATACGAAGCGGCCTACGAGCACGAGACGGCAACCGCCGAGAAGCGCCAGTACAAGCCCGATTTCTTGCTCCCGGACCACGGCATCTACATCGAGCATTTCGGGCTCGACGCCGCAGGAAATACCGCGCCGTTCGTCGATCGCGAGAAATATCTCCGGGAGATGGAGTGGAAGCGGCAGATCCATGCCGAACGGGGCACCGTCCTGGTTGAAACCTTCACCCATGAACGTGTCGACAGCCGGCTGACCCGGAACCTGACGGAGAAGCTGGCGGCGCATGGCGTGGAGCTGTCGCCGGTTCCGCGTGACCGGGTGTTCGCCGCCCTGGAGGAACAGGGCCGGGTGGATCCCTTCACGCGGATCCTGGCGACTTTCCTGCAGCACTTCAAGGGCAGCCGCCTGTCCCTGGGCGAAATCGCCGAACGGGCCCGTGTCGTTGGCGATGGAGGGCGGGCGACGGCGTTCGTCGCGGTGTTCGGACCGGTGTTCGAGCGCTACCAGGAAACGCTGTCCGGCGCAGGAGAGATCGACTTCCACGACATGATCAACCGGGCCACCGACCATGTGGAGGCCGGCTGCTACCGCAGCCCGTTCGGCTATATCCTGGTCGACGAGTTCCAGGACATTTCGCCGGCGCGGGCGAGGCTGCTGAAGGCGCTCCTCGACCGTTCGCCGGGTGCGCAACTGTTTGCGGTCGGGGATGACTGGCAGGCGATCTATCGGTTCGGCGGGTCGGACATCGCCGTCATGCGGGAATTCGGGGACCGGTTCGGCGACTACGAACGGGTCGACCTCGAAACCACGTTCCGGTGTTCGGATCGCATCGCCGCGGTCGCCACAGACTTCGTGTTGCGCAACCCTGCGCAGATTCGCAAGACGGTCCGTGCGACGCGCAAGGGTGACGGGCCGGCCGTGCATGTGGGCCTCCCGGGAGACGAAGGGCTCTCGCTGCTGAAGGAATCGCTCGACCGCATTGCCGAGGATGCCGGGCGGTACGACGGCACGTCGGAAGTGCTGCTGCTGGGCCGCTACCGGCATTTGCGGCCCCTGAACCTCGGCGGTCTGGCGAAGCAGTATCCCGGCCTGCGCTTCACCTACATGACCGTGCACCGCGCAAAGGGA
This sequence comes from Alphaproteobacteria bacterium, assembly GCA_965198325.1. Classification (GTDB taxonomy): domain Bacteria; phylum Pseudomonadota; class Alphaproteobacteria; order UBA828; family JAPUJA01; genus CBDAPE01. Next base: position 197,953 of record CBDAPE010000011.1, on the reverse strand, counting down.
CTGGAAGCCGACTATGCCGTGGTGCTCGGGCTAAGCGCCGGCAAACACGGTTTTCCTGTCGAGATCGCCGACGACCCGCTGCTCGACCTGGTGATGGCGGCGCCGGAAGCGCATCCCAATGCCGAAGAGCGGCGGCTGCTTTATGTCGCGCTGACCCGTGCGCGCCGCCAGGTGTTCCTGCTGGCCGAAGGCGGCCCCCCGTCCGCGTTCGTCATGGAACTGATCGACGGCGGATACGAAATCACAGTGTTCGGCCGGTTGCCCGAAGGCGACGTGCCCTGTCCGCAGTGCAAGGAAGGCCGCCTGGAACGGCGGGAAAATGCCCGCGGCGGGAGCATCTTCTACGGCTGCTCGAACTGGCCCTATTGCGAGCACACGGGGAGCCCATGTCCAAAATGCGGAACCGGCCTGCCGGTCAGGTCCGGCGGCGCCTTCCGCTGCCGCGACTGCGGCGGATTGCTCGAGGGCTGTCCTTCCTGCGGCGGCTGGCTGGAAACCAGAATGGGCCGGTTCGGGCGCTTCCTGGGCTGCTCGAACTTTCCGGATTGCGACTACACGCGCAATCTGCGGCAACCGGGAGCCAAGTCGAAAAGACCGTCGGGTACACCCAGAGATGGGCAGCGCAAGCGGCGTTGACCTTGCGAGGAACGGCCGGTTTGCCGGACGCTGGAGATGAGCGCGTCCTGCACGGACTTGCGCGAGGTCAGCAGCGCCCGCATCTCCTGCGACGACACCGATTTGCAGTGTACCGGCCGGAACCAGCCCATCTGCAGCAGTCGTGCGATGCCTTCGGCATCCCGGCGATCCGTCTTGATTGGCATCGCCTTCAGCGCACCCTTTAACTGCCGGGTCTCCATCAGCACGGTTTCGAAGCCGGCGTCGGTCAGCCCCTTGTGCAACCAGTTGGACAGGGGACCGGCTTCGAAGCCGATCGCGGCGAACCCGTGCGGCAGCTCGCGCATGAACGCAACCAGCGATTCAGGTGTGCTGGCGACCCGCGCCTCCGTCACGACCTTGCCCTTCTCGCCGAGAACGCAGATTGCTGTGCTTGCCAGCGATACATCCAGCCCGATATAGACATTCATGTCGTTTTGTATGGACGCCTCCCGGAACGCAAGGACCGATTTGGATGTGACAGGCAGGCAGATTGCAGTTTTGTATCCGGCCTTTGGTGCGGGGCTTTCTGCCCGCTGGCCCTGATGGAATCTGCCGATCCGTGCCTCATTTGCCCTGTGGGCTTCCCGCCCTTCAACGACATTCAGGCTTGGCGGATCGCGGTCTGACCTGTTTGCCATCACGCCTTGTCGTACCTTGCGCAACCTTTCAGCGGCCACCTCCCGTGCTGGTTCGTTGGCCCGTCGTCAGCCGCGCTCAAGCCGGCTGGCTGACGGAAGTTCGCCTGGTACACCCGGTCATGGGCCAGCAAGGCCCAGATCGAGCGTGCCATCTTGTTCGCCAGCGCCACCGTGGCCACGTTCGCCGGCCTCCGTTCGGCCAGACGCAACGCCCATTCCGGCGGCGCTTTGCTATTGGTGAGCACAGCGCGGGCACCGTGGATCAGCAGGGTGCGGAGATACCTGTCCCCGCGCTTGGAGATCCCGAGCATGCGAACCCGCCCCCCGGTTCCGCTGTGGCGCGGCACGAGACCGAGCCAGGCAGCAAACTCGCGGCCGGACCTGAAGGCGGCCGGATCGCCCATTGCGGCCACCACAGCCGTCGCGCTCAGCACCCCGACGCCGGGGATCTCTGCGATCTGCCGGCTGGCGGCATTGCCGCGATGCCACAGCTTGATCCGCCGCTCGATCACGCCGATCTCCTTGTCGAGCTCGACGACGCGTGCCCACTGCTCGCGCAGAGTCTCGATGACCATCGCCGGCAGTCGCTCCGAGACCCGTTCAAGGGCCGCGGGGATGTCCCGCCTCATCCCGGCTCGGCCTTTCGGCATGACCTCGCCATATTCGGTCAACAGACCGCGCAGGCCGTTGATCTGGGCGGTGCGGAACTTCACCAGTTGCTGGCGCATGCGATGCAGCGCCAGGATTGTCTGCTGTTCTTCGCTCTTGATCGCGCCCGTCTTGACGCCTGGCTGCTGCACCGCCGTCCAGGTCGCCCGCGCGTCGTGCACATCGTTCTTGTTGCCGCCCACGAAGGGCCGCACCATCTTCGCCGGCAGAAGCCGGACCTCGTGACCGAGCTCCCGGATCCAGCGTGCCCAATGCTGCGAGCCGCCGCAGGCCTCCATCGCCACCAGACACGGCGCGCGATTGGCGAAATGTTCGAGAAATTTCGCCCGCATCAGCCGCAAGTCAACGATCTCGCCCGTCTCCATATCGACCCAATGCAGTTGGAACACCCGCTTCGCCGTATCCACGCCGACCACCGTTCTGTTAGTCTTCATCTCGGACCCTCCTGTTTGCCTGTGAAGAGCTCGCTCTTCCAACTTGGCACTTTGATGCCGTCGGCCGGTGAGGGTCCACCTCAACCCTCGCGTCGGCCACCATCAGGGGTGGGAGGCGTCCATTCCATTTGCCCTTTCCTTTCGAGGAATTGGAGCGCGCCTTTCGGCAAGACCCCGTGAACACGCCGCGCGTGTAAGGGAAACGACACCAGAATCTCCGTCATCGCTACAAGCTCCGACGGTGCCGGATAGCGCCGAGCCCCATTACGGCATCTCAGGCCGCATAGCTGAAGAACCACCTGGTCCTGATTTTGGGAGCAACGTCACGTTCTTCATCGCTCAGAATCAGGACCGCTATCGACCGGCCAATGCTACGGGCTGTCCCCCGTCAGAGCCTTTGAGACAGAAATCTGGGCCACCGAGAGAGGCGTCCGAACAGATCGTCAAGAACATCCGTAGGGTGACGCGCAAACGCTATTCGACCGAGGAGAAGATCCGGGTCTCGCCGCGGGCGCGCACGTAAACTCCGCTGGAGTGCGGCCGGCTCAGCTCAGAAATTCTTTGTTGAACACCGCCAGCTTGTGCCCATCAGGGTCGCGGAAATAAGCGCCGTAGAACGTATCGTCGCGCTGTCCCGGTGCGCCTTCGTCACTGGCGCCGAGACTCATCGCCTTCGCGTGCAAGCTATCCACCTGACCGTTCGAGTCGACGGCGATGGCCACCATGACGCCGTTGCCTACACTAGCAAGGGCGCCGTCAAACGGTTTGATGACCGACAGCATCGGTGTACCGGGGGTCACCGACCAACCGACAAACGTCTCTCCGTCCATCTGCCGAGTCGCCCCGAGTTCGCCGAGCAGCGCATCGTAGAACTCACCGGCGCGGGCAATGTCGTTCGAGCCAAGGGTTACGTAACCAATCATCAAGATGTCTCCATAGGGAATATCGAAGCTCTGGCAGTCCAGTCTTCGAATCAATGTATCGGAAAGTGAACGGCTCCTCAAGAGTCGGCGGTCTGCAAACACCCCATATCCGGCACTGTCAGACTAACTGGACAGGACTTGTAAAACCTACAATCAACCGGTGACCTGCCCCCACGGTTAGTACCACTCGTTAGTTTAGACGACGCACGGTATCTGGCGAACGTCGATCGGCCCGTAGCCCGTCAATAGCGAAGGGCGGATCGACGCGGTGATGTTGGCGGCGACTATAAATTTCCCATTTGTGGCAACCCAAAATTTCTCACTTTTGACTTGTCGCTGACGGTGCGCCGGGCCGCTGTGTTGGCTTTGCCAACAGTGCGGGAAGCGGTGCGCAGATGTATGGATGGGAGATCAGGATGTTGTTGAAGCCCTATCTGGATCAGGGCGTCTCGAAGGCGGAGTTGTCGAGACGGTTCGGAGTGAACCGTCGCACGATCCACTATTGGATCGAGACGGGCCATCTGGACCGGGATCTGTCGGCCGGTGCGCGAGGGTATACGCCGCGTCCCCCGGTAGCTCACAAGCTGGATCCCTACAAGGAGATCATCGACGCGCGTCTCGAGGCTTTCCCGAAGCTGTCGGCGAAGCGGCTGTTCGACGAGGTCCGTGCGGCGGGTTATCCGGGCGGTTACAAGCGCGTGCTGGACTACGTGCGGGCGACGCGGCCGCGCGAGCCGGTCGAGGCGCCGGTCCGGTTCGAGACGCCGGCGGGACGGCAGGGTCAGGTGGACTTCGGGACGTTCACGCTTCCCTGGGGCCGGCGCCATGCCCAGGCGCCAGCACCCGCCACATTTCCCCTTATTACCCACTAACAATCTGACGCGGGAGAAGATGAACGGAGAATCCAACACAACTGCCATCATCATTGTCCTTGCAGTGCTGGCATTGTTTCTGGTCGGCGCTGTATTCTTCATTCGCTTTCTTATACGACGTATTTCGTCGATATTCGGCAGTTTCAGGGTTCGCGACAAACGGGCACAGGAGGGCCGCAACCCCAAGACCGGGGAGCCGGCGCCGATCCCGGCGCGCCGCGTCGTGACGTTCCGGTCGTCTCAGGTTCTGAAGGTGCGGATCGCGGAGGGCCGGGCCGATACCGGTAACGAGACGTAGGCCGGCGGAAGTGGCGCTGCTATTGGTATCGGCGGCAGAGGCATCGATTCGTTCAACACAAGAAATCGGAAGAGAAACGGCGATGACACAGATTGAAGAGTCCACGTTGACAAAGGGGCAGTTCCGCAAACTCAGCGCGCTCAAGAAATCAGTGGGGGACGAGGTCGGCGAGAGAGCATTCGCCGAGTGGCTGGCGTTGCAGGAGACGGCAAAAGGGAAGCCGGACGGTAACGCGGCAACGATCGTCGACACGCTCTGGCCGATGGTGCAAGAGGGCACTCTGGCGATCCCGCGCGGCGGCTACCTGATCAGGCGAGGACGGGGCCGGATTATCGTGGAGGCGGCGAAGCCGTAAGGCGCCGGTTTGTCGGCGGGTTCTGACGCCGTCATGCTGCTGCCGGGTCATGGCGAACTCCTCCCGTTGTGAGGTCGCGCTCGGTGGAAGGGCGGAGGGGCACCGCCTGGCGAACGTCAACCGTCGATCCTGATGTGCACGCCCCAGGGCGGGGGTTCCGGAGACAGTCTGTCGGCGGCGCTGTAGTCGCACCACAAGACATCGAAATCCGGCTCGGTCTCGGGGTAACGGTCGCAATCTATGTCCGTGAAATACAGGCACACGGCAGGCCGAACGCCCTGCTCGGCAAGGCGCTCGAATCCCGGCCGGAAATCCGTTCCCCACCGTCCCTTGACGAGGATCCACTCGGGAAGCTCGCCCGGCGCGTAGTGCTCCTCGTCCTGCACCGCGGCGTCGACATGGAGCACGACGATGCGCTCGGGCTCGATCTCGGCCGCACCTCGCGGACCTCCGACCAGAACGCCGCGAGGGCATCGCTGTCGACCGAACCGGAGGTGTCGATGATGACGGCGAACGTGCCCATTCCCTCCGATCGGATCGACGGGAGATAGAGCCCTGAGTCGATGAAGCGCCGGTTGGGCACGCTCCAGGAATAGTCGCGGGCCGCGGCATCGGTCATGTAGCGGCGCAGGAGCGAGCGCCAGTCGAGGGTGCTGCGATGGGCGCCCTGGATGGTCTCCTCCACGGTGCCTGGTGCCTTCCCCTGCGCCTTGGCGAGGTTGAGCGCCTGGTGCATGGCTTCGTCCCAGGCCTGCTCCTCGGCGGAAACATCGGCTGGGGCTTGGCCGGCATCGGCGTTGTCGTCGGTGCGCTCTGATGAGGCCATCACCTCCCCGGTGCCCGAGGGATCACAGCTCGCAGGGGCACCGGATGGTCCGTCCGTGCCCGGACCGTCGTCGGCTTGAGGATCGCTGTCGTCGGATGCGTGGGCGAGTCCGTTGCCGTCATCGGCGCCGGGGCTGCTGTGGTCGTCATCATCGGCACGGCTGTCGCCGTCGTCATTGTCCGCGTCGGGTTGCGGACCGCCTTTGCCGCCGCCGTCGCCTGCCGATGGCGGGCCGTCGCTCCCCTGCCCGCCGCCCTCCTGCGGTTCGGGCAGGCGGTCGTAGGCCTGTTCCACGCTGATGCCGTCCCAACCCTCGGCGTCGGGCGGGAGCTTGAAGCCCGCATCGCGCAGCAGGCCGTGGGTGACGAGCTGCGAGGCCTGCTGCCAGCGCCCGGGTTCGCGCTCGCCCCGCCGCGTGTGGTGCTTCAGGGCGTTGACCACGGTACGCGACGACGCGGTCGCGAAGATGCACTGGAATGCGGAGGGTTCGATGTTCGTGGGGCGCGTTCTGGGTCCGCTGCGCTGGTTCGGACTGCTCGAATACCGGGGCCTCCCGATACGGCGAGGTGGGGTGGCGCAAGACCGCGCTGTTCGACCGCTTCCTGTCGTTCGATGTCAAGCTGGCGCGGGACCGCGGGGCGCCTCACTGAGCGCGGCCTGACGGGGACTGAGGGGGATGACCAGGGACCGTAGCGCGAGCCTGGCGGTGGCCGGTGCCGCCGGCACGACCTCCAGGTCTCAGCTCGCTTCACCCGGCGGCAGCAGACCGCGACAAAGTCCACCAATTATGATCAGGCAATTCGGTGCGGCGATGATTGCACCGGAATCGTTGGCGGACTCGGGCGCGCCGGTGGCGTGAGCGTGTTCTATCCCGGTTGCGTTGCTTCGGATCCGCGCGTGGAGCGCGGGCGGTCTATCCCTCCCCGTTGTGCATCCTGACCAGGCTGGTGCAGGGAGTGGTGGTGATTTTCACCCGCGCATCGCAGGACTAGAGCAGGCCTTTCAGCTTTTTCTTGCCGTATTGCGAGGGCGTGAATCCGGGTCGGACCTTGCGCAGGTGCGCGCCGTGAACGCAGATGTCGACCCAGCCGTCAGCGTCGGTGATCGAAGGCATCGCCTTGGCCAGCAGCTCGATGAAGCCGTCCTGGCATTCGTTGTTTCGGGAATTCGGTGTCGGAGATTTGGGCTGGGCGGACGCCGGATCGAGAAACACGAATGCGTCGCACGCCTCGACGAACGTCTTCGGTGGCCACCTTCATCTCGGTGGGGCAGTAGCCGTATTCGTTCTTGGTCGCGAGCCGGAGCTGACAGGGTTGATCCTCCGACATGACGCTTACCCTGATTATATCCGAGTAAAGGGGAAGTAGGATCAAGACGTGCGGCGTCTTGGGCCAACACCGGATATAGGTCACACATCGGTTCCTGCTGAGGAGGCTTCGATGACCGAGGGCAGCGACCACGCCTCATGCCGCTTCGACGACGCCCATGCCGCGCGCGCGGCCCTGCGCGGCGCGGACAGGAAGGTGTGGGAAGCCTGGCTCGTGTCCAGGGCGGGCGAAGATGGGACGCCCGGGCTCGTGTGCCCGGAGTGCGTCGACGTCGGCGACGTCGTGGTCGCAGAGAGCCCGCTGGTCGGCGACGAGACCGCGGAATTCGTCTGTGGGCGCCGCGCCGCGCCGATCCGCAAGGTGGAGGCCGTCCTCTACCCGTGATGCGCTCGAAGCGCGTCCGCGATCGCTGCGCGGACCGCGTTCGGCCAGGGCCCGGTCGCCGGGCAAGGTTGCATGGCGAATTCGAGTGGGCGACTCTTGCGCGAGGTCTGACGGCCCGGGGTTCATCCGTTGGGAGGGCGATCAGGTGCGGCGCGGAGACGCCCGGTTGGGCGAGGAAATCAGACGGAACAGGAAACTGGCGGGCCTCGCGCAGGAAGCCGTGGGGCGCGCGTTAGGGATCAGCCCGAAAACGGTGGCAAATGGGAGCGAGGTGAGGCGCTCCCCTCGGCGAGGAACTTTCGCGCACTATGGAAGTCGGGTCTGCTGGACCCGGCCCCGGACGGCCGGGACGAAGGAAAAGGGAGGCGGCCGCAAGCGGTGTCTCCGGAACCGGTCGAGGAGGCCACGGCCCGGGTGGGAGTGGCCACGTCCGATCTGCTCTCGGATGTCGGATCGTTTCGGGATGACGAGGAGCGTGTGCTGATAACCTTGTTCAGGACGCTGTCGGCCGCGCAGCAGGAGGCGATTCTGGAGGTGGTCCGCGCAATTGAAGCTGCCGCCGCGGACGCCGGGACGGCCGCTGAAGAGGAGTAAGCGGGAAGCGTTCGCTCGGATCGACGCAGGAAAAGAGCCGCCGAGTGATCGCCGACTCAAACGGAGTCAGGAGCGGTGACACCCGCCCGCTGTGGATAACCGGGTTGTCGCCGCCAGACTCTTGGCGGTCGCTGCGCCAACCCGGTTACCTACAGCTCGACCAAGTCCGTACCCCCAAACACTGCATCTGGGGGTACGACCGCACGCTCAAAGTGAGAAATTTTCGATCGACAAAAGTGGAAAATTTTCAGTCGCAATTGATAATCGCTCGAGCGGGGTGATTCGTGGTACGAGTTCTCCATGATTCGCCGGGTTGCGGATAGGGGATCTCTTCGTCAACCGGACGATCGCACAAGTCCGGTTTCGACTGCCCGGGACCGGCGGCGAAGGGCCGTCGGAAGGTGGATCGCGGTGCAGCCCGGCGGCGACGGCGTGCTGGGCCGCAGCCGGGTGCGCGCCTGATGGAGCGGGCGTACCGGCGGCCTGAGACCGTCGAAGGGAGCGAACCGCCGGGACCGTCAAGCCGCCCGGCAGATTCGTCATCGGGGGAAGCCGCGCGGCCGCCGGACGCGGCGGATAGTCGGTTGACCGCGGCACGTGGGGCGCTGCGGGAGGTCTTCGGCTTCGAGGGGTTCCGTCCGGGCCAGGAGGCCGTGATCGAAGCGCTCCTCGACGGCCGCCATGCACTCACCGTGATGCCGACGGGCTCGGGCAAGTCGCTCTGCTTCCAGATCCCCGCCCTGGTCATGGAAGGTATCACGGTGGTGGTGTCCCCCCTGATCGCTCTGATGCAGGACCAGGTGTCCGCGCTCAGGCTGGCGGGCGTGGCGGCCGACTGCATCAACTCCGCGAACGACAGAGGCGCCAACGTTGCGGCCTGGCGCCGGGCGGCGGAGGGCCGGACGCGGCTTCTCTACATGGCCCCCGAGCGGCTGATGACGGAGCGCATGCTGGCGGCGCTCGCCCGGCTCCCGGTCAGGCTCTTCGCCATCGACGAGGCCCATTGCATCTCGCAGTGGGGCCCGGCCTTCCGGCCGGAATACGAGGACCTCTGCCGGCTCCGCGATTTCTTCCCCGGCGTCCCCATCGCGGCACTGACGGCGACCGCCGATGAGGTGACGCGGAACGACATCGTGGACAGGCTGTTCGGCGGACGGGCCGAGCAGTTCGTGCTCGGCTTCGACCGTCCCAACATCAGACTCGTGGTGGAGATGAAGCGCGACTGGAAGCGCCAGCTCACGAGCTTCATCGCACGTCACGAGGGCGAGAGCGGCATCGTCTACTGCCTGTCGCGCCGGAAGACCGAAGAGACCGCCGCCATGCTGGCGGCGGACGGGGTCCGCGCGCTCCCCTACCACGCCGGAATGGAGAAGGAGGAGCGGGAGGCGCACCAGAACATCTTCATGACCGAGCCGGGCGTGGTGATCGTCGCCACCATCGCCTTCGGCATGGGGATCGACAAGGCGGACGTGCGCTACGTCTTCCATACCGATCTTCCCGGCAGTGTGGAGGCGTATTACCAGGAGATCGGACGCGCGGGCCGCGACGGCGCCCCGGCCGAGGCTCACATGGTCTACGGCCTCGAGGACATCAGGATGCGCCGGCAGTTCATCGAGGACGAGGATGCGAGGCCCGACCGCAAGCGCCGGGAGCACAAGCGCCTCGATGCCTTGCTCGGCTACTGCGAGGCGCCGGCCTGCCGGCGTGTGGCGCTGCTGGAGTATTTCGGGGAGGGGATCGACGCTTGCGGCAACTGCGACGTCTGCCTGGATCCGTCGGAGCGCGTCGACGGGACCGAGGACGCGCGGAAGATCCTCTCGGCCGCCTACCGGTCGGGCCAGCGCTTCGGGGCCGCGCACCTGATCGACATCCTGCGGGGGACCGTGACCGAGAAGATCGGCCGCTTCGGCCACGACCGCCTGCCGACCTTCGGGGTGGGCGCGGAGCGCGGCAAGAACGAGTGGCGCTCGCTGATCCGCCAGATGGTGGCGACCGGGTTTCTGCGGATCGACATCGGGGGCTATGGGGGGATCGGGATCACGGAGAAGGGCCTGGGCCTGCTGCGCGGCGACGGCGAATTCCTCTACCGCGAGGACGCCGTCATCGCGCGCACGCCCGGGAAGGCGCGGGACTCCGGCAGGGTTCGCGGGGATATGGAGGAACCGCCCCTGGCCGGCGGCGACACGGCGCTGCTGGGCGCCCTCAAGGCGCTGCGCCTGGAGATCGCGCGGGAACGCGGCGTGCCGGCCTATATCGTGTTCCCCGACCGCACGCTGATCGACATGGTGCGCCGCCGGCCGCGCACCGAAGGGGAGTTCGCCGAGGTCAACGGCGTGGGCGCGGCCAAGCTGAAGGAGTTCGCCGCGCCGTTCCTGGCCGCCATCGCGGCCGCGACGGCCGACGGGGAAGACGGCAGGGCCGCGCGCGAGAGTGCGCCATGACGCGCCAAATCGTCATCACCGAGAAGGCCAGCCAAGCGAAGGATGTGCGGGGCGCCGTGGGCTCGCGCTACGGCGCGGTTCACGCGGCGGAGGGCCACCTGCTCGACCTGTGCGAGCCCGAGGACGTCAACCCGGACTGGAAGCGCTGGTCGACGGCATTGCTGAAGCCGGACGGGCTCTACGGCACCAAGCCCGCCACCGGCGGCAACAAGGCGGCAAAGCTGAAGGCCATCCGGGCCGCGCTGAAGACGGCCGAGCGGGTGTGGCTCGCCACCGACTGCGACCGCGAGGGGCAGCTGATCGGCCAGGAGATACTGGAGCACTGCCGCTACCGGGGCGAGGTGCTGCGGGTGCTGTTCACGGCCCAGGACGCGGAAACCATCCGCGCGGCGTTTGGGCGCGCGCGGCCCAACGGCGAGCACGCGCGGCTCTACGAGGCGGCGGTGGCGCGCCGGCAGGCGGACCAGATCTACAACCTCTCCCTGACCCGGACGGCGACGGTGACGCTGGGCCGGGGCTCGCGGGGCGTGATCGGGATCGGCCGGGTCAAGACGCCGACGCTGGCAATCGCGTGCCGGCGGGAGCTGGAGATCCGGGACTTCGTGCCGGTGGGGTATTTCGAAGTGGTGGCGACCGCGCACGCCGAAGGCGGCGAATTCAAGATGCGGCATGCACCGAAGGAGCGCATCGTCGAGCGCGGCAAGGCGGAGGCGGTCGTCGAGACGGCGCGGGACTTCGAGGGCCCGCTTCAGGTGCGCGTGGAGGACAAGCGCCAGCGCCCGCCGCGTCTGCACGACCTGCCCTCTTTGCAGAAGCTGTGCAGCACGCGTTTCGGCTGGTCGGCATCGAAGACGCTGGAGGTGGCGCAGGAACTCTATGACGGGGAGGGCAAGAAGATCCTGACCTACCCCCGGGCCGAGGTGCGCTACCTGCCGGAGACCGCGACCGCGGACGTACCGAAGATCGTCGCGGGGTTCCAGGCGGGCAGGTCCTATGCGGATATCCCGGTGCCGTCGCCGCCGGCGATCCGCAAGGGGCGGAACGGCGCCTTCCACGACAAGGGGCTGGAGGGCGCGAGCCATCACGCGATCGTTCCCAACGTGAACCGGATCGGCGACCTGCGCGATGTCTGGCCTCGTCTCTCGGCGGACGAGAAGAAGCTGTTCGATGCGGTCGCGCGGTCCTACCTGGCCTCGGTCATGCCGGACTACCGCCACCGGCAGACCACGGTGACGATGGACGTGCGGGGCTTTGAGTTCCGGACTACGGGGCGCCAGACCATCGAAGCCGGCTGGCGGGACGCGTTTCCGGACTGGCGGCCCGACGAGGAAAAGGGCGAGGCGGCGCATGCGCTGCCGCACCTGCGCGACGGGGAAACCGCGCGGCTCGGCGATCCGGAAATCGAGGACAAGGAGACGCGTCCCCCGCCCCGCTACCGGGAAGGTACGTTGATCGAGGCGATGCAGAACGCGTGGCGCTTCGTCGAGGACGAGGCGCTCCGGGATCGTCTCAAGGAGGCGAAGGGTATCGGCACGCCGGCGACGCGGGCCGAAATCATCTCAGGGCTGAAGAAGCAGGGGTTCCTGGCGGCGCAGGGGAAGAACATCGTGCCTACCGACCGGGGCCTCGCGCTGTTCGGGGTTCTGGAGCGGGCCGATGCGGCGCTGGTGGACCCCGGCGTGACGGCGGAGTTCGAGTGCCTGCTTGACAATATCCTGACCGGACGGCAGGAGATGATGGGGGCGATCGACGCGGTGTGCGATTCGGCCCGGCGCATCATCGGCAGGCTCGGGGAACGTCGCAGCGATGGAGAGGCTGCGGTCCTCGGCGAAGCCAATGGCAGTGACGGAGATCGTCCGCCGACGGCGAAGATGCGGAAGTTTGCGGCCTCGATCGCGAAGAGCAAGGGGATCAAGCCACCGCGTGGATACACGAAATCGGCGGCGGTGTGCCGCACGTTTCTGGATGAGAACGCCCCGAGGCGGAATCCGGGGCAGGAGGCAGCACATTCGGCCGGCGGGCCGGCTGGCACCCGGTCACAGGGCGGGAAGACGCGTAAGGCGGGGAGAGCTCAGCCCGGCAGTGAGCGACGGAAAGCGACGGGGCGAGGTCGAGCGTCCGGGTCGGAGCGTGTCGGGACCGGACCCCCATCCGGTGCGGCACAGACAAGTGCGGGATCGGCGACGCCGCTTCGGATTCCCTACGGAAACAAGGAAGTCGCGTTTAGCATGGGCGCCCGATACGGGGTGGATGGCTGGTACGCGCCGGCCGGCGTGGACCTCGCTGCATTCCGCGAGCGGGGTTGGCTGTAGCGTGGTCACGGGTTGCGTTGAAATTGATGGTCAGGCATTTGGCCTGTTCGGAATTCGGAGTGTGCCGGCAAACATGCTTCTTGTGATGGGTTCGGCGCGTAAGCGATGCGGGAGGTGCTGAAATTGAATCGAGAAATTCGGAACGCCGCAATACGAGCGCAGCACCGACGCTCTGCGGCGGAGGACGGATGCGACTGAGGAGACCGCGGCCGGCCTCGCCCGACCAGGTACGGATCAGCCGTGAGGACGAAACGGCGGTCATCGAGTACGCCGACCCTTCCATTAGGGGCGTCCATCTGCAGGCTGGTCCGGCGCTCGCGACCATGACCGACGCGGAGGTGCTGGAACTGTTCAACGGAATGCTCGAAGCCCAGGACGAGTTCGCGGCGGGCGTGGACCCGACCTTGACCGAGATTCCGCCGGGTCTTCCGCAGATCGAGTACCCCGAAAGGGGCAACCAGTGGGTGCCGCGGGGCCAGGTGCTCAGGTGCCATATCGAGGACGACGCGGAGGGCGGCACGGTGATTCACATCGACGATGTGGAGCTGGACCTCGCTGCGTTCGGCCGGATGCTCCAGGTCTTCTCCGGGTTTGGGATGCACATTGCCTTTGTCGACGAGGAGGAGGTGACGGAGGAGCCCGAGATAGTGATGAGGGAACCGGACGACAAGTAGCTTCGGTGAACCGTGAATTCCGGGACGGTGCATCGCGATGGCCCGCAGATCCCCGAGGGTGGACAGGACCGGGGCGCGGTTTCGGCGCGAGGTGGTCCCGTGGCGAAGGCGCTACGATGACGGCAGTGATTGTGCCGTTGAAGTGGCGGCGGATCGAACCGATCTCGTGCATCCGCTCTGGCGCGTCCTCCTCGTAACCGCTCTCTGCGTTATTCCTGCCGGCGCACCGACGGCCGAGCGCCATGGCTATGCCGCCAGCAACGACGGCAAGGGCCATTGGCTCCACATCCTTCCAGACCGGGCCGAAGTCCGCAGCCCGGCCGGCGCGCTGTCCGCCGGCGACGACGGGATCGTGCCACTGATGCTGGAGCTGAGCTGTCGCGACGGGGAAGCGCCGGTCCGCGCCATCCTCTCCTTCCCCAGGCATCGCGACGATCCACGGGCCGAACGGTTTTTCGACAATCCGATTCGTAGCCTGTGGCTGGGCCTGGTGGGCGACGAGCCCGTCTACCGGGAGGACGTGCGCATCACCTTGGGAGGCAGCACATTCCCCGCGACGGTTGTCCGCAATCTGACCAGCTATAACACCGAAACCGATTACCAGGTCTTGCTCCCACCGGGGGAGACGGTGGGCGAGATCATCGCGGCAACGGGCGGTTCATTGACGATCGAGGTGAAGGGTACGCGCATTGGAGGCCGAGCGAGCTACACGATCACGGCCGAATTCGCGAAAAGGACCGAGACAATGGGCTGGAACTGCGGAACGTGAGCCGCACCCTCTGATTGCGGCATGCCGCAACGCTCTGCCTGTGCTTGGACTGTCCGCTCCACGCGGCTCGCCTGTATCTGGTGTTTAGTCTGACTCGGATCATGGTCAGGAGATGGCCTGAGTAGCCAGGAGATAGATCGTTCGGAGACCGCTGCGCTGTCTCCTGATCGGGAGAGGGCTGGACGGGTCTCCTGTGCCTATTGTTCAAGTACCTATAGGGTACCGGGAAGCTCTGCAGCTACGACCTCCGAGAGTGTGGTCGTGGCCTCCCACCAAGGCTAGAGCGTAGCTCCTGCTGATGCGCTCCGTGGCTTGGGGGGGACTCCCCACAATTTGTAAAGAGAGATCGGGCACGCGCGAGTACGCGTGCTGCGCGCCCGGTTTGGGTCCTGCGTCAGGCTGCATGGGGTTGTCTCGCGAAGGCGGGATTGAAGACGGTCTGGTTTTCGAGCATCGCGCAGGCGACGCCGAGCAGGCGGTCGGCGACGCCGCGAAGCGCACGAGCGTGGCCGTGGCCGCGGGCACGCAGCGCGGCGTATTTCGCCTAGCTGACGGGGTCGTGCTGTATCGCGACCCCGGCCCAGTGGTAGACGGCGTCCTGGAGCCGGTTGTGGGCTGCGAGACGTCGTATGACGATCAGCGACTTGCGGGACCGCTTGGTCACGGGAGCGACGCCGGACAGGCATCGCAAGGCCTGATAGTCTCCCCTCCGCGCTACGCGCTCCGGCGAAGCCAGTGGCCAGCCAGCACTGCTGCGATGAAGGTCGAGGAAATGGCTAAGCAACGTCTTCACCCCGAAACGGCTGAAGCGTCGTGAGAGGTACAGGGGGGTGGGCCGGCCTCTGAGGGCGAAAGGAGTATGTCGTCAAGACTTGCTTCCGGCTGGTCCCCCGGAATCGCAGCGGGTCGATACTTTGCCATAACGACGGGCGTCCAAGCTGCGCGCGCATAGGAGGCTGGACAGAGCCCAATTGTGAGAGTAGGGAATTCTATCGGGCAATGGGTGCAGAGACGCTCAACTCGGACGATCCACGCATGGATGTACCCAGGACCGCGCTGTGGCTGTCTTGCCCTTGGCGAGCACCGGCACAGGCGTGTCGTCAGCGTGAAGGGGTGTGTCCGATTGTCTGTGTAAGTGACGCCGTGGGCGACATTGTTTCCGGCCTCAGCGCGCTGAGGCCGGAAAGCGATCCTCGAACAGGATCGCAAACTGCCCCATTGCGGCGGTCCATTCAATAGGCCGTTTCCAGCCGACACCGGCATTGCGGATCGCCAGGAACAACAGCTTGACCGCCGCCTCGTCGTTGGGGAAGCTACCGCGTGTCTTGATGATCTTGCGCAAAGATCGGTGCAGGCTCTCCAGCGCGTTGGTGGTGTAGATCATCTTGCGGATCGCCGGCGGGAACGCGAACATCGGCACCACCTGCTCCCAGGCGCGGCGCCAGCTGGGCGCGATCGCCGGATAGCGCTCGCCCCATTTGGCCTCGAACTCGTCGAGCTTGGCCGCCGCGGTCTCGGCGGTTTCGGCGCGGTAGATCGCCTTGATATCGGGCATGATCCTCTTTCGGTCCTTCCACGACACGAACGCCAGCGAACTGCGGATCAGATGCACGATGCAGGTCTGCACCGTGGTCTCGGGGAACACCGTTGTTATCGCCTCGGGGAAGCCCTTGAGGCCGTCGACCACGGCGATCAGGATGTCAGCGACGCCGCGGGTCTTGAGGTCGTTCATCACCTTGAGCCAGAACTTGGCGCCTTCGGTCTGCTCGATCCACAGCCCGAGAACCTCCTTCTCGCCTTCAGCGGTGAGGGCCAGTGCAACGTAGACTGCTTTGTTGCGCACCAGGCCTTCGTCGCGGATCTTGACCCGCAGCGCGTCAAAGAACACCACCGGATAGACCGCATCGAGCGGTCGGTTCTGCCATTCGCGGACCTCCTCGAGTACCGCGTCGGTGACCCGGCTGATCAGGTCCGGCGAAACCGCGACCCCGTAAAGCTCCTGCAGATGGCCACGTATCTCGCGCACCGTCATGCCGCGGGCATACAGCGACACGATGCGATCGTCGAAGCCCTCGAGACGGCGTTCGCCCTTGGGCACGATCAGCGGGTCGAACGTGCCGGTGCGGTCGCGCGGCACGGCGATATCGATCTCGCCATCCTCGCTCAGCACCGTCTTGTCCGAGTAGCCGTTGCGGCTGTTACCCGTGCCGCGACCGGCCGGGTCACCCTTCTCGTAGCCCAGGTGATCGCTCAGCTCGGCGTCAAGCGCCCGCTCCAAGAGCACCGCCTTGAGCTGCTTGAACAGCCCGTCTTCGCCCAGCAGGTCATCCGGCTTCTCGTAATCGGCCAGAAGTTCGTCCAGAAGTTCAGGTCTGATAGTCCTCATCGTAGGTCCTCCCATACTAAATATTGGACCCACGGCACTCATTTACACAAGATATCTGACACTCTCGCGTGAAGACGTTCCGCCGCCAGCACGTGCGCCACGATCAGGTCGTGCAGCGGCTTCAGCGCCACAGCGCATGCGCCCACCTGGTCGGCCAGCGTCGAGACGCTGAGATCGATCCCTTCCCGCGCGTAGCGTTCGCTCTGCCGGTTCAGTGGCCGATGCGCCCCATACTTCTCGAAGAGGATCGTCGCCAGCAGGTTGGGACCCGCCCAGCCGCGCGGCGTCGCATGGAAGGGCGCCGGCGGTTGGGAGATCTTCTCGCAATCCCGGCAGTTGAACTTCTCCCGCACCGTCTGGATCACCTTCCACTGGCGCGGGATCACCTCCAGCGTCTCCGTCACGTCCTCGCCGATCTTCGACAGCCGCTCCGACCCGCAGCACGCGCAGGACCCAGGCCCCGGCACCACCACCCGCTCGCGCGGCAGATCTTCAGGGAAGGGTTTGCGCGACGGCTTGCGACGGACGAACCCCTTCACCTCGGTGGTCTTGGCCGCAGCCTTCTCGGCCGCGAGATCGTCCTCGCTGGCGTCGGCCGTGAGATCGTCGAGGGCGAGCTCAAGCTGGGCGAGCAGCCGTTCCTTGCACTCGGACCGCTGCCCGTAGAGGGCGCGGCGGAGCTTCTCGATCATCAGCGTCAGGGAAGCGATCTGCGCCTCGGCTGCCAACACCCGCGCCTGCGATGCCGCAAGGGCTGCTTCGATGGCTTCCGTGTCGCAGCGGGCCGTGCCGGTCATGGGGCCGGGAGCGAATCAGATTTGCCCGCTCACGGCAATTGCTAATCGTGATGGGCCGTCCAGATTGTGTTGCTGGGCCTCAGCCTGCCCGCGACGGCCGCCAGGTCCGCACCGGATTGCGCCACCCGATCCCCTCCGCCACCCACCCAAGTAATTTATATTACTGCGTATTTTCAGTATTACGGCCCTGATTTCTCGTTAAATTTCAGGCGGTTGCCGGAAGCGCCGTGACCAGCCTGGATGCCGAGAGACGTATCGGTGCGGCTCAGCTTGCCGTAACCGGGCGAACGTCTCTCGGGACCCTTTTGGTGGTACGGGTTTTTAGCGCCGTGTCGGAATGGACAACGCGCATGCCAGAGGCCTGCGCGTGTCATCGGTATTGGCTTGAGCGTTGACTGTTACCGGGCTGCGGCAAAACCGAGAAGCACGCGTTGAGCCTGCCATTCGAGGGGAAGCCGAGTATCGTTCATGAGGCGGTTGGCCGTCAACTCGATCGGCTGGCGGCCTTCGACAATTGCGGTGACGATGTCCGGCGCCAGGTAGGTGAGTCGCAGTAGCCGGGTGGCATAAGAGGGAACCACGTCCTCGGCGTCCGCGATCCGGTGCATGGTCAGATTGGGGTTACGGTCGAGTTTCTCGCGGATGGCGAATGCCCGGAGCAGGAGCCTGATGAGAGAATGATCGGCGTTGGCCTCCTGCGCCGCGCCCTGGACGACAAGGCGGATGCCCGTCCCTGCGCGTTTGAGTGCCGTGGGAATTTCAAGGATGATGAGGCGCCCGGCGGTTTGGCCTGTACCAGATTGTGGTGGCACCGTTTCGCCGGGCTCGAGGAGGATTGTTTCGACGATCGCTTCCTGGTCAACTTCGATGATGACGCTATCCGCCCTGACGACGATCCTGCCGACGAAGGCGTTGAGGTAGGCCGTTGTCTCTTTCGGTGAGAGCTCCGGCCACCGTTCGGCGAGCATCCCGGCACTCGTGATCAGCGCCACCTGCGCCGAAGCATCTTCCGGGCCGCCTTCGACAGCCTCGCTCAATGCGGCAGGGTCGGACAGCCAGGCGCGAATGCGGGCCAGAACCAGGCTCTCGAGATCGGCGGCGGGGATGCGCCATCCCTTGCGGCCGGGCTGCCTGCCTTCGACGATGAGATGGCGCGACACATAATATCGGTAGCGCCGGCCTTGCTTGACGGCGTGGCTGGTGGGCGAAAGCCGCTCGCCCCGCTCGTCGATCAGAAGCCCCGTCAGCAGGCTCGGTTGGCTGACGGTTCCTCGACGTTCACCGCTGATATTGTCAGCAAGGATCGCCTGAACCCGGTCCCAGGAATCCCGCTCGACGATCGCGTCGTGTTCCCCCGGATAGGATTTGTCCTTGTGGACGATTTCACCGAGGTAGATGCGGTTCCGCAGGAGGTGATACAGGGCGCCGCGGTTGATGGGCCTGCCGCCGGTGACCCGGCCGTCGCGCATGATCCGCCGCTTGCTGGTGATGCCTTCGGTTTCAAGCCGGTGGCGCAGCTCGCGTACGGACTTGAGCCGCCCGTAGAGACGGAAGATGTGGCGGACGGTCTCGGCTTCGGCCTCGTTGACCACAAGCTTGCGGTCCCTGACATCGTATCCGAGCGGTGGATTGCCCCCCATCCACATGCCCTTCTTCTTGGACGCGGCGATCTTGTCGCGGATCCGCTCGCCGGTGACCTCGCGCTCGAACTGCGCGAATGAGAGAAGCACGTTCAGAGTGAGGCGTCCCATCGATGTGGTGGTGTTGAACTGCTGCGTGACCGAGACGAACGAGACCTCTCGACGGTCGAATATCTCCACGATCCTGGCAAAATCGGTCAGCGCCCGGGTCAGGCGGTCGACCTTGTAGACGACGATCACGTCGATCCCGCCGTTCTCGATATCCTGAAGAAGCCGCTGCACGGCGGGGCGCTCCATGGTACCGCCCGAGAACCCGCCGTCATCGTAACAGGTTGGAAGGGCGATCCATCCCTCGTGCTTCTGGCTGGCGATATACGCCTCGCAAGCCTCGCGCTGGGCGTGGAGCGAGTTGAAGTCCTGTTCGAGACCCTCCTCGGAAGATTTGCGGGTGTAGATGGCGCACCGGACGATGGGCGGACGCCTGGCAGCTCGAGAAGACAGTCGTTCAGGCATGGTTCACCTCGTGTGCCGTCTCGCTCGATGCCCGCAGGCCGAAGAAGCGGGGGCCCGACCAGTGGGCGCCCGTGATCTGCCTGGCGACCGCCGTGAGCGAGGGGTGCGTGCGGCCACCATATTCGAAGCCATCCTCGGTCACGGTCACCACATGGATCTTACCCCGCTATTCCCGCACCAGCCTTGCCCCGGGCCGCAGTTTGGGGCCGGTGTCCGGCGCTGCACGGCCGGTCTCGGCGAACCCCTTGGCCATCTTCCGAAGCCGCCGCCGGGTGGCGTTGGATAAGCCACCATGGGCATCTTCCTGGATGCGGTAGGCGATGCCCCGCACGAGAAGATCGCGGCTGAGACGGCGTGGTGGCGGCGTTCGATACCAACGCCGCCAGGCCTGCCGAAGCGATGCCAGGTCCATCTCCCGTATCTCGGTGATTTGCGATGCCAGCCCGGTCATCCTATTCACCCTTCACGGCATAGCGGGTCGTCCCCGCCTCGTCCTTCGAGCGGACAATTTCGATGTTCCGCTTTCGGAGCCCGGTCAGTGCCGCTCGGACGCTGTGCGGCTGCCATCCGGTCGCTTTCCGGAGTTCGGCGATGGATGCGCCATTGTCCCGGTGCAGCAGCCTGAGCACGGCATCGATCCTGGTCGGGCGCTTCCGCCTGGCTGCCTTGGACGTGCTCGGCTTGGGTCGGTTGGTCGCCATCTTGACCTCCTTTGGTTTCGCACCGCGACCATCGCGGCGCTGTCACCACCCCAAGCCCGGTCTCCGATTGCGAGGCCCGGGCCTGTTGGGTGAGAAGGCAAGAAGAGCGTCACTGCATGCCCGCCAGTGACGCTCTGTTGCGGCAACTAGTCCAGTCCAAAGATGACAGGTAAAGCCGCAGTTCCAGGATCTAAACAGAAAAATAAGGCTCCGTAGTCCGGTTCGGTGCCGACGACTGAGAACGGCGGTGACAAATTAGGGTCCGGACCCATTAAGGGGATTCCCAAAGCGGGGCTGGCATGATTCATTGTTTCCAGCGAGGAGGCGATGGAAATGTCGGATTTCTTTTGGTTTTCGGATGCGCAATGGGCTCGGATCGCTTCGCTTTTGCCGACGGATACGCGCGGCATGGCGCGCGTTGACGATCGCCGGGTGCTGAGCGGGATCGTCCATGCCCTGAGGAATGGCGGGCGCTGGGCCGACTGTCCGCGTGAGGTCTACGGACCGAAGAAGACGCTCTACAACCGCTTTGTACGCTGGGCGGAGCGCGGCATCTGGGAACGGATATTCAGTGCGCTGGCGGGCGGCGAAGACGCCCCCGACCGGCTGTTCATCGATTCAACCTGCATCAAGGTTCATCGCTGCGCCGGCGGCGGAAAAGGGGGGCCTTGGCCCATGGCATCGGCCGCACCAAGGGGGGCCGCAACACCAAGCTCCACGCTGTCTGCGATGCGAAAGGCAGGCCCCTCGTCCTGCTCCTGACACCAGGAAACGTCCATGATTGCAAGCTCGCCCAGCGCTGTATCGAAGCCATGCCGCCCGCCGCCGAACTCGTCGCCGACAAGGGCTATGACAGCAAAGCCCTGCGCGACTGGCTGGCAGAACGCGGAACCACGGCCGTCATCCCACCGCGCAAGAACCGCAAGGTCCAATACCATTATGACAAGACCGTCTACAGGCAGCGCAACATCATCGAGCGCATGTTTTGCCGCCTCAAGGACTGGCGCCGTATAGCCACCCGCTTCGACCGCAACATCAAAAACTTCATCGCAGCAATCGCCCTTGCCGCCGTCGTCATCTGGTGGCTGTAATGAGTCCGGACCCTAGTCCTCCAGTGTGTAGATACAGGGCATCAGAAGCTTGCGCTCCGCGGTGGTAAACGGCCCTGAAACGGCGATTTATCGACCGTTTACGCCAGGGGAATCCAGGCGATGCCGGTAACAAAGGGCGCGCAATATCAAAGCCCCGTGTGCGAGGCCCGTACAAGGGCCTTTCATCGGGCAAGACGGAGCGTTCCGGGTGTACATTCAGGTGGTTTCGAGGATTGGCTTCGGGCCGGAGGATCGGGGTCTCGAGACCGTGGCGTCCGACGCCTGAATTGCCCCGGTTGCCGGTAACAGGGACTGGCCCGGTGACCGCGCCAACCACCCCGCCGCGCAGCCGATGGATATCTTCGCCCATGATGATGACGCGCTCGTCGGTCTCGATAGGGCGCTTTGCGGCGAGCGCCACCGCCTCGATATATTTCACGGTGCGCATCTCCGGTTCCGCGAAGTCCTCGGCCTCCCGGTAGGTCGCGCCGTCGAGTTCGGAAAGGTCGCCGCGAACGCCGTCTTCGAAGTCCATGCCGCCATCTTTCTTCGCCAATTGTCTCTAAGGAATTCTAACGCATGAAGAGCGAAGCGGGTACGGGGGAGCGGAGCGCGATAATCAAACAAAGCTTTCGGCCATCGACCATCGCACGGCGCGGCTGCTCGACGCCGTCGCACTCCGCCTCGGCCATCCCATCAAATAACGTGATTGCAGCACCATCGATTATCATGAACACGCTTAAGTGGTACGACAGGGGTCGAAAAGGAACTTCGATCCCTCGAATGCATCCAAGGTTTCCACCACCAATGGGATGAAAAGGTCGGAGGTATCCAGCCGCCGGGGCGGACAGGGTAAGTGCAGCCATCATGGCAACGGCCCGAACCAGCATCATCGCTCTTCGCCATTCCTCTCGTCGCTAACGTTATCGCTCATGCCGCCGACGGCGGTCTCGCCGATGCCCGCCACCCGCACGGCAATCGAGTCGAGATATTTCTGTTGCTCCGCTTTCGTTTTGCCAAGCATCCCGACCATGTACGAGGCCATCTGCACGGTTACGGTTTTGTGTTCCCGGTTTTCCTTGTTCAACTCCCCGATCCGCTCGTTCAGCGAACCTATCCGCCGTTTGAGCATAAGGCGTCCTCGTCATGCGAGCGGGCCACCGATCACGATGACCTCCAGATCGAACAGCCCCACGATTGAGGAATGGGAATCGCACCATTCCCACAAGGCGGAGAAGATATCCATCTCGCCTAGCGGCCCCCGCTTGAAGTGTTAAGGGTTTGTTGCGGATAAAATCCGCCTCCGATGATTACGGAAGGTTTAGCAGTATTATGATGTAGCCCATTGAGCGGACAAAGCTTCGGCCTGTTGCAGAACCGTCTGCACGGCAGCATCTTGCAGGTCTGGTGGATATCCATGGTGGCGCAGGATGCGTTTGACCAGAACCCGCATTCGTGCCCGAGCGCTCTCCCTGTGCGACCAATCAACCGTGATGTTGGACTTGAGGCTATTCAGCAGTTCATGGGCGATGAGCTTGAGGGAGTCATTACCCATCACATCGACGGCGCTCTCGTTCTCCGCCAGGGCGTCGTAGAACGCCACCTCGTCCATGGACAAGCCCTCGTCTTCACCGCGCTTCCGGGCTTCCCTGATCTCCCGAGCGAGGTTGATCAGTTCCTGGAGCACCTCGACCGTGCTGATGGCATTGGTGTGGTAACGGGCCACGGCCTGCTCCAGACGGTCCGAGAACCGTTTGGTCTCCACTACGTTCGAGCGGCTGCGCGAGGTGATCTCGTCATTGAGCAGCTTTTTCAAGGCTTCCAGTGCAAGGTTCTTTTTCTCCATCTGCTGGACTTCGGCCAGAAACTCCTCCGACAGGATCGAAATGTCAGGCGCCCCCAAGCCGGCTGCCGCCAAAATATCTACGATCTCCGTCGAGACGACGGCGCGGTCGATGATCTGTTGAACCACCAATTGCTGATCGGCGACTGATTTGCCGGTTCCTTGGGCCGACTTGACCAGTGCGGCGCGGACCGTCTGGAAGAATCCGACTTCGTCGCGGATCTGGCGGGCGTCGTCACTGGCGGCGGCAAGGGCAAAGGTGAGAACGGCGGGGCAATAATCCCCCACTGAAGCGGCCGGTTGATCCGGCTGTGGCGGACCAAAATGGGACCGTCTATAGCCTTCTGTCAGGGCTGCTCTGACTGGAAGGCGGGGGGATGTATCGGGTGGATTTGTACGCGCGGGTTCGGCGGGCGTGTCGTGTCGAGGGAATGAGCACCCGCGAGGCCTCGCGGGTGTTCGGGCTGGACCGCAAGACGGTCCGCAAGATGCTGTCGTTCTCGGTGCCGCCGGGGTCTCGCCGCGGCAAGCCGCCACGGCGGCCGAAGCGGGGTCCGTTCACGGGGATCATCGATCGGATTCTGGAAGACGATCGGACCAGCCACCACAAGCAACGGCCCACGGCGAAGCGGATCTTCGACCGTCTCCGGGACGAGTACGGCTTTACGGGCGGCTACACCATCGTGAAGGACTATGTCCGTGAGCGGCGGCTTCGGTCGCGCGAGATGTTCGTGCCGCTCGTCCATTCCCCCGGCCCCGCCCAGGCGGACTTCGGCGAGGCGATGGCGGTGATCGGCGGCGTGGCGTGCAAGGTCCACTTCCTTGCCTTCGATCTTCCCCACAGTGATGCCTGCTTCGTGAAGGCCTACCCGGCGGAGACGACCGAGGCGTTCTGCGCTGGCCACAACGCGGCGGTTGCGTTCTTCGGCGGCGTCCCCCGATCCATCCTGTACGACAACACCAAGCTGGCAGTCGCCCGGATACTGGGCGATGGCAAGCGGCAGCGAACGCGCGTCTTCACGGACCTTCAATCCCCCTATCTGTTCGAGGACAGGTTCGGCCGGCCGGGCAAGGGCAACGACAAAGGCAAGGTCGAGGGACTGGTCGGCTTCATCCGGCGGACCTTCCGGGTCCCCGTCCCGCGGGCCGAGAGCTTCGAGGCGCTGAACGATGCTCTCGCGGGACAGTGCCGCCGGCGCCAGGCGGCGCGGCTGCGGGGTCACAAGGAGACCATCGGCGAGCGCCTCGCACGGGACCGGGAAGCCTTCTTGCCTCTCCCCCCGGCACCATACGATGCCTGCGACAAGCGCACTGGACGGGTGAGCTCGCTGTCGCTGGTGCGCTGCCGGGGCAACGACTACTCGGTGCCCGTGGCCTATGGCCACCGCGAGGTGCTGATCCGGTGCTCCGTCGACGAGGTCGTTATCTCTTGCGGCGCGGAGGTGATTGCCCGGCACCGCCGGTCCTACGACAGCGAGGACCTGATCTTCGACCCGCTGCATTACCTACCCTTGATCGAGCAGAAGATCGGCGCCCTCGACCAGGCCGCGCCGTTGGCGGGCTGGGACCTGCCCGAGGCCTTCATCACTCTGCGACGCCTGCTCGAAGCCCGCATGGGCAAGGCGGGCAAGCGCGAGTCCGTCCAGGTGCGCCGTCTGCTGGAGAGCTTCCGGCTCGAGGAGGTCGAGGGTGCGGTCGGCGACGCGCTCAGGCTCGGCGCCATCGGCTTCGATGCGGTGAAGCACCTGGTACTGTGCCGCATCGAGCGGCGGCCGCCCCGGCTCAACCTCGAGGTCTATCCGTACCTGCCGCGCGCCCGGGTCGCGACGACGTCTGCCAAGTCGTACATGAGCCTGCTGTCGGGGCTCGGCGCATGACCGACACACCACGGCTGCTGCTCGTCCACCACCTCAAGAGGCTGAAGCTGCCGACGGTCCTGAGGGAGTACGACAAGATCGCCCGGCAGTGCGCCTCTGAAGGCGTCGACCACGTTCGCTATCTTCTGCGTCTGGCCGAGCTCGAGCTGATCGACCGCGAGCGCCGCATGGTCGAGCGGCGGATCAAGGCGGCGCGCTTCCCCGTGATCAAGAGCCTCGATAGCTTCGATTTCAAGGTCATCCCCTCGCTCAACAAGACGCTGGTCCTGGAGCTCGCCCGCTGCGCGTACATCGAGCGCCGCGAGAACCTCATCGCGCTCGGCAACAGCGGCACCGGCAAGACCCACATCGCCCTCGGTCTCGGCTTGGCGGCCTGCCAGAAGGGCCTCTCGGTCGGCTTCATCACCGCCGCCGCGCTGGTCCACGAGCTCATCGAGGCCCGCGATGACAAGCAGCTGCTGAGGTTCCAGAAGAAGCTCGCCACCTACAAGCTTCTGATCGTCGACGAACTCGGCTTCGTGCCGCTGTCCAAGACCGGTGCCGAGCTCCTGTTCGAGGTGTTCAGCCAGCGCTACGAGCGGGGCTCGACCCTGGTCACCACCAATCTGCCGTTCGACGAATGGACCGAGGTGTTCGGCTCCGAGCGGCTTACCGGCGCTCTCCTCGACCGCCGCACCCACCACGTCAACATCCTCGAGATGAATGGCGAGAGCTACAGGCTCAACCAGAGCCGCAGGCGTCAAACCCCGACGGCGAACTGAACCGACCACCCAACCCACGCTTGACCCCGTGGGCCCACAGGTCCCTCCCGCGCGCGCCGCCGCGTCAGCCTGTTGAGGGCACGCCGCGTTGCACGCGGGGCCCGCCCATGGACTACGGGGACAAGCCCGCAGCCGCCAGGTGGTCCCTTTTTACTCCGCCACGGCGGTCGCTTTTTGCTCCGCCGTTGACAGCCATCAAGCTCACCGCCGTCGCGCCGCGCTTCGGACGCTACTTCGGAGACGGCTGGAACCTGTTCGATTTCGTCATCCTCGTCCTCGCCTTCATTCCGGACGGGGGGGAGTTCGCCCTCATCGCGCAATTGGCAAGGCTTCTGCGGGTGCTTCGGGTCGCGACGGTGGTACCGCAACTACGCCTTATCGTCGAGACTCTGATCCGCTCCCTGCCCGGACTAGGGCATGTGATGCTGCTACTTTTCGTCGTCTATTACGTGTATGCGGTCGCGGGCGTGCACCCCTTCCGCGATCACGATCCGGTTCACTGGAACTCGCTCGGCATTGCCCTCCTCACCTTGTTCCGGGTGATGACCCTCGAGGACTGGACGGACGTAATGTATGCCGCGATGGAGCTCCATCCGATGAGCTGGCTGTACTTCGTCAGCTTCGTGATGCTGGCGGCAGTGATCATGATCAACCTCGTCATCGCGGTGGTCATCAACAACCTGCACGATGCGCGCATCGAAGTATCGATTGGCAAAGGCGGCGATACCCTCCGGGCAATCCGCAAAGAGACGGTGAGCGCACACGATGCCCTTGAGCGCATCGAGAGCCTCGTCGCGGATCTGAAGAAGTAGCGCTGTTTGCCGGGGAGGCCACCCGCGCGAAACAGTCGTATCCACTTGCAAGATCCGGTCCGCATGGGTAGCGAAGCTAGTCGGCGGAGCGCCCAAAATGCTGGGGTCTCTGCGCCAGATGGAATTTATAGGAGGGACGGGAGGAGACCGAAGACGATCTGAACGAGGCGATCCGGCGCGATCCCGCCGCGCCATCGCCGCGCCATCGACTAGGCAAATTATATCGCCGTCAGGGCCGCCCCGAAGAGGCGATCGCCTGCTTCGAGGCCGCGCTCGAATGCGACCAGGGCTATCTCGATGCCTTGGTTTCTCTCGCCACCCTTCGCGAGGCCAGGGCTGAATCGCCTGCGGCAATGGCGCTGTACGAACGGGCCCTTGCCGTGGATCCCGACTGTTATGCGGCGCTCGTCAATCTCGCCAACATTCTCGATCTCGATAATCAACCCAACGAAGCGGCGGCGCTCTATCAGAAAGCCATCGCGACCCGGAAGAATCCCGTCGAGGCGCTGGTGAATTTCGGCAATCTGCTCTCGAAGCAGGGACGCCTGAAGGCGTCGGTCGCTTGTTACGAGCAAGCGCTGCGCATCACGCCGAAGAACGCCATCGTCCATAACAATCTCGCCAATCTATTGAAAAACAAGGGAGAAGTAGAAAACGCCCTGGACCACTACCGTCTTGCGACCGAGCTCGATCCCGGCTTCCCCGTTGCGGCGAGCAACCGTGTCTTTGCCATGAATTACAGCGGCAAAGTCGACGGGAACGCCCTCTACGAGGCGCACCGGGCCTGGGCCGAGCATTGGGCCGATCCCGAATCCGCGAAGGCCGCGCCGTTTCAGAACGATCGCTCGCCCGAGCGGCGCCTGCGCATCGGCTATCTCTCGCCCGACTTCTGGACCCATTCGGTGGCTTATTTCATGGAGCCCCTGCTCGAGAACCACGATCGCGAGCAGGTCGAGATCGTCTGTTATGCGAATGCGCGCCGTGCCGACGCGACGACCGAACGGCTTCAGGGACTGGCCGATCGATGGCGCGATATCCGCCCGCTGACCGACGAGCAGGTCGCCGGCATGGTGCGTGCCGATGGCGTCGACATCCTGGTCGACCTGGCGGGGCACACGGCGGGCAATCGGCTGTTCGTCTTTGCGCGCAAGTCCGCGCCCATCCAGGTCGCCTATCTGGGTTATCCCGCGACGACGGGCATGCGCGCCATGGATTACCGGTTGACGGACAGTTACGCCGACCCTGAAGGGGTTGCCGATGCCTGGCACAGCGAAACCCTTGTGCGCCTGCCGACCGGATTTCACTGCTTCCGCCCGCCCGACGAGGCACCCGCCGTCGGGCCCCTGCCGGCACGCGAGGCGGGTCGGGTCACATTTGGCTCATTCAACAATCTCGGCAAGGTCGGCGGCGAGGTGATCGCGTTGTGGTCGCAGGTGCTTCGCGCCGTTCCCGACGCGCATTTGATCGTCAAGAGCCAGGCGCTCGCCGATCCCGGAACCTGCGACGATCTCGCGGCGCGTTTTGCGGCCGAGGGCATCAACGCCGAACGTCTCGCCTTGCATGGGCGCATCCAATCCCAGGACGAACACCTGGCGCTCTACAACCGGGTCGATCTGGCGCTCGACAGCTTTCCCTACAACGGGGTGACCACAAGTTGCGAGGCGCTCTGGATGGGCGTCCCCGTGGTCAGCCTTGCGGGTGGTACGCATGCCTCGCGGGTGGGGTTGAGCCTGCTGAGCCATCTCGGCCTCGCGGAGTTGACCGCCAAATCCGCCGACCAGTTCGTCGAGCGGGCGGTAGGGCTCGCCGGCGACTTCGATCGGTTGGAGGCCTTGCGTTCGACTCTTCGCGCGCGCATGGAGGCGGCGCCGATTACCGACGGCAGCAGTCTCGCCGGGGCGATCGAGGCGGCCTATCGCGAAATGTGGAAAGGCTGGTGCGGTGCGAACGCGGTGGAACGGGGATGAACGTCGAGCCCTTCGCGCCCGACGGATCTTCACGGGTGCTATTTGTTGGTTGGGTGGTTCGGGCTGAGTGCCGCAGGAATTTGTTTAACTGGCCGCCGTCGGCATCGCGGGCGCGAGGAGCGGCACGATTTGCTCATGCAGAGCTTGATCCCCCGCTGCCACGACCCAGCCACCCATCGCGGGATCGCCACCGTCCCATGTCGTCACTACACCGCCGGCCTGCTCGACGATGGGAATCAGCGCCTGGATGTCGTGGGGATGTAGGCCCGCTTCGATGACCAGATCGATGCGTCCCATGGCGAGCAGGCAGTAATTGTAGCAATCGCCCGTATACATGGTGAGCATGGTGCGTTCGGCAAGTTCGCCGACTGCTGCCTTCTCCGGCTTCGAACGAAACAGCCAGGGTCCCGAAAATGCAAGGATCGCGCTCTCGATCGCCGAACAGGCTCGGGTCGCGATTTGCTGATCGCCGAAGAACGCTCCATCGGTCGAGCCTACAAAGCGCTCGCGGGTGATCGGCTGGTTCATGATGCCGATCTCGACCGTGCCGTGGTGGTTGAGCGCAATGAGCGTGCCGAAGGTGGGATAGCCGACCACGAAAGAGCGCGTCCCGTCGATCGGGTCGAGGCACCAGTAATACTCGCCGTCGAGCCGCTCGCCGCCCTGTTCTTCGCCCAGAATGCCGTGGTCGGGATAGGCCGCGGCGATCATCTCGCGCATAACCTGCTCCGAGGCGACGTCGGCGTCGGTCACAGGCGAATAATATTCGTCGGCACGGGCCTTGTCTGTGGCCGGCAGGGGCGTACGGAACAGAGGCCGGATCGCGTCGCCAGAGGCATCGGCAAGACGATGGGCAAATGCCAGAAATTCGGCATGATCGGCGGCCACGACAAATCCTTCAGCGGCGATGGCAGGGTCGGTCACAGCATAGGTGAGGGAGGGTCCTGCGCCTAGCTGCCGATTGGACCGCCGTCTCTATGGGTAATCGCGAGGCCCGCCGGGCGCGGTGGTCCGCCCGCCTCGAAGTCTGGCCAGCCATGAAGCGGTGGCACAAACATCTTGGCCGCGGCCGGATGCTGAACAGCGAGAAACAGGGTCCGGTTGTCTGGTGTAAAGCACGGGCCGCAGACTTCCGCGCCCGAGGGCGCCCGGAAGAAATGCCGGGGCAGAGCCCGGTGCGCGCCGTCGACTTCGCAAGCCCACAGCCCGTCGGCGAGGCCGGCGGTCTTGGGTGCGCCGTCGCTCGCAATCCACAGCCGCCCGCCCGCATCGAAAGCGAGATTGTCAGGGTTGACGAGCCACCCCGCGGTGCTCACGGCGGGGTGATAGTCACTGCCCGCATGCTCTTCGGGATTGTCCGCGAGCAGGAGAATCTCCCAACCAAACTGCTCTGCCGCATGATCGGGTTCGCCGCCCGGTCCAACCGGCGGAGACAATTCGAGGATGTGTCCCGTCGGGTTGGGAGCGCGGGGATTGGCGCGATCCGTCGCCCCAAACTGCCGTTTCCTGTTATTGGTGAGCGCCAGATAGAGCCGACCCGTAACCGGGCTCGCCTCGATGTCTTCGGGCCGGTCCATGGGTGTTGCACCCAGGAGGTCGGCGGCGCGGCGTGTTTCGATCAGAACGTCGGCGGGCTCGATAAATCCGTTCGCCGGTGTCAGCGGGCCCCTGCCCCAGGCGAGCGGCAGCCAGCGAAGCGTGCCGTCGTCTCCGAACCGAGCGACCGAGAGCGTTCCTGCATTGAGCAGATCGCGATTGGTCGCGGGCGCTGATGGATCGAAGATCCCGTCACTTACGAACCGGTAGACATATTCGAAGATCCGGTCGTCGCCCGAATAGATCACGACACGTCCGTCGGAGTTGATGACGACGCTGGCCCCTTCGTGGGAAAACCGGCCCAGCGCGGTCCGCTTTGCGGGGGTCGAGGACGGGTCGTATGGATCGAGTTCGACCAGCCATCCGAAGCGATTGGGCTCGTTGGGTTCCCGTTCCACATCGAACCGGCTCTCCAACGCCGCCCAGTTCAGGTAGGGCTTTTCGGCGACGTGATAGCGGGCGTGATTTTCGGCTTCGGTGGTGGCCGATGGATCACCCTGGAAGTAGAAATGAAAGTTTTCCTCAGCCGAAAGCACCGTACCCCAGGGGGTGACCCCGCCGGCGCAGTTGTTGAGCGTTCCGGTTACGCGAGAGCCGGTCGGATCGTCGGTCGATCGAAGCCGAGCGCTGCCTGCGGCGGGCCCCGTCAGGTCGAACGCGCTACCGTTGGCGGTCAGGCGGCGCGCGAAAGGGCTCGGAAACACGACCCACCAACCCGCCGCCTCGCGCGCAATCTCGATGACGCTCATGCCGTGCGCCGCCATTTCGATGCCGACCTGCCGCGCGCTCGGGCGGCCTTTTTCGTAATTCTCAAACATCAGCCCCGGGTTGACGGATTCATGGTTGACCACCAGCAGACCGTGGCCGCTGTCTGCCGACCCCCGGGGCAGGGGAAAGTAGGCGATGTAATCGTTATTGAAGCCGAACTGGCCCGCCTGGTCCGCTGGACTCTGGTCGTCGTGGGCCCAGGCAGGCGCCCCCGCCGTGACCGGCTCACCCCAGCGAATCAGCACCCGGGCCTCGTAACCTTCGGGCACATGGTGATTCGGGTCGTTGCCGTGATCGACTTCATCGAAGCCGAGGCTCGATGTTCCTGCGCGTGCCATCTGGAAGGCTGGCGGCCCGAACAACGAGAACCCGAGCCCGCCGGCCGCGGTCAGCGCGCCTTTAAGCGTTGCGCGGCGGCTAAGCCGACGAGCCAGGATATCCGCCAAGGGCGGCGCGAAAGAACGGGGCCGGGTCACTCGACCCCTCGCGCAAGGACGTTTAGACAGTGCTGATGCCGGCGCAGACATTGATTGCCTGCCCGGTGATATGCTTGCCGCCGTCGCCGGCCAGGAACAAGGCGCAATCGGCGATGTCCTGGGGTCCCTGAATGATGCCCATCATGTTCGAGCCCATGGATTCCTCGAATACCTCGCCATAGTCGCGTTTCTGCTCGGTTGCGAGGTCCTTGTGCAGCTCGACCGCCATCTTGGTATCGATCCAGCCCGGACAGATACTGTTGACCGTAACTCCGTTGGGGCCGACTTCGCGGGCAAGGCATTTCGCGAACAGGATCAGCCCGGCCTTGGACGCGTTATAGGCGCACGAGTTTGTTTCCGCCTCCTTGCCGCTCACCGACGAAATATAGAGCAACCGCCCGCCGGCGCCCTGCTCGATCATTCTCGGCAGCAGCGCCTTGGTGACGATGAAGCAAGCAGTGAGATTGACGTCGAGGGTTGTGTCCCACATGGCTTCTTCGGTGTCGACCAGTGGGGCGAGCGAGCAGAACCCCGCATTGTTCATCACGATGTCGATGCCGCCCAGTTTCTCCAGCGTATCCGCGCACATTGCCTTGACCTGGTCCCGGTCGCTCATGTCGGCGATCACCGGCACGGCCTGGCCTCCGGCCTTCTCGATCGCGGTCATCGTCTCGGCAATGCGATTCTCGCTGCGCCCGTGCACCGCGACCGTCGCACCTGCGGCCGCGTAGGTTTCGGCGATGGCGCGGCCGATGCCGCTGTTTGCGCCGGTGACCAGCGCGCGCTTGCCTGCAAGCTCTCCACTCATGATTCTCTCCCTCGGGTTGGTCGACGGTTGCGCCTATTTAGGCGTGGCATGTGGGGAAGCGTCAACCGTCGCACGCCGCGAATGGTATCCGCTCCGCCGAGTGGTCGGGGGCTAGAGCGCCGTGACGTAGGCACCCGAGGCGCCGCCGTCGACAACGAAGGCGGAGGCATTGACGAGCGAGGATTCGTCCGAAGCGAGGAAAACCGCGGCCTCCGCCACTTCCTCGGGCTCACCGAACCGGCCTTCTGGAAGGTGGACCAGGCGACGCTCGCGTTCGTTCTTGTTCCGGAGGTGGTTCATCAGAAACTCGGTCTTGAGCGGCCCGGGGCAAAGTGCGTTCGCCCGGATATTCTGCTTGCCGTATGCCACGGCGATCTCTCGGGTCATCGCAAGAATTCCGCCCTTGCTCGCCGTGTAGGCGACGGCGGGGTTGCCCGATCCCATCAGGGCCGACATCGAGGAGGAATTGATGATCACGCCGCCGCCGGTTTTCAACAGCATGGGAATGCCGTACTTGCAGCCCAGGAACACGCTGGTGAGATTGACGCTCAGAGTGTGTTTCCACACCGCCAAATCGGTCCTGACCGGGTCGGAATCGGCCGAGTCGATTATGCCCGCGTTATTGAACAGAATATCGAGGCGATGGAAATAGCGCTCCGCCGTGTTGACCATCCGTTCGCAATCCTTTGGCTTGGAGACGTCGGCCACAAGGGGGACGGCGTGTCCGTCCGAATAGTTGATTTCCGTGGCGAGTGATTTGACGGCTCCACTATCGATATCCACGGCGAGCACCCGTGCGCCCTCGCGGGCAAAGCGGATTGCGCTCGCCCTGCCGATGCCCGAACCCGCGCCGGTGATCAGAGCAACCTTGCCATCCAATCGCATGGCTATAGCCTAGCGAGCGCGCGCGCCGCAGAAAAGAAGAAATATATCCAATGCGACGGTGAGACAGCCCGCGGACGAGAAGCGGCCGAGCTACGAGGTCTGGGCGGTCTGCCCGGCCTGTTGGGCCTTGCGTTCCCGGAGCTCCTCGACGCGCCGCAGGCGGCGTTCCTCGGCGACGCGCCGTCGCTCGTCGTTCCACATCCGAATCACTTTCAACCGATAGGGCTTCGCGAATTGGGGGGTCGACGAATGATAGAAGGCGACCGCACGAGCCCATGAGCGCTTGGTCTCGTAGAGCGAGGCCAGGAAGCGGGCTGCGTAGGCCACGTTGCGGACCGGGTCGAAGGAGTCCTTGAGGCTCGCGAAGGCGTCGGGATGGTAGGCGAGATTTACCTGCATGCAGCTGACATCGATGTTCCGCCCGCCCTGGGCGCGCAATCGCGCCACTTCCGCGGCCGCCTGCTCGGCGGTTTCGAAATAACGCCCTTCGCCCAACGCGTAGACGGTCCAGGGCCAGGCGACGATGCGCTCGGCATCGGCATCCCAGCGTCCGGATTCCACCAGCGCCACCGCCATGAGAAGCTGGCTTGGGATGTCGTGCGCTTCCTCGGCCTGGGCGATTTGCCAGGCACACAGACTTGCATCGTCGTTCGGCGCCGCGGCGCGGGCGGGCGCGACGATGAGGGCCAGGACCAGTACCGCGGCGGCTAAAGGACCCAAAGATGCGACAAGCCGGCCGGCGGAAAGGTGACGCGGCAAATGGTCCCCCATAATCGATCGATCCGAACGCGTGCCCTGATCGGTGCAAGGAGCGTGCCAGTCGGTCGATCAGCCGGGGCACGCCAGGGTTGGCCTGCGGAAAATTGTCGCAGAAGCATTATATAGCAATGGTTTAGCTTGATCGGGATGGTCGAGATGCGCAGTGTCGCCTTGCAAAACCGACGCCAGAGTAATTTGGCGTTGCATGCCCGTTATGGGCGTTTCCTCCCTGTACTTCGAGGCCGCGCGGCGATAACCCGCGCGGCCTTTCTTTTCATGACGCCGGTTACTGGCAGACGGGCCGAACAGTCGCGGACAATGCTCAGTCGAGCAAGGAATCCGCCGTGATGGCGCCGATCTCCTCGATCAGGCGGCCCAGATCGCTGCGTAACCGAGCCAGGCCCGCTCCGCGTTCCAACCGGGTTTCATCCATATAGAGTGCTCGGTTTATCTCGATCTGAAGCGCGTGAACGCCGACCTCGGGCCGGCCGTAATTTTCGGTGATGAACGCGCCCGCATAGGGCCGGTTGCGCGCGACCCGATAGCCGAGTCGGGCAAGAATTCCCTCCACCCGGTCGGTCAGACCGGTGGCGCAGGATGTCCCAAAGCGATCACCCAGCACGAAATCCGCCCGAGGCTCGACGGGCCGCGGCCAGCGTGCATGAGGCGCGCCGGAGGGCATCGAATGGCAGTCGATCAGCACCGCAAAACCGAACCGGCTCATGGTCCGGTGGATCAGCGTCCTCAAGCTCTCGTGGTAGGGGACGTAAAGTGCGCGGATGCGGTCTTCCGCCAGATCGAACGGCAATTTATTTGGGTAGATTTCCGCCCCGCCCGTTACCGAGCGGGCGATGGTGCCAAATCCGCTTCGAGCCCGGATCGAGCGGGTATTGACGAACGAGGGCAGAGGCCCATCGAACATAGACGGATCGAGTTCCCACGGTTCGCGGTTGGGGTCGAGATAGGCCCGGGGGTACAGCGCATGAATGAGCGGCGCGCCGGCGTCGGACGCGTCGGCGAAGATCTCGTCGACGAAGCTGTCTTCCGAACGCCTGAGCGTCAGGGGATCGAGCTGCGACGCAGTGACGAACTCGTCGGTATAGAGTCGACCGCTGTGGGGCGATGAAAAGACGAGCGGTTGGCTTTGCACCGCCGGGGCACAAACCTCGATCGGTCCTGAGGCTGCCGGTTCGGTCTGACTGGCTGCGATCGCCATGGTTCCCGTTTAACCGAAATGCCGCCTCCTGTCATCCTGCGCAATGACAGGCCCGGCGGAATTATCCTAACTATTTGATCCGAAATGTTTTAAGCGGTTGTTAAGAGGTCGGTATCATTGTCATATCGGTACGATCTTGGACGCGGAGCATGACGGTCGATGGCCCGGATTCTGTTAGCCGAAGACGATGAGTCGTTGCGCATCTTCCTGACGCGCTCGCTCGAGCGCGTCGGCCACACGGTGGATGCTGTCGGTGATGGCTTCGAAGCCTTGCCGTTCATCGCGCACCGCGAGCTCGACCTGCTCGTCACCGATATCGTGATGCCCGGCATGGACGGCATCGAACTCGCCCGACGCGCCAGTATCGAGATCCCCCAGCTCCGGGTGATCTTCATCACCGGCTTCGCCGCCGTCGCGCTGCGAAACCGGGCGGTTGCCAACAGCAACGCGAAGATTCTCTCCAAGCCCTTTCACCTGCGCGAGCTCGTCGAAGAAGTCGATCGTTTCCTCCCCGCCTGAGGGGGCTTGCAAGCCAAACAGCGGGGTGCTAAAGCCCCAATCCCGATCTATATCGGCGATCTTCGGAATGGGCGCATAGCTCAGCGGGAGAGCACTACGTTGACATCGTAGGGGTCGCTGGTTCAATCCCAGCTGCGCCCACCATTCCGATCCCCAGAGATCCGCCACTTCTTAAGCGGGCAGTGTCGGAGCAAATCGGCTTGATGTCGGCGTGGGCGGTGCATAGCGTCGGTGGGCGCGTGGACGAGCTGCTAAAATTCAAGTGTTTAGGCAGCGCCTGAGAAGCGATTCATGCGAAACTGCCAGCCTGAGGAATCCAGCAAATTTTTGAGAGAGTTCGCTCATGGACAAACGAGAAGGAGCGCCCTCTCCACGGAGACTGACCACGCCGCGAGCAAGTTTCGTTACCCTGATAAGGAAAAGAGATGGGGTTTAGTAACCGGGTCATCGTCGTTACTGGGGCGGCCGGTGGAATAGGCGCCGCCGCGGTGCGTGCTTTTGCCCGTGAAGATGCGTCGTTATCGCTGATCGACAAGCAATCGACGAAGTCTTTGGCCACAAAACTTCGCGCGGCCGGCGTACGGGCCGCAAGCATGGTAGTGGACGTCACCGACAGCGGTCAGGTTCAAGCGGCGGTCGGCGAGGTACTGGATGCGTTCGGTCGTGTTGATGTCCTGGTGAACGTTGCCGGCGTCGTGTCGCACGGCACGGCCGAACATCTCTCGGAAGAGGAATGGGACCGAGTGCTTGCCGTCAACCTGAAGGGAGCATTCCTGTGCTGCCAGTCGGTGATTCCGCCGATGCGTACCCAGCGCTATGGAAGGATCGTTAATATCGGATCCGTCGTGGGAAAAAGTGGAGGAAATGCGCGTCCGTGGCTGGATCAACAGGAACAGGAGCAAGCAGCCAACGTAGCCTACGGGGTCTCGAAAGCCGGTGTTCATGCGCTGACACTGTACCTGGCGAAGGAATTAGCCGCGGACGGGATAACCGTAAATGCCGTGGCGCCAGGCCCAATCGCCACGGAAATGACGACGGCGTTTCCCGATAGCCTGAAGCAGCTCATTCCCGTCGGTCGCATTGGCACGGTCGAAGACGTGGCCGGAGCGATCCTCTTCCTTGCCTCCGAAGGGTCCGGTTATATAACCGGTGAAATCATCGACATAAACGGCGGCCTCTGGGTCGATTAGCCGTTAGCGATGTCAATTCAGCCGGTCACATTCTCAGGCGGCAAATTTGCCAAGAGACCCAGAGCGTCAGATAACGGCATAACATCGGCATACTTTTCCGACATATCGAACAGATTGACCGCGTGGGAAACCTTGCTACGGTCGTAGACGCTGTCCTCGGGTACGACGAGTTTGAAGTTATAGGAGAAGGCGTCGACGACCGTGCTGCGCACGCAACCGCTCGTGGTGCAACCGGTAATGAACAACGTATCGACTCCCAGGTCGATCAGGTGGCTCGCCAACGGCGTGCCAAAGAATGCACTCGGGTGCTTCTTAGGCAAGAGAATTTCGCCCTCGGCTGGCGCAATATCGGTCACGAATTCATAACCCTTCTTCGAGACCGTCATAATCGTGGGCACTTTCTCGGCCAGCCGCCCGGCATCGTGGCGTTGCTTTGGCGCCACATGGGGATAGAGCACCGGCCAGCCCTGCTCCCGGAACGTCGCCAGAAGAGGTTTGATGTTTTCGACGGCGGCCCACGCCACATCGCCACAACTGGTGGGAAACTCCTTGATGGCCTCCCAGAAGGGCTGCGGTTTGGTGCCAACCGTCCGGTACTGGACGTCGATGATGAGCAAGGCGGGACGGCTGCCGATACCCGAGGTTTTGCCGAATCCGACCGCACGATAGGCCTCTTGCTCTTCCTCGCTGATAATTCGATCCCATGGTCGCATGAGTACCTCCCGGCTGGCTGCTTATTCAGGGCCCGCTTCACACACTCCCGTCGGAGCCAACCACAGTAATTCCACACTTGAGCGTGGTTATTTCGTCTCAGGTTCCGTCTGGTACTTCTCCTCCAAAGCGTCAAAATCAGTCTTGCCGGCAAGCCGCTGGCGTTCACTGAACGGAGTAAGCAGTTCACGGACGGTCTCGAGAGACCCCTCTTTGTAAAGCTCCGATAGCACGGTCTGCATGCCGTATAGGGCGCTCTGCAAGGCTGCGTTCGCATAGAGTACGACGGCGAAGCCCATTTCGATGAGCTCGGACCGGCCGACCAGGGGTGTTTTTCCGCCCACGACCATATTCGCCACCTGCGGGACTTTCAGAGCACTTGCTACGGCCCTCAACTCACCGACATTTTCCGGTGCGTCGACGAAGGTCATATCCGCGCCAGATTCCACATACGCCGCAGCGCGGTCCAATGCGGCATTGATTCCGAGCTTCGCCAGGGCATCGGTGCGAGCGATGATTTGCAAATCCGGATCCCGCCGGGTGTCCGTCGCGGCCTTGAGTTTTTGAACCATCTCCCCGACGGGAATGACGGATTTCCCGGAAAAGTGCCCGCAACGCTTTGGAAACGCCTGGTCTTCGAGCTGGATCCCGTTAGCACCGCTGCGTTCCAAAACCTTTACCGTGCGAGTCACGTTGACGGGATTGCCGAAGCCCGTGTCGGCATCGACGATCAGCGGCAGGGAAACCACATCGCGGATCGCCCCGACATGATCGGCGAGTTCGGTCAGTGTGATCAACCCGATGTCCGGCACGCCTAGGTGCATGTTGGTCACACCGGCGCCGGTTATATAGACAGCCTCGAACCCCAGGTCTTCGACCAGCCGGGCTGTCAGTGCATTCGGTGCCCCGGGAACAATCAGCGCCTGCCGGCGTTGGACGTTCTCTTTAAGAGCGGTGCATAGAGTGCGGCTTTTCTGTGCCACGATGGGCTCTCTTGCTTTCGCTAAATTGAGCGATCCGCTCGTGATTCCTCGAGCTTCACCGTTACGTTAAAGGACGGCGGAGATATTGTCCGTAGCCTTTTTTTCCGACGATCTTGCCGTCCCGCATAACCACGTCGCCGCGGACCATGGTGAGGACAGGCCAGCCCTTGAGGGTCCACCCTTCATACGGCGTATAGTCCGAATAAGACGCTAACTCCTTAGCGTCCACTTCGCGCGCAAGGTTGAGATCGACGACAGTCAGGTCCGCATCCGCCCCCTCGGCAATGCGACCTTTCCTCGCCTCTATGTCGAAGATCTCGGCGGGCCGGGCCGTCACGAGCTGGGCGATGCGTTGCAGGGTCAGGCGCCCCTTGTGGTAGCCCTCGCTGAGAAGCACCGGGAGGATCGTCGCCGTCCCCGGGAAGCCCTGGGAAGCCTGCCAGATCGATTTTTCCTTGGTCGCTCGTTTGCGGGGAACGTGATCCGAGGCGACCACATCGATTGAACCGTCAGCCAAGCCCTCCCAGAGAGCGTCGACATCCTGCTGGGTACGCAACGGCGGATTGGCCTTGCCGATACTCCCCAAGTCCGAATCCATGGTGTGGGTCAGATAGTGTGGGCAGGTCTCGAGGTGCACATGTTCATAGCGTTCGCGGAAGCGCTGAACCTCCCTTAGGCTGGAGGCGCAGCTCAGGTGGGGGAAATAAATGCGTGCGCCTAGATGTTCCGCGAATGCCATAGCCCGCAGGGTATTCTCGGTTTCAGTAAAATCCGGTTTTGATTCGCTATATGCCCGCAAGCCCTCGCGGCCATCTTCTATGAAACGCTGCCGGAAGCGATTGACGAGCTCGATGTTCTCGGGATGTATGACGATGACGATATCTTTTATGCGCGCTGCCTCCTGGAGCAGGTCATACATGTAGCCGTCGTCGGTGCCGTCTAGACCTAGATACCTCCCGGCTTCACCCTTGAAGTTCATGAAAAATTTGAACGAGGTGACGTTGCACGCCTTCACGTAGCTCTCGAGCTCATCCAGGTGAACGTCCTTCGCCGTAGAGAAATGGAAGCCGAAATCGATGTAGGCGCGAGATTCCACTTCGCCAAGCTGGTCCGCGAAGACGTCCCTGTAAGATTCATTATTGAGAAAATATGCAAGTATGGTCGACACCCCGCCAATTGCCGCCGTCATAGTCTCGGTACTGTATTCGGTCAGGGGCTCGGCGAAGCCGAAATGGACATGGGCGTCGATGATGCCGGGGAATACGTGCTTGCCGGCGACGTCGATTATTTCGGCAGCGTCCGGCGCCTCTTCGCCCGGTCGAAGGATGCCGGCGATCTTGCCGTCGCGGATGGCGATGTCGGCCTCGACCTCACCGCGCTCAGGAAAGACGACGGTGCCGTTTCCGACGACGCAATCGAAATTCATCGAAACCTCCCTCACCCGATCAGTAAATTACATTTCTATTGCACGCTCGGCGATTCAACAGAGAGCGACCACCGTGCCCAGGCACACGCGGCTCTCGTCATATTTTCAGAGCGTCTTCGAGCATGCCGGAGCCCTGCAATCCTTCGGGCGCCCCGAGCGCTCCCAGCGTTGCCTCGACGAGAGAACGATCCAAATCGTAGGTAATGAAGATAAGGCGTGAGGCGTGAATGTCCTGTGGCCAACGATTCAGCCTGATCGGCGGGCTGAAGATGTGCCGTACCCCCTGGATGACGTAGGGCCGGTCGCTGCCTGCGATGCCGATCAGGCCCTTAACGCGCAGGAGATTCTCACTCGGAATCCTTTCCATCGAAGCGACCCAGTCGGCGTAGCTGGCCCAGGTCACGGGGAAATCGAAGTCGACTGAGAAGGTCTGAATCTTCTCATTGTGACGACCGGCTTTGTGGTTCCGAGATCCCGCATGCTCACTTCGTTCCTCGGAACTGCCGCGAGCGGGATCTCGAGCGTCGTGGCCACGGCCCCCAACGGCTTCTTGATGCAACCATCGCTGTACGTCGACGGATTTCTTGTCCAGGTCAAAAAGCCCGACGTTCAATATGCAAGTGGGCTCTACGTGTCCCTTCACGACCTCCAGAATCCTCGCGCCGGGGTTCATACCGCTCATTCGTTCGCGCAAGGCCGCGATATCATTGAGAGAGACGAGATCGGTCTTGGTAATGATAATGCGCTCGGCGAAACCCGCCTGCTTGACGGCCTCCTCGTGGTCATCCAGTTGGTTGAACCCGTGGACGCCATCCACGGCCGCAATGACTCCATCCAGGAAAAATTTCGATGACACGAACTGATCCGTCACCAGGGCGTGGAGAATTGGAGCCGGGTCAGCGAGACCGCTCGTTTCGATAATGGCGCGTTCGAAGGGGGGAACGTCGCCACGCACGCGGCGGAAAAAAAGATCGGTCAGCGTATCGCTCAGAGTATCGCTGACGGCGCAGCAAAGGCAGCCCGCGTCGAGGAGCACGACGTCCTCCTCGCCCTTTTCTACGATAAGGTGGTCAAGTCCAGCTTCGCCGAATTCGTTGACGATTACGGCGGTATTGGCCATCTCCGGATTTCGGAGAAGCCCGGACAGAATTGTCGTCTTTCCGCTTCCCAGGAAACCCGTCAGCACCGACACCGGCAAAGGATTGGTCGGGGGCTTTCCTGAAATTCGCTTTTCCATTGCCACCTTCAAATCATTCTCCAAGGCCACACCCACGGATGCGCGATGTTCCGGCGAACGCCTGCCGCGCCAGGATCCAGCCCCTGAACACTGTGGCAGCCACACTGACTAATTTGCTGCGGTGACGATTTCCCGCGGAAATGTTGAAAAATGGTCCAATCCGCGATCCGTCACCAGCACACTGTCCTCGAGATGCATGCCGCCATAATCGGGGTCGCGATTGAACACCTCGAAATTCATCACCGTGTCGGATTCCACGACCCAGCCCACGAATCCGTCTTCAGGCGATGCGTAATCGAAAATGTTCAGGCCGATCGGGTGGAACACCAGCGTCATCGCGTCTGGATCCAGCCCGTGTTTACGAAGGACATCGGCCGCGGCTTCCACGACGTCCACGGTCCGCACGCCAGGCCGTAACCGATCCTCGGCAATCTCCAGCGCCGTTTTTATGGCCTCATGGAGCTCCAGGTGACGCTTGCTTGGCTCGCCTACGGTCGCCGTCCTGGCCATGTCGGCGTGATACATCCGGTAGGTGCAGATTGCATCGAGAACGACCGCGTCGCCGTTGGCAAACCGCTTGCGTTCAACGTAGCCGTGGTCGAGCACGAAACCGCCGTCAGGCCCCGCGCTGAACAGCATGCCGCGTTCGCCCATCGGCTTGGCGTCCCGCTTGACGAGTCCCTCTCGGTATGCCCGGACCATGTCGTACCACGGCCTTCCTTCGGAGACGGCCGCCGCCGTTTCGTGGAGCGCCTCGTCGTTGATTTGAGCCGCCTTACGCAACAAGTCGATTTCGGGCGGCGTCTTCACCAGACGGATTTTGCGGAGCGGCTGCAGTCCATCGACTGTCTCGAGCCGATTGCCGAGTCGTTCAGCCACTGCGGCGGCAACTCTCAGGTCGTCGAATCCGACCCGCATGGGGCCGGATGAAAGTTCATTATCGATGTAGTGCGCTATCGCATCGACGAGGCTTGGGGATTTGTCCTGTTGGGTTTGGCGATAGAGCTGCCGCAATGATTCCCGAATGTCGGTGTCGACTCCGATTCCCTCGTTGATTTTGTCCAGCAATGACGCGGCGCTGCTCCAACCTGCGCCGTATGTCCTTACTTCCGGCATCCAGGTGGGATGGGTGACGCAATAGGCAAGGTCGTATTCGGAGATGACGAGGCAAGGCGCGGCGTCTTGCTCGCGGGGCAGGATGGCAGCTGCCCAAGTGTCCCAGAAATGGGCCAACACCGAGTCGGGCGCGTGGCCGGACAGGTAGTAGAGGTTTTCATCGGTGGTACCGACGAGCGCGTCCAACCGTAGCTCGGACATGACCGAACGGGCCCGCTCCAGGTTCACGAATTGAGCGGGCGGCGAGGGCGTGAATTTCCGTGCCGCATCGGCCTCTATGACTCCCATGGAACGTCTCCTTCCCCGATTTATTTAAAAGCTATCATATCCTCCTATATTTTCCGGGGCGGCGCCCCATTCTCAATGATGATGGATGGAACGATGTCCGGCGAAATCTCACCCGCAATTTCGCCGATCGGGCGCGCCACCATGCCTCAGGGTCCCCGACGACAGCAGCGTTCAGGGTATCAGGGCGGCGTGATCGAGGCCACCCGGACCGTTCTCTGCCCATTGGGCGGCCTCGTTGACTTCATCGAGCGAAAATACCCGGGCGCGAAGCGCTCCCGCATCGAGCGCGCCCGTGCCGATCATGCCGAACATTTCTGCGTTGCCTTCGCGGGGGTACCAGCTCGAACCCAGGATCGTGATCTGCTTGTCGAGCACCCATTTGTAGCTGATCGCGAGATCGCCGACGCAGCCTCCGACAAAAAGCGCACAGCCATAAGGCGCCAGCGCAGCAAGCGCGTTCTGGGTTGTCGTGGGATCCGGAACATGTCCGATGCAATCGAGCAGGATATCGGCTCCGCCGCCAACCGCCTCGACAATCGCCTCGGCGTCGGCCGGCGCGCCGGATATTGCGTGCCCCGTGACCCGTTTGGGATCGAGCGTGCAAAGTTCGTCGAGTACGGCTTGCTTGCGTCCAAGCGCGACGACGCGGCCCGCTCCCATAGCCAGTGCGAGCAGCACGCCGGCCGTCCCGACCAGCCCGGTCGCCGCATTTATCAGAACCGTGTGGCCTGGCCGGAAGGTCGAGCGCATCATCGCCCCGTAGCAGGTGCCGAACCAGCCGATACGCACGAGCTTCGCGGGGTCGACCGAAGCGGCCGCGCCTAACGGAATGAAGCACTCGGCGGGCAGGATCATCTTCTCGGCGAAGCTGCCGTCACGCCAGCGGGCAAGTATCTTTTGGGATCGCTCGCCCTTGCCGAACACCCCGACATAGCAGGACTCCGCCCGGCCACCGACATTCACCGCATTGTAAAAATGATCACAGAAGACGCGCTCGCCCACCTTGAGACCAGAGACGTCGTCGGCTACCTCGAGCAACTCGCCGACAGTGTCCATTCCCGGCGTAAAGGGCAGTGGCGGAAGCGAGTAGAATGCCCGGCCGTCGAACATCTCGGCGCAGTAGGGCGGCACGAAGGCGGCCAGCACGCGAACGATGGCCGCGCCCGGCTGCAGCGCGGGATCCGCAATCTCTTCGATGATGAGCGGTTTGCCCGGCTCGTGAAATCGGGCGGCTCGCGTGGCGTTCCTCCCCAACTCGCGGCGGGTTTCAGCGATCCTCGAACGCGACCCGCGCCGCGGCGCTGTCGGCATAGACCTTCACAAACGCGATCTTGCCGTCGCGAAAGCGGAAGAACTCGGCGATCTCGATACGAAACCGCTTTCCATTGTGGTTGGCCCTTAGATCGACCGTGCCCAGCATTATCACGAGGCCGTCCGCCCCGGTCATGATCTCGCCGGTATCGAAATTCTCGCTTTCGACGGCGTTGGCAAACAGGCGCAGGCAATCGTCAATGCCTTCGCGCC
The DNA here is from genome assembly GCA_965198325.1 of Alphaproteobacteria bacterium. Lineage (GTDB taxonomy): Bacteria > Pseudomonadota > Alphaproteobacteria > UBA828 > JAPUJA01 > CBDAPE01. The sequence continues at coordinate 153,889 of CBDAPE010000011.1, read as the reverse complement.
CTTCGAAGCGCCCCAACCACGGCACGATCCCCTCGGACGCGCCTGTGATCACCTCCCAGACGATATCGTCGGTGTGCAACGCATGCATACCCGCATATTCGCCTTCGGCGAGAAGACGGAACCATTCGTTGACCGTAGCGATGTTTTTGTCGTCATCCATGGATCGAGGTGCACCGGACGAACCACGCGCGGCGCCAACTCATCGCCGCGCGGTCGACAGAATTTAGGGTAACGGTCGTATAGGCCAAGCTTATATCCCTCGCCGGTCCGGGTTTGATCCCGAACTCGATGAAACATTCTTGCGCCCATCAAGAATTCCGACCTATACTTTCAAAAAAAAGAAAGAAGGGCAAGCCCGGCACCCGGGTTTTACAAATTCAGAGATCCGGTACAGCCTATCGAGGGAGAGTCCGACATGACGCGTCTGGCGGACACGACCGCCATCGCTTCCGCGTATTTCGCTGCGGCATCTTGGGGCAACATTGCATGCCTTCCGCAACTCGATGCAGCCGACACCGACGAGTGGGCTGGGTACCTGAAGAGCGATTTCATCGGGTGCGTCTCTAAACACCGGCTTTCGGAATGAAACGATTCGGGCGGTATTGGAATTGCACCGCATTATTTCGCGCCGAGAATGGTGCGGGACGGAAAACGGAATGGTGTCGCCGTCCTTTGATGGCGGCGATCATACCGACCTCATGTCCGGTTGCCGCATCATTGCGGATACGCTTTCGGCGATGGTCTCCGCAGGCTGGCTCGGGCCGGACGCTCTCGGTGTAAAACGACGGGAAACCGTCATTAAGTGAGGAGGACGTCATGCAAAGATTCAAGATCGTCGAAAAGGTCGCACGAGGCGAGCTGAGTCGACGCCAGTTCAACAAAGCGTTGGGTTTATTCGGCTTGACGAGCGTAACGGTGCCGTTGGCGGCAAAGCCGGCACGCGCGGCCGACGAATTTCTCTATTTCACCTGGGCCGGACTTGAAGACCCGATATTTTTTCCAGGCTACGAAGAAAAGTACGGTGGTCCGCCGGCGTCATCGTTCTACGGCGACGAGTACGAAGCGATTACCAAGCTCGAAGGTGGATTCAAGGCCGATGTCATCTGCCCATGTCAGGACATTTTTCCACGCTGGCTGTCGAGCAAGGTTGAAATCGCACCCCTCGATGAATCGCGGCTGATCCACCTCGAGGATTCGTTCGACGAGCTTCGTAACATGGAAGGATCCTATGTCGGCGGCCAACGGGTATTCGCCCCTTATATGTGGGGCTATAACGGCCTTATTTATCGGACTGACCTGACCGACATCACGCCGGAGGAGGAATCTTGGGACCTGCTCTTCGATGAGCGGTTCAAGGATCATGTTTCGATCTGGGACAGCGTCAACGGGGTAATCGGCGTCGCGGGTCTTGCGGCCGGCGTAGACCACCCTTTCACGCCGAGAGGCGCCGAGCTTGAGACGGTTACCGAAATGCTTAGGAAGCAGCGCGAGCTGGTTCGCTTCTACTGGAACACGTCCACCGAGCTGGTCCAGGCGTTCGTCGCGGGTGAGATCCGGGTCTCATATGCGTGGTCCGATGCGATCACCCAGCTCTACGACAGCGATGTCCCCTTCAAGTCTGCGGTTCCCAAAGAAGGGTACATCAGCTTCGCGTGCGGCTTGTCGATGCTGGACGGCGTGGCCGACGAGAATGCGGCGTACGACTTTATCAATGCCGCAACCAGCCCCGAAGGTGGCAAGGCCCTGATCGAGCTCATCGGCTGGGGCGGCGCCAATCGCAAGGCGTTCGATTTGGTCAGCGCTGAAACGCTGGATATAACCGGTCTCAGTACGCCGGAGGAGCTGCTTGCAACGGCTAATCCCTACGTGTACGTCGAGCCGGATCTGCTGAGGCAGTACGAAGATATGTTCCTCGAGGTCAAGGCGGGACAATAACAGCGCCGGCCCGCTTGCCGGTTTCACTGCGCCGCGCGTCGCGAGTGATCGGCGGCAACTGCCCCATAGGGGGATAGTTGCCAGCTCTATCTCTGCGCCGCATCGGTGAAGCGACGGGAAGTTAGGTCTGTCAACGGCGGAGCAAAAAGCGACCGCCGTGGCGGAGTAAAAAGGGACCACCTGGCGGCTGCGGGCTTGTCCCCGTAGTCCATGGGCGGGCCCCGCGCGCAACGCGACGTGCCCTCAACAGGCTGACGCGGCGGTGCGCGCGGGGGGGACCTGTGGGCCCACGGGGTCAAGCGAGGGCTGGGTGGTCGGTTCAGTTCGCCGTCGGGGTTTGACGCCTGCGGCTCTGGTTGAGCCTGATAGCTGTCGCCGTTCATCTCGAGGATGTTGACGTGATGGGTGAGGCGGTCGAGCAGCGCGCCGGTCAGGCGTTCGGAGCCGAACACCTCGGTCCATTCGTCGAACGGCAGATTGGTGGTGACCAGGGTCGAGCCGCGCTCGTAGCGCTGGCTGAACACCTCGAACAGGAGCTCGGCACCGGTCTTGGACAGCGGCACGAAGCCGAGTTCGTCGATGATCAGAAGCTTGTAGGTGGCGAGCTTCTTCTGGAACCTCAGCAGCTGCTTGTCATCGCGGGCCTCGATGAGCTCGTGGACCAGCGCGGCGGCGGTGATGAAGCCGACCGAGAGGCCCTTCTGGCAGGCCGCCAGACCGAGACCGAGGGCGATGTGGGTCTTGCCGGTGCCACTGTTGCCGAGCGCGATGAGGTTCTCGCGGCGCTCGATGTACGCGCAGCGGGCGAGCTCCAGGACCAACGTCTTGTTGAGCGAGGGGATGACCTTGAAATCGAAGCTATCGAGGCTCTTGATCACGGGGAAGCGCGCCGCCTTGATGCGCCGCTCGACCATGCGGCGCTCGCGGTCGATCAGCTCGAGCTCGGCCAGACGCGCAGGAAGGTCGGAAGCTTGAGCGTCTTGAGGTGGTGGACGAGCAGCAGCTGTGGTGCGTCGGTCATGCACGAAGCCCCGGCAACAGGCTCATATACGACTTGGCAGACGTGGTCGCGACCCGGGCGCGCGGCAGGTACGGATAGACCTCGAGGTTGAGCCGGGGCGGCCGCCGCTCGATGCGGCACAGCACCAGGTGCTTGACGGCATCGAAGCCGATGGCGCCGATCCTGAGCGCATCGTCGACCGCTGCCGTCAGCTCCTCGAGCCGGAAGCTCTCCAGCAGACGGAGCACCTGGACGTACTCGCGCTTGCCTGCCTTGCCCATGCGAGCTTCGAGGAGGCGTCGCAGGGTGATGAAGCTATCGGGCAGGTCCCAGCCCGCCAACGGCGCGGCCTGGTCGAGGGCGCCGATCTTCTGCTCGGTCAAGGGCAGGTAATGCAGCGGGTCGAAGATCAGGTCCGCGCTGTCATAGGACCGGCGGTGCCGGGCGATCACTTCGGCGCCGCAAGAGATCATCACCTCGTCGACATAGCCGCGGATCAGCACCTCGCGGTGCCCGTATGCTACGGGCACCGAGTAGTCGTGGCCGCGGTAACGCACCAGCGACAGTGAGCTCGCCCTTCCGGGACGCTTGTCGCAGGCATCATAGGGAGCAGGCGGCAATGGCAAGAGCACTTGACGGTCCCGTTCGAGGCGCTCGCTGATGGTTTCCTTGTGACCCCGCAGCCGTGCGGCCCGGCGCCGGCAACACCGTTCGGCGAGAGCACCGTTGAGAGCCTCGAAGCTCTCGGCCCGCGGGATCGGGACCGGGAAGTCCCGCCGGATGAAGCCAACCAGTCCCTCGACTTTGCCCTTGTCATTCCCCTTGCCCGGTCGGCCGAACCTGTCCTCGAACAGATAGTGGGATTGCAACTCCGTGAAGACGCGCGTTCGCGGCCGCTTGCCATCTCCCAGGACCCGGGCAACAGCCAGCTTGGTGTTGTCGTACAGGATGGATGTGGGAACGCCGCCGAAGAAGGCGAATGCCGCATTGTGACCATCGCAAAAGGCCTCGGTCGTCTCCGCCGGATAGGCTTTCACAAAACAACCATCGCTGTGGGGAAGGTCGAAGGCAAGGAAGTGGACCTTGCGCGACACGCCGCCGATCACCGCCATCGCCTCACCGAAGTCCGCCTGGGCGTGACCGGGGGAATGGACGAGCGGCACAAACATCTCGCGCGACCGAAGCCGCCGCTCGCGAACGGAGTCCTTCACGATGGTGTACCCGCCCGTAAAGCCGTACTCGCCCCGGAGACGGTCGAAGATGCGCTTTGCAGTGTGCCGTTGTTTGCGGTGACTGGTCCGATCATCCTCCAGGATCCGATCGATGATCCCCGTGAACGGATCCAGCTTCGGTCGCCGGGGCGGCGTGCTTCGGCGATATCCTGGCGGCACCGAGAACGACAGCATCTTACGGACCGTCTTGCGGTCCACACCAAACACCCGCGACGCCTCGTGGACGCTCATCCTATCGACACGGCACGCCCGCCGAACCCGTGCGTACAAATCCACTCGATACATCCCCCCGCCTTCCAGTCAGAGTAACTCTGACCGAAGGCTATAGACGGTCCCTTTTTGGTCCGCCACAGCCGGATCAACCGGCCGCTTCAATGGGGGATTATTGCTCCGCCGTTCTCACACCGATATCCCGAATCGCCTCGTCTACGGAGTAGCTGCTTGCTTCATCATTCCGCTTTGCAATTATTTCATTCATCTCTTTTTCTCTCTCCGCACGAATTTGTCTGATGAGAGCAGTTGAGAGTAAGTTCTGAAGGAATTCTTCGTTGAACAGTGCCTGTCCTGTGCCAACGATCGAGGCGCCGGTTGAAAGAACCGTCTTTGCTGTTTCGCCGCCGAGCACCGCCGAAATTCCCGATAAGGTCGTTTGAACAAAACCGGCGGAGAAATTCACCAGCGCCGAATCGGCAACGATCATGGTTTGATGACGAGCGCATATGATGTCCGACACGATTTGGATTTCGTCTTGCAGCCTATTTCTATACAAATTCGCCTCTTCGCGCTTCGCGCTATCGTTCGGGGCCTGCACCGCGTGGAGCTCGGCAACAACAGCTCGTTCATAAGCCGTAGGTTTCGTAGGCGTTTCCGTCGGGTCCTTCGGGCGATCTTCTCGGAAATAGAAAGTATCAAGATCGATGGGCGGTGGTGCTTCAGCAGCGCTATAGACGTCTAGATTGTACGGTACAATCGCGGGATCGACCGTATGGAGATCGTGGGCAAGGTCACAGGCACTCAAGAGTCCGCCGCAGGTAATAAGCACGGCCGCGGTTAAAATCGCGCGATGGCGGGATAAATTCCGCAAAGCTGTCGTCCGCTCCAGGCAGAGCAGCCGGCAACCTCGTTGCCACATTGTCATGAAGTCCCCCCTGACTTTTTGAATTATTAATTCTGAAAAATTTTAAGATTAAAAGTGGATTAATTAAAAACAAATAATCGCATCGTCGCGAAAAGTTCCGTGAATTTGATGACGGTTGTGCACATTCCCGGAAGGTGTCTAGATCGGGAGAGCAATTCTTGACCGACGGTCGTGCGGCGCTGGGGATTGTTATCTAATCCTCATCAACGTAGCCCGCTAAAGCGAGGTCTTTACGTATCCAATTCAATTTCGCCCGGCTTACGCTGTTTTCCTGTGGCCGCACTGATTAGATCGGCTAGGCCGACCGGCTGTGGATGGTCAAGCGCTGGATCGAGCAGGGCGGCTGGTAGGGGGTACGGCTAACGAGCTCAGCCAAGTGCCTTGGCGTAAATCGCCACGTCGATATGGCCGTCGGAGAGCGCGGGGCTCGCGGTCTTTTCCGCCGCTCAGTCGTAGAGAACGATGCAGCGCACCTCGATGCTCTGCCGGTCGGGCGCGTCGGGCGGGGTGGCCGGGTCCCTGAACGCCGTGTGAAAGCTGAAGGTGCAGGGCGCCCGACCGCCGCCGACGCTGGAATCGGCCCGGGCACCGCCCGAGCGGGCCAGCTCGCCCGCGGAATCCCACTGCTTGATCAGCATGGCCTCGTCGCGGGTCATCGCCGGGTAGTACCACCATCCGTGCCGTGAGGCGTGCTTCGCGAAGTAGTTCTCGCCGATCCGGTCGTCATAGTGGAGCTCAAAGACCACCAAATCTTCCGGATCCACGGTCTGCCCGTCGCAGAGTGCCAGCGGATCGCTCGCGACGGGCTCGCGGCCGATGCTGCGCCACAGGTTGATGATGGCAAAGCGTCCGTTTTCGTCGAGCGCACGGGCGACCATGGCGGGGTCGAGGAGAGCTTCGCCCTCGCCCAGGACCGAGCGCAGCGTATCGTTGCCGCCCGGCGGCTTCGCCAAGTCGCGCAATCGCTGGGGTCCGCTGGCCAGCGTGTAATCGCCATGCGCCTCGCAGGCCGGATTCTGCACTTTCTGACCGCCGGCAACGCGCCGCTTGCTTTTCTTGCCGGCCGCCGACCGGATGTTGTGATCGAAGGCGAAGACGCGGCCCGCGCCGGTGGCGTCGCGCACGATCTCAGCGCACTGGGGGTAGTACTCCCGGACGACCTCTTGGTGATCGTAGAAATCGAGATCGGACCGCGCCAGGGGCCGGGCGAGCAACTCGAAGCCGTGGATCTCGATCGTGCGGCGCCGGGGTTCGTCCGAAAGCCGGGCGTTGTTGACGGCAGCCTCCACTTCGTCCAACAACATCTCTTCGATGCCGGTGTCGCCGTCGTCACGATCGACGCGGGTCAGCAACTTCCCGTTCCGGTAAAGCGAGGACTCGACGGATGCGGCGAGGTAGTAGACGCCCCCGACCGTAGCCGGGGCGTCCGACGCTGTCGCAGGAGCGGGTGTCACCATTGCTCGATACGGACGTTCATGGTGCGAAGTCTACCACTTTTCCCTGCCGGTGGCATCGGTCATCATTCTGTCGAACGGCGCGTTCTGTTCGGCCGGATCGTCGACATCGATCCTGATCCGGGGAAGACCGTCGTCCCGGTGCATCCACGAGATCTCGCTTTCCACCCCGTAGTGAACGTCCGGCGCGCCAATTTCGGGATCGTCCAGCGTCCCCAATGCGATGAAAATCATCGTATCGAACGCGCCGCCGGAAGAATACCGGGTAAACAACGAGCTTCCGCAGGCGCCGCAGAATCCCCGTTCGCACACGGAAGAGGATTGGTAGAGCTTCTTCTTCGACGGCAAGATGTTCCGGGGCCCGGACCGGCTGTGGATGGTCGAGCGCTGGATCGAACACGGCGACGGGTAAGGGGGTAGGTCGTGCCGGCCGGCCGGCCCGCAACGCTGATTTGCGGTTTGCTGCCCCGGGGACTCAGGCGTTCGTCGATTCAACGGCGTACATGGCAGCATCCAAACGAGCTAAGATAACAGCGATAGTGGAACGATGAATTCATCAGCGGAGCGTCGCGATGAGTTTCGAGAGATTCCGATCCGATCTGGCGGGCGCGGGCGCGCTCGATGAGGCGCTTGATTCCCTCGCAGCGCTTCTGACTTCGGCAGGGTTTTCCAGCGTCGATTACGGCCATGTGTCCGTCGCCCGCGCGCCCGGCCATCGTCTCCATCCACTGACCCTGCATTACCGGCATTTCCCGAGCGGATTCAGCGGCCGGTGGAAACACTTCGCGAACTGCGACCCGTTCTATCTCGCCGGGCTCAAAAGCACGATCCCCATCGACGCGACACGACTGCGCAGGGAGAGATACTGGGACCGGCGGTGCTGCAAGGCGTGGGAAGAGTTGGAGAAAGCAGGACTCACGCGGGCAATCCTGATTCCCCTCCACCTGCCTGGGGGCGGCTATTCCACGATCGCCGCCTACTGGGACTCCGCCGTCGGTGAAAAAGATTGGCGCGGGCTTTTTGTGAAACACCGGGATCTCGTCTTCGTCGCGGCTCACGAATTTCAGGACACGGTGTTGAAGCGGAACCTCAATGTCGGCGAGCGGGGCGTCGATATTCAGCTAACGGAGAGGGAACGCGAATGCCTCGAGTTGGCGGCCGAAGGCCAGACAACCGACGAAATCGCGGCGGTCCTCAGCCTCTCATCCCACACGGTACGGTTTCACTTCGGCAATGCGTTTCGAAAGCTAGATGCGGTGAACCGCGCGGAAGCAATTGCTCACGCCCTGAAGCTCGGACTGCTGTCCTGAGGAGCCCGGACGGTCGTGGCGCCGGGGGGCGGTTTCGAGTCTTCCTAGTTGATCGTCTAGGTTGCCACCTGTCGTTCGGCGCGCGACTGTTTATCAATGAAAATGAAGAAGTGACAATCCAAAGCGAATTCGTCGCGCAAGCCGTATTGGTAGCCACGTTCTGGCGAAGTCGCGTTCACCCGGGAGATTGGGCTCATGACACATAAGATCGAAATTTCTCGTCGAAAACTGCTTACATCGTCGGCGGTTCTCGCCGCGGCCGCACCGTTCACGTCGCGCGTAGCCCTGGGCGACGATACGATCGTCTGCGGCGGTATCTACGTCGGGGCGAAGGACGATTACGGCTATAATCAAGGGCAGGCCGAAGCGGTGGCTCGCGTCGGCGAAATGTCGGGCGTCAAAGTCGTTGAGGAGGCGATGGTGCCCGAAACCGTCGAAGTCCAAAAGACCATGGAGAGCATGATACGGCTCGACGGCGCCAAGATCATCTTTGCGACATCCTACGGCTATTACGATCCCCACGTGATCGAGATGGCCGCCAAATTTCCCGACGTGCATTTCTTCCACTGCGGCGGATTCTGGGACGAGAGTCACCCGAAAAACATCACCGCATATTGGGCCAACGTCGATCACGGCCAGTATATTTCGGGCCTGCTGGCCGGCCACCACACCAAGACCGGCAAGTTGGGTTTCGTTCCCGCCGTGCCGATCCCTGCGGTCCTGCGTGCGGTCAACAGCTTCGCTCTCGGCGCCCAGAGCGTGAATCCCGACATCACGCTTCAGCTCATTTATACCGGCGACTGGAACGTGCCGGTCAAGGAGGCGGAAGCGGTCAATAGCCTGGTCGATCAGGGCGCCGACGTCGTCTCATGCGAGGTGGACAGTCCCAAAGTCGTCGTGGAGACCGCCGAAAGGCGAGGGATCTACAGCTGCGGCGTCTACGCCGACCAGTCGGCTTTGGCGCCCAACGGGTTCCTCGTCAGCGCGATCGGGGACTGGAGCGCATTGTTCTCCGACTCCATCGACAAAATGCGTAACGGGGAAGCCCTGCCGAATTCCGTGCTCGGCGGATTCCACGACGGCATGGTCGTAATGTCGGACTATGGCTCGGCCGTGCGCGATGACGCGCGCACCGCGGCGGATCAGGCCAAGGCGTCGATCCTCGACGGATCGTTGCAAATCTACAAGGGGGAAATACGGGACAACACGGGCAACGTGATCATCCCCGATGGCGTGACCTACGACTATGTCGATCCTTTCCTGGAACAGATCGATTGGCTCGTCGAGGGCGTAATCGGATCCCCGAACGTATAATCTCCCAAGAGCGATCGTTCTGAATCGTTCAATCTCCGGGTCGACTGGCCGCTGCGGCGGGCGGCCGACCCAGATCTTTACAATCCGACGGCCATCGCCATGACCCGGAGAATATTTGTTCCGCTCTTCGCCATCCTCCTCGCTCTGGTGGTATTCGGGATTTTCGTGGCCGTCGTGGGTGCGGACCCGTTCGCGGTCTACGGCTCGATTTACAAGGCGGCGTTCGGGAGCTGGTTTTCCTGGGAAAATACCCTCGTTCGCGCGGGCCCGCTCATGCTGCTCGCGTTGTGTACCGCGATCCCGGCGCAAATGGGCCTCCTCATAATCGGGAACGAAGGCGCGATCGTACTCGGCGGACTGGCGGCCGCCACGGTCGGGCTTCTCGTCACCGGCGTTCCCGGACCGATCGGCCTGCTCGCCATGGCGCTTGGCGGCATGGCCGCGGGTGGCGCGTTCATCGCCTGCGCCGGGGCGATGCGGCACTGGCGCGGGATCAATGAAACCATCAGCAGTCTCTTGCTGGCCTTCGTTGCCTTCGCCGTCTTCGAGCATCTCGTTCAGGGGCCGCTCCGCGATCCGAGCACATTCAATTATCCGGGGACCTATCCGATCGATCCGAACTTCGCGATCGGTGAAATTCCCGGCACGGCGATTCACTGGGGATTGGTCATCGGCGCGGGAGCGTGCCTATTCGCCTGGTTTTTGATCCGCCACACGACTCTGGGGTTCGCTTTGCGGGTCACGGGGGGAAGCATCCGTGTCTCGCAGATGGCGGGCCTTTCCGTGGGCGGGCTCACTCTCGTGGCTTGCGGGCTCGGTGGCGCGATGGCGGGCCTGGCCGGGACCATCGAGGTGGCCGCGGTGCTCGACCGGGCCAGCAGCGCGCTTCATGTCGGTTATGGATGGAGCGGTATCCTCGTCTCGTTCATCGCCCGCCATAACCCGTTGGGTATCATTCCGGCGGCTATCGCGCTGGGAGGCATCCGGGCCAGCGGCGGCTATCTCCAGCGGGCCCACGACCTTCCGGACGCGACTGTTCTGGTCTTCGAGGGTCTCGTCTTCCTGATCATTCTCTGGAGCGAGACGCTCTATCGCGAAGGCCCGCTGTTCCAAATGAGGTGGAAGCGTGGAGATTGACGGATCTGCGCTCGGTTGGATCGGCGTCCCGCTGGCGGTGCTGAGCGGTGCGATCCGGGTCGGCACGCCCTTCCTCTTCGTCAGCCTCGGCGAATGCATCACGGAAAGGGGCGGACGTGTCAACGTCGGCCAGGAAGGAATCCTCGTGCTGGGTGCCATGGTGGGCTTCGCCATCTCCTACATCACGGGCTCTCCATGGCTGGGCGTGGTTTGCGCGGGTGCCGCAGGCGCCGTGGCGGGGATGCTCCACGCGGTCATGTGCTCGGCCCCACGGGTCAACGACATCGCCATCGGAATCGCGCTGATTTTTCTCGGCTCGGGTTTGGCGTTCTTTTTCGGCAAGCCCTTTCTTCATCCTTCGGCGCCGCAGCTGCCGGCAATTTCTCTTGGCTGGTGGAGCACCAGCCCACAGGTCCAGGTCGCGCTCCAGATCAACGTCCTGTTCGTGATCGGGGTTGGCCTCGTGCCTCTCATCTGGTGGGTCCTCAAATTTACCCGGTGGGGCCTGGCGCTGCGGACGGTCGGAGACAACCGGGACGCGGCATTGGCAATAGGTCTGCCGATCAATCGCGTGCAACTCATTGCCACCGCGGTCGGTGCATCGCTGAGCGGCATCGGCGGCGCGTTCCTGTCGCTCTATTATCCCGGAAGCTGGAACGAAGGGTTATCGAGCCTCCAGGGTCTGATGGCCGTGGTGCTGGTAATTTTCGCACGCTGGAGTCCCGTTTACTGTTTGTGGGCTGCGCTGTTGTTCGGCGGTTCGGGAGCGCTTGCGCCTGCGCTCCAGTCGGTAGGCGTGACCTCCGGCTATCAGCTCGTTTCGGCGGCCCCTTACGTTTTGACGCTGTTGATTCTCCTGATTACCTGTTCAAGACGGCGTGGCCTAGTCGGCGCACCAGGTGAGTTGGTCCTGAACAAATAACGCTCAAAGAGGTAGCTATGGTTGCGAACAGATTTGTCGACGCCCAGTCCTATTCGTTTCCTTATAACGGCGATCTTGGCCCCGAATCGACGGCCGTGTTGGTCATCGATATGCAGGTCGATTTTCTCAACCCCGGTGGCTGGGCAGACATGGCGGGTGCGGACATGGCCGTGATGCGCGCACCGATTCCCGGTGTGACGAACGTGCTCGCGGCGGCACGGGCAAAGGGTTATCCAATCATCTATACGCGCGAAGGCCACCGGGCCGACGGGTCCGACCTGACGGAAGTCAAGCTGTTCCGGAGCCGCCGTCTGGGCGCAGGCATCGGGGACAACAGTCGCATCGGCCGCAACCTGATCCGGGGCGACCCCGGCTGGGAGATTATCGACGAGCTGGCGCCACAGCCGGGTGATCCGATCATCGACAAGGCGGGAAGCGGGGCGTTCTATTCAACGGAACTCGAGCACATCCTTATCCGATTGGGGATCCGTAACCTCGTGATCTTCGGCGTAACCACCGAGGTTTGCGTCAATACGACCTTGCGGGAAGCGAGCGATCGCGGATTCGACATGCTGCTGCTCGAGGATTGCTGCGCCGCCACGGTGCCCGATCTACACCGCGCAGCGATCGAGATCGTCCGAAGCCCGGATAGTGTCTTTGGAACCGTCAGCACCTCCGACAAATTCATCGAGGCCATTCAGTGACCGATCGAGGCTCCAACCGTCCGCCGGAGGTCAACGTCGAGGGCATGACCAAGAGCTTCGGCACGGTCGAGGCCCTGAAGGATGTCAGTCTCCGCTTTCCCCGCGGCGCCTTCCACGCCCTGCTGGGTGAAAACGGGGCCGGCAAGAGCACGTTCGCCAAATGCCTGATGGGCTACCACCGGCCCGATCGCGGCGCAGTCGAGGTCGACGGACGACCGCTCGGTATTACCAGCACGAAAGACGCTCACGCTGCCGGTATCGGCATGGTTTATCAGCACTTTTCCCTCGCACCGCAGATGACCGTCGCGGAAAATCTTGTGATTGCACGGCCCGACAATAAATTGGTCATCGACTGGAGAGCCGAGCGCAGACGGTTGGAGGAATTCGTCGCGCGGATGCCATTTCACGTCGATCTCGGTCGTCTCACGGGTGGGCTAGCGGCGGGGGAAAAGCAGAAAATCGAGATCCTCAAGCAACTCTACCTCGATCATCGGTTTCTAATTCTTGACGAACCGACCAGCGTGCTGACTCCAGGCGAAGCGACCGAATTGTTCAGCATGCTTCGCCGGACGTGCGACGAGGGCAATTTAAGCGTTCTGTTGATCACCCATAAATTCCGCGAAGTTTTCGAATTTGCGCGCGACGTTACGGTTCTTCGCCGCGGCGAGGTTGTCGGGCAAGGGTCGGTCTCGGACTTCGACGGGATGAAGTTGGCAAGCGCGATGATCGGTTCGGAAAAAATTCTCCAACCCGTCCACCGCGAGGGCGAGTCCGGCGCAGAACCCAGGCTCCGTGTTTCGAATCTCATTGCGGAGAATGACAAGGGGAACGAGGCCGTTGGCGGCGTGAGTTTCGAGCTGAGGAACCGGGAGATACTCGGAATCGCGGGCGTGTCGGGAAACGGCCAACGGGAACTCGTCGAAGTGCTCGCAGGACAACGACCGCATCGCGGGGGCGAGATACGGGTTCATGGCGAGCTGTATCATGCCCGCCGTTCCGAAATGGTTCGACATAAATTCTACTGCCTGCCCGAAGAGCCGCTACAAAATGCGTGCGCGCGTAATATGTCGGTCGCCGAAAATCTGGCGCTCAGAGATTTCGACCAACCCCCGAACGCGATCGGCAGGATCCTGCTCAACCCGCGAGCCATTCGCGCCAAGGCACTGGAATTAATCGAGCGCTATGGCATCCACACCCCTTCGCCGGACGCTCTGGTGACGAGTTTGTCGGGCGGCAATGTTCAGCGTACAGTTCTTGGGCGCGAACTTTCACGCGACGTCGACATCTTAATTGCAGCGAACCCCTGCTCCGGGCTGGATGTCGGAGCGATTGCGGAAATTCACGCCGAACTGGTGAGTTCTCGCAACCGTGGGGCAGCCGTTCTTCTGGTAAGCGAGGACCTCGATGAACTTCTTACGCTGTCTGACCGGCTTGCTGTGATGTTTGAAGGGAAATTCGTATACGAGTGTTCGGCAAAGGACATGGATGTCGCACTCATCGGCCGTCATATGGCCGGACAGATTAACCCTGCCTAAGACCGGCCAGCGCCGCGAACGAGCAAACTTTGACGAGCGTTCGCCGGTCACTGCCACCGATTTACAATCCGTCATCCGTCCAACGCCGTGGCATCTCCCGATGCGGGTTCCGAACATTCCGCGATCCGGCGATGCTCTAATGCAGTATCGTGATGGCTGCAGACCAGGCCGCACCGCGCCGGAGGCTTCCGTGGTCTCCGCCGAAGGTAATTTGACAAGCCCATAACGACGTTCCACAACTTGCCGTTGAAGGAGTCATGGCCAAACGAAACAGGGTTCAGGACGTGCTCGACCGGTTCCGTGCGGGCCGACCCTCGCGCCGGGATTTCGGCAAGGCGCTCGGCGCGGCAGAGCTCGGTCTTGCGACCATACCCCTGGTCGCCGACCGCGCGAAGGCGGCGGCGGAAGACCTGCATATCTTCGAATGGGCGGGCTACGAGCTTCCCGAACTGCATCCGTCATACATCGAAAAGCACGGCGGCTCACCCCGCGTCAGCATTTTCGGCGCGGACGAGGAGGCGTTTGCCAAGATGATTTCGGGCTATGCCGTCGATATCTGTCACCCCTGCACAGCCAGCGTGCGCAAATGGCACGACGCGGGGCTGATCGACCCGATCGATACCACCCGACTCGAGCATTGGGACGACATCTTTCCGAGCCTCAAGACCCTGAAGGGAACCACGGCAAACGGGCAGAACCTTCTTGTGCCCTTCGATTGGGGCAATTCGTCGGTGCTCTATCGCATCGACCTGGTCGATCCCGCGTTTCTCGAAAATGAATCCTGGGAAATTCTGTTCGACGACCGATATGCCGACCGCGTCGCGATGTACGATTCAGTCGATGCCGTGATGGGCGTGGCCGGGCTCGTAGTCGGTGCAGAAAACCCGTTCGCCATGACCGAAGAAGAGCTTGAACGCGCCATGGACATGCTGCGCAAGCAACGTGGACTGCTCCGCTTCTACTGGACCGATCGGACCCAGGTCCAGCAGGCGCTCGCCTCGGGCGAGCTGATCGCCGCCTACGCCTGGAATTCGGAGTACGTGGCACTCAAGGCCGAGGGTCACCCGGTCGCCTACGCGACTCCAAAGGAGGGTATCTACAGCTGGGTCTGCGGCCTGGTTCACGTAAAGACGGGCTCGGCCGACGTGGACCTGGTCTACGACTTTTTCAACGCCCTCACCGCGCCCGAAGCCGGCGAGTTCCTCGTGACCGAATACGGCATCGGCCACTCGAACATGGAGACCTTCAAACGGGTACCAGAGGAGCAGATCGGCAACCTCGGCATTCGGGACCCGGTCAGCCATCTCGCGAATAGTGTGTTTTTCGCCGAAATCGCGCCGGACATGCGGCAGAAATACATCCTGCTTTTCGAGGAAATCAAAGCGGGGCTTTAGCCAAACTCCGACGGCCTCAATTCGCGATTTTCAAGTCCGGCGACTACACGCCGTGCTGGCTCCAGGCACCAGATTAACGTCGTCAGGGGTACCCCTATGCCCATAAAACAGGCATATTGACGCCGATATGCCGATCGACGGACCAACGATCGGGCTTATGAAGGATAATGAGAAGCTTGGAATAACGGTCTACAACGGCCTATGATTTCGATTATCGTGCTAATAGTTCGCGAGAGATAATAGGGAGTCTCGGGTTGACACCTGCTGTTTCCGACCTCTTAACGGCGATGGACGTCGCGCGTACGCCTGCGGATATGCATGGCCTGATCGAGCGGACTACGCGTCAGTTCGGATTCGACGGCTATTCCTATCACAGGTATCGGCCCGAGGATTGCGATATCGACTATAGCGGCGAGTGGCCGACGGATTGGCTCGAGAGATACGAGAACAACCACTATGTCGATATCGATCCGGTGGTCGAGCGACTCCTCCGGTCCGTGATTCCGTTTACCTGGAGCGAGGCCGTGGCGGACCGGCCGGTCAATGCTTCCGAGCGCCTGGTGATGAACGAAGCCCGCGAATTCGGGGTGAAAGAGGGGGCGGAATTACCGATTCACGAATCCGGATTGGGCTTTGGAACATTTTCCGTATTTTCATCGAGTGCAGCGGAATTCGAAGCCGCTTGGACCGAGCATCGACACGAAATCCACATGTTCTGCCTCTACTTCCACGAAAAATACAGCAAGCTTATGTCGACTTCGTTTGCTTTGCCCGAGCCACACTTGTCGCGTCGCGAACGCGAATGCCTTGTCCTGACAAGCCGGGGAAAGACGGCCTGGGAAATTGGCGAAATCCTCTCGATTTCGGAGCGGACGGCCAAACAGCATCTCAGCAACGCCACAAAGAAACTGGGCAGCTATTCCAAACACCACGCGGTCGTAAAAGCCATCCTGACCCGGATTATTCTGCCTTAACTGGTCATCGCTCGCCATAACATCCCCCTGCTATCCATGCCGATCGCGGGGCTGGAGGACGGTTTCGGCCCTCTGGGGCATATTCCGTGATATTTATTAAAATAGTATAAAAAATTTAATTTAATCTTTTAAATTGTTATCACTAGGCCTTTGGGCGGACTGCATTCCCTTGTGTAAGTTGCTTAACTTTGAAGCAACTACACATGAGGGATATGCGAATGATTGACCTCATTACTTCACAGAACGCAGCTATGCATCGCGATCTGTTAAGCCAAATGTATGGCTTGCGCTATCGGGTCTTCAAGGAACAGCTCGGATGGGATGTCGAGTGTGAAAATGAAGAAGAACATGACGAGTTCGATCGACCGGATACCGCCTACCTGATAGCCCGCGACGTTTCGGGGCGAGTAACGGGAGCCTGGAGGCTTCTTCCGACGACCAAGCCTTACATGGCTTCGACGGTTTTCCGGGAACTTTTCGATGACCGCGAGCCGCCAAGTTCAAGCGCTATCTGGGAATGTGTCAATGGCGGAGCAAAAAGGGACCACCGTGGCGGAGTAAAAAGGGACCACCTGGCGGCTGCGGGCTTGTCCCCGTAGTCCATGGGCGGGCCCCGCGCGCAACGCGACGTGCCCTCAACAGGCTGACGCGGCGGTGCGCGCGGGGGGGACCTGTGGACCCACGGGGTCAAGCGAGGGCTGGGTGGTCGGTTCAGTTCGCCGTCGGGGTTTGACGCCTGCGGCTCTGGTTGAGCCGATAGCTGTCGCCGTTCATCTCGAGGATGTTGACGTGATGGGTGAGGCGGTCGAGCAGCGCGCCGGTCAGGCGTTCGGAGCCGAACACCTCGGTCCATTCGTCGAACGGCAGGTTGGTGGTGACCAGGGTCGCGCCCCGCTCGTAGCGCTGGCTGAACACCTCGAACAGGAGTTCGGCACCGGTCTTGGACAGCGGCACGAAGCCGAGCTCGTCCCGGAGACGGTCGAAGATCCGCTTCGCCGTGGGCCGTTGCTTGTGGTGGCTGGTCCGATCGTCTTCCAGAATCCGATCGATGATCCCCGTGAACGGACCCCGCTTCGGCCGCCGTGGCGGCTTGCCGCGGCGAGACCCCGGCGGCACCGAGAACGACAGCATCTTGCGGACCGTCTTGCGGTCCAGCCCGAACACCCACGAGGCCTCGCGGGTGCTCATTCCCTCGACACGACACGCCCGCCGAACCCGCGCGTACAAATCCACCCGATACATCCCCCCGCCTTCCAGTCAGAGCAACCCTGACAGAAGGCTATAGACGGTCCCATTTTGGTCCGCCACAGCCGGATCAACCGGCCGCTTCAGTGGGGGATTATTGCGCCGCCGTTCTCAGACATCGACGGCAATTCATTTCTCAATACGTGCATGGGGTTTGGGGTGCACGTCCTCGGGCACAGACCGAATGTCGTAAAAAATGCCATCCGTGACCAACTCGATCGCGGTTGGCACTTCAGCCTGCGAGGTCCCGATCAACTGGCCTACGCCGGCATGATCCAATCCGCCGGCCCGTGCAACGACCGTATCGTGTTTTGCAATACGGGCACGGAGGCGACCTTGTATGCCATCAGGGCGGCGCGCGCACTGACGGGTAAATCCAAGGTTGCCTTGTTCGATATCAGCTATCACGGCGCACATGATGGCGTGCTCATTTGGCCCGGGCCCGGATCCACCGACGATTAACCCGAACCCATGTCACTCGGCCACGGCATCCCGGACGGTGTCATGTCCGATGTCCTCCTGCTGCCATACCGGCACCCCGCCGCTCTCGAGGCGATCGCGGAGCATGCCGACGAGCTGGCCGCGGTACTAGTCGAGCCGGTGCAGGGCTCTCGGCCCGAGGCCGATGTCGGCGACTATCTCGGCGAACTTCGGACGCTGTGTGACGATCTGGGTCTGATTCTGATCTTCGATGAGGTGCTCACGGGCTTTCGTCTCGCCTATGGCGGCGCCTAGGAGTGCTACGGGATCCCGGCCGATATAACGACCTATGGAAAGGCGGTGGGTGGCGGCCTGCCAATCGGTGTCATCGCAGGTCGAAAGGATATGATGGACGCGTTCGGCGATTTTACTGAGCCGCGGGGCATTTTCTTCGGCGGTACGTTCTCAGGCAACCCGCTCAGCATTACGGCCGGGCTGTCGACGCTTCGGCATCTTCATTCGAATCCCGGGATCTATGACGACATCGACCGCCTGACAGCCCGATTGACGGCCGAATTTAACGGCTTTTGCGCGGACAACGACTACTCCGCGCGAATCATGAGCTGTGGCTCGATGTGGCAAATCTTTTTCAGTGACGAGGCGTTGATCGACTTCGACGACTACGGAGGCAAGCAGGCCGAGGGAGCGTTTTATCTGCACTGTCTCAATATGGGCGTGTTCATTCACGCGACTCACCGATGCTTTATGTCGGCGGCGCACACCGACGACGAAGTAGACCGGCTTCTGGCGGTATTCGAGAGAGCGCTGGAACTCGTGCGTTTCGATGGCATGGATTGAATGGGTCCATTTGTTCGCCACACCCGATCAAAGATGACAGCGGAGTAATTATGGCAGCAACAAACACCAGGATCGCCGCGGGTTTGTCCAAATCCCCCGATCCGATTTCATGTTCCGAGGACCTAAATGTGATCCATCCAGCAAACCCTGGGAGTGAGCTATTAGAGAAAGCTGAAACTCTGAAAGAGATTCTCGATTATGTCGAACAGCAGGCTGCAACCTGCAAATTCAGAGATTTAAGTCTTTTCGTCGGAACAGCGCGCCTGGCCGCGAATGAACTCGTGCAAGCCCTTTATAAAAATCGCGGCGAGAATTGAACGCCCCATCCCGGCGTAATCGGCGGTGGCGAATCACGTCAAAGCGTAGGATGCCCTGTCGCGCGCTCAGCCCGGATTCGCGCTCGTGATTGTCTTGATCAAGTCATACAAACGCTTGCGCACCGACGGGTTCCGAATCCGGTAGTAGGCGCGAACGAGCTCCAGAATCTCACGGTTTTCAAGCGGGTCGGTCTCGGCTTCCGGAAGAGGCTTTTGACAGTTCTGAAGGCCCTTTGAAATCTGCGCCTCGACGGTTGCGATCGTCATGGGCATCTCTTCAAAGAAATAGCTGACGGGCACTCCAAGGATGCTGGAGAACTGAAACAACTTTGCAGCACCAATACGGTTCGCTCCCCGTTCATATTTCTGGATTTGCTGGAAGTCCAGGTCCACCGCCTCAGCGAGTGTCGCCTGGCTCAAGCCGAGCAGCGTACGGCGCAATCGAAGCCTGCCGCCGACGTGAACATCAACAGGTTTGGAGATGCCAGCGGGACGCCGCTCACAGCTTCTTCCTTGAGCCTTCTTGCGTTCCCGCGGTCGATCGGACTTCCTTGCCATAACCTCTCTGTTCGGGCTTATCAATTTAGCTCATGGGTCATCGCGTATCGGCGCGCCGGGTTCGGTGCATGCAGGCCATTTCGTAGCGCCGCCGCCGCGTTCATCCCGGCATTATCCGGCAGGCCGTTTGGCTCTACCGTCCGTTGTACGATGAGTTACCCGATTGTCGAGGATATTTTGGCGGTGAGGCGAGTGGACGTCGGCGACGAGACGGAGCGTCTGCGGGGGCTCAGACAGGGCTTTTTCGGCAACAACCGGAACATTCGGGGCGGCTAAGCGGTCATTGAGGTGGCGGGAAGGCTGGCCGGTTGGGGTAGGTCTCCCTCGGCGCCTGCATGTAAATCCCGGCACCGATGGTGTCGCCGAAGAGGCAAGCCGGCTCCGTCTTTCCGACCATCCTGTCCCATTCTGCACCGTGTACCGCCGGTGCACTTGACCCAGATCAAGGTGCGACCGAAGCTGGGGGCGGAGCATGACAGGATGCAACAGGTCCGACGACATGGTGCGCGCGTGGGGGAGCCCTAGCCGGTGAGCCGCGCCCAGCTGATCGCCATCATCGCGGGGCTGGCCGTGCTTGCCGTGGCCGCGGTGCTCGCGGTCACATTGACCGGGCCGGGGGAGACGCCGCCCGAGGTGCCCCTGCCAGACGAGGCAACGCCCGAGGTGCCCCAGGCCGGGCAGGTGCGGCCGGGCGATCCGGCCCTAGCCGTGTCGATTCCCGAATCACCCTATCAGGTGATCCAGAACGAGCTCGTGGTGTTGCTGAAGGAGGGCGAGGACGCCGACTCTTTCATCGCCGCTCTGACCGACGAGGGGGTAACGGTGATCGGCACCGTTCCCCGGTTTCGTATCGTGCAAATCGAAATTCCGGCCGAGCGGCGCGGGGCGCTGCGCGCGTCGCTTGCCGAGAACCCGGCGGTCGAGGCGGTCTCACACCAGATCCTGTTCGAGCCCAAGGCCGGCCTCGACGATCCGGTGTTCGCCAACGACGACCCGTGGGACGACTGGGGACTTCAGGCGATCGGAGCGCCCGCCGCCTGGGACATTACCCGGGGCAGCCCCGAGGTGGTCATCGCCGTGGTCGACACCGGCATCCGGCTGTCGCACGAGGAGCTCCGGGACAAGGTCGTCGTCGCGCCCGCGTCGGTCTACGACGAGGCCGGCGCTCATCTGGGCGACGCAGAGGAGCTGTATCACGGCACGCACGTCGCGGTACTTGCCGCTGGCGCCGGTGACAACGGGGTGGGGACCAGCGGCGTATGCCCCGACTGCGCGCTCATGCCAATCCAGGTGGACACCTATCTGAGCGGCATGTTGTGGGGTATCGCCACGGCGCTGGACTACGGCGCCTGGGTCATCAACCTGAGCATGGGCCCGTCCGAGAGCGACGATTACGGTTCGGCCTTCATGGATCCGGCGCGCCGGGACGACGCCATCGCCGTCCTCGAGGAGATCCGGGAGGACTATCTGGTCGAATTCGGCTGGCTCATGGAAGCGACCTACGCCGAAGGCGCCAACTTGGTGGTGGCCGCGGGTAACGAGGCCGTGCCCGGCGATCTGAACCCGTTCTGCGCCAGCATCTACACCCTGTGCGTGGGCAACGCCGGCCGGCGCGAAGACGGCACGGTCGCACCTTGGGTCAGCACCAACTACGGTTACATGGTCCGGGTCTCGGCACCCGGAACGGATATGTATTCGGCCGTGGCAGAGGCCGACGACAGCTACGACTGGGCCGACGGCACGAGTATGGCGTCGCCGATGGTCGCGGGCTCGCCGGCCTGATCCTCTTGGCCAACCCGGATCTGGCGCCCTGGGACGTGCAAGAGACGATCATCGCCAGCGCCCACGCGATGGCGCCCGGGCCGGAGACGGCCGGGCCGCAGCTCTATGCGGGCGCCATCGAGGCGACCCACGAGCTCGATGCGTGGCGTCGGGGCTTCCTGCGTCTCATGGACAAAGACGACGGCTTGCTGCTCGACGACGCAGCCCAGAGCTTCCTGCTGTGGCAGGTGCCCGGGGCGCTCAACCGGATTTGGGATCAGCCTCAGACGCCGCGGGTGGCGGACGACGAGGCGCCGTTGTGCGTGAACCCGGAGTGGTTCAAGGCCGAACCGACCGAAGAGGAGGCCGATCGATTCTGGGAAGAGGCGCTGAGGGCCTACTACAACGACGGTTGCGCGCGCGCGATGGGCCGCTTCATCGACGCGCCGGCGGCGCTGGAGATGGCGGCGAGCGGCGCCTTCGAGGACCGCTTCGCACGCTTCGAGGACGACGCGGAAATCGAGCGTGCGATTGCGCTCGAGCCGTTCGAGGTGGTGCGCGCCGCCGACCTGATGCGCGCGGAAGGCCGCTACGCGGGCTCAGAAGCCACCGGCGGGGCGTTTGCCATCGAGGTGCGGGCGCCGTTCGACCGGCTCAGCGTGCGCCGGGACAATCCACCCGATGGCGAATACGAGGAGTGGTTCGAGTTCGTCATGCCAGGACGCTACCGCCACCACGCCAGGCTCGACGGAGAAGACTACAGCCAGGGACCGGTCGACCTGCAGGCCGGCGCGGCGGGCCTTTCGATCCGTAACCTCATCCACCAGGAGAACGCCGTCTACCGGCGGCAATGAGAACCATGTGGGCACGACGCATGGCAAAGACGCGACGCAGGCCTCACACCCGCTTGATCACGGGCCTCATCCCGAGTGCGGGACTGGCCCTGGGGGCGCTGCTCGGCCTGACACTCGGCGCTTCCCAGGCCGACGCCTTCTGCAGCATCGCCGGGGGTTGCGAGCCGAGCGGCAGCGGCGGGCTGGCGGTTACCCATCTCGACGCCGACCAGCAGGCCATCGACCTGGCGGTCGATGTCTTCCTCGCCGGCATGCCGCCGTGGGACATGAACCGGATCGCGGCAGGACGCACCGATGTGCCGATCGAGTTGCCGGCCGGGACCTACGACGTCGTCGTCGACACGACGCCGGACACCTGGCGCCGGGACGTCACCATCGTCAAGGGCGAGGCCCTGGCGCTGACCACGGGCGGCTACGGCCGGCTGCTGGTCTCCGGCCTGGACCCGACCGGCGCGCCGGTCGACACGTACGTGTGGGTCTACACGATGGAAGACCGGGACACTCGCGTCATGCTCGACGTTACCAATACATTGATCGAGCTGCCGGAAGCCGTGTATTTCGTCTCTGTCGACCAGGCGCCACCCGCGACCTTCGAGGATATTGCGGTCCACGCGGGCCAGACCACCGAGGTGCGCCTGCCGGACTTGGGGCGGTTGCTGCTGAGCGGAAGCACGGCGGCGGGCGAGCCGGTGGTCGAGTATTTCTGGATCTACCTGGCGGACGGGGGCGACACGGTCGCGACCGGCGATACCAACGTGCCGGTGGATCTGGCGCCCGGAGTCTACGATCTATTCGCCGACCTCGACCCGGACAGGCGCTACGACGGGGTCGAAATCGTGGCGGGTGAAACCACCGAGGTTGCACTGCCGCCCTACGGTGCGCTCCTGGTGCGGGGCGTGGACGCGCAGGGCGAGCCGCTGTACGCGAAGAGCGTGTATCTGTATGCGACCGGAGGCGACGAAATCGTCTCCAGCGGCCTGGTCAACGAGAGGCTCGACCTGCCGGCCGACATCTACGACGTGAGCGTGGACCTCAATCCGGACATCTGGCACCGCGCGATCGAGATCGCGGTCGGCGACACGGTAGAGATCGACCTGCCCCAGTGGGGCGAGCTCGAGGTGCGCATCACCGACCCGGCCGGCGCCGGCGTGACCCGGACGGTCAGCGTCTACGGCTCGGCAGACGACGAGCGACCTGTGGTCAGCTTCGTCGACCAGGCCGGGCCGGTGCCGCCCGGCCGCTATGCGGTCAGCATAGATCCGAGTGGGGGATTCGACGACTTGTGGCTGGCCGAGCCGGTGATCATCGAGGCCGGCAAGACCACGACGCTGGATCTGACGCTCGGCGACGAGGATGGCGAGGTTCCGATGGCGGATGTGGATCCCGAGCTGTGGCTCGAGCGAACCAGTTTCGAGCCCGGCGAATTGATTATCGTGCGGTTCCGCGCACCGACAAGCTTCGCTGCGGACGCGTGGATTGGCCTCGTCCCCGCCGAGGTAGCCCACGGCGAGGAGAGCTTCAACGATGCGCACGACCTCGACTACGAATATCTGCAGAACCGGAACTCGGGCGAGCTGAGTTTCACTGCGCCCGAGCAGCTGGGCGATTACGATTTCCGGATGCATGACACCGATCTTTCCGGCCGGGAGGCGGCCTCGGTCGGATTCTCCGTAACCGGAGCGGTGGCAGCGGGCGAACTGCTGGTCACGATTACGGGCGCGACGGGCGCGCCGCTCGGGGCTATGGCCTACGACCTGTTCTCGCCGGGACGCTACGACGAGATCCTGCACAGTGGCACGGTCAACGAACCCGCCCCGGTGGCGGCGGGACACTACGACCTCCGCCTCAACGCGGAACCGGACCCCGGCCTGTGGGCCTATCTCGATCCTTACATTTGGCTCGACGGCGTCGAAGTGGAGGGCGGTGGGCTGGACGAGATCGCGCTGGGGCCGTGGGGCGCGGTGATCGTCGAGGAGAGCGGCGCGGACGGCGCGCGGCAGCTCCTGGACATCGAGTTGTTCATGCCGCTCGAGGGAAATCAGGGTTGCCTCGACTATCAGTATTTTGTCGATCCGTTCCTCAAGTTTCTGAATTCCAAGCCCAAGGCGGTGCCGCCGGGTTCCTACATCGTCTGGCTCGATTACTACGACGCCGAGCGCAATCAGGGCATCAGGGTCTGCCTGGCCGACCTCATCGAGATCGGTTCGGGCGAGACGGCCCGCCTCGCAGCGAGTGCCGCCGTGGTGGGCGGCGTGCTCGAGCTGAGCGTGACCGGCCACGAAGTGCGGGTCGGGGAGTAGGCGCGCGCCGGGCGGCGGACGTCGACCGGTTCGACAAACCTCGGCGAAGGCCGCCGGGTGGGGCTTAGGTTTCGGCGAGCGCCTTCGCGTAAACACCCGCGTCGATGTTGCCGCCCGAGAGTACGACGCCGACCTTCCGGCCCGCCATCCTGTCCGCTTCCACCGCGAGCGCTGCCAATGCACTCGCACCGGCGCCCTCCGCGATGTTGTGGGAATCCGTGAAATAGTGGCCCATCGCGGCGAGCAGGCCTGCATCCGATACCCGGACGATCCGGTCGACACTCTTGATGATCAGCTTGAGCGCACCGGGGTTCGGATTGCGCACAGCCAGCCCGCCGGCGAAGGTGTTGACCGCGTTGGTCGAGACGGGCTCGCCCCGCTCGAACGACTGGGCATAGCAATCGGCGCCTTCGGAGACGACCCCGACAATCGTGGTCGCGTGGCCGAGCGCGTCCCGTGCCGCCATCATGCCGCAGATGCCCGAGCCCAGGCCGATCGGCACATAGACGGTGTCGAGGTCGGGCACGGCACGCAGGAATTCGAGACTATAGGTGCCCACGCCCGCAACCAGATCGGGATGGAACGAGGGGACGTAGTGCAGGTTTCGGCTGTCCTTGAGCTCGAGCGCAAGATCGTGGGCTTCGTCGAAGTCGACGCCATGCTCGATCAGCTCGGCGCCGTGGGCGCGCATCGCCGCGTTCTTGTCCGGCGAATTGCCGATCGGCGCGACGAGCACGGGGTGCAGCCCGTAGCGGCGGGCCGAAATGGCGATACTCTGGCCGTGATTGCCGGTCGTTGCCGATACCACGCCCTCGAGCTCGGGCTCCGCCTGTTTGAGCCGGTTCATGTAGACCAGGCCGCCGCGGATCTTGAAGGCGCCGATCGGCGTGTGGTTTTCGTGCTTGACCCAAATCTCGCAACCCAGCCGTTGCGAGAGGAGCGGCCAGTGGATCTGGGGGGTGGGGGTCAGGGTCCGATGAACGATCTCGGCAGCCGCTTCGAGTTCGTCCAGGCCCGGCAGGCCGTTCACTGTATTTGTCATCCTCGGTCTCCTCCCGCGCCGGCCGCTAATTCCTGAATACCGCCTGCACCTGGAGATTTGGGCTGGCCGATCGTTCCACCCGGCGTTAATTTAACCCGCAAGCCCTGCTCGCGAACAGGGGCATCGCAGCGCGCCATACGGCGCGCTCATTTTTCGACCGAACGGAAGCCATGCCGCAGATCAACAGCCAGATCGATCCGAACTCCAAGCCGTTTCAGGAAACGGCGGAGGCGATGCGCGCGCTGATCGTCGACTTGCGCGAAAAGCGGGAGACCGCGGCGCTCGGCGGCGATGAGAAATCCCGCGAACGGCATCTCTCGCGCGGCAAGATGCTGCCCCGGGAGCGGGTCAAGGCCCTGCTCGATCCGGACGCGGATTTCCTCGAGCTCTCGCCGATGGCGGCTCATGGTCTCTATGACGGTGAGGAGGTGCCGGGAGCGGGCATCCTTACCGGGGTCGGACGTGTCGAGGGGCAGGAGTGCGTGATTGTCGCCAACGATGCCACTGTCAAGGGCGGCACTTATTACCCGATGACCGTCAAAAAGCACCTTCGCGCCCAGGCCGTCGCCGAAGAAAACGGCCTGCCCTGCATCTATCTGGTCGATTCCGGCGGTGCCAACCTGCCCCATCAGGACGGCATCTTTCCCGACAAGGACCATTTCGGCCGGATTTTCTACAATCAGGCGCGTATGTCGTCGAAGGGCATTCTCCAGATCGCCGTCGTCATGGGGTCGTGCACCGCTGGCGGTGCCTATGTCCCGGCAATGTGCGACGAAACCATTATCGTGCGCAACCAGGGCACGATCTTTCTGGGCGGGCCGCCTCTCGTGAAGGCGGCAACCGGAGAAGTGGTCAGCGCCGAGGCACTCGGCGGCGCCGACGTTCACTCCAAGATCTCGGGCGTGGTGGATCAGGTCGCCGAAAACGACGCCCAGGCGATCACCATGACGCGCCGCATTATTGCCCACCTCAATCGGCGCCGGCCGGTCAGCGTGCTGCGCCGGGAATCGATCAAGCCGGTCTATCACCCCTCGGAGCTGCACGGAATCGCTACGCCGAACCTGCGAATCGCGTACGACGTTCGCGAAGTCATCGCGCGGATCGTCGACGGCAGCGAACTCGACGAGTTTCGGCCCGAATACGCGCCGAACTTCGTGACCGGCTATGGCCATATCTCGGGCATTCCCGTCGGTATCGTCGCAGTTAGCGGCGTCCTGTTCTCGGAATCGGCACTCAAGGGCGCCCATTTTATCCAGTTGTGCTGCCAGCGAGGCGTGCCGCTGGTCTTCCTGCAACATGTCGTCGGCTTCATGGTCGGGCGCAAGGTCGAGGCCGAAGGCATCGCCAAGCATGGTGCGAAGCTCGTCACCGCTGTGTCCTGCGCCGAGGTGCCAAAGTTCACCGTCATCATCGGCGGCAGCTACGGTGCGGGGAATTACGGCATGTGCGGTCGGGCCTTCGGGCCGCGCTTCCTCTGGATGTGGCCGAACGCCCGGATTTCCGTCATGGGAGGCGAGCAGGCGGCCTCCGTGCTCGCGCGGGTCAAGCGCGACGGTATCGAAGCCCGTGGCGAAAGCTGGCCCGGCGAGGCGGAAGAGCAGTTCAAGGTGCCGATCCTGGCGCAGTACGAATCCCAGGGAAATCCCTATTATTCGACGGCCCGGCTGTGGGACGACGGCATCATCGACCCGGCGGAAACCCGGAAAACCCTGGCGCTGGGCTTGCAGGCGTCTCTCAACGCCCCAATTCTACAGACCACCTTCGGCACCTTCAGGATGTGATTCGATGAGCGCGGACACCGAGCCCCCCATTGTAATAGAGCAGGATGCCCGGGGCATCGCGACGCTCACTTTCAACCGGCCCGAGATCCACAATGCATTCGACGACGCGCTGATCGCGCAATTGACCGTCGATCTGGCCCGTCTCGACGGCAGTGCGGCCGTCCGCGCCATCGTGCTGGCCTCGACCGGAAAGAGCTTTTCCGCGGGCGCCGATCTCAACTGGATGCGCCGCATGGCCGATGCCACGCGCGAAGAAAACCGGGCGGACGCGGGTGGTCTTGCCCGCCTGCTCCGGAGCCTCGATCGTTGCTCGAAGCCGACCATCGCGCTGGTTCAGGGCGCGGCCTATGGTGGCGGGGTCGGGCTGGTGGCGTGCTGCGATATCGTGATCGCCGCCGAAACCGCCAAATTCTGCCTTTCGGAAGCAAAGCTCGGTCTTGCCCCCGCCGTCGTTGGCCCTTACGTCATCAGAGCGATCGGCGGCCGCCAGGCACGGCGCTATTTTCTGACTGCGGAACTGTTCGATGCGGCCGAAGCCCATCGGATCGGCCTGGTGCACGAGGTGGTTGTTCCGGATCAACTCGGCATTGCGCGCGAGCGCTTCATCGAAGCGCTGATGGCCGGCGGGCCAGCATCCCAGGATGCCATCAAGCAGTCGATCGGCCGTTATCGTGGCGATCGGCCGATCGACGACGCGATGATCGGCGATACCGCCGATCTGATCGCCGACTTGCGCTGTTCGCCCGAAGGCCAGGAAGGAATCAGAGCGTTTCTCGAAAAATGGCCCCCGGCCTGGCGCAAATCGGAGTGACGCCGCGCCGCCAAGCCGTGTAAACTCTTGTCCATGGCAATTCCGAAACGGGTCAAACTGGTTGAAGTGTCGCCGCGCGATGGCCTGCAGAACGAGACGGATATCATTCCAACCGCAGAAAAAGTGGCCTATATCGACCGCCTTTCGGAAACCGGTCTGGCCGTGGTCGAAGCCACAAGTTTCGTTTCTCCCAAATGGATTCCTCAGCTCGCAGATGCGTCTGAGGTCTATTCAAAAATCACTAAAAAACAAGGTGTTAGATATCCTGTCTTGACACCGAACATGAAGGGTTATGAGGCGGCGCGAGCGGTCGGCGCGCAAGAGGTCGCAATATTCGGTGCGACGTCGGAAACTTTTTCGAAAAAGAATATAAATTGCTCCATCAAGGAGTCGCTCGCCCGCTTCGAGCCGGTTTGCGAGGCGGCGAGCCGTGATGGCATCCGGGTGCGGGGCTACATATCCTGCGTGATGGGCTGCCCTTATGAGGGCGATATCGCGCCCCAAGAGGTTGTCCGGGTGTCGAAGCGTCTCGCCGAAATGGGCTGCTATGAAATCTCGCTCGGCGATACCATCGGTGTCGGCACGCCGGAGAGAGTAAAACGGGTCTTCAGCGCCGTCGCTGACGAGTTGCCGATGGATCGGCTGGCGGCTCATTTCCACGACACCTACGGCCAGGCCTTGGCCAATCTCTATGCCACTCTGGAGCTCGGTATTGCGGTCATCGACGCTTCGGTCTCCGGGCTCGGAGGGTGTCCCTATGCTGCGGGGGCGTCGGGCAACGTCGCGACGGAAGACGTGGTTTACATGCTCAATGGGCTCGACATCGAGAGCGGCGTCGATATCGACGCCCTGATCGCGGCAGGAGCGGCGATTTCCGAGCGCCTGGGCCGCTTGCCGGGCTCGAAGGTCGGCCGCGCCATGGCCGGCAGGACCAACCGCGCCTCGGCGACCGGTTAGGGGGGGGAACCCAGCCGTGGCTCTGCATCTGGTCAAGATGTGCGTCGGCGTCGAGAGTATTGTCCAGCTTGAAAACTGGCAAACCAAGCGGCTTGGCGAGCTCGAAAAGGCGGGAGAGACGCCGGAAGTCGGCCACTGGACCCGGAATTATCCCCGCCGCGACGCGGAAATCCTCGACGGCGGCTCGCTTTATTGGATCATCAAGGGCGCGATTCGGGTTCGTCAGCGAATCGTCCGTTTCGAGCGGATCATGCATCCCGAGCGGGGCAAGGTCTGCCGCCTGGTGTTCGATGCAGACCTCGTGCGCACCGTGCCGGTGCGCCACGATCCGATCCAGGGGTGGCGCTATCTCGAAGCCAAGGATGCGCCAGCCGATTACGATGCACCGGCCGTCGAGGCGAGCGATATGCCCTCCGAAATGGTCGTCGAGCTCCGCTCTCTGGGGCTCCTGTGAGCGCGCTCTACCGGCCGTAAGCCCGAGCGAATGCCCGACGATCATGCCGATCCGCCGCCACCCACTGATCTGGATGTCCTGCGCGCCGTTATTCGGGCTGCGTACCGCATCGACGAGGATACCTCCGTAAAAGCCCTTCTCGCGCGGGCTGGACTTGTGCCGGAGCAGCGGAACCGGGTGCGCGAGCGGGCCCGCGTCATGGTCGAAGCCGTGCGCGAAGACGGCGGCGGAGGCGGGCTGGACGCGTTCCTGGGTGAATATGGGCTCGACACCGAGGAAGGCGTGATCCTGATGTGTCTGGCAGAGGCGCTGCTCCGGATTCCCGATACCCAGACCGCGGACCGGCTTATCCGCGACAAGCTGATGGACGCAGATTGGGACCGCCACATCGGTCAGAGCAGCTCGTTGCTGGTCAATGCATCGACCTGGGGCCTGATGTTGACGGGCCGGATCGTCCGCCTGGATACGGCTGAGGGGTGGGGGCGGCTGGCGAGGCTGATCTCGAAAAGCGGCGAGCCGGTCATCCGCCAAGCCCTGACGCAGGCGATGCGAATCCTGAGCCGGCAGTTCGTTCTGGGGCGCACGATCGAGGACGCCCTGTCCCGGGCCGAGGACGCCGAAGCACAGGGTTTCCGCCATTCCTACGACATGCTGGGCGAAGCAGCCCATACCGCGGCGGATGCGGCGCGCTATTTCGACGCCTACGCCAGCGCAATCGGCGCGATCGGCGAGGCGGCGCGCGCTTTGACCGGCGAGGTTTTCGCCAAGCCCAGTATCTCGGTCAAGCTCTCCGCGCTTCATCCCCGTTTCGAATACGCCCAGCGCGAACGGGTCATTCCCGAATTAGGCGGCAGGCTATCCGAGCTCGCCCGCATTGCCGGCGAACAGGGGATCGGCCTGACCGTCGATGCGGAGGAGGCCGAGCGGCTCGATCTCTCGCTCGATCTCATCGAGCGGGTCCACGGCGATGCGAGCCTCGAAGGGTGGGAAGGCTTCGGCCTTGCGGTGCAGGCCTATCAGAAGCGCGCTCTACCGTTGATCGCTTGGCTCGGGGAACTGGCCCGGGCCAATCACCGCCGAATTCCGGTCCGGCTTGTAAAGGGAGCCTATTGGGATACCGAGGTCAAGCGAGCCCAGGAACGGGGTCTCGAAGGCTATCCGACATTCACCCGCAAGGTGTCGACCGATGTCTCCTACCTCGCTTGCGTGCACGCGATGTTCGAGGAGAGCGATGCGCTCTATCCCCAATTCGCAACCCACAATGCCCACTCGGCCGCAAGCGTCCTGGAGCTGGCCGGACCCGGACAGGCCTTCGAGTTTCAACGCCTCCATGGCATGGGCGAGGCGCTTTACCGGGGCATCGTGGACGGCGAAGAGGGCGCGGTTGCGTGCCGCATCTATGCGCCTGTGGGCAACCACGAGGACCTGCTGCCCTATCTGGTCCGGCGCCTGCTGGAGAACGGCGCGAACACGTCTTTTGTCAACCGCATCTCGGACCTCGACGCGCCGATCGAGACAATCATCGCCGACCCGGTTACGACGGTCGCCGGTCTCAAGGCCATCCCCCATCCACAAATCCCGCTGCCAGCCGATTTGTTTGGTGCAATGCGGGCAAACTCGCGGGGCCTGGAGCTTTCGGATCCATTTGTCGTCAGCGGGCTATACGGCCGGCTGGAGCGCGCCGTCGAGCGGCCCTGGCGGGCGGCTCCGATTGTCGGGGGCGAGGAGGCGGCAGGTCCGGCCCGCGCGGTCGTCGATCCGGCGGATCATCGGCGCGAGATCGGCTCGGTCATCGATGCCCGGGCGGCGGCGGTCGAGCGAGCGCTGGACCTGGCGAGTGGTGCGGCGCCCGACTGGGCCGCGACCCCGGCGGGCGAGCGCGCCGCCTGCCTGGAGCGCACCGCCGGGGAACTCGAATCCCGCCACGCGGACTTCATGGCGATGGCAATACGCGAAGCCGGCAAAACCTTGCCCGACGCGCTGGCCGAGGTTCGCGAGGCGGTCGATTTCTGCCGCTACTATGGACGTCGGGCGCGCGACGATTTCGCCGCGCCCACGAGGCTACCGGGGCCCACGGGCGAGGATAACGCCATCGCCCTTCACGGCCGGGGCGTCTTCGTCTGTATCTCCCCCTGGAACTTTCCGCTCGCGATTTTCATGGGACAGGTGGCGGCCGCACTGGCCGCGGGCAACGCCGTGATCGCGAAGCCTGCGGAGCAGAGCCCGCTGATCGCCGCCGCCGCGGTTCGCCTTTTGCACGAGGCAGGCGTGCCGGCCAACACGCTTCACCTGCTGCCGGGATCCGGCGAAGTCGTCGGCGCCGGGCTGGTGAGCGATGCGCGGATTGCGGGCGTGGCATTTACCGGCTCGACGGAGACCGGCCGGGCGATCAACCAGGCGATCGCGGCGCGGAGCGGGCCGATCGTGCCCCTGATTGCGGAGACCGGCGGCCAGAATGCGATGGTCGTCGATTCGAGCGCGCTCTGCGAGCAAGTCGTGGCCGATACGGTGGCATCCGCCTTCGGCGCGGCGGGTCAGCGGTGCTCTTGCCTGCGGGTGCTCTTCGTCCAGGACGATATCGCGCCCCGTTTGCTCACCATGCTCTCGGGCGCCATGGACGAGCTCGTGGTCGGCGACCCGATGCGGCTCGCCACGGATGTCGGCCCAGTGATCGACGGGGACGCGAAGGCGGCACTCGACGATCATGTCGACGAACTCGACCGGGCGGGTAAGCCGCTCGGCACGGCACCGCTCGGTGAAGCCGCCGCTCACGGCACGTTCGTTCAGCCGGTCGCTTACGAGATCGAAACCCTCGCCGGGCTCGCCCGGGAGCATTTTGGGCCAGTTCTCCATGTCGTGCGCTATGCCGCGGACAGGCTGGAGGGCGTCATCGAGGCGATCAACGCAACGGGCTTCGGCCTGACCCTCGGTATTCATACCCGGATCGAAGAGACCGCGACTTATGTTCGCGAGCGGGTCCGGGTCGGCAACGTCTACGTCAACCGCAACATGATCGGCGCCGTGGTCGGCGTGCAGCCGTTCGGCGGCGAGGGTCTGTCGGGAACCGGCCCCAAGGCGGGCGGCCCGCGCTATCTGCACCGCTTCGCGACCGAACGCACGGTCTCGATCGACACCACGGCGGCGGGCGGCAATGCGAGCCTGCTCTCCCTGCAGGAGGAGGGGGATTGAGGCCTTTGGCGCAATCGGCATAATCAGGCCCCGAGGACCCGAAGAGGTCAGGTTCGAAAGGGGAGAGGAATCCGTGAAGCCCAATTTTAACGGCAACAGCGAGATCTCGCGGCTGCGGCGCGATTGGTCGAGCGAGGAGACTCAGGCCTACATCCGCCAGCTCGACATCTGGGCCGGCGAGATCGAAATCGAACAGAAGTTCGGCGGCCTGCAGAACCGGACCTATTTCGTGACCGATGCGGACGGCACCCGCTTCGCGATTCGCTGCGGCTTCGACCAGTACCGCACCCGCCAGACCTCGGTCGTCCAGTGCACGGAGGCGGCCCACAAGCTCGGGCTTGGCCCGGCGCTGCGCTATTGGGAGCCCAACCTCACGATCACGGACTTCATCGACAACCCGAAGATGACCGAGGAGATGATCAAGGAGCCCAAGATGATGGCGCACACGCTTGCGCGCCTGAAGCTTTTGCATGCCGGCTCCGACGCCGTGGAGGAGACCATGAGCTACTGGTGGGGCTTCCATACCGTGCGCCGCTACCTGAACGCGATGGAGGTGGGCAAGCCCGCGACAGGCAACCAACCCTCGGAATGGATCGACGAAGTGCCTCACTTCCGCCAGGTGACCGACATGCTCGAGCCGGTTATCCGGCCCTTCATCCCGGTCTTCACCCACAACGACACGGCCTATGTGAACATGATCTTCAACGACGCGGGCGAGGTCATGTTCATCGACTGGGACGGCGGCGGCTACGGCAATCCCAAATGGGACATCGCCGAGATGCTCATGTGGATCGACGCCGACGAGGAGATGGACCGCTACGCGCTCGGCTGCTATTTCGGCGCGGTCGACGACGAAGAGATGGAGGCCCTGCTCAAGGAGCACCGGGCGTTCAAGATCATTGCGGCGATGCGGCTGTTCACGGAAGTCATGGAGACCGCACTCGACCGGTATTTCTATCTCTCGCCGGAGGAGATGTCGATCGGCATGCAGGAGTTCTTTCCCGGCCAGGAGGCGCGCCTCGAAGGCCTGATTGATCTCCTGCGCCCGTTGTTCGACAAGAATCTGGCAGTCTATCAGAAAGCCTACGGTTAGGACCGGCGTCGATCCGGTCCGCCGAGCGGCTCCCCGGGGGATCGCGGCCCTCCAAATCGGGACGTGTCGATCGCAAGAGCGGACCCCCGTCGCGCAGGAGAGGATATATCTTAACGATTGCAATGGGTTAAAAAATTTATTTTAATTGGACACGGACAGGACGGGTCCGCCCGTTGGGAGGCGGAGCCCTGCCGTGCACAATGTCGACACATTCTGCGCGCAGGGTTGAACCACACGCGAGAAGGTGGACCCGTATGCGCCAGGTCGCCGTGAACACGGCGTTTCGTTTGACGTGACGGGCCATCGGCCTCAACAAGGGAGAGAGTAATGAAGAAAATTGGGTTCAAATTGACACTCGCGGGTGCCGCTCTGGCGTTTGCGATCAGCGCCGGGTTTACGGGCACCGCCAAGGCCGGGAGCGTCCCGGAATCGGACGATCCGATCATCATCGCCATCAACGACTGGACCGGCCAGATCTTTAATAGTTACGTCTATGGCGCCCTGCTCGAAAAGATGGGTTACAATATCGAATACGTGGTGGCAGGCTATTTCCCGCAGATCGCGGCGCTTGCCGATGGTAACTTACACACGTCCGGCGAATTCTGGTCGTCGAACCAGGGCCCGGGCTGGGATCCTTATTTCGAATCTGGCGCGGTCATCGATGTAGGGGATGTCGGCCTAAGCGCGAAGGAGGCCTGGTATTACAACCCCAAGTCCTTGGAATTGTGCCCGGGCCTTGCGGATGGCTGGGAAGCGATCCGGGACTGCGGCGAAATTTGGGCGGGACCCGAGACCTATCCCAACGGACGACTGGTCGACTATCCGATCGAGTGGGGCACGCGTAACGTCGATCGCATCGCGGCGCTTGATTTGCCTCTGGTCTCGAGCCCGTCGGGCAGCGAGGGCGCGGAAGTTGCGGAGATTATATCAGCCTTCGAGCGTGGCGAACCGCTTCTCGTCAATTTCTGGGAACCCCATTGGGTCCATGAATACGATCTGATTCCTTTATCCTTGCCGCCCTACGAAGAGGGTTGCGAGGAGGATCCGTCGGTTGGCATCAATCCGGACATGATCATGGATTGCGACTTTATGCCGACGCGCCTCTACAAGGCCGCGTGGCCGGGCATGATAGAGAAATTTCCGGCAGCCTATCGCCTTTTCGTTAATCTCGAAATTAAGAACTCGGATCAGGAACCCGTCATGAAGGCAGTCGATGTGGACGGCAATGACCTGAAGGAACAAGTCGACGCCTGGCTCGTAGCCAACGAATCTCGCTGGCAGGCCTGGATTGACGACGCGATGGGCAATTAGAGCGCTGAACGTTTAGCTTTACGCAAACCGAAGCTAAACGGCGTTCATTAACGCCATCGGATTGAACGCCAGGCGAATTTGATCGGGGTAGGGCGGCGCTTTCGGGCAGGAGGTGCCGCCCCACTGCATTTTCGCGAGACCTTGCGCGATTCGAGAGATTCTTTCCCCGGGTGGAATGTGGCGAAATCGGCGCGTTCAATCGGGCCGAACGATCACCATTCGCCTGAATTCCGAGGCCTTTGGGCCACGTGCCTGAAGGGTATCGGGTGCCTGTCCTTAAGACTTTGAACAAAAGGCACTTTTCAATCCGGGTTTCGTGAGGTTCAATAGCAGCAAGGTACCGCAGTGCGCGATCCCACTACTTGCGTTTGCGGCGAGCCGTCGGCGATATCGGTGCCACGACCGGGGCTTGGACAAGATCAACACCCGCGCAGAAGGCAACCCCCGGAAACAAGGCGTATCCCGCTGCGGTGCGCCAACGCCGATAAATAGCGAAAGCCACTAATTTAGGGAGAGAGTGATGAAACTGCTTGCAAGGAAAACCGTATTGACGCTCGCCGCACTGGCGTTTGCGGCCGGCGTCGGATTATCGGGACAGGCCAAGGCCGCAGACGTCCCGGAATCGGACGATGCGATCATCATCGCCATGAACGACTGGACCGGCCAGCACTTCAACAGCTACGTCTACGGCCGGTTGCTCGAAAAGATGGGCTACAACATTGAATACGTGACCGCGGGCTATTACCCGCAAGTGACGGCGATCGCAGACGGCACGCTGACCATATCCACCGAGCTGTGGTCGTCCAACATGGGCCCGGGCTGGAGCGAGGTGTTTGATGGAGGCAATATTCTCGACGCCGGCGCTCTCGGCCTCGCGGCCAAGGAAGCCTGGTACTACAACCAGAAATCCCTGGAGATGTGCCCGGGCCTGGCGGATGGCTGGGAAGCGATCCGCGACTGCGGAGAGATCTGGGCGGACGCCGAGACCTTCCCCAATGGCCGGCTGGTCGACTACCCGATCGAATGGGGCACGAAAAACGTCGATCGGATCGCGGCACTCGACCTGCCGCTGGTCTCCAGCCCGTCGGGCAGTGAGGGCGCGGAAGTGGCCGAGATCATCTCGGCCTACGAGCGCGACGAACCGCTCCTGGTCAATTTCTGGGAACCCCACTGGATCATGGTGGATTACGATCTGATCGAACTGCCCCTGCCGGAATACGTGGAAGGCTGCTGGGAAGATCCGTCCCTCGGCATCAACCCGGACATGACGTTCGATTGCGGCTGGGCACCCACGCGCATTTTCAAGGTCGCTTGGTCCGGCATGCAAGACAAATGGCCGGCGGCCTATCAACTGCTCGTGAATCTCAATATTACGAATGGCGATCAGGAGCCCGTCCTGAAGGCAGTTGACGTCGATGGCGCCGACCTGAAGGAAGTGGTCGAAGCCTGGCTGGTGGACAACGAATCCCGCTGGCAGGGCTGGATCGATGACGCGAAGATGTAGATAGAGGCCGATCGGGACTGGGCGGCGTTTGCCTTAGGGCTGCGCCGCCCTCCCGCATAATCCGGCCATTTCACGGGAAATCGAGGCCCTCTCGCCTGGCTGGTCTGCCGGGGCGGGGAAAGGACATTCCGCGCGTTTCGCGAGACGGAATGGCCGACGGTCGCCCGGTTTCCGTCGCATCTGCGCCGCATGCCATTAAGCCTCTGAACAAAAGGCTCTTTTCAATCCGGGTTTCATGAGGTTCAATAACCGCAAGGTTCCGCAGACGGGATCCCACGACTCGCGCCTGCGGCGTAGCTTCGGCGATAACGACAGGACAGCCGGGGTCCTAATTTAGAGCAACGCCCGTGCAGAAGGCGTCCGTGGAGAGGAGGCGTATCCCGCTGCGGTGCGACGACGCCGATGAACGGCGCAAGCTGGAATTTGAGGGAGAAAACGCTGAGATCGCTAACACGGAAATTGGTACTGACGCTTGCCGGTGTTGCGCTTGCGGCCGGCATCGGGTTTTCGGGATCGGCCAAGGCTGCCGACGTCCCGGAATCGGACGAAACGATCAAAATTGCGATAAACGATTGGACCGGTCAGATTTTCCAAAGCTACATCTTCGGCGGGCTGCTCACTAAGATGGGCTACAACGTCGAATTTGTCGTCGCAGGCTATTACCCGCAGATTACGGCGCTGGCCGACGGCAACCTGACCACGACCGGGGAACTGTGGTCGTCGAACATGGGCGAGGGCTGGAACAAGTGGTTCGATGACGGCCAGGTCGTCGACATGGGCGACTCCGGCGCGGACGCCAGAGAGGGCTGGTACTACAACGCCAAGGCCCTGGAGGTGTGCCCGGGTCTCGCTGATAGCTGGGAAGCGCTCTATGACTGCGGCGAAATCTTTGCCGACGCCGAGACCTTTCCCAACGGCCGTTTTGTCGACTACCCGATCGAATGGGGCACACTCAATGCCGATCGGTCCGTAGCGCTCGGGTTGCCGATCGCACATGTCCCGTCGGGCAGCGAGGGCGGTCTGGTGGCTTCGATCATTTCGGCGTTCGAGCGCGACGAGCCGTTGCTCATCGGTTTTTATGAACCCCATTGGGTTTTCGGATCCTTCGAGTTGAACCATCTGCCCTTGCCGACGTTTGACCAGGCCTGCCTTGATGATCCCTCCTGGGGGCTTAATCCCGATAAGACCTACGATTGCGATTGGCCCCCGACGCGCATCTACAAGGCTGCGTGGTCGGGCATGGAAGCGAAGTGGCCGGCGGCCTTCAAGTTGTTCCAGAGCCTGTCAGTCACGAGCGAAGATCAGGCGGTTGCGATAAAGCAGGTCGATGTCGAGGGCATGGATCTTCAGGAGTATGTCGACGGCTGGATCGCGGATAACCAGTCCCGCTGGCAGCCCTGGGTCGACAACGCGATGGGCCATTAGGCCGACCCGGATGGGGCGGCGTTTCCCCGTGGGAAGCGCCACCACGCCGCCCGAACCGGTTGCTTCACGTTTTTTTGCGTGTTCCTCAGCCTTGCCGTGAGGTTATTATTCCGGGACCGGCCCGACTACGTGTATGTGTAGACCGGCCCGGTTCGAAAGGCCGCGCGTACCGCGCATACAAGGAATAAGATTGCGACGATGAGCCTCGCCTCCACAATGCTCGCCGAAGGTGCCGGCAGGCTGCGCGACCGCGTCGAACCCAGGATGATTCTCTGGGGCGGCGTCGGCGTCGTTATCGTGCTCAGTTTCTTCCTGCACGATGACCTGCCCTGGCTGATGCGCATCGAGGAGGGCAGCGGCGCGCCGATCAATGTATGGCTCAACGCCTTCATGGACTGGTTCGTCGACACCTTCAAGTTCATTTTTCGTGGGATCAGCTGGGTTATCGAATGGCCGATGATCGGGCTTCGGGAATTTTTCCACTGGCTGCCCTGGCCGGCGGCGATGGTTGCGGTCTGCGCGCTCGCCTATGTCGCCTCGGGCTGGGGTCTCGCGCTGTTCTGCCTGCTCGCCCTGTCCTACATGCTGGTCACCGGCTTTTGGGACAAGGGCATGATGACCGTGGCCCTCGTCTCACTTTCCGTGCCGCTGTCCCTGGGGCTGGGGCTGGCGCTCGGCGTGGTGAGCTATAAGTACGAAACCGGGCGGCGCATCGTTCAGCCGACACTGGATTTCATGCAGACGATCCCGACCTTCGCGTACCTCATTCCCATTCTCTTGCTGTTCGGGTTCGGACCCGTGGTCGGTCTGTTGGCCAGCGCCGTCTACGCGGCGCCTCCCATGGCGCGGAACATCATGCTGGGATTGAGCCGCGTACCGCCCGACGTGGTCGATTCCGCCCGTATGTCGGGCACGACCAACCGGCAACTGCTGTGGTGGGTCCAGTTTCCCTCGGCCATGCCCACGATCATGATCGGCGTCAACCAGACCATCATGGCGGCGCTCGCCATGGTGATCATCGCCGCGGTGATCGGCAGCGCCGAGGACATCGGCTTCGAAGTGCTCAAGACCCTGCGCCGCGCCCAATTCGGCCAGAGCCTGCTTGCGGGCATTACGATCGTTTTCATGGCGATGATGATGGATCGCATCAGCCGCAAGTTCGCGGAAAAGCGCGGCTTGCCGAAATTCCATCACGGCAATCTCTGGGAGCGCCGGCAAGCCCTGTGGCTGACCCTGATCGTGATGGCCATCCTGATCGCGATCAGCCAGTTCTTGCCCGTGATGCACAGCTACCCGAAGAGCTGGAGCTACTTCCCCTTCGAGCCGATCAACAGTTCGCTGACCTTCATCAACTCGAACTATCCCCATGTAACGACGGCGATCAAGAGCTGGTCGCTGTTCTTCTTCATGCTGCCCATCAAGTTGGGCTTCGACGACGCGGTGAAGCCCTACTCCTACGGCTTCGCCCTGACTACGCCCATCATCGTCGGTTATTGCTTCTTCATTGCCGGCCTCGCGGCCCTGGCGACGAAGAAGTTGAGCTGGCGTGTCGGCCTGGCCGTCGTCCTGGTCGGCGTGATGCTGTATTTCGGCCTGACCGACATACCCTGGCCGGCCTTCATCCTGCCGGTCACCCTGCTGGCTTGGCAGGTGGGCGGCTGGAAGACGGGCCTGTTCGCCCTGCTCGGGCTGCTCTTCATGCTGATCACGGGCTATTGGTTCCGCACCATGCTCGCGGTCTATCTGTGCGGCTCGGCGGTGACGATCTGCGCCTTCCTGGGCGTCGCCATCGGGGTCTGGGCGTCTCGCAGCAACCGCGTTTCGGCAATCGTCCGGCCGATCAACGATACGCTTCAGACGATCCCGCTTTTCGTCTTCCTGATCCCGGTCCTGATGCTCTTCAAGGCGGGCGAGTTCGCCGGTTTCCTGGCGATCATCATGTACGCCATCGTGCCGGCGATCCGTTATACCGAACACGGCATCCGCAACGTCAATCCCGAGACGGTCGAGGCCGCGAAATCGATCGGCTGCACAAAGCGCCAGCTGTTGTTCAATGTACAACTCCCCCTGGCGTTGCCCGAGATCATGCTCGGCATCAACCAGACGGTCCTGTTCGGCCTCGCGATGCTGGTCATTACCGCACTGGTCGGGACCAAGGGTCTCGGTCAGCTGGTCTATATGGGCATCGCCTTGCCCGACTTCGGCATGGGCATGATCAACGCGCTCGGCATGGCGTTCATCGCGATGATCACCGACCGCATCATCCAAGCCTGGAGCAACAAGAAGAAGATCGAACTGGGCCTGGCCGAGACCTGATCGCCGCTTCGACGGACCGGCCCGGCCGCCGCGGCGTCAAAGATCGGCCTGGAACTCCACTTTGTGATCCTTGAACACTTTGCCGACCGACGGCCGTTTCAGCACGGTCCGAAGGTTGCGCAGCGCGTTGGGATAGGATTCGAGCCCCTCGGGTGGGTGCGAATCGATCCAGCAGGCCTGCAGCGCGAATGAAATATCGACGGTCGTGAACTGATCGCCGAGAAAATAGGGGCCATCGCCGATGCCATCGTCAAGTACCCGCCAGATCCGTCGCAGGCGGACCATCGAGGCCTCCTTGAGAGCGGACTGGCGTTCCGTGTCGGGAAAGTAGCGATCCGGGCCGTCCTGGATGAATTCCTCCGGCATGAATGTGGAGACCAGATAGAAATGCCATTGCCAGAAGAGCGGACGCCGGGGATCGTCGAGGGCTGGAATCAGACCTGCTTCGGGATGGGTTTCGGCGAGTCGGACGAGAATTGCGCCGGTTTCGTAGATTGTGCCCTCCGGGCCGATCAGGGTCGGAACCTGGCCGTTCGGGTTGTGCCCGACGAATTCCTTATCCTTTTTTTCGAGCGGGATATGGATCGTGACCCATTCGAGCTCATAATCGAGTCCCAGTTCCTCGAGCATGACCTGCGCCGTCATGGCGTAGGAGTTCCAGGATGTATAAAGCTTGTACATGGTTCGCTCTCCCCGATCGGTGGTGCGCCTTGCGGCTATGCCTCGGTCTCGACCTATTCGATAATACAAGCCCGGCATAACGCAACGGTACAGGCACGACGCCATGAAAGACGATTTCTTTGGAGAAAGCGACATCGCGCGCCTCCAACGGTCCTGGGACACCGAAGAAACCCAGACCTATTTGCGCGGCCTGCCCATTTGGGCGGGCCCGGTCGCGCTCGAGCAAAAGGCGGGGGGCCTGACCAACCGGACTTACTTCGCAACCGACGCCGACGGCAGGCGCTACGCGGTGCGCTGCGGCTTCGATCGCTACCGGGAACGCCAGCCGACCGTCGTCCATTGCACGAAGGCGGCTCACAAACTCGGGCTGGGGCCGGCGCTCCGCTATTGGGAGCCCAACATCACGATCACCGATTTCATTGATACCCCCAGAATGACCGAGTTGCAGTTCGGCGAGCCCGCAATGATCGCCCATATCACGGAGCGCCTGAAGGCGCTTCATGCCGGGTCCGATGCGGTCGAGGAAACGATCAGCTATTGGTGGGTGTTTTACACCGTGCGCCGGTTTCTGGACCAGATGGAAACCGGCTACGAGCGCAACGGCTTCACACCGTCGGCCCTTGCCGGTGAAGTACCGTTCTTCCGTCGGGTGACCGATGCGCTCGAGCCGGTGATGCGCCCCTTCATCCCGGTGCTGACCCATAATTGCGTGGCCTACGTGAACCTGATGTTCGACCGCGACGGGCGGGTTCTGTTCATCGACTGGGATGGCGGCGGCTACGGCAATCCCATCTTCGATCTTGCGACGATGTGCATGTGGCTCGACGCCGGCGAGGAAACGGATCGCACTGTGCTCGGGTACTACTTCGGCACAGTCGAGGACGCGGAGATGGACGCCCTGCTCCGGGAACTCAGGGCATGCAAGACGATGGAAGCGGTCCGGCTCATCACCGAGACCAGCGTGGCGCTTCTCGAACCCTACTATTACCTCCGGCCCGAGGAAGTCTCCCGCAGCATGGCCGAGTTCTTTCCAGCCGGTGACGCACGCTACGAAGGGCTCATCGACATCATCCGGCCGCTCTTCGAAAAGAACTGGGATGTCTATTGCAAGACGTATGGTTAGCCCGACCGCAACCGTGACGGGATGAACGCAAGGCCGCTGATTATCGATTGCGACCCCGGCCAGGACGATGCCGTTGCTCTGCTGATGGCCTTCGCCTCGCCCGAGGCGTTCGAGCTTCTGGGGGTGACGACCGTTGGCGGCAACGTGCCCATTGAGCGCACTTCGGCTAATGCGCGGGCGATCAGGGAACTAGCCGGCCGCCCCGACGTGCCGGTTTTCGCGGGTTGCGACGGCCCCTTGAAGCGCGCGCTCGAAACCGCCGAGACCGTGCACGGGATGAGCGGTATCGACGGCGCGAACCTTCCCGCGCCCGAATGGCCGCTCGACGAGCGCCATAGTGTCAATTTCCTGATCGAGACGCTGACGGCGGCGGCGGCGGAGGGGAGCATCACGCTGGGCACGCTTGGCCCGCTCACCAATCTTGCGACGGCCCTGCAGCGTTCGCCCGGTATCGCGCGGGGCCTTCGCGAGATCGTCTCCATGGGCGGTTCGACGGGCGCGGGGAATGTCACGCCTTGTTCCGAATTCAACATCCACGCCGATCCGGAGGCCGCAGACATCGTCTATCGCGCCGGAATCCCGATCACGATGATCGGGCTGAACCTCACCCATCAGGTGATCGCGACACCCGAGCGGCGAGATGCCATCCGGGCCGTGGGCGGACCGGCGAGCAAAGCCGTCGCGGGAATGCTCGATTTCTACGGCGCGCGCAAGACGGGGCTCGCCGGTGCGCCCATGCACGACCCTTGCGTGGTCGTTTATCTGCTCCGGCCCGATCTGTTTACCGGGCGAGCCATGCATGTGGAGATTGTCACCGACGACGGAGCCGAACTGGGCCGGACGCGGTGCACAGGCGAGCGGCCCGCCAATGCCCAGGTTCTCGAAACAGCCGACGCCGACGGGTTCTTCGCCCTGCTGCTCGATAAACTGACCCGGGCCGATGCCTGACGCGTGGTCGAACGGCCAGCCGTGACCTATGATAGTGATCGCTGATTATGGTATTCACTCGGATCATGCTCTGCCTCGAGGGGGCTAGCGATGATCGACAAAGTGACAGCGCCGTTTCTCGATGTGGGAGCGTTCGACGACGACCCCGAACGCGCCCGGGCCTTGCCCGCCCATTTCTATCACGATCCCGCAATCTTCGAGCAGGAACGCCGCGCGATTTTCCAGCGCCGCTGGCAGTATGCCGGGCATGTCTCCCAGCTTGCTGCGCCAGGCGATTATTTGACCTGCGAGATCGGCGGCCAGAACATCGTGATCCTGCGCGGCCGTGACGGCGCGGTCCGGGGGTTCTTCAATGCCTGCATGCACCGGGGGCACGAGCTCCTCGAGGGCTCGGGCCACATCGAGAGCGCGATTGTCTGCCCCTACCACGCCTGGACCTACGAACTCGACGGCCGGCTTCGGGGGGCGCCCAACGCTACCAACGTGGCCGGCTTCGATCGGGCGGCGGTTTGCCTGACGCCCGTGGGCGTTGAAATCTTTTGCAACATGATCCTGATCAACCCCGATAGCTCGGCGCCGTCGTTCGCGAGTCAAGCGGACGGGCTGGAGGCCGACCTGCGCCGGCTTGCCCCCGACATCGACCAGCTTGCCTTCGCCCACCGGCTGAGCTTTGACATCGGATCGAACTGGAAGAACGTGCAGGACAATTTCCTCGAGTCCTATCATGTGCCGGTCGCAGGCGACGCCCATCGGGGATTCCTCGAGCTGATCGATTACGACACCTGGCGGATCGAAATCCACGGCCTGTACCAGACCCAGCATGCCCTGGCCCGGCCGGGTGCGAACAGCGCCTACGATATCGAGGGCGCCGCGGTCATGGATCACGGCATGTGGTGGGTCTGGCCCAATATTCTCATCCTGCGTTATCCTGGCGATGGCAATCTGATGGTCTGGAACCAGGCCCCCGTCGCGCCGGGGCGCACACGTCAGACCTTTGATTTCTTCTTTCTCGACCCGACGCCGACCGAAAATCAGTGGGAGACCATCCGCTATCTCGACGAGACCCTTCAGCCCGAGGACGTCGCGATCCTCGAGAGCGTGCAAAAAGGTCAGCAGTCACTGGGCTATCGCCAAGGCTATTACATGACGGATTTCGGCCACCACAATATCAGCGAGCACGGGGTCCATCATTTCCATAAGCTCGTGATCGAGGCGCTGACGGCCTGAACGACGGGTTAGTCGTCGTCGTGTAGCGGCGCGAGACCGGCGGGCGCCAGCGCTGCGAGTTTATTGACCAGGGGGCCGGGTTTGCGGCCTGCATCCTCGGCGCGGTCCTTA
Organism: Alphaproteobacteria bacterium; assembly: GCA_965198325.1. GTDB lineage: Bacteria > Pseudomonadota > Alphaproteobacteria > UBA828 > JAPUJA01 > CBDAPE01. The sequence goes on along the minus strand of CBDAPE010000011.1, from coordinate 109,554 downwards.
GCGTGGGCGGCGGCGCGGACGACCTGGCCGCCAAAATATCGGATCGGTTCGGGGGGCAGGAAAGCGTGTGGCATCTGGACGAGCGGCATATTCGTCCATTCGTCGTCGAGATCGAGCGCCAGCGACGCGAGAATGCGCCCGCCGAGATAGCTGGGCCCGACGCCGTTTCCCGTATAGCCGTGACCGAACACGATTGCGGGCGCGCGAGGCAGACGGCCGAACGAGGGCAGGCCGGTTTCCGTGCGTGTTGCGGGCCCGGTCCAGCTGGTCGCGATCTTCAAATCGGACAGCGAGGGGTAGTAGCGGACGAAATCGGCCCAGGCCAGATCGGGCCGGGGCGCGGGGCCGTCGAAACGCGTGCCGACCCGGCCGGCGAAGGCGATCGGGCCGCCTCCCTTGCCCCAGGCGAGCCGGCCGTCGTGTGTGGTGCGGTAGTAGTTCACCAGCATGTGGGAGTCGGAGATCGCGACCCCGTCGGTGAGACCCACCTCGGCTAGGCGGTCGGGCGCAGGCTCGGTCACGAACGCATTGGGACCGATCGGGATGACCGTACGCCGGAATTCGGACAACTCGTGCGCCCAGGCGTTGAGCGCCAGAACCACGCGGGTCGCGGTGACCGTGCCCCGGTTGGTTCGAACTCGCGGCATCGTTTGCCGGGCGAGGCGGGTCATTTTCGTCTGCTCGTAGATTGTGACGCCCCGTTCGGCGACGATCCGGCGCAGACCCCGGGCGAGCAAAGCGGGCTGGACCGTCGCGATGCCGCGCTCGAAGACGCCGGCGAAATGCGCCTCGCTTCCGGTGCGCCGGGCAACCTCGTCGGTCGCGAGTTCGTCGAAGGCATCGATGCCCAGCTTGTCGAGCTGCTCCAGGGTCTCGGACCAGGCGCCGGCCTGAGCCGCATTCCCCGCGGTCCACAGCCAGCCGTCGTGACGGAAATGGGAGTCGATCCCGTGATCGACACAGAACTGCCCGATTGCCGCGACGCCGTCTTGGGATTCCCGAAGCAGGCGGACGCCGTCCTGGGCGCCGCAGATCTTGAGCAGCGTCGCGGCCTTCGACATCCAGGTCATGCAGAAGCCGCCGTTCCGGCCGCTCGCCCCGCCACCGCAGATGTCGGCCTCGATGATCACGATATCGAGGGAAGGCTCGTGCTCTTTGAGGCGAAGCGCCGTCCACAGCCCCGTGAAACCGCCGCCCACGATGCAAATATCGGCGCGGATATCGCCATCCAGCGGTGTTATGTCGGCTTGATCTTCGGCGAGGGCCTGTTGGAGCCAGAAGCTGCGCATGACAGGTCTTCGTTCTGGAGGGGCGATCCGGCGTTCTCAGTCGTCAGGCGGCCGACTGCTTACCCACGAGGAGAAGGTCTGTCGCCTCGGCCGTCGCGATGCTGACCGAACGCATGTCCTCGGGCTCCAGATTGTGGAGTGCCGTCTTGCCGGTGCATCGGGCCATCATCGAAGCTTCGACCGCAACCGCCTTGAGAATATTTGCGACCGCAAGCGTACGGTCCTCGGCGGTATAGTCCGCCTCGAACATCATGTCGTTGCCCTGGACGAAGGCGCCGCCCGCGGCAAATCCGACCGAAGCGCCGAACACCACCGCGACCGTCCCCATGGCGATCAGTTTTGCAGCATCGGTTCCCGAGCGCATGCCGCCGAAGAACACCAGGTCGATCTCTTCCTCGCGGTTGAGCCGGCGCAGGATCCGGATGGCGTCGCGCATCATGGTGAGGTCGGGTGCGCCCGCGAGCTCGGGCCAGCGGCCGCCGATTCCACCGCTTCCATCCAGCACCATCAGGTCGAAGCCGGCTTCGAGCGCGAAGGGAATGGCCTCTTCGAGGGCTGCGGACGACGACACCGCGAGCCCCAGAAGCTGATCTTCGTACAGCCGTTTCACCTCGACGGGCGCGAAACTCTGGCCGGTTCGGTAGACCAGCGCGACAGCGTCCTTGCTGGCCTCGGTGCCGGGTTCAAGCAGCTGGAGCCAGCGGATATTGTCCGCGATTGGGGCAGCGCCCAGATACCCGCAATCGCTTTGTGCAAGACCCGACGCCACTGCCGCCTTCACCTCGCTGGGTGCCTCATCGAAGCCGGTGACGAAGAAAGGCTGGGGCAGCTCCATCGCGCCGATCGCGGTCGAGACCTTGCACGCCTCGCGATAGGGATCGATCACCAGGCGCGAGAGGTTGGCCGGCAGGAAGGTGAGATCTTCGAGCGTTGCACTGCGCTCCTCGGGATAGGGGTCGTCGCGGTTCGGCAGACGCTTTCTCAACATCGCCGCGTGCTTCGCGTGGTCCATCGGATTGGTCCGCGCCATCGAGAAGATGTCCTCGCGGTTCTGCACCGAGTAATCCGAAGAGCCGGTCTCGGCATCGCAGCGAAAGCACCGGGCTGCCTCGGCAATGGCCGTATCCCGGTCATAGCCGATCTCGCTCTCCTCGAATGCCTCGGGGTCGCTGCCCAGGCCGATGAATTCCTGCTTCATTTGCGGGATGTTCGACCATTCCAGATCCTGGGCCACCTTGACGCGGCGGGTCCGGTGCGGCGTCTTGTAGGGGATCGGATCGTCGATGCCGTCGAGCGCCGCTTTGATGTAGTAGGCCGCCTTGTGGCCCTGGCGCATCGCTTCGACGATGGTCGAGCCGCCGAAGGCGCTGTCGCCCGCGGAATAGACCATTGGATCGGCCGTGCGCATGGTGTCCGCGTCGGTGATCACGCAGCCGCGCTCCATCATCCCACGCTTGTCCAGCTCGTCGCTCAACGCCTGCTGGCCCACGGCGGTCATGACCATGTCGCAGGGGACCACGTAATCAGAACCCTCGACGATCTCGAACTGCAGGCGCCCTTCGTCGTCCAGGCCGCCGCCCGTCGTCTTGACGACGTGAAGGGCCAGCCCGGACTCGGTGGCCTCGATCCGCGTCGGCAGACGGTCGTTGTGCAGATCGACGTCCTCGGCGAGCGTGGCGTGGAGCTCGTGCTCGTGGGCCCGCATGTTGTTGCGGTTTTCGAGCACCGAGAGATGAACCTCGCTGGCACCCAGCCGAAGCGCGGTTCGTGCGACGTCCATGGCGACGTCGCCGCCACCGATGACGACGACCTTGCCGGCGACCTTGAGTGTTTCGCCCGCGTTGGTTCGGTGCAGAAAGTCGACCCCGTCCCACACGCTCGGGTGTTCCACGCCGGGGATCGGTAGATCCTTGCCCCAGGTTGCGCCGATCGACAGCAGCACGGCCTGGTGGCGGTCCTTCAGCTCATCGAAAGTGACGTCCTTGCCAAAGGTGCAATTCAGGTGGACCTCGATGCCCGGGCAGCGCTCGAGAATCCGGTCGAGGTCTTCCTTGAGGACCGGCGGCGGCAGCCGGTTGAAAGGAATTCCCCAGGCGATCATCCCACCAAGCACCTCGGACAGCTCGTAGACGTGGACTCCGAACCCGGCCAGGGCAAAATCCTGGGCCGCAGTCAGACCCGCAGGCCCGCCGCCGATGATGCCGATGGTCTCCTCGCGCGACACCTGAACGGACGGCAGCTTGATCTTGTCGCCCAGGCGTTCCATGACATAGCGCTTGAGATTGCGAATACCGATCGGTCCGTCGCTGTCGGCGCGCCGACAGACATCTTCGCAGGGCGCCGCGCAGATGCGGGCGCACGAGGAGCTGAACGGGTTGGTCGCCGTAATCGCTTCGTAGGCTTCTTCCAGCTTCTCTTCCCAGATCAGGGCGATATAGGAGGGCGCGTCGGTGCCAATCGGGCAACCCAGCTGACACGGTGCGGGGACGTAATGCTTGTCGCCCGTATCGTCCGCGAGTTCGAACGGATTCGGCAAGTCCGTCATCAGGCTCTTGTCTTCCGCCGCGGCCACGTCAGCCGACCTTTCGGCGCAGATCGTCGTCCTGCTGACGATATTCGGGCTCGTAGGGCAGCCCGGTGATCGCCGCCGCCTCCGGTGTCAGCGCGACCAGGTCGTCGCGCGACAGCTGGCTTACGTCGTCGTGTCCCAACGCGTGGGTGATCGCCGCGATCTGCCAGCGTACGCTCTCGAGGAAGCGGTGGATGTTATGGGCCTCGACCTCGTAGTTGTAGCGGCTTTCGTGTTCGGGATCCTGGGTCGCAATGCCGACCGGGCAATCACCGATGTGACACTGCATGCAGGCGATACAACCGCCCGCGATAATCGCGGACGTACCGATCGCGCAGGCGTCGGCTCCAAGCGCCAGGCCCTTCATCATATCGACGCCATCATGCATGCCACCCATGAGGACGATCTGGATCTTGTCCCGGGCGTTGATGTCGTTCAGCGCGTCGACCGCCTCGACGATCGCCGCCAGCGTGGGGATGCCGACGAATTCGGAAACCTCGGAGCTTCCCGCGCCGGTGGCGCCCTGCATTCCGTCCAGCTCGACGAAGTCGAAGGTATCCTTGACCGCAATCTTGATGTCGTCGGGCACACGGCCCGCACCCATCTTGACGCTCACCGGCACCTTGTAGCCCGTCGCCTCGCGAAATTCCTCGACCTTAATGACGAGATCGTCGGGCCCGAGGATATCGGGGTGGCGTGACGGCGAGCGCAAATCGATGCCGTGGGGGATGCCGCGCACCCGCGCCAATTCCTTGGTCACCTTCTTTGCCATGAGCTGGCCGCCAAATCCCGGCTTCGCACCCTGGGAAATGTAGATTTCGACGCCGTTGGCTCGCTTCATGTCGTGGATGTTCCAGCCCAGACGCCCGCCCAGACACTGAAATATGAGTTGCTTCGCCGAATTCCGTTGCGCCTCGCTCATGCCGCCTTCGCCCGTGTTCTCGGCAATGCCCGAGAGCGAGGAGGCAATGGCTATCGCGTGCTTGGTCGAGGCCGAGATCGCACCGTAGCTGATCGGCGCGATCATCACCGGCATGGTCAGCTTCAAGGGTTGGCCGCCATGACGACCGCCGATTTCGGTCTTCAGGCTGATCTTCGAGACCGGGTCCGGCTCGGCGCCAATTTTCGATAAATCGGCGCGGAACGCAATATCGCCGAAATGGGGCAGGGTGCGTGCCCCGCCATAGCCGCGAATGCGGTAACGGCCAATCTGGGACTTGATATAGATGTCCTCCTGGACCTTGCCGTTCCAGTAATCGCAGTCGCTGGAAAAATGAAAGTAGGGAATGCTGCGCATCTGTTTTTCCAGGGTGGGGTAGCGCAGCTTCTTCCCAGCGTTAATGATTTTCTTTAGAGTTCCTGTGAACTTCAGCTCGTAACGATCTAAAAATTCTAATATTTCATCGATTTCTTCTTGAGAGATATCGGTTTGGATCGCGTCCGATCCAAGATCCTGCAGGTCGCCGCCCACATAGATATCACCGGCGCTCATGTCTTCGCCCACGCGCTCGCCGGAATTGCCCAGAATGATGATCTTGCCGCCATACATCATGTAGCCGGCCATGAAATTGGCGTTGCCGGCGCAGCACAGGGTGCCGGCCTTCATCACCTGGCCTGAGCGCGAGCCCATATTTCCCTTGATCACGACGTCGCCGCCACGAATCGCAACACCAGCAATCGCGCCGGCGTTGCCGCCGACGACCACGGAACCCTGATAGATGTTGTCGCCCGCGCCCCAGCCGACGTTGTTGTCAATCGTGAAATTGGCGCCGTCCGACAGGCCCGCGCAAAAATAGCCGGCCGAGCCCCGGACATGAACATTGATCGGCGAGGTCAGCCCGACGCCGATGTGATGCTTCGAATCTGGATTGAGGATCTCGACATCCTCACCCTTTTCGCCGTATTCGCGAAGCTGTTCGTTGGCCTGACGAACGGGTAATTCGGCCAGATCTAGCGTGACCATGTTTTATAGGTCCCTGGCGGTGGCTCCTTGGTATCGAGCGGCTTTCCGGGAAACAGGCGGTTGAGCGAAACCTCCTCGGAGGCGATCGCGATGAGGTCGTCGTCCTCGTACATGATCATCGGCTTCACCGCGAGCCGGTCTTTCGCGTAGCCGATCTCGTCTTTGGTCGACGCCAGATAGGAAAAGGTGCCGTCGAGATCCTCGATCGACTGGCCCAGAGCGTCGCGGAGCGAAATGCCCTGCTGCAGCTTGTCGGCCAGATAGATCGCTATCAGCTCGCTGTCATTCTCGGTATGAAATTCGAAGCCCCGACGCTCGAGGCGGCGGCGCAACTTATAGTAATTCGTGATCTGGCCGTTATGGACGATCGCCACGTCCGAAAATCCGGTCGCCCAGAAGGGGTGAGCGGCCTCGGGCGCGACCGCCGATTCGGTCGCCATCCGAACATGGCCCAGCCCGTGAGTGCCCTTGAATCCTTGGATGTGGTAGCGATCGTCGACCTCGTGAGCAGTGCCGACATCCTTGAAGATTTCGAGGCTGCTCCCGATTGAGATGATCGAGGCGATGTGCTCCAGGTCATAGCTCATCTTCTGCAGGTCGCCGCTGAATTCTACGTCGCAGCGGTAATTCTCGACGATGACCTCGTCCTTGAGGATCGACGCACTGTGCTTCGCGAGGATGTCCTTGATTTCGGTGATCTTTTTGCTCTGTTCGGTTCCCGCGGGACCGACGTAAAACCGGAGGTGAAGCCGGTCCTCCTCCGTGTCCGTCGTGTAGAGCGCAAAGCCTGTCGAATCGGGCCCCCGATGCTGACATCCGTCGAGCATGTCGATCAGGGCCTTGCCGGTGTCGTTGCTGCTTCCACCAGTCTTGAACATGATTCCCGCTAGTCCGCACATCGCAAGCGATCTCCTGGTCTCAGGGGCGCCGGCCTGCCGCCGGGTCGATCATTTTCCCTAACCTCTCCAAACTAAATAGCAATTAAAATTGTTGCCTGCAAGTAAACGCCGCAAATCATAAGCCCGCTCTGACGGAGCCTAGTCACGTGGTCGTGACTTGCCGCCTTGACTCAGTCTGCAGATAATTCTCTCAGACGACAATTTAGCGCGAATATGGTCATCGTCAAAGATAACTTGAGACGTTTCGGACGCGCGCTGACGCTGGTTCTTCTCGCCGTGCATGCCGCGACGTTCGCTTCGGCGTCGCCCTTGGAGACGTTTCCCGATCTCGAGCGGTCTTGGCCCAACACCGCGTTCGATATCTACGGCATCGATTGGGACGAGGTGAAATGAGGCGGGGTTCGCAAGGATGGCATACCGGCGATCGATTCACCGAGCTTTGCCCCGGTTCGAGAAATCGAGGATATCGCAGACCGCGAGCCGGTGGCCGGCCTCTCCATCGACGGAGACATTCGGGCCTACCCGTTACGCATTCTGACGCGGCACGAGATCGTCAACGACGTCGTCGGTGGCGTGCCAATCGCCGTGACTTTTTGCCCCTTGTGCAACACGACGGTCGTCTTCGACCGACGTGTCGACGGGCGGGTGCTCGATTTCGGGGTTTCCGATTTTTGCGGAATTCCGACCTCATCATGTACGACCGCCAGACCGAGAGCTGGTGGCAGCAATTCGTCGGCGAGGCAATCGTTGGAGAAATGACGGGTCGGTGGTTCACCATGCTGCCCGCCCGCCTCGAATCATTTGCGAACTTCCGTGAACGGGCCCGGGACGGCCTGGTCCTCGTGCCCGGTCACGGGTCATATGCTCGATATGGAGCCAATCCCTACACCTATTACGACAGCCGCACGGAACCTTATCCGTTTTTCGATGGGCCCTTGCCGGAACAGGTGCCGGCTCTGTCGCGTGTGGTCGTGGTGGGGGAGGAAGCCTGGAGTCTGGCGCTGGTCCGGAAGGCTGAGCGCATCGAAGTCGGCAATCTCGTGATCACGTGGGAACCCGGTCAGGCATCGGCGCTCGACAGCGCCGTCATCGCCGAGGGTGCCGATGTGGGGAATGTCGTCGTTCAGCGAAAAACCAAGGACGGTTTGGAGGACGTGGTCTATCGGGTCGATTTCGCCTTCGCCTTCCACGCGTTTTACCCATCCGCTCTCATTCATGTAGAATAAACTGTTTCGCTCATTATTCCAATAAGTTACGCTCCTGTCTTTACGTTGCTTGGTGGTATGCCGCAACTTGTGGCGCTCGACCGACGTGGACGTAAGCCAACCTGAGCAATATCGTTGCATGACGAACGACGTGAAATTAGATGGCCGCAGACGACAGTAAGCTTCCGAGTAAGGAGACGCAGGCCGCCGTCGACGCCTTTGTGCGCAAGGCGGCCGTTACTCCCTACCGGCCCGGCGCTCGCAAGCGGGGCCGCCTGATGTTTGCAGTCGATGCCACGGCGAGTCGGGAGCCCACTTGGGATCTCGCTTGCCAGATCCAGGGCGAAATGTTCGAGGCTACTGCGGCGCTCGGCGGACTCGAGGTCCAGCTTGTGTTCTACCGGGGATTTGGTGAATTCAAGGCCACAAAATGGTTGACCAATTCGAAAGCGCTCGTCCGGCACATGACGTCGGTGTTCTGCCTTGGCGGCCAGACCCAGATCGGCAAATTGCTACGGCACGCCTTGCGGGAGGCGAAGAAGGCACGGATCGATGCGTTGGTCTTTGTCGGCGACTACATCGAAGAGGACGTCGACGAGCTGAGCCATCTGGCAGGCCAACTCGGCGTGCTGGGTTTGCCCGTATTCGTATTCCACGAGGGCGGAGAACCCATATCGGCCAGAGCGTTTCGCCATATCGCGAAGCTGAGTGGAGGCGCCTATTGTCCGTTCGATGCATCGAGCGCGCGGCAACTTCGCGAACTGCTTGGTGCGGTTGCGGTCTACGCAGCAGGAGGCCGTGTTGCGCTGGCCGATTATGGCAAGGGTCGCGGCGATGACGTTCTTCGCCTGACCAGTCAGATGAAATCCGGCTGAGGCGGGCGTGATCTGGGCTTATCTCATTCTCGGCGTCGCCCTCCTCGTGCTGGGAGTCTTCATTGCCCGCTGGTATGCGACCGCCCCGACGACTAACGTGGCGAATATCCTGCGTTGGGGCGGCTTCGGGTTGGCCGGCGCGCTGGCAATTTTCCTGGCCGTCACCGGAAAAGTCCATCTGGCTGTCATTCCCATTGCACTCGTCTTGCTGCTGCGTTTGCTCGGCTGGCTCTCCCGTGGAGGGGGAATGCGGGTCGGTGGACAGCCGTCACCGGGACAGACCTCCGCCGTCGAAACCCGGTACTTGCGGATGACACTCGAGCACGATAGCGGCGAAATGACCGGCGAAGTGCTCGAAGGCCGTTATGTGGGGCGTACCTTGGGCGATTTATCGTTCGAGCAGCTCGCCGACCTGCACCGGGAGTGCGTCCAGGGAGACCATCAATCGGCGCAACTTCTGGAGGCCTATCTGGAACGAAACTTCGGCGCCGACTGGGCTGCGAAAGCGGGCACCCGGAAAGCCGATACAGCCGGGAGCTCCGGCCGGACCGCGGGCCGCTCTTCTGCCGCGATGAGCAAAGAGGAGGCGTGTGAAATTCTTGGTGTTGGCCCCGATGCGGCCGAGGACGAGATCAAGGCCGCACATCACCGGCTTATGCTAAAATTACACCCCGATCAAGGCGGCTCGACCTATCTGGCGGGCAAGATCAATCGCGCCAAAGAAGTCCTTCTGGAAAGCTAAACGGGCCTTGTTTTCCGCGAATGGAAATGCGACAAGGCCGGATCATCAGGGTTGCTTGGCATGGGGGCCCGCCGCGACCCGCCGCGTGATCCGTGGGGGGAGAGGGTGACTTCCGAAAGGTGGTAGGGCGATTACACCGAAAGTACGCAAGGCGGTGTTTCCAGTTGGCGGCTTGGGGACTCGATTCCTGCCGGCGACCAAAGCAATGCCCAAGGAAATGCTGCCCGTCGTCGACAAGCCGCTGATCCAGTATGCGGTGGAGGAGGCGATGGCGACGGGTATCGAGGAGTTTATCTTCGTTACCGGTCGGGGCAAATCCGCCATCGAGGATCATTTCGACTATTCTGCGGAACTCGAAAAAACGTTGCTCGAGCGCGGCAAGGTCGATGCGCTGGCGATCGTCAACAGCTGGGTTCCGCCGGCCGGTGCCGTTGCCTATACCCGCCAGCAGGAGCCGCTCGGTTTGGGCCACGCCGTGCTTTGCGCGCGGAATCTGATCGGTAACGAGCCCTTCGCGATCCTCCTGGCGGACGATCTCGTTCTGGCCGAGACCCCCTGCCTCGCCCAACTCATCGAGGTTTACAACGAAACCGGCGGGAACGTGGTGGCGGTGACGGACGTCCCCCGCGAGGAAACCAATCGATACGGAATTCTCGACATAGGCGCCGACGATGACCAGTTGGCCGAGGTCGTCGATCTGGTCGAGAAACCCGACCCCGCCGACGCGCCCTCGACGCTGTCGATCATCGGTCGTTACATCCTGCGTCCGGAGGTGTTCGAGCCACTTGCCAGGACGGAACAAGGTGCGGGCGGCGAGATTCAACTGACCGATGCAATGGCCTCCCTGATAGGCACGCAGCCGTTCCATGGGCTGCGTTTTGACGGCCAGCGGTTCGATTGCGGCAGCAAGGCCGGGTTCCTTCGCGCCACGGTGGCCTTCGCGCTGGCACGGGATGATCTGCACGATGAAATGATCGAGCTTTTGCGGGAAACACTTGCCGCGGCTACCGAGAGCGAGAAGCCGGACTTGCGCGAGGCGGCCGAGGCCTCCTGATTTCTAGAGGATACTGGTCATGAAAGTCGCGATGATCGGAACCGGCTATGTGGGTCTCGTTTCCGGCGCCTGTTTTTCCGAGTTCGGTGTTCGCGTGACCTGCGTCGACAACGATGCGCGGAAGATTGCCTCGTTACAGGCCGGCAAAATCCCGATCTACGAGCTCGGTCTCGATGCTCTTGTCGAGAGCAACGTGAAGGCCGGACGACTGTCGTTCTCCGCCGATTGCGCGGGCGCCGTCGCCGACGCCGACATCGTGATGATCGCGGTCGGGACACCCAGTCGCCGTGGCGACGGACACGCAGATCTTTCCTACGTCTATCAGGTGGCCGAGGAGATCGCGCCGGCTCTGGTTGGATATTCGGTCGTGGTGACCAAATCGACGGTCCCGGTGGGCACGGGACGCGAGGTCGAACGCATCGTCCGGAAAACCCGATCCGATGCGGACTTCGACGTGGCGTCGAATCCGGAGTTTCTGCGCGAAGGCTCGGCAATCACGGACTTCACCCATCCCGACCGCGTGGTGGTGGGCGTCGAGGCAGAACGCGCCAAGCTGATGCTGGCTGAGCTATACCGGCCCCTTTTCCTGCGCGAGACCCCGGTCGTTTTCACCGATCTGGAGACGGCCGAGCTGATCAAATACGCCAGCAACACATTCCTGGCGACCAAAATCACATTCATCAACGAGATGGCGGATTTGTGCGAACGGTTGGGCGCCAATATCCAGGATGTTGCCAAGGGCATCGGGCTCGATGGCCGAATCGGGAGCCGGTTCCTCAATGCAAGCCCGGGCTTCGGAGGATCGTGTTTTCCCAAGGACGTGCGGGCGCTGGTTCGAGTCGCCGAGGAGGCCGGTGCGCCGACCAGGATTGTCGAGGCGGTCCTCGACGTCAACGAAGCCCGTAAGGCCCGGATGGTCGACAGGATTGTTCGCGCCTGCGGCGGCTCCGTTGGCGGCAAGACCTTGGCCGTGCTGGGTTTTACCTTCAAGCCGAACACCGACGATATGCGCGAGAGCCCAAGTCTCGTCATCGTGCCGGGACTGCAGCAGACCGGCGCGGCAATCCGTGGTTTTGAACCCGCCCTGACGGACGAAGGCAGGAGCTGCTTTACGGACATTCATTGGTGTGAGGATGCCTACGATGCAATGGATGGGGCCGACGCTCTGGTCATTCTGACCGAGTGGAACGAATTCCGGGCCCTCGATCTTGGCCGCGTCAAGGATCTTTTGCGCTCGCCCGTGTTGATCGACCTGCGCAATATCTACAATCCTGACGACATGGCCGCCGCGGGCTTTCATTACACCTCGATTGGGCGCCGAACGTCCAGGCCGGCGGAACCGAGCCGGACGAGGGTCGGCAAAAGTTAAGCGAGCGCGCCGGCCTCGACGAGGTGTTCAGGAGGATCCATGATGGAAGATCTGGGCTATCTGTCCGCGACCAGGCTGCTTGATCTCTATCGGGACAGATCGGTTTCGCCAGTCGAAGTCGGCCGCGGCGTGTTCGATCGCATTACGGCCCATAATTCGGCTCTGAACGCCTTTTGCCTGATCGACGAGGAGGCGACGCTCGCCCAGGCCAGGGCGTCGGAAGACCGCTGGGTCAAAGGCGAACCCGTGGGCCGGCTGGATGGCGTGCCCACGTCGATCAAGGACGTCGTGCTGACCAGTGGCTGGCCAACCCGAAGAGGCTCGACCCAGATCGATCCCGATCAACCCTGGGAGGAAGACGCACCCTGCGTCGCTCGCCTGCGCGAACACGGTGCCGTGCTGCTGGGCAAGACGACGACGCCTGAATTCGGCTGGAAAGGCGTGACCGACAGCCCGCTCACCGGTATCAGCCGCAATCCCTGGGATCTCGCCAAGACTCCGGGCGGCAGCAGCGGTGGGGCGTCCGCCGCAGTGGTTGCCGGCATGGGGCCCCTGGCTGTCGGCAGTGACGGTGGCGGCTCGATTCGGATTCCCTCGTCGTTCTGCGGCGCGGTCGGGATCAAGGCAAGCTTCGGCCGTGTGCCGGCTTATCCGGCCAGCCCGTTCGGCACCCTGTCCCATGTCGGGCCGATCGCCCGGACCGTTGCGGACGCGGCCCTGATGCTGACGGCAATAAGTGAACCCGATAGCCGCGACTTGTACTCGCTGCCGCCCGACGGGCGAGACTACACCGTGGGGCTCGACGACGGTGTGAAAGACTTGCGCGTTGCCTTCAGTCCCGATCTGGGATGGGCACGGGTCGATCCCGAAATCGCGGAGGCCGTTGGCCGAGCGGCGGGCGCTTTCGAGGCGTTGGGCGCCCGCGTGGAGGAAACCTCGCTATCTCTCGCCGAAGCCCCGGGTGTCTTCAAGGTGCTGTGGTATGTCGGTGCCAAGCGGGTGGTCGACGGGTTCGATGCGGCGCAACAGAAGGCACTCGATCCAGGATTGCGAACGATCGCGGAGCAGGGGGCGGAATACGACCTCGCGGCCTATCTCGACGCAATCCAGGCGCGCACCGCCCTGGGGGAGCGGCTGCGGGCGTTTCACGACGACTACGATCTGCTGCTGACCCCGACGATGCCGACGGCCGCGTTCGAGGCCGGCCAGGACGCACCGATCGGGCCCAACGGAGAGAAGTGGGTCGACTGGAGCCCGTTTACCTATCCGTTCAACCTGACCAGCCAACCGGCGGCCACCGTGCCTTGCGGCTTCACCGCAGGGGGGTTGCCCGTCGGTCTGCAGATCGTCGGCGCAAACTACGCCGATGGCCTCGTCCTGCGCGCGGCACAGGCGTATCAGATGGCGAATTCGACGCTCGATCGCAAGCCCGCGCTCTAGCCCGTCCATTCGCGGATCGTCGGCGATTCACGAGCCCCGAGATCTAATATTCCGCGCGAACGCGCTCGGAGTGCGCTGACGCCAAGCGGCGTTTCCCGGCCGGTGCTTCCAACCAGCTTGTCGAATGAATCGCTAATTGCGCGAGGTACGCTGCCCAATTGCGGCAAAAATGCGGCGATCCTAACTATCCGTTAAGCATCCTGCGGCAACTCTAGACAAAGACAAATAAAATCCGTAAATTCGGCGGCCTAAATCAAAACGAGAAAAATCGCGCCGTTGGAGAAGCATCGGGAGACTGTACGAGGACTTGATGGTTTCTTGGTCAATGCGCTCAATGGTTCGGATCCCGATCTTCGCTCTTATTGCCGTTGCGCTGCTCGTCGGCGTCGCCCAGGCGGCTTACGCGAAATATGCCTCGATCGTAGTCGATGTGGAGACCGGCGAGGTACTCTATTCACGCAACGCCGATACTCGGAATTACCCGGCGTCGCTAACCAAGATGATGACGCTTTACCTGACGTTCGAGGCGCTCGATTCCGGCCAGCTTTCGCTCGACCAGCCGCTGATCGTCTCGAAGCGCGCCGCCGGCCAAGCACCCTCGAAGCTGGGGCTCGCAGCGGGCGATCGGATCACCGTCGAAGACGCGATTCTCACGCTGGTCACGAAATCCGCGAACGACGTGGCCACGGTCGTCGCCGAGGCGCTGGGCGAGACCGAGTGGGAATTCGCCCTGATCATGACCGAGAGAGCCCGCGCACTGGGCATGGCGGAGACGACGTTCCAGAATGCGTCGGGACTGCCTCACCGCAAGCAACTGAGCTCCGCCCGCGATATGGCGACGCCCGCCTTGGTCCTGATGACCCAGTATCCGCATTACTACCACTTCTTCTCGGTCACCGAGTTTCGCTACGGCCAAAAGACCTACAAGAACCATAATCATCTGCTGGCGAACTATCCCGGCACAGACGGGCTCAAGACGGGCTATATCGCGGCCTCGGGGTTCAACGTCGCCGTATCCGTCGCGCGTGACGGGCACCGGCTGATCGGCGTCGTATTTGGCGGTAAATCGGCCCGGTCCCGGGACGACCACATGGCTAAGCTCCTCGATCAGACCTTTGTGCGCCTTGCGGAGCGGGGCGACTATTACGCCGAAGCCGAGGCGGTCGATTTGCAGCTTGTCGCCAGTACGGCGCCGGGTGGATCGCCCTGGGGGTACAGGTCGGCGCCTACAGCACGGTCGGCGCGGCAACCCGGGTGCTCGAATTGGCAGAACGCGAGCTCGCCGCCGTGCTGAACGGGGCGGCTGCGGCTCTGATGCCGATCGAGGCTGATGGCCGGACCCTGATCCGGGCCCGCTATCTCGGGCTCGACAAGGCGACCGCCGCGACGGCGTGCGAACGGTTGGCGACCAGCAGCCTGCCCTGCGCCGTGATCCGGATGAAGGACGGCGATTTCGCCAACACGACGAGTTCCTGAGGCCGCAAGGCTTTCCGCATTTCCCGAACCGATTCGACGCTGCCGCTCTTCCGGCGGCGGCTCGCGTCGGCTATAGATCGCCCCGACACAAGTTTCGCACGGCCCGCCCAAGGCCGGAGGAGTAGTCATGGCGACAACACCGCCGTTACCCGAAGGCACTGTTCACGTCGATGAGGCGGGCGGCGGCCGGCTGGTCCGTAATATCCAGGCCGGTCCCCACTATCTCGTCGGCGACGAGCCGCAATCCATGGGCGGAACCGGCAAGGGACCCAACCCGTATGATCTTCTGCTGGCCTCGTTCGGGAGCTGCACGAGCATGACGCTCCGGCTTTATGCGGAGCGCAAGGGCTGGCCGCTGGAGCGGGTGACCGTGACCCTGTCGCACGAAAAGATCCACGCCAAAGATTGCGCCGAATGCGAGTCGGTGGAGGGCAAGGTCGATCGGATCGAGCGCGCCATTCAATTGCAGGGTGAGCTCACCGACGATCAGCGCGGCCGCCTGATGGAGATAGCCGACATGTGTCCGATCTGCCGAACCTTGAAGGCAGAGATCAACATCCGTTCGACGCTGATCCCTTAGGGGAATGTCCGTCGCTTGCCATCCTCTTGGTTGCCAGGGCGGCATCCTCGACCCGGATCCGGTGGGCGAGCAGGGCGAGGTTGGCAACGGAGAATCCGAGCGCGACCGGCCAGATGCCGAAGGCGAGCGGCAGGATCGCGATCTCGAGGGCCACGACCAAATAATTCGGGTGCCGCAGGAACCGGTAGGGCCCCCGGCGGACAAGTTCGCCAACGGCCGGTACGATGATGCGGGTCGTCCAGTATCGCCCGAGGCTGACGATGACCCAGAGACGCGCAAGCTGGAGTGTGCCGTAGACCGCCACAAGGATCCAATCGATCGGCCCGGCGGGATTGGCGAGCACGGCGATCGCGGCAATCCAGCCCGCGTGGAGTAGGATGAAGAGCGGATAATGGCGGCGGCCGGCCTCCGTGGCGCCGGCGTCGAGTAGGTGCGGGCGTTGCGCCGGGCATAGGCCATCTCGGCCAGACGCTGCAGGGCAACGAGGCCGATGATGACATAGACCGCGGACATCGGGTCGGACGTCCAGGATTGCGAACCCCGCGGTAAAACCGGGCCCGAGCGTGGTCAGAAGGTGCCGTCCGCCGGCGCCGGTTGAAAGCGTGCGTTGCAGGACGAAGAGGACGGTGGCCGCCAACATGTTGCCATAGTCACGCAGGACCGCGCGGGATTCGGCGAGGCCGCCGTGCTGCAAGCCATAGACCTCTTCGAGGGCGGCCAGAACCTTGGCCCCGCCAGGATGGCAGACATAGCCGTCGATACTGTCCGGGGTGATATCGTTCTCAGCTAGAAACCGCTTTGTCGCCGGTCCCATCTGGGCCCGGATAATGGCCGGGATGTCTTGCGAAAAGATCACTGCCAGCCCGTCGTCCTCGACGTGCCAACCCATGATGTCGAGGCTGTCCGGCTAAGTATGCTCGCCCCAGGCCCGGATTCGGGCGGCCGGCCGGTGGCCGTTGGCAGGCGCGGGTCCAAGAACCACGCCTGCCGCGCCATCGCCGAACAAGGCCGTCGCGACGAGATTGCTTTTCGACTTGTCCCGGCTGCGAAAGGTCAGGCCGCAGAGTTCGACGACGAGAAACAGCACCCGCGCGCCCGGTTCGGCGGCGGCGATTTGCGCGACGCGGCCAAGCCCTACGACGCCGCCCGCGCAACCGAGGCCAAAGATCGGCAGGCGGTGAACCGTCGGCGACAGGCCGAGCCGGCCAATTAAAATGGCGTCGAGGCTGGGCGTCGCAATCCCGGTCGTCGATACGGTTACGATGGCGTCGATGTCAGATGCCGCGAGCCCTGCGTCGTCGAGTGCGGCACGCGCGGCCTCTTCGAGCAAGGCAAGCGCATGATCGACATAGAGGCTGTTTCGATCGGACCACCCGTGGTCATGCTCATACCACTCGATCGGCACGCAGGAAAAACGCTGGTCGATCCCCGCATTGCCGAACACCGGCAGCAGGCGGTCGAGGTCGGGAAAGCTGTCGCCGAACAGCCGCTCCGCGAGGTCGCGGGTTTCCGCCTGGCGCAGGCAATGCCCGGGAACGGCCGTTGAAAGACCAAGAAGCGCAGGGTGAGAAATCGGCAAACGCACCTCAATGCGTGATGCTCCGGGCGGTCCGCCCGCGCCGAAGCGAAGTTACCCTATAGTTGGCGCATGACGCGGCGGGAGCAAGACGCTTCGCAAACCTTGCACGTTGGTACACGAACGATTGCCAGCCACGACGCTCGATCGCCGGCTCGCGTGACCCTCACGCCGCACGAATTTTAATGGATCGGCAGGACCGATTGTAGGGGTCGCCCACGGTCTCGGCAGTGACGGCGGGCAACTCGCGGGCCGAAGCCGGAACGTAGCAGCAAAGGACGCGACGACCGCCGTCATCAGGAGCGATCTTCGGGGCGCCGGCAATTCGGCTGGACGGTGGTTCGCTCGGTCGCGTATATAGTCGATATGAAAGGCAATCTCTAGAGCCGGCGGATCGCATGAGCCCCAGTCCCGATACCCCTCCGAAGTCGGACGACCCGCCGCCGCAGCCGCACGAGCCCTTGATCCGGCCCGCGAGGAGGGGTGGGCTTTTGGGCCGCCTGCGGACCTATCTGCTGGCCGGCATCATCGTCACCGCACCGATCGGGATCACGATGTGGATCCTGTGGGCCTTCGTCAATTTCGTGGACGAGAAGGTCATGCCGCTGGTCCCGGAGAAATATAATCCGGAGACCTACCTGCCGTTCAGCGTGCCCGGCATAGGGCTTATCGTCCTGCTGGTCACGCTTATTCTGATCGGCATGATGTTCAGCGGCTTTCTGGGCCGCGTATACATCCGGATCGGCGAGCGGATCGTCGATCGCGTGCCGGTCGTCCGCCACCTCTACGGCGCGCTCAAGCAGATTCTCGAAGCCGTTCTCGCGCAGCAGAGCGGCGCATTTCGCGAGGTCGTGCTGATTGAATATCCCCGCCGGGGCATCTGGGTCATCGGCTTCGTGACCAAGACCTCGGAAGGGGAAATCCAGCACCTCTTCCGGGAGGAGATGGTCAACGTCTTCCTGCCGACGACACCGAACCCCACGTCGGGGTTCCTGCTCTTCGTGCCGCGCCAGGATCTAATTCATCTTGACATGACCATCGAGGCGGGCGCCAAGCTGGTCATCTCCGGGGGCATCGTGACCCCCGTCGACCCCCGACCCCTGGACGAGCAGAAACGAGACAAGCACAGCGCTTACGGAGGCCGGCCACCAGGCGCCCATACCGACGAAGTCGACGAGACGAGTATCGGTCCGCCGGCGTCACCCGGAGAGTAGGAAGCGCACACCGGCGTCGCGCTCGAAGAGATACAGCAGGATACGCAAGGCCGCGCCGCGCCCGCTCTTGAGTTCTGCATCGGTCGCCAGCACGAGTTGGGCATCGTCCCGCGCCGCAGCCAGCAGATCGCCATGAGCGGCAAGGTTCGCAAGCCGAAAGTCGGGCAGCCCGCTTTGTCGGGTGCCAAGCAACTCGCCGGCGCCGCGCAGCTTGAGATCTTCTTCGGCAATCCGGAACCCATCTTCCGTTTCGCGCATGATCGCGAGTCGTTGATGCGCCGCCCCGGTCAGCGGCTTGGCGTAGAGCAGCAGGCAACTTGACGGTTTCTCACCACGCCCGACCCGGCCGCGCAACTGATGGAGTTGCGCCAATCCAAACCGCTCGGCGTGCTCGATGACCATGACGGTCGCATCGGGTACGTCGACGCCGACTTCAACCACCGTGGTCGCCACAAGCATGTCGATCTGCCCCGCAACAAACGAGTCCATCACCGCGTCTTTCTCGCTGGCTTTCATCCGGCCGTGCACCAAACCCACCCGTCCATCGAACAGGGCCTTGAGCTCTTCGTGCCGACTTGTCGCGGCAGCGAGATCGAGGGTTTCGGACTGATCGACGAGGGGGCACACCCAGAAGACCTTCGCGCCGGCGGCAATCGCTCGTTTCAGGCCCGAGATCGCGTCGTCGAGCCGTTCGAGCGGTATCGTCCGGGTGTCCACGGGCATGCGTCCCGAAGGTTTCTCCAGTAGCCGGGACACCTCCATGTCGCCATAGGCGGTGAGTATCAGCGTCCGGGGAATGGGCGTCGCGGTCATGACGAGCGTGTCCACGCCCTTGCCTTTGGCCGCCAGGGTCATCCGCTGGTGGACGCCGAATCGATGCTGCTCGTCGATGACGGCGAGTCCCAGCTTGTGAAACGCGACATCCTCCTGAAACAGCGCGTGGGTGCCGACGACAAGCGGCAGGTCGCCGGTGGCTAGGCGGTCGAGCACGGCGTCCCGGGCTTTTCCCTTCTCGCGGCCCGTGAGCAAATCGACCGCGACACCGGCGGCTGCCGAAAGTGGTGCGATGGTCGCGAGATGTTGGCGCGCAAGGATTTCCGTCGGCGCCATGATGGCTGCTTGGAAGCCTGCTTCGACGGCGGCCAGCGCGGCGAACAGGGCGACCACCGTCTTGCCGCTGCCGACGTCGCCCTGGAGCAGGCGGAGCATGCGTGCCGCCCCGGCCATATCCGCGATAATATCGTCAATCGCGGTCTTCTGTCCGTCGGTCAAGGTGAACGGCAGGGCGCCCGTCAACCGATCCCGCAAGCAGTCGTCACCTCTGATCGATTGCCCCGGCTGTTGCCGTTGCCGCGCCCGAATGAGCGCGAGCGCGAGCTGGTTTGCCAGGAGTTCGTCATACGCGAGCCGCGTCCGCGCCGGGGTCTCGGGTTGCAGATCGACCTCCCCTTGGGGCGCATGCGCGCTCATCAGTGCATCCCGCCAGCCGGACCAGCCCTGCTTTGCACGGTGGGCGGGATCGATCCATTCGGGCAAGTCGGGCGTGCGCTCCAAGGCGGTCCGAATCGATCGCACGAGCGGCTTGTGCGTAAGGCCCGCGGTCAGCGGATAGACCGGTTCCACCGCCTGCAACGACTCGATCTCGGTGAGAGAAGCGATATGGTCGGGATGAGTCATCTGAAGCTCATCCTCGTAGCGTTCGACCAGGCCGCTCACGACCCGCTGTTCTCCGACGGGCAGGCTCTTGGTCAGATAGTCCTCGTGAGCGTGGAAGAATACCAATGTCAAAGTGCCGGTGTCGTCCGAACAGCGAACGCGATAGGGGCGGCGCTTGACCCGCGGCGGTTCGTGCGCATCGACCGTCACGGTCAGCGTTGCGATTCGGCCCGGTGGGGCATCGACCAGCTTGGGTGCGAATCGGCGGTCGATCAGGCCGCTTGGCAGGTGCCAAAGCAGGTCGACCGTCTGCGGCCCCACGAGCGTTTCCATCAGCTTACCAATGCGCGGGCCGACACCGGGCAGGCTGGTAACGAGAGCGAAAAGCGGAAACAGGATTTCGGGTCGCATGGTCGAGGGTCCCGGCCAGAGCGGCCCACCGACCTTATCCGAGTGTCCCGGTGATGCCAACCGGACCGAACCCCCGCCGGGGTCTCGACCTCAGGGCTCGCCGGCCCCTTGAACGCAAACCCGGTTGCGGCCCTGGTTTTTCGCGTCGTAAAGCGCCGCGTCAGCCTTCCGAAGGGTGTCTTCGACCGGCGCATCGGCTTCGAGCCGTGCGATTCCCGCTGAGACCGTAATCTCGAAGTCTTGCGGAGCGTCGGGGCCGGTCAGGCTGATCGGCGCGCTTGCCACATGACGGCACAACCGTTCGAGAACCGAGCGGGCGGTCTCGGGTTCCGCGCCGGGACACAACACACCGAATTCTTCGCCGCCGATTCGCCCGATCGTGTCCTCGTGACGGAGCGCCCGCCGACAGATCTCGGCGATTCGACGCAACACCTCGTCGCCGGTGCCATGACCGTAGGTATCATTGACCCGTTTGAAATGATCCAGATCGACGATCGCGAGTGATACCGCGATACCGTAGCGGCGGGCATAGGAGCTGAGTTTGTCGGCTTCCTGAAGGAACCCTCTGCGGTTCGTCAGGCCCGTGAGCTCGTCGATCCAGGCGAGTTTTTCCAACCGGTCGAGCAATTCTTCACGTTCCGCTTCGAGTTTCTTGCGGGCCCGGATGTCGCGCATGATTCCGCTGAAACGGCGAACCGGCCCCTCGGGTTTGATCTCGAAAGCCGTGAGCTCGACAGGAACTTCTTCACCGTGCTTTGAGACGATCGCAAATTCACGGACGCGTCCGAGAACCCGAGACTCGCCGCCGCGTTTGAGATACGCCTTGATGTATTCGACATGCTGCTGGGGCATCGACGACGGAAGGATCGACGAGATCGGCCGACCGATCAGCTCGGCGGCGGCGTATCCGGTCAAGGTCTCGGCTGCCGGGTTCAGATACCGGACGATGTCGGTCTCGTCGATGATCCAAATTGCATCGAGTGCGCGACTGAGAATACTATGCTCCGTCGCCTTCGTAAGACCGGTCAACGCCGGTACGGCGGCCTTCGGCGCGCGCCGCTCATCGGGGTACGTGCGCGGCGTGGATTCGGCTTGAATGGAACGATTGCTTGCTGCCATGACGCTTGAGTCTCACACGACGCCCGAGGCCGACGCCGTCCGTCTAAAGCGGTTGCTCTATCAGTGCAACCATCGTGGATCCAAGGAGTCGGACCTCCTGCTGGGCGGTTTCGCCCGGGCTCGCCTGCAGGATCTTTCCGCCGATCAACTCGATCGCTTCGAAGCGTTGCTCGCAAATGACGACGCCGACATCTACGGCTGGCTCGTCGGCCGGATTCCGGTCCCGAAGTCCCATGACAACGATGTCATGGCTCTTCTTAAGGAATTCATAACCACGCGCGTCCGGTTTTGACGTCATTTCCCGCGCAAATTGCGAATTCCGGCCGGCTTACAGTCGCCGGCGTGCCGGCGGGTGCGGATGCCTACCTGCTGGCGGAGGTGATGGCCGCGGGCGAGCGGGATTGCCTCTATATCGCGCGCGACGACCTTCGGCTGTCCCGCGCCGCCGACGCGGTCCACTTCTTCGCGCCCGAGTACGACGTGCTAACCCTGCCGGCATGGGATTGCGTGCCTTACGACCGGGTTTCGCCTCGCGCCGATATCGAGAACCGTCGGCTGTCGACCCTCGCGCGTCTGGCGGCGAAGTCTGCGAATAGCGGCAATCAACCAGATCGCCCACGGCTCGTCATGACGACGGTCAATGCGGCGTTGCAACGGGTTCCGGAGCGCTCGCGCCTCGCCGCGGTCTCGCGGCGCATCGTCCCCGGGGATCGCATCGGCCTTGATGCGCTTGGCGGCTTTCTGGCCGATGTCGGCTATCACCGTGCCGGAACTGTCGTCGAAGCCGGCGAATTCGCGGTGCGGGGAGGGATTCTCGACATTTTCCCCGCCGGTGCGCCGAGGCCCGTTCGGTTGGATTTCTTTGGTGACGAGATTGAGGCAATCCGGGGGTTTGATCCGATCAGTCAACGCAGCCAATCAACCGTCGGTGCCATCGAACTGACGCCGGTCGGCGAGGTCTTGTTCGACGATACGTCGATCGAGCGGTTTCGTAATCGGTACCGCGAGTTATTCGGCGCCGTCATCGACGCCGATCCACTGTTCGAGGCGGTCGATTCCGGGCGCAAGTATCCCGGGATGGAACATTGGTTGCCGCTCTTCCACGAATCGCTCGAGACCGTGTTCGATTATCTGCCCGATGCCGTCATCGCCCTGGATTATTTGGCCGAGGAGGCGCGCGACACGCGCCTCGCGACCATCGCGGATCATTACGAGGTCCGAAAGTCGAATCCGGCATCGACGATCGTCGATGCCGCAGTTTACAAGCCGATACCGCCCGAGCTTCTCTATCTCGACCGGTCCGACTGGGAGGCCGGTCTCGCGGATCATGCCGTCGTGGCTTTTACGCCCTTCGCTGAGCCGGAAACCGAAGGACAGCGCGTATTCGACGCCGACGGACGACCGGCTCGGGATTTCGCGCCCGAGAGAACCGAGGCGGGAGACAGGCTCTTCGAGATGGTGCACGACTATGTCGGGGAAGAACAGAGGGCCGGGCGCCGTGTGATCATTGCCGGCTATTCGACGGGAACCCTTGATCGCCTGGCGAAGCTACTCGCCGACAGCGGGGTTTCGGGTCTCGGCGCAATTGAACATTGGGCTGACGCCCGTCGCGCCGGCCGAAGTGCGGTCGGCCTCACGGTGCTCGATCTCGACCATGGCTTCGCGATCGACGATCTGCTGTTGTTGAGCGAGCAGGATATCCTGGGCGACAGGCTTACCCGGGCGCCGACCAAGAAGCGCCGGGCGGAAAATTTTCTCTCCGATGCTGTCGAGCTCGCACAAGGCGATATCGTTGTGCACATCGATCACGGCATCGGTCGCTACGAGGGGCTGGAGACTCTCGAGGTATCCGACGCGCCCCACGATTGCCTTCGTCTGGTCTATGAAGGCGACGACAGACTTTTCATCCCGGTCGAAAACGTGGAGCTTCTATCGCGCTACGGCCCGGCGGACACCCTGGTCGCGCTCGACCGGCTGGGCGGTGCTGCCTGGCAGGCGCGAAAGGCTCGTCTGAAGAAGCGCATTCGCGTCATGGCGGAGTCCTTGATCCGGGTTGCCGCCGCCCGGGAGCTTCACCCGGCACCGGTTCTGACGCCACCGCCCGGGCTCTATGAAAGCTTCTGCGCCCGGTTTCCCCATGCGGAGACCGACGATCAGAGCCGCGCGATCGATGAGACCCTGTCCGATCTGACCGACGGCCGGCCGATGGACCGCCTGATCTGCGGCGATGTCGGTTTCGGTAAGACCGAAGTTGCGTTGCGGGCCGCGTTCGTAACGGCACTGGCCGGCAAGCAGGTCGCTGTCGTGGTGCCGACGACTCTGCTTTGCCGTCAGCATTTTCAAACCTTCTCCGAACGATTTGCCGGTCTGCCCGTGCGCATCGAGCAACTTTCGCGGCTGGTCTCGGGCAAGGTGTCCGCGTCCGTGCGCGGCGGTTTGGCATCGGGCGACGTCGATATCGTGATCGGGACACACACCCTGCTCGGCAAGCGGATTGCCTTTGCCGATCTGGGCCTGCTCGTCATCGACGAGGAGCAGCATTTCGGCGTCGCCCACAAGGAGCAGCTAAAACAGCTCCGCAACGAGGTTCACGTCCTGACCCTGACCGCGACGCCGATTCCCCGTACGTTGCAATTGGCCCTGTCGGGTGTTCGCGAGATGAGCGTGATCGCAACGCCCCCGGTCGACCGTCTGGCCGTTCGGACCTTCATCCTGCCGTTCGATCCCATGGTGGTGCGCGAGGCGATCTTGCGCGAGCATTATTGCGGCGGGCAAAGTTTCTATGTTTGTCCGCGGGTCTCGGATATCGAAACAGTTGCCGAACGGGTGTGCGCGTTGGTGCCCGAGGTCAAGGTTGCGACGGCCCACAGCCAAATGTCCGCGAGACGGCTGGAAGAGGTAATGGGCGGCTTCTACGAACGCGCCCACGACGTGCTCGTTGTCACGACGATCATCGAATCGGGCCTCGATATTCCGACGGTGAACACGATGATCGTCCACCGCGCGGATATGTTCGGCCTGGCGCAGCTTTACCAGCTCCGCGGCCGAATCGGGCGCTCGAAGAACCGCGCCTATGCCTATCTCACATTGCAGCCCGAGCGTCATCTCACGGTTGCCGCTGAAAAGCGCCTCGAGGTGCTGCATCGTCTGGACAGCCTGGGCGCCGGATTCTCGCTGGCCAGCCACGATCTCGACATCCGGGGCGCCGGCAACCTGCTGGGTGAGGAGCAATCGGGCCAGATTCGTGAAGTTGGCGTCGAGCTCTATCAACATATGCTGGAGGAAGCGGTGGCCCAGGCGCGAGCGGGCGAGGGAGCCGAGCCCGACGCCCCGAGCTCCGAGTGGTCGCCGGAAATCAATATCGGTGCGGCCATCCTGATCCCCGAGAGTTACGTCCGGGACCTGAGCGTCCGGCTGGGCCTCTATCGCCGGGTCGCCCGGCTCGAGGACAGCGACGAGATCGATGCCTTCGCCGCCGAGCTGGTCGACCGGTTCGGCTCGCTGCCGCACGAAGTCAGTCACTTGCTTGAAGTGATTTCGATCAAGCATCTCTGTCGGCAGGCCGGCGTCGGCAGGATCGAAGCCGGCCCAAGAGGCGCGGTTCTAACGTTCCGGGACAACCGGTTCGCTGAACCCGAGAGGCTGATCGACTTCATTGCCGACCCCCGGAACGAGGTCAAATTGCGGCCCGATTCCCGGCTCGTCGTGTCCCGGGATTGGACCACCGAGGTGGAACGTTTCGACGGCGTAGGCAAACTTTTGGGCGAGCTTGCGGCGCTCGCTCGGCCGGCGGAGGTGGCGGCCCAAATTGTCTCCGACGCCTGATCAGGCCTGTTCGGCGAGGGCGTTGACTTTCGCTCCCATGATGAAGTCGTTCTCGTGCAGGCCCTTGATCTTGTGGGTATAGAACAGCACTACGCAGTATCCCCAGCCGAACGAGATATCCGGGTGATGGCCTTCCGCCTCCGCGAGCTCGCCGACCTTGTTCGTAAAGGTTGAGCGCATCGGCGAAATCGCCGAACTGGAACCGGCACTCGATTTTGCGAGCGTTGTCGATCAGTTGCCAGCCGGGCGTTTGTTCGAGCAGTGCGTTCGCCTCGTCTTTGCCAAGCGGTGGAATGCCGCCACGACAGGGAACGCAACTCTTGTTCCTGAGTGCCATATAGAATACTCTAGGTAGTTTGTTGATTTACAGGATGTTACAGTATTTTATTTCCCTAATGTCTTACATATTGGCTGGACAACCGTTTATGCCAACGGCGGGCGCGAATTACCGGAGCTCACCAGGATTCCCGGTTGCGTGAGCGAAGACATACTGAAAATATGATGCTCAGCGTGGGCGGTTCCACGAGGGGGTAAATTCTGTTGACGCCATGGACGCGGTCGCCGAAGTGACTCAAGCAGAGATTCTACGTGCCAAGCGGGCGGAGTTAGCGCAACGCCGGGTCACCATACTGGGTTCGACCGGCTCGATCGGCTGTAACACGATCGACTTGATCAAGCGAAACCCCGATGCCTACCGGGTCGAGGCTCTCACAGGAAACCGGCGTGTCGATCTCCTGGCGGATCAAGCCCGCGCGCTGCAACCCAGAATCGCTGTCATCGCCGACGACAGCCAGTATGGTGCGCTGAAGGAGGCTCTGGCCGGCACTAACGTTGCGGCGGCAGCAGGCGTGGCGGCGCTTAAGGAGGCCGCCGACATTCCCGTCGACTGGGTCATGGCGGGCATTGTCGGCGCCGCCGGGCTGGAGCCGACGCTCCGCGCGGTGCGCCAGGGCGCAATTGTGGCGCTGGCCAATAAGGAATGCCTGGTCTGCGCGGGCGAACTCGTGCTGCGCGAGGTCGCGGCCAGCGGGGCGACGTTGCTGCCCGTCGACTCCGAGCATAACGCGATCTTTCAAGTCTTCGACTTCGACCGCGCCGAGGCCGTCGACCGTCTGATCCTGACCGCTTCGGGCGGCCCCTTCCGTAACGCCTCGCTCGCAGAGATGGCCGGTGTTACGCCGGCCCAGGCTGTTGCCCATCCGAATTGGGACATGGGCGCGAAAATCTCCGTCGATTCGGCGACCATGATGAACAAGGGCCTCGAGATGATCGAGGCGTTTCATCTGTTTCCCGTTTCCGTCAAGCAGGTCGAAATTCTGGTTCATCCGCAGTCGGTGGTGCACAGTCTGGTGGCTTATATCGACGGCTCGGTTCTGGCGCAGCTCGGGACGCCGGATATGCGCACACCCATCGCCTACACCCTGGGCTGGCCCGACCGGATCGCGGCGCCTGCGCCCAAGCTGGATCTCGCGGCGCTCGGGACACTCGATTTTTATTCCCCCGACATCGAGCGCTTTCCAGCCCTGCGTCTGGCCCGGGCCGCGCTCGAGAGCGGTGGCGGGACGGCAACGATTCTGAATGCGGCCAACGAGGCCGCAGTTCGCGGCTTTCTCGAGGAGCGCATCGGGTTTCTCGATATCGCGGCGATCGTCGAGCGCACCCTCGACGCGCTGCCCGATGGCGCGCTCGGCTCTCTTGACGATGTCCTCGCCCTCGACGCCGAGTCCCGCCGCTTGGCGGAAACGTTCGTGACCGACAGCCGCGGCGCCCAACCGGTATAGGCGGTCTGGCATACGCAATTCGTCTGGGAACACGTTCGGGGATGGTCCCCCGTTATCCCGGGATCGGCTATAATCGTGCCCGACTTGACGAGGGGTGTAGGGGACCAACCCGGTGCAGGCTGCACAAGCTGGCGAAATTCACGACTTGATTGCCGACAATAAGGAAAATTTTCCAGTCGGCTCGTGGCTGATTCCACCTGATTGCCGTCCGCATGTCCATGCGTTTTACAACTTCGCACGGGCGTCCGACGATATCGCCGATTCACCGTCGCTTTCGATCGAAGACAAGCTCGAACCCCTGGAACGGGCTCAGCGTGCGCTGGGCGTCGACGAGGGGGCTTTGCCCGACTGGGCCGTGCTCTATCACCGCAGCCTGATCACGACGGGCAAGACGCCGGGTCACGGGCGTTCGCTCCTCTCCGCCTTCATTCAGGACGTGACCCAGCGGCGTTATGCGGACTGGGACGATCTGATGAATTATTGCGTCCGCTCGGCCGCTTCCGTCGGGCGGGTCATGATCGATATCCACGGCGAAACCGACGCGGACGTCGAGGGTTCGGACGCGCTTTGCATGGCGCTTCAGATGCTCAACCACCTGCAGGACTGCCAGGACGACTATCTCAAGCTCGACCGGGTCTATCTGCCAGAGCCCTGGCTCATCGAGGCAGGGGGATCGGTCGGCGATCTGGCAAAATCCGCTGCGACACCCGCCGTGCGCCATGCCATCGACCGATGCCTGGACGGGGTCGACGCGCTGTTGATCCGGGCCCGGACGATGCCGCCGTCGGTGCGCCGGCGGGGCCTGCGACTTGAAAGCCAGACGATCCTGATGCTGGCTCTCCGGCTCGCCCGACTGCTGCGCCGCAACGATCCCGTGGCGGGCCCGGTGAAGGTCTCGAGGCCCGGCTGGATGTGGTGCGGGGTGAAGGGTGTCGTGAGCGCATGGTGAGCACGGCACTGGCGGTTCCCGAAATCGACGACCCCAAGAGTTACGTCGCAGACGTCGTGCGGGCGTCGGGCAGCTCCTTCGCCAAGCCAATGATGATCCTGCCCCGTGATAAGCGCGAGGCGATGCTGGCGCTCTACGCATTCTGCCGAGAAACCGACGACGTCGTCGACGAGATCGAGGATCCCGCGGAATCGCTGGTTCAGCTCAATGGCTGGCGCGACGAGCTCGATCGGCTCTACGAGGACCGCCCGCGCCATCCGGTCACACGCGCCCTGGCGGGACCCGTCGAGCGGTTCGGTCTGCCCAAGATCCATTTCGAGGAAATCCTCAACGGCTTCGACATGGATCGTTCGGGGGCGATGATGCGCCCCGACATGGCGACACTCGAGCGCTATTGCTACTGCGTCGCCTGTTGCGTGGGGCTGATCTCCGTCGAGATCTTCGAATTTCAGGATTCACACATCCCCGAGTTCGCAGTTCATCTCGGCCACGCCTTTCAGCTCACCAATATCCTGCGCGACATCGAAGAGGATGCGGCGCGGGGGCGGATTTATCTACCGATCGAAGTTCTCGAGCGGCACGGCATGGCCGAGGTGCCGGTCGCCCAGCTGATGGCTCATCCCAAGCTTCGTGTCGTTTGCGCCGAGATCGGCGGGCTCGCGCGTCAGCGCTTCGATCAGGCGTCCGCGAGCCTGCCGGCTTCCGAAATTCGCAATATGCGCCCGGCACTGCTCATGCGGGCGATCTACGAGGCCTATCTCGTGCGCATGGCCGAAAGCGATTGGCGCCTGTCGGGCGCGGCCGTCCGGCTTGGAAAGGCGGCGAAAATCTGGAAGCTGCTCCGCGCCTTCGTGGGCACGCTCTAGTCGGGTCGGCGATCATCGTCGATCAGGCGCGGTAGAATTTCGTCCCGGGCGCGAACGATGTCATCCGGAAAGTCGATCTCCGTCCAGGGCAGGCCGGTGACGTCCTCGAAGCCGAAACGCCCGGGCTCCGCCTCGATCTGGTCGCCGAGTGCGGTCTCGTAATCTTCGTCGGTTCGCCCGGCATCGATGAATTCCTGGCACACCTTGAAGAGGCGCGCGGCCATCGTCTGGGTCAGGCGGAAAAAGCCGACTGATTCGCCGCAATAGTCGAAGTCCACGCTCAGGCGCCGTCGGAACTCACGGAGCTGATCGTCCTTGACGGCGAGCTTCATGGGCTCTTCGCCGGGTTCAAAATCCCGGTCGAGCAGAAAACACTCGGGCTGCCGGGTCGCAAGAAGGCGATCGAGAATACGTCGGTCGTAAAGTACGTCGCCGTCCATCAGCAGAATGTCGCCGCCCGCGGTCGCCGCAGCACCAAGTGAGCAATAGGTCACGGCGCTGCCCTGCCGGAACGCGGAATTATGGACCATTCGGATTTGCCCGGGCTGGGGAAGTCGCCGAAGTTCCGCCTCAATGGCGTCCGCCCCGAAGCCGGTCGCGACGACGATATCGTCGATTCCTGCGGCTCGCAGCAGGCTTACGTGGCGCGCAAGAAGGCTGCGGCCATCGAAGGCGAGCAGGATTTTTGGGCCCACATGGCCTGCGCCCTGCAGGCGGTTACCCACGCCGGCCGCGAGAAGCAGCGCCCTCATAACGATGCGCCGGTCGATGGCTTCGTCAGAAAGAGGTCCAGATTTCGCGCTTCGCAATTGCCAATCATGCTGCAATGAGTAGCATACGGCCCCGGGAAAGGACGAGGCCGCCGTGAGCGAACAGACAACCGGACACGATCAGGCCGCGGTCGCGGAGAGAGAGCCCTGGGATCAGCGGCTCGCACGCATCATCGTGCGTCCCCTCGTCGGCACGCCCGTGACGCCCAACCAGCTCACGACGCTCCGGCTTCTGACGGGTCTTGCGGGCATCGCGTTTCTGGCCATGGACAGCGTCGCCTGGTGGAACTGGGGCGCCGCGTTGTACATCTTCTCCACCTTCCTCGATCACGCGGATGGCGAACTGGCCCGGCTGCAGGGAAAGACAAGCCGATTCGGCCACCGCTATGATCTGACGTGCGACGCGACCATCCAGATCCTTCTGTTCGCGGCGATCGGAGTCGGTCAGCGTGGCGGTATTTTGGGCGATATCACCGTCATCCTCGGCGTCATCGGCGCGTTGGGCGTCGCCGGGCTTTACTGGATCTTCGGTCATCGCGCGTCGCTGGTCGCCAAGGAACGCATTCAACCCCGCTGGGGCGGCTTCGAAATCGAAGACGTCATCTATCTGTTCGGTCCGGTGGTCTGGTTCGGCGGATTACTGCCGCTCCTGATTGCGGGAGCGGGAGCGCCGCTCGTCGCCGGAATCATCATCTGGGCTCATCGCGATAGCTTGCGCGAACGGTTCCGCAAGACGCGCGGCGCATGACGACGCTCGTCACTGGGGCGACCGGTTTCGTCGGCGCTGCGGTGACTCGCCGGCTGCTCGAGGCGGATCACGTCGTCCGGACCTTGGTGCGCTCCGGCTCCGATCGAAGCAACATCGCCGATCTTGCGGTCGAGACCGTGGAGGGCGATTTGACGGATTCCGCGTCGCTTGCCCGCGCAATCAAGGGCTGCGACGCGCTGTTTCACGTGGCCGCGGACTATCGGCTGTGGGTTCCCGATCCTGAGCGAATCTACGCCGTCAATGTCGAAGGGAGCCGCGCCCTCGTCCGGGCGGCCTGCGAAGCCGGCGTGTCACGAATCGTCTATACGAGCAGCGTCGCGGCGCTTGGGCTCAACCTTGACGGCAGCCCCGCGGACGAGGCAACCCCGGTCACGGTGGACGCCATGATCGGTCACTACAAGCGATCGAAATACCTCGCCGAGGAGGCGGTTCGCGGACTGATTGCGGCCGAGGGCGCACCCGTCGTGA
The DNA here is from genome assembly GCA_965198325.1 of Alphaproteobacteria bacterium. Taxonomy (GTDB): domain Bacteria; phylum Pseudomonadota; class Alphaproteobacteria; order UBA828; family JAPUJA01; genus CBDAPE01. The sequence goes on along the minus strand of CBDAPE010000011.1, from coordinate 78,689 downwards.
TTGTCAATCCGTCCACCCCGATCGGCCCTCGGGATATTCGCCCGACGCCGACCGGCCTGCTGGTCGTCGAGGCCGCGAGCGGCCGGATGCCCGCCTATGTGGACACTGGATTGAATTTCGTTCATGTCGACGACTGCGCGGCGGGACATTTGCTGGCCTTCGAGCGCGGCGTCGTCGGCGAACGATATATCCTCGGCGGCGAAAATCTCAGCCTGCGGGCGTTGCTCATCGACATCGCCGCGATCGTCGGCCGGGCGCCACCCCGGATTCGCCTGCCCAACGCTGCGGTCTTGCCAATCGCCGTTCTCGCCGAGACCTGGGCCCGGCTGAGTGGCGGAACGCCGAGGGTGACTGTCGATGGTGTCAAGCTCGCGCGCAAGAAGATGTATTTCTCCATCGATAAGGCACGGCGTGATCTGGGCTACGAGACCCGCCCCGTGCACGATGCGCTCGAGGACGCGATCGACTGGTTCCGTTCACACGGCTATCTCGGTTTCCCGGCTGACGAGAATTGAGTCCCGCCCCCCGGGGCCCTCCACGACAGGGCGGAGTTTACGGTTGTAATTTAATCTGCCGGACCGAACACTGAGCGGCCATGAAACGGACCTCACGCCTCCGCCTGCTGGCGGCGCCGACGCTGGCGCTGGCGGTCCTGCTGTTCGCTGTGCCGGGTGCGCTTTCGCAGGCCATCCTTCCACCGGCCTTGAGCCAGGAGCTTCAGATGGCGGCGGCGATCGCCCGGAGTATGGCAAATGAGCCCCGGATTGGCGATTCGGGCTTTCGAAGTGGCGAATCGGTCATGGCTCACGCCGTGGTCGTGGCGATTTCCCAGCATCCGGCTTACGCGGCGCCCATCGTGCAGGAAGCGATCGGCCTAACCCCGGCTTATGGCCCGACGATCGTGGCTGCCGCGAGTGAAGCGTTCCCCGCCTTCTCGGCAGCATTTGGTGGTGGCGCACAAACCACGATGGTCGCCCAACCGGCACCGGTCACGCCCGCACCCGCGCCAGTCTATGTGACGCCGAGTTATCTGCAACCGGCTCCGGCACCCGTCTACACCGTACCTGCGCCCATGGCCGTTGCCGAGGCGCCCGAGCCGGCGACGCCCATATACGCGACTGATTTGGCGACGTCTCTCCACGAGGCCGGCATTACGGAGCTCTGGTTGGGCGGCATGGCACACGACGCGGGCGTCTTCGGGCGCTCAAAGGAGGAAAGCGTCGGCGCGATCGATTTCGGAATCCGGTTTCAAACCTTGCACGGTGAATTCTGGGATCTGATCGCCAATCCGAAGCCGCACACCGGGTTTCATATCAGCACGGCAGGCGACACAAGCCAATGGTTCGGTGGCTTCAGCTGGCAATTCGACCTCGGTTACAGACTGTTCTTCGGCGCCGACTTTGGCCTAGCCTTTCACGACGGCAAACTGCGGGCGTCCGGCGGAACCGATGAAAAGGAACTGGGGGTTCGATTTCTGTTCCGGGAAGGGGCCGAATTGGGTTATCGGCTGGACGGGCGGCACGCTATTTCCCTCGTACTCGACCACATATCGAACGGACGCCTCGCCTCAGCCAATGAGGACCTCGATAGCTTCGGTCTCCGCTATACCTACCGGCACGGGCCCGATTAATAAATCCGTCACATCATAGGGACCCGCTTGGACTGGATAAATACAACCGCTTGATATACAATACGAATTCTGGATTTTGTGGATTTTCAATAATTTGCTACGTTTGTTGATTCGCACGGCTGCGGTTTCACGGCTTCTCGACACCGTGCCGACCGACAAGAACAGAAGCGGGGGACGTGTTGTCGGAACGATCAAAGACACCGCTGTTGGACCAGGTGAACGTTCCAGCGGATTTCCGCGATTTCAAGATGAACGAGCTCAAGCAGCTCGCCGACGAAGTGCGCGCGGAGGTCATCGACGCCGTCTCCACGACAGGCGGCCATCTGGGAGCCGGGCTCGGGGTGGTCGAGTTGACGGTCGCAATTCATCACATCTTCAGCGCACCCGAGGACCGTCTGATCTTCGACGTCGGCCATCAGGCTTACCCCCACAAGGTCCTGACCGGTCGGCGCGACCGCATTCGAACCTTGCGCCAGCCGGGTGGGCTCTACGGCTTTACCAAGCGCACCGAAAGCGAGTATGACCCCTTTGGTGCCGCGCATAGCTCAACCGCGATGTCGGCCGGGTTGGGCATGGCCGTCGCCCGCGATCTCAAGAACGAATCGCGCAACATCATCTGCGTGGTCGGCGATGGCGCCATGACCGCCGGTCTGGCCTATGAGGCGATGAACAACGCCGGCTCGATGGACCAGCGCCTGATTGTCATTCTGAACGACAACGACATGTCGATCGCGCCGCCCGTCGGCGCGCTATCGGCTTATCTTTCGCGCTTGCTTTCGTCTCACTCCTTCCGGTCAGTCCGGAGCAAGGCGAAGGACGTCGTTCGCCACTTCCCGCGCTCGCTCGAGACGGCGATGAAGCGGACGGAGGAATATGCCCGCGGCATGGCAACCGGCGGCACGTTGTTCGAGGAGCTGGGTTTTTTCTACATCGGGCCGATTGATGGGCACAATCTTGACCACCTCGTGCCTATCCTCAAAAACGTCCGCGACGACGACACGCCGGGCCCGGTTCTGATCCACGCGGTCACGCAAAAAGGCCACGGTTACGAGCCGGCGGAACAGGCTGCCGACAAGTTTCACGGCGTCGGCAAGTTCAATGTCGTGACGGGGAAACAGGACAAGAAAAAGGGCAACGCACCGAGCTACACCTCGGTCTTTGCCAAATCGCTGATCGCCGAGGCCAAGGAAGACGACAAAATTATTGCGATCACAGCGGCGATGCCTGACGGCACCGGCGTCGACAAGTTTGCCGAAGAGTTCCCCGAACGATCGTTCGACGTAGGTCTTGCGGAGCAGCATGGGGTCACATTTGCTGCCGGACTGGCCGCCGAGGGCTTCAAGCCGTTCGCCGCGATTTATTCAACTTTCCTCCAGCGGGCCTACGATCAGGTCGTTCACGACGTCGCGATCCAGATTTTGCCGGTGCGATTCGCGATCGACCGGGCTGGCCTGGTTGGCGCGGACGGGCCAACTCACGCGGGCTCCTTCGACATCGCCTATCTCGGCACCTTGCCGAATTTCGTCATCATGGCGGCGGCGGATGAGGCCGAGCTGGTCCATATGGTTCGGACCCAGGTCGAGATCGACGATCGCCCGAGCGCGCTCCGCTACCCGCGCGGCGAGGCGGTCGGCGTCGAGATGCCTGAACGCGGCGTGGCGCTCGAAATCGGCAAGGGGCGCATTCTGCGCGAGGGCTCTGCGGTCGCGATTCTGTCGTTCGGCGGCCGCCTGCAGGAGTGTCTGAGCGCGGCCGATGAGCTTGGCGCGCGCGGCCTCTCCGCCACGGTCGCCGACGCCCGGTTCGCCAAACCCCTCGACGAGGATATGATCCGCCGCCTGGTTGCCGGGCACGAGGTGCTGATCACGATCGAGGAGGGCTCCATCGGTGGCTTTGGCGCCCATGTTCTCACCTTCCTGGCATCGAACGGTCTATTGGACGACGGCCTGAAGATCCGCCCGATGATGCTGCCCGACCGGTTCATCGCGCATGGCACACCGAAGGGCATGTACGAGGATGCCGGCCTCGATGCGGCACATATCCTGACGACCGCTCTCGACGCGTTGGGCGCCGAGCGCACGGACGTCGCGAAAGGGGCCTGACGGCCGACGCAGGCCGGGGCTTTTCGTACAGCTCATGACGATTACCGACAGCAGCGCTGACCGGTCGTTGGACGACACTCAATTCCATGCGGGGCAGGGTAATTCGAGCATGAGCGCCGCGCTTCATTCCGTGATTGCGGATGCGAAGGGCGCCTTTAAATCCCACCAGAAAGAGGACGGACACTGGCTTTACGAACTGGAAGCCGATGTTACGATTCCGGCCGAATACATCATGCTTCTTCATTACCTCGACGAGCGCGATTCACCGCTCGAGGGAAAGATTGCGAATTATATTCGGGCGATTCAGCAAGAGGACGGCGGCTGGCCGCTGTTTCACGACGGTGCTCCGGACCTGAGTGCGACGATCAAGGGGTATTACGCGCTCAAGCTGGTCGGCGATGCGCCGGAGTTGCCCCACATGACGCGCGCCCGCGAGTTGATCCTGTCTATGGGTGGAGCCGCACGGGCCAATGTGTTTACCCGCATCGCGCTGGCCCTGTTCGGCCAGATGCCGTGGCGCGCCGTGCCCACCATGCCCGTCGAGATCATGCTGCTGCCGTCGTGGTTCCCGTTCCATCTGGATAAAGTTTCTTACTGGTCGCGGACGGTTATCACGCCGCTTCTCGTCCTGCAGGCCTACCGTCCCTGCGCGAGGAATCCCGGTAACGTCGACGTGCGCGAGCTGTTCATCACGCCGCCGGAAGAGGAGCGCCACCACTTCAAGGATCAGAAGGCGCCTCTCGGGCGGCTGTTTCTGGGGCTCGACGGATTGCTGAAGCTTTGCGAGCCGATGATCCCCGGGGCCGTGCGCCGCAAGGCGGTCAACCGGGCGCTGGAGTGGATTCAACTCCGCCTCAACGGCGAAGACGGGCTCGGCGCGATTTATCCGGCCATGGCTAACGCGTTGATGGCACTCGACGTGCTGGGCTATCCGAAGGACGATCCGACCCGTCAGATAGCCAAGCGCTCGGTCGAGAAGCTTGTCTCCCAAGAGACCGACGACGGGACACGCTATGTGCAACCCTGTCTGTCGCCGATCTGGGACACCTGCCTGGGCGCTCTCGCCTTGATCGAGACGGGCGAGCCAGGTGACAGCGACTGCATGCACAAGGCGCTCGACTGGCTCAGGGATCGGCAGATTCTCGATGTCGACGGCGACTGGATCAAGCGCCGCCCGGGCCTGAGGCCAGGCGGCTGGGCGTTTCAGTACCGCAACGATTACTACCCGGATGTCGACGACACGGCTGTCGTCGCCATGGCGATGCACCGGGCCGATCCTGAACGCTACAAAGAGGCGATCGGCCGCGCAGCCGAATGGATCGAAGGGATTCAGAGTAACAATGGCGGGTTCGGCGCGTTCGACGTCGACAATACCCACACCTACCTAAATTACATCCCGTTCGCCGATCACGGTGCGCTGCTCGATCCGCCGGAAATCGACGTGACCGCTCGGTGCTTGAGCTTTCTGACCCAAATCGGCTATCCACGTGACCACGCCACGATCAAGAGGGGCGTGCGGTTCCTCTACCGGGAGCAGGAAAAAGACGGGTCATGGTATGGCCGGTGGGGAACGAACTACATTTACGGGACCTGGTCGGCGCTTTGCGCGCTCAATGCTTTGGGCGAAGACCCGAACGGGCCGTGCGTCCGGCACGCCGTCGACTGGCTCAAATCCAAGCAACGCGAAGATGGCGGCTGGGGAGAAACTGGGGAGTCCTATTACAAGGAACAACTGTCTCGGAGCCAACAGAAGACCAGCACGCCGTCCCAGACCGCCTGGGCGCTGCTCGGCCTCATGGCCGCCGGCGAGGTCGAGAGCGATGCGGTCGAGCGGGGGATAGATTATCTGGTCCGCTGCCCACGCGTCATGGGTGGTGCGAAATGGGCGGAGCAGGAATACACGGCCGTGGGCTTTCCCCGCATCTTCTACCTCCGATATCACGGCTACAGCGTCTACTACCCGCTTTGGGCGCTTGCCCGCTACCGACTCTTGCGCGATGGCAATACCAAGTGCACCCCCTGGGGCATGTGACCCGTCTCGGAGTCGTGACCGGCCTGACCAGCGAGGCGGCCTGCCTCGATCCCACCCGATCCACATTCGATAACACGCCGGCCCTTATGGTGGCATCAGCCTTCGGGCCCCTTGCGGCCGAGCGGGCCGCCCGCGAGCTGATTGAGGAGGGCGCCCTCGGACTGGCGAGTTTCGGCACGGCGGGCGGTCTCGATCCCGCGCTTGGCGCGGGCGCGGTCATTCTTCCGGATGCTGTCCTGGATTCGGGCGGTGCCCGGTATGCAACCGATCCCGTCTGGCGGGAAGCCTTGCGTGGACGGGTCGGGAGCGGGGTCGCGGGCGGCCCCCTGCTTGGTGTCGACGAAGCCGTCGCAGGGGTGCAAGCCAAGGCCCGGCTCGGAACCCGGAGTGGCGCGCAGGCCGTCGACATGGAGAGCCATGCGGTTGCCCATGTCGCGAAGGATTGTCACGTGCCGTTCCTGGTCGCCCGGGTGATCTCCGATCCCGCCCGTCATCGCATCCCTTGGGCTGCGATGCGGGCATTTGGACCGGATGGCCAAATCCGGCCCGTCGCCGGGCTTGTCGGATTGCTTATGCGTCCGTGGGAACTGCCGGCGGTAGTCCGGATTGCGCGCGACGAACTGGCGGCGCTCCGCTCCCTACGCCGCGTCGCTGCGGCGGCCCCGCTCCTCGGTTTCGGCCTCCGCGAGAGCCTTCTCGACGTGTGATTCGAACACGTATTCGGCTGGCCGGGCCCGGTCGAGCGGGATTTCCGGAGCCATCGAGCCCTCGGTGCGCACACCCTTCAGCGCCACTGCCAGGGTCCGCAGGGGGTGCCTGAACGTATCCTCGACGGCCGTCGCCTCGTAACCGCAATGGACCATGCAGTTCGAGCACTTCTCGTAGGCGCCGGTGCCGTATTTTTCCCACTCGGTTTCTTCCATCAGATCCTTGAAAGAGCCGACATAGCCTTCGCCGAGCAGGTAGCAGGGGCGTTGCCAGCCGAAGATGTTGCGGGTCGGGTTGCCCCAGGGCGTGCAGTGATAGGTCTGGTTGCCCGCCAAGAAGTCGAGAAACAGGCTCGATTCGCTAAATTGCCATTTCCTGCCGCGGCCGAGGCGGAAGATGTCGCGGAATAGGTTTTTGGTGGTTTCGCGGGTCAGGAAATGCTCCTGGTCGGGTGCGCGTTCGTAGCTGTAGCCGGGCGAGAGCGTGATCGCTTCGACTTTCAGCTCGTCGGTGACATAGTCGAAGAACATCGCCATGTCGTCGGGCACGGCGTTGTTGAACAGGGTGCAGTTCACGTTCACTCGGAAGCCCTTGGCCTTTGCCGCGCGGATCGCCGAGACCGCGCGCTCGAAGGTGCCGGCCTGATCCACCGCCTTGTCGTGGTGCTCGCCATAGCCGTCGAGATGCACCGAGAGCGTGAGGTACTTGCTCGGCGTGTACTCGTCGAGCTTTTTCTCGAGCAGCAGCGCGTTGGTGCACAGATAGACGAACTTCTTGCGCGCGACGATGCCCTCGACGATCTGCCTCATCTCCTTGTGGATCAGCGGTTCGCCGCCCGGAATCGAGACCATCGGTGCGCCGCATTCGTCGACCGCGTCGAGGCATTCCTGAACCGAGAGCCGTTTGTTCAGGATCGGGTCGGGATAGTCGATCTTGCCGCAACCCGGACAGGCCAGATTGCACCGGAACAGGGGCTCGAGCATGAGTACCAGCGGATAGCGACTCTCGCCCCTGAGCTTCTTGCCGATCAGGTAACCGCCCACACGGAGCTTCTGGATCAAGGGAACCGACATCGCCTCAAATCCGACTATTTACGGGTTCGGTGCGGGCGCCGGGCCGGAGCCGCGCTCGCCATAGGTCACCGCCACGTCATGATCGCTGAGCTCCTTGGGCAGCTTGAAGCGGACCCGCTCCTTGATGCCGTCGAGCACATGAAGGTCGACGGCGTCGAGCCCGCGAAGCCGTTCGATCAATTCCTGGACGAGTTTCTCCGGAGCCGAGGCGCCGGCGGTAATGCCCACCCGGACGATGCCGTCGAACCAGCTCGGGTCGACATCTCCGGCGTCGTCGATCATGTAGGCGGGCACGCTCATCTCTTCGCCGATTTCTCGTAACCGGTTGGAATTAGAGCTGTTTTTCGCACCCAGTACGAGGATCAACTCGACTTCCTCGGCGAGCTGACGCAGGGCCGTCTGACGGTTCTGAGTGGCGTAACAGATGTCCTTGACGTTTGGGCCGACGATGTTGGCAAACCGATCGTGGAGCGCCTCGATCACTTCGCGGGTGTCGTCCACCGCGAGCGTCGTCTGGGTCACGTAGGCCACCTTGTCTGGGTCGCGGACCTGAAGATTCTGGACGTCCTGGATCGACGAGACGATTTGCAGGCCGCCCGCGACGCGGCCCGAAGTACCCTCGACTTCCGGATGTCCCTTATGACCGATCAGGATGACTTCGCGGCCTTCGTTGGCGTAACGCTGGGCCTCGATATGAACCTTGGCGACGAGCGGGCAGGTCGCGTCGATCACCGGCAGGTCACGCCGCTTGGCCTCGTCGGCTACGGTCTTGGAAACGCCGTGCGCGGAAAAGATGGTCACCGCGCCATCCGGTATTTCGCTCAGCTCCTCGACGAAGCGCGCGCCCTTCTTCTGCAGCTCGGTCACCACGCGCTTGTTGTGCACGATCTCGTGGCGCACATAAACCGGCGGGCCATAAAGCTCGATGGCCCGCTCGACGATCTCGATGGCGCGTTCGACACCGGCGCAGAAACCGCGGGGCTCGGCGAGAATTACCTGCATGAAAAAGGCCTCCTTGGCTGCCGCTCTCGGGTCGAGCGACATTGGCTTTCTTCTAACCTAGGTCATTTTGCCAGACAAGCGAGAAAGGGTCGCCCCAAAAATTCACACACCTCCCGTGGCTCGCCACTGATCGACCGCCCGAGGCTCTCCGGTGGATCGTACCGCCGGTGGATAACTCCCCGCGCGAGGAAATGCTCGGGACCTCGACCATACCTCTACATTTACTTTATGAATTATATATAAAATATTGAAATATCATATATTTTCTTTCTAAATCTTCAAGCGGGATCGTTAATTCATGGGCCTGGATTGTTCGACCACCGCAGCTGACCGTTTTTCAGTTTTGCCTATGACCCGTTCTGGGGTAGGAATCGGGACGAGACCGGCCCGGCGCGCGTTGCGCGTTTCGCCCCGAGTGGAGGACCGATGACCGAGACCACACCCGCCTATGGTGCCCAGACCGATTACGATTGCCTGCGTATGGCGGTCGTCGGCATCGCCGACAATCTGACACTGCCGCCCTTCAACCCGACCCTCCATCACTACAACGACGAGGTGCTCGAGGCGTTGATCGCGGCGGACGGCAAGCCGACCTCGATCAAGAAGACCATGCCTGAGCGCTACGCGAAGACCGCCGAGCAGCTCGACCAGCTCGCCGCGTTCTACGAGAACAACGGGATCACGGTCTTTCGCCCGCGGCCCTACACCGAGGAGGAGAAGCGCTACTTGGATGATCTCCAGCCGGGCACCTCGCTGCTTTATCCGGCCGACCCGGTGATCACCATCGGCAAGCATTACATCGAGCTCAACATTCGCCGGGCCTACCGCCGTAAGGAGGTATTCCCCTTGCGCGACGTCGTCGCGCCGCTGATTGCGACGGATCCCGCGGCCCGTCACGTGGCGATGCCGGCCGCGCAGCCGTTCGATCCGTCGAGCGCCGGGCCCGGGCCCTATCTCGAGGGCGGCGACATCGTCCGCTACAAAAACTGCCTCTATGTGGGCGAATCCGATATCGCCAGCAACCGGGCAGGCACGAATTGGCTCAAGCGCTATATCGAGCCGTTCGGCTACACGGTCTATCCCGTGCCCATGAAGGGGAGCGTCCTGCACCTTCTGGGCATCACCTGTCTGCTCCGCGAAGGCCTGCTGATGCTCTACCGGCCTGAGATGGTGAAGGAGACTTTGCCGGGCCCGCTCGGCGATTGGGAAACCATCGAGTTGACCGAACAGGAGGCACAGGCATTCGCCACCGTCGGCGTGAGTCTCGATGATCGGCGCTATGTCATGCCCGCGGGGCTCAACCGGGTCGCGGACGAGCTCAACCGCCGGGGTGTCGAGCCGATCCAGATCACCTACGATCAGGTGAGTTTCTGGGGCGGCAGTGTGTCCTGCTCGACCTCCGCGCTGTCCCGCGAAACATAGGCGGAGCGCCCTTGGCCGAGGCCGGCTCTACGCCCCTCGTGGGCGCTTTTGCAAGCGAGATCCTGGCCGCCGTCGAGGCGGGTTTCGAGGCGCAGGTCGAGTTCACGCAGAGCCTGGTGCGCCACCCCTCGCTCCGGGGCCAGGAGCAGACTGCGCAGGCCTTCGTTTACGAGGCCCTGGTGGAACGTGGTTACGTCATGGACCGTTGGGCGATCGAGGTTTCCGAGATCGAGAACCATCCGGGATTTTCGCCTGTCGCGGTGAGCTACGAGAACGCCGTGAACGTTGTCGCCACGCACCGTCCGCAACATGAGGCCGGGCGCTCGCTGATCCTCAACGGCCATATCGACGTGGTGCCCACGGGCCCTCTCGACATGTGGACCCGGCCGCCCTTCGAGCCCTGGATCGAAGGCGACTGGCTTTATGGCCGGGGCGGTGCCGACATGAAGGCGGGGCTGGTCGCCAACATCTACGCCCTCGACGCGTTGCGTAGCCTGGGCTATCAGCCCGCCGCCCCGGTCTATCTCCAGTCGGTGACCGAGGAGGAATGCACGGGCAACGGTGCGCTCTCCTGCCTGGTGCGCGGCTACCGCGCCGAGGCCGCGATTATCCCCGAACCCGAGGAGGACAAGCTGGTTCGTGCCAATACCGGGGTGATCTGGTTCAGGGTCCATGTCCGCAGCCGGCCAATCCACGTCCGCGAGGCCGGCGGCGGGGTCCAACGCCATCGAGGCGGCGACCGAACTGATGGCGGCACTCAAGCGCCTCGAAGCAACGTGGAACGAACGCGCGGGCGACTATCCCTATTTCGAAACGCTCGAGCACCCGATCAACATCAACGTCGGAAAGATCGCCGGCGGTGACTGGGCGTCGTCGGTTCCCGCCTGGTGCACCCTGGACGTGCGGGCTGCGATCTACCCGGGCGTCGATCCCCGGGACGCCGCCGGCGAAATCGAAGCTTGCCTGCTCGCGGCGAGCCGCAACCATCGGTTCCTCGCCAACAACCCCCCCGAGGTGGACTACAACGGCTTTTTCGCGCGGGGTTACGTGCTCGAAGAGGGCAGCGAGGCGGAAGACACCCTCTGCCGGGCCCACGCTGCGAGCTTCGGTGCCGCACTCGAATCCTTCGTCACCCCCGGCTATCTCGACGGCCGGGTCTTCGTGCTCTACGACGATTGCCCGTGCCTGGTCTACGGCCCGATCTCCAAGGACATCCATGCCTTCGACGAGCGGGTCAGCCTGGCGTCGCTCAAACGGATCACCGGCAGCATCGCACTGTTCGTCGCGGAATGGTGTACGCTGGAGAATGTCAAGCCGTAGAAGGGGGGCTCATGGAGGCCCGGCTGGTTATTGCAAATTGCGCCAGCGAAGACGAGGCGCGCATCATCGGCCGGAAGCTCGTCGAAAGCAGGCTCGCAGCCTCGGTCAACATCGTCCCCGGCCTCCAGTCGTTCTATCGCTGGGAGGAGGCGGTCCACGACACGACGGAGGTTCAGCTTATCGCCAAGACAACTCTCGAGCGGGTAGCCGACGCCATCGGCTTCATCCGAAAACATCACAGCTACGAACAGCCGGGCATCCTGAGCCTCAAGGTCGACGGCGGCGACGAAGGCTATCTCGCCTGGATTACCGCATCGACGGCGGTGGAGTAGGCGGCCATGCCCGACGCCGGCTTCGATGTCATTCTCGACGAGATCATCCGGCGCGAGGGCGGTTTCGTGAACGATCCGGCGGATCGCGGCGGCGCGACCAAATACGGCATCACGATCGGGGTCTTGCGCAAATGGCGGAGCACGACCGTAACCGTCGACGACGTCCGCGCGCTCACGAAGCCCGAAGCGAAAGAGATCTATCGCGCGCGCTATATTCTGGCTCCCCGCTTCGACCGCATCAAGGACGCGGACTTGCGTGGGCAGGTTGTCGATTACGGTGTGAATTCCGGCCCCGGCACCGCCGCCAGGGATCTCCAACGCGCGGCCAGCGCCGCGCCCGACGGCATTATCGGCCCTAAATCCCTTAATGCCGTAACCGCGCGGACGCCCGTGCGCTCGGCAATCGCCTGGCTGTGCTGCGGGCACGGCGGCTTGGCCGGATCGTCGCCAACAATCCGACGCAGACCCGCTTCCTGAACGGTTGGCTCAAGCGCGCGCTCTCGTTCGTCGACTGACCCGGCCTGCGCCCGTCGCCCCCGATCGTCGCCTTACGAAACACCGTCCCAGCGCGGCCGCTCCCGCTTGTAGGGCAGGGGCCGTTGCGGGTTTTCCGATTCGAATTCGCGGGCGAGGCGGTGACCCTCGAAGATGGCAAGCTGGGTGAAGCGGGGCGTGTGGCAATCGCCGACCCGATAGACCGCCTCCACGTCATAGTCTTTCCAGTCCGCCCGCCGGCTCTTGAGCTCGTCGTAGAGCGCATTGTTTGAGGTCCGCGACGTCACCAACACCACGCTATCGCAGGAGATTTCCGTCACCTGGTCGCTCTTGCTCCGGGGAAATTCACCGGTCTTGGGCGGCATCGTGACCTTGGAGCCGTCGCGATAAAGATCGAACATCCGCACCGTAAGACGGTTGCCCGCCTCGACGCTGTCGACCCAGTGAAGCGGATGAAGCGCGATATTCTTCTCCCGGAGCACGCGGTGCAGGTTGGACGCCTCGAGAGTGTATTCCGTATAGGGTGCAACCACTGCGAATGGTGTGACGATCGAAACCTGCTTGCCCCGGTCCGCCAGAAGCTCGGCCATGCCCACGCCGTGGAAATAGCCGTCGGCGTCGAACACGACGACGCGCTCGCCCACCTCCTTGCCGGCCATCACCTGATCGGGCGTGCAGAATTCGGGGTGCGACCCGTCGACCCCCTCGATGGGCGCGTTGCTCACGCCCGCAAGTCCATCGTTCCGCCAGCGGGCACCCACGGCAATCACAACCTTTTCCGCACCGTAGGCGAGCACGTCATCCGCGGTCATTTCGCCGACGCCCGTGTGGATCTCGACAGTCTCGAGCTTGTCGATCTGACCCCGGCGGTAGGTGACGACCCGGCCCCATTCGGCGAGTCCCGGATAGCGCATGACATCGCGCATATGTCCGCCCACCTCGCCGGCCGCCTCGCGCAGGTGCACGTCGTAGCCGCGCATCCCCAGAATCCGGGCGCGCTCGAGCCCGGCGGGCCCGGCGCCGACGACGAGCACCGCGCAGGGCGTCTTGGTCTTCTCGAACACCTCGGGGTGCCAGCCCCGCCGGTATTCCTCCATCGAGGTCGCGTTCTGGGCGCAGACCAGCGGCGCGCCCTGTTCCCAGCGAGAGATGCACATGTTGCAGCCGATGCATTCGCGGATGTCGTCGTTGCGGCCCTCCTCGATCTTTTTGGGGAGGAACGGGTCGGCGATCGAGGGGCGTGCCGCGCCGATGAAATCGGCTTGGCCATTCTGGATGACGGCGAGCATGTCGTCGGGCGCCGTCAGTCGGCCGATGCCGACGACGGGCACTTTCGCCACGCTCTTGACCGCCGCTCCCGCCCAGCTCTGATGGCCCGACTTGTAAAAGCGTGACGGGCCGGTGGTGAACCCGTTTCCCCACTCTGCAAAGCAGGCGATCGTGATGTTCCAAAGATCGCAAACCCCTTCCCGGTCCATGAGCTCGACGAATTTCAGGGCCTCGTCGAGTTCCAGCCCGTCGGGCCCGATCATGTGGTCGCTTGCCAGGCGCGTGCCCACGGCGCAGTCTTCGCCCACCGCCCCCTTGATCGCGGTCATCAGCTCGATCCAGAAGCGTGCGCGGTTTTCGAGCGAGCCGCCGTACTTATCGGTCCGCTGGTTGTATTGGGCCATCAGGAACTGGAGCGGCGTCGCGGTATCCGAGCCGAGAACCTCGATATAGTCGAATCCGACCGCCTGGGCGCGCCGGGCCGCCTCGGCGTACATGCCGATGAGTTCGATGATGTCGTCCTCGTCACAGGCGTAGCAGTAACTGTAGTGGTAGGTCGGAGAGATCATTTCGCCCGGCCCGCGGGGGATCGCCTGGGAGCCCAGCAACGGCGACTGCATGCCCCCGTACCAGAGTTGAATTCCGGCGAGCGAGCCGTGCTTTTGCGCCTCCCGCGCGGTGTGGCCCAGGTTCTCCGCGTCGACCTCGTCGTAAATGTCGCCGCCGGTATAGGGCGCGCGGTCCGCCTCGGGATGGATCGGACTGTACTCGACGCACACCACGCCCCAGCCGCCTTCGGCCTTCATCCCACGGAACTTTGCCTGGGTCGCGGGGTTTCCGGAGCCCGCCCCGTTGCAATGGGGCACCTGAAAGAAGCGGTTGCGGGTCGTCTTCGGGCCGAATTTGACCGGTTCGAACAGAATGTCGTAACGGGGGTCACGGGCCATCGACTCAATCTCTCCCTCGAAGCGTAAAGCTCGCTCGTGTGACATTAGAGGGGAATCGGCTTGGCCCGTCGAAAAATAACGGCAGCCGGTCTCCCGGCGGCCGCTCTATTACCGAAACGCGATGCCCTTTAGATCGTCGCCAGTGACTGGTCGAGGTCGGCAATGATGTCGTCGATCGATTCGATGCCTACCGAAAGCCGCACGATTCCCGGCGCCGCGCCTGCGCCGATTTGCTGCTCGGTGGTGAGCTGGCGGTGGGTCGTCGAGGCGGGGTGGATGATCAGGCTCTTGGTGTCGCCGATATTGGCGAGATGCGAGAACATCTCGACATTATCGACCGTCTTCTCGCCAGCCTCCATGCCGCCCCTGACCTTGAAGGTCAGTACGGCGCCGCAGCCCTTGGGCAGATACTTTTTGGCGAGCTTGCGATAGGGGCTCGATTTCAGCCCGGCATAGGAGACCCACTCTACCTTGGGGTGTTTCTCCAGCCATTCGGCGACCGCTTGGGCATTGTCGCAATGGCGCTGCATGCGGAGCGGCAGGGTCTCGACGCCCTGGAGCAGCAGGAAGGCCGACATCGGCGCCAGCGTCGGGCCGAAGTCGCGAAGCGCGACGGCGCGGGTCTTCATGGTGAAGCCGAAATCGCCGAAGGTCTCGCCGAAGATCAGCCCGTGATAGGCCTCGTCGGGCGCGGACAGCGCGGGGAACTTGTCGTCGCGGCGCCAGTCGAAGCGTCCGGATTCGACGACGATGCCGCCCATCACGTTGCCGTGGCCGCCGATGAACTTGGTGGTCGAGTGGATCACCAGGTCCGCGCCCCAGTCGAGCGGGCGGCACAGATAGGGCGAGGCGAGGGTGTTATCGCAGATCAGCGGAATGTGATGCTTCTTGGCAACCGCCGAGATCGCCTCGATGTCGAGCACGATGCCGCCGGGGTTGGCGAGGTTCTCGCAGAACAGCGCTTTCGTCTTGGACGTAATCGCCTTCTCGAAGTTCCTCGGTTTCCTCGGATCCACGAAGGTGCAGTTCCAGCCCAGCCGCTTGTAGCTGATTCCCATCTGGGTGACCGAGCCGCCATAGAGGTTGCGCGAAGCGACGATGTGATCGCCACTCTCCATCAGGGTTGCGCAGGTGATGAATTGGGCCGCGTGGCCCGACGAAGTCGCCACCGCGCCGCGACCGTTCTCGAGAGCCGCAATGCGCTCCTCGAGCACGGCGACGGTCGGGTTGGTCATGCGCGAATAGACGAAGCCGAAGGTCTGCAGGTTGAACAGCGAGGCGGCGTGATCGGAATCGTCGAAGACGTAGGAGGTCGTCTGATAGATCGGCACCGAGCGCGCCTGGGTCGTCGGGTCGGGCCGCGCGCCGGCGTGGACGGCGAGGGTCTCGAAGCCGGGCTCGGGCCAGCCCACATACGCGTTTTCAAGCAGCTCTTCCGAGGTCTTCACCCCGGCCGAAACCTTGTGCTTTTTCGCCGCCGGTTTGCGCGCGGTCTTCGGCGCGGCAGTCTTTGTTGCGGTGCTGCGCACGCCGGCCTTTCGAGCCGGGCGCTTGCCCGCGGGTTTGCGTTTCGTCGTCTTGCTCATGCCTTGGGGCCCCTTACGGTCTTGGCGGTCACGATCCGCGAGTTGATGCCGGCTGTCGAGAGTTCGCCTGAGAGTCGGCCGTATTCGATCTTCGGACAGCGGTTCATGATCACCGTCAGGCCCGCCGTCTCGGCGCGCACCGCCGCCTCGTCGTCGCGCACGCCGAGCTGCATCCACAGCACCTTGACGTTTTTATCCTTGGCGACCGTGATGGCTGCGTCGGCGATGCCGCCGGCTTCCTCCGATGTGCGGAAGATATCGACCATGTCGATGTCGCCGGGCACGTCCTTCAGGCTGGCATAGACCGGTTCGCCCAGCACCGTATCGCCGCCCCGCGCCGGATTGATCGGAATGATCTTGAAGCCCTTTTTCTGGAGATATTTCATCGCGTAATAGGACGGCCTAAGCCAGCGGGTGCTGGCGCCTACGAATGCGATCGAGTGCACGTTTTTCAAGATGCCGCGAATGTGGCTGTCGGAATACCACTCGTGCTTGCCGAGCCGGGCCGGACGGCGACTGCCCGCGGGCCGCTTCGCTGCTGGCTTGGCGGCACGCCGGCTGACCCGGGTCTTGGGGTTGCCCTTGGCCGCCGCCTGCTGGCGGGCCCGTGTCACGGCCGCAACCTTGGCGGCGGTCTTGTGCGCCCGCGTGGCGGACGCAGCCTTCCGGGTGCGCCCTTTCGTTGCTTTCCGGGCCATTCTATCTCCCTTCCCAGACGGGGGTGCGCTTCTCAAGAAAAGCGTCGATGCCTTCCTCGGCGTCACGCGCAAGCATGTTCGTGGTCATCACCCCGTTCGCATAGTCATAGGCTTCGGCGAGGGGAAGTTCGCGCTGACGGTAAAAGGCTTCCTTGCCGATGGCAAGCGAGAGTGGCGACTTCGAGGCGATTTTTACGGCCATCTCGTCAACCGCGGCGTCGAGCCCGGCGGCCGGCACCGCACGGTTGATGAGGCCCGCCTCAACGGCCTGCCGGGCGTCGATCATTTCGCCCGTGAGCAGCATCTCCATGGCCTGCTTGCGTCCCACGTTGCGCGAGAGCGCGACCATCGGGGTCGAGCAGAACAGGCCGATATGCACGCCCGGCGTGGCGAAGCGCGCATCGTCCGCCGCAATCGCGAGATCGCATGTCGCCACCAGCTGGCAACCGGCCGCCGTGGCGATCCCGTGGACCTTCGCGATCACCGGCTTGGGCAGGCGCACGATCGCGAGCATCATCCTGCTGCACTGGGCGAACAGTTCTTCGTAGTACTGGCGGCCCGGATTGGCTCGAATTTCCTTGAGGTCGTGGCCGGCGCAAAACCCGGGGCCGTTACCCGCGATGACCAGGACCTTGACCGTCTCGTCCGTTGCCAGCCGTTCGAGCTCCGCTTCGATCTCGCTCATCAAGGCCGTCGACAGGGCGTTACGCGCCTCCGGGCGGTTGAGCGTTAGAGTCGCGATACCGCTCGCGTCAGCGCGCAGAAGCAGGGGTAGATCGACCATGGCGAATGTCCTCGGATTGCGACCGTTCGGGCCGTGACGGCGGCAGACTATAGCACCGGGAGCGCTCGGCATGCCAGACTCGGAACGCCGTCGCCGGTATTATAGTACCGGCTCTGAAATCTTTACTGAGAGCGGCTTTCAGGCTTGACTGGGATAAAAACTGTGCGATACTCCGCGACCGTTCCGAGCACCGAGCCGCTCTAATTCCAGCCCAGGACAATATTGCGATGAAGACCTATTCCGCCAAGCCGGCCGAGATCGACAAGAAGTGGCTGCTGATCGACGCCGACGGTGTCGTTCTGGGACGTCTCGCGGCGCTCGCGGCGACCCGGCTACGGGGCAAACACAAGCCCACCTACACGCCCAACATGGATTGCGGCGATAACATCATCATCGTCAACGCCGAGAAGGTCGCGTTGACCGGCAAGAAGCGCACCGAGAAGGTTTATTACCGTCACACCGGTTATCCCGGTGGCATCAAGAGCACGACGCCGGAAAGAATAATGGCCAGCCCCCGGCCCGAGCAGGTCGTCATGAAGGCGATCGAGCGAATGATTCCGAAAGGGCCACTGGGCCGCAGACAGTTGAAGAACCTGAAAGTTTATTGCGGCCCCGAGCATCCCCACGAGGCCCAGGTTCCCCAGACGCTGGACGTCGCCGGGATGAATCCGAAAAATAAGAGGAGCTGACCCTTATGGCCGACAAACCTGGGATTTCGGCCGAGACGTCCGATGCACCACCCGCCGCGCCGGCGGACGGCGCTGCGCCGGACAATCCGGTTCTTCCCGCCGAAGCCGTACCCGAGGCCACCGCCTTGCCTGTGCTCATGGAGCCCAAGCGCGATGAGCATGGCCGCTCTTATGCCACGGGCAAGCGCAAGGAAGCGGTCGCCCGGGTGTGGATTGCGCCAGGCAAAGGCAAGATCACGGTCAACGGCCGGGACGAGACGATTTTTTTCGCGCGCCCCGTGCTGCGCATGATCATTCATCAGCCGTTCGAGGCCGCTAACCGGGCCGAGCAGTTCGACGTCACTTGCACGGTCAAGGGCGGCGGCCTGTCGGGCCAGGCGGGTGCCGTACGCCACGGGATTTCGAAGGCACTCTCGCTCTACGAGCCGGAACTTCGACCCGTGCTCAAGCGCGGCGGCTTCCTGACCCGCGATTCTCGCGTGGTCGAGCGCAAGAAGTACGGCAAGGCGAAGGCGCGACGAAGCTTCCAGTTCTCGAAGCGCTGACGCGCGACCCCGGTCCTGCGACCCGAGCAAGGCGCCCGACCGGGCGCCTTTTTTCTGGCGGCTCCCCCGGGCACGGAGCGCACCCGAGAGGAGCGCGGATCATCCGAGCGGCTTCTGAGAGCGACAAATTCATTAGAGAGCGGTTTCGATGGAAGCGGAAGCGCTCTAGACTTCCCGAACGAATGACGAGGGCCAGTTCATGGCGACGAACACGGTGAGAGCGGCGATCCTGGGTGCGAGCGGTTATACGGGCGCGGAACTCGTCCGCCTGCTCGCGCGCCATCCTCAGGTCGAGATCGGCCTGCTTACTGCGGATCGTCGCGCAGGCGCCGGGATCGGCGACGTGTTTCCCCATCTGGCCGGGCTTTCCCTGCCGGATCTGGTCGCGCTAGAGGAGGCTGATTACGGCGGCATCGACGCGGTGTTCTGTGCGCTGCCCCACGGCACCACCCAGGAAGTCATTGCCGCGCTGCCGGAACACCTCAAGATCGTCGATCTGTCGGCCGATTTTCGGCTCGCCGACGTCGAGACCTACGCCGAATGGTATGGCCGCGCCCACGCGGCGCCCGAGCTGCAGGCGAGCGCCGTATACGGCCTCGCCGAATTCACCCGCGAGGCAGTCTCGAAAGCACGGCTCGTGGCCAACCCGGGCTGTTATCCCACCTCGGCGCAGCTTCCTCTCGTGCCCCTCATCGAGGCGGGCCTGATCGAGGCCGACGAGATCATCGTCGATGCAAAATCCGGCGTTTCGGGCGCCGGGCGGGGAGCCAAGGAGGCCAATCTCTTCGCTGAAGTAACCGAGGGTATCCACGCCTACGGTGTCGCCTCGCACCGGCACGCGCCGGAAATCGAACAGGGGTTGAGCGCCGCGGCTGGCCGCTCCGTGACCGTCAATTTCACGCCCCATCTCATGCCCATGAGCCGGGGTATCCTGGCGACGGCATACGTCCGGCTCGCCAAGGCTGCGGACGCGAACGTCCTCCGGGCTCATCTGTCGGATCGGTTCGCGGCAGAGCCGTTCGTCCGTGTCGTGCCGGAAGGCGTGATGCCGGCGACCCGCCATGTCCGGGGTTCGAACCACTGCCTGATCGGGGTCTTTGCGGATCGACTTGCGGGCCGGGCCATCCTGATTTCGGTGATCGATAACCTGGTCAAGGGCGCATCCGGCCAGGCGGTGCAGAACATGAACCTCCAGTTCGGCCTCGCCGAGGCCACAGGGCTCGAACAGGAGCCCCTGTTTCCGTGAGCGACGCCATCATCGTACCCTTTCGCGATGCCATGCCGCGCATCGATCCGTTCGCCTTCATCGCGCCGGGAGCGGTGATCATCGGCGATGTGGAGATCGGGGCGGAAGCCGGAATCTGGTTCGGCTGCGTGCTGCGGGGCGACGTCGCCTCGATTACCGTGGGCGCGCGGACCAATATCCAGGACGGCACAATCGTCCATGTCAGCCGCAAGAACGGGCCGACGGTGATCGGCGCGGGGGCCATGATCGGCCACCGGGCGCTGATCCACGCCTGCACGCTCGAACCCGGCAGCTTCGTCGGCATGGGAGCGACGGTCATGGATCACGCGGTCGTCGAGAGCGGTGCGATGGTCGCGGCCGACGCGTTGGTCACGCGCGATAAGCGCGTGCCCGCGGGGGAGATCTGGGGCGGCAAGCCTGCCAGTCGGCTGCGCGCGCTGACCGGGGTGGAGGCCACCTAAATTACGGAGTCCGTCGCGCACTATGTTCGCCTCGGACAGGAATACCGCGAGCGCCTGGCTGGCGGCTGAAGGTCGTCTGAGCTGCCCTTGGACGGAAATCCATAGAGGTGGACCCGCCTGGAGTTCGCAAGTCCGCTCGCGCGGTGCCCGGGGGCGGCAAGAGTTCCGTGGCGATCGAACCTCGTCTAGCTTTGAAATTCGTAAAGCCTTACGAAAATAATCTCTATGTCAGGATGTAGCGACCGGGGGCGTCGTCGAGCACCTTGAGTTTACCATCGCCCGGCACGCGCGCCACGACCTTCTTGCCCGAGCGCCTGGCCAGCCAACGCGCCCAGTCCGGCCACCAGGAGCCCGCAGAATCGGTTGCACCGTCGAGCCACTTTTCCGGATCGCGGCTCTTCGAGTCGCTCGTCCAGTAGCCGTATTTCTGCTTGTCCGGTGGATTGATTACGCCGGCGACATGGCCGGACGCGGCCAGCACGAAGCGGCTCGGACCCTTGAACAGGTGATTGGCCGCGAAACACGCCTTCCAGGGCGCAATGTGGTCGTCTTTGGCGGCCAGCAGGTAGGTTGGAATCGTAACCCCGCCGAGGTCGATGGGCGTGCCGTCGAGCTCGATACCGCCCGGCGTGCGCAGGAGGTTGTCGATATACATCTTGCGCAAATAGAAGCTGTGCATCTTCGCCGGCATGCGGGTGCTGTCGCTGTTCCAGTGGAGCAGGTCGAAGGGCAGGGGATCGCGGCCCAGCAGGTAGTTGTTGATCACGAAGGACCAGATCAGGTCGTTGGCACGAAGCATGTTGAAGGTCTTGGCCATCGCCTCGGCGTCGAGATAGCCTTTTTCCGCCATCCGCTCCTCGAGCTGGGTGACCTGTTCCTCGTCCACGAAGACCTGCAGGTCTCCGGCCTCCGCAAAATCGACCAACGCGGTAAAGAACGTCGCGGCCTTGATCCGGTCGTCTTTTCGAGCTGCCATATAGGCCAACGTGGTTGCCAGCAGGGTGCCGCCCAGGCAGTAGCCGATGGCGTTAACCGCCCGCTCGCCGGTCGCCTGTTCGATGGCGTCGAGCGCGGCGAGCGGCCCCTCGGCCATGTAGTCGACGAATTCCTTGTCCGTCAGCGTCTCGTCCGGGTTGATCCAGGAGATCACGAACACCGTAAAGCCCTGGGCGACCGCCCAGCGGATGAACGAGTTCTCAGGCCTCAGATCGAGGATGTAGTATTTGTTGATCCAGGGCGGCACGATCAGCAACGGGCGCCGATAAACCGTCTCGGTGGTCGGGCTGTACTGGATCAGCTCGGCCAGATCGGTCCGCTGTACCACCTTGCCCGCGGTGATCGCGATGTTTTCGCCGATCTTGAAGGCGTTTTCGTCGATCATTTTGATCGCCGGGCCGTCGCCGCCGCCTCGTTCGAGGTCGTCGAGCAGGTTACGCAGGCCCCCGACCAGGTTTTCGCCCTTGCTTTCCCGGGTTGCACGGAACACTTCCGGATTGGTCAGCGCGAAATTGGTCGGCGCCATGGCATCGACGAACTGCCGGGTGTAGAAATCTACCTTGCGGCGCGAAACCGGATCGAGACCCTCGACGCCTTCGACGGTCGCCTGCAGCCAGCGTGCGCTCAGCAGATAGGATTGCTTGATGAAGTCGAACAGCTGGTTCTCGTTCCATTCGGAGTCCTTGAACCGGCGATCGTCCGGCGCGGGGGCTGCAACCGGCTCGCCTGCGCGGCCCATCATGCGGTCGGCCGTGTGCTGCCAGAGTGCCATGTAGTCCCGCCACAGCGAAATCTGGGCCTCGGCGAGTTTGGCGGGGTTAGCCATCATCTGCGCCGTCATTTCGAAGAAGGCGTTGCCGATATTGAATGGATCGAGGTCGCCTTGGCGCACCCGCTCCGTATGCCGGTCCATGAAATCGACCAGAATTCGGCGGCTCTGTTCGGCGACCTTGGCAAAGTCGGCGAGCGGCTCCGGGGGTACGGTTCCAAGCGTGCCGGAGGCTGAATTTCGGTCGCTCATGTTGCAGTGCAATATAGGATCGAATGGTGTTTGTCGAGGGAAATGGCGCGCCTTTGGGCGGGAATTCCCTCAACCGGCCTGGTCGCTGCGGGGCCTCCCGGGTTTGCAAGGTTTAAATTACTCTGTATGTATTGCTTAATTTCGGCACCTGCGTGAGAATTTGCGTCTTGCGGCAAGGGGTTGTGGAGGGGATGTCATGGGTCGACGGATGACAGCCGGCGGGCTGGCGAGCTCGCGCTTACGCTGGATGCTGCCTGGCCTGACCCTGGCCGGGCTGCTGTTCATTGGCGCCTGCTCCGAAGTCCCGGATTGGGCCAATCCCGTCGAGTGGTACAACGAGACGGAAGATGCCGTGAGTAGCGTCTTCGAGGACGATGACTCCGAGGTGCTAGGTGCGCCGGAGGTCACGACCGAGTACGAATTCGACGCCGAGCTCGCTTCCGTTCCGGACCCTTACGAAGAACCGATCCCTGGCGCCAGCGACGATTTTCCCAATCTCGCGACGGTCCCCGACGAAGTTCCGCCGGCATCGTCCGCGGATGATCTCGACGCCCTGATGGCCGAGCTGATTTCCGATCGGGAGGCTGCGCAATATACGGACGAGGTCATCCGGATCGAACCCATGGAGGAGGCGGGACTCGCCCAGTCGGCACAGCCAACCGCCGCGGAGCCCGCACCGGCCCTGCTCGACGACTCCGAGCGTGCACTGGGCGGCGGGATTACGGTCGTCGATATCCCGTCGGCCTACGAAGCGCCGGTGGAGCCATATCAGCCGCCCACGATTGTCGAGCTCGATCCGGTCGCGCCCTACGTGCCGCCGCAGCCGGCAAGCGGAGGTCTGGAGATCGTCGAGCTTGATAGCGATGCGCTGCTCCGCGAACTGGATGAGCTACCGGGCGTGCCCGCTCCAGCGCCGGGACTGGTGGTCGAGCCCATACCCGGCGCTCAGACGACGATTGTCGAGGCACCGATTCAGATGCCGGGCGATCATGGCGTCTACAACGTTTTCACGTTCAAGCAAATGTTCGACCAGGTCTTCAATGCGACCGGGGCGACGACTTACGCTGCAACGTCGACGGCGGCCTATGAGGGCGTCGTCCTTGGCGAGCCGGGCGTGATGTCGGACGCCGGGCCCGAGCGGTATTTGCCGGCGGTGTCGTTCCAGGCTGCGGTGATCTATTTCGAGAACGGACAGGCCTGGTTGCCGAACGATGCGAAGACCCAGCTCAAGGACGTTGTGGCTCTGCACGAAGCCTATGGCGGCAAGGTCCGGATTGTCGGTCACGCCAGCATGCGGACCCGCGACATGGATCTCGGCCAGCACCAGATCGTGAATTTTCAGCTCTCTGCCGACCGGGCCCAGATCGTTGCCGACGAGCTCATGCGCATGGGAATTCCCGCGAGTGCCGTCCTGATCAGCGCCGAAGGAGACAACAAGCCGGTCACCTACGAATACATGCCCGCAGGCGAGCTCGAAAACCGCCGGGCCGAGGTCTTTATCGAATATTAGGTCCCGGCAATCCGGGGCAACGGCGAACCCGACGCGACAATCCGAACTTCTCCTTGACTCCCCGGCGGATCGGGGCCGGAATCGGGTTACCTACGCAAGCGGTGGCCGGCTATCGTTATGGCTTGGGTCTCCGGATAAAAAAAGTGATATAACACAGTTGTTTAATGACCTCTTTGAACTTTAACCATAAACGTTCATGTAATTCGGGTCTGCGGCCGTGAACGACCCGCTCCGGGTCGGAATCGCCGGGCTCGGAACGGTCGGCGCCGGGGTCGTCGGGCTGCTCAATGAGCAGGCGCCCTTGCTCGCGGAACGTTGCGGCCGGGCACTCGAGATCAGTGCGGTCTCGGCGCGCGATTCGGGCCGGGAGCGGGGCCTCGACCTCGCGGGCATCCGCTGGAACGACGATCCCGTTGCGCTGGCCCGCGATCCCGAGATCGACCTCGTTGTCGAGCTGATCGGAGGCGAGGGGGGCATCGCAAGGGAGCTTTGTGCGGAGGCGCTCGAAGCCGGCAAGCATGTCGTGACGGCAAACAAGGCCCTGATTGCCCATCACGGCAACGACCTGGCCGAACTTGCGGAAGTGAAGGGCTGTGCGCTGGCCTTCGAGGCGGCAGTCGCGGGTGGTGTGCCGATCGTCAAGGCGTTGCGCGAAGGGCTGGCGGCTAATCCGATCAGCCGGGTCTACGGAATCCTGAACGGCACCTGCAACTATATATTGACGGCGATGGACGAGGCGGCTGTCAAGGGTGAGGAAAGCCGGTTCGACGATGTCCTGGCCGAAGCCCAGCGCCTGGGTTATGCCGAAGCCGATCCCGGTTTCGATGTCGACGGCGTCGACGCGGCCCACAAGCTCGCCATCCTCACCGGTCTTGCGTTCGGCTGTCGGGTCGATTTCGAGTCCGTGTATATCGAGGGAATCCGGGGTGTTAGCGGCACTGACGTGGCCTTTGCCGCCGAGCTCGGCTACCGCATCAAGCTCCTCGGCATTACCCGTTTGACCGACGACGGCGTCGAGCAGAGGGTTCATCCGTGCATGGTGCCGCTCGACCGGCCGATCGCTCATGTCGGCGACGTGTTCAACGCCGTGGTCGCCGACGGTCGGTATGTCGATACGGCGCTCTTCGAGGGGCGCGGCGCGGGTTCCGGGCCCACCGCGTCCGCCGTGGTCGCGGACATCGTCGATATCGCCCGAGGTAACCGTATGCCCTGCTTTTCTGTGCCGGCCGGCAAACTGGCACGCGTCCCGACCCTGCCCATCGAGTGCCGTCGGGGAGCCTATTACGTGCGCCTCATGGTGGTCGATCGCCCGGGCGTCATCGCCGAAGTCTCCACGGCCCTGCGCGATCACGCCGTTTCGCTCGATGCCGTGATCCAGCGGGCCCGGGCGCCTGGCGAACCCGTGCCCGTCGTCATGACGACTCACGATACCGACGAAGCGGCGATGCAACAGGCCATCGGCAAGATCGAAGCGCTCGAATCCGTCGTCGAACCGGCCCATTTGATCCGGATCGAAACGCTGTAGAGGCAAGGGGGAAAGACATGGCCTTGGACCGCAATCTGGCACTCGACGCAGTGCGCGTCGTAGAAGCCGCCGCACTCGCCTGTGTGCCGTGGATCGGCCGGGGAGACGAAACGGCAGCGGATCAGGCAGCGGTCGACGCGATGCGCACAGGCCTGAACGGGCTTCCGATCGCCGGCCGCGTCGTAATCGGCGAGGGCGAACGCGACGAGGCACCCATGCTGTTCATTGGCGAGGCGGTGGGCACGGGCCAGGGCCCGAAGGTCGACATCGCGCTCGATCCTCTGGAGGGCACGACGATCTGCGCGACCGGTGGCCCCGGCGCACTCGCGGTTCTGGCGTTTGCGGAGGACGGCGGCTTTTTGCATGCCCCCGATGTCTACATGGACAAGATCGCCGTGGGCGACGGCCTGCCCCAAGGTGTTGTCGACCTGGACGATCCGCCGGCCGTCAACCTCGGGAATTTGGCCCAGGCGAAGGGTTGTGCCGTCTCCGACCTGACGGCCCTGATCCTCAAACGGCCCCGCCACGACGAGTTGATCGCGACCGTGCGCGAGGCGGGTGCCCGGGTCCATCTGATCGGCGACGGCGATGTGGCAGGCATCATTTCGACCACCCGGATCAATCCCGAAGTCGACATCTATATGGGCAGCGGGGGCGCGCCGGAGGGCGTCCTCGCGGCTGCCGCTCTGCAAAGCATCGGCGGCCAGATGATGGGTCGCCTGCTGTTTCGTAACGCCGACGAGGCGGCCCGGGCGCGGCGGATCGGGATTACCGATCTGAATCGAAAATACACCATGGACGAGCTCGCCCACGGCGACGTCGTATTCGCCGCGACCGGCGTGACGACCGGCTCTCTGCTTGACGGTGTTGCCCATCTAGACGGCGGCGCGACGACCCACTCGATCGTCATGTCCGCGGCCACGGTAACACTCCGCAAGATCCGGGCCGAGCACAACTTCGCGCACTGGTCCCAAGCCTGAAGGAGACGGCAGAATCAGCCCGATGGCAGACGGATTTCTCGGCGTATCCCGCTCCGTCGGCGGGCGGTTCTGGCGTTCCCGTCTGACCGACGAACGCGCCGCCCTGGCACTTTCCCAGCAGCTCGATCTGCCGGAGGTCGTCGGGCGCGTGCTCGCCGCCCGGGGTGTCGGGCTCGACGAGGGTGAAAAATTCCTCAACCCCAAAATTCGCGCGTCCCTTCCCGACCCCTCTCATCTGCTCGACATGGACAAGGCGGCGGACCGCCTGGCCGCCGCCGTCATGGCGGGCGAAGGCATCGCTGTGTTCGGCGATTACGATGTCGACGGCGCGACCTCGGCGGCGCTGCTGCGCCGTTTTTTCCGTGCTGCCGGCTCGGATCTCGAGGTCTACATTCCCGATCGAAAAGCCGAAGGCTACGGCCCGAACCTGCCCGCGCTGCTGCGCTTGCGCGACGCGGGCGCGGGCGTCGTGGTGACGGTCGATTGTGGCACGTCCGCCTTCGAGCCCCTCGCCGCGGCCGCCGAGGCCGGGCTCGATGTCATCGTCGTCGATCACCACGTCGCCGAGGCCGGCCTGCCAGTCACCTTCGCCCTGGTCAATCCGAACCGCTTCGACGAGACAAGCGGGTGCAGCCATCTCGCCGCGGTGGGCGTCGCCTTTCTCCTGGTCGTCGCGGTCAACCGTCGTCTGCGCGAGGCGGGCTGGTACGAAGACCGCCCCGAGCCCGACCCTCTCGCCTGGCTCGACCTCGTGGCCCTCGGCACGGTATGCGACGCGGTTCCGCTGACCGGTCTGAACCGCGCCTTCGTGGCCCAGGGCCTGAAGATCATGGCCCGCCGGGCCAATGCGGGCCTGGCTGCGCTGTCGGACGTCGCGAGTATCGACGGATCGCCGACCAGCTATCACGCAGGATTCATCCTGGGACCCCGGGTCAACGCCGGCGGGCGGATCGGCGAGTCGGCGTTGGGCGCCCGCCTGCTTGCGACCGAAGACCGGGAAGAGGCGCTGACCATCGCTCATCGTCTCGACGAACTGAACGACGAACGCCGGGCGATCGAGGCCGAAGTGCTGGCGCAGGCGATCGAGCAGGCGGAGCGGGCGCGCGAGACCTCCGACGCGCCGATGACCCTGGTGGCGCGCGAGGGATGGCATGCGGGCGTGATCGGCATCGTCGCGAGCCGGCTCGCCGACCGCTTCAACCGGCCGGCTGCCGTCATCGCTCTCGAGGACGGCCAGGGCAAGGGCTCGGCCCGCTCGATCCCCGACGTCAACCTGGGGGCTGCGATCATCGCGGCCCGCCAGGCTGGGATCCTGACCGCCGGCGGCGGCCATCCCATGGCCGCGGGCTTTTCGCTCGAAGCCGCCCGGCTCGACGAGCTGGGTGCGTTTCTTGCGGACCGGCTGAACGAAGCGGTTGCCGAAGAGGGCGCGGTGCGCAGCCTCGGGCTCGATGGGGCGCTCTCCATCGAGGCGGCGACCCTGGATCTGGTCGAAACGGTAAGCCGGATTGGTCCCTTCGGCATGGGCAACAAAGAACCCCGTTTCGCGATTACCAACGCCCGGATCGTCAAGGCCGATGTTGTCGGGGCGAATCATGTCCGCGCCATCCTCGGCGCGGTGACCGGCACCGGGCGTCTCAAAAGCATCGCCTTTCGGAGTGCGGAGACGCCCGTCGGCCAAGCGCTGCTCACAAACCAGGGCAATTCGCTCTATCTCGCGGGCGCCTTGCGCGTCGATCGCTGGCAGGGCTCCGAGCGGGTCCAGTTGCTGATCGATGACGTCGCTCCGGTGACGGGATAGAGCCGGGTTTGTCGCGCCCGCCGAATTGGCGCAGGGCGGTGGCGGGCTGACATAGAAATCGACGGCTGGCCCCAATCATAGAAAGCCGGGGTTGGCCCACGCCTGGGACGGCGAAACGGTTTATCCTCTATTTATGACGCACGGGCTGGCGAACCGGCCCAACCGACGAGGATCGCCATGACCCAGAGACGACTGGATCCCGAAACCGCTTCGCCCAAGGCCAGCAAGGCCATGGCTGCGCTCGACGGCTATGTCGAGACTTGCGGCCTCGACCATTCGCTGCTCGATCTGGTCAAGACACGGGCGTCGCAGATCAACGGCTGCGCTTTCTGCGTCCACCTGCATACGGGCGAGGCGCGGGCGCGGGGCGAGCGCGAGGAACGCCTCTATCTGCTCGACGTGTGGTGGGAATCGCCGCTTTACAGCGATCGCGAGCGGGCGGCCTGGCCTGGACCGACGCCGTCACCCTGGTGTCCGAGAGCCGTGTGCCCGACGCCGTATACGACGAGGCGCGCCGGCACTTCTCGGAGGAGGAGATGGTCAAGCTCATGGTCGCGCTCGGCCTGATCAACGCCTGGAACCGTATCGGCGTCGGCTTCCGGATGGTTCATCCGGCCTAGGACGTAATCCGATGAAGTGAAATCGGCCGTATTTCACCAGCCTGCGCGGCGCTTGAGCGCATAACATTCTTGCGCGGCGAAATTGGCTCAGGCAGCGCGGCGTGATTTCTGGGCGTGGGACCGTCATAATTCGGGCAAGATCTACCTTAGAAAGAGTCACTTCAAATAATTGGTATTGTATGGTTGTTTGGATTTGGGCGTTTTCAAGGGGATCTTAGCCGAAAATATTTTTCGAGAAGAATTGGATTCCGATCTTGGGGGGGGGGCTTGTCATGCGAAATATGTCGATCCCGTTCATAATTGGCTTCGCTATCGCGGTAACGGGCTGCGCCACTATCGTCGGTGAAAAGACTGAACTAGTTGCGATCAGCAGTTCGCCCGACAATGCAGTTTTCGTTATCAAGGATGATACCGGGCAGGCGATTCAAAAAGGAGCTACTCCAGCATCTGTCACTCTACGGAAATCAGATGGCGGATATTTCGGTGGCATTGACTACACGGTGGAATTTTCCAAGCCGGGATATGAATCGACAGTCGCGGTAATTTCAAGTGGCGCCAGTGCATGGTATTTGGCAGGCAATTTGGCATTCGGTGGGCTTCCGGGTTGGTTCATCGTCGACCCTCTTACGGGGGCGATGTACGACCTCAATCCTGAAGCACTAAACGTGGTTCTTTATCCTTTGAGAACGGCGGCGCAATAATCCCCCCCTGAAGCGGCCGGTTGATCCGGCTGTGGCGGACCAAAATGGGACCGTCTATAGCCTTCTGTCAGGGCTGCTCTGACTGGAAGGCGGGGGGATGTATCATCGATCGGATTCTGGAAGACGATCGGACCAGCCACCACAAGCAACGGCCCACGGCGAAGCGGATCTTCGACCGTCTCCGGGACGAGTACGGCTTTACGGGCGGCTACACCATCGGCTTCGGTCGCGCGAGATGTTCGTGCCGCTCGTCCATTCGGCGCCCAGGCGGACTTCGGCGAGGCGTGTCGTGTCGAGGGAATGAGCACCCGCGAGGCCTCGCGGGTGTTCGGGCTGGACCGCAAGACGGTCCGCAAGATGCTGTCGTTCTCGGTGCCGCCGGGGTTCTCGCCGCGGCAAGCCGGCGGTCCACGGCGGCCGAAGCGGGGTCCGTTCACGGGGATCATCGATCGGATTCTGGAAGACGATCGGACCAGCCACCACAAGCAACGGCCCACGGCGAAGCGGATCTTCGACCGTCTCCGGGACGAGTACGGCTTTACGGGCGGCTACATCTGTTCGAGCCATCGTGAAGGACTATGTCCGTGAGCGGCGGCTTCGGTCGCGCGAGATGTTCGTGCCGCTCGTCCATTCCCCCGGCCCCGCCCAGGCGGACTTCGGCGAGGCGATGGCGGTGATCGGCGGCGTGGCGTGCAAGGTCCACTTCCTTGCCTTCGATCTTCCCCACAGTGATGCCTGCTTCGTGAAGGCCTACCCGGCGGAGACGACCGAGGCGTTCTGCGCTGGCCACAACGCGGCGGTTGCGTTCTTCGGCGGCGTCCCCCGATCCATCCTGTACGACAACACCAAGCTGGCAGTCGCCCGGATACTGGGCGATGGCAAGCGGCAGCGAACGCGCGTCTTCACGGACCTTCAATCCCCCTATCTGTTCGAGGACAGGTTCGGCCGGCCGGGCAAGGGCAACGACAAAGGCAAGGTCGAGGGACTGGTCGGCTTCATCCGGCGGACCTTCCGGGTCCCCGTCCCGCGGGCCGAGAGCTTCGAGGCGCTGAACGATGCTCTCGCGGGACAGTGCCGCCGGCGCCAGGCGGCGCGGCTGCGGGGTCACAAGGAGACCATCGGCGAGCGCCTCGCACGGGACCGGGAAGCCTTCTTGCCTCTCCCCCCGGCACCATACGATGCCTGCGACAAGCGCACTGGACGGGTGAGCTCGCTGTCGCTAGTGCGCTGCCGGGGCAACGACTACTCGGTGCCCGTGGCCTATGGCCACCGCGAGGTGCTGATCCGGTGCTCCGTCGACGAGGTCGTTATCTCTTGCGGCGCGGAGGTGATTGCCCGGCACCGCCGGTCCTACGACAGCGAGGACCTGATCTTCGACCCGCTGCATTACCTACCCTTGATCGAGCAGAAGATCGGCGCCCTCGACCAGGCCGCGCCGTTGGCGGGCTGGGACCTGCCCGAGGCCTTCATCACTCTGCGACGCCTGCTCGAAGCCCGCATGGGCAAGGCGGGCAAGCGCGAGTCCGTCCAGGTGCGCCGTCTGCTGGAGAGCTTCCGGCTCGAGGAGGTCGAGGGTGCGGTCGGCGACGCGCTCAGGCTCGGCGCCATCGGCTTCGATGCGGTGAAGCACCTGGTACTGTGCCGCATCGAGCGGCGGCCGCCCCGGCTCAACCTCGAGGTCTATCCGTACCTGCCGCGCGCCCGGGTCGCGACGACGTCTGCCAAGTCGTACATGAGCCTGCTGTCGGGGCTCGGCGCATGACCGACACACCACGGCTGCTGCTCGTCCACCACCTCAAGAGGCTGAAGCTGCCGACGGTCCTGAGGGAGTACGACAAGATCGCCCGGCAGTGCGCCTCTGAAGGCGTCGACCACGTTCGCTATCTTCTGCGTCTGGCCGAGCTCGAGCTGATCGACCGCGAGCGCCGCATGGTCGAGCGGCGCATCAAGGCGGCGCGCTTCCCCGTGATCAAGAGCCTCGATAGCTTCGATTTCAAGGTCATCCCCTCGCTCAACAAGACGTTGGTCCTGGAGCTCGCCCGCTGCGCGTACATCGAGCGCCGCGAGAACCTCATCGCGCTCGGCAACAGCGGCACCGGCAAGACCCACATCGCCCTCGGTCTCGGCTTGGCGGCCTGCCAGAAGGGCCTCTCGGTCGGCTTCATCACCGCCGCCGCGCTGGTCCACGAGCTCATCGAGGCCCGCGATGACAAGCAGCTGCTGAGGTTCCAGAAGAAGCTCGCCACCTACAAGCTTCTGATCGTCGACGAACTCGGCTTCGTGCCGCTGTCCAAGACCGGTGCCGAGCTCCTGTTCGAGGTGTTCAGCCAGCGCTACGAGCGCGGCTCGACCCTGGTCACCACCAATCTGCCGTTCGACGAATGGACCGAGGTGTTCGGCTCCGAGCGGCTTACCGGCGCTCTCCTCGACCGCCTCACCCACCACGTCAACATCCTCGAGATGAATGGCGAGAGCTACAGGCTCAACCAGAGCCGCAGGCGTCAAACCCCGACGGCGAACTGAACCGACCACCCAGCCCTCGCTTGACCCCGTGGGCCCACAGGTCCCTCCCGCGCGCGCCGCCGCGTCGGCCTGTTGAGGGCACGCCGCGTCGCACGCGGGGCCCGCCCATGGACTACGGGGACAAGCCCGCAGCCGCCAAGCGGTCCCTTCTTACACCGCCACGGTGGTCCCTTTTTGCTCCGCCATTGACAACTGGAAAGGGCGATCCTGCTTCGCCTTGTTCGGCCTTGTTCGGGCTTGTTCGGGCTAGTTCGGGCTTTTGCCACCTAGACAGTGGCGGTGGGGGCAGTCTGCTGCGAACTCGTCTCTGCAGAAAGCCCCTGCAGGGAGGTCCGGTTGTCCGGGATTGGGTGGGATTTGGCGGGATGTCGAACGGCCTTCGCGGGGGCCTCACACCGTCCGGTGTTCACGGTAAGGGCGGCATCGATATCGATGGCTCTCGTACCGCCGGTCGCAGCGACCTAGGGCAGGGAGTGCCTGTTTCAACGGTCTTGTGGGTGGTGCTCAACGGGCGTTTCCCGGTGCCCCGAGCGATGCTCATGTCTTCGCTTCCACGGTGTTGGAACGGGATCATGCGAGGAGCGGTGTGGCCCGTCCTCCTGGCGTGGCGGAAGGCGCGGGGCGGTATCATGGGAAGCGGATCGAGAGCGGCGCGGTTGACGGCCGGTCTCGTCGAGCGAGCCTGGCGACGCCCTGTCGGAAGAACCGCGCCGGAGTCCGTGCGCCTCAGTCTACCTTCGAGGGCCCTTGCCGCTCGAGCTTCACGCCGAAGCCGCGGCCCCTGACGATGGCGTCGTCGCCGAACCTGTCCCGCACCGCGTCCAGCGCCTTGTCGATCCTGCCGTCGGCCGGACCGGCGCCGAAGAGATCGCCCTGGAGAGACTTGCCGGCCTCGACGAGATCGTGGGCGCCGATGCCGATCAGGCGGAAGGCGCGCCCGTCGGCCTCGCGGGCGAGCAGGGGCTCGGCGGCCCGGAACATCTCCTCGGCCGACTGCGTGGCGGTCTTCAGGCGGTGGGTGCGGGTGATGGTGCGGAAGTCCGCGGTCTTGAGCTTCAGGGTGACGCCTTCGCCGGCGATACCGGCCTTCTTCAGACGCCGTGCCACCGTCTCGGCGAGCTGCCACAGGATCGGGCGCAGCTTCTCCAAGTCAGCGATATCCTCGTCGAGGGTGATCTCCGAGGACATGCTCCTGGCCTCGCGGTCGGGGTCGACCGGGCGGTCGTCCTCGCCCCAGGCGCATGACCACAGTCGCTTGCCGATCTTGCCGTAACGGGCGACAAGCCCGGCCTCCCCGATGCGGGCCAGGTCGCCGATCAGGGTGATGCCGTCCCCGGCGAGGCGCCGCTGCATCGCCTCGCCCACCCCCCACAACAGGCCGACCGGCTTGCCGGCGAGGAAGGACCGGGCCTCGGCCCGGCCGATCACCGCGAAGCCGCGAGGTTTGTCCAGGTCCGAGGCGATCTTGGCCAGGAACTTGTTGTAGCTGAGACCGATGGAGACGGTGATGGAGAGCTCATCCTCCACCCGGCGCGCGAGACCCGCCAGGGTCGTGGCCGGACTGGCGCGATGAAGCGACTCCGTGCCCGCGAGGTCCATGAAGGCCTCGTCGATGGAGAGCGGCTCCACCAGGGGCGTGCACGTCAGCATCATGGCCCGGACCTCGTGGCCTACCGCGGCGTACTTCTTCATGTCGGGCTTGACGACGGTGGCGTGGGGACAGGCCTTCAGGGCCTTGAACATCGGCATGGCCGAGTGCACGCCGTAGGTGCGGGCGATGTAGCAGCAGGCGGACACCACGCCCCGGTGGCGCCCGCCGACGATCACCGGGACGTCGCGCAGCTCCGGGCGGTCCCGTTTCTCGATCGCGGTGTAGAAGGCGTCGCAGTCGAGGTTGGCGATGGCGAGGCCATGGAGTTCCTTGTGCCGCGCGACGCGAGCCGAGCCGCAGGCCGGGCAGGTCTCGGCGTCAGGAGGCGGCCGATGGTCGCAGTCGCGGCACAGGGTATCCACGGCATGATCATAGCACCCGGTTCGTGGGGCGCGACGACATCCGTGCATGGCCATCGGCCAGGTGCCGCGCTTGACCAGCGCGCCGGTGAGCGTTGGCCCGGCGTCGCCGCCATCAGAGAATCACGACCGACTGGAATCACTCGACTCTTTTCGGATCGGACATTCAGTCCGGTTGCCGTATGCGGCAAAACCCTGGTACAAAGCTACCCAGCCCGACGACCGGAAGGGCCGGGCCCCTTTTCCACCACCGATGTATTTGCTAAGATTTTTTCTGAAACTCGGAGCAGTCGGGGAGGTTCATGAAAGGATCAGTGCAATGAAAGCTTCGTCGTCGCGGAAGCTGGCACGGCCGGCCGAGGAAGTCTGGCGCATCGCGGGCCGGTTCAACGGTCTGCCGGATATCAGCGGCATGACCTATGGCAGCGAGCTGCTCGAAGGCGGGCGGGTGCGCAAACTCACGCCGGACGGGTCACACCCGGGCTATTTGCTCGAGCGGCTGGTTCATTACGACGATGCAGCGCGCCGCTTCAGCTATGTCATCGATGCCGTGAACGACGTGCCGGGCATGGCCTACGGCGTGGGCTACCGCGGAACCCTTCACATCAAGGACGATGTACCGGGTGAAAGCTGCATTTATTCCTATTCCGCCGAGTTCGAACCCCTTACGGGGGTCAGCGAAGAACAGGCCCGGGCAGCCGTCGATGATTTCGTTCAGGACTGCATCGACGGGGTGTGCCGCATTATTGGTATTTCGAGCGAGAGAGATTGAGGAGAGGGAGATCGGCTATGGCGTTGACGAAGTATGGTTTCATTGTGAGGGGCGATGGCTTCGACCCCGAAACGGATGTCCAGATTATGCAGTCGCCGGATTTCAAGATGACGACGATCGGCATTTCCCACCCGGAGCAGGTGCTCGACGCGGCCCGGCGCCTGGTTGCCGACGGCGTGCAGATGATCGAGCTGTGTGGCGCCTTCGGCCCGATCTGGACGGCGAAGCTGATCGAGGCGATAGACGACGCCGTTCCGGTCGGCAGCGTCTCCTACGGGCCGGAATCGATCGATCGGATTCACGCCATCTTTGCCGATTAGACGGCTTGGCCGTCACCCGTGAACTCAAGGTGGCGATCCTGCTTCGATCGCGTTCTGCGAGGAGACCGGGCTCGACCATACCTCCTGCTCGCCCTATCGGATGCCGATCGCCCGGCTCACGGCCGCGCGGGTCACGCCAAAGGATTCCGAAATCGACTGAAGCATCGGTCGTGCCGATAAGCTTCTAGTTCGTTTCGGCAGCCCCGTTGTCGCCCGAAACCTCCGCGTTGTCGGCTTCCTGCCTGTGCTTATCCAGCACTGTGCCGAGGCGCTCCAACTCCGCGTGATCGAGGTATCGCGCGACGGGCCTGCACGGGTTCTTGACGATGTTGGCGCAGGCGTCGGGGACGTGCCTGCCGATTTCACCCCACTGCCGGGCGGCGGCGAGCATGGGTCGCAGGATGTCGAACGCGCGGTTGGCCGCGCCGGGCCCGTCCGCGCTCGCCGCATCGAACCATGCCGAGATGCGGGCGTGGTCGATGGTATCGAGGCTGAACTTCCCGAAATGCGGCATCAGGCGGTTGCGCAGGTAGATGTCGAAGGTCTCCAGCGAGGACGGCTTCCATCTGTGCCTGCGCCGCTCGCGGTAGCGGGCGGCAAAGTCGCGGAACAGTGGCGCCTTGGTCTTGCGCGGGGAGGAAAGCCGATGCGGTCGAGGGGCATCTTACCGAATATCGGCAGGATGTGGGACTTGAGATAGTTGCGCACGGTCTTTCGCCCCGAAGCCTTTCAGTGCGGCTCGCAGCGCCGCAGACACTCGTCGGCGAACTCGTGGAAGATAGGCGTCTGCTTCTCCCTGCGGATGTCCTCAGCGGGGTTCTCGCCTGCACGGATGGCCGGGTCAACAGGGTTCCGTGCGCGTCGAAGACAGCGCGAGCGAATTGATAAACGCCGCACTCGGTGTTATAGATATGGATGTGACGGCAGGCGATCGTGAGGTCCGAATTGCAGACGTTCGAGACCAAGGCGTTCGCCCGCTTCGCCGACCGCGACGGATTAGAGGATGCCGCGTTGTGCGAGGCCGTCCGGCGCGCCCGGAGGGGCCTGATCGATGCCGATCTCGGTGGCGGGGTCATCAAGCAGCGCATCGCCCGGAAGGGGCGCGGCAGGTCCGGCGGGTTCCGCGTGATCATGCTGTTTCGCCGGGGCGAACTGGCGTTCTTCGTGTACGGATTCGCAAAGAGCGGCCGGGAGAACCTTCGCCGGGACGAGCTCGAAGCCTTCCGGATGCTGGCGGACGAAATGCTCAATTTGACCGGGACGAACCTCTCGGCGGCCCTGGCGAATGGAACGATTATCGAGGTGACATGCGATGACTAAGCGGTACAAGAGCGAGGCCTTGGCGGCCGCGCATGAGACGGCGCTCGGTTTGACCGAGGCGGGGGTTATGGCGAAGCGGACCATGAGGGCGTTCGACGAAATGTGTCTCACGCCAGTCGAGGAGATGACACCGGAGGACATTCGCGAGCTTCGCCTTCGCGAGCACGCGAGTCAGGCGGTGTTCGCGCGCTACCTCAACGTGACCACGAGCTTGGTGAGCCAGTGGGAGCGTGGCGAGAAGCGGCCGCGGGGCGCTTCGTTGAAGCTGTTGACACTGGTCGCGAAGAACGGCCTGGGCGCGGTCGCGTGACGGCGCTCCCCGTCGCCGCCCAAGCCGCGCGGAGCGCGGCGCTCCCCGCTTGGAGATGCACCGGATGTTCATGACATGACGGGTGCACAGATGAGCCTCGATCTCACGGGACGACCGAGCGCGCGTGTCATCCTCGACCGCATCCGCACCGAGAGCCGGGACGAATCCGAAAAGATTAGCGGCCGCATCCCTCCCATCATACCTCGAGTAGCGGCTCCACGTTCGCGAACTGCAAACCGCGCGAGGTCGTAGAATCCATCAATCTTCGGCTACGGAGGCCGTTGCCCCGAGTCTCATGGACGAAAGCACAAACGAAGAGCGCTTCCCCGACGTTGATGTCCGGCCCAATGCCGGCATCGTCCGAAGCCCGCTCGACGAGATCAAGGCGATCCAGACCCTCTTGGCCGACGTCTACAAGGATGCCGGAGATGGACGCGCCTTGTTCCGGGAACTGGTCCAGAACGCCGACGACGCAGGTGCGCGTCGGCTCAAGCTCGCGGTGCTGGAGTGCGCGGCTGGCCCGATGCGCGAAACAGTCTGCTCCGCGACACTGCGCTTCTGGTAGCGAACGACGGGGCGTTCCCTGACAAGGACCGCGAGGCGCTGCACAAGGCAACCTGACACCGGCCGACGTTTACTGCGGCCGGGACCGGGCCATCATCGAGAGAAGGAGGAAGATCAAAAACAGACATTCGAAAAACGTCGCTTGGCGCATTAGCGCCAAGCCGTTTAACATCAACCACGATAAGTCGGAGCCTCCGGTGTGACATTAGCTCACTTGGCCCAAATCATCTGACGACGGACAAGCCATCGACAACCACGTTGCGGTGGATGAGGAGACAAATTCATTGGTCTACGTGCCGACCCTCCAACTCACGGAAGGACAGCCACCACCCATCGCGGCGAATGGCGGTTTGGCCTACATGTCGTTCGATCGGGACGGGGATGCGGGAACCGCTGCGGCAATCGAGGCGGCGCTCGACCAGATTGCTGAAGGGCACGCCCAGGCGATCGAGTTCACCGAGAACACGGCGCCGGCGTTCGCTGTCTCGAAGAACACCATGTCGGCGCGTATGCGCGGATGTTCCTGCCCGCCGTTTCCGGCCGAGCCTTCGAGCATCTCCTCGGGAACGAGCTGCAGCACGTCGGAATGGTTTTCGGGGCTTTGTCAGAGTAAATGGACTTGAGCCTGTAAGGGGAGTTCAATAGCCTCAAGCGATGCGAAATTCCTTCCGTTATTTCAACAGTTCTCCCGAGGTCATTCGCCTCGCGGTGATGTTGTACATCCGGTATCCGCTGTCGCTACGGCAAGTCGAGGATCTCCTGTTCGAGCGTGGCATCGACATCTGCCACGAGACGGTGGGTTTCTGGTGGAACCGGTTCGGTCCGATGTTCGCGGCAGAGATCAGGAAGCGGCGCGTTAATCATCGGTTGTTTTCGCAATGGCGCTGGCACCTGGACGAGGTATTCGTGCGGATCAACGGAGAGATGCACTATCTGTGGCGTGCTGTGGATCACGAAGGCGAGGTGCTCGAAGTCTTCGCCACAAAGCGCCGGGATCGCAGGGCTGCGCTGAAGTTCCTGAAGCGTGCCATGAAGCGCTACGGCCGGCCGGAAGTCATCGTGACGGACCGGCTCCGTTCGTACGGTGCCGCGATGAAAGAGATTGGGGTCGAGGATCGTCAGCGTTGCGGTCGGTGGCTCAACAATCGAGCCGAAAACTCACACCAACCGTTCCGCCGACGAGAGGGAGCGATGGGAGCGCCAGGCTAACTGGCGGAAAGTAGCCGGTGCGAGTCCGGCGGGAAGGAAGGTGTAACCAGCCACTTCCGCCCCGAGTCATGGGCCGTCATTCGCGAGGATGGAGGTTAAGCGTTGACAGGGGTGCATATGGGCGAGGGCTATTGAGCTTCGAAAATATCTGTGATTCGGGGTGCCGAGGATTTCCATCGTGTCGAAGGCAACACCGCTCCCACCGCCATGGTGAGGGGGGAGAGGGCCCCGCGGAGTCGGAGAACCCACACGCACGTAGGTACGCTTTCCATCGGGACCTGGGAGATCTGCACGCCGTCCCACAGTCGTAGTGGGGCCGCAAAGGAAAGGAGGATTCCGTAACCGATGATGAACGGCATGCAGAAGTCAGACTCGGTCATAGTAGCTGTGAAGCCGGCGAACAAAGGGGCATTTGTTCTGGCGGAGCCGATGGAGCGAAGGACCGGGCCCGAGGGGAATCCGGAAGGTCAAAGCATGCGCCAGACGCAGGACTGGGAAAGCGTGTCACAGGCGACTGACCGGATACGGCAATTTGTAAAACGGGAACCCCGGGAGCGTCTTACGACGCTTCTCCACCATGTTACGGTCGATGCGCTGCGCTGGGCGTTCTTCGCACTCAAGAAGAACGCGGCAGCCGGTGCGGATGGCATGACGTGGTGGGTGTACGAGGATGGGCTGGAAGGCCGGTTGGCTGACCTGCATGACCGCGTGCACTCGGGAGCGTACCGGGCGATGCCATCGCGGCGGGTGAACATAGCCAAGCCAGATGGCGGCACACGACCGCTCGGCGTTGCGGCCATAGAGGACAAGATCGTCCAGAAGGCTGTGACGGAGATGATCCTGACGCCGATCTATGAGGCGGAGTTTCTAGGGTTCAGCTACGGGTTCCGGCCCGGGCGGGGGGCGCACGATGCGCTTGACGCGCTCGCGGTCGGGATCGAACAGCGCAAGATCAATTGGATAGTTGCCGCGGATATCCGGGGCTTCTTCGATAACATCTCGCGGGACCGGCTGGTCCGGTTTCTTGAGCATCGGATCGGAGACAAGCGGGTCATCAGGCTGATCACCAAGTGGTTGAACGCTGGCGTCATGGAAGATGGAGAGTGGCGGGACAACATGCGGGGGACGCCCCAAGGCTCGGTCGTTTCACCGATTCTGGCGAACGTCTACCTGCATTACGTTCTCGATCTCTGGTTCCGGAAGAAGTGGCGCACCCACGAGGCCAAAGGCGACACAGTTATCGTGCGGTACGCCGATGACATCGTGGTGGGTTTTCAGCACAAGCAGGACGCGGAGCGGTTCCTGAAACACCTGAAGGAGCGGCTCGGATGCTTCGAACTGGACTTGCACCCCGACAAGACCCGGCTTATCGAGTTCGGGCGGTTCGCACGTAAGAACCGTCAGCACCGAGGGTTGGGAAAACCGGAGACGTTCGACTTTCTGGGTTTCACGCACTACTGCGAGAAGGACAGGAAAGGGCGGTTCCAACTGGGGCGCAGAGAGTGTCAGATATCTTGTGTAAATGAGTGCCGTGGGTCCAATATTTAGTATGGGAGGACCTACGATGAGGACTATCAGACCTGAACTTCTGGACGAACTTCTGGCCGATTACGAGAAGCCGGATGACCTGCTGGGCGAAGACGGGCTGTTCAAGCAGCTCAAGGCGGTGCTCTTGGAGCGGGCGCTTGACCTACGAGAAGGGTGACCCGGCCGGTCGCGGCACGGGTAACAGCCGCAACGGCTACTCGGACAAGACGGTGCTGAGCGCAGATCGATATCGCCGTGCCGCGCGACCGCACCGGCACGTTCGACCCGCTGATCGTGCCCAAGGGCGAACGCCGTTCGAGGGCTTCGACGATCGCATCGTGTCGCTGTACCCGCGATGACGGTGCGCGAGATACGTGGCCATCTGGGAGCTTTACGGGGTCGCGGTTTCGCCGGACCTGATTCACCGACGCGGTCAGGAGGTCCGCGAATGGCAGAACCGACCGCTCGAATCCGGTGGTGTTCTTTGACGCGCTGCGGGTCAAGATCCGCGACGAAGGCCTGGTGCGCAACAAAGAGTCTACGTTGCACTGGCCCTCACCGCTGAAGGCGAGAAGGAGGTTCCGGGCTGTGGATCGAGCAGACCGAAGGCGCCAAGTTCTGGCTCAAGGTGATGAACGACCTCAAGACCCGCGGCGTCGCTGACATCCTGATCGCCGTGGTCGACGGCCTCAAGGGCTTCCCCGAGGCGATAACAACGGTGTTCCCCGAGACCACGGTGCAGACCTGCATCGTGCATCTGATCCGCAGTTCGCTGGCGTTCGTGTCGTGGAAGGACCGAAAGAGGATCATGCCCGATATCAAGGCGATCTACCGCGCCGAAACCGCCGAGACCGCGGCGGCCAAGCTCGACGAGTTCGAGGCCAAATGGGGCGAGCGCTATCCGGCGATCGCGCCCAGCTGGCGCCGCGCCTGGGAGCAGGTGGTGCCGATGTTCGCGTTCCCGCCGGCGATCCGCAAGATGATCTACACCACCAACGCGCTGGAGAGCCTGCACCGATCTTTGCGCAAGATCATCAAGACACGCGGTAGCTTCCCCAACGACGAGGCGGCGGTCAAGCTGTTGTTCCTGGCGATCCGCAATGCCGGTGTCGGCTGGAAACGGCCTATTGAATGGACCGCCGCAATGGGGCAGTTTGCGATCCTGTTCGAGGATCGCTTTCCGGCCTCAGCGCGCTGAGGCCGGAAACAATGTCGCCCACGGCGTCACTTACACAGACAATCGGACACACCCGGGGCGCAAACCGGTCGCGAAGCGGATGACACGCACCCTGAAGCGAATCAAGGAGGAGCTTCGCAGGCGGATGCACCACGGCGTTGAAGAAACCGGAAAATGGCTGGGACAAGTTCTCAACCGATGGCTGAACTACTTTGCCGTCCCGACCAGCCACCGATCCCTGAGACGCTTCGCACACCGACTGACAAGACTGTGGCTCAAGAGACTACGCCGCAGATCACAGAAGGACCGCTACAGCCGGGCTAGAATGGAGCGAGTTACAGCAAAATACTGGCCCAAGCTGGAAACCCGGCACCCGTGGCCGAGCCGACGACTGGCCGTCAACTCGACCCAAGGGAAGAGCCGTGTGCGTTAAACGCGCTCGCACGGAACTGTGCGGGGGGAGCGGGGCAACCCGCTTCCCTACCGCGATCCAGGTTCAGAGACATCAAGACCCTGCAGCAATTCGCCGCCGCCCACGCCTCGATCCACAATCATTTCAACCAGGAATGTCATCTTTACAACCGCGAGAACTTCAAACTCAAGCGCTCGGCCGCCTTGGCCGAGTGGCGTCAACTTGCAGCCCGAGAGCCCTCGATCGTTGGTTCCACTGGTCCCATCCAGGTAGTCTGACAATGCCCTCCAGCCTATTGACTGGTGAGAACTACGAGCATAACAATATCGGCCGTGGGGGCTGTTCGCGCCCCCGGATCGTGAGGCCGTACGCATGCTAAGGTTTGCGGAAGAGATTATGCTGCTTCTGCTCGATGACGAGGGCGGGAAGTTCGTCGAGCTGCCTGCTATGTCGGTCGAGTGCGCGCTTGCCGGCGCGGCTCTGATGGATTTGGCTCTGGAAGGCCGGATCGATACAGATCCGGACCGGCTCTTCGTGATCGATCCGACACCGCTTGAGGACTATCTGCTCGATCCGACGCTTGCCTGTATCGTGCAATCGACGGAGATGCACGACGCCCGCTACTGGATCAATCAAACGACCACCTATGCCGGCGATATCCGCGACCGCTCCCTCGCCCGTCTCGTCGAGCGCGGTATTCTACGCCGGGAGGATGACCGTTTCTTGTGGGTGTTCCAGACGCGACGCTACCCGGTCATCGACGACCAAACCGTCCGGGAGGTGAAGCTGCGGATCATGGGTGTCTTGTTCAGCGATGAAATCCCCGATGCGCGTGATATTGTCATCATCTCCCTTTCCGACGCATGCGGCATATTCGGAGGCCTGCTTTCCCGCCGGGAGCAGAGAGGCGTAGCCCGGCGCATCGAGCGGGTCCGGAAGATGGACTTGATCGGTCGAGAGGTCTCGAAAGTAGTGCGGGACATCGAATTGTCTCTCGCCACCGCAATAGTGCCAATGCATGTGTGACCTGTGCGTGGTGGGTATCGATGAAGCCCCGAAGAGAACCTCACGCTCATCGGCGGGCTGTGTCGGGTCGGGTACAATGCCTTCGGCGATGATGCGGGTGTAAGTGGTCCGCCGAATAGATGGTATGAATGCGTCGGGCCAGCTTGGAGGTAAAGGGATGGAGTTGACGACCGAACGGCAGGACGGTGTTTTATCCGTCCGTGTGAGCGGGCGCATCGACGGCTCCAATGCCCGTGAGTTCGAGGAGGCGATCGAGGAAAGCGACCGCGCCGTGATCATGGACTTCGAGGAGTTGTCCTACATCAGCAGCGCGGGCCTTCGCGCCGTCCTCTTGACTGCCAAGACCCTCCGGAACCAGGGCGCCAAGTTCGTGCTCTGCTCCCTGTCCGATCCGATCCAGGAAATTTTCGAGATGAGCGGCTTCGACAAAATCATTGCTATCCACCCCTCCAGGGTCGAAGTGCTCGCTTCCCTGGACGGCTGACGCGGCGAATTCGACATCTCCCACATCGCCGCCGCCCACGCCGGTATAAGGCCGGTCGATAGACCGAGACATGTGTCAATGGCGGAGCAAAAAGGGACCACCGTGGCGGTGTAAGAAGGGACCGCTTGGCGGCTGCGGGCTTGTCCCCGTAGTCCATGGGCGGGCCCCGCGTGCGACGCGGCGTGCCCTCAACAGGCCGACGCGGCGGCGCGCGCGGGAGGGACCTGTGGGCCCATGGGGTCAAGCGTGGGTTGGGTGGTCGGTTCAGTTCGCCGTCGGGGTTTGACGCCTGCGGCTCTGGTTGAGCCTGTAGCTCTCGCCATTCATCTCGAGGATGTTGACGTGGTGGGTGCGGCGGTCGAGGAGAGCGCCGGTAAGCCGCTCGGAGCCGAACACCTCGGTCCATTCGTCGAACGGCAGATTGGTGGTGACCAGGGTCGAGCCGCGCTCGTAGCGCTGGCTGAACACCTCGAACAGGAGCTCGGCACCGGTCTTGGACAGCGGCACGAAGCCGAGCTCGTCGATGATCAGAAGCTTGTAGGTGGCGAGCTTCTTCTGGAACCTCAGCAGCTGCTTGTCATCGCGGGCCTCGATGAGCTCGTGAACCAGCGCGGCGGCGGTGATGAAGCCGACCGAGAGGCCCTTCTGGCAGGCCGCCAAGCCGAGACCGAGGGCGATGTGGGTCTTGCCGGTGCCGCTGTTGCCGAGCGCGATGAGGTTCTCGCGGCGCTCGATGTACGCGCAGCGGGCGAGCTCCAGGACCAACGTCTTGTTGAGCGAGGGGATGACCTTGAAATCGAAGCTATCGAGGCTCTTGATCACGGGGAAGCGCGCCGCCTTGATCCGCCGCTCGACCATGCGGCGCTCGCGGTCGATCAGCTCGAGCTCGGCCAGACGCAGAAGATAGCGAACGTGGTCGACGCCTTCCGAGGCGCACTGCCGGGCGATCTTGTCGTACTCCCTCAGGACCGTCGGCAGCTTCAGCCTCTTGAGGTGGTGGACGAGCAGCAGCCGTGGTGTGTCGGTCATGCGCCGAGCCCCGACAGCAGGCTCATGTACGACTTGGCAGACGTCGTCGCGACCCGGGCGCGCGGCAGGTACGGATAGACCTCGAGGTTGAGCCGGGGCGGCCGCCGCTCGATGCGGCACAGTACCAGGTGCTTCACCGCATCGAAGCCGATGGCGCCGAGCCTGAGCGCGTCGCCGACCGCACCCTCGACCTCCTCGAGCCGGAAGCTCTCCAGCAGACGGCGCACCTGGACGTACTCGCGCTTGCCCGCCTTGCCCATGCGGGCTTCGAGCAGGCGTCGCAGAGTGATGAAGGCCTCGGGCAGGTCCCAGCCCGCCAACGGCGCGGCCTGGTCGAGGGCGCCGATCTTCTGCTCGATCAAGGGTAGGTAATGCAGCGGGTCGAAGATCAGGTCCTCGCTGTCGTAGGACCGGCGGTGCCGGGCAATCACCTCCGCGCCGCAAGAGATAACGACCTCGTCGACGGAGCACCGGATCAGCACCTCGCGGTGGCCATAGGCCACGGGCACCGAGTAGTCGTTGCCCCGGCAGCGCACCAGCGACAGCGAGCTCACCCGTCCAGTGCGCTTGTCGC
This sequence comes from Alphaproteobacteria bacterium, assembly GCA_965198325.1. GTDB lineage: Bacteria > Pseudomonadota > Alphaproteobacteria > UBA828 > JAPUJA01 > CBDAPE01. The sequence continues at coordinate 33,937 of CBDAPE010000011.1, read as the reverse complement.
AGGCATCGTATGGTGCCGGGGGGAGAGGCAAGAAGGCTTCCTGGTCCCGTGCGAGGCGCTCGCCGATGGTCTCCTTGTGACCCCGCAGCCGCGCCGCCTGGCGCCGGCGGCACTGTCCCGCGAGAGCATCGTTCAGCGCCTCGAAGCTCTCGGCCCGCGGGACGGGGACCCGGAAGGTCCGCCGGATGAAGCCGACCAGTCCCTCGACCTTGCCTTTGTCGTTGCCCTTGCCCGGCCGGCCGAACCTGTCCTCGAACAGATAGGGGGATTGAAGGTCCGTGAAGACGCGCGTTCGCTGCCGCTTGCCATCGCCCAGTATCCGGGCGACTGCCAGCTTGGTGTTGTCGTACAGGATGGATCGGGGGACGCCGCCGAAGAACGCAACCGCCGCGTTGTGGCCAGCGCAGAACGCCTCGGTCGTCTCCGCCGGGTAGGCCTTCACGAAGCAGGCATCACTGTGGGGAAGATCGAAGGCAAGGAAGTGGACCTTGCACGCCACGCCGCCGATCACCGCCATCGCCTCGCCGAAGTCCGCCTGGGCGGGGCCGGGGGAATGGACGAGCGGCACGAACATCTCGCGCGACCGAAGCCGCCGCTCACGGACATAGTCCTTCACGATGGTGTAGCCGCCCGTAAAGCCGTACTCGTCCCGGAGACGGTCGAAGATCCGCTTCGCCGTGGGCCGTTGCTTGTGGTGGCTGGTCCGATCGTCTTCCAGAATCCGATCGATGATCCCCGTGAACGGACCCCGCTTCGGCCGCCGTGGCGGCTTGCCGCGGCGAGACCCCGGCGGCACCGAGAACGACAGCATCTTGCGGACCGTCTTGCGGTCCAGCCCGAACACCCGCGAGGCCTCGCGGGTGCTCATTCCCTCGACACGACACGCCCGCCGAACCCGCGCGTACAAATCCACCCGATACATCCCCCCGCCTTCCAGTCAGAGCAACCCTGACAGAAGGCTATAGACGGTCCCATTTTGGTCCGCCACAGCCGGATCAACCGGCCGCTTCAGTGGGGGATTATTGCGCCGCCGTTCTCAGGCGGACGTGGCAGCTCCGTACTCGCCCGGAATGATCCGACCGTTCCGCTGTTAGACTTCGGTCGCACGCCGCGTCGGCGGCGGGATCGTCACGATCTGCGTGCGGCTGCGAAGGCCTACCGCGGCGGCCCGCCTGTGGATACGATGGACAAGCCGCCAGCCTGTCCTGCAAACCCGGACCACCACATCAGTCGCCGAACAGATACTTCAGGCCGATCGTCAGGGACCACTGATCGATCCCGCTAATATCGGTCAGGTTCGTTATATCTGCGATCTTGTGCTCGGAGTAAGCGCTTCTGTCTACGATGTCGCCCACCAGGCTGTAGGAAAGCTTCAGGCCGAGCAGGAACCTGTCATCCAGGCTGTAGTCGGCGCCGGCGTAGAGGTGCCCGGAGAGGACGGTGTCGGACAAGTCGACAGCCTGCCGGCTGTCGTACTGCCCGGGCTCGCCGCACTGTACATTCTGCCTGCACGAGTAGCGGCTGTGATAATACAGCCCGGACAGCTCGACGAGGGAAAGGCCCAGTCCGGCGCCCAGGTAAGGCGCAATCCGGCTTTCGGCGAGTGGGAAGTCGTAGTAGGCGTTGAGCGACAGGGTGCGTGTCCTGAGATCGCCCACCGAGGTCATGGAAGTCGATTCATAATCGCTGTTTGCCGCGGGAACGATAGCGGATCCGTCAAGGTAGGCAATGCCGGTAAATTCCTGCTCAACGCCGCTCGTGCGCTGGGTGGCCGACAATTCGAGACGCACATCGTCGAACCGGTGGCCAATTGAAATTTCGAACGCGGCACCGCGGGTCATATCAAGGTCGTAGAACCATCGATAGCCCTCGGGCGCTCCGTTGACGAGGTGCCCGCAATCATCATCCGGGTAGCAGGTCGTGTCGCGGTTGTGGCCCACCTGCTTCATGCCGGAAGTCCAGTTCGCGCCGATGCCCGCTCCCAGGTACCAGCCGGAATGCGGGCGTTCTCCGGCCGCGCTCTGCCCCGTGGCGGCCGCGAGAAAGATGCAAACTCCCAGCGCCGCGATACCGGCGCGGAACTTCCCCGACGATAATCGCATTCCGTTGCCTTCCGCCCGGTTCGATGATTTGAAGAGTCCACCGCTCCAGCGCGATTGATTCGATTGTAGCGGTGCAGCGACGCGAGCGTCAAGGGACGCCGTAAGGCGCGGCCCCACGACATCGAGGCTGCACACAGGCACATGCAGGCCCTCTGAATCAACCGGATTTTCCACACCGTAACGCACTGTTGGCGGCGACTATAAATTTCCCATTTGTGGCAACCCAAAATTTCTCACTTTTGACTTGTCGCTGACGGTGCGCCGGGCCGCTGTGTTGGCTTTGCCAACAGTGCGGGAAGCGGTGCGCAGATGTATGGATGGGAGATCAGGATGTTGTTGAAGCCCTATCTGGATCAGGGCGTCTCGAAGGCGGAGTTGTCGAGACGGTTCGGAGTGAACCGTCGCACGATCCACTATTGGATCGAGACGGGCCATCTGGACCGGGATCTGTCGGCCGGTGCGCGAGGGTATACGCCGCGTCCCCCGGTAGCTCACAAGCTGGATCCCTACAAGGAGATCATCGACGCGCGTCTCGAGGCTTTCCCGAAGCTGTCGGCGAAGCGGCTGTTCGACGAGGTCCGTGCGGCGGGTTATCCGGGCGGTTACAAGCGCGTGCTGGACTACGTGCGGGCGACGCGGCCGCGCGAGCCGGTCGAGGCGCCGGTCCGGTTCGAGACGCCGGCGGGACGGCAGGGTCAGGTGGACTTCGGGACGTTCACGCTTCCCTGGGGCCGGCGCCATGCCCTGGTGGTCGTCCTGGGCTACTCCCGGTTGCTGTGGCTGCACTTCTACCCTCGGCAGACGATGGCGGTCCTGATGGAAGCGCTGGAGAGCGCCTTCGAGAAGTTCGGCGGGGTTCCGGAGGAGCTGCTGTTCGACCAGATGCGCGCTGTGGTGCTGTCCGACGATCGCGCCGCCGGCGGGGGCCTGGTGCTGAACGCGGAGTTCCTGCGCTTCGCCGCGCATTGGGGGTTCGTGCCGCGCTCCTGGCGTCCCTACCGAGCCCGGACGAAGGGCAAGGTGGAGCGCCCGATCCGCTACATCCGCGAGAACTTCTTCTACGGCCGCTCGTTCGCGAACGACGACGATCTGAACGAACAGGCCGCGCGCTGGCTGGAGGGCACGGCCAATGTGCGCCGGCACGCCACGACCGGGGAGCGCCCCATCGACCGCTTCGAGCGCGACGAGCGGGCGGTGCTTCGCCCCCTGGCGATCGGTCCCTACCGGCGTCTCGGCGTCTACCAGGCTCCAGACCTGGCGCCGCGGCGGCTGCCCGCAACCGTCGAGGTCGAGCGACGACCGCTCAGTGTCTATGCGGAGGCGCTACAATGAAGGCCCCGGCGCCGAGCCGGCGCGATCGGTTGCGGGCGATGCTGGCGGACCTGAAGATGCCCGGCGCGCTGGAGGCCGTCGACGGCGTCCTCTCAGAAGCCGACGGCGGCACGATCTCGGCGGCCGAGGCCATCGAGCAACTCCTGAACGCCCAGATCGTGCTGCGCAACAACCGTCGGCTCCAGACCGCCATGCGCTCCTCGCGGCTGCCGGCGGTGAAGACCCTGAACCAGTTCGACTTCGCCTTCCAGCCCAGCATCGAGCGCGAGCAGGTCGAGAGCCTGCACGAGCTCGGCTTCCTGGACCGACGGGAGAACGTGATCCTGCTCGGGCCGCCCGGCGTGGGAAAGACTCATCTGGCGATCAGCCTGGCGATCGCGGCGACGCAGTCCGGTCGCCGCGTCTACTACGGGACCCTGGCGGGGCTGATCGAATCCCTCACCGAGGCCAAGGCCGCCGGCAACCTGTCCCGCCGGCTGCGCGTGCTGACGCACCCGGCCCTGCTCGTGGTTGACGAGATCGGCTACCTGCCGGTCAACCAGGACGGCGCCGTGCTCTTCTTCCAGCTCATCAACGCCCGCCACGAGAGGGCCTCGAGCGTGCTGACGTCGAACAAGGGCTTCGAGGAATGGGGCGGTGTGCTCGGCGACGAGGTGATGGCAGCGGCCCTCATCGACCGGCTGGTGCACCACTGCCACATCGTCAACATCCGGGGCAACAGCTACCGGATGAAGGATCATCAGAACCTACTGCAGTCCGGCTCGGATCGACGCCGTAAGAGGGCCGCGTCGTGATCGCCGGCCAAAACGGAAACGGGTACGGTAACGGCCGCCCGTTGTGGATAACCGGGTTGCCGCCGCCTGAGTCTTGGCGGTCGCTGCGCCAACCCGGTTACCCACAGCTACACCGAGTTAGACACCCCCAACACCGCGTCTGGGGGTACGACCGCGCGCTCGAAGTGAGTAATTTTCGATTGCCAAAAGTGCGCAATTTTCGGCTGCCATTGACAACGCCCTCCCGAGCGGCGGTAGAAAACACGGGATTCGCCCGTTCACGCGCCCGTAATCGGCCTGAAAAGAGGGCTTTACGAACGTTTCAGGGGGGGGCAGCGTGGAGGATTTCGGGCGGTTTCAGGCCCCCGCTTTCCGCGGGCAACCCGGAGGCTCACGGCGCAGTCGGGTGAGCAGGGCGCCGTCGGCGTTATGGAACCGCTCGTCGGGATCGGGCTTGGGCAGTTCGACGCCGTCGAATACGGTCGGCAGGCTGGAGCGCAGGGGCTCGTTGAGAGCGGGCCAGGAGGCCAAAGAGAGCAGCATGAGGAACTCAGCCGGGTCGTGGCCCGGGTTGCGCGAGCCCCAGGCGCCCGCCGGGGGTGCCGACGGTGACCGGCTTCCCAGCGGCGATCACCCGGCGGATCCAAGGGATATTAGAAAGCCCGCCGTCGACGGTCCCGGCCTCGTCATCCCGGACAATGGCGCGGGGCTCCTCGCTGCGTATCACCTCCGGCAGTGAGGGTCTTGACCGCTTTGATTGGCCGGATCACGCTCAGTCGTTCTGACGATGCCCGACCTAGTGTTCGCGCCTGCTGGACGAAAGGGGTGAGCGATGGCGCCGATATCCGCTGGTGAGCGCGACACCTAATGTATTGGTGCCCGCGCAGGCGCTTGTCGAGCACGCCGTAGAGACGATTCGGCTCGCCGCTGTAGCGCTTGACGATGCAGGGCAGCTTCTTGGGTGCGAATTCGCAGAAATGATGGGCCTGACCGAACATCGGTCCGATGATTGCCAACTGGAACATGAGCCACTCGATCACCTCGTAGCGCGCCCGGCCGCGCCGCGGGAGAAACCTGTCCGACTTATCCGCGAGATAAATTAGGTGCGGGCAGCCATAAACCAGCACATCTCCGTGTGTAAAGAGTGCCAAATGATGTGTAATTATCTGCGACTACCTGCGACTATCTGCAACGAGCCAATGGATTACGCGTCGGCTGGGCGCCTCGAAATGACCGGGTCAAGCAGCCACAAAAACACAGAAACAGCCCGTTCATGCGCCCGTAAAGACCGGAAACGGGCGTTTCAGGGCGTTTAAAGGGAGCTAGTTTGTCAAGTTCCTTGGCGATGCCCGAAAAAACTCCCGCCAACGAGGATTGGTCATCGTTCAAAACCGGTATTTCAAGGCAAAGCTCAATGCCCAGAACTGGATGTCGTCTGCCTTTAGCCCGTAGATAATTGGATCGCCGCCGGGTGCGGTGAGCGACGCGTGGCTGCGAAGTCGGTCCCAGGATTTCCCATCAACCTTGAATTCGCCGTAATCGGCCCAGCGAAACTTCAATCCCATTGTGATCCGCTCGCCAAGCGGATAATCCGCACCGGCAACCAACTGGTAACCGAATATATCGTCCGAAAATGTCTCTTTGGCGACAGTTGTCGTTCCGGCAAGAGACCCCCCCCCCCGACGTTATTGAACGCGTAAAGTTGGCGGAATAATCAAGTGAGACGCACGACCAACCCACTCCCGCTCCGAAATACGGCGTAATCTTTGAGTCAATCGGGACGTCGTAGTAGCCGTTGATGAAGATGTTGTGGGACGCAAGGTTGCCGAGCCTGACGGAACCATTGATAACTTCATTTATGGCTTTTTGGTCCGTCTGGCCGAGGTACAAAGGCACGTTCTCGTCGTCATGGGCCGCAGCGCGGGGTGTGTCCGATTGTCTGTGTAAGTGACGCCGTGGGCGACATTGTTTCCGGCCTCAGCGCGCTGAGGCCGGAAAGCGATCCTCGAACAGGATCGCAAACTGCCCCATTGCGGCGGTCCATTCAATAGGCCGTTTCCAGCCGACACCGGCATTGCGGATCGCCAGGAACAACAGCTTGACCGCCGCCTCGTCGTTGGGGAAGCTACCGCGTGTCTTGATGATCTTGCGCAAAGATCGGTGCAGGCTCTCCAGCGCGTTGGTGGTGTAGATCATCTTGCGGATCGCCGGCGGGAACGCGAACATCGGCACCACCTGCTCCCAGGCGCGGCGCCAGCTGGGCGCGATCGCCGGATAGCGCTCGCCCCATTTGGCCTCGAACTCGTCGAGCTTGGCCGCCGCGGTCTCGGCGGTTTCGGCGCGGTAGATCGCCTTGATATCGGGCATGATCCTCTTTCGGTCCTTCCACGACACGAACGCCAGCGAACTGCGGATCAGATGCACGATGCAGGTCTGCACCGTGGTCTCGGGGAACACCGTTGTTATCGCCTCGGGGAAGCCCTTGAGGCCGTCGACCACGGCGATCAGGATGTCAGCGACGCCGCGGGTCTTGAGGTCGTTCATCACCTTGAGCCAGAACTTGGCGCCTTCGGTCTGCTCGATCCACAGCCCGAGAACCTCCTTCTCGCCTTCAGCGGTGAGGGCCAGTGCAACGTAGACTGCTTTGTTGCGCACCAGGCCTTCGTCGCGGATCTTGACCCGCAGCGCGTCAAAGAACACCACCGGATAGACCGCATCGAGCGGTCGGTTCTGCCATTCGCGGACCTCCTCGAGTACCGCGTCGGTGACCCGGCTGATCAGGTCCGGCGAAACCGCGACCCCGTAAAGCTCCTGCAGATGGCCACGTATCTCGCGCACCGTCATGCCGCGGGCATACAGCGACACGATGCGATCGTCGAAGCCCTCGAGACGGCGTTCGCCCTTGGGCACGATCAGCGGGTCGAACGTGCCGGTGCGGTCGCGCGGCACGGCGATATCGATCTCGCCATCCTCGCTCAGCACCGTCTTGTCCGAGTAGCCGTTGCGGCTGTTACCCGTGCCGCGACCGGCCGGGTCACCCTTCTCGTAGCCCAGGTGATCGCTCAGCTCGGCGTCAAGCGCCCGCTCCAAGAGCACCGCCTTGAGCTGCTTGAACAGCCCGTCTTCGCCCAGCAGGTCATCCGGCTTCTCGTAATCGGCCAGAAGTTCGTCCAGAAGTTCAGGTCTGATAGTCCTCATCGTAGGTCCTCCCATACTAAATATTGGACCCACGGCACTCATTTACACAAGATATCTGACACTCTCGGCGGGACTTCCTGGTCCCGATCCCGCTGGCCGAGAGCTTCGAGGCTCTCAACGGTGCTCTCGCCGAACGGTGTTGCCGGCGCCGGGCCGCACGGCTGCGGGGTCACAAGGAAACCATCAGCGAGCGCCTCGAACGGGACCGTCAAGTTCTCTTGCCATTGCCGCCTGCTCCCTATGATGCCTGCGACAAGCGTCCCGGAAGGGCGAGCTCACTGTCGCTGGTGCGTTACCGCGGCCACGACTACTCGGTGCCCGTAGCATACGGGCACCGCGAGGTGCTGATCCGCGGCTATGTCGACGAGGTGATGATCTCTTGCGGCGCCGAAGTGATCGCCCGGCACCGCCGGTCCTATGACAGCGCGGACCTGATCTTCGACCCGCTGCATTACCTGCCCTTGACCGAGCAGAAGATCAGCGCCCTCGACCAGGCCGCGCCGTTGGCGGGCTGGGACCTGCCCGATAGCTTCATCACCCTGCGACGCCTCCTCGAAGCTCGCATGGGCAAGGCAGGCAAGCGCGAGTACGTCCAGGTGCTCCGTCTGCTGGAGAGCTTCCGGCTCGAGGAGCTGACGGCAGCGGTCGACGATGCGCTCAGGATCGGCGCCATCGGCTTCGATGCCGTCAAGCACCTGGTGCTGTGCCGCATCGAGCGGCGGCCGCCCCGGCTCAACCTCGAGGTCTATCCGTACCTGCCGCGCGCCCGGGTCGCGACCACGTCTGCCAAGTCGTACATGAGCCTGCTGCCGGGGCTCCGTGCATGACCGACGCACCACAGCTGCTGCTCGCCCACCACCTCAAGACGCTCAAGCTTCCGACCTTCCTGCGAGAGTACGACAAGATCGCCCGGCAGTGCGCCTCTGAAGGCGTCGACCACGTTCGCTATCTCTTGCGTCTGGCCGAGCTTGAGCTGATCGACCGCGAGCGCCGCATGGTCGAGCGGCGGATCAAGGCGGCGCGCTTCCCCGTGATCAAGAGCCTCGATAGCTTCGATTTCAAGGTCATCCCCTCGCTCAACAAGACGTTGGTCCTGGAGCTCGCCCGCTGCGCGTACATCGAGCGCCGCGAGAACCTCATCGCGCTCGGCAACAGCGGCACCGGCAAGACCCACATCGCCCTCGGTCTCGGCTTGGCGGCCTGCCAGAAGGGCCTCTCGGTCGGCTTCATCACCGCCGCGCTGGTCCACGAGCTCATCGAGGCCCGCGATGACAAGCAGCTGCTGAGGTTCCAGAAGAAGCTCGCCACCTACAAGCTTCTGATCATCGACGAGCTCGGCTTCGTGCCGCTGTCCAAGACCGAAGCCGAACTCCTGTTCGAGGTGTTCAGCCAACGCTACGAGCGCGGCGCGACCCTGGTCACCACCAACCTGCCGTTCGACGAATGGACCGAGGTGTTCGGCTCCGAACGCCTGACCGGCGCGCTGCTCGACCGCCTCACCCATCACGTCAACATCCTCGAGATGAACGGCGACAGCTATCGGCTCAACCAGAGCCGCAGGCGTCAAACCCCGACGGCGAACTGAACCGACCACCCAGCCCTCGCTTGACCCCGTGGGCCCACAGGTCCCCCCCGCGCGCACCGCCGCGTCAGCCTGTTGAGGGCACGCCGCGTCGCACGCGGGGCCCGCCCATGGACTACGGGGACAAGCCCGCAGCCGCCAGGTGGTCCCTTTTTACTCCGCCACGGCGGTCGCTTTTTGCTCCGCCGTTGACAGAGCGGGCGCAGCGGGGCTCGCTGCCGCGCGCGAGTTACTGGACCCGGGGCTCCGCGTCATCGTGCTGGAGGCACGCGATCGCATCGGCGGCCGGGCTCATACCGACATGTCTGTTTTTGGCGTGCCTTACGACCAAGGCTGTCATTGGCTTCATAACGGGGTGGACCGTCCCAACCCGTTTATCCAATACGGCCAGGGAAACGGGTTCGATATCTTTCCTCAGCCGTTCGCTGCAGGAAGCTGGTCACTTTATGTCGGCTCAAGGCTCGCGGTGCCTCAGGAGCAACAGGCCTATTTTGATACCTGGGATGCGGTCAATAACGCAATTTCAACGGCAGGTGCCCAGGGCAACGACATCAGCGCGGCCGCAGCGGTTGCAAATGCGGGCGCCAACACGGGCCCCTGGTACCCATTGGTCGCCTACGAAATCGGAGCGGCCTTGATGGCGAAGGATCTGGAAGATTTCTCCTGCGTCGACTGGTGGAATTCAGAAGAATTTGGCACCAACTGGCTTTGTTCCGAGGGGTTCGGCGCTCTGGTGGCCCATTACGGGCGAAACTTGCCCGTGCAGCTTAATACGCCCGTCACAAGAGTTCGATGGGGCGATGATTGCGTGTCGGTCGAGACGCCGAGAGGGACGATTAGAACAGCGGCTGTCATCGTGACGGTATCGACGGGCGTCCTGGCGGGAGGCGGCATCGTTTTCGACCCCCCGCTTCCCATTTGGAAGCAGGAAGCCTTCGAGCGGATTTCTTTGGGCGTATACAATCATATCGCCCTGCAGTTTTCGCAAGACGTGTTCGGCGTCGGAAACGACAGCTTCATTTCGCATCAAAACGCGAATGACCAAACCGCTCAGTTCAGCGTGAACATTTCGGGAAGCGGCCTGACGTTTGGCGGCGTTGGCGGCAGGTTTGCCCAAGATTTAGAGCAAGCCGGTGTGGCTACGGCGGTGGACTTTGGCCTTCAGGAGCTGCGCAACATATTCGGCTCGAATATCGACACGCATTTCGTCAAGGGCTACTACACCCGATGGGGCGAGGATCAGTGGGCCCGCGGCTCATACACATCGGCCGAGCCGGGCTATGCGCATATGCGCGAAAGGCTCAAGGAGCCGATCGCCGAAAAGATCTTCTTCGCGGGCGAGGCCTGCGAATTGGGCCAGTGGGCGACCTGTGCCGGCGCCTATTTCTCGGGACTCGAGGCCGTGCGAACTATGGCCGAGTTGGCGCGGCCTCCGTGGTCGACTAACCCGTGCCGCGCACCTATTCCGCGTAGCGCTTGGACGGTGCAGCGAGCCTCAAGACTCCCGGGGTTCTGGGAAAGGCGATACTAATAGTCCATATTCACCGGGGTGGGACGGGGGCGGCGCGGTCGAGATAGACGGCGCCATCGAACATCCTTCCCAACGTTCGTATTGCGTTAAATGCGGTTATTCCGGAATTCGCTGGGCACCGTCGCGGAAATCCGGAGATGGCTACAAACAGACGTCGAGCAATTCCCCGTCGACCACCCCTCAGCCCAGACTATCCGGCAGCCCCGGCCAGGGCCGGTAGAACGCCGTCTTGCGCAGGCAGGTGCTTGGCAGCGCGTAGCTTGACCACCAGAGAAGCAGCGGCAATTCGTCGATGTCCGTTTGTGACCCCAAGCGGAAACCGTCGCTAACGAACCTGCCTGGTGCACCGCCTTCTTCGCGGCTCAATCAAGGTCGCTGGCATCATGGCGTTCGGGGACGCGTTCTTCTTCCGGTCCCCATGTCTTGTTGACCCGCCGACCGCGCTGGACGGCCGGGCGTTCCTCTATCTCCGATGCCCATCTGACGACGTGCTTGTAGGACGCCGCGTCGAGGAATTCCGCCGCCTCGTAGGCGTTGTTCAGCACAAGGTCTCCGTACCACGGATAGGTGGCGATGTCGGCGATGCTGTAGTCATCGCCACAAAGATAGCGCCGGCTCGAAAGGTTCTTGTCCAGCACATCGAGCTGGCGCTTCACTTCCATCGTATAGCGGTCGATCGCATACTCGAACATCTCCGGAGCATAGGCGTAGAAATGCCCGAAGCCGCCGCCCAGATAGGGCGCGCTGCCCATCTGCCAAAACAGCCACGACATGCATTCCGCACTCTCTGATGGCTCGTGGGGAACAAACGCGTTGAACTTTTCCGCGAGGTAAAGCAGGATCGCGCCCGATTCGAATACGCGGGTAGGTGGCGACGTGCTCCGGCCAAGCAAGGCCGGAATCTTCGAGTTTGGGTTCAGCGCCACGAACCCGCTTCCGAACTGCTCGCCATCGCCGATCTCGATCAGGAATGCATCGTATTCGGCCTCACGTTTTCCAAGCGCGAGCAGTTCTTCCAGCATAATCGTGACCTTGACGCCGTTGGGCGTCGCCAGCGAGTAAAGCTGCAGCGGATGCCGGCCGACCGGCAGTTCCTCCTCGTGTGTTGCGCCCGCGATTGGGCGATTGATCTTGGCCCATGTGCCTCCGTTCTCGGAATTCCATTGCCAGACCTTTGGCGGCGTATAGCACGATGTGTCGGGCATGCTTGCTGATTTCTGATTGTGATCGGGGTCTCACGGACGAGGATGAGAGCGTGGGTCAAGGGCTCCTGTCGATCGCTTGGCGCCGGTGTTTGATCAGGGTCGAATACTAGGGTCCGGACTCATTACAGCCACCAGATGACGGCGGCGGCAAGGGCGATTGCTGCGATGAAGTTTTTGATGTTGCGGTCGAAGCGGGTGGCTATACGGCGCCAGTCCTTGAGGCGGCAAAACATGCGCTCGATGATGTTGCGCTGCCTGTAGACGGTCTTGTCATAATGGTATTGGACCTTGCGGTTCTTGCGCGGTGGGATGACGGCCGTGGTTCCGCGTTCTGCCAGCCAGTCGCGCAGGGCTTTGCTGTCATCGCCCTTGTCGGCGACGAGTTCGGCGGCGGGCGGCATGGCTTCGATACAGCGCTGGGCGAGCTTGCAATCATGGACGTTTCCTGGTGTCAGGAGCAGGACGAGGGGCCTGCCTTTCGCATCGCAGACAGCGTGGAGCTTGGTGTTGCGGCCCCCCTTGGTGCGGCCGATGCCATGGGCCAAGGCCCCCCTTTTCCGCCGCCGGCGCAGCGATGAACCTTGATGCAGGTTGAATCGATGAACAGCCGGTCGGGGGCGTCTTCGCCGTCCGCCAGCGCGCTGAATATCCGTTCCCAGATGCCGCGCTCCGCCCAGCGTACAAAGCGGTTGTAGAGCGTCTTCTTCTTCGGTCCGTAGACCTCACGCGGACAGTCGGCCCAGCGCCCGCCATTCCTCAGGGCATGGACGATCCCGCTCAGCACCCGGCGATCGTCAACGCGCGCCATGCCGCGCGTATCCGTCGGCAAAAGCGAAGCGATCCGAGCCCATTGCGCATCCGAAAACCAAAAGAAATCCGACATTTCCATCGCCTCCTCGCTGGAGACAATGAATCATGCCAGCCCCGCTTTGGGAATCCCCTTAATGGGTCCGGACCCTAGTCTATTGCCGCCGCCCGACCAACAGGCGTAAATGAAGCAGCATGCGGACCCCCGCAACGCACCGGATCGCCCGGACAGCAGAATACGAAGCCTAGGGCCTACACTTGGCTATAAGCAGACCCTCCGTTGCCCAGCCGAGAACGTCCGCATATGACCCTATGCGGACCTTAGTCAATTCGAGACTCGGCTCGCAGCCTGATTGTCCGTTTAACTGAGCGTGAGCTGACTAATCAGAAGCGTTAAAGGCGCTCACCCGTTCAACTGACGCCATTCGGCGAGGACGGCAATATCATACTGCTTAAAGGTGGAAAATGTAGTTGTCGCCATTGTCGGCTCCAAGGCGGAGCCGGGTCAATCGACTGGCGCGAGTCATCGTGTCTCGGTCTTGGAACGGTTTGCGCCCCGTCGAGCGCCGAGCTTGTACTGTTAAGCGGAGAGCCTCTCGAGGCGCGTGCCGGTCACCTCGGTGTTTTCGAGATCGGCATCCGTGAAGACCGTCCCGGTCAGTTCGGCGCTCGTCAGGTCTGTGCCCTTCAGAATGGCCTCCGTGAGGTCCGCCGACGTAAGGCGAGTCCTGGTGAGGTTGGCGCCGCTCAGATTGGCGGGCCACTGGCGGCCCGTCAATTCGCCGCCCGCATCCAAAATGTCGGCCGGCTGCAGGCAGGCCTTTCGCAAATTGGCATCGTTAAGATTAGCGTCTTCGAGGTTCACGCCGGTCATGACGGCCATGTTGAGTTGCGCTTGCACCAGATTCGCTCCGCTCATGTCGCATAGAACGAGTAGCGATCGCGAAAGCCTCGCCTTCTTCATATTAGTCCCGCGCAAACTCGCGCCGCTAAGGTTGACGTCCGAAAGATCGAATCGCTCAGGTCCCGTCGATCGAGAATCGCGCGCGCGCCTTCTTGCCCCCCGCTGCTGACCCAAGCCGCGTGACGCCGGAATATCTCCCGAACCGACGGCAGATGGGGATAGTCTGCCGGCCTGTCGAGTTCGTCTGGGTGGTCACGAATCACGACGGCGAGATCGCTACCACCGAAATTGGCATTGTCGATATTCGCGTTGGTCAGATTGACACCGGTCAAGTCGGCGGACCGCAGGTCGGCGCCCTCAAGGTTGCAGCACGTCAAGTTTGCATCACTGAGGTCGGCATCGGAAAGGTCGACACTCGTGAGATCGGAATTCTTGAAGTTCACTTTCTTGAGTTTTGCACCAACGAGTACCGCGTTGGAGAGGTCCGCGCCCTGGATCGAGGCGCGGTGCAACTTGACGTGGGAAAGATTTGCGTTTCTGAGTATCGCGTGATCGAGGGTGCACATCAACAGTTCCGTCTCGATGCCTTCGATACGGCCCTCTTCGTAGTTCGTCTGGGTGCCCTCGCGCATGTCTGCACCCCTGAGATCGGCGTCGGTGAGGTCGGACTCGCGAAGTTTTGCGCCCCGCAGGTCGGCACTCGAGAGGTTCGCGCCGATCAAATCGCAGAACCGCAAATTCGCGTTGAACAAATTGGCTTTCGATAGATTAATCCCGCTCAACTTGCTGCAAGCGAGGTTTGCACCGGCGAGTTTCCCAGATTCGAGGTTGACTCCTTCGAGTTGGGTGTTCTTCAGGTTGGCGTTGATGAAATCGGCGCGGCTACCCTTGCCCGGTTGCCGAAGCCAGCGCTGGTGCTCAACCACGATCTCGAGGATCTCGTCACGGGACATGGACATGATGGTGCTCGCGGACTCGCCTAGTCGGAATCGGGCTGCCGAAAATCCGGTCGTCGTTTTCTTGAGTCGATCGGCCCGTTGGACGGGTTCACGGAAAATCGCGCAAACCCTATGAATCTTCTCAGCTTCATCCGACTTGTTTGCCTGAATATGGTTAAAGATTTGATAGCGATTTAAACCGGTTACTTCGAGACCAACCGTCAACTTGATCTCGGCAGTGCCAACGACGACCGCCTGGTCGAGCTGTAGACCAAAAACGAACCATCCGACCCGTTTCGCTTCAGCCAGTACAGCCTTGCCCGCTAAGTAGCATCCAATTTTCTGACGACGCGAATTTCGGTCTGGATATGGCTACGAGCGGAAGTGGCGGTCGCCATGGCCGCTATGTTACGGTCCAATTTAATGGCCATGAATTTGGAGGCTATCTGGCGAATGTCGGATAAATAGGCCCTAGAATGCTCGTGCTCACCAGATGGACCACCACGAACCGAGGGGGTAGGCGATGGCCAAGAAGCTGACCAAAGCGCAGATCAACGACATCAATCTCCAGTACCTGCCGCGTCTGACGGTGAATAACGCGGACGAGTACCTGCAGAAATCGGCCGCGCGCAGCGCCCGGGTCCGCAAGAAGCTCGCCTGCCGGATCGACGTGGCGTACGGGGACACGCCGGGGCAGACGCTCGATATCTTTCCCGCCACGCGCAAGGGCGCACCGGTGCAGGTGTTCATTCACGGTGGCTACTGGCGCGCGCTCGACAAGAGCATCTACAGTCACATCGCCGGGCCGATGGTCGCGGCGGGTGCGACCGTGGTGTTGCCCAATTACGATCTCTGCCCGAAGGTGCGCATCACCGACATCGTCCACCAGATGCGGCGCGCGATTGCCTGGGTCTACAAGAACATCGCCAAGCACAACGGCGATCTCAGTAGGATCCACGTATC
Source organism: Alphaproteobacteria bacterium (assembly GCA_965198325.1). Classification (GTDB taxonomy): domain Bacteria; phylum Pseudomonadota; class Alphaproteobacteria; order UBA828; family JAPUJA01; genus CBDAPE01. The sequence goes on along the minus strand of CBDAPE010000011.1, from coordinate 18,602 downwards.
CGGCCACTCGGCGGGCGGCCACCTCACCGGGATGATGATCGCGACCGACTGGTCGAAGGAGGGTCGCCTGCCGAAGAACCTGATCAAGGGAACCGCGCCTTTGAGCGGGCTGTTCGACATCGAGCCGCATCGCCACTCGCAATTGCAACCGGACATCCGGCTGACGGCCAAAGAAGCCAAAGCCATGAGCCCGATGGACCTGCCTCCCTTCGCAAAAGGGCCCTCGATCGTCGCCGTGGGCGGCGGCGAGCCCGACCTGTTCCACTGGCAGTCACTCGAATACGCGGCCCGTCTCAGGTTGCACCGGATCAAGGCGGAGTTCGTAGCGACGCCGGGTGACAATCACTTCGCCATCACAGACCGCCTCGGCAACGCCCGGGATCCGTTGACCAGGGCATTGATCGCGCAGATGGGCCTGTAATCGGATCGTCCGCAAATCTGCGGCCGAACGACCCTGCACAGCATCGTCCGCGACCCGCGAGTTCTGCTTCGGCGACCCTTGGCTCCGGTGATCGGCAGAACGTCCGCTCTTGGCTAAAAGCGGATGTAAGGGTCAGCACTCAAGGACGTCCGGTTACCGATGCCACGCAGACATCTCACCATATTTCGTCTTGTTAGAGGCAGGAAGGCGACGTTTTCGACGCCCGACGGACCTCGAACACGGATTGACCGACAGCCAAGGCGACCTCAGCCTCCCGGAGCTTGCTGGTTATTCATTCAAGGGTTTTGGCTATCGGGCCATATGTTTGTTTGAGTGCGGTGAGCGATGTCTGACCCTCCGGACCATCAACGTTGAGCACGAAGGCGCCCGACATTGTGGTAAACTTATTAAGCACAGCCCTAACGGTGTCCGGTACAACGCAGGGAGGAAGCTATGCCACTCTTTGTCAAGGGCGACCCTTACGATTTTGCTTACAACGGCTTTTTACGCCCTGAAAATACCGCTTTCGTGATCATCGACATGCAGGTGGATTACCTTCAGCCTGGCGGCTATTTCGATACGATGGGTTATGACATCGCGCCGATGCAGGCGGCGATCGAGCCAACACGCCAAGCGCTAACCGCCGCACGCGAGGCAGGACTCCACGTTATCTTTATCCGCGAGGGGTTTCGGGCAGATTTAGCTGATTTGCCTGAGGTGACACGGTGGCGGAGCCGTCGTGCGGGAGCCGAGATCGGCGGGCCCGGTCCATACGGTCGCTTGATGATTCGCGGTGAGAAGGGTGCAGAAATCACGCCTGAACTCGCTCCTCGATCCAGCGAGCCGATCATCGACAAATCCGCGACTAATGGTTTTTACGCCACGGATCTTGATTTCGTGTTGGCCGGCCGTGGCATTGAGAACATGGTATTTGCCGGTATCACCACGGATGTCTGTGTGCACTCAACACTCCGTGCGGCGGGCGATCGTGGCTACGATTGTATGCTACTTAGAGACTGTGCGGCTGCAGGCTGTGTCTCGAAAGTGGTGGAAATTTGAGGGTGGCGTAATCTCCGGGTGACAAGACAACCACCCAACCGGCGGCTAGCACCGCCAAGGAGATCACGCCATGAAGAACACTACCGAGACTTCCGTGCTTTCGCTACTGGCCAATGACGCCGGCTATGATCCGATCGAGGACCGGCTGCGGGAGAACATCAGATCCACGATCGAGGCCGTTTTTGAGGAGGAACTTGCGCAGTTTCTCGGGCGCTGCCGATACGGTCGAGAGGACGCGCTTCGGCAAGGGTATCGGAACGGGCACCGGAAGCGGCAACTGACGGGGACATTCGGGACCGAGAGGGTGAGCGTGCCGCGTGCGCGGATCGTTGAGGAAGACGGTCGGGCGTCGGAATGGCGTTCGCGGGCGCTGCCGCGCTACCAGCGGCTGACCAGAAAGGCCGAGGCGCTGATCGCTTCGGTGTATCTGTCCGGAACCAACACGCGGCGGGTGAAACGCGCGCTGTTCGGGCTCTTCCGGGGTTCTGTGAGCAAGGACGTTGTGAGCCGGGCGTGGCGCAAGGTGAAGGTCGATTGGGACGCCTGGTGCAGCCGTGGCCTCGCGGATGAGGATATTGTTCGGCTGATCCTTGACGGCACTGTGATCAAGACCCGACTGGACCGCAAGGCCACCAACATCTCGGTTCTCGCGGCTATAGGGGTGCGCCAGGATGGCCAGAAGGTCTTGCTTTCGATCGGGAATATGGGCGGAGAAAGCCAGGCGGCGTGGCGCCAGTTCCTCGACGACCTTGATGCGCGTGGACTGAAACGGCCCGGGTTTGTGGAGTGACCCCCTAAAAGTGGTCCAGATTTATTGAAGAGTTTGGCGCATTTTGCCCCCTCGAAAGGAGGACGAAATGAGCCGTAAACGCTACACCTCAGAACGGATTATCAGCATGTTGCGCGAAGCCGAGGTGGCTTTGGCGCAGGGCCAGTCGGTTGGTCAAGCTTGTCGCACGCTCGGCGTATCGGAGCAGAGTTACTATCGCTGGCGCAAGGAATATGGCGGCCTTCGTACTGACCAGGCCAAGCGTCTGAAGGACCTGGAGAAGGAGAATGGCCGTCTCCGCAAGGCGATCTCGGATCTGACGTTGGATAAGCTGATCTTGAAAGAGGCGCTTGAGGGAAATTGCTAAGCCCCGCCCGTCGCCGGCAGTGTGTTGATCATCTCCAGGCCGAACTGGGGATCTCCGAGCGACGGGCCTGTGCTGTTGCAGGCCAACATCGCTCAACCCAGCGCAAGAGACCCCGTGGTCGGGATGATGAAGAGGCCCTCACGGCCGCGATCATCCGCTTGGCCAGCCAGTATGGCAGATATGGCGATCGGCGGATCACTGCCTTGCTCAGGACCGAAGGTTGGCACGTGAACGCCAAGCGGGTCCAGCGCATCTGGCGGCGGGAGGGGCTGAAGCTCCCACAGAAGCAACCGAAACGGGGCAGGCTGTGGCTCAACGACGGATCCTGCATCCGTCTGCGGCCGTGCTGGCCCAATCACGTCTGGTCCTATGACTTCGTCATGGATCGAACACACGATGGGAGGACGTTCCGCATGCTCACCGTGATCGATGAGTTCACCAGGCGGTGCATGGCCGTTGTCGTCGAGCGAAGATTGAACTCGGACAATGTCCTCCATTGTCTGACCGAGCTCTTCGTCCAACATGGCCCGCCGGATCATATCCGTTCCGACAACGGCTCAGAGTTTACCGCTCATGCCGTCCGCGACTGGCTCGGCAGGATCGGCGTCAAGACCCTCTATATCGAGCCCGGGTCACCTTGGGAGAACGGATACAACGAGAGCTTCAACTCAAAGCTCCGGGACGAAATCCTGAACACGGAGATCTTCTCTACACTGAAGCAGGCCAAAGTGCTGATCGAACGATGGCGCCATCACTATAATACCATCCGGCCGCATAGCTCGCTCGGATACAGACCGCCGGCCCCAGAAACCATCTTGCCAAACGTTGAGGGGCCAACCTACCCTGTTGAGGGGCTACGGGCGGCCCATCAACTTAACCCGCGCCAAACTCTAACTTAAGCGCTGGACCACTAATCGGGGGCAGGCCAGTTGCCATTCACGTGCAGGTAGTTATGACAGCGCTTGAATACACTCCGAAGTCCGTCCGTTGCGGGCACTAACTCTGAGAATCTTTTGCGACGGGGCTCATCTTCGCCACGGAGAGGGATGTCCGTAGCCGGAACAATCTGCTTGCCAGTGGATACGGCAGGATCATGCAGGCGCTCAAATGCTTGCATCTCAGAACCAACCCAGAGGCCCCATCGAGCGTTGAGACATGCAGAGAGATACGACAGGAGTTGTTTGACGCCCTCATCACGGTGTGTCGGCGCGACGTCGTCGCGCTTCGTCTCAACGAGCATCGCCACTGTCTCCTGGCTATGCGCGGCACCCTCGAGGAAAATGACTATGTCCGCGCGCTTGCGGCTAGAGCCTACCTGTACAGGAAACTCCAATTCGATATCGCGCTTGGAGTAGCCGTATTCCTCTACGAGGCTTCGGGCGACCCGCTGGCGGACATGCTCCTCCGGCATGTCTTTGCGGAACTTGTCATCATGGATGTAGCAACGGATCTTTCCACGCGGGACGAGACGGATGGGTGCATCGGGAAGACTAGCCATGCGTTCCCCCACCTCTTTCAGATCATCGGCTCCCGCTTTCATCAAGGATTCTCCCTCCCCTTACGCCACCAAGTCCTGATAGCGCAGCCGTGTCCGTCATCAAAACATTCGGGACGATTGAGCCTGTTTTATAACGGAGGATCTGGCTCATCTTGGATTGATGTTAAGCCGCTTTGCGTTGATGGTTCAAGCGGCGGTTTTGGATTGTTAGTTTCTTTATCTTTTCCCTCGTTTCGATAATGGCGGTGTGACGCCCGAAGTAGGCGTCGGCTGGTGTGACGTTTCCAATGCTCTCGTGGTAACGGTGGTTGTTATAATGATCGACGAAGACGCTGATCTGGTTTTCGAGGTCGCCCTGTAGATAGTAGTTTTCCAGCAAGATCCGATTCTTGAGCGTTTGATGCCAGCGCTCGATCTTGCCCTGGGTTTGCGGGTGATAGGGTGCGCCGCGGACGTGGCTCATACCCTGGCCCTCGAGCCATTCAGCCAGATCGCCGGATATATAGGACGAACCATTGTCGCTTAGCAGCCTCGGCTTGTGGACGACGTTGGCGTGATTGCAGCCTGATGCTTCCAGCGCCAGCTTCAGTGTTGCCGTCACATCGCCTGCCTTCATGGTGGTGCAGAGCTTCCAGGCGATGATGTAGCGGGAGTAGTCATCCAGAAGGGTCGACAGATAGAACCAGCCCCAGCCGATGACCTTGAAGTAGGTAAAGTCAGTCTGCCAAAGCTGGTTCGGCGCTGAAGTCTTGTCACGGAACTCATCAGCCGCCTTGATGACGATGAAGGCTGGACTGGTGATCAGGTCGTGGGCCTTGAGCAGCCGCTAGACAGACGCTTCTGAGACAAAATAGCGTCTCGTGTCAGTGAACGTCACGGCCAGTTCCCGAGGCGACAATTGCGTCTCTTCCAAGGCAAGATCAATGATCTTCTGGCGAACATTGTCTGGGATACGGTTTCACACCTGACCAGGATTGCTGCTGCGATCCTCAAGGCCGGCTTCGCCGAAGGCCACAGAGCGATCATACCACCGGTAAAATGTCGTCTTCGGAATGCCGAGCTTTTTAAGCGTCGGCCTGACACCGAGATGAGATTGATCCACCGGGCGGATGATCTCCAGCTTCTCCGATGCAGGAGACCTCATGCCTCGTCTCCCCCATCCCCGATCATGCTTTTTTTGAGCAGCCGGTTCTCCAGCATCTGCTCGGCCAGCGCCTCCTTCAGATCACGCGCCTCGGCGCGAAGTGCCTGCACCTCTTTGCTGGTGGCCTGGCGTGCCGTATCGCCGGCAAGGCGTTTCTTACCGGCTTCCAGGAACTCCTTCGACCAACTGTAATAAAGGCTCTCTGCGATGCCCTCGCGACGGCACAGTACCGCGATGCTCTCCTCGCCGCGCAGCCCTTCAAGGACTGCGAGGATCCTTTCTCGGGAAGCAGCCCTGTTCTGAGATGCTTCGCGTCGTCGCTGCCTTGGGTGGTCTGACCCATAATATGACCGACTTCGTGTCTTTGCATTGACGTGTCGGCCACCCGAGCGGCGGCATTGTCAGACTAACTGGACAGGACTTGTAGAACCTACAATCAGACGGCCTCAGGCTGCTAATTGACGGGCATTGTCAGACTATATTGGCTTGAGGTAGGTACGGTCGGCGATTAGCCTCGGCGAATGAAAAATCCGTTCCGCTATTTCAATAGTTCGCCCGAGGTAATCCGCCTCGCGATGATGATGTACATCCGCTATCCCCTATCGTTGCGCCAGGTCGAGGACCTGCTGTTCGAACGAGGCATCGATATTTGCCACGAGGCGGTGCGTTCCTGGTGGAACCGGTTTGGCCCGATGTTTGCTGCGGAAATCAGAAAGCGGCGTGTTGATCATCGATTGTGTTCCCACTGGCGGTGGCACCTCGACGAGGTGTTCGTGCGGATCAATGACGAGATATATTATACCAAAGGTCATTGATCGTGACTCTTTCAAGGATTCCCATATTTAGGGTTCTGTGATTCTCTGGACACCTGATTCGGTGTCTTGGAGACTTACGCTTATGGCCGTTCCCCTACGAGAAGATTTTGATGCGGCTCAAGCCCGCCGCAATGCTGCGGGCTGTGATGATGGCAATCAAGCGCGTCGGTTGCTGTCGATCGCGGCGATTTATGATGGCATGAGCCGGGCTGATGCGGCGCGGATCGGCGGCATGGATCGCCAGACCTTGCGGGACTGGGTGCACCGCTTCAACGAAGAGGGGCCTGATGGTTTGGTTGACGGCAAGGCGAAGGGGGCATCACCGAAGCTGACGGCTTCGCAGTTGGAGGAACTGGCGGCGAAGGTCGAGACCGGCCCCGATCCGGTGTCGAACGGCATCGTCCGGTGGCGGCGGATTGATCTGAAAGCCTGGATCGAGGCCCAATTCGGCGTTGTCTATCATGAGCGTTCGGTGTCGCGGTTGCTAAAGCAGTTGGGTTTCTCACATATTTCCGCCCGACCCCGCCATCCGATGCAGGACGTGGGGGTCATGGAGGATTTTAAAAAACTTCCCCCCCACATTGGCGGCGTCCATAGGGCATCTGCCCCCCGGTACACCCATTGAGCTTTGGTGGCATCTGGGTGAACCGCGCCGCATATAACGCTTGGTCCCGATGGGTGTACTATGTCGGCGAGTCCGATTGCGCGCTAAAGTGCGGCATTGTGTTCCGTTTACAACCAGCAAGGTGCGACCGCGTTGGAAATCGAGATGAAGCTGATAGGCGATTCGGCGGTGCTCCCAGTCGCCTTCGCGACACTGAACGGCAGCTCCCATGCCACGCAGAACGTCCTCAGCACATACTACGATACGCCAGACGGTCACCTCTGGCGCCGCGGCTTTACGCTAAGGCTGCGCAAGAAGCGCGACGCCCATGAACTGACATTGAAACAGGAAGGCGGCAACGGGTTGAAGCGCGGCGAATGGACTTCGGTTGTCACGAAACCAGAGGTCGATATCCGATTATTGCCGCAGGACGCGCCGCGCGCCGAAATCGGCGTCATATTTCCCGAGGAAGTCGAGCCCCGGTTCTGCAGCGACATAGAACGCACGAAAACCATATTCAAGACGGGCGATGCCGTGCTCGAAGTGTCGCTCGATATGGGCCGGATCGTCGCGGTGGAGCGCCAGATGCCGGTGGCCGAGCTGGAATTTGAGCTATTAAGCGGATCTGTTGCTGACATGCTTACAGGCGTTCGCTCGATAATGCAGAACAACGACCTCTCGATCAGCACGCAGTCGAAGGCGTCGCGAGGCATGGACCTGTTGAAGAATGCCCCGCCGCCTGCCGTCAGAGCGACCAAGCCCGACCTCGATGCCTCCGATACCATCGAAGAGGCGATCGCCAAAGTGATTGCGGTAACCGCGATGCAGACCATGGGCAATCTTGCCGCCGCTGTTGATGCCCGCGACCCGGAGGGGGTGCACCAATTGCGCGTCTCTTTACGGCGGTTGAGATCGGCCCTACTGGTCTTCAGGGACCAGCTCGGATCATGGGCCGGCGATCTGAACACTGAAGCGAGGCGAGCGCTCAGACAGTTAGGGCCCGTCCGCGATTTCGACGTGTTTCTTTCGGAGACGCTGCCACCGGTAGTCGCTGGTAACCCTGACGAGCCGGGACTTGCGTGCCTCGGCGAGACCGCCGTGAAACGGCAGGAGGAGGCCTATAGGGATGTGCGCAAACTGCTTGCCGATCGGCGGTTCAACGGCTTTCTTCTTGATCTCCTGACTGTCGCGGAAGGTGGCGGGCTTGTCGTCGAAGGTGCGGACCAATCCCTGATACCGACGGCACGGCGCACGTTGGCGAAGCAGCACAAGAGAGTCATGAAGGCAGGTGAGACCTTCGATCTGTTGACGGAGGCCCAGCGTCATGAGGTGCGTATTGCACTGAAAAAGCTGCGTTATGCCTGTGATTATTTTCAAATCGTGTTTCCGCGTCAGTTAACGCGCCCCTATTTGAAGCGTCTTGTCGCACTGCAGGACTATCTGGGTCGCTTGAATGACATGACCGTTGCGGGCCAAATAACAAGAGAGCTAGCGGCCGGCGACGCCAATGCGGCGCTCGGCGCGGCGCTGGTCAAAGGATGGTACAATCATCACCTGCTGACGGCAGAGCCACACATGCGGCGTGCGTGGCGGAAGTTTGCCGGGGCAGAACCTTTTTGGCGTTAGCGAAAATCCGAGGGCAAAAAGTTTGATATCTGTTCTGGTCGCCAATGTTAAGGGCGGTTGCGGCAAGACTACCATCGCGACGAATTTGGCGTCCGCGTTTGCGAATGCCGGATTGAAGACGGCGCTTGCGGACAGCGATCGGCAGCGCTCCTGTCTTATGTGGCTGAAGAAGAGGCCGAGCACGGCGGCACCGATCCACATGCTGGATTGGCGGAAATCCGTGGGCAAGCCACCGAAAGGCATCGAACGGCTGGTCATAGATTCCGGAGCGAGCCTCACCTCCAAGCGGGTTCAGGAAATCTTGCGAAGGGCAGACGTACTGGTGATGCCGGTTCTGCCCTCAATTTTCGATGAGATAGCGACCCGCCGTTTCCTCAAATCGGTCGATGCCATAAAGCCGATCCAAAAGGGGAGGAAGCCGGTCATCGTGATGGGCAATCGGGTGCGTGCGGGCACGCACGCGGAACGCGATCTCATTGAGTTCCTGACCGGACTCGGCCACCAGGCTACGACCCGTTTGAGCGCCCGGGCCATCTATCAGGATGTCGCGCGCCAGGGCCTGGGCGTGTTCGATCTCGCGCCGTCGCGCCGTAACCGCATAGTCGGAGACTGGCTTCCTTTGCTGAGGTTGATCGAAGACCGCGGTTGAACCGCTGTCGTTTGTGGCTCCCGCGAATATTCGCATACCGAGCGACCGATTATCCTCACGCACCATGCAGGCCTGTTTCGAACAGGCTCATTCATCCGCTATCCTGCCAACTTTCAGGGACTGTAAGATGGCGTACGTTGAACTGGATTTGCCGAAGTCGCTCCCCGATTCTGTCCACACCGTAATTCGGAAAGGTGTTGAACTGCTGTTGCAAGACGTTCACTGGTTGCTTGCCACGGTTATTGCAGAACCCACCGACACCGCACCGCCTCGGCAGCTACAGATTCCCATCGCGCACATGTTATTGGCGATGGTGGCGGGTGTATCGACGAAACTACTTCACGCACCAGGAAATGGGACAGGTGTCAACGGCGGAGAGAATATGTGCCGGCGCGGCGGCGTAAAAATGTACCAAGGGCTCTGCGACAGCTTGTCCGCGTAGATCCTATGAGGCCGAATCAGAACTGGCGCCACGGTCCTGATAATTCGAAGCCTCACCAGGAGACACCGAATGCCTTCGAGGAAGCGGACTGCCGCACCGGCTGGTGCGGAGCGCGGCGCGCTGTATGTCGCGATCGAGATCAGCGGGAAGAGTTGGGTGGTCGGGATCAAGGATCCGACGAGCGAGCGCACCGGCCTGTACTCGCTCAGGTCAGCCGATGTGGAGGGTCTCAAGGATTTGATCGAGCGTCATCGGGCCAGGGCCGAGCGGGATCTCGGACGGGAGGTCCGCATCCTGTGCTGCTATGAAGCCGGTTACGAAGGGTTCTGGCTGGCGCACTGGCTGGGCCGGGTCCTGTCGGTCGAGACGGTTGTGCTGGATCCTGCGAGCCTTTTGGTGAACCGCAAGGCGAAGCAGCGCAAGACGGACCGGATCGACGCCAAGAAGATGGTGCGCGCTCTACTGGCCCATGACCGCGGCGACACCGCGGTGCGGAGTCGCGTGTGGGTGCGGAGCGTGGAGGAGGAGGACCGCAAGCGGCTGCTTCGCGAGCGTCGGCGTCTGGTGAAGGAGCGGACATCGCTGACCAACGCGATCAAGGGGTTGCTGAAGCCGCAGGGTGTCTTCCACCTGGAACCTCGCACGAAGGGGTTCGAGGCGAAGTTCGCAGAGGTAAGCACCGGCTACGGAGAGCCGTTCCCGCCGTGGGCCCGGCGCGAGATCCTGCGGCTGGTGGAGCGGCTTGCCCTTGTGGAACAGCAGATCGCAGAGGTCGAGGCGGAACGTGACGCCGTGGCCCGCGAGGGCGCGGCTCTTGCTGAATCGGTTGCGCCCGAGGGCAGTGAATCACGGGCGGCGTTCAGGATCGCGACCTTGACCCGGCTGAAGGGGGTCGGCGCGAACGACGCAACCCTGTTGACGCACGAGATCTTCTACCGCGGCTTCCGCAACCGACGTGAGCTCGCGAGCTGGGTCGGCATGACGCCAACTCCCTGGGCGAGCGGCGCGCTGGAACGGGACCAGGGGATCGGCCGCAACGGCCCGGCCTGGATCCGGGCGCTACTCGTTCAAATGGTGTGGCGCTGGTTGCACCATCAGCCCGAGAGCGCGCTTAGCAAGTGGTTCAAAGGGTGTGTCCGATTGTCTGTGTAAGTGACGCCGTGGGCGACATTGTTTCCGGCCTCAGCGCGCTGAGGCCGGAAAGCGATCCTCGAACAGGATCGCAAACTGCCCCATTGCGGCGGTCCATTCAATAGGCCGTTTCCAGCCGACACCGGCATTGCGGATCGCCAGGAACAACAGCTTGACCGCCGCCTCGTCGTTGGGGAAGCTACCGCGTGTCTTGATGATCTTGCGCAAAGATCGGTGCAGGCTCTCCAGCGCGTTGGTGGTGTAGATCATCTTGCGGATCGCCGGCGGGAACGCGAACATCGGCACCACCTGCTCCCAGGCGCGGCGCCAGCTGGGCGCGATCGCCGGATAGCGCTCGCCCCATTTGGCCTCGAACTCGTCGAGCTTGGCCGCCGCGGTCTCGGCGGTTTCGGCGCGGTAGATCGCCTTGATATCGGGCATGATCCTCTTTCGGTCCTTCCACGACACGAACGCCAGCGAACTGCGGATCAGATGCACGATGCAGGTCTGCACCGTGGTCTCGGGGAACACCGTTGTTATCGCCTCGGGGAAGCCCTTGAGGCCGTCGACCACGGCGATCAGGATGTCAGCGACGCCGCGGGTCTTGAGGTCGTTCATCACCTTGAGCCAGAACTTGGCGCCTTCGGTCTGCTCGATCCACAGCCCGAGAACCTCCTTCTCGCCTTCAGCGGTGAGGGCCAGTGCAACGTAGACTGCTTTGTTGCGCACCAGGCCTTCGTCGCGGATCTTGACCCGCAGCGCGTCAAAGAACACCACCGGATAGACCGCATCGAGCGGTCGGTTCTGCCATTCGCGGACCTCCTCGAGTACCGCGTCGGTGACCCGGCTGATCAGGTCCGGCGAAACCGCGACCCCGTAAAGCTCCTGCAGATGACCACGTATCTCGCGCACCGTCATGCCGCGGGCATACAGCGACACGATGCGATCGTCGAAGCCCTCGAGACGGCGTTCGCCCTTGGGCACGATCAGCGGGTCGAACGTGCCGGTGCGGTCGCGCGGCACGGCGATATCGATCTCGCCATCCTCGCTCAGCACCGTCTTGTCCGAGTAGCCGTTGCGGCTGTTACCCGTGCCGCGACCGGCCGGGTCACCCTTCTCGTAGCCCAGGTGATCGCTCAGCTCGGCGTCAAGCGCCCGCTCCAAGAGCACCGCCTTGAGCTGCTTGAACAGCCCGTCTTCGCCCAGCAGGTCATCCGGCTTCTCGTAATCGGCCAGAAGTTCGTCCAGAAGTTCAGGTCTGATAGTCCTCATCGTAGGTCCTCCCATACTAAATATTGGACCCACGGCACTCATTTACACAAGATATCTGACACTCTCGGTTCAAAGAGCGCACCGCCGGAGCTCGGGGACGGATCCGCCGGGTGATGATCGTGGCGCTTGCCCGCAAGCTGCTCATCGCGCTCTGGCGGTTCTGCGAGACCGGTCTCGTTCCGACGGGCGCCAGGCTGGCCTGATCGCGAGACCGCACTGTTCCAGCCCGGCCGGACGCGGCCGGGGCTGGGTCGGGTGGCGAGTGACCGACCGTGGACAGGGCTGAAAGACGCCAACACGCAGAAGGGTCCCGCCTCTGGAACGCTGTGCCCGCAGCAAGCGGGATTGGGGGACGGAGCCGGCGCACCGCCGGAAACCGCCCGGATAAAAGTCCGGTAAGCGCACAGCAGTGCGACCGATGCGAGAAGCGTTCCAACCTGACAAAACAGATCACCGATCAGGCCACGCAATGGAGGGCAGGGATATGACTCACATCTCTACTTGACTTCGATTGCCTCATAAAAGTCCACGGGAGGGACCCGCGCGCGGGGCGACGCGCCCTCCGCGCGGTTGGCTTCGGCCCGCGCGTGGTGCATTATTGCTCCGCCGTTAACACTTCGAACCTTCCGCGATCACGCGATGGCGAACTGGACCGCTGTGACGCCGGCAGCATGAATAGACCGGACTTCAGGCAAAAACCTGCCGCGCTCAAGTTAAGTTGACAGCACCTACAGTGCATTGACAATCCGGCGGGGACGTAGGCGTAATTTGTAGAGAAGGACATCGCTCGGTCGGGGAAGTGCGGGCGCAGGGCGGATGTCGGTGCCCCGCCGGAACGCGAGCGATCCTGCGGAGGACGATATGACGAAGGCGGAAGACACCAGAGGGTCGGTGGCGGGTGCGCCGGCGGCCAGAATCACTCTTGTCGAGGGCAGTGCCGGTAAGGCGGACACCGCCGCCGCGTTGCGGCGGGACCGCGACGCCATCCGCCGGATTTTCGAGACTGGCGAGTATCCCTACAAGCAGAAACTCACCCGTAAGGTCTACGAGCAGCACAAGGCCGAACTTCAAGTGGAACTGCTGAAGGCCCAAGACTGGGTGAAGGAGGCGAAGAGGAAGATCGTCATTCTGTTCGAAGGAAGGGATGCCGCTGGCAAGGGCGGGACCATCAAACGGTTCACCGAGCATCTCAATCCGCGCGGCGCTCGTGTGGTGGCACTCGACAAGCCGACCGGAGGCGAAAAGACCGAGTGGTTTTTCCAGCGATATGTCCACCACCTGCCACGGGGCGGCGAAATCGTTCTGTTCGACCGCTCGTGGTACAACCGCGCCGGCGTCGAGCGAGTGATGGGGTTCTGTGGTGCCAAGGATTATCTGGAGTTCATGCGCCAAACGCCGGAACTGGAGCGCATGTTTGTGCGCAGTGGGATTATCCTGTTCAAGTACTGGTTCTCGGTCACCCGCAAGGAACAGAAGCGCCGTTTCGAGGCGCGCGAGAAGGATGTTCTGAAACAGTGGAAACTGTCGCCGGTCGACCGCCAGTCGCTTGACAAATGGGATGACTATACTGACGCCAAGGATGCCATGTTCTTCTATACCGACACCGCCGACGCGCCCTGGACAATCGTCAAGTCCGACGACAAAAAGCGCGCCCGCCTGAACTGCATGAGGCACTTTCTTGCGACACTGCCCTATGCGGACAAGGATACCTGCGTTGTGGGTCAGCCCGATCCTCTGATCGTCGGCGCCAGCGCCGACGCGATTGGGGCCGGCGATCATATTTTCGACAAGACCAGGTCTTTCGCAAACCGGCGGAAGCCTGAGCCCGGCAAGCGACCGCCCGAACTCGGTGTCTAACGTCAGCGCATGTGGGACCCGCGACGGGTGAGGTGGCCTCGGTATGTTGGACGGCTTGGCGGCTTGATTAGGGTGTATTCCGGTTGTCGTTCATGGCGCCAGAATCTCCTTGAGTCCGGATTGTTTTCTTGAGCAGATTGGGATTTTGCATCTCAGTTCTGGCCTCGATCTCGGGCTTGAGGTGCATCTTGTCCGTCCCGTAGTCCTCTCGGGGGTGGAAGAAATAGGGCTCGACACTCTCCAGGCCCCGCACGTGGACGCAGTAATCCGCCAGGATCCTTTGGCAGATTGCGTCTTCCTCGGGGTTTCTGCCCGCGTACGCACCCACCTCGTCGGCAACGAAATAGGGCAGCACGTCGAACCCGACAAAGCGCAGCGTGCCGTTGTTTATCGGCCAGAGCAGATGGCCCATATCGCCGCCTCGGCCGCGACACTCGTAATACTCGGGCTCGGTGGCCGTGGTGATCGAAACCGTCGCGCGTTTGCCCCTGAACCCGCCCTCCTCGTAGGTCCCGGGAATCTCATAGGCGAGGCCGTAGGTCATCACCCGATCGACCCAGTCCTTCAGGATACCCGGCATGCCGAACCACCAGAGCGGAAACTGCAGGATCAGGAGATCGCACCACAACAGCTTCTCGTGCTCGGCAACGATATCGGCGTGCTTGTTGCCCGCCTCCTCGGCATGGCCTTGCGCCGCCATGTATTCGAAGCGCTCGGGGTCGGGCAGAGTCTCGAACTCCCACGGTCCGCCGACAGGATTGAATCCGTTGGCGTAGAGATCGTTGACGCGAACGTCATGGCCCTGCTCGCGAAGCGCGTCTTCCGCAACCCCGACCATGGCGTGGTTGAACGATTTCCCGTTGGGTTCCGGGTGAGCGACGACGATCAGAACCTTCATGAATATCTCCCTGCCAAGGCGGCCTGGCCGGTCAGCCGCCATTTCATGGGTCGGCATATTAGACTGGGATTCTCCAGATGGCTCCTCCCAATCGCCGGCAATGATAGCAGGATGGGGATCTGACCACGAATCCGGCCCTGAGTTGTCATGATAGACTGTGGCCCGCACATGGTCGGGCTGATTTGGTGACGAGGATACGGATGGGGCCAAAGCCTGCCGTTATTTCGTCTTCGACATCACCCGCCAAGCGCGTCCGGATGCTTTCTTGGTTCTGGACGTCCGGGCCAGGCAGAGCCGTCACCGGCCGGCCGGCCGTGAGGCACCGGCAAGATCCACCGCGTGATCGTCATTGGGCTGGCGGCCCGCCAGCGCAGGACAAGCACCCACTTCGCGAGCGCCACCGCGATCGGGCACGAACCGGTCGAGGCGAACGATGAGAAGCGCCGCCTCAGATTGCAGAAAGCTCTCGCCGGCCACGAATTGCCGGTCATCGACAAACGCGGCTTCGGGCTGCTCTCCAAGATCGCTGCCGCACTCCTGTTCGAACTGATCAGCCAGCACTGCGAACGCGGCGTCATCATCGTCACCCCGAATCCGCCCCTCGACGAATGGACCGGTAACAACATCCGCGCGGCCAGGATCAGGATCTTGAACATCACCACCGGATCGTGAGGGGACGGTCACCCGTCGCGCGGTCCGAGTAGCCCAGCGCCGCCTTGAGCGGTTCGCGGAAGACCTCGGAATCGATAACCTTTGCCAACGCCTCCAGCGGATCGCCGGGCGCCGACAACCGCCGCAATCGATCCGGGAGCCCGAACAAGCCTCAATCAGGCCAGGGAGCAGTGGGATGCGGCGATGTCAGTCGGGCTCGCCGCATGACACACTTGTGTCCAGGATACCGAGCCCGGTACAGATAGAACATGAAGCAAGCGACAAAACTTGATTCCCGAGGTGCCAGAAGTCGGATCGTCACCTTGTACCGGTTGCATGACAACATGATCAAATGAGCGCGGAGCTGGAGTGACCCCCTAAAAGTGGTCCAGATTTATTGAAGAGTTTGGCGCATTTTGCCCCCTCGAAAGGAGGACGAAATGAGCCGTAAACGCTACACCTCAGAACGGATTATCAGCATGTTGCGCGAAGCCGAGGTGGCTTTGGCGCAGGGCCAGTCGGTTGGTCAAGCTTGTCGCACGCTCGGCGTATCGGAGCAGAGTTACTATCGCTGGCGCAAGGAATATGGCGGCCTTCGTACTGACCAGGCCAAGCGTCTGAAGGACCTGGAGAAGGAGAATGGCCGTCTCCGCAAGGCGATCTCGGATCTGACGTTGGATAAGCTGATCTTGAAAGAGGCGCTTGAGGGAAATTGCTAAGCCCCGCCCGTCGCCGGCAGTGTGTTGATCATCTCCAGGCCGAACTGGGGATCTCCGAGCGACGGGCCTGTGCTGTTGCAGGCCAACATCGCTCAACCCAGCGCAAGAGACCCCGTGGTCGGGATGATGAAGAGGCCCTCACGGCCGCGATCATCCGCTTGGCCAGCCAGTATGGCAGATATGGCGATCGGCGGATCACTGCCTTGCTCAGGACCGAAGGTTGGCTGTCCCTCCCATTTATTCCATCCATCGCAGAAACCTTGGAATTTTGCATCGCCACCGGATATCCTTTCCGGCATGCATAAGATCATCGAAATCTTCGCGGACCGCGCGGCGCTCCACACAGAAATCCTTGCCCTGCGACAGCAGGTAGCTGTCCTGAAACGGAAAAGACCCGGCCATTGCTTCGGAAGGCGGATAGGGTTTTCTGTGTCAATGGCGAAGCAAAAAGGGACCACCGTGGCGGAGTAAAAAGGGACCACCTGGCGGCTGCGGGCTTGTCCCCGTAGTCCATAGGCGGGCCCCGCGCGCAACGCGACGTGCCCTCAACAGGCTGACGCGGCGGTGCGCGCGGGGGGGGACCTGTGGGCCCACGGGGTCAAGCGAGGGCTGGGTGGTCGGTTCAGTTCGCCGTCGGGGTTTGACGCCTGCGGCTCTGGTTGAGCCGATAGCTGTCGCCGTTCATCTCGAGGATGTTGACGTGGTGGGTGAGGCGGTCGAGCAGCGCGCCGGTCAGGCGTTCGGAGCCGAACACCTCGGTCCATTCGTCGAACGGCAGATTGGTGGTGACCAGGGTCGAGCCCCGCTCGTAGCGCTGGCTGAACACCTCGAACAGGAGCTCGGCACCGGTCTTGGACAGCGGCACGAAGCCGAGCTCGTCGACGATCAGAAGCTTGTAGGTGGCGAGCTTCTTCTGGAACCTCAGCAGTTGCTTGTCATCGCGGGCCTCGATGAGCTCGTGGACCAGGGCAGCGGCGGTGATGAAGCCGACCGAGAGGCCCTTCTGGCAGGCCGCCAAGCCGAGACCGAGGGCGATGTGGGTCTTGCCGGTGCCGCTGTTGCCGAGCGCGATGAGGTTCTCGCGGCGCTCGATGTACGCGCAGCGGGCGAGCTCCAGGACCAACGTCTTGTTGAGCGAGGGGATGACCTTGAAATCGAAGCTATCGAGGCTCTTGATCACGGGGAAGCGCGCCGCCTTGATGCGCCGCTCGACCATGCGGCGCTCGCGGTCGATCAGCTCGAGCTCGGCCAGACGCAGAAGATAGCGAACGTGGTCGACGCCTTCAGAGGCGCACTGCCAGGCGATCTTGTCGTACTCTCGCAGGAAGGTCGGAAGCTTGAGCGTCTTGAGGTGGTGGACGAGCAGCAGCTGTGGTGCGTCGGTCATGCACGGAGCCCCGGCAGCAGGCTCATATACGACTTGGCAGACGTGGTCGCGACCCGGGCGCGCGGCAGGTACGGATAGACCTCGAGGTTGAGCCGGGGCGGCCGCCGCTCGATGCGGCACAGCACCAGGTGCTTGACGGCATCGAAGCCGATGGCGCCGATCCTGAGCGCGTCGCCGACCGCACCCTCGACCTCCTCGAGCCGGAAGCTCTCCAGCAGACGGAGCACCTGGACGTACTCGCGCTTGCCTGCCTTGCCCATGCGAGCTTCGAGGAGGCGTCGCAGGGTGATGAAGCTATCGGGCAGGTCCCAGCCCGCCAACGGCGCGGCCTGGTCGAGGGCGCCGATCTTCTGCTCGATCAAGGGTAGGTAATGCAGCGGGTCGAAGATCAGGTCCGCGCTGTCATAGGACCGGCGGTGCCGGGCGATCACTTCGGCGCCGCAAGAGATCATCACCTCGTCGACATAGCCGCGGATCAGCACCTCGCGGTGCCCGTATGCTACGGGCACCGAGTAGTCGTGGCCTGCCCCCGATTAGTGGTCCAGCGCTTAAGTTAGAGTTTGGCGCGGGTTAAGTTGATGGGCCGCCCGTAGCCCCTCAACAGGGTAGGTTGGCCCCTCAACGTTTGGCAAGATGGTTTCTGGGGCCGGCGGTCTGTATCCGAGCGAGCTATGCGGCCGGATGGTATTATAGTGATGGCGCCATCGTTCGATCAGCACTTTGGCCTGCTTCAGTGTAGAGAAGATCTCCGTGTTCAGGATTTCGTCCCGGAGCTTTGAGTTGAAGCTCTCGTTGTATCCGTTCTCCCAAGGTGACCCGGGCTCGATATAGAGGGTCTTGACGCCGATCCTGCCGAGCCAGTCGCGGACGGCATGAGCGGTAAACTCTGAGCCGTTGTCGGAACGGATATGATCCGGCGGGCCATGTTGGACGAAGAGCTCGGTCAGACAATGGAGGACATTGTCCGAGTTCAATCTTCGCTCGACGACAACGGCCATGCACCGCCTGGTGAACTCATCGATCACGGTGAGCATGCGGAACGTCCTCCCATCGTGTGTTCGATCCATGACGAAGTCATAGGACCAGACGTGATTGGGCCAGCACGGCCGCAGACGGATGCAGGATCCGTCGTTGAGCCACAGCCTGCCCCGTTTCGGTTTCTTCTGTGGGAGCTTCAGCCCCTCCCGCCGCCAGATGCGCTGGACCCGCTTGGCGTTCACGTGCCAACCTTCGGTCCTGAGCAAGGCAGTGATCCGCCGATCGCCATATCTGCCATACTGGCTGGCCAAGCGG
>CBDAPE010000010.1:0-103508 GCA_965198325.1 Alphaproteobacteria bacterium | reverse complement strand
CATCCGCGCGACATGAAGATCAGCGAGACCGACTGGATCGACGCCGAACCGGTCGTCGTTTATTACGAATAGGCGAGCCGAGACGCATTAGAGGAAAGCCCTGGTCATGGCGGAGCGAACGAAAAACATGGCGGGCCCGGTCGTCCGCGCGGGCGATATCGCCCAAGCCGTTGCCGAGGCCGCCGAGATCGACAATCCGGACAAGGACATTCTCGTCGAAGACCACGGGGCGTATTTGCGGATCGAGGCCGATGGCGGCCTGATTGTTCGCGAAGAAACGGTATCGGAAATTCTCGGACGGCCGTTCGAAATTCGAGATCTCGAAGTTAATTTGAGCGGCTTTTCAGGCTTCATCGACACGCAAGACGATCACGTGCGTTTCTATCTGGAGAAAACGCTTTAGGCCTGCGCCGGATGCGCGCCGAAGGAGAGAACCATGGCGGACGATAAAGTTCCCCCGATGTCAAATCAGGCGGATTTCGATCTGCCCGAGGGTGCCAAGCCGCTCAAAACCTGGAGCTACCTGTCGGGCGACAGGCGCCGACCCAGCGAGTATGAGGTCGTTAGCACCCGCCTGTTCTACAACCGCGACGATCCCGAACGGCCCTGGACAATCGGCCTCAATCAGCCTCTCAACGTCTGGTACAAGAAATACGCCAACGGATCGCCGCTCGCGCACGACGATTTCGAGGCCTTCCGCGACCCCGACCAGATGACCTATCGGGCCTACACGGTGATTCAGGACGGCCAGGAAAGCTACGTCGACGGGCTACTCGAACACAATGCGGGGCTCGGCGACGACACGCAGTATCCGGACGACTGGGCCAATATTCTGGCCAGCCTCTACGCGCCGGGCCGTTACCTCCTCCACACGGTTCAGATGTCGTCGTCCTACCTGTTCCATATGGCGCCCGCGAGCACGATCGGCATTTGTTCGTCCTTTCAGGCGTCCGATCAGCTCCGCTGGGTTTCGCGTATCGCCTATCGCACCGTCGAACTCGCCAATAGCCGCCCCGGTTTCGGCTTCAACGAGAATGAGCGGGTTCATTGGGAGAACGACGAGGCGTGGCAAGGATTTCGCGAGCTGATGGAAAAGGTTCTCGTGGCCTACGACTGGGGCGAAACCTTCGTCGCCTGCAACCTGATCGCCAAGCCGGTGATCGACGAGACGTTTTTCAGGCAATTCGGCAATGTCGCACGGCCAATGGCGACACGCTGCTGGGGCTTCTGGGCGAGGCCGCGTTGCGCGATAGCGACCGCTCGCGCCGGTGGGCGGGCGAACTGGTCCGCTTTCTCCAGGAGAAGGAGGGCAACCAGAACCATCTTGACAAGTGGGTCGCGAAGTGGCTGCCGCTCGCCAATCAGGCAGTCGACGCCTTCTGCGCCGCACTGCCCGACGGCGAGCCGGCTGCCGAAGCCGCCAAACGCGACGCCAAAAATTTTCGTAAAGGTCTGGGGCTGAGCGGCTAGGATCGCTCCGCTGACGTTATCCCTCGTTACAGCAGGGCCGGCCTGCCGTTCCTGCGGTCTACTATCCCTATAGCGCCGATTTGATTGTCAGCTTGCGGGCGCTTAAAAATGCGGCTAAAGAGGGAATCAACCGCCCGGCATGCTGCGGCGGTTTTTCTGTTGGGACCGGCCCACCGCGACCGGCCCGCGGGATTTGAACGAGCAGCTTGCACCCGCGTGATCAGCTGCTAAAGCGCCACGGGAACGACCGCCCTAGGCCTGATACGCCGCCGTCTCCCGCACCGCCGCCTCAATCGTCGCGGTACTGGGAATCCAGAGGTCTTCGAGCGCAGGGCTGAACGGCACGGGAGTATGGGGGGCCGTAATTCTTTGCACGGGTGCCTTGAGCGCCCCGAACAAGTTTTCGCCGACCAACGACGAGATATCACCCGCGAGATTGCAACGCGGCGTCGCTTCGTCGATGACGATGACCCGGCCCGTGTTCTCCGCACTTTCCAGGATCGTCTCCTCGTCGAGCGGCGAGGTGGAGCGCAGATCGATCACGTCGCATTCCACGCCATCTGCGGCGACCGCTTCGGCGACCTGAAGCGCATAACCCACCATCATGCCATGGGTGACGATGGTGACGTCGCCACCCTCGCGCGCATAGTTGGCCTCGCCGATGGGGATCGCGTAGGGTTCCTCCGGCACGTCGCCCGTCATTTCGAACAGTGCCTTGTGTTCGCAGAACACCACCGGATCGTCGTCGCGGATCGCTGCAATCAGCAAGCCCTTCACTTCGTAGGGAGACGACGGTATGACGCATTTGAGCCCCGGCACGTGCGTGAAGATCGGGTGCAGCGACTGCGAATGTTGCGCCGCCGCCCGCAGCCCCGCTCCAATCGCGGTGCGAATGACGACAGGCGTCTTCGCCTTGCCGCCGAACATGTAGCGGAACTTGGCAGCCTGGTTGTAGATCTGGTCGAAACAGACGCCGAGGAAATCGCAGAACATCAACTCGCCGACGGGCCGGTAGCCCGCGCTGGCCGCGCCCACGGCGGCACCGATGAAGGCGGATTCGCTGATCGGCGTATCCATGATCCGATCGCCGCCGTATTTCTTGTAGAGCCCCGCGGTCAAGCCGAACGGCCCGCCCCAGGCCTCATCCTCGCCTTCGAGATGGGTGCCCGCGCCACCGACGACGTCTTCGCCCATGATGATAACTTTCTCGTCGCGCTCCATCTCCTGGTCGAGCGCCTCGATGATCGCTTGCCGGTAGGAAATCTTCCGTGCCATGGCTTCTCTCCCTCTCCACGCTCAATAGGAAATGTAGACGTCGGTGAGCAGGTCCTCCGGACCCGGCTCAGGGCTCGACTTGGCATGCGCCACCGCATCTTCGACGAGTGCCGCGATCTCGCTATCGATCGCGGGCAGGGCCTCGGTGTCGAGCAATCCCGTCTCGGTTGTCCGGGCAACGAAATTCTCTATGCAATCCCGATTCGCCCGCAGGTTCTCGACCTCATTCTCGCCCCGGTAAGTCTGGGCGTCGCCCTCCTCGTGGCCGTAATACCGGTTAACCTTGCATTCGATGAGCGACGGTCCACCTCCCGTACGCGCCCGCTCGATCGCCTCACCCGCCGCCTCCCAGACGGCAAAGAAGTCGTGGCCGTCGACCGAGACGCCGGGCATACCGAAGCCGCCCGCCCGGTCCGAGACGTTATCGCAGGCGACCGACCAGGAACTCGACGTGGCTTCCGCGTAGCCGTTGTTCTCGCAGACGAACACGCAAGGAAGGTTCCAGACTTTCGCAAGGTTGAGGCTCTCGAAGGTCGTCCCCTGGTTCGAACCGCCGTCGCCAAAGAAAGCGACCGCGACCTTTCCTTTGCCGTCAAGCTTGGCGGCGAGCCCCGCGCCGCAGACCAGCGGCGGCCCGCCGCCTACGATGCCGTTCGCGCCCAGCATGCCCTTGTCCAGATCGGCGATGTGCATGGAGCCGCCCTTGCCCCGGCACAGCCCT
Source organism: Alphaproteobacteria bacterium (assembly GCA_965198325.1). Classification (GTDB taxonomy): domain Bacteria; phylum Pseudomonadota; class Alphaproteobacteria; order UBA828; family JAPUJA01; genus CBDAPE01. The sequence goes on along the minus strand of CBDAPE010000010.1, from coordinate 100,042 downwards.
GTCGCCTTGCCGAAAATTTCGGCCATCATGCCTTTGAGATCGCAGCCTTTGGCGATGCAGTGACCGTGGCCCCTGTGGGTACTCGCGATCTTGTCCTCGTCGCTCAGGTGCATCATCAGTCCGGTGCCGCAGGCTTCCTCGCCGGCATAGAGATGCACAAAACCCGGTATGCTCCCGGCCGCGAACTCGAGGCGCACGCGCTCCTCGAACTCGCGGATGGTCTTCATCATCCGGTACGCACGTAGCGTGTCGTCTTTCGATAGCTGCATGATGATCATCTCCCCCGATGGTCGCGTCGTGGTTGCGCGAGCGCTGATCCAGTGTAGCGCTTACCGGGAGCGGTGAGCAATCCGCGAGACGCGACCTCTGGCGATTTGCGCGCCGCTCACCCATAATCACCCTCGATCGGCGTAAAACCAGGGAGAGCAGATATGGGTCGGCTAGACGGCAAGATCGCAATTGTCACCGGCGGCGCATCGGGAATCGGGCGGGCGAGCGCGATCCGGCTGGCCGAGGAGGGCGCCAAGGTGGCAATCACGGATCTGAACGCCGAAGACGGCGAGGGCGCGGCCCAGGAGATCGTGGACGCCGGCGGCGAGGCGATCTTCCTCAAGCACGACGTGTCGAACGAGGACCAATGGAAGGTCGTGATCGAGACCGTGCTCGAACGCTACGGCCGGCTCGACGTGTTATTGAACAACGCGGGGACCCAGTTCTCCAAGTCGGTCGAAGATACAACGGTCGAAGAATGGCAGCGCATCATGGCGGTCAACGCCGATGGCGTCTTTCTAGGCACGAAATACGCTATCGTGGCGATGAAGAAGAACGGCCCGGAGGGCGGCTCGATCATCAATATGTCGTCGACCTACGGCATGGTCGGTGAAGGCATTAACGCCGCCTACTGCGCAACCAAGGGCGCGGTGATGAACTTCACGAAATCGGTAGCACTCTACTGCGGCAAAGCGGGCTACAACATCCGGGTCAATTCGGTCCACCCCGGCGCCGTGCGCACGCCGCTCACCGATGTCGAGATCAACGACATCGTCGCGATCAAGGGCTATGACACCGTCGAGGAAGCTATCGAGAAGGAATGGGCGCCGATCCACCCGATCGGCCGGATTGGCGAGCCGATCGACATCGCGAACGGCGTGGTCTACCTCGCCTCCGACGAAGCAAGTTTCATGACGGGTGCCGAGCTGGTCATCGACGGCGGGATGATCGCCCAATGAGCGACCGGGTCGCCGGAAAGGTTGCAATTGTTACGGGCGCCGCCTCGGGCATCGGCCGGGGAAGCGCCGTGATGCTTGCCAAGGAAGGGGCCAAAGTCGTCGTCACCGATCTCGATGAGACCGCCGGTCAGGCGACGGTTGATGAGATCGTCGCCGCGGGCGGCGAGGCGGTTTTTCTGTGCCAGGACGTGACAAACGAAACGCGCTGGACGGAAATCGTCGCCGAGACGCTGGCACGCTTCGGCCGGCTCGACATCTTGCACAACAACGCCGGGGTGCAGAAATCCGCGACCATCGAGGAGGCGACTCTCGAGGACTGGCACTTCCACATGGACGCCAACGCGCTTGGCCTGTTTCTCGGCACAAGAGAGGCGATCGGAGCCATGAAGAAAAACGGCCCGGCGGGGGGTTCGATCATCAATACTGTTTCGACCTACGGCGTTGCGGGCGAGGAGATCAACGCCCCCTATTGCGCGAGCAAGGGGGCTGCGCGCAATTTCACCAAGGCGGCGGCGCTTAATTGTGGCAAGGCGGGCTACAATATCCGGGTCAACGCCGTGCATCCCGGCCTGATCGTAACCCCGCTCATCGAACAGGAGCATCGCGACACGTTGGAAATCATGGGCTCGAGCGATGCCGACGCGCTGTGGGCGGAGTGGCAAGACGAGCATCCAATCGGCCGGCTCGGCCGACCCGAGGACATCGCCTATGGCGTTCTCTATCTGGCCTCCGACGAAGCGAGCTTCGTCAACGGCGCCGATCTGGTGATCGACGGCGGCTATCTCGCGCAGTAACGGGAAAGGCGGTAACCATGTGCGGTCTGTGCGGAGCGCTTGCGGGCGGACGCCACTGGTCCGACGGCGCCGGGCGCGAGGGCTTTGAGGCGAGCCGGAAATACCGCAGCCGGCACGTCGAGCGGACACGCCGCACACACCTGATCAACCGTGTCCTCGGTATCCACGGCCTCTCGATCGAGGACTGGGGCGGCAGCAGCTACGTTTTGCACAGCCCGGCCGGTGCGGTGCAGATGGTTTCGACTCTGCCCGATCTTTGGCTCGCCATCGAACGTGAAACCGGCGAAGCCATCGACCCCCTCGATCCGGCCCTGCTGACGCTGGCGAAGGCGGCCGCGGATGGCTGACGCCCCCGCATCACCTCCGAGTGCCGAGGACATCCCGGTTTGCGTACTGACCGGGTTCCTGGGGAGCGGCAAGACCACACTCCTGCAAAAGCTTCTCGACTCCCCCGACCTTGGCGATACCGCGGTGCTCATCAACGAATTCGGCGAGGTCGGACTCGATCACATGCTGTTGGAGCAGGTCGACGAGGATATCGTCATGCTCGAGAGCGGCTGCGTCTGCTGTACGATCCGGGGCGATCTGGGGGTTGCGATCCGCGATCTCCTCGCCCGGCGCGACGCCGGCGCGATCCCGCACTTTCGCCGCCTCATGATCGAGACGACCGGCCTCGCCGACCCGGTTCCCATCCTCTATACCCTGATGACGGAGCCAGGCGTGAACGGGCGCTGCCGGCTCTCCTGCGTGATTACCACCGCCGATGCCGTGAACGGCGAGCTCCACCTCGCCCGCCAGCCCGAATCGGCGAAACAGGCCGCCGTGGCCGACCGACTGGTTATCACCAAGACCGATATCGCGGAGCCGGCCGAAATCGAGCGCCTCGAGGCACGGCTTGCCCGGCTTAATCCGTCGGCCACCATCCTTCATGCGCCGTTCGTGGAATTCGACGCCGAGGCCCTGCTCGCGGGAAGCGCCTACGACCCGCGGGCCAAAGGCGCCGACGTCCGGCAATGGCTGGACGACGAGGCCTATGGCGACGCCCATGATCACGGCCACGGTCTCGCGCTCGACGTAAACCGGCATGACGAGCATATCAATGCCTTCTGTCTGATCTTCGACGAGCCGATTGACTGGACCGCCTTCGGGGTCTGGCTCACCATGCTGCTCCACCGCCGGGGCGAGGATGTGCTTCGGGTCAAGGGACTGCTCAACATTGACGAGGCGATGCCCGGTCCCGTCGTCGTCCACGGAGTACAGCACGTGATCCACCCGCCCGCCCATCTGGACGCCTGGCCCGACGAGGATCACCGCTCGCGCATCGTGTTCATCACCCGCGATATCCCGCGCGAAGCGATCCGGGACTCGCTCGAAGCCTTTAACGCCTTGGCCGAGGCCTCCGACAGCGCAAGCAACACGCCGACCCATCGGTTCCGACCCTCTGCAACGGGAACGACGATTGCCGGACGACCGGTTCGCCGCCCCGGCGCGCCCGCCTGGATGAAATAACGGCTCTATGGTTTCGGTCGGACTCTCGGCTGGTCCGCGTTTTCGGCGAATCCCCTATGGCAACGCGGTTGCACCGCCGTCAATGACGAGTTCCGTTCCCGTGATATAGGACGCCTTGTCGGACAGCAGGAAGAGGATACCGTTGGCCATATCCTCGGCAATGCCGATCCGTCCCAGCGGCACATGATCCGCGATTGCCTTCTGGGTTTTCTCATCGCCGACCCAGCGATCCTGCATCGGCGTAAAGCAGGCCCCCGGATAGATCACGTTCGAGCGGATCTGATCGCGCGCATACTGAATCGCGATCGATTTTGAGAGGGCGACGAGTCCGGCCTTCGAAGATTGATAGCCCTCTTGCGGGGCGGAATCGCCACGCAGGCACTGGATGGTGGAGATATGCACCATCGCCCCGCCGCCCGATTTCTGCATTAGCGGAATAGCGTGTTTCGCCATCTGGAGCGGTCCCCACAAGTTGATCGCGAGGACCCGGTCGAATACGCCGAGATCAAGGTCGACCAGGCCCATATCCTTGCCTAAATACAGGACCGCCGCCGCGTTCACCAGATAATCGAGCCGCCCGGCCCGTTCGAAGGATTCGTTGACCGTCTTCGATACGACCTCGTTATCCGAGACGTCGCCAACGACGTAGATAACCTTCTCGCCATAATTGTCGAGTTCGGCGGGCTTGTCCTTGAGATCGAGGGCGGTGTGAGAACGGCGGGGCAATAATCCCCCACTGAAGCGGCCGGTTGATCCGGCTGTGGCGGACCAAAATGGGACCGTCTATAGCCTTCTGTCAGGGTTGCTCTGACTGGAAGGCGGGGGGATGTATCGGGTGGATTTGTACGCGCGGGTTCGGCGGGCGTGTCGTGTCGAGGGAATGAGCACCCGCGAGGCCTCGCGGGTGTTCGGGCTGGACCGCAAGACGGTCCGCAAGATGCTGTCGTTCTCGGTGCCGCCGGGGTTTCGCCGCGGCAAGCCGCCACGGCGGCCGAAGCGGGGTCCGTTCACGGGGATCATCGATCGGATTCTGGAAGACGATCGGACCAGCCACCACAAGCAACGGCCCACGGCGAAGCGGATCTTCGACCGTCTCCGGGACGAGTACGGCTTTACGGGCGGCTACACCATCGTGAAGGACTATGTCCGTGAGCGGCGGCTTCGGTCGCGCGAGATGTTCGTGCCGCTCGTCCATTCCCCCGGCCCCGCCCAGGCGGACTTCGGCGAGGCGATGGCGGTGATCGGCGGCGTGGCGTGCGGGTGTGTCCGATTGTCTTGTGTAAGTGACGCCGTGGGCGACATTGTTTCCGGCCTCGTGCGCGCTACCAGGCCGGAAAGCGATCCTCGAACAGGATCGCAAACTGCCCCGATTGCGGCGGTCCATTCAATAGGCCGTGCTCCAGCCGACACCGGCATTGCGGATCGCCAGGAACAACAGCTTGACCGCCGGATACTCGGCGTTGGGCAGCGAACGCTACTCGGACAAGACGTCTTGAGCGATCTTGGCGAGATCGATATCGCCGTGCCGGCGACCGCACCGGCACGTTCGCCCGCTGATCGGTGAGTGTCAGATATCTTGCGGAGTGCCGTGGGTCCAATATTTAGTATGGGAGGACCTACGATGAGGACTATCAGACCTGAACGGACGAACTTCTGGCGCGATTACGAGAAGCCGGATGACCCATGCTGGGCGAAGACGGGCTGTTCAAGCAGCTCAAGGCGGTGCTCTTGGAGCGGGCGCTTCGACGCCGAGTTGAGCGATCACCTGGGCTACGAGAAGGGTGACCCGGCCGGTCGCGGCACGGGTAACAGCCGAACGCCTACTCGGACAAGACGGTGCTGAGCGAGGATGGCGAGGTCGATATCGCCGTGCCGCGCGGGGCACGTTCGACCCGCTGATCGTGCCTCAAGGGCGAACGCCGTCTCGAGGGCTTCGACGATCGCATCGTGTCGCTGTATGCCCGCGGCATGACGGTGCGCGAGATACGCCATCTGCAGGAGCTCTTACGGGGTCGCGGTTTCGCCGGACCTGATCAGCCGGGTCACCGGCGGTACTCGAGGAGGTCCGCGAATGGCGAACCGACCGCCCGATGCGGTCTATCTCGGTGGTGTTCTTTGACGCGCTGCGGGTCAAGATCCGCGACGTAGGCCTGGTGCGCAACAAAGCAGTCTACGTTGCACTGGCCCTCACCGCTGAAGGCGAGAAGGAGGTTCTCGGGCTGTGGATCGAGCAGACCGAAGGCGCCAAGTTCGGCTCAAGGTGGTGAACGACCTCAAGACCCGCGGCGTCGCTGACATCCTGATCGCCGTGGTCGACGGCCTCAAGGGCTTCCCCGAGGCGATAACAACGGTGTTCCCCGAGACTCACGGTGCAGACCTGCATCGTGCATCTGATCCGCAGTTCGCTGGCGTTCGTGTCGTGGAAGCGACCGAAAGAGGATCAGGCCCGATATCAAGGCGATCTACCTTGCGCCGAAGCGGGTCGAGACCGCGGCGGCGCAAGCTCGACGAGTTCGAGGCCAAATGGGGCGAGCGCTATCCGGCGATCGCGCCCAGTTGGCGCCGCGCCTGGGTAGCAGGTGGTGCCGGCTGTTCGCGTTCCCGACCGGCGATCCGCAAGATGATCGTACACCACCAACGCGCTGGAGATCGCCTGCACGGCGATCTTTGCGCAAGATCATCAAGACACCGCGGTGAGCTTCCCCAACGACGCGGCCGTCAAGCGTTGTTCCTGGCGATCCGCAATGCCGGTGTCGGCTGGAAACGGCCTATTGAATGGACCGCCGCAATGAGTTTGCGATCCTGTTCGAGGATCGCTTTCCGGCCTCAGCGCGCTGAGGCCGGAAACAATGTCGCCCACGGCGTCACTTACACAGACAATCGGACACACCCTGGCGTGCAAGGTCCACTTCCTTGCCTTCGATCTTCCCCACAGTGATGCCTGCTTCGTGAAGGCCTACCCGGCGGAGACGACCGAGGCGTTCTGCGCTGGCCACAACGCGGCGGTTGCGTTCTTCGGCGGCGTCCCCCGATCCATCCTGTACGACAACACCAAGCTGGCAGTCGCCCGGATACTGGGCGATGGCAAGCGGCAGCGAACGCGCGTCTTCACGGACCTTCAATCCCCCTATCTGTTCGAGGACAGGTTCGGCCGGCCGGGCAAGGGCAACGACAAAGGCAAGGTCGAGGGACTGGTCGGCTTCATCCGGCGGACCTTCCGGGTCCCCGTCCCGCGGGCCGAGAGCTTCGAGGCGCTGAACGATGCTCTCGCGGGACAGTGCCGCCGGCGCCAGGCGGCGCGGCTGCGGGGTCACAAGGAGACCATCGGCGAGCGCCTCGCACGGGACCGGGAAGCCTTCTTGCCTCTCCCCCCGGCACCATACGATGCCTGCGACAAGCGCACTGGACGGGTGAGCTCGCTGTCGCTGGTGCGCTGCCGGGGCAACGACTACTCGGTGCCCGTGGCCTATGGCCACCGCGAGGTGCTGATCCGGTGCTCCGTCGACGAGGTCGTTATCTCTTGCGGCGCGGAGGTGATTGCCCGGCACCGCCGGTCCTACGACAGCGAGGACCTGATCTTCGACCCGCTGCATTACCTACCCTTGATCGAGCAGAAGATCGGCGCCCTCGACCAGGCCGCGCCGTTGGCGGGCTGGGACCTGCCCGAGGCCTTCATCACTCTGCGACGCCTGCTCGAAGCCCGCATGGGCAAGGCGGACAAGCGCGAGTCCGTCCAGGTGCGCCGTCTGCTGGAGAGCTTCCGGCTCGAGGAGGTCGAGGGTGCGGTCGGCGACGCGCTCAGGCTCGGCGCCATCGGCTTCGATGCGGTGAAGCACCTGGTACTGTGCCGCATCGAGCGGCGGCCGCCCCGGCTCAACCTCGAGGTCTATCCGTACCTGCCGCGCGCCCGGGTCGCGACGACGTCTGCCAAGTCGTACATGAGCCTGCTGTCGGGGCTCGGCGCATGACCGACACACCACGGCTGCTGCTCGTCCACCACCTCAAGAGGCTGAAGCTGCCGACGGTCCTGAGGGAGTACGACAAGATCGCCCGGCAGTGCGCCTCTGAAGGCGTCGACCACGTTCGCTATCTTCTGCGTCTGGCCGAGCTTGAGCTGATCGACCGCGAGCGCCGCATGGTCGAGCGGCGGATCAAGGCGGCGCGCTTCCCCGTGATCAAGAGCCTCGATAGCTTCGATTTCAAGGTCATCCCCTCGCTCAACAAGACGTTGGTCCTGGAGCTCGCCCGCTGCGCGTACATCGAGCGCCGCGAGAACCTCATCGCGCTCGGCAACAGCGGCACCGGCAAGACCCACATCGCCCTCGGTCTCGGCTTGGCGGCCTGCCAGAAGGGCCTCTCGGTCGGCTTCATCACCGCCGCCGCGCTGGTCCACGAGCTCATCGAGGCCCGCGATGACAAGCAGCTGCTGAGGTTCCAGAAGAAGCTCGCCACCTACAAGCTTCTGATCGTCGACGAACTCGGCTTCGTGCCGCTGTCCAAGACCGGTGCCGAGCTCCTGTTCGAGGTGTTCAGCCAGCGCTACGAGCGGGGCTCGACCCTGGTCACCACCAATCTGCCGTTCGACGAATGGACCGAGGTGTTCGGCTCCGAGCGGCTTACCGGCGCTCTCCTCGACCGCCTCACCCACCACGTCAACATCCTCGAGATGAATGGCGAGAGCTACAGGCTCAACCAGAGCCGCAGGCGTCAAACCCCGACGGCGAACTGAACCGACCACCCAACCCACGCTTGACCCCATGGGCCCACAGGTCCCTCCCGCGCGCGCCGCCGCGTCGGCCTGTTGAGGGCACGCCGCGTCGCACGCGGGGCCCGCCCATGGACTACGGGGACAAGCCCGCAGCCGCCAAGCGGTCCCTTCTTACACCGCCACGGTCGTCCCTTTTTGCTCCGCCATTGACAGCGGTGACACTGGAACCCTCCGCCAGCAACTGATGTGCCGTGGCGAGGCCCATGCCGCCCCCCGCTCCCGTTATGATGGCGTTCTTTCCGGAAAAACCCATAATATCCCCCTTGATAAAGGCAGCCGTGGCTGAGCTGCAGCGAACAATCGGGTGCAGCCTGTACCCTGTCAAGCGCTGACCAGACAGGACAGGACGACCCTCACGGGCTATCTTTCCCGTATAACATTCGCGAGCCGGGAGTAGCGCCGTGGGCATGCTGGAACACCCCGTTGTCAGAACCGACGCCCTGGCCGAAATTGGCGAATTGGGCGAGTGCACCGATATCGAGGCGATCGATCGCCTGCTCGATATCACAGGCGCGCAACTGGTCGATGTCGGCTGCGGCGATGGTGCGCTGGCTCGCCAGCTCGCCGAGCGAGGCGCGCAGGTCCTCGGGCTCGAGCCCGATCCAACCCAGGCGGCCCTTAATCGCGACGCTCCACCGACGCCCGGCGTGACGTTGCATCAAGCCGACGGCGAGGCAATCCCCCTGCCCGACAGCGCTGCGGACGGTGTATTTTTCGGTCGCTCCCTGCATCATGTTCCAATCGAGCGGATGGCCCCTGTCTTGGGAGAGGCACGGCGCGTTCTGCGCGACGATGGGGGTTTCCTTTACGTCCTCGAACCCGTCGCGGAAGGTACGTTTTTCGAGTTGATGATGCCGTTTCATGACGAAACGCTGGTGCGTGCCGCCGCCTACGACGCGCTTACGGAACTCGTGCCGGATACCTTCGCCCGGGGGATCGAACGCCACTACATCCTGACCCAGCGCTTCTCGGCATTTACCGATTTTGTCGACCGGATGATGGGCGCGAGTTTCAACGAATACCGTCGCGAAGACATCGAGACCGATGAGGTTCGCAAACGCTTTGAAAGGGCGCGAGGAGACGACGGTTACATGTTCCTACAGCCCATGCGGATCAACACTCTGCTGACCCGCTGACCACGGACACCGACAGGTTTGGAATGGGGGAATAAAAGCGTTGCACCCCCTCGTCCATTGCCTACGATCACCGCGGGCCACGCAAGGCCAGCCAGACAAGCCTCGACCCGGACAATGGGAAACGAAGATTGATGAGCACCGGTACCGACAGCAATCTCCAACGTGCCCTTTCGGCGGGTCGCTTCGCCGTCACCGCGGAAGCCCTCCCCCCGCTTTCGGGTGAAGCCGCACCATTCATCGCCGAATGCAAGGCGCTCACGGGCCTGGCCGACGCGATCAACGTAACCGACGGTGCAAGCGCACAGGTTCGGATGGCAGCGCTTGCCGCTGCCGCCCTGCTCGTGCAAGCGGGTCTGGAGCCCATCCTTCAACTCACCTGCCGGGATCGAAACCGGCTGGCGCTGCAGGCCGATCTTATCGGCGGCTGGGCGCTCGGCATCCGCAATATCCTCTGCCTCAAAGGTGACGATCCAACTGCCGGCGATCAACCCAATACGAAACCGGTTTTCGATCTGGAGACACGCGACCTGCTGGCAACCGCCGCGCGGATGCGCGACGATGGCCGCCTGCCCGAACCGTCCGATCGGGAGATCGAGTCCCCGCCCCGTTTTTTCATCGGCGCGGCGGACATGCCCATCGATCCCGCGCCCGACTGGAAACCCGATGCGTTGCAAGCCAAGTCGGACGGCGGTGCCAACTTCGTTCAGACCCAATTTTGCTTCGACGCTGGCATCGTCGAGCGATATGCCACCCGGCTGCGCGACGAGGGCATCACCGAGCGGCTTTTCGTCCTGGTTGGACTAGGCCCCATACCTTCGGCCAGGTCGGCGCGATGGATGCGCGAGCACCTGTATGGCGTACAAATTTCGGATGCCCTGATCGAGCGGCTCGAGAAAGCCGCTGACCCGACGGCCGAGGGGCGCCGGATCTGCATCGAGTTGATACAACAAATGTGCGAAATTGACGGCATTGCGGGCGTCCATCTGATGGCCCCTCACGGGCGCAAGGAAATTCCGGCGATTATCGAGGATTCGGGTGTCCGCGCCGGGCGCTAGAGGATCGCCTCGTTCAGCGCTAACATCATGACCATGACAACGTCCACGCCCGAGCCCATCCGCCGCTCCGATTATCGTGTCCCCGACTATCTGATCGAGTCCACCGACCTCGCCTTCGATCTTGGCGAGGAGAGGACGCGCGTGACCGCGCGGCTCGCGCTCCGCCGCAATCATGACGGCAGCCGTCCGCTAATCCTCGACGGCAAAGACCTGCGCTTGCTTTCGATCGCATGCGACGGCGCAACGCTCGATCCTAGTGACTACCGGATTGATTCCGAGAGCCTCACGATTCCCGATATTCCAGACACCGTCAGTCTCGAGATAAAAACCGAGATTCGGCCTCAGGAGAACACCTCGCTCGAGGGCCTCTACAAATCGTCGGGGAATTTCTGTACTCAGTGCGAAGCCGAGGGTTTCCGCAAAATCACCTATTATCTCGACCGGCCAGACATCATGGCGCGGTTCACGACGACGGTCACCGCTGACAAGACGCATTACCCTGTTCTGCTCTCCAATGGCAATCTTGTCGAAACCGAGGACCTGGACGGCGGGCGCCACCGGGTCCGATGGGAAGATCCCTTCCCCAAGCCGTCCTATCTCTTTGCCCTCGTCGCGGGCAATCTGGTCGCACTCGAAGACAGCTTTACCACCCAATCCGGCCGCCAGGTCGCGCTAAGGCTTTTCGTCGAACCTGGAAATCTGGACCGCTGCGGTCATGCCATGGCATCGCTGAATAGTGCAATGGCGTGGGATGAGAAGACCTTCGGCCGGGAATACGACCTCGACATTTTCATGATTGTTGCCGTCGCCGATTTCAACATGGGTGCGATGGAGAACAAAGGCCTCAACATCTTCAATACGAAGTATGTGCTCGCGGATCCGGCAAGTGCGACCGACGATGATTTCGAGGGCATCGAGAGCGTCATCGGCCATGAATACTTCCACAACTGGTCGGGCAACCGGGTGACGTGCCGCGATTGGTTCCAGTTGAGTCTCAAGGAAGGGCTTACGATCTTTCGGGATCAGGAATTCTCCTCCGACATGGGGTCCCGAGCGGTCAAACGCATCCACGACGTGGCGCGCCTGCGGGCAACCCAGTTTCCCGAGGATGCGGGGCCGACTGCACACCCCGTCCGACCCGATTCCTACATGGAAATCAATAACTTCTATACGACGACCGTATATGAAAAGGGTGGTGAGATCGTTCGTATGATCCAGACCCTGTTGGGCCGGGAGGGCTTTCATAAGGGAATGGATCTCTATTTCGAACGTCACGACGGACAAGCCGTCACCTGCGACGATTTCGTTGCCGCTATGGAAGACGCTACGGGCCTGGACCTTGATCAGTTCCGTCGCTGGTACGCCCAGGCAGGCACCCCGCGGCTGTCGATCGACTCGCACTACGATTCGGAACGCAAGACCTATCGCCTCTCCTTACGTCAATCCTGCCCACCAACGCCGGGACAGGACACGAAGAAGCCGTTTCATGTTCCCGTCGCCCTTGGCTTGTTGGGCTCGGATGGCGAGGATCTTCCTCTGCGTCTCGCCAGCGAGGATGCGCTGACGAACGAGACGGTACGGGTGCTGGAACTCCGGAAGGAAATCCAGCATTTCGAGTTCGTGAACGTCCCGGAGCGGCCCATCGCTTCGCTGTTGAGAAATTTTTCGGCGCCGGTAAAGCTCAGTTTCGATCGGACGGACGACGACCTCGCGTTCCTGATGGCGCACGACTCCGACCCATTCAACCGGTGGGAGGCTGGCCAACAATATGCGGTTGCAGTCATTCTCCGGCGGCTCGAAGGCGCCAAGGACTCAGACGAGATCGACCCCCAGTTCCTGGATGCTTTCGCGACCAGCCTGACGGACAATTCACAGGACCCTGGCTTCCTCGCCGAGACACTTGCATTGCCATCCGAAGTCTATCTGGGTGAATGCGTCGAGCAAATCGATGTGGACGGAATTCATCGCGCCCGGAATTTCGTGCGCAAATCGCTTGCCGGCGTACTCCAAGGCAGCTTCAGAAGTCTCTATGAGGCGAATTGGGATGCTGGTGCGAACTCAACCGACGCCGCGGCGATCAGCCGGCGCCGGCTAAAGAACCGCGCGCTCGATTACCTCGTCGCGCTGAACGACCCGGAGAGCCTTGCGCTTTGCGTCGAGCAATACGACCGGGCGGAAACCATGACCGATACAATTGCTGCCCTTCGCCTGCTCGCTGACGGCGATTCGACTGACAGACCGCGCGCCCTGTCTGAATTTTACGATCGCTGGCGCGACAATCCGCTTGTTGTCGACAAATGGTTCAGCATTCAGGCGATGTCCCGGCGCGCCGATACGCTCGGTGCTGTGACCCGGCTCCTCGACCATCCGGATTTTTCGTTGACCAATCCAAATCGGTTCCGTTCGCTCGTCGCAGCCTTTTCGGTGGCCAACCGAGTCCGGTTTCACGAACCGGGCGGCGCGGGGTATCGCTTTCTCGCCGACCAAGTCTTACGTCTTGATCCGCTCAATCCCCAGATCGCCGCGAGAAGCGTTGGGGTCCTGGGACGGTGGCGCAAATTTGATCCCGCCCGCCAGGAACTGATGAAATCGGAGTTGCAGCGGATCCTTGAATCCGATGGCCTGTCGAAGGATGTCTTCGAGATCGCTTCGAAGAGTCTAAGCTAGTCAATAGGACCGCTCTCACCGATTTTCATAGCATCTTCGGTGTCACCCCTGACCTGATCGCGTCTGGGGCTCGGTTTGCCACCCGTCGTGTTAGCTATTAATTAGTAGTATAGCGTCAATAGTATTACCCCTAGTGATATAGCTTTGACCGTGTAGGGGTAAGGAGACCGACAGATGCATGTGCTATTGGCAGAGCGGCAAATGCTGCTACGCGATGCCCTTTGCAACTATCTCAAAACCGCCCGGCCGGGAATTCGTGTGACAGACGTCGGTACCATGATGCAGCTTCACAATCGGCTCGATGAGGACAACGATGTCGATCTTCTGCTCATTGACATGGCGATGCCCGGATTCAACGGCCGGACGGATGTTGCTGCGCTCAAACGCGCCGCGCGTGGTGCTTCGATTGTCGTGCTGGCGGAGTGCTCCGACGGATCGGCTGCGGGCGAGGCAATGCGAGCCGGCGCCGATGGATTTCTGCATAAAGATCTGAGCGGGCGGGTCGTGATGAAAGCGCTGGAAATTGTGCTCTCCGGCGGCAAGTACATGCCCGTCTGCGGGCTGGCGCCGTCAATGGACATGCCCGATCCCCTGCCCGCTTTTCGAGCCGAAGGGAAGGTTGACGACGGCCCCGTAAAACGCCTGACTCCGCGCGAACGCGATGTATTGAATCTTCTGGTCGAAGGTCATTCGAATCGGGAAATGGCATCCCGCCTTCATGTCAAGGACATTACGGTAAGTTTTCACCTCAAGGGTTTATTCCGGAAACTCGACGCAATAAATCGCACGCAGGCGGCGATCAACGCGGTCCGTCTCGGATGGGCCGCATAAAGGCCCAGCCGTTCACTCAGCTCGTATGGTTATCTGATTAGACGCGCGTACCCGCAGCCTGCAAGCCGGCAATCTCCGATCGACTTCAGTAGCAGCGATGGCACCGATCCCATGCTCGAGCCGGTCGTCTTCGACTACAACCTGACGCCGCTGCATGTCGTTCACAACGATCATCGGGTCTTGGCGCGGCGATCAACGGCAGGCGCATTGAGCGTCTGCAGGTCTATTTCCATTCGCCGCGCGAGTGCACCACCGAAATAGCGCCGCCGCTCCTGCGGCATTGCAATTTTCCTGCCCGGACCCGCGCGAAAGGAGGCTCGCAAATCCGGTTGTCTTCAGGTATGTCACCTCGGTGACCATGATTGACATCGATGGCGTTTCGCTCGAATGCGTTTGGTTGGGCCCAGCGCCGGACGCGGCACCGTCGCTCGTGCTGCTCCACGAGGGGTTGGGATCCATTGCCCTGTGGAAAGACGTGCCGAAGCAGCTGGCCCAGCGCACCGGCTGCGGCGTTCTCGTCTATAGCCGCGAGGGCTACGGCGCTTCCTCTCCGCTTCGCAATGCCCGGTCGCCATCCTACATGCATTACGAAGCCGAGACGGTCTTGCCCGCCCTGCTCGACGAATTCGGCATCGAACAGCCACCCATTCTTATCGGCCATTCCGACGGTGCGTCGATCGCGCTGATCTACGCGGGCAGTGGGGCGCCGGCGCCGGCCGGTCTGGTGCTCGAAGCGCCCCATGTCTTCGTTGAAGACGTAACCGTCGCTGGGATCGAGGCGGCCAGGCACGCCTACGAAGCGACCGACCTACGCCGAAAACTCGCCCGCTACCACAGCGACGTGGACGAAGCCTTCGGAGGTTGGAACGATATCTGGCTGAGCCCGGATTTTCGCGACTGGAATATCGAGGCTTACCTGCCTGCGACAGCCTGCCCGATCCTGATGATCCAGGGCCGCGATGACCAATATGCGACAACGGCCCAGCTCGATGCCATTGCCCGCCAGACCGCTGGACGTGTCGAAACGGCAGTGCTCGACGATTGCGGCCACAGCCCCCACCACGAGCAGCGCGAAGCGACGCTCGATTTGATCGTGGGTTTCGTCAAGAAAACGCGTCCAAACCAAACCGCAAATGAAGGCGTTGGGGAGACGCAGGCCTAACGCTGGAGCATGTCCCGCGCGACCTGGACGGTCTCGTCGGCACTCATGCGGGGCGGTACGTTGTTGCCCCGCTGACAGTCCGGTCGCGCCGCCATCGTCGCGTGCCAGCGCAGCAGGTTGTCAAGACCGGTTACATCGACCGCCGACCATTTGTGAATCCGCACCCAGGCCCAGTTTGCGATGCCGGCGATGGAAATTTCGTCGCAGAGATATTCTCGATCGGAGCGGCGCTTATCGAGCACCTCGTAGAGTTGGCGGGTCTCGTTCGCATAGCGGGCGATCACCACCGACAGGTGATCTTCGAAATAGCGCACGAAGACATTCGCCTGACCCTGCATCGGGCCAACGCCGCCCCTCTGGAACATGGTCCACCGGATCACCTCGCACGGGCCCTTGACGTCGCCCGCCAGCAGCCTGCCGGTCTTTTCAGCCAAATAGATCAGAATCGCGCCCAATTCAAAGACTGCTAACTCATTCTCCCCGCGATCGACAATCGCCGGGATTCCGCCGTTGGAATAGATCTTCAGAAACGCGGGCGTTTTATTTGGTCTCCCTCGCTCAGATCGAGCACATGCACCGTATAGGGCAGCGCGAGTTCCTTGAGCGCGATGGAGACTTTCAACCCGTTGGGAGTTGCCGCGGAGTAGAGATCGATCATGGCCGGCGCTCGCCGCGCCCTACCACCAGATCATCGGAGCCGGTGTGAGAAGTTCGGTACCTTCGGCCGTGACCATGATGTTCTGCTCGAATCCGGCCGCTCCAATCCCTTCCTTGCCGAGAAACGCCTCGATCCCGAAGACCATGTTCTCTTCCACCCGATCCTCGTCGGAGCACATCTGGGCGCCGATATAGGGGTCCTCCCAGAACAATCCCATACCGTGGCCATAGAGCGGCCACTGCTCCGAAGTCTGATCGCCACCGCCGCCCACCTCACGAGTCATCCGATCGCCCGATCGCGCAATGTCCATGATCGACACGCCAGGCCGGATCTCGCCAATCAGGGTTTCGACAATGTTGGCCGCCGCCTCGACGAGTTCGCGTTGCGCATCGCCCGGCTTGCCATCACACACCGCTGTGCGTCCGGGATCGAATTATAGCCCTGATGGATCGGCCCCAAGAGCCATCCCCGTACCAGGTCGCCGTCCTTCGGTGCGTCGGTGGAATAGCCGGTCAGGGGCTGGCGGCACCAGAACCCCATGGTATCGCCGTGATTGCACGGCAGCATCAGGTAGCTGCCGCCGCTCGTCATGATTTCGCCGGCCGCGTCGAGTGCGGCATCGCATTCCCGTTTGCCCGAAATCAAGCCTTCCATGTAACGGGTTATGGCGCGGGTCGCGATCTCTCCGCCTTCCCGGTAGCAATCGAGCTCGCGCACACTCTTGATCTTGCGCACCTGCTGGACGAGATCGTTCTCGTCTCGCCAGGCGATTCGGGGCGTCGCCGTCTTGAGTTCCTCGGCGTAAGTGTGGGGCAGAAAGTCCGTTCCGACCAAAGCAACCTCGCCCTCGACACCGTGGGCCTTCAGTGCCGCGGCAACGCCCTGGATCGGATTGTAATGATCACTCACCCGGTCGACCGCAAACAGGTCGTCACGCCGGCCCGGAAGATCGACATGGAGTTCCGGTTCGCGGTCATGCGAGAGAATTAACGCGCAGAACGCCCGGCCGGTGAGCAACTGATTGTCCGGCTCCTGGCCCGACGCGCTCGAATAGTAATTGGTGAGGTAGAGCGTATCCTGTCCCCGCTCATGGCCGCCCGCGCCCCGCCCCCATATAACCGCGGTCTCGTATCCCCGGCGTTTCATTTCGGCCAGAACGCGCGCGCGCCTGGCTTCGTATTCCTCGACCGGGAAATAGCGTTCAACCATGGTGTTGCCTCACTGGCCGAATAACCCGGGGATAGCCCTAGCCCCGGTATTTCGTCACCCACATCGCGATCAGCGACGAGGTAATCGTCAACCCGATCAGCATCGTCGCAATGGCGTTGATGGTCGGATCGGTCTGGGTTCGGATCATGCCCCAAATAAAGGTCGGCAGAGTGTTGCCGCCGGAGATCGTGAAAAAGGTAATGATGAAGTCATCGAGCGAAAGCGCCATGGCGATGAAGGCTGCACCGATGATCGATGGGCGGACGATCGGCAGGGTTACCGTAAAGAACGCGCGCAAGGGCGAGGCGCCGAGATCGCGGGCGCTCTCGACCGTCGCGTAATCGAAACCGATCATCCGGGCATGGACGATGAGGATCACGAACGGCTGGGTAAAGACGAGGTGACTCAGGATCACCGTGAACACACTCAGCTTCATGCCCACGCCGACATAAAACACCATCAGGGCGAGGCCGACCACAAGGGGCGGGACCATGATGGGAGCTGCCAACGCGAACATGGTTGGCATCGCGATCTGCGGGCGCATGCGGACCAGGGCAAGCGCCGCCATCGTGCCGCAAACTGTCGAAATTATGCCCACGGAACTGGAGACGGTCAGGCTGTTGTAAAACGCATCCCAGAAATAGGGGTTCTCGAACAGCTCGCCGTACCACTTGAACGACATGCCCTTCATGGGGAAGTTCGTGACCGCGGAGTTTGCAAATGAAAACAGAATGACGAGGACGAGGGGCGTCAAGAGGAAGAGGAAGACGATCCCGCCCCAGGCCCGCCAGAACAAGGTGTAGACGCCGCTCATTTCCGCCGTCGCGCCCTGACCAGCAGGAAGTTGGTAAAGGCCAGAATCGCGATGCAGCAAAACATCGTCGAGAACGCCATCGACGAACCCAGAGGCCAGTCGAACCGGAAGCCGAAGAGACTCTCGATATAATTACCGATCATCGTCGTGCTTGGCCCGCCGACCAGTCGCGGCGTGACGTAATCGCCCGCGGAGATCAGGAAAGCGAACGCAAAAGATGCGAACAGCCCGGCCTTGCATTGAGGCAGGATGACACCGCCGAAAACCTGCCAGGGCTTGGCACCCAGGTCGCGCGCGGCCTCCAGCGAGATATCCTGAACGCCCCTGAGCGAGCCGTAGATCGGCAGGATGGCCAAGGGCAAGAGCCAATGGGTCAGCGTGACGACAACCGTACTCGGATTGTAGATGAACGCCTTGATGGGCTCGTCGACGATGCCAAGCGCGAGCAGCGCCGTATTCAGAATCCCCGTTGTGCCCAAGATCGTCTTCCAGGCGTAAACCTTGGCGAGATAGCCGCCAAACAGTGCAATAAGCGCACCGAACAGAAGGAGTGGTCCCAGCCGTCCGGCCTTGAAGCGAACCACGTAGGCAAAGCTGAAGGCGAGAAACGTCGTGAGCACACCGATCAGGGCCGCGATGCCGAAGGTCCAGAGCCCGACCTCGGCATATTCATGGTAGGTGTCGATGTAATTATCGAAGGTGAAGGTCGCCCGCAGCTTGAAGGTTTTCACCTCCCAGAAGCTGACGATGAAGAAATAGACGATTGGTGAGAGGAACAGGATAGTAAACGCCGCAACAGACGGCAGCAGCAGCCATTTCCGCCGATCGCGGAAGAACTCGATCATTCGTCCAGTACCCGGTAGTGATTGGCCGACCAGCTCACGTTTACATCGGCTTCGAGTGCAACCTGTTCATGATCGTCCTCGACGGCGTCGTGAACGGTGATGATCTGGCCGTCCGTCAGCGCTATCTTGTATTTCACGAGCGAGCCCAGATAGACCCGGTCCACGACGCGACCTCGCAAAGACAGATCGCCGGCCTGGTCATCACCCTGAATTGACAGAGCTTCCGGGCGAAGCACCACGAGAACCGCGCCATCCTGTCCGGTATCGTCAAACGAGCCGCCCGCATCGAGTTGGATTCGTCCCGACACGCGCCGGCCAGCGAGGATATTCGCATCGCCGATGAAATTCGCGACGAACCGGCTGGCCGGCCGGGAATAGATCTCTTCGGGTCCGCCATCCTGAACGATACGGCCGCCCTGCATGACCGCGATGCGGTTCGCGAGGCCCAGGGCCTCACCCTGATCATGGGTCACGAAGACGAAGGTTCCACCGATCTCGCTGTGGATTCGGCGCAACTCCTCCTGCATGGTCTTGCGAAGCTGCAAGTCAAGCGCGGCGAGCGGTTCGTCGAGCAGAAGAACCTCCGGCTCCATGACGAGTGCGCGTGCCAGCGCAACCCGTTGCTGCTGGCCGCCCGAAAGGGCGTCGGGGCTGCGTTCGGCGAAGCCCTCGAGATGGACGAGGCTGATGGTGCGATCGACGCGCTCGGCCAGTTCGGCCTTGGCCAGCTTTGCAATCCGAAGGCCATAGGCAATGTTCTGGCGCACATTCATATGCGGAAACAGGCCGTAACCCTGGAACACCATGTTCGTCGGGCGCTTTTCGGGTCCAAAGCGGGTGACGTCCGCACCGGCGATTTCGACGCGGCCCGTGGTCGGCGGAATGAAGCCGCCGATCGTGCGCAGCAATGTTGTCTTGCCGCAGCCCGACGGCCCGAGGATGGCGAGAAAATCGCCGCGCCGAATCTCCAGATCGAGCGGCTCGACGGCGACGACCTTGCCGAAATGCTTCGAAACGCCGTGGAGCCGAACCAGGACATCGCTGTCCCGGTCCGGCTGCACGACAGAGTGATCGGTCATGCCTTGAGGAAGCTCTCGTAGCCTTCGAGCCATTCGTCGTAGGTGGCATGCTTGCCGTCCGGCTCCAGCGGCGGCAACAGTATCAGCGGCGCGTTCTCGGTATAGAATTTCGTCACATCGTCGTAGGTGTACATGTTTTGCGCGGCCTCCGTCATGAGCGGCACGGCCGACGGGTTGACGGCGCCACAGGCGATCACGTCGCCGACGACCACCTGAGCTTCGGTGCTGAGCGCGTGGTTGATCAGACCGTAGGTCTCGTCGAGGTAGGGCGCATCCTTGGCCAGAATGATGGTGTCCATCCAACCGTACGAACCCTCGCTCGGATAGGTCCACGTAAGGTCGGCTCCCATATCGACGGCCCAGAACGCCATGGGTTCCCACCCCTGAGCACAAATCTGCACCTCACCGCGGACGATCGCGTCGAGCGCCTCGCCATAGCTCATGGCGAGCATGCGAGCATGCTCTTTCTTGATCTTGATCATGTAGGCGATGGTATCGTCGAGCTGCTTCTTCGTGATCCGCCCGGCATCGTTCACACCGGTAACCGTGTAGACCCAGTGCCACATGGTCGAGGTGGTGTCGTGAATCAGGCAGAACTGGTTCTTGTATTCGGGCTTCTCCAGATCGGCCCAGTTCATGGGAACCGGCAGTGTCATGTCTTTTCGATAGACCAGCGGCAAGCCGCCCCAGAGGTAAGGCACGGAGTAGCGATCGCCCTTGTAGTGGTAGCCTTCGAAGCTCTTCCAATAAGGATCGAGACTGTCCATATTCTCGATCCGGCTGGCATCGATCGGCTGGAGCACGCCCGACTCCTGGAACAGGGGCATGTAGTTCCAGGTCGGCATGCCGATATTCATGGTGCCGAGGCCGCCGGCCTGCAATTTGGTCAGAATCGACTCGATGCTCGAGGCGAAGGTGCCTTCGAGGGAAATATCATTATCGGCGACGTAGCTGCCTTCACGAAGCGGGTAGCCGTATTCTTCCCAACCCATCCAGTTGATGGTCGCGCCGGCATACGCCTTACGGGTCCCCAGACCTCCAACAGCCGCAACACCGGCGGCGGCAGCGCTGCCCTGAAGGAACCGGCGGCGCGTCAACTTGGTTATTTCGGCCGACTTCATCAACGACTGGCGAAGTCTCGCCGATTCACTCATCTTAATCATGTTTCTCTCCCTTTGCTCAATCAGTGAGGATTTTTGGATTAATCGCACCCTCTCCCCTGCAAAGGCCGGCACGGCCAATCACAGCGCTGATTTGTCACATTAGCATCGCCGTTTTAGGGCTGGTACGCAAGACCGGGCTTTAGCCCCTTCGGAGAGCTCGAAAGACCGTTCAAATCAAAAAATCGACTCGCGCCCGCCATATCCCGGTAGGCGTGACACCTCGCATCGCCGATCAAGGGCAGGATTACGATCAGACCAAAACCAATTCTGGCCAGACCCCGCGGCGGTGAACACGGTAATCGACGCGGCGCGCACCGCTCGTCGTCCTCGCGGATTTCTATCCAGCGCAATTCTGTGATCCAATCCAATTCAACTGGTCTGAACCAAAAAAAGAATTCCGGAAACAGAGGCCAGTTCGTCGTCAAGATGTGATCCCGTTCCATCCCCACCGTGGAATTTGGCGAAATATGGAACATGCTGTAAGGGGTAATCCTATGAGCGAAACGACCGATCCCGCACAATCGAACCGAACGCTCCGCGGCGTGCTTGCCGATGCCGAAGCCCGCTATGGCGACGCCAATCCGGAGAGCCGAGACCAGCACGCGAGAGCCGCTGCTCATCTGCCGGGCGGCAATACCCGGACCGTCCTGTTCTATGCTCCATTCCCGCTCACCTTCGCCCGCGCCGAAGGCGCGTCGCTTTGGGACCTCGATGGTCACAGCTACGTGGACTATCTGGGAGAGTTCACGGCCGGTCTCTATGGCCATTCGAACGCCGAAATCCATGCGGCCGTCGAAGCGGCTCTCGCCGAAGGGATCGTGCGCGGGGGCCCCAGCCGTTATGAAGCGCAGCTTGCAGAACTGGTCTGCACGCGGTTTCCCTCCTGCGAGATGGTTCGCTTCTGCAATTCGGGAACCGAAGCGAACCTCATGGCCGTTGGTGCCTCCCGCGCGGTTACGGGACGGAGCAAGATCGTCGTATTTCGCGGCGGCTATCATGGGGGCGTCCTGTCCTACGGCCACGAGGATGCACCGCTGAATGTTCCCTTCCCGACTCTCTTCGCAGACTTCAACGACCTCGCGGGCGCCGTCGCGTTGATTGACCGCGAGGCCTCGGAAATTTCGACCGTATTGCTCGAACCGATGCAAGGAAGCGCCGGTGCGATCCCGGCTGCGCCGGGGTTCCTCGAAGGCTTGCGCGAGGTAACCCAGGCTCACGGCATCCTGCTGATCTTCGACGAAGTCATGACCTCGCGTCTTGCCTCCGGTGGATTGCAGCAACGCCTTGGTGTCATCCCCGATTTGACGAGTTTCGGGAAATATCTCGGCGGCGGCCTTTCCTGTGGCGCGTTCGGTGGCCGCGCGGACATCATGGAGCGGTTCGACCCGAGGCGCGTGGATTCGTTCGGCCATTCCGGAACCTTCAACAACAATGTGCTGACCCTAGCGGCCGGGCTGACGGGGCTGCGTGACGTGTTCACGCCGGCCGCGGCCGATGCGCTCAATCGGTCGGGCGACGATCTGCGTGGACGCCTCAATCACTTGGCGCGGGGTTATGACGTACCGGTTCGCGTCACCGGTCTGGGATCGATCCTCTGCATCCATCCAGGGCAGAGAACCGACATCCAAAGACCCGCTGACCTCACGGCGAGCGACGATGCACGCGCCCTGTTCCACCTCCACATGATCGATCGCGGGTTCTACCTTGCACGCCGGGGATTTATGAGCCTGTCGCTCCCCTTGAAGCCAGCGGACCACGATGGCTTTGCAATCGCCTTCGAGGCATTCCTCGACGAGTACGCAGACTTACTCTAGATCGCGTTGCACAGAGCCTGAGCTTACGCTAGGTTCGGTCAAGATAAACTGGTACGGACCAAAACACGCAGATATCAGTCATGGCAGGATTTCCATCGCAGGCCCGGGTCGTCGTCATCGGTGGCGGAATAGTCGGCTGCAGCACCGCCTATCATCTCGCCCGCCTTGGCTGGACGGACATCGTTGTCCTGGAGAAGAACGAGCCCACGTCTGGATCAACCTGGCATGCCTGCGGTGCGACGAGCCGCATCCGCTCGCACCCCACCTACACCCGGCTCTCCAGTAATTCGGTCGATCTCTATGCCGGGCTCGAGGTGGAAACCGGCCAGGCTACCGGCTTTCACGAGACCGGTGTGCTCCGTCTCGCCAAGCGGCCCGAGCGGCGGGTGGAGTTCGAACGCATGGCGACGGAAGCCGCTGCCATGGGCCATGAGATTCGGCTGATTTCGCCCAGGGAGGCGGCCGACATGGTGCCGGGCATGGTGGTCGACGACATCGATTCCGTCGCCTACACCCCGACCGACGGCCAAGCCAACCCGAGCGATCTCGTCCAGGCGCTCGTCAAGGGCGCCCGGGCCTATGGTGCCACGATCTGCGATCACGCGCGCGTCACGGGCATCACCCGCAGGAACGGCAAGATCACCGGTGTCGAGACCGATCGCGGCCCGATCGCCTGCGACATCGTGGTCAACTGCGCGGGCATCTGGGCCCGGGAAATCGGCGCCATGGTCGGCGCCAAGATCCCACTCCAGCCCTGCCACCATTTCTACATGGTCACGGAAAAACAGGAGAATATGGCGGAAAATCGCCCTGGCGTGCGGGACGTCGACAATGTCACCTACCTGATCCCGGACGTCGGCGGCTGGATGGCCGGTGTCGCAGAAACCAATCCGATCCCCTATTTGCCGAACCCCATCCCCTATGACGACGGCTATCATCTGCATGAGGAAGACTGGGATCACTTCGGACCCTGGATGGAAACCCTGACCTATCGTCTGCCCGCGCTTGGTGGCATGGGAATTCGCCAACTCATAAACGGGGTCGAAGCCTTCACGCCGGATGGCCTGTTCATCCTCGGCGAGAGCCCGGAGCAGCGGAATTTTTACGTTGCGGCCGGTTTCAACGCCTCGGGCATCGGCGCGGGCGGCGGCGCCGGCGAAGCGCTGGCCGAATGGATCATCGGCGGCGAGCCGCCCTACGATCTCGGCATCTTCGATATCCGGCGCTTCGCGCCGTTCTACGGCTCAGAGGTCCAGACCCGCGAACGGACCCTCGAACTGGTAGCCGAGCATTTCACGTTCCACTGGCCGTTCAATGAATACACGGCCGGACGGCCGCTGCGGCGGAGCGCCATCTACGGCCGGCTCGCGGCCAATGGCGCCTGCTTCGGCCAAAAATACGGCTGGGAGCGGCCCAACTGGTTCGCGCCGGCCGGCATGGAGCCCCTCGACGACAACGATCTGGCCAACCCCAACTGGTTCGACCCGGTCGGCGCCGAAGCCACGGCGGCCCGCGAGGCCGTCGCGCTCTTCGACATGTCGTCGTTCGGCAAGTTCATGGTGGTGGGCGCCGACGCGGAAGTCGAGCTTCAGCGAATCTGCGCCGGCAACGTGGGCAAGGCGCCCGGCCGGGTCACCTACACCCAGCTGCTCAACCGGCGGGGCGGGATCGAGGCCGATCTGACGGTCTCGCGCCTCGATGAGACGACGTTCTACATCGTGACCGGCACGGGCCAGGCGCAGCGGGATTACAGCCATATAGAGCGTAATTTGAGCGCCGGCGCGAACGCCTCGATCCTGGACGTGTCCTCGGGCTTCGGCGTGCTCGCCGCCATCGGCCCCCGGGCTCGGGATCTCTTGACGGCGGCCGGCGAAGGGGATTTCTCGAACGCGGCGGCCCCAACGGGCTCGGTGAGAGAGATCTACGTCGCGGGAGCGCCGTGCCGGGCGATCCGGCTCAACATGATGGGCGAGCTGGGCTGGGAGCTGCACGTGCCGACGGACTACATGGTCACGGTCTACGATGCGTTGAAAGCCTGTGGCGAAGGTCTTGGCCTTTCCGACGCCGGATACCGCGCGATCAACGCGCTGCGCCTGGAGAAGGGCAATTACGTCTTTCCGGGCGATCTCTCGCCCGACGTAACCCCCTTGGAGGCCGGTCCCGGCTTCGCCGTTTCGTTCAAGAAGGCCGGCGACTTCATCGGCCGGGCCGCTCTCGAGGCCCAGCGGGAGGCGCCGCTGACCCGGCGCTTGCTGAGCTTCACGGTCGACGACGCCAAGGCCATCCTGATCGGCGGCGAGACGATCCACCGCGACGGCGCGATCATGGGTTATATCTCGACCGGCGGTTACGGCTACACGGTGGGGCGCTATATCGGGATCGGGCGGCTCAAGGACGATGCAGGGATCGACGACGATTGGCTCGGCGCCGGGCAGTTCGAAATCGAGGTCCGCCAACGGCTGTATCCGGCCCAGGCCCACACCAGAGCGCTCTACGACCCCGACAACAAACGGCCGCGAGCCTGATCCGGCGGCAGTCAGGCGCACCCGATTTCGCTCGAACTCTCGTTGCCGAGCATGATTTTCCCATCGGTCGTACCGACGAATACTGCGACTTGCGAATATCGGGGCCGGTTCTACTTTCAAAGAATAGAAACTAATTGCGTCAAACGGCGCTGGTTCGGAGTGTGACCGCCGTCATATTATCTATTCGTCCAAATGGTTTACCATAATGGAGCTCGGACCAGTACGTTTACCAAATTTAAACCATGCCATTAACTTTATTGATTTATTGCAATAGTGTATCTTTTGTTTCTTGCTCCATCGATGCCTTGAAGGTCGCGTGAGCCGTTGTTTCTATGAGTGAATTTTATCCAGCTCCCAACGCAGGCTGGATATTACGGGCATCGTGGACCTGATTCAGGACGTTGAGCCGGCTAATGAAAGGGAGAATCGGTGAGCCTCGACGGTAAAACCGATCCGTCGCTCGATTTTGGAACGTGGATGCCGGAGAGCATCGGCGGCGATCCTCTATTTGATCTGGGAGCCGTCGACTCGCTGCCCCTGCCGAGCCACGCGGTCGATATCGTTGTGCTCGATGCGACCACCGCGGACCGGCTTGTCCTCCCAAATGTCGATGCTCTGCTCAAGTCCGACTACGTCCGCTCCGGCAGCGACCTCGTCCTCGAAACACCCGACGGCGGGGAAATCCTCGTCCTCAATTTTTCAATACCGAAGCCCCGCCGATCCTCGAGAGCCCGGGCGGCGCCCGGCTGAAGCCCGAGCTTGTCGAAAAACTCGCTGGCCCGCGGGCTCCGGGACAATATGCCCAGTCGGAGCCCGGACTTTCGCCCGAGCCGATCGGCCGGATCGATACCATCTCAGGCGACGTTACCGCGCTTCGGACCGACGGCCAGCTCGTGTCTCTGGGCCAGGACGACGACGTCTACATGGGCGACGTCTTGAGTACCGGCGAGGACTCGGCGGTTGGCATCATCTTCCTCGACGAATCCAGCTTCTCCCTGGCCGACAACGACCGCATGGTCCTGGACGAGCTGATCTACGATCCGGTGACCGCCAACGGCTCTTCAAGCTTCTCGATCCTCGAGGGCGTCTTCGTTTTCGTCAGCGGCGAGATCGCGGCGAACAACCCCGACGGCATGCTGGTGGAGACCCCGATGACGACTCTTGGCATTCGGGGCACCAAGGTTGCGGGCGAGGCTGCAGCCGAAGGCGAGGAAAACCGGATCAGCCTGCTGGCGCAGGAAGACGGCTATGTCGGCGAAGTCATCGTCTGGAACTGCGGCGGCCAGCAGATCCTGAACTCGGCCGGCGCGACGACGTCGGTCTATAGCTGGAATCAGGCGCCCTCCACGCCGACCATGCTCTCGACGGCCGAGCTCGAGCAGGCCTTCGGCAGCGCCATGGTGGCTCTGCCGCCGCCCGAAAACCGCACGATGGACGATGATCGGCGCGAGTCCAGCGGCGGCGGCGAGGGCGAGGCCGCTGCCGAGGGCGAGGGCGAGGGCGAAGGAGAGGGCGAAGGCGAGGGCGAGGCCGTCACCGAAGCCGAGATGGAAGCCGTTGCCGAGGAACTCGCCGAAATCGCACCCGAAGCGGGCCCCGTGGCCGAGCCCGAAGTCGTCGCGGCGCCTGTCGTCGCAGCACCCGTCGTGGCGGCGCCGGTCGTTGCCCCGCCGGTGGTGGCGCCTCCGGTCTTTACCGCCCCGGTCGCGGCGCCTGCGTCGGCACCGACCGGGTCCACCACAAGCAGCAGCGATAGCGGTAACGACGACGCGGATGCGCCGCCCCCACCGCCGCCCAACACACCGCCGGTCTCCGGCGACGACAGCGCCTCGACCACGGAGGACAGCACGGTCTCCGGCGACCTGCTGGACAACGATGCCGATGCCGACGGCGATGGGCTGAGTATCAGCCTTCCCGCCACGAGCACGGCCGGCGCGGCGGTCAGCGCGGGTGTCGGGAACGATTTCACCTACGATCCCACCGGCGCCGCGGCGCTCAACGCGCTGGCGGCCGGCGAGACCACGACCGATACCTTCGATTACACGATCGCCGACGGCCAGGGCGGCGCCGACACCGCGACCGTCACCGTGACGGTCACGGGTGTCAACGATGCGCCGGTTGCGGCCGATGATTCCGACAGCACCAACGAGGACACCGTCAAATCGGGCAATTGCCTTGCCAACGACAGCGATCCCGATACCAACGATACGCTGAGCGTAACAAGCGTCAGCGCGACGAGCACGCTCGGCGCGGCGGTCAGCCTGCTGTCGGATGGATCGGTGGCCTACGATCCCACCGCCGCGGCAACGCTCCAGGGCCTGGCCGCCGGCCAGACCACGGCCGATACCTTCAGCTACACGATCACCGACGGCCAGGGCGGCACCGACAGCGCGACCGTGACCATGACGGTGACCGGCGTCAACGACGCGCCCGTCGCAGCCGGCGACAGCCACGCGAGCGTGACGGAGGACGGCGGCGCGGTCGCGGTCACCGGCGCAACGCTGCTGGCCAACGACAGCGACGTGGACGTGTCCGATTCGCTGAGCATCGCCGGTGTCGATGCCGCCAGCACCGCCGGTGCGGCCGTGTCGTTCGGGACCGACGGCAACGTCTCCTACGACCCGGGCGCTCTGTTCCAGAGCCTGGCTCTGGGCGAGACGACCTCCGACAGCTACAGCTACTCGATCACCGACGGCAACGGCGGGACCGACGGCACGACCGTGAGCGTGACGATCACGGGCGTAAACGACGGGCCAACGGCGGGCGACGATGCACAAGGCAGCGCCACGGAAGACGGCGGCGCGATCGCGATCAGCGGCACCACCCTGCTCGCGAACGACAGCGAACCGGATACGACCGACACCTTGAGCATCAGTTCGGTCGATGCGGCGAGCACGAAGGGTGCGGCCGTCGCGCTGGGAACGGACGGCAACGTCTCCTACAACCCCGATGGGTCGGCGACGCTGGATGCGCTGGCGGCCGGCGAGACGACGACCGATGCGTTCGACTACACGATTACCGACGGCAACGGCGGCGCCGACCAGGGGACCGTGACCACGACGGTGACGGGCGCGAACGACGCGCCGACGGCGGTCACGATCAGCGGTGTGCCGGCCTCAGTCGCCGAGAACGACGAGGGCGCGACGCTCGGCACGATCGACAGCGTCACCGACGGCGACACGACCGACACGCACACCTTCACGGTCACGAACGACGCCGATGCGGGCGATACGCGCTTCGAAGTTTCGGGTCAGACGATCAAACTGAAGGCCGGTCAGGCCTTTGACTTCGAGAACGAAACGAGCGTCACGCTGACGATTACGGCCGCCGACCCGAGCGGTGCGACGGCCTCGAGCCAGATCACGATTACGGTAAACGACCTTTTCGATGAGATTTCCACCGACGCGCTCGACGGCAGCAACGGCTTCGCGGCCGAGGGCGACGCCCCGGGAGACGGGGCCGGGAGCTCGGTCAGCAACCTTGGCGACGTCAACGGCGACGGGATCGACGATATCCTGATTGGCGCCTACAAGGCCGACAACTCCAGCACCCTCGATGTCGGCGCGAGCTACGTCGTATTCGGCAATGCGGGCGGGATTACCGACCCCGTGAATCTGGCTAATCTCGACGGCAACAACGGCTTCGAGATCCTCGGTATCGTCCAGGGCGATCAGTCGGGCGACGCCGTATCGGCTGCGGGCGACATCAACGGCGACGGCCACGCCGACCTCATCATCGGCGCGTCCAATGCAAACGACGACGACGGCGAAGCCTACGTCGTCTTCGGCTCAAGCTCGGGATTCAGCGCAACGATCAATCTGTCCGCGCTGAACGGGACCAACGGCTTCGAGATTTCCGGATTCGGCACGGACAGCCAAGGCGGCTCGGCGGTTGGCGGCGGCGGCGACCTCAACGGCGACGGGCTCGACGACCTCATCATCGGCGCCGAGGATGCGACCAATTCCGACGCCGAAAGCCAGGCCGGCGAAACCTACGTGATCTTCGGCTCCACGAGCAGCTTCGGCTCGAACTTCGATATTTCGACGCTGAACGGCACGAACGGCTTCACCGTCGAAGGCGTCGGCGCGACCGAAAACGCCGGCACGTCGGTGGCCAACGCCGGCGACATCAATGGTGACGGCCTCGACGATCTGCTCGTCGGCGCCTCGCGCGGCGCGGTTGCGGGCGTCGGCTATGTCGGCGAGGTCTACGTCATCTACGGCGACAGCACGGGCTTCCCGTCGGTCATCGACGTCGATCTGCTCGAAGGTGCGGGCGGCGGCAACGGCACGGTCGGCTTCGCCATGCACGGCATCGCAAACGGTGATCTGGCCGGCGTTTCCGTGAAATCCGCGGGCGATTTCAACGGCGATGGCCTCGCCGACGTCATCATCGGTGCCCGCCTTGCCGATCCCAACAGCAACAATCAGGCCGGCGAAGCCTATGTCGTGTTCGGCCAGGCAGGGGCCTCGCCCTTTGCCGCCGATTTCAACCTCTCCACGCTCGACGGCACGAACGGGTTCATCCTCGAGGGAATCGACCCGCTCGATCGTCTCGGCAATGCCGTGAGCTCGGCCGGAGATGTCAACGGCGACGGTCTCGACGACATCGTCGTCGGGGCGTTTACGGGAAGCAAGGACAACGTCACGACGACCGGCCAGGCCTTCGTGCTGTTCGGCACCGACCAGGCGATCACCTCGCCGATCAATGCGAGCGCGATCCAGGGCGCCAACGGGTTCATGATCAACGGCACCGATGGCAACGACTACACAGGGGTTTCCGTCAGCAACGCGGGTGACGTCAACGGCGACGGCTACGACGATGTCCTGGTCGGCGCGGTCGGCTCTGAGGCACCAGGGGGGAGCAACGGCGAGGGCGCGGCTTTCGTCGTATTCGGCTCCAATCTCTCGAACGCCGTGGATTTCGAGGGGACTTCCGGCGACGACACCCTGACCGGCAATGCGGGCGACAATGTCCTGATCGGGCAGCAGGGCAATGACAGCCTCGATGGCGGCGCGGGCGACGACGTTCTGCTGGGCGCAAGCGGCAACGACCTTCTC
The DNA here is from genome assembly GCA_965198325.1 of Alphaproteobacteria bacterium. Lineage (GTDB taxonomy): Bacteria > Pseudomonadota > Alphaproteobacteria > UBA828 > JAPUJA01 > CBDAPE01. Next base: position 69,724 of record CBDAPE010000010.1, on the reverse strand, counting down.
GTCTTCGATGCGAACGACGTGAGCCGGGTCGATGGCGGCGAGGGTTTCGATACCCTGCAGGTCGGCGGTGCCGGCACCAGCCTGAACCTGACGACCGTCAATCAGACCGCGTTCTACTCGCTCTACCAGAATTTCGAAGCGATCAATCTGGTCGCCGGCTCAGGCAGCGACAGCCTGTCCCTGGGCAAGCTCGATCTGCTCAACCTCACCGACAGCGTCGTGCCCAACAACTTCTCCGGCCCGACCCTGGTCGTCGATGGCGATACGGCCGATACGGTGACCCTCACGGATTCGGCGGCCTACTGGACCGACAACGGAACGGTCAACGATCCGATCGGCAACGGCCAGAACTACCGCCACCTCTCGAACGAAAGCGCCAACCTCCTGGTCGATACCGACATCAACATCGCGCCGGGCGGCGTCGACGACACGGTCCGGATCGACTCGACCTCGAACGTGTCGATCGCCAAGACCGCGTTCCTCACCAACGACAAGGCCTTCGACGGCGACACGCTGGGCATTTCGGCGGTCGGCAGTCAAAGCGGCCTGACGGCCGTGATCAACGGCTCGAACATCGACGTCACGATCGGCGCGGCCGATAGCTCCGGCAGCTTCGACTACACGACCACCGACGGCAATGGCGGCACGGATACGGCAACGGTCACCGTCTTCCACTCGTCGAGCGCCACGATCACGGGCGATACCGGTAATGACATTCTGGTCGGCGACAGCGGCAACGACAGCATGGACGGCGACGACGGCATCAATGTTTTCCAGGGCGGGACCGGCACCGATACGGTTCAGTTCAACGCGATTTCCGATGGCGTTGCGATCGCGACGAATACGGCGGTCACGCTCGATGCCAATCTGCACAACATGATGCTCGATTTCACGACCGGCACGGACAAGTTATTCCTGTCGAGCGCGTTCGGCTTCAACGGCACGCTCACGGAAAACACGAACTTCTTCGAGATTTCCGATTCGTTCACCGGCACGAACTCCGGCGTGGCCAGCGGATCGACGCCCTACATCGTCGTCGAAGACTCCACCGGCACGGTCTATTACGACGACGACAGCTCCACGGCCGGCTTCACCGTGTTGACCGAATCCAACGGCAATGCTCCGGTGTTCGGCGATTTCAACGTCGAGCCCAGCGGTTAGGCCCGCCGTACCAACCCTCCCCCTCCCCTAAGCGCGGGCGCCCATCGCCTCGCGCGCGAGGCTCTGATAGTAAATCGTGCCCGGCTCCTTGTCCGGTGAAAGCCGCCCGGTATTGTAGATTCCCGCCTCGAGATTGCGCTGCACCGCTTTGCAAATGCCGATGTCCTCGCCCATGGTGAGCCGCCAGTCCTCGACGATCTGGCGGCAGGCGTCCGCCCGCTCTTCGACATCCGTCTTGGGAAACCAGAACCAGTGGCGTAGTCGTAGGCGGTCGGGCCCCAGCGGGGTGATCTGCTCGAGGTTGAAGTCGAAGGTCGTGAAATGGATCAGCACACAGGGGAACTTGAGAATCCAGTAGCCCGGGCCCGGGGGATGCTCGCCCCACTGGGCGTATTTCACCTCGAAGCCGACGAACCGACCGTTCGGATGGGGCGATGCGACGGCCCCGTTGGGCTCGACCGCATCCTTGAGCGCCGTATGGACGAAGGGCCCGTGATAGAATTCGACACCATTATCTCCGTAGAGCTTCCAGTTCGCCCCGCCCTCCATGACGACCTCGTCGAAGAAGGCCATCTCTGTGGCCGGCGGAAAGCGGCTGGCGACGTCGGTGATATCGCCCAGCCAGTCGGCCAGCGCCGGCGCCCCCTCGTCGAGACAGACCCAGACGACACCGTTCCAGCTCTCGACCCGGATCGGGAAGAGGTGAAAATCCTCCGGGTCGAAATCGGCGCTCTTGGAAAAGCCCGGCGCCATGGTGAGCTTGCCGTCGAGATTGTAGGTCCAGCCGTGATAACTGCAATGAAGCATCTGGCAATGGCCGCTCGCGTCCCGCAGAACGGGCCCGGCGCGATGCCGGCAGACGTTATGAAACGCCCTCAATCCACCGTCCTTCGCGCGCACCACGAAGACCGGCCAGCCGGCCACCTCGTCGCAGGCGAAGTCGCCGGGTTTGACGAGCTGATCCTCGCGCGCGACCACGGTCCAGTTGCGCGCCCAGACCTCGTCGCGCTCCCGGGCGAAAAACGCCGGGTCCGTATACCAGGCCGCCGGATTCGTCTCGGGGTGGGCTCCATTATCGCTCGGCATATCTCTTCTCCCCGATTAGATCGCACGATGCTCCGTATACAGGAGCCTAGCAGACCACCGGGGCCCGGGATACATCGCCGCGCGACCCGCCGGTGACGCACCCGTTGGAGCGTGCTAGGGTTTTTCGGTCATGAGCGATCCGCGAACTCATCAACCCAACGGTCGGGCCCGGGGCCGCGGTCTCGGCCTGCCCTTTCCCGGCGAAACGGGGCCGTCCAACGCGATCACCGACGTCGGTAATGTGGAAGTCGGCTACACCACCCTGATCGAAGGTGATGGCGCGCTGAAGGTAGGCGGGGGCCCGGTCCGCACGGGGGTGACCGCGATCCTACCCCGGGGGTTCGACGGGCCGGCCACGCCGGTTTGGGCGGCCTATTTCTCCATGAACGGCAACGGCGAGATGACGGGCACCCACTGGATCGACGAAGCGGGATTCTTCGACGGCCCGGTCTGCATTACGAATACCCACTCCTGTGGCCTGGTGCATCACGCTGTCGTGGGTTGGATGACCCGGGGAGAGGGCGATTCGCCCAGCCAATACGGATGGGCGCTCCCGGTCGTCGCGGAAACCTGCGATTCTCATCTCAACGACATGAACGGTCAGCACGTCACCGAAGCCCACGCGGTTGCGGCGCTGACGAGCGCCGCGGGCGGTCCGATCGCCGAGGGCAGCGTCGGCGGCGGCACGGGCATGATCTGTTACGAATTCAAGGGCGGCACGGGAACCGCCTCCCGGATCGTCGAACTCAATGGCGAACGCTATACCATCGGTGCACTCGTCCAGGCCAATCACGGCATCCGGCCGTGGTTCACGGTGCTCGGCGTTCCCGTGGGCCGGCACCTGACCGACGACATCCTGTGGTCTCGGGAACAAGGCTCGATCATCGCCGTAATCGCGACCGACTTGCCCCTGCTTTCGACCCAGCTCGAGCGGATTGCGAAACGCATCTCGATCGGAATCGGCCGGGCCGGCACGCCGTCCGGCGACAATTCGGGCGATATCTTCCTCGCCTTCTCGACCGCCAACCCCGACGCCTTCCCACCCCCCAGGGAGATTCTCGAGGCGGCCGACACCAGTCTCCTGCAGCTGACCTTCCTTCCCGGCGAAGCCCTCGACCCGGTTTTTCTGGCCACCGTCGAGGCGATCGACGAGGCGGTCATCAACGCGATTTTGGGCTCGGAAACGACGGTGGGACGCGATGACAACCGGGTCGTCGGGCTGGGTCACGATGCGCTTCGCGACGTAATGCGGCAATACAACCGTCTGTCCGACTAGGCCGCCCGGGTCCGTTCAGTGGGATGGACCCAGGGCGCGTCCCCTTCCGTGCCCCGGGCGATATGATGCGCGGGCCGTAACCGTTGGCGCCCGATCCAGGACGATAACACCGGCGTATGAAACCAAATTCGCGCCCGCCAGGCCGGAACCGCCAAGTGGGGATAGGCGAGCAGCGTCCAGCGCTGGGTATGTTCCGTCAACGATCGCTCCCGGGCCTCCCAAAGAGAAAGCGCGGCCTCCACATCGGGCGCATCGTCAAGGGCTACGGCGAGGCCCAGCGCGTTCACCATCGAGGTGCTGGCCCCTTGGCCGAGCCCCGGCGTCATGGAGTGAGCAGCGTCGCCAATCACCGCAATGCGCCCGGCAGACCACTGCTTGAGCTTGATGGTCTCGAAGATATCGTAGCGAGACTCCGATCCGATCCGGTCAATGATCGTCTCGAGCTGCGGGAACGACCGGGTCCAGCTCTCCTTGTCGATGGGGATCCGGATACCATCCATATCATCCTGACACGCGGCCATGGCAAGGTAGAGAACCTCGTTGTTCACTGGGGTCAGCAGAAAGCGCCGTGGCGGGCCCCACCATTCCACCGCATGAAAGGCATCGGGCGTCATAAGGTCGTCCGCATGACGCGGCACGACGAGCTGGTGCTCGCCATCCGCATGCCGCTCGTGTAACTGCAGCAGGCCGAGGGCATCCCGGATTCGCGAATGAACCCCGTCCGCGGCAACGGCGAGGTCTGCCGATCAATTTGTTCCGTCGGACAGTTCCAGCCCGCCATCGGGCCTCGCCGCAACGACATTGGAATTCGTCACGATTTCGGCGCCCGCACGCTCGGCCGCATGAAGAACCGCCCTCAACAGCGAATCCCGCAGCAGACAAAACCCCCGGGGGCCTCCGATCGGGCCGAAATCGACCCGGTCGATTTGGCGTCCGCTGACCGCAATGCTCTCCCAGAGCCTCGACTCCACGGCGTCCGGCATGGCCTCGTCGGCGCCACCTATGGCGTTGAGCACCCTGAGGCCGTTCTCCCAAAACCAGATGCCCGAGCCAAAGGCCCGAACGTGTTGCGTGCGTTCGTGCACGCGCACGCTCCGGCCGCGCTGCGCCAGCGCCGCCGCGAGGGTCAACCCAGCGAATCCCGCCCCGGTTATTTCTGCGTGTCGTCCAGCCATCCCGCTCCGCCTAGGCAGCCCGGATCCGTTCGGCGGGGGCAACCCAGGCCGCATCCCCCTCCGTGCCCGTCGGAATGTGGGCCGACGTGCGCAGGCGCATTTTGCCGATCCATTGGGCAAGTCCAGGTGTGTGAAACCAGAGGCGCGCCTGCCAGGGCGCAATGCTGAGGGTTGGCCAGGCCCGGACCGACCACCGCTGGGTATGCTCGGTCAGTGGCCGTTCGCGACGCTCCCATCGCGCCGTGGCGGCATTCATGTCGTCCGTCTCGTCGAGCGCGACAGCCAGGCTGAGCCCGTTCATCATCGCGGTGCCCGCTCCCTGGCCCAGCCCGGCCGACATCGCGTGAGCGGCGTCGCCGATGATCGCGACCTTTCCTGCCGACCAGCGCTTGAGAGAAATCGTCTCGAAGACGTCGTAGCGGCCCTCTTCGCCGATCCGGCGAATGACGGACTCCAGATGGGGAAACCACCGCACCCAGCTGTCCTTATCGACCGGGATGCGCGTCCCGACCATGTCGAAATCCTGCGAGGCGAGCGCGAGATAGAGGATGTCCTGGCTCACCGGCGTGAGCAGGAGACGGTGCGGCTTGGCCCACCATTCCACGATATGCTGTGCGTCGGGCGCCTCGAGTTCGTCTGCGACCCGGGGCACCAGCACCCGGATGATGCCGTCGAGGTGCTTTCGCCGACTCTGCACGAGGTCGAGCGAATCCCGAATCTTCGAGTGAACACCGTCCGCCGCGATGATCAGATCGGCCTTGAGACGCTCGCCGTTTTCGAGCAGGAGTTCGCCGTCGGGCGTCGCCGCGATCCCCGTCGAACCGGTGACGATTTCGGCACCCGCGCGCTCCGCCGCCCGACGGGTGCATGAAAGCAGATGATGGCGGACGATGCAGAACAGGCGCGGGCCGCCGCCAGGGGCGAAATCGACCCGTTCGATCTGCCCGCCGTCGACGGCGACGCTCTCCCAGAGCTTCGCCTCGATCGCACCGTCGAGCGCCTCGTCGCAGGCCCCGATCGAATTCAATACTCTGAGACCGTTCTCCCAGAACCAGATACCGGCGCCAAACGCACGCATTTCGGGCGCCTGTTCGTGAACCCGGACCAACCAGCCTCGCTGACCCAGTGCCGCCGCCGTGCAAAGGCCGGCAAACCCGGCACCGACGATTTCGGCGTGGCGCTTCACCATCGTTCAGCCGTTGCCGCAGCCGATTACGCCTTGGGCATCGATCTCGACGAGGATATCGACCTGGGCCAGGGTGTCGACGCCGACCAGCGCCACCGTCGGAGGGTTCTCGATGCCATCGAGCCACTCGGAGCGCGCGCGCACCACATCGGGGCGGTAGCGGATATCGGTCACGTAGATCGTCATCTTGACGATATCGTCGATGGTGCCGCCGGCAGCTTCCGTCAGCGCCTTGATTCGGGCTAGGGCCACCTGGGTCTGCTTATAGGCGTCGTTCGGTCCGACGACCCGGTCGCCACCGCCGGTCTCGAATGTCTTTTCGCCGCTGCCGTCCCACCAGTCGGCGATTGCGGTCTGGCCGGCAACCCAGAATTGATCACCCACCTTGAGACATTCCGACCACAGACCCGGCCCTGGATCTTTCGCCCTATCACTTCGGACCCGAACTTTCTTCAACGCGGTACCGTCACTCATATGCCTGTCTCTCCCTCTTCTTCAGCGCGTCCCGTCACACGCTATTTCCCATTCTAGGATATATCCCATTCATGGTGCGGTGCGCGGAACAATCAGCGCGTCCACCGCCATACAACCATCGGGCGAAGCGATCAGCGGATTCACATCGGCTTCAGCGATCAGGTCGCCAAGGTCCGCCGCCAGCACCGAAAACCGCGCCAGCGCATCCCCAAGCGCTTCGAGGTTCGCAGCCGGCAAGCCGCGCAGCCCGTCCAACAGGAGGCGTGATCGCAAGCCGTCGATCAACCGCAAGGCGGCGGCCCGATCGAAGGGCGGCAGGGCGTAGCGCGCGTCCCCTAGGAGCTCGATGAAAATCCCGCCGCTCGCGATCATGACGAGCGGTCCAAATTGCGGATCATGGCTCAGCCCCAGCGCCATCTCGACGCCTGGGGACACCATCGCCGCGACGAGCGCCCGGGGACCCAGCCGCTCGGCAAAATCGCGGTAGGCGTCGATCAAGGCCGCTTCGTCGGTCAGGCCCAGTTTGACGCCGCCGACGTCCGATTTGTGATGAAGCTGGGTCATCGCCGTCTTGAGCACGACCGGATAACCGATCGCGTGCGCCGCCTCGGAGAGGTCGGCCGCGGTTTCGATGATCCGGTTCGCGGGAACCTCGATGCCGTAGTCCGCCAGCAGGCCGAGCCCCGCGGCTTCATCGAGTGCATTCCCTGTCGAGAGGCGGGCGCGCCAGCGCGAGACGACGTCTTCGGCGGGCGACGCCGGGGGTGAATCCGGCGACCGGCCGCGGAAATCACGATAGGTCATCAGGTGCCGCGCGGCCAGAAGCGACGGTCCCGTACCTTCAAGCAGGGGTACGCCCGCCGCCTTGAGTTCGGCAAAGCGGGTCGTATGAGGCAGATTGCTGAGATTGGTCGTAAACGCGACGGGCTTGTCGGTCGCCTGCGAAACCGCGACGCACGCCCGGATATAGCCGAGGCTCAGCTCGCGATCATCGCCGATATCTGCATTGTAGAACCCGATCGCCGTATCCGGATCGTCGACAAGAGCCTGAAAGCAGTCGCGAAATATCCCCTCGTAGTCGTGCCCCGTGCCCCAGGCGTCGAGCGGGTTACCCGGTTCAAGACCGGCGTCCAGGCGGGTACCGAGGCGTGATTCCGTCGCCGGGCTCAACCGCGCCAGCGGCACGTCGAGCACTTCGGCCACATCGGCGAGCATCTCGCGCTCGCCACCAGAATCGTGAATTGTCGCAACACCGCCTGGTCCCGCTCGCCGGGGCGATTCGAACAACGCGAGGGTGGCGGCGAATTCATCAAGCGAGTCGACCGCGATCACACCGTACCGCTCGAACACGGCACCATAGGCTGCCGCGTTGCCGACCATGGCACCGCTGTGGTTAACCGCCATCCGCGCCGCGATCTCGCTTCGACCGACTTTGAGAACCACGATCGGGACGTCCCGCGTCTGGGCTTTTTCCAGCGCCTGCTCGAAGGCCTGCGGGTCGCGCACGGCCTCCAGAAACAGGCCGACGACGCGCGTGCCGGCATCGTCGAGGAAGAAGTCGAGATAGTCGGCGACCGATGTCGTCAGCTCCTGGCCCGCGGAGACCACGTAGCTGAATTCGAGGCGGCTTTCGGAATTTGCGAAGGCGCTGAAGACCGAGCCCGAATGGAGGATCAGCGCAACGGAGCCACGAGGGAGCCGCATGGGCGTCGACGATATGCAGAGATAGGTGTTCTCCACATTGTTGTAGAAGCCCATGCCGTTTGCGCCGCAAATCGCAAGCCCGGCCTCGTGTGCAAGGGCGGCCAGCCGCTTGGTGAGCGGCGGGTCTATGTCCTCTTCGAGGTAGCAGGACCCGTAAATGCTTGCCGCTTTCGCACCCGCCTCGATTGCCGCGACCAATTGGCCCTCTACCCGGTGATCGGCAACGGCGAGAACGGCATGCTCGACCGGACCCGGCAGATCGCCCAGCGAGGGATAGCATGCGAGATCCCCGATCGCGCCATATTTGGGATTCACGGGATAGATTTTGCCGTCGAACCCGCCGACAAGGGCGCCGTGGATGATCGTCTGACCAACCGAACCCTGCTTCGGCGACGCGCCGACCACGGCGATCGAGCGCGGTGCGAGCAGTGGCGCAAGCGGACGGGACATCGGGCTCGCTCTTGCTCGGGTCACTCGCCGCCGAAGCGGGAATCCCGCCAGGCGATGGCCGCCTTGAGGCCCTCGCGCTCGGCAATATCGGCGAACATCTTTCCTTCGGGCGAGTCCAGGCTTTCGATCTCGACATCGGCGTCGAGTGCCATCCGGAGGGCATCGCCCATGCCCATGATCTCGTAGGACCGGTTGATCACCTGCTTGGTGCGCTTGACCACCATCGGATCCATCACGGCGATGTCGCGCGCCATCGCGAGGGTGGCCTCGAGCACGTCACCATCCGGCACGACTCGATTAATCAGACCGAGTGCCAGGGCGCGATCCGCCGGGATCCGGTCGTTTCCCGTCAGGATCAGCTCCTTTGCCTGCTTCGGACCGGTCAGCCAGGGCATCAGCAGTGCCACGATGCCGCTGCCGAACTTGAGTTCGGGTTCCCCAAACATCGCGCCCACCCCGGCAATGGTGATGTCGCAGGCCAGAGCCATTTCGCAGCCGCCGGCGAGGCAATAGCCTTGGACCGCCGAAAGGGTCGGCTTGGCGCAGTGCCAGAAGCGCATGATCATGTCGAAATCGCGCTCGAGGACCGGCCGCCAATGCCCCGGCCCGCTCCCTTTGGCGTCCTCTCTCTTCTTGAGATCGAAACCGGCGGAAAAGGCGCGCCCGGCGCCAGTCAGGACCAGAACGCGAAGTTCCTCATCCGCTTCAACGGTGTCGAGGACGTCGCCGATCTCGCCGATCATCACCGGATTAATCGCGTTGAGCACATCCGGTCGGTTGAGCGTCAGCAGCCCAATCGGCCCCCGTGTCTCGAAGGTGACCGTATCAAAGGTCATGGGAAATCTCGCTCCGGCCGCCATGGCCGCCCCCGCTATCCGGGAGCGGCCCGACGGATCGTTGCCTGTTGATGCAGGGCCTGCGGTCTAGCCGTCGTAAAGGCCCTCCGAACGCAAATCGGCGACCGTCGCCTCGATGCCGTCGCGCATGATGCCGATCATGGTGTCGATTTCCGCCTTGGTGATCACGAGCGGCGGCGAGAGAACGCAGAAATGCTCGAACGGGCGCACGATGAGACCCCGGTCCTGGCAATGCTTGTCGATGCGCGGACCGATATTGACGCCGTCGGACAACCGCTCCTTGGTCTCCTGGTTGGCGACGCACTCGATGCACGCCATCAGATGACTACCGCGAACTTCGCCCACGACTGGAATGTCGTAGAGCGTTTCGAGCTGCTCCATGAAATAGGGGCCGACCTCCCGGACATGCCCGAGGATATTTTCGCGCTCCATGATCTCGATGTTCTTGAGCGCCGCCGCGCAACAAACCGGATGGCCCGAATAGGTGAAGCCGTTCGCGAAGTACGAGCCCACCGCATCGGGCCCGCTTACCGCGGAGAACAGGCGCTCCGAGATGATCGTCGCGCCCAGCGGAAGATAGCCCGAGGTCAGGCCTTTCGCCGAGGTGATGATGTCCGGGACGATGTCGAACTCGGGCTCCGAAGCAAACCAGTGGCCGAGCCGGCCGAACCCGGTGACGACTTCGTCGGAGATGTAGACGACGTCGTATTTGCGGCAAACCTCGAGGGTTTTCCTGTGATATCCCGGCGGCGGCACGATCACGCCGCCCGACGCCAGGATCGGCTCGGCGATGAACAGTGCGACGTTATCCGGGCCCAGCTCGAGAATCTTGTTTTCGAGATCGGCGACGCACTGGTCGCAGAACGCCTCGATGCTCATGCCGTCGGGCCGCCGATAGGGATAGGGCGTCGGCAAGTGGTGGATGATATCCGTGATGTAATCGAAATACGGGCTTCGGTCGTGCATCTTGCCGCAGACCGAGGCGGTCAGATGTGTGCTGCCGTGATAGGCCTCGCTGCGCGAGATGATATGGCGCTTGTTCTCCTTGCCGCGGTAGCGGTGGTAGAACCAGACGAAGCGGATGGCCGAATCGACTGCTTCCGACCCGCCCGTCGAGAAAAACACCTCGTTGAGATCGCCCGGCGCCATCTCGGCCAGCTTGGCGCCCAGTTCGGCGGTCGGCGGCGAGGTCATCTGATGGAACGGCGAGAAATAGGTCATGCGCATCGCCTGATCGGCAATCGCGTCCGCCATCTCCTGACGGCCGTAGCCGATGTTGACGCACCACATGCCCGCGGGGCCGTCGATCATCTTGTTGCCGTCGGAATCGTAGACGTAGATGCCGTCGGATTCGGCGACGACGAGCGAGCCCTTTTCACGCACATGCTGCAGATCGGTCCAGGCGTGCATGATGTGGTCCTTGTCCTTGGCCCACAGGTCGTTGGTGTCGTACGGAAAGTTCGTTCTCATAGTTACCTTCTCTTTCTAACCCCTACCGCCCCTCGCGGCATCGGCGGCGCCCGGCCGCCAACGTCACTTCAACCGGTCTTGAGTCGATCGATACCGGAGTAATTATAGTGCGCGCTCACTCGGGCGGCAGAAGCACCACCGCTTCGTCCGGCCAGGTCAACCAGATCTCGTTTTCGACGGGCCGAGCGCCCGAGAGCGTCGGCGCGAGATTCTGGCTTGCGACGGCGATCGGCTGATCGTGTCCCGCCACCTGCACGTGGAAATGGCTCCGATCGCCCAGGTAGGCGGCCGCGCCGATCCGCCCCGCGACACTGTTGTGACCCGCGCCGGGCGCCGCCTCGCCGACCACGATCTTTTCCGGTCGGATCGCGACCAGCACGGCCGTGTCGGTCGACGCACTGCCGTTGGTCCGTGACGAGCGAACCGTGCCCAACGGGCCGGCGTCGATGACGACCATCTCGCCGTCGGTCTCTTTGACGGTGCCGCCAAAAAAATTCATCGTGCCGATGAAGTCCGCGACCTCACGGTTTGACGGCTGCTCGTAGAGCCGCTCGGGACTGTCGACCTGAAGTACCTGCCCCGCCGACATGACGGCGATACGGTCCGACATGGAGAGCGCTTCCTCCTGATCGTGAGTCACGAAGACGAAGGTGATCCCCACCTCCTGCTGCAGGGCGCGCAGTTCGATCTGCATCTGCTCGCGGAGCTTCTTGTCCAGCGCGCCGAGCGGTTCGTCCAGCAGCAGCACCTTGGGCTGCTTGATCAGGGCCCGGGCCAAGGCGACACGCTGGCGCTGGCCGCCCGAGAGTTGTTCCGACTTCCGGTCGCCATAGCCCTCCAGTTTTATGAGTGCCAGCGACTCGTCGACCATCCGGCGGAGCTGGTCCTTGGGCAGCTTCAGCTTGCGCAGGCCGTAGCCGATGTTCTGGGCGACGGTCAGATGGGGAAAGATCGCGTAATTCTGGAACACCATGTTGACCGGCCGGCGGTTGGGTGCCACCGCCGACATCGGCTGCTCGTCGATATAAATCTCTCCAGCCGTCGGCGATTCGAATCCGGCAAGCAGGCGCAACAGGGTCGTCTTGCCACAGCCCGACGGCCCCAGGAGGGCAAAGAATTCGCCCTGAACGATATTGAGATCGATGCCGTCGACCGCGCGAACCGGCCCGAAATGCTTCGAGCATTCGCGGATCGAAATGTAGTTCTCACGCCCCATCAGCCCAGCACCTTCGATTTTTCGCCCGGCTGCACGCCGCGCCGACGCACCCATTCCGCAAAGGCGATAACGAAGAACGAGACCGCCAGGATGCAGGCGCCCAGTGCCAGCACGTTCGGCAATTTCGCCGGAAACCGGAGCTGGCTCCAGATATAGATCGGCAGCGTCGGTTCGTTGCCCGCCAGGAAAAAGGCGAGGATGAACTCGTCGAACGATTCCGTGAAGGTCAAGAGCAGGCAGGCGATGAAGCCCGGCAAAGCGAGCGGAAAGGTCACCCGCCAGAACGTCATCCAGGCGCTCTCCCCAAGATCGAGCGACGCTTCCTCGAGATGCCTATCGAATCCCTCGAGGCGCGAAATCATCACCAGCATCGCGAACGGCGTGGCGATCAGGATATGGGCGATCCCGATGGTAAACAGCGAGAGCGGCACGCCGATCGCGTTGGCCAGAACCAGCAGCGAGATGCCCAGGATGATGCCGGGAATGACGAACGGGAACATGATGAAACCGACGACCGCTCCGCCGCCCCTGAGCTTGTATCGGGTGATCGCCTTGGCCGCGAGGGTGCCCAGGATCGTGCTGGTGATGGCGACGATCGCGCCGACCTTGAGGCTGTTCAGGAGCGCGTCGATCAACGGCTGCTGAGCCGCCATCGCGGCGTAGTGTTTCACGGTCAACCCCTTGATCGGAAACGCCACATAGATCGAATCGTTGAACGAGAACAGGGGCAGGAACAGCACCGGCACGTAGAGGAAGGCCAAGTAGATGATGGCGTAGGCCAGCAGCGAATCGAATTTCCGGCCATGGACGAGGGGCACGCGGAAGCCCTGCGATGCGGGAGCGCCGTTTGTTGTCGTGGCTGCCATTATGCGCGCTTCTTGATCTGCTGGATGAACCATAGGAACACGATGATCAGCGCTGCGATCGTGAACATGGAAATAATGGCGATGGCCGCCCCCATGGGCCAGTTGTTCGCCTTGCCGAACATGGTCTGGACGACATTGCCGATCATGATGCCCGTGGTGCCGCCGACGAGGCTGGGCGTGACGTAATCGCCCACCGTGGGGATGAACACGAACAGGCTGGCCGCGATCACCCCGGGCATGGAGAGCGGCAGGGTAATTCGTCGGAACCGCTCCAGCGGCCCGTCACCCAGGTCTGTCGCGGCCTCGAGCAGAGAGCGGTCGACCTTTTCGAGCGAGACGTAAATCGGCAGGATGGCGAACGCCGCCCAGGCATGGGCGAGCGTGATGACCACGGCGAACGGGTTGTAGAGCAGGAACTGCAGGGGCTCGCTGATGATGCCCAGGCTCTTCAAGCCCGAGTTGATCACGCCCTCGTAGCCCAGGATGATCTTCCAGGCGAACACCCGTAGGAGGTAGCTGGTCCAGAACGGCACCGTGATGAGGATGAGCCAGATCATCTTGCCCTGGGTGACCCGGAACGCCAGGAAATAAGCCATCGGATAGGCCAGCAGCACGGTCGCCACGGTGACCGAAAGCGACATGAGCAGCGACTTGCCGAGCAGATAGGGATAGATCGGCCGTTCGAAGAAGGCGAGATAATTGCTAATGACGAAGCTATGGTCGAACGTGACGTAGGTCTGGGTCCAAAAGCTCAGCGTAAACAGAATGCCCAGCGGCAAGGCCAGGAACAGCAGCATGACGACGAGCGTCGGCGACAGGAGCATGTAACCCCTGAACTGCTCGCTGCGCAGGTAGAACTTCGTCAGCCAGATCCTGAGGCCGCCCTGGGGCTGATCGCTCCGCGTGATGGTTGCCATACGGAATTGGGCTCCGCGCTCTATTTCACGGTACGCCGTCGAGAATGCCCCGGCGCAAGCTCACGGCGACCTCGACGGTTCGCAACATACCAGATGTTGACGTCTCCCCGAAGGCCGCCGCACGGTTCCACGCCGGGCCCGGTCAAAATTTCCCCGCATTCGGCGGTTTTGCGAATTGTTCCATGTTTTGAAGGGGGTCGCAAGACGAGCCGCTCGGTGCAACCATACCAATTGGCCCGATCGGTTGAGATTACGCCGGGATTCCCCGGCGTTTTTCTAATATTGTTCGCGTCGTTCACGATTACGTGCAATCCCTGGCGCCCACCGACACAGCAGCTCACCCGGTCATGACCCAGTCCGACCCGATTGCCCCGGATGCCGATCGCATCGATATGACGCCGACCGAGCGCCGGCGCAGTCTGGTTGCCATGATGATTGCGGCGTTCATCGCGGGCATCTCGTTCGGCGTGTTTGTCTCCATGCTCTCTGTCATTCTCGAGAGCTGGGGTGTGGAGGCCACCGTCATCGGGCTCAATAGCGCAATGCCCGTGCTGGGTATCATCGCCATCAGCCCGTTCCTGCCCGCCATCATCACGCGGCTCGGCACGCTCCGCGCAATCTTCCTCGGCATGGCAATCGAAATCGTCGCGCTGATCCTGTTGCCGGTGTTTCCCGACGTCGGCGTCTGGTTCGTCATCCGGTTCATCGCGGGTCTGGGGATCGCGATGACCTGGATCATCAGCGAGACCTGGATCAACGCCGTGGCCACCGAGAAGAACCGGGCGCTCACGATCGGCATCTTCGCCGCGCTGCTGGGCGGCGGCTTCGCCATCGGGCCATTGATCATCATTGCGGTCGGCATCGAAGGGTTTGCGCCCTTCCTGATCTGCGCCGCGCTTGTTTTTATTGCCGGCGTGCCGTTGTTTTTCGCCCGCGACGTGGCGCCCAGTCTCGATATCGAGCGGGCGAAAAATTTCCGCTGGGTGCTGAAAGTTGCGCCCGTCGTCATGATCATCGCGATCATCTCCGGGGCTGGCGACGAGGCGATCTACGCCCTCCTGCCGGTATACGGGATTCATGCCGGTTTGAGCCAGGACGACGCGATCTTCATGCTCACCGTCTTCGTCGCAGGCACGGTATTCCTGCAAATTCCGATCGGGATCATCGCCGATCGATATAGTCGGCGTATAACACTGCTCGTCTGTGCCGCGGTCGGCGCGATCGGGCCGATTGTGCTTCCCTTCGTGCTGGGTGGAACCGCCGCTCTTTATGCGACGCTCTTCATCTGGGGCGGCACGGTTTGGGGTGTTTACGGCCTCGGCCTCACCCTGCTCGGCGAGAAGTTCAAACCCTCCGAGTTGGCCCAAGCCAATGCGCTCTTCGTCATGATCTACTCGATCGGCTCGGTCGCCGGCCCTGTGATCGGCGGCGGGGCGATGGATCTGTGGGACCCGCACGGCCTGCCGGCCGCGGTCGGCGCCGGGTTTTTCCTGCTGATCCTGATTGCCGGCATCGCTTGGGCGCTCGGCGTCGAGCGCGACCGCGGGGCCGCGAGCGATCCCCCCCCCCGCTGACGATTCAAACCGCGCCCCGACCGTCACGTCCCGTCGTGCGTCGCGGCCAGCAAACACAGGTAATAGTGGGCGATGGTGGCACCGGCAAGCGCCGTAACGTCGCCCACATCGTAAGGCGGCGAGACTTCGACCACGTCCATGCCGACGAACTCGAGGCCCGCCAGTCCGTGGAGGATCTGCAGCGCAAGCGCACTCGAGAGGCCGCCCACCACCGGTGTGCCCGTGCCCGGAGCATAGGTCGGATCCAGGCAATCGATATCGAATGTGAGATAGGCCTTGTGATCGCCCACCACCCGGCGAATCTCGCCCGCCGCCGCTGCCGCGCCGTCCTCCAGCACCCACGGCGCGTCCAGAATCGTGAAGCCATGGGTCTCGTCGTTGTGGGTTCGGATTCCGACTTGGATGGAGCGTGCCGGGTCGATGAGCCCATCCTGGGCGGCGTGAAAGAACATCGTCCCGTGGTCGATGCGCTTTCCGTCCTCTCGCCAGGTGTCCGAATGGGCATCGAAATGGATCAGCAAGAGAGGTCCATAGGCCTCGCTGTGCGCCCGCAGGAGGGGATAGCTGACAAAGTGATCGCCTCCCATCGCGACCATCGTAACCCCGGCCTTGATGATCTCCGCCGCGTGAGCGGTGATCTGGTCGGGAACCCCCTCGGGCTTGCCGAAATCGAAGTGGCAGTCGCCATAGTCGACGACCGCGAGCTTGTTGAGCGGGTCCTCGGTCCAGGGATAGGGGTGCCACCAGGCGAGCTCCGCCGAGGCGCGCCGTATCGCCGCGGGACCGAACCGCGTTCCGGGCCGGTTCGTCGTTGCGAGATCGTATGGGATGCCCGTCACCGCAACGTCGACGCCGTCCAGGTCCCGCGTGTATTTGCCGCAGAAAGCTGAGCGCGCCTGCGAAGGTCAGCTCGTCGGGGTTCGAGCCATAGAGGCTGGTTCGCCGGAACGCGGCGTCGCCCGATTTGTCCGCCATTGATCGTGATCCTCCCACAAGCGGCCGAATTATAGCCCGGAACCAGGCCAGAACCGCAAACCGTGCCTGTGGTGCGGGGCCGACGATCAGAATCCCGCGCGGATCTCCTCGAAGATTCGCGTCGTCTCTTGGTAATCCTCGTAATCGTCGTAGAAGATGCTGTTTGCGAACAGCTCTTCGGGATCGGCCGGCAGGTCGAGCTCGGCAATGCGCGCCTCGCCGACCCTCTCGAACGAGATTCGATTCGAATGGGGAATGCCGTATTCGCCGATCAAGAATTCGCCGGCTCTGGGTCCCAGCATCGAATCCATCAGCTCGTAGGCCAGGTCCTCGTTGGGCGCATCCTTCAGGAGCACGAGCCCGCAAACCCAGGTCATCACGCCTTCGACGGGATTCATGAAGCGCACGGGCACGCCCTCGTCCCGCATATAGGGCACGAGGCCGTCCCAGGTGACGGCCGCGACGATCTCGCCCGATTCGAGGCCGTCCCACATGGTCATGTAATCGCTGTTGAAGAAACGGACGTTATCGCGAAGCTGACGGAGCGCATCGAGTACCTTCTCCCAAGCCTCTTCCGGCCAGTCGGCCACCATCGGATTAAGCCCTTCCTGGTGCGCGATATAGATGATCGCCGCACTCACGGTTTCACCGGCCGATTCCGTGGCGGAAACCTTGCCCTTGTAGCGCGGGTCCCACAGGATCGACCAGGATTCTTCCTCGATATCCACCAGGTCCTCCCGATAGGCGATCGAGGAACGGCCCCAGTCGAACGGGGCGTGATACTGCTTGCCGTCGATCTGGGTGCCCGGCAGGTTGCGAATCGCCGGGAAAAGGTCTGGCCAGTTCGAGAGCCTCGACGTGTCGATCGCCTGGGTAAGCCCGGAATCCTTCCATTGCTTGGCGAGATAGCTGCAAGGATGGACGAGATCGCATTTAAAGCCGGCGATCAGCCGGGCGTACGCTTCCTCCTCGGCGGCAAAGTAGGCGGCCTGGGGGCTGAAGCCGTATTTTTCGTAGAATTCCGGGTGCAGCTCGCTGATTTCGTAGCCCGAATACGTGAAGTAAATCGGCTTGTCCGCCGACCGGGCGGCGCGTGGAAGGGCCGCCGCCCCGACTAGCGCGAGGCCGCCTGCCGCCGCGGCGCCCATGAGGTCGCGCCGGCTCGGTCCTGGAGTGTGGCCGCCTGATCGCGGGGCTTTAATTTCTTTCCTGTTTATGAAGGTCATTCGTTGTTCTCCCTGCTTCCCTGAGGTTAATCCGGGACCGACGGGACAGTGGCCAGCGCTCCGTCCAGCATATCGAGCACGGCCGTTTGAAAGAAAGTGAGCGGCGATTCCGCACCCGCGCCGCTGGCCAGCGCGCCGACCTCGAAGACGGGCGAGTGCAGATTGCACTGGATCTTTTCGCAGATCCACACTTCCTCGGTATGGAAATCCCCTGTGTCCAGAGGATGTTCCGTCCAGTTATCGGAGCGGCAAATCCCTGTGGCGGGATCGAAGCCCGGCGCGTCCTCGGGCCGGCCGCGCCACGAATCGTTGGGCGACCAGTTGCACACCGTCAGCCGTGTGATCTCGGGGCCCGTGGGGATCAGCTGGGAAACCGAGATCGAATAGGGCGAGGCCACGATAATGGTCGACGGAAACATCATGTAGACGCCGCCATAGTCGTTATTCTCCGCATCTTTGATTGTCGCCAAATTGTGACCGTCGATCGTGTCCTCAATCGTCTTCGGAAGCGACGAGCCCTTGCCGCCGTTCTCGGTCGAATACCAGACGAGATGACGGCCATACGGCTCCCAGACATTCTGTCCGGGCGGCGGGCCGCCCAGGGTCTTCTCATGGAGGTAGCCGAGGTGGTACCCGTCGATGGCGTTCTCGAAGAACACCTTCCAGTTGCACTTCATGTCGTAGACAAAGTCGGTCGACGCGCCCAGCGCCGGCGAGGTCAGATCGTGAGGCCAGGCCACCGCGTCCAGGCCGGCGACCCAGCTGGAGAATTCCTCGTCGGGCGCCGGATCGGGGTGAACGAAGACGAGCTCCCGGAAGACGCCGACAGACGCCTCGTGCAGGCCAAGGGCACTCTTGTCCAGCCCTGGAAAGCATTCAGATTCGTTCGACACGCCGCGCAAGTTGCCGTCCAGGCCATATGTCCAGCGATGGTAGGAACAAACCAGCGCAGACCCCGCGTTCCCTGCGCCTTCGACCAATTCCGTCCCGCGGTGGCGACAGACATTGTGAAAGGCGCGAAGTCTGCCCGCCGCGTCACGCAGCACGACCAGCGGGAAGCGGCCGGCCGTCAACGTTCGGTAGTCGCCCGTGTCGGGAACGTCGCTGGTCAGGCCCTCAAGCATCCAGCTTTTCGAGAACAGGTGGTCCTGCTTGAGCGCCAGCCAGTCGGCGGCGAAATAAGCATCGCGCGGAAGCCGTTGGTGGGCCTGTATCGGCAACCCGGTCATCGGGGCCTCTCCAAGCTCGCCACCAGGCGCCGGGCCGCTTGCTTCGAGGCGGCCCGAAACTCGGCCATCTGGCCCAGCGCAACCAGGGATTCGACGTTGAACGAGATACCCACAATGCCCGCGGCCACGTTCGCGCAAGCGCCGGGCTCTGCGTCCGGATAGCCACGTTCGAACTCGACGCTGAGGGCCCAGCGGTAGCTCTCGATCCAGCGGCGCAGTTGGGCGGCCAGCGCCCCGTCGTCTTCCGCGGCGGAAATCAGCGCCTCGGAAACGCGCACGGTCTGGGCGTTGGAAAACCCCTCGCCGAACAGCCAGTCGAGCAACGTCTCGATCCGGTCCTCGGAAGGCAGGTCAGCAAACATCTGGGTGATTTCAGACTTGGATTGGGCCAGAAAGCGATCGACCAGCGCATCGAGTAGCGCAGCGCGGTTGCCCACGTGATGGCGCAACAGGCTGCGGGCCAGGCCCGCCTCGTTCGCGATGCGATCGAGCGTCGATCCCTCGACCCCGAAGCGCGCGACGCAACGCTCGAAGGCATCGAGGATTTCAGTGGTTCGCTCCGCCTTCACGCAGGGGCGCGGCATGGCCTCTAACTTTAATTGTTAAATTTGACAATTTATGCTAGACGCACGGGCCGGGCTCGTCAACTAGTCCCAAGCGATAGGCCAATCGTTTGTTTCGAAACATCCGTTGTCCTCCCAAGTTCTGTGCGGCCGTCATGCAAAACCAATTTTTGGCGCGAAACACGACCCCCGGCGAACCGGAGGACGGGAGATCGCCCCTCGTGAAACCTCGACCGACATGAATTGAATGATCATTCAAAATTTTGACAGACCAATCAAAATAGGTTACGATTATAACCTGTTGTTAAAATTAAATATTTTTTCGTTATTCGGAGAGAATTATGGCCTCATTGAATGAATCATCAATCCCATCCGGCGAAATCCGGCAAGACAGAGGTACGCGGCCCGACCGGCGACAGGACCTCATCGAGGCGACAATCAGCTCGGTCGCGGAAAACGGTTTATCGCGCACGACGACCGCGCGGGTTGCAAAGATCGCGGGATTGTCTCCCAGCATCGTGAATTTCTATTTCGATACGAAGGACGCCATGCTCCTCGCCACCCTGGAACACGTTCGCGACGAGTATGATTCAGCGCTCGAGTCGGCGCTCCGCCCCCACATCGCCGATCCCCTCGCCGCGTTGTCGGCCTTGATCGATATGAGTTTCGATCCGCTGATTTCCGATCCCCGGAAAATCGCGGTCTGGTACGCCTTCTGGGGCGAGGTCCAGGCGCGCAAGGATTATCTCAAGGCCTGCGGCGGCCAGGATATGCGCGTAGCAGAGCAGATCCACAACCTGTTCAAGCGCGCCGTCGAGGAACGTGGTGCGGATCACCTCAATGCCGAAGCCGTCTCCTACGGCCTGCTCGGCGTCATCGATCTGTGCTGGCAGGTTAAGATCGCCGATCCCGACAACTTCGATACGGCGAGCGCTAAATGCTGCTGCCGGGCCTATCTGGATTCGATTTTTCCCGGACATGCGGCCGGCGCGAGCGAGTCCGACCCCGCCCCTCAATCTCGCACCGTATCGCCCTATGAACCCGTGACCGATTTTGCGGCGGCGACAACGCTCCCCGCCTGGACCTATGACAACGCGGAATTCAACGCCTTGGAATGCGAGGCGATCTTCATGCGCACCTGGCAGTTGATGTGCCATGTAAGCGACATTCCCAATGCCGGCGATTACGTCGCCCTCGACCTCGCGGGTCAACCGGTGTTCGCCGTGCGCAGTTCCGACAACGAGGTTCGTGCTTTCCATAACGTCTGCCGACACCGCGCCCACCTGATCGTCGACGGTGTGCGCGGCCAGTGCCCGAAAAGCGGCATGACCTGCCCCTATCACGGCTGGAGCTACAAGCTTACCGGCGAGCTCAAGACCGTCCCCGGGGGGAAAAAGTTCACTCCATTCGACAAGTCGGATTTCGGTCTGAAGCCGGTCGAGCACGAGATCTTTCACGGCTTTGTCTTCGTCAGACTGGCCGGCAGCGACGGCCCCAAGCTCGCCGATGTCATGGCGGTCAACGACCCGCAGATGGCCCCCTACCGCGTCACGGAGATGCGGCCGCTCCACGACGAATTCTGGGTCGAGGAATACGACTTTGACTGGAAGGCGCTGACCGACAATTTCATCGAAGGCTACCACCTGGAGTCGACGCACCCCGCGTTCACGCGGTTGTTCGGGCGTAACAGCATCGTCGATGGCGGCGGCACCGAACTCGCCGGCTGGGCCCTCTCCCGGCTCATCGACAAGCCGTCATCGAACCGGAGTGAACGTCAATATCAGGAGATGCTCCCGCCCATGGAGCACCTGCCCAAAGACCGCCAGCGCGCCTGGCTGTTCTTCAACCTGTTCCCAAGCCTGAGCCTGGATTTCTATCCGGAGATGATCGACTTCGTGCAGACCCTCCCGCTGGGCCCGGGCCGCTGTCTCGTTCGGGCCGGCGCCTACGGCCTGCCCGACGAGCGGCAGGAGACCTGGACTGCGCGCTCTCTCAACGAGCAAATCGGAAACGGCATCATGAACGAGGATGTCGCGCGCTGCCGGGCTACCCAGCGAGGACTGGCCTCTCGCAGCTACGAGACCGGAATTTTCCATGAGGATGAGTTCGGCACCCGCCTGTTTCATGACCGGATCCGTCATCTCCTGCCCGCCGCGCGCCTGCCGCAAGCGCCGGCAGCCGGAACCGTCGCGGACGTCAACGCAAACCTTGCGACAGGCCCCGCCGCCTGACACCATCCGGTCAGTCGAAACGAGCCGTTGAGCGCTTTGTTCCAGGAGGGCCGCGTTCGTGAGCTATCCCCTGCCCGCCGACTGCGTCGAGTGGCAAGAAAAGATCCGCGCCTTCGTCGATGAAGAGCTGATTCCCTGGGAAGTCGAAGCCGAAATGAACGACGGCGTCATCCCCGGGGAGGCAGGTGCGCGCCACCGGCAGGTTGCCAACGACATGGGCTTAAATCGCATGGACCTTCCGGAACCGATCGGCGGCCTCGACCTGTCGACGCTCACCCAGACGGTGATTTGGGAACAGCTGGGCCGGGTCACCAATGCGCTGTGCTGGTGTTTCCACGAACCCGAGAAGTGGCTGTTTGACATCTGCACCAATGATCAGCACGAGCGCTACGTGCTGCCCTCGATGCGCGGCGAGCGGCACGACTGCTATGCGATCACGGAAGAGGACTCCGGCTCCGACGTCGAGGGCATCAAGACCACGGCGCGTCTCGAAGGCAACCAGTATGTCGTCGATGGCGAGAAGTGGTATGTGACCGGCGCGAATTTCGCCGATCATTTTATCCTCCAGGCCAAACTCGATGGCGGCGAGAACGACGGGGCCCATTGCCTGTTCTTCATCGACACGGACAGCGAAGGCGTCGAGCTCGTCCGCACGCCCCTGTTTTCTCACCGCTACGCCTCCCATCACCCGACCTACAGGTTCGACGGCGTGCGTGTGCCGATCACCAACCGGATCGGCGACGAAGGGGGCGGCATGGCTTACACCTACGCCTGGTTTCGGCGTGAGCGGCTGATGATCGCGGCGCGCTGCTGCGGCGCCGCCTCGCGGCTGATCGACGAGGCGACCGCGTTCGCCCGGCAGCGCGTCATCGACGGCAAACCGATCACCGACTACCAGGCGATCCAGTTCATGCTGGCCGACAGCCTGACCGAGCTCTGGGCGGCCCGGCTGATGACCTACGAAACGGCCCACGCCCACGATCGCGGGGAAGACGTCAAGGTGCTCCACGCCCGCTGCTCCATGACCAAGCTCTACGCTTCTGAAATGGCGAACCGGGTTGCCGACCGCGCCGTCCAGATTTTCGGCGGCCGGGGCTATATGCGCGAAAACGTGGCGGAGCGGTTCTTCCGGGAGCTTCGGGTCGATCGCATCTGGGAAGGCACCAGCGAGGTCCAGCGCATCATCATCGCCCACAGCCTGCTCAAGCGAGGTCAGGCGCCGCTCGTGGGATAGCCGGTGGCTTCGGCGTTCGTGCCTTCGATGCTATGCTCTCCACTACCGGGCGCCGATGGGAGGACGCATCATGACCCTGCCGATTGCTGACCACTGGTTCGAGACGAAACGCCTCGCGGACGATGTCACGCTGATCTGGGAGCCCGCCGCAATCCCCCTCGTGCGCTGCAATATCTGGCATGTGCGCGGACGCGACCGGGACATGCTCGTGGATTCGGGTTTTGGGTTGGCGAGCCTGAAAGAGCATGTCGCCCTGGTCACCGAGAAACCGGTGCTCTGCGTCAGCAGCCACACCCATTTCGACCATATGGGCGGCCATTGGGAATTCGATGAACGGCTGATCCACCCGGCTGAGGCCGATTTGCTCGCCAACCCCACCCGGGAGAACACGGTGAGCGACCAATACATGTCCTTCGACATCTTTCACGCCCTACCCTTCGCGGATTTCGACCCGGACGCCTGCAACGTGCGTGCCGCCCCGCCGACGCGGCTCATCAACGATGGCGATGTCATCGATCTCGGCGACCGGCAGTTCGAGGTGATCCATACGCCGGGCCATTCGCCAGGCTCCATTGCTCTCTGGGAGCCGGCAAGCGAAACCCTGTTTTCCGGCGATACGGTCTATGACGGACCGCTGCTCAATGAGCTCTACCACTCCGTCCCCGAAGAGGTGATTACGAGCATGGAACGGCTGCGCGCCGTTCCGGCCCGCACGGTCCACGGCGGCCATTTTCCGAGCTTCGGACAGGAGCGGATGATCGAGCTGATCGACGACTATCTCGCGGGCCAGCGAAAACCCGGCTGCCCCAACGAGGCTGCCGACTGACATGACCGCGCCCGCGCCGCCGATCCCATGGCCCGAGAACAAGCGCTGCGCCGTCTCGTTCTCCTTCGACATGGACGCCGACGCGCTGATCCACCTCGCCCATCCCGACGACGCCTCGACCCGGGTCTGCGCCACGTCATTCCTGCGCTACGGCCCGGAGATCAGCGTGCCCCGCATCTGCGACCTGTTCGAGAGTTACGGGCTGAAGGTTTCCTTCTTCGTCCCCGCCTGGTGCGTGGAGGAACACCCGAAGACGATCGAGCGGATCGCCGAAGGCGGCCACGAGATCGCCCATCACGGCTATATGCACGAATCGCCCAACCGTAACACCCGGGAGCGGGAGAAATACTGGACGGTCCGCGCCCTCGACGCTCTCGAACGCCTGACGGGCACCCGCCCGATCGGTTTCCGGGCTCCGTTCTATGATTTTTCGCAGCACACGGCGGCGATTCTCGCCGAGCTCGGCTTCCTCTACGAGTCCTCGCTGATGGGCGACGACCTGCCCTATGTCCTGCGCAGCCGGTCGGGCGACCTGCTGGAGCTGCCCGTGGATTGGGCCTGCGACGACTGGAACCAGTTCGCCCACCTCGCCGACATCGACTACGTCATGCCGATCCAGACGCCGCGCCACGCGTTCGAGGTCTACCGCTCGGAATTCGAAGGCCTCCACGCGATCGGCGGTTTCTGGCAGATCATCTGGCACCCCTTTCTGATAGGCCGCGCGGCCCGCATGCGCTATGTCCGGAGCTTTGTCGAGGAGCTGATCGAGGCGGGCGAAGTCTGGCTGACCAACTGCGTTGCCGTCGCCGATCATGTCCAAGGGTTGATCGATGCGGGCGACTACGAGCCCCGGGTCGATCGCGTTCCGTTCAAGACGGGGCGGATCCCCGAGCTTGCGGAGGACGCCCGGCCACTCAGGGGGTAGGCTTCCTCAGGCCCGCGACGGATCGTTGATCCTGAGATGCCTGGCGCTCCAGGCGCCCGGCCAGACATAGGCCTCGCCCTGGCGCATCGCGGCCACCGCCTCGATCGGCAGATCGCCCACGACCAGCATCGGTCCGTCGCCCGCGTCTTCGCCCGCAGGCGCCACCGAGCCCAGAACGCCGGTCGATCCCAGCGCGTCCTCGCAGGGGCAGAAGACGGCCGCGCCGGAGACGTTGGTCTCCTTCAGATCGCGGTAGCCGGTCGTCCCGATGGTGCCACCGGGCAGACGATCGACTGGGTTTCGACGGCGCGGGCCTTGGCGCAGTCGAACACCCGGTGATAGCCCGAGAGCGCCGCCGTCATCGAGGGAACGAGAATGACGTCGAGAGCGAGCCCGGCAAGCCGCGCGGCCAGGGCCGGCAGCTCGACGTCGAGGCAGATCGCGATGGCGAAGCGCAGGCCCCGCCAGGTGACGAGGTTGACCGTATCGCCGGTCTCCAGGTTCCACCAGTCGGGGTCCTTTTCCTGGGGCGTCATGCACAACTTGTCCTGAACGTGCTCCTGGCCCTCGGGCAGCAGCAGGTGGGCGCGGTTGACCTGGCCGTCGCCCGAATCGACCGGCATGGTGCCGGCGAGCAGCGCCATGTCGTGTTTGGCGACGAGCGGGCGAAGCGCGGCCAGCGCAACGTCCGCCTGCCCGGCCATCCAGGCGATTTCCCGGTCGACGGAAATCCCGTCCGGCGCGAAGGACAGCCACTGGACGGAGGCGTATTCGGGCATCACCAGCAGGTCGGCCCCCTGGCGCCTCGCTGCGGCCATCTTGGCGTCGATCTTCGAGATCCAGGCGTCGAGCCCGTTCAGGGCGGGGCTGACATTGGTCGCCCATAGCGCAACGGCTAGCTCTGCCATGATCGGTTCCTCCCCTTATCCGTTAATCCCAGAATATCATCGGCGTCTTGGTCAGCAGCTCGGTGCCATCCGCGGTGACCAGGATATTCTGCTCGAAGCCGGCGCTGCCCTGGCCCTCGCGTCCGAAAAACGCCTCGACGCCCATTGCCATGCCCTCGCAAAACACGTCGTCGTCGGTGCACATCTCCGGGCCGATATAGGGTTTTTCGAAGAACAGGCCGATGCCGTGCCCGAAATGGGGCCACTTCTCGGCCATCTGATTCGACGTTGCGCCGTGCTGCTGAGACAGCGCCCGGCCGTGCAAGGCGACGTCCTTGACCTTCGCGCCCGGCCTGATCTGCTCCATGATCGCCTCGACGATCCGCGCACCGGTCTCGACCATCTCCTTCTGCTCCGGCGTCGGCTTCAAACCGCACACGGTGGTGCGTCCGGGGTCGACGTAATAGCCCTCGAACATCGGGCCGTAGATCCAGCCGCGCACGAGGTCGCCGGGCTTCGGGGCCTCGAAGGTGTAACCCGCGATCGGATTGCGCACGAACATGTCGATCATGTCGCCGTGCGAGCAGGGCAGCATGTGGATCGTCCCGCCGCCCTTCACGACCTCCCGAGCCGCCGCGGACGCGGCCTCCGCCTCGGGCAGGCCCTGGATCAGGCCCTCCATGAAGGCGGTCAGCGCCTTGGTTCCGACCTCGCCGGCGATGCGCAGTGCATCCTGCTCGCGCGGGCTTTTGATCAGTCGCAGGCTGGTGATGATGTCGTCCTCGATCCGCCAGTCGATCTCGGGCGCGACCTCGCTCATCGTGTTCCAGTAGCGCAGTGGCACCACGTCGCTGCCGACCAACGCCACGGGGCCCTCGATCTTGTGCGCCTTGAGCGTCTCGACGATGTCGACGAACGGGGTGTTCGAAGAAACGATTCGGTCGGTCGAGATCAGTTCCTGACGAAGCCCCGGCTCGTCGGCATGCAGCTCGGGCGTTTCGCCGACCCGGAGCAGGACGGAGTTGAACGAGCGGCCCTGGAAGATCGTCGAATCGTAGCCCTGCCCCGACGCGGTGGAGTAGAAATTTGTCAGATAGACCACGTCGCCCGCCCGGTCGTTGGTGCCGCCGGAGCGTCCGAATACGACGGCGGTTTCGTAGCCGCAGCGCTTCAGTTCGTCTTCCGCGCGCTGCCAGCGGGCCTCGTATTCCTCGTTGGGGAAGAACCGTCCCAGCATCTCCGCCCTCCGCCTTTTTTTGTTCCCGGGATCGCGTGGTCCCGCGAGTGTAGGGCCCGAAGCCGACCGTCCGCAAGCGCAGCGCCAGACCGCTTGCCCCGGCCAACCGGCGAGCGCAGACTTCGTTGTTGGTCGCGTGCCGGCGCTGAACGGGAAGAGGACCATGGCCGACGACAAGGAAATCCTGCTCGACTGGATCGCGGCCGACTGCGACGCGCTGATCGGGTTCTTGAGCCGCTTCATCCGGGCGAAGAGCCCCAATCCGCCGGGCGATACCCGCGCGGCGGCCGCTCACATCCGGCAGTTCCTCGATGCCCGGGGCCACGCCTACTGGGTGATCGACCCCGAGCCCACGATGCCCAATATCGTCGCCGCCTTCGAGGCCGGCACGCCCGGCCGCCATCTCGTGCTCAACGGCCATATCGACGTGTTTCCCGTCGGCGCGGAGGCCTGGGCCCACGATCCCTGGGGCGGCGAGGTCGCCGAGGGGAAAATCTGGGGCCGGGGCGCGTGCGACATGAAGTGCGGGACCACCGCGTCGATCTTCACCTTCGACTACCTGTCCCGGCTCGCCGACCGGCTGAAGGGCCGGCTCAGCCTGGCGGCGGTCTCGGACGAGGAGACCTTCGGCCCCTGGGGCGCCCGCTACCTGATGGAGAACCACCCGGAGGTCCACGGCGACTGCAGCCTCAACGGCGAGCCGTCGAACATCCACACCATCCGCTTCGGCGAAAAGGGGCCGCTCTGGGTGACCATCCGGGTCACCACCCGGGGGGCTCACGGCGCCTATATCCACGCGAGCGGCAGCGCGACCAAGATCGCGGCCCGCATGGTCCAGGACTTCGAGGCCTTGAGCGAGCTGGAAGCGAGCCCGCCCCATAATGTCGCGTCCGCGCTCGAGGCGGGCCGGGCCGCGACCGAAGCGGACCTGGGCGCGGGCGCCAGCGAGATCGTTCAGACGGTCACGGTCAACGTCGGCACGCTCCATGGCGGGCTCAAGGTGAACATGATCCCCGGCGAGTGTGTCCTCGAACTCGACCTGCGGGTCCCCGTCGGGCTGGAGAAGACGAGGTCATGGCCGAGGTCGAGGCGATTGTCGCGCGCCATCCGGAAGCGGCGATCGAGAAGGTCGAATACAGCGCGCCCAACTGGTGCGATCCGTTCGGCGAGATGGTCGAGCATCTGCAAAACAACGTGGAGCAGCTCCAGGGTCACCGGCCCCAGCCGATCATGAGCCTCGGCGGCACCGACAACCGGCTCTGGCGCTATCGCGGCATTCCCGCCTACACCTACGGCCCCGATCCGGGGCCGATGGGAATTGCCGACGAACATGTCGTCATCGACGAGTTTCTCCACATCGTGCGCAGCCACGCGCTCTCGGCCTACGATTTCCTGACCCGGTCCGAATAATTTCCTTATAGGAACATTAGTTTATTAAGGTTGCAGTCCAGCCTTCAGCCAGATAGAGTGCACCCGATTGCATCGAAGCCCCGTTCAGAGGGCGCGCAACGGGGGCAGACGCCGCGTCGAGGAGGACCGAGCATGCACGGGCATCTTTTCATTCCCGGACCGATGAACGTACCCGAACCCGTTCGCCAGGCCATGAATATCCCGATGGAAGACATGCGCGCGGCCGATTTTCCGGACTTGACCCTGCCGCTGTTCGAGGACCTCAAGAAGATCTTCAAGACCGAGACCGGCCAGGCCTTCATCTTTCCGGCGTCGGGAACCGGCGGTTGGGAAGCGGCGATCAGCAACACCCTGTCGCCGGGCGACAAGGTCATCGTCTCGAACTTCGACCAGTTCTCCCATCTCTGGGCCGACCTGTGCCGGCGCCACCACCTCGACGTCGACGAAATCGAGGTCGAGTGGAGCGAGGGCGCGCCGCCCGCGGAGTACGCCCGCCGCCTCGCCGCCGATACCGCGCACGAGATCAAGGGTGTGATCGTCTGCCATAACGAGACGGCGACCGGCGTGACCAGCGATGTGGCCGCAGTCCGCCAGGCGCTCGACGACGCGAACCACCCCGCCCTGCTCTATGTCGACGGCGTCAGCTCGATCGCCAGCATCGATTTCCGGATGGATGAATGGGGCGTCGACCTCGCCGTTTCGGGCTCCCAGAAAGGCCTTATGCTGCCGACCGGGCTGGCGGTCGTCGGTGTCAGCCAGAAGGCACTGGACGCGCGCAAACGCGCGACCCTGCCGCGCTGCTTTTTCGACTTCGACGACATGCTGCGGACCAACGCAGACGGCTACTTTCCCTATACCCCGGCTACTACCCTGCTCCGGGGCCTCCGGGCCTCGCTCGATATCCTGTTCGAGGAAGGCCTCGAAAACGTGTTCGCCCGCCATTTCCGGATCGCCGAGGGCGTGCGCCGGGCGGTCGATGCCTGGGGCCTTCGGCTCTGCGCGAAATAGCCGAAATGGCAGTCCGACACGGTCTCCGCGATCATGCTGCCCGAGGGCATCGACGGCAATGCGCTCGTCAGGCACGCCTATGACCGCTACGACCTCTCGCTGGGCGTCGGTCTCTCGAAGGTCGCGGGCAAGCTGTTCCGGATCGGGCATCTCGGCGCCTTGAGCGAGCTCATGACCTTGAGCGTGCTCGCCGGTGCCGAGATGGCGATGCGCGATTTCGATATTGCCATAGTGCCGGGCAGCGGCGTCGGTGCGGCGGGCGAATATTACCGCGCGACCTCTCGCCGGCTCGACGAGCCGGTCGAGCTGGCGGCGGTCTCCTGATCCGGGCGGCCGCGCGCGAGAATTCGGAGCACGACGTCTTTCCGTGACCGAACCCAGTCTGAACTCTTGCGCCCGATGAAGCAAGCGGCTTCGGAATTCAAGGCCCTGAGTCGTTACGCGTCTTGGCGGTGGGGGACAGGCGGTCCACCCGCATCCCGATCAAACTATATTTAGAACTATGCTCGATGCTCTCTGTTGGGGGAACGGGGTCCACCCGCATCTCTTCGCTCTTCGACGCCCTCCATCTCGGCAATTTGTTCGATCGGAAAATGCGGCCCAACCGCAACAGGGCACGCTTGAGCATTGTTCAGTCTCCGGTTTCAGCGGGCGGAATAAACAGGAGGCACAGCTTGTGCCGGGACCTAAAGCTCCTCGTGCTGGGGCAGGCCGTCGGCGATCTCGTACCAGGGCACCTTCGAGCCAACGAAGATATGTTTGATCGCGCCCTCGGGATGGCCCGGATGGGCGCCGCCGTCGATGGTGCCCGCCGGAACGTAGACCCGTTCGGGCTCGTCGTCCGCAACCTCCATGACATGAGCCCCGCAGGTCCTGCAGAACTTGCGGTGGTCCTTTGGCGTGTCGTAGTTGACAAGCTCGTCCCCACCCTTGTCGAGGGAAAACGCGGCCAGCGGGAACGTCGAAAAGGTCACGAAGAGCGCGCCGTAAGTCTTCCGGCAGATCGAGCAATGACAGTGTCTGGTTTCCCTCGCGGGGGCGCGCACCGTGTAGCGCACCGCGCCGCACTGGCAACCGCCGGTAATCGTCCACTCGGTCATATCCCAGCCCTCTCCCGTTTCAGGCGGCTTTCGCCAGATGGGCCCGCCCGCCGGCGAAACGGTAGCATGAACCCGTCGTTAACGGGAGACGGAGCCGACGAATTGCGAAACGCCGGGCGGCGTGATCACGCGGCCCGGGCTCACGGCAAGGCAAGTGACGATCCAGCCATCGTCGTCCGGCGTCGTCTCATCCGTGCGAAATCTGAACTTCCGGCTTTTGCGGGAACCAGTAACGGAGGCCGGCGGAGCTGACCAGCGCCTTGTCGACGCCACTGCTTTCACCTCGACGACAAGGCATCGTTGTAACCTGCGACGCTATTTTGCGTCGCAACCGGTCACGGAAAACGCTTGGCGTCTTCAAGCGTCCACATAGATAACTTCGCCGTTGAGGAAACCGTCGACGGCGCGTTCAAACGCCTTGCCGACCAGTCGGCCAGGCACGGGTTGAAATCCGGGCATCAATTCTCCATACGCGTCCCAGGACTCTTCCAATATCGTCGGGTTAATTGCATTGATACGGATGCCTCGTGGCATTTCGTAACCGGCGCATTTTACATACGTATCGATGGCGCCGCTGGTCACGGCGTCGGTGATAGCCTGGGGAACCGGCTTGATATTGAGTATGCCGGAAATCAGCGTGAAGGAGCCGCCATCGGCGATATAGTCCTGGCCGATACGAACCAGATTGATTTGACCCATCATTTTACTCGCGATCGACGTCATCCATTGTTGTTCGGTCAACTCGGTAACGGGAGCATATTCACATTCACCGGCCGTATTAACGACGGCGTCGAATTCTCCGACCTGCTGAAATAACTTCCGGATAGATGCTTCGTCGGTAATGTCGACCTCATAATCGCAACCCCGACCCGAGCGGCTTGCCGTAATGACCTTATGGCTCCCCAAGCCGGCAAGGGCCGCCCGACCCACCTTGCCATTACCGATAAGAATGACCGTTTTCATGAAATATCTCCGATTGTTATCTCTAAGCGAACCAGTCTCGACAGGCTATCGACCGGCGGTGCGATATTCCTCACCGCCCTCCGGTAACAACGGGATCGCGGACCAACGGGCAGGTCGAGCAATGTATGCCGCTGCCGTTGAGCGCCATCTTGTCGTAGGGCAGGGTCACGATCTCGATATTCAGCTTATCGAGCGCGTCCTGCGTGCGCCGCGAGACGCCGGGCGACATGATCACGCGGCCCGGGCGCACAGCCAGGCAATTGACGATCCAGCCGTCGTCGTCGGGCGTCGTCTCAACCGTGCGAACCCCGAGCGCCTCCAGCTTTTGCAGGAACCAGTAGGGCAGACGGTCGGGGTCGACGAGCGCCGTGTCGACGTCGACCATGACGAAGGCGCCGTCGATGTGAATGTCGTAGCCCCCGAGATCGACCCTGAGCAGCTCGACGCCCTGGGCTCTGAGCACTTCGTCGAGCTGGCGCGCGCCGTCCTCGTTGACCCGGATCGAACGCCCGACGACCGCCGTCTTCGAGTTGATCCAAGCAAAGCTGCCGCCCTCCATCAGGCCGCTGCCGCTGATCGTCCGCAGGATGGGCATGCCGAGATTGGCGAGCGTCCGCGTCATGGGCAATTCCTCGCCGCGGCGGATTTTCGGAGCGAGGCGGCAGACGATCGCGCCGCCGCCGACGGCAATGGCCGAATCCCGCGTATAGCAGGTCTTCATCCGCTCCGTCGCAACCCGGTCGATGAACACCACCTCGACGCCTTCCGCGCGCAACTGGCCGACCAGCGCATCGTGTTGCGCCTGCATCTCGGCCAGCGGCGGAACCGTGTCGCTCTGCCAGTACCAGCCATGCTCCGGGTCGCCGAACGAGCCGATCTCTTCGATCCGCATATTCGGATTGACGACGTTCATCTCCTCGCCCGGGCGATGCATCAGCACGAGGCGCAACTGGCCGACATCGTTGTTGCAGCCCCAGCCGCGCCCCCAGACGAAATCCTGCTGCTCGGGCGTTTCGAACGCGGGCTCGGCCTGGGCGCCGAACATCTTGATCGTCATCGAATAGATATGGTCAGGGTCGGCAGACGTACTCATCGGTCCCCCCTTTGCTCGTAGCGCGGACAACCAATATTAATGGGCCGTTACGGGCCGGTCGTCTGAAGCTCGAGAAGCTTCGCATCCACATAGTCCGTAAAGCCGATGTGCTCGTAACCTTCGTCCCGCACATAGGCGAACATCATGGCGAACAGCCCGGGCGGAATGTAGCCGGGCATGCGCATCACCTCGGCCCGCGCGCCGGTCCGGCCCTCGAATGCGTCCCGGGTCTCCGGATAGAAGGTAAAGGTCGGGGTCGAGCGGACGCCGTACTTGTCCGCGAGCGCGTCTTCGCTCAGCCGCTCGCCGTCGAAGTCGACGACGTCCTCGTCGCCCCAGATATTGACCTGGGCGACGACATAATTGGCCTTTATGAAGTCCCGGATTTCAGGCACCGCCAGGTTGATCAGGTGTGTGTCCTCGCAATAGCCGCAATTCTTACGCTCCCAGAACACCACGAGCCGTTTTCCGGCTTCCGCCGCGCGTGCGAACGCGGCTCCCAGATCCAGGTCGTCCTGCACGAACCAAGTCTGCACATAAATTCCGTCCTTGCCCAAAACCGGCGCCGTGCCGGTCTCGCTGCCCGCCCGACCGTCAGCCATCGGCACGGAAAGAATCGCCAGCGCAACGATCCCCGTAAGGCCTCTGCGGAGCAGGCCGCCAAGCCGGATCGGGCCAAATCTCGTAACCTTCGACTCCATCGCCTACCCAATCCGCCCCAAGGCCGGAAAAGATTCAAGTAATAAATTCGCGACGTCATTGATCGTTCCGGTGATGAACAATACGCCGGTGATCACGAGGAGCGCGCCCATGACCTGCTCGACGCGCCGGGCGTGACCCCGAAAACGCGCAAGAAATGCGAGAAACGGCCGGATCGCGAGGATCGCCGCCAGAAATGGGATACCGAGCCCCAGCGAAAAGACCGCCAGCAGGGCGCCGCCCTGGACCTGGCTTGCCTCGCCCGCGGCGAGAAACAGGACCGCCGCCAAAACCGGCCCGACGCAAGGCGTCCAGCCGAACGCAAAAGCGAGGCCGACCAGATAGGCCCCGGCGACCCCGGCGCGCCGGCCGGCCGAATGGAACCGCAAGTCGCGCTCGAGAATGCGAAGCCGAAAGACGCCGAGGAAGTGCAGCCCAAGCACGATGATGAGGCCGCCTGCAATCGGCGTCAAAATAGGCAGGTTATCGACCAGCACCTGGCCGACGATATTGGCCGTCAGCCCGAGGGCGATGAACACGGTGGAGAAGCCCAGAACGAAGGCAAGCGCCGCGACGAACACCCGCCGGGCCACCTGGCGACGCTCGACCGTTTCACCGGCAAGCTGTTCGAAGGTAACGCCGCCGAGAAAACACAGGTAAGGCGGCA
The DNA here is from genome assembly GCA_965198325.1 of Alphaproteobacteria bacterium. Lineage (GTDB taxonomy): Bacteria > Pseudomonadota > Alphaproteobacteria > UBA828 > JAPUJA01 > CBDAPE01. The sequence goes on along the minus strand of CBDAPE010000010.1, from coordinate 36,039 downwards.
CCAGCGGCAGAACGCACGGCGAGAGGAAACTCACGATCCCCGCGACGAAGGCGCCCAGGAAGCTGACGTCCAAACCCGTCATCGGGCAGCCCTGCCCGCAGGCGGGCGCCGCTCAGAGCTCGACGACCGGGGCATCGGGTTCATAGCGGTCATCGGGATCCTCGATCTCCACGATCCAGAGATCGGGATCGAACGAGACCTGGCGTTCGATGTAATCGTCGGCATCACCTTCGGGGACCGGCTCGGCGCCGGTGCTGCGCATCCAGGCAAGCGTGCCGTCCGGCGTTCGCGTCTGGGTCAGCACGACGCAGCCACCCGCCAATCGGTTCAGCTTGAGAATGATCTGACCTGCGTCGGGATCGCCCTTGCGCGGCACGGTGATCGGCAGGCCGGCTATATCGCAGAGCCGGACCTGCGCCTGCACCCAGACTTTCGCCTTCAGCTTTACGGCCACCGATCAACCCTCGTTATCGAATGCGCCGTGGCGCGACAGCCATCGACGCAGGGCTTCCGAATCCCAGGAGACGAGCGCACGTTGGTTGTCGAGCGGGTTGGACAGCGAGCCTGCCCGGTTTGCGACGGTACCGGTCCCGTGCCCTGCCAGGGCCGCCCGACCGCGGGCCACCAGGGCTTCGATCCGGTCCAGCTCGGCAGCGATCGCCGGGCCCGGTTCACCGCCGGCCGCCCGGTCGAGATACTCTTCGATCAGGGTCCGGTAGTCCTCGAGGGCCTGCGGCGCCTGTTCGCCAAGAGCGGCGCGACGCGCCTTGGTCGCTTTCCCATCGACCCGCACGCCGCCGTCGTCCTGCTCGCGAACGACGACACCATAAACCCCGGCCGCGGCCTCGACGCCGACCAGCCCGTCCTCGACGTCCGAAGCCACCGCGTCGGGCGGCCGGTCGAGCGGGTCGCCGCAGCCGCCTCCCCCGCCGCTCTCGATCTGGAACGAATCGCCGACCCCGGCCCTGAGCCCGTGAAACTTGGTCGGGCTCGGCGCGCCGAAATTCTCCGAGATCGTCTGCCATGTGTTGCCGCCGGCGCGGCGGATCAGGACCGCGTTCGTTCCGCCGGGATAACCGCCGTCGATCCCGAACGGCGGAACCTTTGCCCGCTCGCCTAGCCCGTTGATTTCCACGTCGTCGGCCAGAAGCGTGATTCGCCGAACCGTGCCGACGCCGCCTCGAAAGCGCCCGGGCCCGCCGCTGTCCGTGTTCAGCCGCAGCGTCTCGTAGCGGAGCGGCAGGGTTGCCTCGACCCATTCGACCGGGTAGTCGTTGAAGTTCGAGGTCGGGTTCGGCGTGCAATTCCAGCCATCGCGCCAGGCGCAGCCCCCCCAGCCGCCCTCGAGAAAGAAATAGAACCCGAAATCTTCTTTTCGCTCGGGATCGAAGCCGCCGCCTGAGAAATTGATGCACGTGCCGTAACTGGCGGCTCCGATCCGTTGCCCCGCGACGGGCGCGAGCGCGCCCAATACCACGTCGATGATCCGGATCGTCACCTCGGTCACGCCCCCGAAGCAGGGCGCCGGCGGGACCGGATTGAGGAGAGAGCCGCGCGGCGCCTTGACCGTCACGGGGCGGAAACAACCGTCGTTGAACGCGATGTCGGGCCCGGCCAGCTGCAGCATGGTGTTGAACGCGGAGGACAGCGTATTGCCGTAGGACGAATTGATCGGTCCCTCGGCCTGGGGGCTCGTGCCTGCGAAATCGATCGTTACATCCCGGCCGGCGACCGTAACGGCGGCATGGATGCGATAGGGCGTATCGCTTGGTCCGTCGTCCTCGACGAGTTCGTCGAATTCGTAAACGCCATCGGGGATCTCCCCGATAATCTCCCGCATCAGGGCTTCAGAATGATCCTTGGTTTCCGTCATGCAGGCGCGTACGACTGCGGCGCCGTACTTGCGGGCGAGCTTCAGCAGGCGGATTTCCGCCGTATGCGTGCTGGCGAATTGAGCACGGAAATCGCCGATCTGGTCGCGCGGAAAGCGCATGTTGAGCGTAATCATGTCGATCACGTCGGCGTTCTCCACGCCGGCCGCGAACCAGCGCACCGGCGGAATTCGCAAGCCTTCCTGAAAGATGCTGCGTGCCGTGCCGGGAAAGCCCGCGACCGCCATGCCGCCGATGTCGATGTGATGGGCCCGGTTGACGGCGAAGGCGAGCAGGGCGCCGTCGGCGAAGACCGGGCGGATCAACGCAATGTCGGGCAGATGGCCACCGCCCCGGTATGGATCGTTCACCAGGTAGACGTCGCCCGGCTCGAACTCGCTGCCGCCGACATGAAGCATCAGATATTCGACGGTCAGCGCCATCGCCGAAAGATGGCTCGGATCGAAATTCGCCGACGCAACCAGCTCGGCGTGCTCATCCACGATGGCGCAGGAGAAGTCGCGCCCCTCGACGAAAACCGCGGAATTCGAGGTGCGCAACATGGTATGGCCCATCTCCTCGCAGATCGAGCCGAAGGCGTTCGCAACGACCGTCGCAGTCACCGGATCGAGGGGCGGCACGTTCACAGCGACACGCGCCCGATGACCAGCTCGCCGGCCGCTCCCACCGTGCAGCGGTGCCCGGCAGGAACAACCGTGCTTGCCTGGTCCTCCTGAACGATGGCGGGTCCGGAAACGGTTGCGCCCGCCGAAAGGTCCGCGCGATCGAAGATCGCCGTCTCGACCGGCTCCGCCGCCTCGGGGAACCACACGGCGCGGCGCCCTGCCGCGTCCGTGGCGCGCGCCTGTGCGAGCTTCGGGGCCGGCATCGCCAGACGCCGGGGAATCCGAACCGTCAGGCGGAGCGCGATCACTTCGCGGGCGTCTTCCGGCCGACGATGAGCGAAAGCGGCCTCGTGCTGGCGCTCGAAGTCGCGCTCGGTTTCGCGAACCGCCGCGTTCTCGAACGGCGGCGCCCCGGGCAACGCAATCGTCAGCTCGTGAGATTGACCGCGGTAGCGCAGATCGAGGGCATAGGCGAACGTCGCATCGTCCGCTGCCGCACGGTCGCGCGCAAGATCGGCCCGGCCTTGCGCGGCAAGCTCCTCGGCCTCGACGCCGAGGTTTTCGAGGTCGAGCGCGTCCGTGGTTTCGATGATCGAGCGAACATAATCATGGGTGATATCGGCGAATAGACCGCCGAATGCCGACCACACGGCTGCAAAACGCGGCACGATAGCGTTGGCCGCCTCGATGTCCTCGGCCAGCGCCGCGATGAACAGCGGTCCGCCGCCGCCAAAACCCACCAGGCTGTAATCGCGCGGATCGAGGCCGACCTGTACGGTCATCTCACCGATCAACTGGGCCATGCGGGCCGCTGCCAGGCGAATGATCCCGGCGGCCGCCGGCTCGACGGCCAGGCCCAGCGGCGCGGCGACCCGGGCGTCGATCGCAGCGCGCGCCGCGTCGGCGTCCACCGCCATGCGGCCGCCCAGAAATCGCGCCGGATCGATCAGGCCGGCAACCAGCGCCGCATCGGTGACCGTGGGCTCCAGGCCTCCCCGACCGTAGCAGACGGGACCAGGGCTGGACCCCGCCGAGCGAGGGCCGACCTGCAGGCGTCCCGCCTTGTCGAGCCCGGCGATGGAGCCACCGCCTGCCCCCACCGAGCGGACCTCGGCCAGGGTCGCCCGAACGGAAATGTCCCAGGCCAGCTCGGCGCGCTGCGCGAGGGCCGCTTCGCCGTCGGTGATCACGCAGACGTCCGCGGTCGTGCCGCCCATGTCGACGCCGATCAGGTTGGGACAGCCCAGAGCCCGCGACAGCATGAGCGCGGAGGCGACCCCACCCGCCGGGCCGCTTCGCATCATCTCGAGCGGCTTGGCCCGCGCGGTGTCGATCGACGTGATGCTGCCATTGGACTTGATCACCTGGGGCCGGACCGTGACGCCCGCGGCTTCGAGGCGGTTTTCAAGCACGCCCAGCATGGTTTCGGCCATCGGCGCCATCGCGGCCGCCACCACCGTCGTCGACGCGCGCTCGTATTCGCCGATTTCGGGATTGATTTCGTGGGAGAGCAAAACCCGGATGTCCGGAGCGATCTCGCCAATCCGCTCGCGCACCCGGCATTCGTGAGCGGCGTTGCGGAACGAAAACAGCAGCGAAACGGCGGCGCAGGCGACCTCGCGCCGCTTCATGCGCTCGACCGCTCGATCCACGCTGGCGAGGTCGAGGGGTTCGATCTCCTGGCCACGCCAGTCGATCCGCCCACCGACCGGCAGGCGAAGCACCCGGGGCACGAGCGCCTTGGGCCGCTCCCAGTGCCAGCCGAACAGATGCTCCCGCCACAGCCGGCGCACCTCCAGGATATCCGTAAAGCCCGCCGTGCCGAGATACGCGACGGGCGCCGTTCGGCCCTCCACCAGGGCGTTGGTCGCCAGGGTCGATCCGAAGACCAGGCTCTCGATCTGGTCGGCCGCAATACGGCTCTTGGCCAGCACGTCCATCAGGCCGCCGATGGCGTCCGCCGTCGTGTCCGCCTTTTCGGCGATCACCTGCCCGCTGCCATCGTCCAGCGCGAACAGGTCGGTGAAGGTTCCGCCGACGTCGATCCCCACGTGATAGGCCAAGCCGCTCCCTCCCTCGGGCCGTCATGCGCCGCCCGCGGGCATGCTAGCGCCCGCGTCGCGAAACTGTCCATTCAACGCCGCGTGAGCCCGCCCCACTTCGAACGTCGTGCGTCAGCCCTTGCGCCAGACGGTCGCCAACCACGGCTGCTGGTCGCGTGGCAGCCCGGGCGGGCGGAAATAATGCTCGATCTCGACGAAACCGGCGCCGGTTACGAAGCGGCGCCAGGTCTCGAGGTCGAGGTAACAGCCATAGCGATCGCCGTTCATGCCTTCCCGGTTGTCTCCCCGCGGGTTCGAACAGAACAGCACACCGCGCGGCTTCAGGGTTGCGGCGAGCGCGGCCAGCACGCGCGACAGCGCCGCGCTCGGCACGTGAAACAGCGAGGCGTTGGCGAAGACCCCGTCGAACCGGGCGGGCGGCAGATCGAGCGCGAGGAAATCCTGATGCAACACCTCGCAACCCGAATGAGCCCGCGCCATGGCGACGAGCTCGGCCGAGCCGTCGAGCCCGACCACACGATGCCCGAGCGCGCCGAACTGCATCAGGTCGCGGCCCGGCCCGCAGCCGAAATCGAGTACGGCATAGGGTGGCTCGCCCTCGATCGCCGCAATCAGCGCCGCGATGTTCTGGCTGACATCGTGATCCCGGGTGCCCTCCCAGTAGCGCGCCGCCGCCTGGTCGTAATGACCGATCGTCGTAGCTGTAAGGCCGCGCAGGGCGTCCCTGTCTTCCCGGCGCGTCCCGTCGTCGCGTTCCACCATGGTCTCCGCCTTATCCGTGCCGCCTGCGCCCGAGCCAGTATAGGCCCGGGCGGGTGCGGCTTCATCTGGCTTCGGCCCGGCCAGGGTGCTAGCGTCGGATCCGCCCCCGATCCCAGACGCCTGCCGCCAAGCCATTGCCGCGATGCCCGCCAGCCCCTCCCGTTCCGTCATCGACCTGACCGTCCACCGCCGCGACGGCGCGAGCCGGCCCGGTGTGCGGGACGACGGCGCCAATCTCGGCCTGGTCATCGAAGGCGGCGGCATGCGGGGCGTCGTCGCCGGCGGCATGGTCACGGCGCTGGACGCGCTCGGACTGCTGGCGGTCTTCGATGGCGTCTACGGCGCGTCCGCCGGGGCCTGCGCGGGCGCCTACTTCGTCGCGGGCCAGGCCGCGCTCGGCACCCGCATCTACTACGAGGACATCAACAATGCGAGCTTTATCGCACTCCGCCGGTTCGCCTCGGGCCGGCCGGTCATGAACCTCGACTTCCTGATCGACGACGTCATGACCGTCCGCAAGCGGCTCGACTGGGACGCCATGCGGAACGCCGGCGTGCCGCTCCGGATCGTCGCGACCGATGCCGAGCGGGGCACGGCGGTCACGATCGCCGACTTCGCTTCGCGCGACGAGTTGATGGAGGCGTTGCGCGCCAGCGCGCGTCTTCCTCTGCTCGCCGGGCCGCCGGTAAACCTGCGCGCTCGCCGGCTGGTCGACGGCGGCGTGATCCAGCCGGTGCCCCTCGATGCGGCGCTGGATGCGGGATGCAGCCATCTTCTGGCGTTGCGTACCCGGCCGCCGGGCAGGCTCGCCGGGCAGCCGGGCTTCAGGGACCGCCGGCCGATCGCGCCGCTGATCGCAAAGCGGTTCGGCCCGGCGCTGGCCCGGGCCTATCTCGACCGACCGGCGACCTATGCCCGGATCGATGACCGGCTAAAGATTCTGGCGGCGGACACTGCGAAAGGACCAAGAGCGTGCGAGATCCGCCTGCCCGCGGGAACGAAGCGGGTGGACCGGCTCGAGACCGATCGGAGCGTGTTGTACGGCGCCGCGATCGCGGGCGCGAGGGCGGTCTTCGAGGCGTTCGCCAAGAGCGGGCTGGAGATCGACCCGGCGGTCGAAGCCGAGGCCCTGGAGCGCCTGGACCCGCGTTAAGTACCCACTATAAAAAAGGGGATTACCACATTACGTTGACACCTTTGCCCCGCCTTGCGTGTTTTTCTTATCCCAAATCAAATCCTTACCCAGATAGATTCGACCGATGGACTTTCCTTCCAAATCCAATTTCGTGATTCTGCTGCAAAATTCCCTCAGCACCTTGAGCTTTGTGGCTCGGTCATCGTCACGCATAATGCGTTCCTTTCTCAGCCGGATGGCCGAATAAGGAGAGCGCACTTGACGGATTCGCGGGAGTCGTTAAGATGACCGCGTTTCTTTGATCCGTTTCGGTGCGCTCTCACACTGCAACACCGGACCATCATTTCCCCTCTCGGGGCGCTCGGGCCAGGTCCTATCCTGGCCTTTTGCGTTGATGGCCACCGCGATGCGTCGCGGCTATGACAAATCTACACCTTGTGGTTTCACCCCGTCAATGCACAGGATGTGTCGCCGTCAACGTAATAGGGTAATTCCCATAAAAAAGGCCCGCGGCGGACACTGGCCGAAGCCCCGGGAAAGACGAAATTTCCCCTTAAATTCAAATACTTCCGAAGCTTTCGTTAAAGCGATTTCAAGGTGATCCCTGTCACACTCGCCGTTGTCATCGGCGCAATAGCGGACGGATGGAGCGATGCAGAAGACCGACAGAGGTCACAGGCAAGACAGGCGCGCGCGGCTGTTCCGACGGCTTGCACGGAGCACCCGGCGGACCCCGCGCAATCCACCAGCCAGGATGACGGCCATGGCGGCACGGACACGGGGCCACACGACGAGCGCGGGGCGAGGGCCCACGCCCGGACGATGGGCGCGGGGGCGGCTGGAAGCGAAGGAGTTTTGGAGGGTCGTTCGCGGGACTTCGGGGGCGGCTCGGACATTTGCGGAAGATTTTTCGGAGAGTGCTCGCGCGACTTAGGGGGTCGCTCGGGCGGTTCCGGAAGGCTTTCGGGCGGGGCTTTCGGAGGCTTTTCAAGGGTTTTTTGGACTTAATCGATGGTTTTCGGGGGTTTCCCCGGGCGACCCGGGGCAATGTGACGGTGGTTCTGGCCCTGGCAGCGATGCCCATGCTGGGCGCGGTGGGGCTGGGCACGGATTCGGCGCTGGCGTTCATGGTCAAGGCGCGCATGCAGCGCGCCCTCGACGCAGCCGGACTGGTGGCGGGACGGGTGGTCTTCTCGGAGAACGTCGAGGCCGATGCCCAGGCGTTCTTCGACGCCAACTTCCCCGCCGACTACCTGGGCTCGACGGTGACCCAGTTCGCGGTGAGCACGGACGCGGAGAAGGAATTCGTCACGCTGACGGCGGAGGCCAGCTACCCGACTCACTTCATGGACGTGTTCGGCTTCGAGCATGTGAGCGTGGACGTGCGCACGGTGATCCACCGGGAGAACCGGGGCATGGAGCTGGCGCTGGTGATGGACAACACGGGCTCGATGCGTTCGGGCGGCAAGATGGCCGCCATGAAGGACGCCGCCCACCTGCTGATCGACATCATCTATGGCGAGAAGACGACCCTGCCCGACGTCTGGATCGGCGTGGTGCCCTATACCGCGGCGGTGAACATCGGCCCGGCGCACGCCGACTGGCTGGACGCGGCGGACCGGGTAAACGAGCTGCCCGATCCGTTCGATCCGACCGACTGGCTGGGCTGCGTCGAAGCCCGCGCGGCGCCGCTCGACCAGGACGACACGCCGCCGGGCGACGGGGCCTTTACCTCCTATTTCTACGCCGCCGACGTGGACAACGAATGGCCGCCCGTGAACGAGGCCAACGGCGCGAAGAACAACGGCACGGGGCCGAACCTCGGCTGCGGCCCGGCGATCACCAGCCTGACGCCCGCGCGCGCCACGATCGACGCAGCGATCACCGAGATGTTGCCCTGGCACCGGGGCGGGACGACGAGCAACCTCGGGCTGGTCTGGGGCTGGCGGACCCTCTCGCCCCGCTGGCAGGGGCTGTGGGGCGGGCCGACGCCCGATACCATGCCGCTCGCCTACGACCAGCCGCTGATCGACAAGGTGGTGGTGATCCTGACCGACGGGCAGAACCAGTTCTACGACTTCAAGGGCCACGGGCCGGGCAATGGGGTGGGACCCGGGGGCTCGGACTACACGGCCTACGGCCGGCTCGAGGATTTCGGCTTTCCGAACCTGAACTGAGAACGGCGGCGCAATAATCCCCCACTGAAGCGGCCGGTTGATCCGGCTGTGGCGGACCAAAATGGGACCGTCTATAGCCTTCTGTCAGGGCTGCTCTGACTGGAAGGCGGGGGGATGTATCGGGTGGATTTGTACGCGCGGGTTCGGCGGGCGTGTCGTGTCGAGGGAATGAGCACCCGCGAGGCCTCGCGGGTGTTCGGGCTGGACCGCAAGACGGTCCGCAAGATGCTGTCGTTCTCGGTGCCGCCGGGGTCTCGCCGCGGCAAGCCGCCACGGCGGCCGAAGCGGGGTCCGTTCACGGGGATCATCGATCGGATTCTGGAAGACGATCGGACCAGCCACCACAAGCAACGGCCCACGGCGAAGCGGATCTTCGACCGTCTCCGGGACGAGTACGGCTTTACGGGCGGCTACACCATCGTGAAGGACTATGTCCGTGAGCGGCGGCTTCGGTCGCGCGAGATGTTCGTGCCGCTCGTCCATTCCCCCGGCCCCGCCCAGGCGGACTTCGGCGAGGCGATGGCGGTGATCGGCGGCGTGGCGTGCAAGGTCCACTTCCTTGCCTTCGATCTTCCCCACAGTGATGCCTGCTTCGTGAAGGCCTACCCGGCGGAGACGACCGAGGCGTTCTGCGCTGGCCACAACGCGGCGGTTGCGTTCTTCGGCGGCGTCCCCCGATCCATCCTGTACGACAACACCAAGCTGGCAGTCGCCCGGATACTGGGCGATGGCAAGCGGCAGCGAACGCGCGTCTTCACGGACCTTCAATCCCCCTATCTGTTCGAGGACAGGTTCGGCCGGCCGGGCAAGGGCAACGACAAAGGCAAGGTCGAGGGACTGGTCGGCTTCATCCGGCGGACCTTCCGGGTCCCCGTCCCGCGGGCCGAGAGCTTCGAGGCGCTGAACGATGCTCTCGCGGGACAGTGCCGCCGGCGCCAGGCGGCGCGGCTGCGGGGTCACAAGGAGACCATCGGCGAGCGCCTCGCACGGGACCGGGAAGCCTTCTTGCCTCTCCCCCCGGCACCATACGATGCCTGCGACAAGCGCACTGGACGGGTGAGCTCGCTGTCGCTGGTGCGCTGCCGGGGCAACGACTACTCGGTGCCCGTGGCCTATGGCCACCGCGAGGTGCTGATCCGGTGCTCCGTCGACGAGGTCGTTATCTCTTGCGGCGCGGAGGTGATTGCCCGGCACCGCCGGTCCTACGACAGCGAGGACCTGATCTTCGACCCGCTGCATTACCTACCCTTGATCGAGCAGAAGATCGGCGCCCTCGACCAGGCCGCGCCGTTGGCGGGCTGGGACCTGCCCGAGGCCTTCATCACTCTGCGACGCCTGCTCGAAGCCCGCATGGGCAAGGCGGGCAAGCGCGAGTCCGTCCAGGTGCGCCGTCTGCTGGAGAGCTTCCGGCTCGAGGAGGTCGAGGGTGCGGTCGGCGACGCGCTCAGGCTCGGCGCCATCGGCTTCGATGCGGTGAAGCACCTGGTACTGTGCCGCATCGAGCGGCGGCCGCCCCGGCTCAACCTCGAGGTCTATCCGTACCTGCCGCGCGCCCGGGTCGCGACGACGTCTGCCAAGTCGTACATGAGCCTGCTGTCGGGGCTCGGCGCATGACCGACACACCACGGCTGCTGCTCGTCCACCACCTCAAGAGGCTGAAGCTGCCGACGGTCCTGAGGGAGTACGACAAGATCGCCCGGCAGTGCGCCTCTGAAGGCGTCGACCACGTTCGCTATCTTCTGCGTCTGGCCGAGCTCGAGCTGATCGACCGCGAGCGCCGCATGGTCGAGCGGCGCATCAAGGCGGCGCGCTTCCCCGTGATCAAGAGCCTCGATAGCTTCGATTTCAAGGTCATCCCCTCGCTCAACAAGACGTTGGTCCTGGAGCTCGCCCGCTGCGCGTACATCGAGCGCCGCGAGAACCTCATCGCGCTCGGCAACAGCGGCACCGGCAAGACCCACATCGCCCTCGGTCTCGGCTTGGCGGCCTGCCAGAAGGGCCTCTCGGTCGGCTTCATCACCGCCGCCGCGCTGGTCCACGAGCTCATCGAGGCCCGCGATGACAAGCAGCTGCTGAGGTTCCAGAAGAAGCTCGCCACCTACAAGCTTCTGATCGTCGACGAACTCGGCTTCGTGCCGCTGTCCAAGACCGGTGCCGAGCTCCTGTTCGAGGTGTTCAGCCAGCGCTACGAGCGGGGCTCGACCCTGGTCACCACCAATCTGCCGTTCGACGAATGGACCGAGGTGTTCGGCTCCGAGCGGCTTACCGGCGCTCTCCTCGACCGCCGCACCCACCACGTCAACATCCTCGAGATGAATGGCGAGAGCTACAGGCTCAACCAGAGCCGCAGGCGTCAAACCCCGACGGCGAACTGAACCGACCACCCAACCCACGCTTGACCCCATGGGCCCACAGGTCCCTCCCGCGCGCGCCGCCGCGTCGGCCTGTTGAGGGCACGCCGCGTCGCACGCGGGCCCCGCCCATGGACTACGGGGACAAGCCCGCAGCCGCCAAGCGGTCCCTTCTTACACCGCCACGGTCGTCCCTTTTTGCTCCGCCATTGACAGGCGAGTGACTTCTTCGTCGACTTCTATGGCGCCTCGACCGTCCGTATTGACGGTTTGCCCGCAAAATCGCCTGCGTTCTTGGAAGCTATGCAATTACCGTTGCTGAAAAATGTCGCGGATATCCTGCTGAAACCCAATTGCGAGGATTATTTGCTCAACACGGCGCAGCTCATCGAAATTCGGCCGGCGAGACGGCGCAGCCGATTCACAACGACGAGCTCTCCTGGTCCTACATGCCGAAGGATAAGCCGCTCTTGCAAGTCGAGGCGATGTTCGCGCTTAGCGATTTCACCAAGGAGAATGGCGCGACCCAGGTTGTTCCCGGCAGTCACCTCTGGGAACCCGGCCGCGAGCCGGAACCGGAGGAGATATTGCAAGCCGGGATGCCGGCGGGGTCGGCGTTGTTCTATCTGGGAACGGCGCTTCATGGCGGCGGTGCGAACACGACCGAGGATGTGCGCCGCCGCGGCATGTTCATCGGTTTCGTCGTTGGCTGGCTCAGGACCGAGGAGAATTGTTTTCTGACCGTGCCGATCGAGGCCGCTAAAACCATGCCGGCCCGGGTGCAGGAGTTGTTGGGCTACAAGCCGCATTTTGCCATCGGCGTCGTCGACGTCGGTAGCCCGATGGCGCTGTTGAAATAGGTGGCGATGCAAAGAGGAACTGGTGCGCCGGTTGAGGCCAGCTGACAACTTCATGGCTCGATTTAGGCTGTGAACGTCCGCTAATAGCCAGAAACGGACGTTTGCCCCAGTTTTGAAAGTAGCCTGCTGTCTGAGATAGACCGGACCCTATCTGCCTGAATGTCTGCTTAGCGCCTGATAACGGCCGCTGTTTCGATGCAGCCATTGCGTCCGCTGATAGCCAAGAGGAGACATTTGCTCACCATGTAACAACGCGACTTCGCTTTCGCTAGGCAACCCTGCACCGTAGCTTGCGTCACTGTCCGATTTCCGGGGAGTACCTCAGTGTAACGCCTTATTTCATGACACCAATGCGCCGGAGTATATCTATCTGTCCAACGCTAATCGCAAATGAGTTTTCATCACTAATCATACCAGCGCTTACCTGATAAATGGCACCCTTACCTACAAGCTCTTTAATACAAAAACTTTCTTTGCCTGCTCCAAATTCCGTGAAGTCCGCGATATCGGGTTCTGTTATTTCTCCACGATCATATAACGCCTTCAAAATACTTATTTTTTCTTCGCTAAAGTCTTTTGCACGTTCTTGGTCTTTACCGGTTTCCTTGCCGATCGCGTGATTCGGGTGTAATCTTTCAGGGTCTCTATCGACAACAAGACGGCGCGCGAACAAGCGTGCCCAAGGCAAGAAAGAAATGCCGGAAAGTGGAGAGAATCATGAAATCACCAGGTATTGGATTCGTTCTAAGCGCGGCTGCGTTGGCGTTCGCCTTCGGCGTCGGGCTCTCGGGCCCGGCCAAGGCGCAGGGCATTCCCGAGTCCGACGATGCCATCAAATTGGCGATCAACGAGTGGACCGGCCAGCACATCACGACCCACATCGCCGGCGAGACCCTGAAGAAGATGGGCTACGACGTCGAATATGTGACGGCGGGCTATTTCCCACAGTTTACGGCGCTGCGGGAGGGTAACCTTACCGCCACTCTCGAAATCTGGACCAACAACGTCGGCGAGCATTTCGACAGTGCCATCTCGTCGGGCAACGTCGTCAGCCTGGGCGCGGTCGGCGTCGTCGGCTACGAAGGCTGGGCATATCCCAAGCACATGGAGGAGCAGTGTCCGGGGCTCCCCGCCTTCGAGGCCCTGGCCGCTTGCGCGGAGCTGTTCTCCAGCCCTGACACCTACCCCAGCGGGCGCCTGATCGACTATCCCTCCGAATGGGGCGGCAACGCCGACGCCATGATCGCCGCCATGAACATCGACTATGTGGCGCTGCCCTCGGGCAGCGAGGGGGCCATGGCCGCGGAGCTGAAGAGCGCTGCGGTAGGCGGCACCGCGGCGCTGGTTCGCTGGTGGACGCCGCACTGGCTCGAGGCCGAGCTCGACCTCGGATGGGTCGAACTCCCCGAGTACGAGCCCGCTTGTGACACCGACCCCGCCTGGGGGCTCAATCCCGACGCGGTGGGCGATTGCAACTGGGCCGTCGTCGGTCCCGCGATCTACAAGGCGGTGTGGGTCGGCATGAAGGACAAGTGGCCGGCAGCGTACGCCTTCCTCGAGGACTATCGGATCTCGAACGAAATCCAGATCCCGCTCATGCAGGCCGTCGACAGCGAAGGCCGCGATATCGAGGACGCGATCGCCGAGTGGATGGACGAAAACGTGGATCTCTGGAAGGGATGGATCGACGAGGCCGGGATGTAACACATCGGGATCCACAGATCATCTGGTGCGGCTGAAGCTGCCGGCCGGCCCGGGCCAAAAGCCGATGCGGCGGGGCTCCTTGCCGGGCTCCGTCGCCTGCCCCGTTCTCGATAAACCAAGAACGAAGAACCGCGCGCCGAACTGCTCATTGACGGTAGAAGAGGCCACTGGCCAGTCTCGCTATCTGGCAACTGGCGCATCGTCTTTCGTTTCGAAGCGGGCCATGCCGACGATGTAGATTTGATCGACTACCATCAGCCGGGATTCCCCGGATGACCACTTGCGGTCACCCGTAGCGTAGCAAATACGGCGGCCGAAGGCGAACCAGCCCTGATATGCCAGTCTGCAAAGCTATCTCCCTTCTTCGTCGGGCCAATTCGGTAATCTGAAACCCTGCCCAATGGTCATTTCACGCACTGAGGGCGCGCCCGAAAGGGATACCCAACGGTTGCATACGCAATGTCCGCTTTGGGTCACAAGCGGACCTGCCGACGGCCCTGCTGCGACGTCTGCTTATAGCCAATAGCGGACATTCAATAGCGGACATTCAGCGCCCTACCTCGTGACGTCCGCTAATAGCCATGTGTGGACGGCCCCCTGTTGGCAAGGGTTTTTTTGACGGTGATGCAGAGCTGGTCGGTGCTGCCATGTGTCCGGCCTGTTTGTGCGGCGCTGATCCATGGCCGCTGGCCATAATGCTCTCCGCAAATCAGGTCCCGGTCAAAAGCAAAAGCACGCAGTCGAGAAGCTGCACTGGCTATAATGGGTTGTCCTGATCTCCGGGGCGACCGGCTGGGTGCATTATTCCGTCTCTTGCCCTTTCCAACCTCGTGAGCGCGGGTCGTGCTCGCGCGTGTTTCAAACGGCCTGTGATGCAGGCTCCTTGTAAACTGTCCCATGGACCATCATTGCCCAGGCCGTGCGGGCGATCTTGTTGGCCAGAGCGATGGCGGCGATCTTCGTCGATCGGCGCTGCAAAAGCTTGACAAGCCAGGGTCTGCGCGTGTACCCCATTTGCTTGGCCCGCCGGATCACGGAGAGGGCGCCGACCACGAGCAACATTCGTAAGTAACGGTTGCCCGCCTTGGAGATGTGCCCGAGACGCTCCTTGCCGCCGGTCGAGTTCTGCCTTGGCACCAATCCAATCCACGCCGCCAGATCACGACCCGATTTGAAGGCATGAGGATCGGGGACAGAGGCGACCAGCGCGGTTGCAATCAGAGGACCGACGCCGGGAATCTCATCGAGGCGTTGACTGACTTCGCTCGAGCGGTGCCAGGCAAGGATGCGCCGGTCCGCATCGAGGATCTGATGCTTCACCAGCTCAAGCTGATCGCGCAAGGCCACGAGACAGTCACGCGCGGCTGACGGGACGCGGTCATCCTCGCCATCCTCGATGATCTTCAGCAACCTCTCCAGCCCATTGCGACCAACCCCGGCGACAATACCGAGCTCGGCCAGATGGGCACGCAGGGCATTGATCAGCATGGTGCGCTGACGGACGAACAGGTGGCGGGTCCGGTGCAGCATCAGGACGGATTGCTGATCCGCTGTCTTGATCTCGACAAACCGCATGGTCGGGCGGGTCACCGCCTCGCAGATCGCCTCCGCATCCGCCCTGTCGTTCTTGTTCCGCTTCACATAGGGCTTCACGTAGCGCGGCGCCATCAAGCGCACCTGGTGCCCCAAGGCCTCGATCTCCCGCGCCCAGTGATGCGAGGTGGCGCACGCCTCCATGCCCACCAAACAGGGCCGCTGTTTCTTGAAGAAGGGCAGCACCTGACCTCGCCTCAACTGTCGGCAGACGACCACGCCACCCTCAGCGTCAACGCCGTGGACCTGAAATACGTTCTTCGCAAGATCAACACCGATCGTGATAACTTCGTTCATGGACGGCTCCTATTTCCCTGTGGTTCATGAAAACCACTATTTTGGCACCTAGATGCCTTCGGGTGGGAGCCGTCCACTGCATCACAAGCGGACGTTGCGGCTGGCGGAACTATTGTTAGGAGCGACAGCCGAGGCAGCAGCGTCAGCAGCTTGACCTGCCAGGGAGCACGCGCACCGGTCGGCCCTCCCCATATTTACCGCTACGGCCTTCTTCGTTTCCGCGTCGCCAGATAAATACGGTTGAAAAGTTTCCCCTCGGTAGCCGCCGCGCGCAGCTCCTTCAATTCTATTGTCGGAGGTCTTTTTTGCCTCATATCAACGACAAGAGCCGACTTAGGATAAAGCGCACGTTTGCCTACGCGCGGCACCAAAACATTTTTGACACCGTATTCTTTTCCATCCTCCATCCAGCTTTTTACAAACCCTCTGCCTTTCTTCACCTTCTCACCGGACGCTAACCGCAATTGAACATCAATCGCGTCCTTAAACTTATCAATCTCGCTCTTCTTTTTACGCCTGGCAACTTTAGGCTTAACTTTTTTCTTCCGGACAAGTTTTAGTACCACCTCTAATCCCCTTTATTGGACGTTGCTGCGCCCCCTTTCAGCCGGGATTCCCCATATGGAACCCTCCCAGCCCGTTGAGTGTGGCTCGACACCGCTCGACGTGCAATTTGCCTTCGAATGACAGCCATCTTCGCGCCGAGCCGGATGATTGAGGACCAATTGGCGGCGTTGGTGGCGCGGAATGGCATTTTTGCCGGCGATCCGGGCGCACCGATCCTGTCGGCGGCGACGCGAAGGAACGGGGTGCCGTCGCTCATGCCGGGGCTGGCGGCGGCCTGAGCCGGTCGATACGGCGCAGGATGTCGGCGAACAGGTCACGAGGAATGACAACCTCGGCCATCTGGAACGTGACGTAGCGCCCGTGGCGCACGATCTTCGCTCCGATCTTGATGAGCTTCTCTCGCAGGCTGGTCAGTGACCACTGTTTCACGGCATCGGGCAGCGCGAGGGTGCGCATGAAGTTGCCGAGGTTGTAAGCGAGCGCGTGAAGCTGGAGGCGAACGGCATTGTGGTCGAACCTGCGGCACGACAGGCGTGTCCACCGGATCGCGTTTTTGCCCTCCTTGATCCAGTGCTCAGCCGTGCCGCGCTGATTGTAGAACGCGACCACCCGCTCGGCAGGGCGGCCCAGGTTGGTGACTATGAACCCGACCCTCGGGTACAACTCACCCGGATGCCACTCGACCTTGGCGACGATGCGGCGGGGCTTGTCCCAGGTTCCGGCCTGATAACTGAAGCTGGCATGATACCGGCGCACGTCCTTGGGCGGCCTGCCGACGGGGCGCTTCAGGAGATGAGCGATGCTCTCTTGCAGCACCTTGTTGGCGGGCAGCCGGATGGCGTAGAGCATGCCTTCGGCTTCGAGGTAGTCGTAGATCTCCGGTGAGGCGAAGGCCGCATCGCCGCGGAAGTAGAGGCGGATGGCTCGTTCCTTGTAACGTTCGACCACCGGTACCAGGACATCACGCCATCCGTGGGCGCTGTGCACGTTGCCGGGGCGCAGCGCGCAACGCTCCAGATCGCCGAACTGGTTGAACACGAACAGCGGGTGATAGCAGGTGCAGCCGAAGTGGCCGTTATAGGCCGTGCCCTCCTGCTCACCGAATGTCGGGCTGACGGAGCTGTCCATGTCGAGCACCACGCGCCTCGGCGGATCGTGGTCGTGAACCCGGTCGATCCACGTCCCCGACAGGTCCGCAAGGGCCGCGAGGTTCTCGTTGTTCGCCAGCAGCTCGGTCTCGAACCGCCCCATCTGGCTGGTCGATGCCCCGCCGCGCTCGACCGCCTTGCCGCCGACGATCCAGCGCATCGCGGGATCACGCCCGAGCCGGTCGGCGTCGTTGACATCCTCGTAGCCGGCGAGACGCCCATAGACGGACTGGCGAAGGAGACTGACGATGCCGTGCCAGCCGTTCCTGCCTGTGCGGCTATCCGCGAGCACGCCGCCCGCCAGTGCGGTCAGCCCGAGCGCGTCGTCCAGTTCGCGATAAGCGAGCAACCCCGCGTCGGAGGTCACCTGCGATCCGTGGAACTCCAGTTTCAGGCGGCGGTCGAAAAGGGGCCGGAGTGGCCCATGATCCGATTCACCCTCCGGGTTCCGCATCCGAGCCGCCCTCCGACACCCTCAAGCCAGTGATTCTTGTAGCAGAATCGTGCCAATCAGGCATCAGGCGAAGCGGTCACTTGGAAAATGCGGGTTCAGAGGGGAGCCATAGAATTGAATTGATAAACAATTCGAGAAACTCTTCAAGTTCGAGACGAAAAACGGCCTTGCCTTCGCGGTTAGTACCACTCGTTAGTTTAGACCATGCCCGGTGTTTGGCGAGCGGCGATCAGTCCGTAGCCGCCAGGAGCGAAGGGCAGATTGGGATGTCCGTTTAGGGTCAGCAATAGACGTGCCGCGGAATTTTGAAATCCGATCCGCCGGAAGGCCGCCGATATAAGCCGCCATGACCGTCCCGATTGCGCGCAGCCGAGTTGAGAGATCGGCTTAGTGGTACGCGCACCCGTCAGCGACGCAATATGACCCGCCGGTGCAGTATGTCCCGTCGCCGCAGTCCATGCCGTCGAGGGGCACGCAGCTCCCGACGCTCCCGCATTGTTCGCCGACATTGCAATAGCCGCCGTCGCTGCATTGGACAGTACCCACGAGAGTGCACCCGCCGTCGGCCGTGCATTGCTCACCCGCCCCGCAGTACCCGCCGCTGGCGCAAGGGAATCCGTACTCAGCGTAGCATTCGCCAAAGACATACGGGTGTGGAAGGAAGCCCGGATCGCAGCCGCCCCCGGCAAAGCTGTCACCGGAGGCTGAAAACACGCCGGCGGCCAGCGCAATCAAAACGGCGATCAAAGCAACTCGCATGCGTCGAGCCCTCAGGCTACCGGGTCAACGGTTCCCCATTGCATCATATTCGAGGTTGCTTGAGTACTATCCTCTGGGTGTCTTTGGAGCGGCGACGTTCCGGTATGTGCGTCCAGGCTACTCCGCCGCCTCGGCCTGCGTGAGGCGGGCGTCGGCGTCGGCCACAATGTCGTGCTCGGTGCGTCCGCGCAGAAGCTCGCGCAGGATCCGCCAGTGGCATTCGAGATAGCCCTCCACGGGCAAGGGAAGCGGATAGATCGCCGTCACTTCTTCATGCAACCGGGGCAGGGCGTGGAAGGGTACCGAGGGGTAAGTGTGGTGGACCGTGTGGTAGGTCATGTTCCAGTGGATCCAGCGCATGAAGGCGTTGGTCCTGAACGTGCGCGTATTCAGGAGCGTATTGGGCCGGTGGGTCAGCCCGGTATGCTCGCCCAGGCCCTGGAACCAGTAAAACCACTGGGTGCACAGGATCGGGCCGAGCCAGTAGACGAGTGGCCACAAGGATTCGAATGCGACGGCGCTTGCCGCCATCGCCGCGTAGCCGACGAGATGCCAACGGGCCGCGAAGATGATCAGCCGCCGCTGGCGACCCGTGGGGACGACTTCGGGCACATGGCCAACGGCCAGCTGCAGGATGAATTTGGCTCGGTAGAAATGGGTGGCCGTGCCCCAGAAGATCCAGAGATACCGCCAGGCGTTCGTGAACGGCTTACGGTCCAGAAGCTCCGTGTCCTTGTCCCAATCCTGGGTGTGGCGGTGGTGGGTGAAGTGGGACCACTTGTGCAAGGCGCTCGGTAAGAGGATCCAGATTCCGGAGAATCGTCCCGCCCACAGATTGAGCCAGCGGGTCTTGAAGGCAGTGCCGTGGTCGCATTCGTGCTCGGCGGCGTAGAGCTGGTTGATCAGAATTCCCTGAAAGATGAAGAAGGGCACGCACCACCAGCTCCCCCAGGTGACCGCCAGCGCCGCGGTAGTCGCCGCAATGGCGCCGTAATGGCTGGCGAGCTGGACCAAGCCCTTGGTGTCGGAGCGTTTGCTGAGCTCCTTGAGCCGGCCCGGCGAAATCACGCCGCGGACGCCGATGAAATCATCCATACGGTCCACCCCAAACCCGCACGCGGCCGCAGACATATTATCCAGCATATTCCAGGCGCGCTGCGAGGTTGGCGAAACTATAGCAGATTACGGCGCCTCGACGGAAGTAGGCGGGTATAGGGCCTTTCGCCGCAAGCTGCCTACGGCGAAGCGAGAGGGCGAGGCGTTGAATCGCGCCATTCCGATCGCAGCGTGCTGGCGGGCGGCTACGGGCTGATCGACGCTCGCCAAGCGCCGGGCATGATCAAACCCTGGCACAGGCCATGACCGCTTCGGGTCACAAGCGGGCGTGCCGGCACCGATCAAGACGGGAGCGGTGGGCCGTAGAGAGGCCCCGAGCGGTGTTCGTCGCGCCATACTCGGCAGATGTGGTTCGTGCAACAGAGTGTTGTCCAAGCATGCGCGTTCCCGTAATCTGCCCAGCATTCTTCCATGCGACCGCCGAAGGTTTCGGCTTGGCCATGAGTGATAGAATTACGAGCGGTTCAGGTGCTTCCCCAACCCTCAATGACCGAGCGAGGGGATGGCTTCGCTTTCTCTGGCGGAAAGCCACAATGCCCGACGACTGGTCGGAAGAGGGCACGCCTCATCCCTGGTGGGATCGCTATAACGACACCGCCGATGTTGAGCTTCCGTCGCTTCGACCTGTCGGAATCGAGTTATGCCATGGGAATCATGGCCGACCTGACACCAGCCTGGCGCGAGGTCTATTCGACGATCCTCAAAAAGTTGGTCGAACGCCACCTCACCTATTGGGCTGCGATCGACTGGATTACCCATATCGGTCCCGATCCACGCCGCAAAGACTATCCGAAAGAATGGATCGAGGCGCTCATCCCGGCGCATCTCGTCGGCGAATATGACGTGCCCGGTTGGTGTGCGAATGGCGTTGAGCCTTGGGGCCTGCAGCCGGACCCGATCGGGGCGGACGGCAATCTCTTCTTCAAGGGCTGGCTGAACCTGACGATGTCACTGCACGCTTACGTCTCCGGCGAGGACAAATGGACCAGGCCGTTCCAGGTGGCGGGCGTCGACGGCGCCCGCTTTGAGTGAACACAGCATGAGGTAGCCGAGCTGCTCGTGGACCAGTGGACCCGCCACCCCGAAGGGCCGCATTGCGAAAACACCAAATTCTGGCCGTTTTGCTGTAGCTCGGCGGGGCTCGGGCTTCAGCTTTACGACGCCGTGTTCAACAAGGACACCCACGGCATCTACGACGCTTGGTTTGACCACACCCGAAACGACTATTTTGGCCTGAACAGCAAAGAGCAACTGGAGTGGGTAACTCTCTATTACGATCCCCTGGTACAACATAATCAGACGCTCGGGCTGGCCGCCGCGCTCGACATCTGGCTCGTTATGATGCCCCAGCAACCGGCCTTCGCCGAGATCTATTATCATGCAGCAGTCAGCAAGCTGGGTTGGAATGATCCGTCGGCACCTGTGCCGGTGACGTCTGACCCTCGCCATATCGCGCTCGGTCTCGCGCTGGCGAAGGAGTATGACGACCAGGTCTGCTTCGACCGTTTGAGTGATCATGCCGAGCAGAATTTCGAACCGCGCCGTTTCGGCCCGACAAATGACGAGTTCGGCTGGTGGTTCAATTTCGATGAGAAATGGCCGCGCGGCCAATTGAGCGCGATGATGATCATGTCGGAAGTGGGCGGGCCAGACGCGTGGTCGCGACTCTTCCGCCAGCCGAATCTCGATAAATTCAGCTTGCCAACGATTACGGGAGTCGATTTCCCTGCCTTGGGCATCTCACAGGCCTGGAACGACGAGAACGGCGTTCTTCACGTCACAACCTATGCCGGCGATCGCGACAAGGCCGGCGCGCCGACCCGCTTCCGCGCGACCGGAATTCCAGATTCGGAGCTGGTCGCAGTACGCTGCGACGGCGAAGAATTCCAGAACTGGAAGACAGTCGACGCCACCACGATCGAGATTGACACGGACATTGGTGACCACGTCTTTCAGGTCGTGGTGGGGCCGCCTCAGAGGAACGCACGTACTGGGAACGCTTCGACGACGTCAAAACGGCCCGCCACCAGCCGGACCTCCGACGCTGCGCCTCTCGGCGTAAAATCCATCGGCTACATCCAGGGCACCGCTATGTCCATGGGTCCCGGCTGCCCCTGCTGTATCGGCTAGCGGGCGAACCGGGACGACCAGACCGGCTTCCGCCCAGCCAAACCTCCGTTTCGGATCAGGCGTCCAGGCTGGATGCCCTCTTGGAGAGCGTGAGCCTGCGGGTGACTTTGTTCTCCGCGATTCGGCCTTTCACGCTGCGCGGTCTCAGCGGCGGTGTTCCGAACAGGCTTGAGAGGGAAAGCGACCGGATCCCCCATAGTCTTCTCAGGGTCACAAGCGGACATCAACTGCGAGTGCTTCTCAGCCGGTTCCCAGCCCGACCGTCACACATCTCGCGCAGGTGCGCGGGCGTCATGGGATAGATTTCGCGGCCCTCTGTCTGGCGTGATACGTCTTCAGAGCGGCAGTACCAGCCGCCCTTGAACGCCTCATTCCTTCCGAGATCCGTTGACCGAACTCGCCATCGGGATTTTCATCGCAGCTTCGAGCTGATGGAACCTCATTTCACCTCGCCGGTGGCCAGCACCGGTGTGTAGACTGGTTTGCTACCGACCAGCGCGCGGGTGGAGATTGAGATAATTGCCGTAGTACGGCTGTGTCTCGAAAGTGGTGGAAATTTGAGGGTGGCGTAATCTCCGGGTGACAAGACAACCACCCAACCGGCGGCTAGCACCGCCAAGGAGATCACGCCATGAAGAACACTACCGAGACTTCCGTGCTTTCGCTACTGGCCAATGACGCCGGCTATGATCCGATCGAGGACCGGCTGCGGGAGAACATCAGATCCACGATCGAGGCCGTTTTTGAGGAGGAACTTGCGCAGTTTCTCGGGCGCTGCCGATACGGTCGAGAGGACGCGCTTCGGCAAGGGTATCGGAACGGGCACCGGAAGCGGCAACTGACGGGGACATTCGGGACCGAGAGGGTGAGCGTGCCGCGTGCGCGGATCGTTGAGGAAGACGGTCGGGCGTCGGAATGGCGTTCGCGGGCGCTGCCGCGCTACCAGCGGCTGACCAGAAAGGCCGAGGCGCTGATCGCTTCGGTGTATCTGTCCGGAACCAACACGCGGCGGGTGAAACGCGCGCTGTTCGGGCTCTTCCGGGGTTCTGTGAGCAAGGACGTTGTGAGCCGGGCGTGGCGCAAGGTGAAGGTCGATTGGGACGCCTGGTGCAGCCGTGGCCTCGCGGATGAGGATATTGTTCGGCTGATCCTTGACGGCACTGTGATCAAGACCCGACTGGACCGCAAGGCCACCAACATCTCGGTTCTCGCGGCTATAGGGGTGCGCCAGGATGGCCAGAAGGTCTTGCTTTCGATCGGGAATATGGGCGGAGAAAGCCAGGCGGCGTGGCGCCAGTTCCTCGACGACCTTGATGCGCGTGGACTGAAACGGCCCGGGTTTGTCATCGTCGATGGCGCGCCGGGGCTGGAGGCGGCTCTGTCGGCGCTTTGGGGCGATGACCTTCCCGTTCAACGCTGCACCGTGCACAAGCACCGCAACCTTCTGGGTCATGCTCCCAAACACATGCATGACGAGCTGAGCGAAGATTACCGCGATATGATCTATGCCGACACTGCCTCCGAGGTGGAAACCCGCCGCAAGGCGCTTGTCCGCAAGTGGCGGCTGAAATGCAGGGCCGTCGCGGACAGCCTCGCGGAAGCGGGCGACAAGCTCTTTACCTTCACGCGCCTGTCCAAGAGCCAATGGAAATCAGCCCGAACGACCAACGCCATTGAGCGTCTCAACGAGGAGTTCAAGCGCCGGATCAAAACACAGACCGTGCTGCCGTGTCCCGAAACAGTGCCGATGCTCCTCTGGGCGCTCCTCGCTTCCGGCCAAATCCAGATGCGCAAAGTCGATGGATGGGAAACCCTCGATCAGCTAATCGCCGACGAAACCCTTGACCGCGCAGCCTGACCGCCGCAAAACTCAACCCGCTCGGAGAGGCGCCAAAACCAATTTCCACCACTTTCGAGACACAGCCCGTAGTACCGTAGGCGAGTGACTAACACGAGGATAGGGCACAATGAATAATGCTCAGGTCATATCAGCCGATTCTCATGTGCAAGAGCCCGACGACCTCTATGATCGGCTCCCCAAGACGTTTCGCGACCTGGTGCCGCGGGTCGAGGAGATCGACGGCGGCAGCTATCTGATTGTCGAAGGCAAGAAACCGCGGCGTCTGGATATCGCCAGGGCCGACGCCAACGAGGATGACCAGAATCGCGAGTTCAGGAGCGATCCCAGCGGCGGTACCGATCTGGACCGACGCGTGGCGGACCAAGAGCGCGACGGGGTTTGCGCCGAGGTGATCTATCCCAACGAATCGCTGTTCATCTATGCCGCCCCTGACCCCGCTTATCAGCTTGCGGTTGCGCGCGCCTATAACGATTGGGCCGTTGAGCTGTTCGGCGCCCAGCCGGACCGCTTTCTGCCGGTGGGGGTGCTTCCGGTGGATGACATTTCGGCCGCGGTGGACGAAGTAGAGCGCATGGCTAAGCTTGGTTACCGGTCGGTCGGTATCCCTCTGGCCAACGCCGGGCAGCCCTACAACCGTCCCGCGTACGAGCCTTTGTGGTCCGCCTTGGAAGACGCCGACATCGTGTTGTCGTTTCACGCGTTCTCCAACAGCGAGGACATTTATCCCGACGAGATGGGGCAAGGCGACAATGATCTGGGCGGCACCCTCAACTATATGGTGCTCGGCATGGCCGATGGCCAGATCCCCGTCTCCGAGCTCATCACTGCGGGGGTGTGCGAAAGACATCCCGAGCTCAAGTTTGTGGTGGTCGAGTGTGGATCCGGCTGGCTGGCATGGTTGCTGTATGTGCTCGATGAGCAGGCGGAGAAGAAACACATGTGGATTCATCCCAAGCTCGAGCTGAAACCCAGCGAATATTTTGCCCGGCAGGGATTTGTCACTTTCAGTGATGACCCAATTGCGCTGAAGAATATAGAGTTTACCGGGTCGGGTTGTCTACTGTGGGGCAGTGATTATCCCCATGACGAAGGCACATTTCCCCATTCTCAAGCGGTAATCGAACGCACCTTCAACGGCGTCTCGAAAGCGGACAAGCAGAAGATCGTTCACGACAATGCCGCGCGCCTCTATGGCTTCGACTGAGGGTCGCGCTCAATGCCCGGAGCGCTGCTCACCGAGCAGTGTATAGAGTATTCGTGTGGTTTGCCCCTTGGTCAGCCAGGATGAATTTAACGACTCGCTAACCTCGCCTTGGAATGGTTATGTCCGCTCTGGGTCAGAAGCGGTCGTTCTCAGCCGCGCAACGGATGGTCCGCTTATAGACAAAAGCGGACATTCGACGCACGACTCCTAAAGAGTTCGCACATAACCACAAGCAGTCCTAACCACCGGAGGCTAAGCAACCTCGCCCAAATGCTTAATCCAATTTTCTCTGACAATACCCATTTCAATGTGTCATCCTTTCCCTAACGGCAAGTTTGTGAAAAACTAGAACGTCTCGGAAACGTGCCGAAATTGTGGCCGTCCGAACATAAAAATAAACATGATATGTGACGGCTGAACAGCCGACACATGAGTTAAGGGAGGAGTTGACATGACCATATTTTCATCACGCCTTCAAAATCGATTAATTCGAATTTCAGAAGCATGCGGCGTTGATAGCCGTATCGGAACCAGACGACAGCCATCGGACGCGCGCTTGGTACACCGGAGAGGCTCGCCAGTAAGAATCCTTGCCATTGGCGCCCTCTGCTTCGGGATGGCCATGGTAATGGCGCCGCGAAGCGGCCTGACTGCAGGCGAACTGAATGTGCTGGGCTGGTGCGACATCGACGATCCCAAAACGTTTGCGGGGTTCGAGGAACAATTTGATGTGCGTGTAAACGTGAAAGTTCACGAAGATCCCGGTGTCGCGCACGCGCTTTTGGAGCAATCGGCACCCGGGGACTGGGACGTCCTTAACACGGATGCCGGCTACGTTCCTGCCCATGTTGCAAGCGGCCTTCTGGCTGAACTCGATCCGGCGGATTATCCCTGGGACGACATGTTTGCAGATGCACGCCGGGAAGATTTCCATTACGTGGATGGAAAGCTGTACGGCGTTCCAGTCAAACTTGGCTGGAACACCATCGCCTTTGACTCCAGCAAGGTCGATCCTAATGACATGAAAAGCCTTAGCATCGTTTGGAGTGACAAGTATGCCGGCGAAATAGGTCTATGGGACTTCTACGTCCTGATCATTCAGATAGTCGCCACTGGTATCGGCATAGAGCCTGTGGACATCACCGAGGACGATTTTCCGGCAATTCGGGAAAAACTGAGGGTGCTCAAGGCTAACTCATCGTTTATCGGCGACATCGTTGGAGTGCAGACAGCAATGGCGACTGGCGAAGCGACGATCATCCTCGGCGGCGGGGATTGGATGGCCGCGGCATTTCAGGAAGATAATCCCGCCATCTCCTATGAGGTCCCCATAGAGGGTGGAAGCTTTTATGTGACTTCACTCTCTGTCGTTGAGAGCTCTGAACGAAAGGACCTGGCGACTGAATTCCTCAAATATTTTGCAGGCCCGGAGGGGAATCTCGCACTAGCCAAATCTTCCTGTTTTTGGGGGATACCTGTTAACCAAAAGGCGGCATTGACAGACGAGGAAAAAGATTTCCTCAAGTGGAGCAAACAGGAGGAGTACATCGCTCGATCCTTCATTACTAAATACTACGATGCCGAGATGGATCGCGCGATGCAGGATTTATGGACTGAATTTCTGCAATGGTAGTCCCAGGGTTACGCTAGCTGCAGTTGCCGTGCAGCTCGCGATGCACGGACGAACCGTGATCGCGGCTGGGAAACGGGTGACGAAGAATGCAAGAACTCCGGCGTTTCGGCTTCCTGTCGCCGGCCACGTTGTGGACGATCGCATTTTTCGTTGCCCCGCTCGGCGTGATGGTGACCTACAGTTTCTGGCAGTATTCGGAATCCGGGATCATCAAAGACTGGTCGGTTGACAACTACAGCGCTTTTTTCACCCGCCCCCAACTTGTCGAGGCTCTTCAAAATTCTCTTGAGGTCGCGGCGATCACCACGGTCGTCAGCGTGCTCGTTGCCTACCCCGTTGCCTACATTCTCGCCTATTACATCCCGAAAAAATATCAGAGGCTGGCGCTTGTCGCGGCAATCCTGCCGTTTTGGACATCCTATCTCGTTCGCTCCTATAGCTGGCTTCTGGTCCTCTCGAAAAATGGAATAATAAACCACGCGCTTTTAGCTGCTGGATTGATTAGCGATCCGCTGGCGATGGGTCATGGCCGATTCGCAACAGTGCTTGGATTAGTGCACTTCTTTTCCATGCTGCTGACGCTCACGATCTTTGCGAACCTGATTCAGATACCGAAAAGCTATCGTGCCGCCGCGGCGGACCTCGGCGCTTCACCGTTCGAGATTTTTATGCGTGTCACGCTTCCGTTGAGTATTCCCGGCGTGGCCGTTGGCTGCTTTCTCACCTTCGTGATCGCGATCGGCGATTACATCACACCGCATATATTGGGCGGCGGCAGAGAACTCCTGATGCCACAGGCGATCATGCTCCAGGTCTCGCGGCATTTCGATTACCCGATGGCGTCGGCGCTCAGCGTTTTACTGATGATCGTCGTGACAATCGTTTTCCTCGCTTTTGCGCGCTGGCTCAAGATGGACCGGATCTGAAGGATGAAAACGAGAACGACAGCGAGGCTTTTTCCGGCGCTTGGCGGAGTATACCTGGCAATTTTCTATGTGTTCATCCTGACCCCCGTAATCGTTCTTGTCCTCTTTTCATTTCAGGATGGAAAACTCGCGCTTCCGCCTTTCAAGGGGTTTTCAATACGGTGGTACGACGAGCTGTTCGCCAATTTTCGCCTCATGGAGGCCTTGGTAAATTCGGTCATTGTCGCCGTTTCCTCAGCTTTCGTTGCGACCATACTCGGGTTTCTCGGCGCCTATGCGCTGGCACGGTGGCGGATACCGTTCTCGAGCGGATTTCAGTGGCTACTGATGGCGCCCCTGCTGGTTTCATATCTCATTATCGGTATCGGGCTTCTCTTGACCTTCAATCTTGTCGGTCTTGATCGATCCTTATTTACGATCTGCATCGGCCACGTGGTCATCAATGTTCCACTTACATTTGCCGTAATATACAGCCAACTCGGTGCTCACCAGATCGCCCTGGAACGGGCGGCCCGGGACCTCGGTGCGAATGAATGGCAAGTTATTTCCCGAATCACACTTCCGACGATAGCACCGGCTTTGCTCGCGGCTTTAGCATTAGCCATCACGTTTTCGTGGGATGAATTTATCATCGCATTCCTTCTGAGCCGCTTTGACGTGACGTTGCCGGTCGAAATTTGGAGCATGCTGCGACGGGGAGTGGATCCACAAACGAACGCTGTCGGTACGTTCGTGTTTGCTGCATCGGCGATTTTGTTTTTGACCATCGAGATTGTGTTTTTCCGTCTCAGGAGACGCCGGTCCGGTTAATTCGACTCGGTGCGTTTGTTTGTCTAACGTGGTTCGTCCGCTTTGACGGCAGCGATTGGAATTGAATGTATTGGGGGAATCGATGGCCTACGGTGATAGCGACAAAAAATTGGGATCGCTCAATTTGACCGCCTACGGCGATCGTTTGAGTGTTCGGCCGCAAGAAACCCTCAAAATTTTCGTCAATTGCGAAGGGGCTGAACGCTACGAGGCACAGTCTCTCCGATTGATTTGCGGCGACGAAAACCCCGAGGGACCCGGCTACAAGGCAACCCCCGTCGAGATGGGTTTGTCCAAGTCCTTTCCGGGGCGTCACCAGGAGATTCACGCCGGTTCGTACATCGTCATCGAATCCAGTCGAGCGCTTGAGCAAATTGCAGGCTGTACGGTCCAGGCGTTCATTTTTCCGACGACCCCCAAGCGCGGCAAGCAAGGCCTCATCACCAAATGGTGCTCTGGCGAGCAGACGGGCTTCGCCCTTTATATCGACGAGAAAGGCTGCACGGCCTTCAAGATCGGCGATGGAAGTGGAGCCACACACGAGGTATCGGCAGATACCCTCTTGTTGTCAAACGAATGGTACTTCGTGGCTGGAATCTACAATTCGAAAACCGGCAGTCTCGAAGTTTGTCAGGAACCCGTTCGGAATAGAGATCTTTCTAGGGGAGTGGGTAGCGCCCAGACCACCGGCATCGCAGATCCGATTTCGTCCAACGGTGTTCCACTGATGATGGCGGCATTCTGCGCGAGCAGTTCACGCGGTGAGATTGTCGGCGACAGCCATTTCAACGGAAAGATAGACGCGCCACGGCTGTCCGGGGACGTTCTTACTCTGGACGAAATGAAGACTTTGCAATCGTCGCCGTTGACCAGTGTCGTGCGAAACAAGGTGATTGGGATCTGGGACTTTTCCCAAGGAATTGGCACTGACAAAATCGTCGATGTTTCCGAAAATCGACTCAACGGGCGCACCGTCAATATTCCGGCGAGAGCCGTGACGGGTCATAACTGGAGCGGCAAGGAATTCTGCTGGCGCCATGCTCCGGAGACGTATGGCGCGGTTCACTTTCACGAAGACGACGTGTACGACGCAGATTGGAAGTGCGATTTCGAGCTGACTGTGCCCGACGACACCAAGAGCGGTCTTTATTGCGTTCGTTTGTCGGCCGACACCAGCGAGGAATTCGTCCCGTTCGTTGTTCGACCGATCGATGGAAATGAAGCCGAGATAGCGTTCATCCTCCCGTCAGCAACTCATATGGCGTACGCCAATGAACATATGGCCACAGACGCATGGGATACCGAGTTGGTGCGTTATCACGCGGTTGAGCTTCATCCCTACCAGCAGTTTCTGAACGAGCGTCGGGAATATGGACTGTGTTTTTATGACCTCCATCTCGACGGGAGTCCCGTCTATTACTCGAGCCGTTTGCGCCCGGTGCTCAATATGCGTCCAAAGGCTCAAAGCACACTCGGTGGACGAGGTTCGTCGCTCTGGGGATTTAACGCCGACACCCATATCGTCGACTGGCTCGAAGAATCCGGATTCCGCTACGACGTATTGACCGACGAAGATGTCCACAACGAAGGCCTCGATGTGCTCCGTCGATACCAAGTTGTGATTACCGGCACGCATCCCGAATATGTCAGCAGCGAAATTTGGGATTCGCTCTACGATTATTCCTCCATCGGCGGTCGGATTATGAACCTCGGTGGCAACACGTTCTATTTGCGAATCGCCTACGATCCAAATATGCCCGGCGTCATCGAGTGTAGATGGGACAATTGCGCTGGGCAGGCTTGGAATGGCGAGCATTATTTCAGTTTTGTCGGCGAGCGCAGTGGCATTTGGAGAGGATTGGGACATTATGCTCCTCAGGTGATGACGGGCGTGGGGTTTGCCTCGCAGGGTTTTGATATCTCGAGCCATTACCGGCGGACGCCGGAAAGCGACGATCCGCGTGTTCGGTTTATCTTTGAAGGCATGGACGCCGACGAGATTATCGGCGACTTCGGTTTGATCGGCGGGGGCGCGGCCGGCCTGGAACTTGACATCTGCGATCCCGATCTCGGAACCCCGCACCATGTCCTTCGCGTGGCGTCCTCGGAGAATCACAGCGACTCGTATCAGCTTTGCGCCGACGAACTCGATTTCAATTATCCGGGTACTGGAGGTCAGGAGAACTCGCTCGTTCGGGCGGATATGGTTTTCTTCGAGACGCCGAAAGGTGGAGCCGTGTTTTCGACCGGCTCCATCGCATGGTCCGGCAGCCTTTCGCACAACAGCTACGATAACAACGTGTCTCGATTGACGGCGAATGTGTTGAACCGGTTTCTCGATCCGGAGGTGTTCTCGTTCGATTAAATCGACACGGACCTGGGTGGATCGAGACGCGTTATCAAGGGAGTTCATATCGTCGATCCGACGGGGCTAATTATGACAAGGCAGGCTTAGAGGGCGAATCGACGGCAAAACAGATGGGGTCATAGCTATGACGGTTGAAAACACGAAGAACACATCACCTGTTTCGGCGTATCGGGTTACCAAGGAAGATCGGGATCTCGTCGCCGAATTCGATGAGACTCCTATCGGCCGCCATAGCCCAGCGCTACGGCGCCTTCTCAACCGGTTTCGTGGCGAAACTCAGGAAGACCGCTATGTGCTTGTCTGCGTTCGCCCTCATCGGGAATGGGTGCTCGGCCAGATGAACGGCCCAAGAAATCCGGTTACGATGTTTCCCGATGTCCGATTCTCGAAGTTCGAGGACGGCGAGCGCGAGATTTTTCGGCGGCGTTGGCAACGATATGCAGGGTTCGAAATCGATTAGTGAGGCGGTAAAGGCGGTTGCGGGGGCGCGCAGCCGCCTTTGGCGAATATTTCCACGGCACACGAACTGAGCCTCCAGCTACTGATTGGTGGCGTGGCCGGCTAGTTGCCGAATTGCGCAGCGCGTTCCGCACTTTCGGGGTCCTGAAACCCGCGAACCGCGGCGTCGGCCTCAAGCGCCATGGCACCGTCCGCATCGAGGTGATAGGCGCGGTTGATGACCCGCTTGAGGTCGCGGACCGAGCCTTCGGGCAGGGCGGCGATTCGATGTGCCAGTTCGGTTGCACTGTCGAGGACGGCATCGTCGGGCACGACCTTCCATGCGATTCCGAGGTCCTTCGCCGTGGCCGCGTCGAACTTTTCGCCGAACATGATCAGATCTTTCGTTCTCTGGGGTCCGATCTGCTTGGTCAGCAACGTGGTCACGGCACCGGTGACGAAAAGCCCCAATGAAACTTCGGGAAAGAAGCAGCGCGTGCCTTCGCCGAAGATCGTGAAATCGAGATTAATGACCCATTCGAGAGCGCCGCCCACGGCCCAACCGTGAATCGCACCGATTACCATCTTGTCGCCGTGGAGGATGACGCGGGTAACCTCCTGGAACAGCTCGAGATAGGCTCGCACCTCGCGTTCGCCCGTGACCTGTTGATCGAAATCCTTGAGGTCGTCGCCGGAGCAAAAGGCGCGGCCCGCACCGCATAGGACGATTACCCGCGTCCGGGCATCGGCCTCCGCCTCTCGAAGAACCGCGAGCATATCGAGCAGGAGCTCTTCGTTGACCGCATTGAGGCGATCGGGCCGATTGAGCGTAATTCGCCGAATGTCGCCGTCCAGACTGCTGAGAACTGTGTCTCCCATTTCCTGTACCTCCACCCGGTAAAATTGCCCTCGGTCGATCATTTCCGTTACTGCATACCACGCAACCGTAATTTCGAGTCATGATAGATGGGGGGAAAGATCTCCTTCGTTGCGTTAATCCACGAGTCGGATGATTTCGATGACGATACGACTGCCTGACGATTTCGACCACCATACCGCCGATCTCGGATCGATCCGCCTGCACTATGTTCGTGAGGGACAAGGCGAGCCAGTGATTCTCATGCATGGCTGGCCAGGGTTCTGGTGGGAGTGGCGCAAGAATATCGGACCGCTGGCCGCGGATTTCGACGTGATCGTTCCAGACATGAGGGGGTTCGGCGATTCCGAGAAGCCAGACCTCTCGAACATCGATCTCTATGGAACCCTGGTCGCGACCGACGATCTGGCGAACCTGCTCGATCACCTGAATGTCGAGCGGGCGACACTGGTCGGGCATGATTACGCGGCCATCGTAATCCACAAGTTCGCGCGCAAATACCGCGAGCGGGTCGAGCGCGCCGTCGTCATGGATCCGATCGTCCCGGGCTTCGACACGCGCTACATGAGTGCCGAACATTTCTCGGAATCCTGGTATGCGAAGTTCCACCAGCTCGACATGGCGGTCGAGCTGGTCGGCTCCAGCAGAGCCGACTGCCGGAGCTACTTTGCGCATTTCCTGTCGCACTGGTCGTCCGACCCGGCGTTGTTCAGCGACGAAGAACTCGAGGTCTACACCGACAACTACATGAAACCGGGCAATATCCAGGGCGGCTTCAATTTTTATCGCTCGGGCCAGCGGAAAACCTGGACAGACCTCGACTACACGATTTCGTCCTGCCCCATGACATTCCTGCAAGGCATGGCGGATCCTTGTATCCCGGCGCGCTGGACCGATCTTATCCCCTCCTGGTACACGAATTTCACCCTCGAATATGTCCCCGATGCGGGGCATTTCATGATGTGCGAGACGCCGGACCTGGTGAACGATCGCGTCCGGCGGGCCTGTCTCGCCTCCTAGCAATTCGACCCGACCCTTCAGGTCAGTTTCACCGAACCGCGTGCGTCTCGTAAACTGTCAGGCCGTAAAGAAGTATCGACGGAGTTCGAAGTCGGTCACGTTGTTTGCGAGCCAGTCCTTCCAGAGCTGCCACTCGTAGTCGCGGGTGATCAGAAAATGCTCAATGAAGTCGGCACCGAACATCCGGGGAGCGAGCTTCGAGGCACGCAGGCAGTCGGTGGCCTCGTTCAGATCGAGGGGTAGCCTGTCGAACCGGGGATCGGTCCCGGCATCGCGCTCGGCGGCGGGCATCAGCTTGAGCTCATTTTCGATGCCGTAGAGACCGCTGGCGAGACCCACGGCGATGCTCAAATACGGGTTGGTTTCGCCTCCCGGCTGCCGCGTCTCGATCCGCGCGCTCGCCGCCGTCGGCTGGGTAATTACGCGCAGCGCCGCGCTGCGGTTGTCCCAGCCCCAGGAGGCGTTCTCCGGGCACCAGTCCTGGCTCGCCCGGCGCCGGTAGGAATTGATGTTCGGATTGTAGAGCGCGGTGAGCTCGCGCATGCAATGGATCATGCCGGCGACATACTGCTTGCCGATGGTCGAGAAGCTGCCGGGCCGGCCACGCGAAAACACCGGCTTGGCGTTCTTCCACAGGCTCTGATGCACATGTCCGCCAGTGCCCACTTCGTCCAAGCTCCACTTGGACATGAACGTGATGGCCAGACCCAGTTCGGCGCAGAGCTGCTTGAGATAGAACTTTGCCCGGATCGCCTTGTCGGCGGCCTCGAGAGAGGGGTAGTGGGGTATCGCGAATTCGAACTGGCCCGGTCCCTTCTCCGTGTGGAACGCTTCGATGTCGACCCCGATACCGGCCATTCGGGACAGGAACTCCTCCATCAATTCGCGTAGGTCGGGGATGCGGGTCAGGCTGTAGGCGTTGAGAGTCGTGCTCACGGGCTTGAGATCGGTGAAGCGGCCCTCGCCGCTCGCTTCAGGGTCGGCCTGCAGGACTACCGCTTCGTATTCCACGGAACAGCGGGGCTGAAAGCCCATGCGTTTTGCCTTGCGTTCGACCCGCCGGAGAACCTCGCGGGGTGAGACGCCACAAGGCTTGCGACTCTCCGCGTCGTACATATCGTTGAACACCGACGCGTATTCGGGCGCCCAGGGCCAGTGCACCAGCGTATCGAGGTCGGAGAGCGCCACGAAGTCGGGAAACCCGTTCTCGAACGAACCCAACGGCGTCATGATCAGGTTATCCTGGGGCGACATGCCGTACTGGATGACGCAGTGGGAGCTGCCTGTGGGCGAGAGCGCCTTCTTCGGGCTGAGGATCTTGCCCCGCAGCATCCCGTCGATGTCGGGCACTTCCGCCTGGATATATTTCACACCCTTGGCGGCCATGTCCGCCTGCGCCTTCTTGTAGTGCGCCGCGCGGGCATCGCTCGAATCCCGTTTTGCCATGATGGTTGCTCTCCCTGTCTATCGTGGGCAGGCGCCGCCGCCGTTCCAATCGGGTCCTGTCGTCGCGATCTCCGGTCGAATACTCCCTATCGGTTACCGGATTAGCGTATCCACATAGTCGGCGCCGATGCCGACCTTTTCGTAATGGGCCCGGCACTGCTCGATGACCGTGTAGACATCGTCGTAATCAATGACGTTGTCATCATCGTCCAGATAGAGAACCGCGCCGTTGCACTGGAAGATCGACATGGTCTCTTCGACATGGTCGGGGACCACGAGCGTGTGAATGTCGCCTGGCGGTTCGTAAATGTACATCCCGGGCTTCGCAACCCAATCGTGCTCGAGGTAATACCACTCGCCTTTGATGACATAGCCATGGACCGGATCCGGGTGGCGATGCCGGCCAACCACGCCGTTTCGCCTCAATCGGATCATTGAAACCCGTGATCCGCTGGTCGGGTTGATCCAAAGCGGGCGCATAGAAAGACCGTGGCCGTCATCGACCCAGTAGTGCTCGTCCTCGGGCTCGGCCATCATGGCCACTTCACCCGGAACCCCGTAGGATAAGTCCTGCTTGATGTTGCGGCGGACGAATTCGTTGTCAGTCATGTCGTTGTTTCCTTCCCCGGAAACCTGACTGGATTAATCGTTCTTACCCGGCTGTAGCCCCGCTTGCGCCAAACGGCGTTTGCCGCCGCTAAATTCCGGTTGCGCTTTCGGACTCAATCATGGTCTATGATGTAGACCAATTGTCCATGGGTCAATGCTTCCGTTCGCCGTGACAGCGACGATCACCGGGACCATCAATCCGAGCGTCACTATGCGCATTTTGACCGTCATGAGCAACGCCGTCTCGCCGCCCGGCCGGATCGGCGAGCGTATCGAGCGGCGGGGCGGGATCTGCGTTCAGATCAACCCAGCCGACGGCGACGCGCGCTCGTCCGCCGCCGGCGATTTCGATGCACTTCTCGTGCTGGGCGGGCCCATGAGCGTTGCCGATCCGGCCTACGATCATGTCT
This sequence comes from Alphaproteobacteria bacterium, assembly GCA_965198325.1. Classification (GTDB taxonomy): domain Bacteria; phylum Pseudomonadota; class Alphaproteobacteria; order UBA828; family JAPUJA01; genus CBDAPE01. The sequence goes on along the minus strand of CBDAPE010000010.1, from coordinate 824 downwards.
TCGCGCCGACGTTCGAGCTTGTTCGTCACTATCACGCCGAGGCGAAGCCCATCATGGGTATCTGTCTCGGCAGCCAGATCGTCGCCCGGGCATTCGGCAAACCGGTGATCCCCGCCGTGGAATTCCAGTTCGGCTTCAGACCCCTAAGAATCACCGAGGCGGGACAGACCGACCCGCTCCTGGAGGGCATCGAGCCAGTCCAGCGAATCTTCGTCCATCACTCGGATACCTTCGAGCTGCCCGAGCAAGCGGAGCTGCTGATGACAACACCCCAAGTCCCGAATCATACCTATCGCATCGGCCGGACGACTTACGGCTTCCAGTGCCATCTCGAGGCCACCGCCGAAATCATCCGGGGTTGGCTCGCCCGACCGAAGCAGCGGGTTATCGAGCATCTGGGCGAGAGACGGGGCCAGGCACTGATCGAGGGAGCCGAGGAGGACATGAGCCGCCATCTCGACGATGCGCTGGCCTTCGCGGATGTGGTGGGCGATCGCTGGGCCGCACTGATCGCCGAAAACGCCGCGCCATAACGGCACGAGAACAAGAGGATCGAGACATGGGAGATATCCAGAGAACAAATTCGCCTATCGATGGCGCCGTGATTGCGGCGCGCCCGGTGGCCGACGGGGCGGCGATCGAGGCCGTGCTGTCGTGTGCCGTTGGAGCCCAAGCCGGCTGGCGGACTGTGCCGCTCGACGAGCGCGCGGCAATCTGTCGGAAAGCGGTCGATCACATCGTTTCGCGAAGTGACGAGCTCGCGCCCGAGATCACCCGGCAGATGGGCCGGGCGGTGCGCGACACGCCGGGTGAGATTGTGGGAT
>CBDAPE010000009.1:0-61788 GCA_965198325.1 Alphaproteobacteria bacterium | reverse complement strand
CGGCTCTTGACCCGCACCTCGACTCCGAGCTCCTCGAGCGAGCGACGGGCCTTTTCCGAGAGGCTTTCGGGAAACGTCGGAAGCACCCGGTCGGGCGACTGGACGAGCACCACCCGAGCGTCCGCCGGGTCGAAATTGCGGAACTCCTTTTCCATGCCGAATCGGGCGAGCTCGACGATCGCACCTGCAAGCTCGACGCCGGTCGGCCCGCCGCCAACGATAACGAAGGTGAGCTGGCGTCGCCGTTCGGCCTCGTCCTCGACGATTTCGGCCTGCTCGAAGGCCTGCAGGATCCGCCGGCGGATCGCGGTCGCATCGTCGACCTGCTTGAGCCCCGGGGCGAAATCCTCCCAGTCGTCCTTGCCGAAATAGCTATGTCGCGCACCGGTCGCGAGAACCAGATAGTCGTAAGGGATTGTCCGGTCGTCGAGGGTGATCTCGTTCTTCTCCGGATCGACGCCGTGGACCGTCTTGAGCAGCACCCGCGCGTTGAACTGGTCCCGCAGGACGCTGCGAATCGGCAAGGCGATGTCGGCCGGCGAAAGGCTTGCGGTCGCGACCTGATAGAGCAACGGCTGGAAGAGATGGTAGTTCCAGCGGTCGATCACCGTGACCTGCGCGCGGACCAGTTTAAGCGCCCGGGCGGCCGCGAGGCCGCCGAATCCGGCACCCACGATCACGACTCGGGGCAGGCCGTCGAGCTTGAAGGCCGGCTTGCCCGTAAACAGCGGCACGGTGCGCGCAAGCCACCAGGACAGGGCGTAGTCGAGCGAGAGATGACCCCCGCCTCGAAGCGCGATTTGGGCGAATAGCATCATCCAGTAGAAATGCTCCATCTTGTCGAGATAGGTGAATTGGATGAAGCAGGTCATGACGAAGAGCGGCACGGCGGCGAATCGCGCGCCGATCCCGAAGGCGAGCAGCACCGGGCAGGCAAGCTCGGCCGCGGTCCCCAGATAGGCCGCAGTCACCGGCCCCAGGATCGGGATCTGGTACTCGTACTCGAACAGAAAGAGCGTGGTCTGCCAGCTCTGGACCTTGACCAGGCCGGATTCCCAGAAGATCTGCGCCATCCACAGCCGGATGAAGAGCTGATAGCCCGAGCCGCCGTAGCGGGTGAGAACCTCCATCGCGGCCTGGGCCAGGCTCACACCGGGAAGCGCGCTGCGGAACAGGGCGCGGGCGAACAGGTGATCGAGCGAGAGCGCGCCGGCGCCCCGCACGGCGATCAGGCCCAGCAGGATCGCCCAGAACAGGTGTTCGGGCAGTGCGAGGTATTCGTACTGGGTGATGAGCGAGAGCGCGATCAACGGCAGGGCCGCGAGCCGGGTGAACAGGCCGAATGCGAGGAAGATCGGGCAGATCAGCTCGATGGCGACGCCCAGATAGGCGGCCGCGACCGGATCCAGCCAGCTCACGGGGTATTCGCTGCTTGCCAGCTCCAGCGCGATCGGCCAGTTGGAGACCTTGAGGATGCCCGAGCTCCAGAACATGCCGGCGAGCCAGAGTCGGATTGTGAGGTCGAGGAACGGCCCGACGCCCCGGTCGGCGACGAGCAGACTTCCGCGAAACAGCCCAACCAGCCCTATCAGTTTTTCAACCATCGTAGCCTCCGCGTAGTGTCGGGGTTGCGATCCGACGTGCGAGAACCCATGCTGCACCAAACGGCGCGGCTTGTACTGTCACGATATTGCGAATTGTAGTCACTTAAATGTCAGTCGGTGGTGATGGTGTCGCCCGCCCGCCCACCGTCGCCGGGGGAGAAAGTCATGATCGTACTTGTCGCCGGGGCGAACGGCCTCACGGGACTGCGGATCGTCCGCTTGCTCAAGGCGCGCGGTCACGAGGTCCGTGCCATGATTCGGGATGCCGGGCAGGAGCCGGCCTTCGCCGAGATCGGCGTCGCTTGCGTACTGGCGGATCTCGAAGGCCCGCTCGATGACGCGGTCGCCGGCTCGGACGCCGTTATCTTCGCCGCGGGCTCAGGCTCGAAGACCGGCCCCGAGAAGACCATCGCGGTCGATCAGGAGGGTGCCGTACGGCTGATCGACGCCTGTGTCGCGGCCGGGGTCGCGCGCTTCGTCATGCTGAGCTCGATGGGCGCCGACGATCCCGAGGGCCAGCGCGAGGCGATCCGCCATTACATGCGGGCCAAGGGCGCCGCCGATGCCCATCTCGCAGAGAGCGGGCTCGACTACACGATCGTCTGTCCGGGCTTTCTCAACGACGAGGAACCCAGCGGCGGCGTTCGCCTTGGTTCCTCGATCGGCGAGTGGGGCAAGATCGCACGGGACGACGTGGCGGCAGTGATCGTCGAAAGCCTCCAGGCGCCGAACACCAGCGGCAAGCGGTTCGAAATCATTTCCGGCGGGACGGCGATTGCCGCGGCGGTCGCCGGCGCCTGAGCAAGCGGCTCGGCCGGGGTGCTTTTTTTATAGGGGGTAAAAATGACAGCCTTCGTGATCGTTCATGCCCGGATCAAGGATCCCGACAAGTTCAAAATCTATGGCGAGACATCGCGCCCGACCGTCGCGGCGTTCGGCGGCGAGTTCATGTTCCGGGGCAAGTTGGCCCAGGTGCTCGAGGGTGCCCACGACTATCACCTGAGCGGCGTGCTCAAGTTCCCGGACCAGGAGACCGTAACCGCCTGGTATGGGTCCGACGCCTACCAGGCCCTGGTTCCAAACCGCGATGACGCCGCTGATATGGTCTTTATCAGCTGCGACCAGGCCCCGGTTTGAGGCCGCCTAGCTCTCCGAATCGGCGCGGGCTTCGGCGAGCGCCAGTTCGAAGACCGCCCGATCGCCGATATGGTTGGCGAGCAGGAGCACAAGACGAGTGTTGAGAGCCTGGCTACGGGCCTCGCTCAGATCCGCGTGGGCCGCGATCAGCGCTTCGTAGAATTCATCCGGATCGGCCATCCGACCGCCGGTTTCGAGCTTTGCCATCACGCACCTTCCTTACGCGCTGCCGATCGCCCGCCGGACTGCGTCACGGCAGGCACCGACGTCGAATGTCCGCCAGCGCGCGGCAACGTGCTGGTCGGGGCGAAACAGATAGACGGTTCCGGGCGCCGCATCGTATCGCGCCGCGAGGTGCCCGGCCGGATCGCCAAGCCGTTCCAGGCCGTTTGCGCCGTTTGCGCCGCCTACGGCGAGAACGCGTAACGGCACGCCATCGCCGGCAAGCGCACCCGCGCCACCGGGCGCCGTCCTTGGACCCGCGCCGTCGGCAAAATAAAGCGCGCAAAAGCAACCGCCCAGTTTGTCGAGCAGCCATCCGGATTCACCGGCCTCGACCCGCGCATCCAGCGCCGCGCTGCCCGGCGACGGGCCGTCGACAAACTCTGCCGCGTCCGGCGTGACGAGCGGCGACGCATCATACCGTGCGGGCAGCGACAGGCGACCGCTGTTGACCAGTCGGCGGGCGAAGTCGTGCCGTTCTGCCAGATCCAGCACAGCGTCGCGAAAGGCCCGGGAGACGCCGCTTTTCGGACTGATGAAATCAGTGCTGCGCGTCGAGCAGAGAATGTTCTCGTCTGCGGCCGCGATTCGCTCGGTATCGTAGGAGTCGAGCAGCGACTCCGGCGCCTTGCCATCGAGCACGAGGGCGAGCTTCCAGACCAGATTGTCGGCGTCCTGAATACCGCTATTGCCGCCGCGCGCACCGAAGGGCGAGACCTGGTGCGCGGAATCGCCGGCAAACAGAATCCGGCCGTGGCGAAAGCGCTCGAGCCTGCGACATTGGAAGGTGTAGACGCTGACCCAGTCCAGCTCGAAGTCGGCATCGTCGCCCAGCATGGCCCGGAGCCGGGGCAAGACCCGATCGGGCTCCGCTTCGCGCGCCGGGTCGGCATCGCGCCCGAGCTGCAAGTCGACGCGCCAGACATCGTCGGCCTGGCGATGGAGAAGGGCCGATTGCCCCCGGTTGAAAGGCGAATCGAACCAGAACCACCGCTCGGTGGGAAACTCCGCCTTCATCACGACGTCGGCGATCAGGAAGCGGTCCTCGAACACGCGGCCCGCGAAATCGAGGCCGAGAAGCTTTCGCGTCGGACTGCGGGCGCCGTCACAGGCGAGCAAATAATCGGCTTCGAGCCGATAGGGACCGTCGGACGTTTCAATCGTAAGCCGTACGCCGTCGGCCGCGGTTTCGACTCCGATCACCCGGTTCCGCCAGCGCAGATCGATGCTGTTGGTGCGCTCCGCCGCCTCGATGGCGATCTGTTCGAAGTGATATTGCTGGAGATTGATGAAGGCGGGCCGCTTGTGATCGTCATCGGGCAGCAGATCAAATTCGAAGATTCGCCGGTCGCCGAAGAACACCTTGCCGTGGCGCCAGGTCACGACTTTTTCGACCAGGGCCTGGCCGACGCCGAGCCGGTCCATGATCTCGAGCGTGCGCTTCGACCAGCAGATCGCCCGGGAGCCGGCCGAGACCTGATTCTCGGCCTCGAGGACGACGACGGGTCGGCCGTGGACTGCGAGGTCGAGCGCGGCCGCCAGACCCACCGGCCCGGCCCCGATAATGACGACGGGATGGCGCACGGGCGTCTTGGCCGCCTGGTCGGCCGACGGCGTATAGCGATATTCGCGATAAGCGAAACCGCCCGTCATGGCCGCGGCCCCCGCCCCTCAGGCGGGCTTGTCCCTTTGCAGCGTGCTCCACATCTCGATATCGCGCTGAGCGGTCCAGATTCGCGGATCGGCGATGCCGCTCGCTTCGTCGAAGGCCCGGCTGGCGTCGAACGGCATGCAGTGGTCGAAGATGACCCAGTCGCCGTATTTCGGCGCCATCCGCTCGTAGGCGAGATCATAGATCTCCTTGAGCCCGAGTTCTTTGGCCACGCCCTCGCGCGCGGCGCCGAAGAGATCGCTCAGGAAATCGCGGGTTCCGGCAATTCCCGCGACGACCTGATCGGCCCCCACAAGAGCGGCGCCGCGGCCCGGCACGAGCTTCTCGGATCCGAGCGCAGTCAGGTTATCGAGCGTCGCAGGCCAGTCGGAGAGGTAGGCGTCCCCGGTGTAGGGCGTCGCCTCATACTCGACCATATCGCCAGCGAAGCAGACCCTGCAGTCGGGGAGCCAGGCCACGATGTCGCCCTTGGTATGGGACCGGCCCAGATGCAGAAGCCGGACTTCACGTCCCCCGACGTACAGGGTGAGCTCCGTATCGAAGACCACTGACGGCCAGGTCAGGCCGGGCACCGTCTCGACCTGCTCGAAGAGGCGGGGAAAGCAGTCGAAGACCACTGACGGCCAGGTCAGGCCGGGCACCGTCTCGACCTGCTCGAGGCCGACTTCGGATTCGAAGTCCTGCTGACCGCGTTCGACGATATTTTTGTAGGTTCCGCGGCTGGCGATGATGGCCTGGGCGTCATAGGCAGCGGCGCCCATGACCCGCACTGCGTGATAATGGCTGAGAACCAGATGCTTGATCGGCTTGTCGGTGACCCCGCGAATCCGGTCGATCAGCTTTTGCGCCTGAACCGGGGTCGCCTGGGCATCCATGACGAAGACGCCGTCATCGCCGATGATAACCCCCGAGTTCGGGTCACCCTCGGCTGTGTAGGCGTAAACGCCGTCGGCGAGTTCCGTGAAGCTGATCTGCTTTTCTTCGAGATCGCCGGTCGAAGCGAAATTTGCGGCCATGATGGTTTCTCCCCTGAAACTGCGGCGTTGCCCGTTTAGGGCCCGTCGTAGCGTCGCACGATTTGTTCGATAGCACCGAATAGCGATTGACCGTCACCATTCAGCATTTCGATACGCACCCGGTCGTCGAACGACAGGAACGGGGTCGTCGGCGTGCCCGTCACGATCGTTTCCAGCATGCGTTTCTCCGAGATGCAAGACGAGCCCACTGTGCCCGACCTGTTGGACACCGTTCCCGAGCCCACGATCGTGCCCGCGCCCAGAGGGCGGGTCATCGCGGCGTGCGCAATCAACCGGCCGAAATCGAAGGTCATGTCCTCGCCCGCTTCGGGGTGGCCGAACAGGGTGCCGTTGAGGTGGGTGAGCACCGGAAAATGGACCTTGCCGTCGCGCCAGGCGTCACCCAGCTCGTCCGGCGTGGCAGCGACCGGCGCGAAGGCGGTCGAGGGCTTTGACTGGAAGAAACCGAACCCCTTGCCAAGCTCGGCCGGGATCAGATTCCGCAAGCTCACGTCATTGACCAGCGTAATCAGCCTGATCCGGCCGATTGCCTCTTCGGGGGCGACGCCCATCGGCACGTCATCCGTGATCACGGCAATTTCGGATTCGAAGTCGATGCCCCAATCCTCGTCGGCCAACCTGATGGGCTCGCGCGGCCCAAGGAAGCTATCCGAACCGCCCTGATACATCAGCGGGTCCTCCCAATAACTTTCGGGCATTTTGGCTCCACGCGCCTTGCGCACAAGCTCGACGTGATTGACGTAGGCGCTGCCGTCCGCCCACTGGAAGACCCGGGGCAGCGGTGCGGCAAACAACGAGGGCTCGAACGGAATCATGCCGGGGGTCGGGCCGTCATTCAGCCTCTCGCTTGCCTCATCGAGCATCGGAGCCACGGCATTCCAGTCGTCGAGCGCCGCTTGCAGAGTGGGCGCGATGCCGGGTACGGGCAGGACGCTCTGGAGGTCCCGCGAGACCAGGGCGAGCGTGCCGTCGCGCCCGTCATCCTTGAGCGACCCCAGCTTCATTGCGCGGCCTCCCCGCCGGATTTCCAGCTATCCACATAACCGGCCCATTCCACGCCTTTAGGCAACGCGCCGACATCGAGCGGATCGCGCGTGTCGATCATGACGGCATACTCGTCGGTTGCCGGCTTGGCCGGCTCGAAGGCTCGCGAGAGGGCCTTGGGGTGAGGCCCGTGGGTGAACCCGCTCGGGTGGAACGTAACCATGCCCGCTTCGATGTTGTCGCGACTGAAGAAATCGTCCGCATGATAGAACAGCACTTCGTCGTCGTAGTCGTTGTTGTGAAAGAACGGAACCTTGAGCGCACCGGGATCCGACTCAAAGGGGCGCGGACAGAAGGTGCAGACGACGAAGCGCTCGGCTACGAAGGTGGTGTGTGCCGAGGGCGGCAGGTGGTAGCGGTGACTCATCAGGGGGCGGATCTCGCGCAGGTTGAGCCGCGCCGGCGCGAGATCGCCCTTCCAGCCCACCGCGTCGAGCGGATTGAACGGATAGGTGACGGTACTCACCGCGCCGCGTTTCCAGATTGCCACCTGCCAGCGTCCATCCGGCCCGGTGTCGTCTTTCTGAGCCTCGAACTCGTCATCGAGCGCGGGCACCTGGAGCATCGCCGGATCAAAAATGGCGTGGGGGCCAACGAGGCCCTTGTCGGGCAGCTGGTAGCTCGCGTTGGTTGCTTCGATCAGCAGCGCCGTGACCGGCTCGACGCAGTCGAGTCGCCACATGGTGCCGCGGGGCAACACGATATAATCGCCCGCCTCGAACGTGAGATGCCCGAAATCGCAATAGAGATCGCCCCGGCCTTCGTGGACGAAGAGCAATTCGTCGCCATCGCCATTGCGCACCAAGTGATCCATCCGCTCGGGCGCGCGCCAAAACCGCATCCGGACATGGGCATTGCCCAGAACCTGGACGGCATCCCAAGGCGAGGCGGCGACCTGATTCAGCTTGGTCAACACGAAGGCGCGGGGACGGAGCGGCCCTTCCCATTCGACCCAGCCGGTGGGCGGATGGGCATGATACATGTGTGCTGCCGGGCCGTAGAACCCTTCCTTGCTGAATTCGCGCTCGAAGGTGCCCTCGGGAAGCTCCGCATGGGCTTGGCGGGTAGCCTGGCCTTCGACATGGGGAAACGAGATATAGCGCTTCATGGTTCCTCTCCTCCGCGCGCTCAATCGACCCTGCGGCAGGCCGGTTCAGCCTTTACAATTGGGTTTGGCAAGTATAATAGTTTCATATGAAACGAAATCAAGAATTAGTTTCATTTGAAACGAAGTGGCGCCATGCGGGGACCGGGCGATGAGCCCGGCAACATCATCGGCCGGGTTCACGGCCCGCACCGGCGCCGACGCCCGGGATGACGGCTTCCGGCTCGAGGCCTTCATGCCCTACCGGCTATCGGTGCTGACCCATCTCGTGAGCACATCGCTCGCGAGCCAATATGCAGACCGCTTCGATCTTTCGATTGCCGAATGGCGGGTGATGGCCAACCTGGGACGGTTCGCGCCGCTCGCGGCCAACGAGGTCGCCGAGCGCAGCTCGATGGACAAGGTGCGAGTCAGCCGGGCGATCGCGCGCCTGGGCTCGGCTGGTCTGATCACTCGGGAGACGGACCGGGCGGACGCCCGGCGGGTGAGGCTTCGGCTCTCGCGCAGGGGCCGGCGCTTGTATAATCGCATCACGCCGCTTGCCTCGGCTTGGGAAGCGGACCTGCTGGGCGCGCTCACGGGAAACGAGGCCCGCTCGCTCGATCGTATTCTCGACAAGCTCCAGGCCCGGATTCTCGAGCTGCGAGGCGAGGCGGGCAGGCCGGGCGCGGGCGCCTGATCCCAGTCCGGCGGAGAAGAATACCTATGAAGCTCTACACTTATTATCGAAGCTCGGCAGTCTGGCGCGTACGCATTGCGCTGGCGCTCAAGAGGCTCGACTACGAGCCCGTGTCCGTCCATCTGACGCGGGACGGCGGCGAACAGCACGAGGCGTCATTCAGGGCGCGAAATCCGCAAGGGCTGGTGCCGCTGTTGGAAGACGGCGGCGTGCGCATCGCACAGTCGCTCGCCATCATCGACTACCTGGACGAAACCCACCCAGAGCCGCCACTCCTACCAGACGACCCCGCCGCGCGGGCACAGGTTCGTAGCCTGGCTCTTTCGATCGCGTGCGAGATCCATCCCCTCAACAACCTCCGGGTGCTCCAACACATCACTGGGCCCATGGGGCTCGACGACGACGCAAAGCTCGCCTGGTACCAGCACTGGATCGCACTCGGCTTCGAGGCGGTCGAGGCGCTGCTGCCCTCTGATGCGCCCGGGCGCGGCGTCTGCTTCGGAGACGCGCCCACGCTCGCCGATCTCTGCCTGGTTCCCCAGGTCTTCAACGCAAACCGCTTTTCGTGCGATCTCGCGCCTTACCCGAAGATCCGCGCCGTGAATGAACAGCTGCTGGAGCGTCCCGCCTTCGCCGAGACCCACCCGGCACGGCAACCCGACGCCTCGTAACCCATGACCGTGCCCGTGACCGAGGCCGACCCGCAATGACCAGCGCCCGCCCTGTCCCCTACACCGGTCTTGCGCGGGATGCGGCCAGCGGATCCGCATTTTCTCCCGGTTGGGGGCTTCGCAGGCTCCCGCGAACCCGGATTAGGGTCGCTCAGTGAGCCCGCAGGCCCTCGGGCTCTGGTGACGCCCCGCCCGAGCCGGCGATCGCGGCCAGCCGGATCGTGAAGGTGGCACCTCGATCGCGGCCCTCGCTTGCAGCGGTTATCTCGCCGTCATGCGCCTTCACGATGCGCCGGACGGTGGCAAGGCCCAGGCCCAGGGAGGTCTCGCCGCCGGTCGGACGCGCCGAGAGGGTCGCGAATTCGCCAAACGCACGCGACAGATCGTCGGGCGTGAGCCCCTGCCCCTGATCGCTCACCCGCAAATAGACGGCAGCGGCGTCGATCTCCGTCGACACGGTCACGGTTGTCCCGGGATGGGAGTACTTGATCGCGTTCGCGATCAGGTTATCGATGGCCTGGATAAGCAGATCCTCGTCGCCCTCGACATAGACCGCTTCGGGCGACGCGACATCGAGGCGGATAGTCTTGGCTTCCGCCGCGTCCCGGTTGGCGTCGACCGCGACATTAACCACCGTCGCCAGGTTCACCGCGTCCTGGGTCACCACGAGACGATCCGCCTCCTCACGTGCCTGATCGAGGATCGTGCCGATCAGGCGCGCCATGCGATCTGCGGTTCCCAGAATCTCTTCGCAACTCGTTTTTGCCCGATCGGTATCGTCGGGGTCGCGCTCGAGCAACGCCTCGATGAATTCGGCACGGCTCGTCAGAGTGGCGAGGGGGCCGCGCAGATCGTGGGCGATCATGGCCATGAGCCGGGTCTTGTAGGCGTTGGCCTCATGGACCTTGCGATAGCGTTTGGCCAAGCGGCCGGACAGGGTGCGCTGCTCGTCGAGAATCCGCGCCTGCTCGCGCTCGGTCTCGATCCGCCGAAGTTCCGCCTCGGCGCGTAGCCCGAACAGGCGGAGGATACTTTCGGCGCCAGCGGACTCGATGATCGGCCCGGCCGAGAATACGGCCAGATGACCCGAGACCATCTCCAAGGAGTCCAAGAGCGGAACCCCGATATAGCTGTCGTACTCGGACCACTCGGGAAAGCGGTCGGCGAAGTCACAAGGCACAACCAGCCGGCTTCCGCTGACGACGATTTCGCACGGCGTACCCTTCAAGTCGTACACGAAATCTGCGGCCAGTGCAGGCGTGTTCCCTTCGAATGCATAGAGTGCCCGCGCGCGAATCGGCGGGCTTCCTTCCGCGGTCGCGATCAGAGCGAGATCGACATCCATGCTTCGGCGCAGGGACGAGATCAGCGCCTCGAGAAATTCGTCGCCCACGGCCATGGCGGTGGCCTCGGCAATCGCCAGCAGCGGATCCCTGCCGGCCTCGCCCGTTGCATCGCGCTTCGCCATTTGGCGCGCCCCCACGCGTATTCTTGGCAAGGTCAAATCACCGATCGTGCCGTAGCGTGTCCGCAGCATGTCGCGAACGGCATCCGACTCTCGCATTTCGACCGCGAATCTACTCTCGATTCACCCTCCTTGCACGTCATTCCACCGTGGACGGCCTTGGCACGCCTGGATAGAGCCACGACCAGAGAAGTCGCGTGAGCAAGGGCATGGACAGCCACGTCATCAGGGGCGTCAGAATTGCGCTCTGGATCAAAATCTGGACCGGCAGGGGAAGCGGGACGAGGGCCCAGCCGAGACCGTAAGCTACGGCGATTACAAGGGGAAAAATCGCCAGGAAGGCGGTTATTGCCATCTTGTAGCGTGGCGGTGGCGCGGGCATGGTTTGGCCCGGCAGACTGAACCAGGTCTCCATGCCGGTCTGGACACCATGCTCGCGAATATCGGCGAGTGCCTTCGATTTCTCTATCAGCACCTTGAATTCCGGCGATGCGTGCCAGCGGGTCAGCGCTTCGCAGTTTTCGAATCGGACCAGCACCAGGTATTCGGAGCTCCCGGGAGCACGCGGGCGAATGACCGTCGCCCCTTGATAACCGCCGAACTGCACGTGCGCGTCGGCAATTTCCTTGGTCCAGGCCTCGAAGGCCGCTTCCTTGCCGGGCTTGACCGTGCGCACGATGACGGCCGTCACCGGCTCGTTCGACGCCGCGGCGTCGATGACCTCGACGGTTTCCTGATCCATTCCGATGCTCCTACCCGCGAGAGTTGCGACTTCGCATGCCCCGCGCGTCTGCCGCTTGCATTGGACGGGGGCCTTCGAGACTATAGCGCAAGCCGGTAATACGCCTTGCGGGGAGTGCAGCATGGACGCGAAAGCCGTCACCACGGAGTTGATCGCCGACACCGACATCTTCGGCGAAGCGCCGGTTCGCCACCGGCTCGGGCTCGTCGCGCTCTCGACGGACGTGACCATCGAGGGCGATTTTCACCGCATGCTGCCGGACGGTGCGATTTTCCATACCGCGCGGGTCACGGTGACCAATCCGACAACCATCGAGAACCTGCGCACGCTGGGCCCCCAAATGGCGGCGCGCGCAGCTACCATCGCCGCGGGCCACGATCTGAACGTGATCGCCTACGGCTGCACCTCGGGAACCATCGCATTGGGCTACGACGAGGTTGCCGCCCGGATCAACGAGGGCCGGCCCGGCGTGCCGGTCACCACCCCCATAACCGCAGCCCTTCGCGCCTTCGAGCAGTTTGGCGTCAAGCGCGTCTCGATGCTGACGCCCTACATCGACAGCGTGAACCAGCCCATGCGCGGCTTTCTCGAAGACAACGGCATTACGGTACTCAACATCGCGAGCTTCGGGCTCGAGAGCGACATCGACATGGGCCGGGTCTCGGGTGTAGCGATCCGCCGCGCGGCGCGTGACTGTTGCGCGGACGACGCCGACGCGCTGTTCATTTCCTGCACAGCGCTCCAGGCCGTATCCGTCATCGAGAGCCTCGAAGCCGATCTCGACCGCCCGGTCTTCTCCAGCAACCAGTGCCTGTTCTGGGATACTCTGCGCCAGAGCGGCTACGCCGAGCCGATCGAAGGGTTTGGACGGCTGCTGACGCTCTAGGGAGTCACGACGTCCGCGATCGTCGCCAGGAAATCACCGGGCTGGATGAGTCCGGGATAATGGCGGCCGATGAGCAGGCCGGCCCGGGCCGCACGGTATTCCGCAGGCGCCGTTCCGGTGCGCCCGAGGCTGTGGACCCGGGCGATGACCTCACCCGCCCCGACGCTCTCACCCAGGCCGACACAGGGCTCGATCAGGCCGGCGTGTTCGGCGAAGGCGAAGCAGCTCTCGTCGGGCATGGCAAGCTCGACCGAAGGCACCGTCTCAGGGGTATCATCTAAAATACCCATATGGGTCAACAGGTTGCGCAAACCTCGCTCGGCGATGGCAATTGTGTCCGGCCGGGTCGTGCCACCGCCCGCGAGTTCGGTGGTCACGAAGGTCTTGCCCATCGCTTCCGCTTCCGTATCGATCATGCCTACAGCGTCGATTTCGAGCATCGACACGCTATAGGGGGCGCAAAACGCATCCCGTGCCGCCCGGCAACGGGTCTCGTGCCCCTTGTCGTCAAGCACGTGAGTGGCGGCAAAAGGCACAAATTCGAGGGTCCGGCCCCCGGAATGGATATCGGTAATGAGGTCGGCGACCGGCAGCAGGTGGCGCTGAACGTAATCCGCGATCTTCTCGGTGAGGGTGCCGTCGGGTCGGCCGGGAAAGGCGCGGTTCATGTTGCCGCCGTCGATCGGCGAGGTCCGCGTGCCCGCCCGGAGCGCCGGAACGTTGAGCGCGGGCAGAATAACGACCCGGCCTGCGATGCGCGTCGCATCGAGGCTTCGGGCGAGTTTGTGGAGCGCGATCGGGCCCTCGAACTCGTCACCGTGATTATCACCGGTCAGCAGCGCCGTCGGGCCATTGCCGTTCGCGATCACCGCGATCGGAATCAGCAGCGAGCCCCAGGCGGAGTCGTCCCGGGACCACGGCAGGCGCAGATGGCCGTGCTGAACGCCGTCGGCCTCGAGATCGACGCTCGGCGTGATCGGGCTGGGCGGGAGCGTCGTGTCCGGAGTCATGGCACCCGCCGCCTAGTCCTTCACCAGAAGTTTGCGCGGAACGCTGCACAAGATCTCCACGCCGGTCTCGGTAATCCGCACGCTTTCGGTAATCTCGATCCCCCAGTCATCGAGCCACAGCCCGGGCATCAGGTGAATCGCCATGTCGGGCGCCAGCTCAGTGGTATCCCCGGGCCGCAGGCTGATGGTCCGCTCACCCCAGTCGGGCGGATAGGACAGCCCGATCGAATAACCGCAGCGGCTCTCCTTCTTGAAGCCGTGTTTCTCGATTCCGCTCCGCCAGGCGGCTTCAACGCTTTCGCAAGTGTTGCCCGGGCGCATCGCGTCGAGCGCGGCCTCGACGCCGTCGAGCAGGGCGACCTCCGCGTCCCGCCACGCCTGGGGCGGCTTACCCAGATATACCGTGCGCGAAAGCGGGCAGTGATAGCGCCGGTAGCAGCCGGCAATCTCGAAGAAGGTACCCTCGTCCGCTTTCAGGGGCCGGTCGTCCCAGGTCAGGTGGGGGGCGGAGGCGTCGGCGCCCGATCCCAGCATAGGCGCGAACGCGGGATAATCGCCGCCATGGCCGTCGACGCCGCGGGTTCCGACTTCCTGGATTTCGGCGACGAGCTGGTTGGTCGGCAGGCCCGGCTCGATGACGTCGAAGATCCGCGCGTGCATGGCCTCGACGATGCGCGCGGCGACGCGCATGTATGCGATCTCGGCGGGCGACTTGACGAGGCGCTGCCAGTTGACCACGCCGGTCGCGTCCACGAACGACGCATTCGGCAGGTTGCGGGAGAGCGAAGCGAACGCTGCGGCGCTGAAATAATAATTGTCCATCTCGACGCCGATCGCCGCGCGCCCCCAGCCCTTCGTCTCGATAAGCCTCGAGAGATGGTCCATGGGGTGGCGCTCGGTGGACTGGACGTAGTTGTCGGGATAGCCCTCGATCCGGTCGTCGGCCATGAAGACCGTCCGCTTCGCGCCCTGGCCGTCCATCCCCCGCCCCCACCAGACCGGATCGCCGTCGCCTGTCAGGAGAACGCCCTGATGGACATAGAACGACCAGCCGCCGTAACCGGTCAGCCAGGCCATGTTGGACGGATCGCTGGCGATCAGCAGGTCGATCCCCTTCGCGTCCATGGCCGCGCGGGTCTTCGCGATGCGCACGGCGTATTCCGCATTGCTGAAGCGGGGGTGTTCATTGGCCATGGTCGATCCTCATCGGCGGACACGCCATATTACCCGGCGGCGTGCGCCGGACAAAGATCGCTTCGCAGGCTCCGTCGAGTGACACGCCGCCACGCGAGACCTATGCTCGCGCCAAGCTCCTTCTCTCGTGCGACGAAAGGCCGAGACGATGACGACGACGTCCAGCGACGACCGAATCCCCTATCGGCACCCCTTCCCCACCGACATCGCGGCCGACATCGTGATCCCGGACGCGGCGGCCGAGGACGAGCGCCACTGGGTGCTCCAGAAGCCCGACGTGTGGTACCGGCCGCTCTGCTTCAGCGCGTCCCAGGGCTACTACACGGCGCTCCTGAAGGTGCGCCGCTCGAGGGTGCTCAGCCGCCACCGGCACCTCGCGCCGGTGCACGGCTTCGTGCTCAAAGGACGCTGGCATTATCTGGAGCATGACTGGGTCGCCGAAGCGGGCGGCTATGTCTACGAGCCGCCGGGCGTGACCCATACTCTCGTCGTGCCCGATGACGTCACGGAAATGATCACCTTCTTTCACGTCGCCGGCGGCATGATCTATGTGGACGCGGACGGCATTCAGACGGGTTATGCGGACGTGTTCACCCGGATCGAAATGTGTCGCGCCCATTTCGAGGCCGTCGGGCTCGGCGCCGACTATGTGACCCGTTTCGTGCGCTGAGCCAGGATGGAGGCCGCGCCGGGCCTGCGGGAAGACGTTCTGGCCCGGCAACCCCGGTCGGCGCACGGATGCGACACCCGGTCGCCGGCGCGAGGGCGGGTTCGACCAGCGGGGCCGCCCGGCCGGTGGCGGCGCGCGTCCGGCGCGCGGCTCAGCCGCCGCTGAACACCTTGTTGGCGAGCGCCGTGTCGCCGAAGACGGGGATATAGCTGATCTTGCCGTCCCGGAAATGAAAATACTCGACGAAGTTCATCTCGAAGACCGTGCCGCTGGGTTTGGCGGTGAACCGCGCCCAGCCGATGGACGCCACGTGACCGTCGTCGGACAACAGCGCGCGGACCTCGAATTCCTCCACATCCACCGCCGCCCGGAACTTCTCGAGACACTCGCCCACGCCCGCGCGGCCGTGGAACTCGCCGAGCCAGGGCACGATGCCCTCGGACGCGCCCGAGAGTACGTCCCAGACGATATCGTCGGTTTGCAGCCCGTGCAGGGCCTCGTCGTTGCCGTCCTGGAAATGGCGAAACCACTCCTCGACCAGGGCGAGGTTCTCTTTCGTCGTCATGGCGATCATACTCCCCGTAGTTTCGATCCGCGTCCTGTCGAACGGGTATCGATTTTCATCACCGATCTTAGTAGGATTGGAACAGGGTCAGCAATGTTTCCGCGCGGCGCGGTGCGCCCCTGGTGTTCGACGCCGACGGGGAGTGAGCCTTGACGGCAACGCTCGACGACATCATCGACCGGGCCACGCTCGAGGGCCTGTGGCCGCCGACCGGGGTTTCCCACGGCTTGCCGCGCGCGGCCTATGTCAGCGACGATTTCTACAGGCTTGAGAACGAGCGCCTGTTCGCGCGTGGCTGGACCTTCATCGGCTTTGCCCACGATATCCCGGAGCCGGGCGACGTCTATCCCGTTACAGTGGCCGGCCTGCCCATCCTCCTGGTGCGCGATACGAGCGGCGGGATCAACGCGTTTCACAATGTCTGCCGCCATCGCGGAACCCAACTCTACGACGCCCCGGCGAAAGCGAGGAAGACACTCACCTGCCCCTATCACGCCTGGGACTACCGTCTCGATGGCTCGTTGCGCGCGAGCCCTCATTTTGGCGGTTACAACCAGCATGACGCGCCGGGCTTCAAGCGGGAGGCCAACGGGCTCGTGCCAGTGGACTGCGAGCGCTGGCTCGACTGGATCTTCGTCAACCTCGACGGCTCCGCGACGCCGTTCGACGCCTGGATCGCGACCATGACCAAGCATCTGGGTGCCTACGATCTGGAAAGTCTCGTCTTTGTTTCCCGGGTCGATGTGGGGCGCGTGGACGGCAACTGGAAGCTGATCATCGAGAACTACATGGAGCCCTATCACGTCCCCGTCATTCACCCCGAGACGACTGCGGGCCAGCCACTGGCAGATCATTATTTGGTCGTCGACGGGATGTGCACCGGCTCCGGCATGGCGCTCGCAGGCTCGGCCTCGCCGGAGGGCGCCGCCGCATCGCGCGGCGAGCCCGAGCATTTGGAGACCAACGCCTATTACCTCAACTTGTTCCCCAATTTCGCGCTCCATACTTATGACGACGTGGCCGCGACCGTGCTCGTGGTACCCGAGGCACCCGACCGGACGCGCCAACAAGTCGACATCTACCGCTACGGTCACGTGGCCGACGATCCCGTTCTGGTTCGGAGCTGGCACGATCTTATTGCCCGGGTGATGGACGAGGATCGGGCGATCGTCGAACGGGCCCAAAGAGGCCGGGCGTCCCCCGTCACCGAAGACGGCGGCGTCATGTCGCCCCACTGGGAAAGCTGTGTCGAGCGGTTCCACAAACTCGTAGTCGGCGCCGTCAGCGAGAACTGAGCGGCTCCGCCCGGCCTGCAATCGGGGGCGATTTCCGGGCGGTGAGCCTGTATGATGGAACACGAGATACCGTTCACCGCACCGTGTCACCAAGGGGAGGATGCAATGGCTTCGGAACGCTATGAAGAGGGCCTCAAGATCCGCCGCAGGGTCTTGGGCGACGAGTATGTCGACCGCGCGCTCGAGCGCGCCAAGGGCAATTCGCTGACCGAGGAACAGCAGGTCATGGTCACCGAGGGCGCGTGGGGCACGGTCTGGACCCGGCCTGGACTGGATCTGAAGACCCGCAGCATGCTCAACCTCGCGATGTTGACGGCACTGAACCGGCCCCACGAGTTCGAAATTCATATGCGCGGCGCGATCAATAACGGCGTGACCAAGGAGGAGACCAAGGAGATCCTGCTCCAGTGTGCCGCCTATTGTGGCTGGCCCGCGGCCATCGACAGCTTCCGGATCGCGGACCGGATGTACGCGGAATTCGAGGGTCAGGGCTAGGTCGGCCCCGGTCGCCGCGGGGCCGGCGCCAATGTGCGAACCGGTCGATTACAAGCGGACGGGCTGGCAGGGCTGGCCCGACCTGCCCGTGCCGTGCCTGTCGACATCGGACGCCGCCTGGATCGACCTGTCGCACCCCGTAACTGAGGAGCTCTCCCGCGCGCCGTTTTTTCCGCAGCCGCAGATCCGCCGGATCATGTCCATGCCCGACGATCCGCTGAATCTGACCGAGATCCACATGGTCTGCCACCACGGCACCCATATCGATGCGCCGTGCCGTTTCATCGCCGACGGGCCGTCGATCGACGGCATTCCGCTCGACCGGTTATACGGGCCGGGTGTCGTCTGGCCCGTCGATGTCGGACCGCTGGACGTGATTGAGCCGCGCCACCTTGACGCGGCGACGCCAGCGATGGAACCGGGCGATATCGTGCTGCTCGATACCGGCTGGGCGCGCCATGTGAACACAGAGCGCTACGAGGATCACCCCGAGCTAAGCCCGGAGGCTGCCCGGTGGCTTGTCGATCACGGCGCGAAGCTGGTCGGGATCGATTGCAGCACGCCCGACCTCGCCGCGAAGCACCGGCCGCCGGGATTCGACTGGCCGGTCCATCACGTCCTGCTGGGCGCGGGCACCCTGATTGCCGAACACATCACCAATCTTGCCGCCTTACGCGGCCTGCGGGTCGACGTCATGGTGATGGCGCTCAACATCGCGGGCTCGGACGGCGCACCGGCCCGCATCGTCGCGCGCCCGCAAGGCGCCTGAACGCGGCGGGCGATAGGGAGGAGACCCGAATGGACAACCCCGACGACCCCGGCCTGAGCGGCAAGGTTGCGATCGTGACCGGCGGTGGCGCGCTTGGCGAAGGCACCGGCAACGGCCGGGCCGCGGCCATCCTGCTTGCTCGGGCCGGTGTGAAAGTTTTCGTGGTCGATCGCGAGCCGGAAACGGCGTCCCGCACGGTCGCCATGATCCGCGAGGACGGCGGCACGGCGACGGCCTTCGCCGCGGACGTGACGAAAGAGGCCGATTGCGCAGCCATGGTGGAAGAAGCGCTCACCCAATTCGGCCGGCTCGACATCCTCGACAACAACGTGGGCGTCATATCGAGCGCGGGCACGGTGGTCGACGAGACCGAGTCCGAATGGGAGCGGGTGATGAGGATCAACGTGACCTCGATGATGCTGGTCTCGAAGCATGCGATTCCGGCCATGATCGAGAACGACGGCGGCGCCATCGTCAATGTCTCGTCGATCTCCGCGCTCCGCCCCCGGGGCCTGACTGCCTATTCGGTCTCCAAGGGTGCGGTTATCGCGCTGACCCGCTCGATGGCGGTCGATCACGCCGCCGACGGCATCCGGGTGAACTGCGTCGCTCCAGGGGCGATGTACACGCCGCTGGTCTATGGCGAAGGGATGAGCGACGAGGCGCGCGAACGGCGACGCAAGGCATCGCTGCTCGCCGTCGAGGGAACCGGCTGGGACGTGGGCAACGCGGTGGTGTTCCTGGCCTCGAACCGGGCGCGGTTCATCACCGGTCAAACCCTCGTCGTCGACGGCGGCACCACCCTGATGGGGCCGCGCCGGGATTTCTGAGCGGCCTCGCTTAGCGCCTGCTGGCGATCGAGTCCGCAAGCACGCAGAGAATTTCAAACATGATGGTCGCGGCATTGAGCGCCGTATTGCCGGTCGGATCGAAGGGCGGCGCGACCTCGACGACATCGCCGCCCACAAGATGCAGGCCCTGCAGGCTGCGGATCATCTTCTGTGCCTCGTACATGGAAAAGCCACCCGCCTCGGGTGTGCCCGTGCCCGGCGCGTAGGCCGGGTCGAGGCCGTCGACGTCGAAGCTGACATAGGTCGGACCGCCGCCGACGACGCGGCGGATCTCGTCGATCACCCAGTCGACGCCGCGCTCGAAATATTCCTCGATGTAGACCACCCGCATGCCGCTCTCGTGGGAAAATTTCCAGATATCCTTATCCGTGAGCGAGCCCCGGATGCCGATCTGGATGACCCGTTTCGGATCGAGCAGACCCTCTACCGCCGCGAGACGAAACGGCGCGCCATGGTGGTGTTCCACGTCCATGAACGCATCCGACGTATCGCAATGGGCATCGAAATGGACCATGCCGACCGGCGCTCCGCGCGCGATTCCGCGCAGGATGGGCAGAGCGACGAGATGATCGCCGCCCACCGAGAGCGGCACCGCGCCGGCTGCGTGAACATCGGCATAAAACGCCTCGATGATCGTAAGGCTTTCTGCGGCGTTAAGCGGATTGATCGGAACGTCGCCCAGATCGCCCAACCGGCAGTGTTCGTCGGGCGTGATCATGCTGACATGATGGGTTCGGCGCATGAAACTCGACATGTCGCGGACCTGACGGGGCCCGTGGCGCGCGCCGGGCCGGTTCGTGGTGCCCAAATCGAAGGGCACGCCGATCATCGCGATATCGACCGCCGCGGGGTCGGCGACGATCGGATAGCGCATGAAGCTTGGAATTTCCATGAAGCGGGGGCGATAGGGCAACGCCTCGCCGCCCGCGCCCTCGTCCGAAGTCACCATCTTCTCCTCCCGGATCGCGAATTCGTTGGCCACGAACCTTCAGTTTATCCCAGTCGCAAGGCGAATCGACGCCTTTGCGAACGCTTTTCTGTTTGGTCAAAGCTGGTATAGACTAACGTTCAATATTATCGGCTCCCCCCGATTATCGGCTCCCCCCGGAATAGGGGTTGGGCTGGGGGACGCCACGAAAATATTCATCGCAAAAATCAGCGAAAGGGAGGACTAGTTATGAATAAATTGACCAAGAATCCGGGCCTCGTCCGGACCAGAATGTTCGGCAACATGACCCGCCGCCAGTTCGGCATGGGCGCGGCTGCGGCTACCGCAGGGGCGGGCCTCGCCGGCCTGCCCGCGGGCAAGGCGCTGGCAGCCTCGGACCTCTACTACACGGGCTGGCAGGGCTATGACGACGGCCTCAATGTGGATGGTTGGTTCGCCAAAAATGACATCACCCTGCAGACGACCTACATCACGGCAGGGAATGAGGAGATCATCGCCAATATCCAGCAGGGCGGTAAGGGCAATATGGATATTGTGACGCCCGCGGCGCTTTACGTGCCGTTTTACAATCACGTAAATCTGCTCGAGCCTCTCGACAAGAGCCGATTTCCGAACTACTCGAATCTGTTTTCGGTCTTCCAAAACATGTCGACGCTTGAGATCGACGGCAAGGTTCTCGCCATTCCCTTTACCTGGGGATCCGTGCCGTTGATGTACAACGCCGACGTGATCACCGAACCGCCGACATCGTGGACCGACGTCATGAAGCCCGAATACAAGGGCAAGGTCGGGCTCGTGCACGACATGATCGCGATGACGGACCCGTTTGGCCGTGTCGCGGCAAACACGGCCACGCCGTGGCTCATCACCGAGGCAGAACTCGACGCGACCATCGATCTGCTGATCGAGATCAAGAAGAACCACGCGCGGGCGGTTTACGCCGGTTACGGCGAACTCGGCACGGCGTTCGCGAACGGCGAGATCGTCATGGCCCCGGCCTGGGAGCCGACCAGCGTGTGGGGCGGCGCCGAGAACACCAACCTGAAATGGGTGATACCCGAGGAAGGCGCATTGCTATTCGTCGACGCCCTCGCGGTCGTACCCGACGCGCCTCATCTGGATGCGTGTTACGAGGTGCTCAATCACTCGCTCACCCCGGAAGCCAACGCCAACGTTGCGAACCTCAACATGACGGGCCAGGTGATCGAGGCCGGCGTGCCGTTGCTCGACGACCTGCCCAGAAACATGTACGCGTACGACGATATCGACGCCTACGTTGAGTCGGCCGGCGGCTTCAGCGAACTCTACCCGACGTTACCCGACGGCACGCATGTGACCTTCGATCAGGTGGCGAAAGCCTGGGAGCGGTTCCTCGTTGCTTAGGCCGGGAAGATCAGAAACGACGCGTCAAGCGGCCGGTCGATTCTTCGGCCGGTCGCCGCGCTGTCGAGCCACGAGGGAGGATCCATGCAATGGCGACAGGCAATCAGGCGCTCGTCCGCCTGAAGGGGGTTTCGAAGGCATTCGGCGACGTTGTCGCGGTGCATCCGCTCGATCTGACGATCGATCGTGGCGACTTTCTTGCCATCCTCGGGCCATCGGGTTGCGGCAAGACGACAATGCTCAACATGATTGCGGGCTTCCTCTATCCCGACTCGGGCACGGTCGAAATCGCGGGTCAGGACATCACCCGGCTTCCCCCCGACCGCCGCCCGACCAATATGGTATTCCAGGGCTACGGCCTGTTCCCTCACATGACGGTGCGCCAGAATATCGCCTACGGTCTGCGGATTCGAAAGACACCGAATTCGGAGATCGACGAGCGTGTCCGCGAGGTGATCGACCTCGTCCACCTGGAAGGCCTCGAAAACCGC
Source organism: Alphaproteobacteria bacterium (assembly GCA_965198325.1). Lineage (GTDB taxonomy): Bacteria > Pseudomonadota > Alphaproteobacteria > UBA828 > JAPUJA01 > CBDAPE01. The sequence continues at coordinate 39,852 of CBDAPE010000009.1, read as the reverse complement.
GGGGTGGGCCAGCTCTCCGGTGGTCAGCAGCAGCGGGTTGCGCTCTCTCGGGCCCTGATCATGCGGCCCCAAGTACTTCTTCTCGACGAGCCGCTCGCCGCGCTCGACCTCAAGCTGCGCAAGGCGATGCAGGCGGAGCTGCGCCGCATCCACCATTCGATCGGCGGCACGTTCGTGTTTGTCACCCACGACCAGAGCGAGGCGATGGGTCTGGCCAGCCATATTGCCGTGATGTCCGAAGGCCGGATTGTCCAGCAGGGCAGCGCAGAGGAAATCTACGCGACGCCTGAGTCCCGCTTCGTATCGACCTTTATCGGCGAAGCGAACATTCTGCATGGCCAACGGGAGAACGGGCATGTCCGCCTCGCGCTCGGAATGGAATTCGACGACGCGGGCGCCGACGAAAACGTCGTCGTCATGTTGCGTCCGGAAGCGGTTACCCTCGCCCTCGCCGGCGAAGGGGGCACGGCCGGCCGGCACCAGCTTGCCGGACGGCTCGAGGATGCGGTCTTTTTGGGCACCTATGTCAAATACACCGTTGAGGTCGGCGACGAGACATTCATTGCGCACAGCGCCGACACCGAGCTGCGCGATCAGGTGGCGATCGGAAGCGACGTCGTCCTGACCTGGGCAAGTGACGACCACAAGGTTCTTCCCGACACATGATGTCCCAGCTTCGCCAGCGCGTGCCGTTCGTGCTGCCGTCAACAACGATCTTCCTGTTCTGCTTCGCAGCCCCCGTCGGCTATTTCTTCGTGATGAGCTTCTGGCAGATTCAGTTCTATGAGCTCAACACCGACCCCACGATTCACAATTATGTCGAAGTCTGGGCCGACTATTTCCCGTCTCTCTGGTACACCTTCGCAGTCGCTTCCGTCATCGCGATCATCGTCACGTCCGTCGCCTTCGGCTTCGCCTACTTCGTTCGCTTCCGCGCCGGGCGTTGGGCCAACGCGCTTCTATTCGTTGCCCTGATCACCCTTTTCGGCGGCTATCTCACCAAGATCTACGTCTGGAAAACAATCCTGGGCGACGGCGGCGTCTTGAACACGGCGCTTCAGGCCGTCGGACTGATAAGCCAGCCCATAACGGTGTTTCTCTACAGCCCGGTTGCCGTCGTGATTACACTCGGCCACTACACCCTGCCGCTCGCCATTCTTCCGATCTACGGGGCACTTCGCAGCATCGACGACGTGCCGCTCCGCGGCGCCCGAGACCTCGGCGCCGGACCGTTGCGAGTGTTCAAGGACATCGTGTTGCCGCAGTGCCAGGTCGGCATTCTGTTTTCCTTCACGCTCTCTTTCCTGTTCGCCGCGGGCGATTACGTCACGCCGTTGCTGGTCGGGGGCCCTTACACCTCCATGATGGGGCTCATGATTCAGCACCAATTCGGCATGCGGTTCAACGCGCCGCTGGGCGCAGCCATGGCGTTTACGATCATCGCGGTCTGCATGATCGTGATAGGCATGGTCGGCCTTGGGTTGCGTCAAACCCTGAGGGCACGGGGATGACGGCAAGCACGTTCTTCTGGCGTCTCTTCGCCGCGACCTGCTGCGTGTTCATGATCTCGCCGTTGGTGATCCTCATCCTGTTCTGCTTTTCCGACAAGGGCCTGATCAGCTTTCCGATCGAAGGGCTGACGATAGACTGGTGGGAAACGCTGTTTTCGCGATCCGAATTCTGGAAGGCGCTCCGCAACAGCGCCATCGTGACCGGAACCGTCGGCGGGGTAACGACGCTCTTCGGCACCATGGCAGCCTTTTCGTTCGCCCGCATGCGGCCCCGGGTTGCAGGGGTCTCGATGTCCGTGCTCACGCTTCCGGTCATGCTGCCACCGCTCGTCCTGGCGCTTACCCTGCTCTCTTTCTTCTCGAGCCTCGACATTCGCCTGGGTCTCCAGACGGTAATCCTGGGCCATCTGGTCTTCACCCAACCCTTCGTCATTCTTATCGTCTATGCCCGCATGGCACGCTTCGACTACGCCATCGTGAACAGCGCTCGCGATCTCGGCGCCTCGTCGTTACATGCTTTTACGACGATAACCCTGCCACTGATTCGCCCGACTATCATCGGCGCGGCGATGATCGCCATGGCGCTTTCGCTCGACGACTTTCTCGTCAGCTTTTTTACCATCGGCGGCGGCAACACCCTGCCGACCTTCCTCTGGGGCATGCTGCGCAAAGGCGCAAACCCCCAGATCAACATCGTCGGCTTCATGCTCATGACATTGACGATTTGTGCCAGCCTCATCGCCATGCGGGTGACCCGCTATCGGGGGTGACGTCAAAAAGGAAACCGGACCATGGTCGGAATCAAGACGCGCACCGAAGACATCCGGTTCATCGAACACTGTCTGAAACGGGTCTGGGCGGCGGCCGGCGGCAGCGACGAGCATGGATCGATCATCGCGCACGCCATCAGCTTCGCCCACCGCCAGGGAAACGAAAAGCTCAACCAGGGACTCGGCGTCTACGAGGTACTCGACATTGCGCTGACCTCGGGCAATCTTGATGTCACTGCAGTGCCCGAAATGGTTTCGGAAGGACAGAGCTGGGCGGTGTTCGACGGCAAGCGCTCGTCGGGCTATTACGCGCTTCACATGATGGCGGAACCGCCATCGCCAAGGCGAAGCAGCACGGCATTTCGATCTGCTTCGGCGGTAATCACAACGACGCGGGCAGCTTTGGGGCCTACGCCTACATGGCGTGGGAGCAGGACATGGTGGCGATCACGTCGAACAACACCCCGCCGCTGACCGCCCCGTTCGGCGGCATGGAAAACGTGCTCTCCGTCGCCCCGTTCGACGCCATCATCCCCTCGGGCGAGGAGGCGCCGCTCTGGGCCAGCGTGAAGTTCGCTGAATTCTATGACGGCGATGTCGCGGAAGCGGTGCTCCAGGACAAGCCCATGAAAGGGATGTGGCTGATCGACCCGGAAACCGGCAAGCTGACCGACGATGCGACCAAACACGCGAAACCCCTGCCCGGCCGCGGACGGGTCTGGGATTACGACTGGGGCGGGCAGATCGAACATCCCCGAACCTACGCACTCAACCTCTGGAACGAGGGGATGACCGCAATCGTCAACCCATTGGGCGTTGCCTGCCCCGACCTGCCCGGTCTCACGGCGTTTACCGAGCAGACCGAGAGCGCGATGATGGGTGGCAGCTATTACATCTGCGTCGATCCTGCGGTGTTCGGACCGATCGAGAAGGTCAAGGAGCGGTCAGACGCCTTCGTTCGCACGATCCATGGTGTAAAACCCCGTCCCGGCCATTCCGTGCGCCTGCCGGGCGAGCCCGGTTTCGAGCGAATCCGGTCCGGCGTGACCCAGGTCGACGTCCTGGAAAATCACTGGGAGCCCTTTTTCACCACGATCGCCGGGCGCTACGGCCTTACCGAGGAGTCCCTGCGCGCCGACTTCGCGGCCCTCTAGCACCAGCCCGATTTCCGGGAGCGGCTCTCTACCACCAGATCATGGGAACAGTGGGATAGAGCTGGTCCAGCCCGTCTTTCGTGATGATGAAGTTGTTTTCCGCCAGGACCGTTCCGACTCCGTCCGTCTGACAGAACACTTCGGCGCTCGCCACCATGCCCGCCGCGTAGGTCTCGTCGGGCGTCGAGACATCGAGCCCGAGAAGCGGCGGCTCCCAGAGCGAGCCGTTGCCGTGGCCGTAATAGGGCCATTGCGCGAAGAGGTCGGAATAGACGTAACCCAAGTCCTTTTGCTTTTTCATGACGGATTTACACACCGCGTGCAGGTTGGCACCATCCCGGACGTTGCTCTCGATGTCGTCCATCAGATAGGCCATGTCTTCGATGATTTTCTTCTTCGCCGGGCTAGGCTTGTTGCCGCACACGGCGGAGCGGACGGGATCGAACCAGTAACCCTGATGGATCGGCCCGTAGATCGCCATGTGGATGAGATCGTCAGGTTGGGGTGCATCTTCGCCGAAGCCGTACATGGGGTCGCGCTCGAGATGCGCCGTGTATTCGCCGTGGGATATGGCGATGCGCTGGAAAAAGCCGCCCTGGCGGATCATCGCCGCCGCCCCCAATGCCGCTGCCTCGCGTTCGGTCTTGCCCATGATCAAGGCTTCCATGGTCTCGTTCATGGCAACGGAAACCATTTCGCCGCCCTCGCGGAACAGGTCTTGCTCCCGCGGGCTTTTGATCAACCGGACCGCCTGCATCAGGTCGTCCTGGTAGACATAGTCGATCTGCGGGGTCAGCGCCTCGAACTGCTTGCCGTATTTGACCGGCAGGCAATCGCTGCCGACGAAGGCGACCTTGCCTTCGACCCCGCGGTTGTTGAGCGCGTCGGCTGCGCCTTTGATCGGGTCGAGATGCCAGTGGTGGTTGTCCGTCGCGATCCGCTCGAAGCGCGGATCGAGCAGGTCGGTGTGCAGTTCGGGTGGCTTGCCGTCGGCTAGGATGGCGCAGCAATAAGACCGCGCGTTCCAGGCCATGGAGTCCGGTTCCTGCCCCGAATGACAGGAATAGAAGTTGGTCAGATAGAGGATTTCCATGGAGCGTTCGTAACTCCCGGCGGTCTTGCCGAAGACAACCATCACCTCGTAGCCGCGCTTGTCCATCTCTGCATAGACGCGCGTCCAGCGCTCTTCGTACTCCTCTTGCGGAAAATACATTGTTACAGGCATGGCACCTCTCCCTTGGCGTTCCTGATTATCACCCGGCCGGTCCGAAGACCGGTCCGGTATTGCTGGAAGTCTAGCGCGCCGGTCAGCTAGAGTCCGGGAAAACAGAGATCGAAGAAGGGAGCGCCCCATGACAGTGATACGGCACAACTATCCCGGCCGGTATTTCCCGCTCGAGGAATACGAAGGCCGTTGGCAGCGGGTGCAGGGCGAAATGGCCCGGCGCGGCGTCGAGATCGCCGTGGTCTGGGGCCAGACCGCAGGCAACTACGAACGCGCCATGGAGATCACCTGGCTGTCGAACCATTACTCGGAATATTCCGGCGCCGACCCGGATTCCCGAGCGTGGAACGCGCGCTCCTACGGCTGCGTGATTCTGGAGCGGGGCAAGGAGCCCGAGCTTCACGCCGACGGCTCCGCCTTCCGGCCCGACTTGGTCGCCACCTCGAATAATCGCACTCACATGGACGTGGTCGCGGGCGTCGCCGAGGCGCTCAACGCCCGGACCCTACCCGGCGATATCGCCTTCGTGGGCAGCGATTGCCTGCCGGTCAAATATGCCGACCAGCTCCGGGCTGCCGTGCCGGCTGCGCGGTTCGTCTTCGACGACGACCTCGTGCGCACCTGCCGGCGGATCAAGAGCGCGCGGGAAATCGAGTGCTACCGTGAGGGCGGCGCAATCGTCTCGGATGCGCTCTATCGCCTGTGCAGCGGACTGCTCGGAGGAAAAACCGCCGCCGAGGCCGTCGCCGATGCCGGCGGCGAAATCATCCGACGGGGCGGCGCTTGGCACCGGATTCCGGTGAACTTCGGCGATACCTCGACCTTCGTGCAACGCGATCCCACTTACGGCTTCAGCCAGGATGCGCCCCGGGACGGCGACATGACGCGCTTCTCGATCGACGGACCGATTCACCAAGGTTACTGGTTCGACCCCTGCCGCACTCTCGTTGTGGGGGGGAAGCCCGCCGCCGACCAGCGCAGCCTGATGGAGGACTCCTACTCGGTCGTCCAGCTCATCCTCGACACGATCGCACCGGGCGTCAAAGTGCTCGACGTCGCCAAGCAGGCCGAGGCCCGCCAGCAGGCGGTAACCCGGGGCGCGGACCATGCGGCGGCCATGTGGCCCATGAACGGCCACAGCAACGGCATGATGTGGGAGCCGCCCTTCATCAGCACGCTCGCCTGCGACGAGGACGAGATCTGGGAGGAGAACATGGTCGGGGGCGCGGAATGCTTCATGGGCTGGGAGGGTGTTGGCGCGGTGGGGTGGGAGCAGAACTTCATCGTCACCGCGGCGGGTACCGAGTTGATCACAACGACACCCGTAATCTGGTACTGAGCCCGGACGCCGGACCTAACCGGAGAGCCCCTCTTCCTGCTGGATGGTCTCGACCACCATTTTCTGGAAATGGTGCACCGCCCCTTCCCAGTAAGGCGAAAACCGAAGCCTGATCCCCGCCTGGTCCCGCACCTTGAGATTATCGTGGACGTTGCGGACGAAGGGGTCGTCCTGGTTGAAGACGAGTTCCCATTCCTTCTCCACGGCCGCGCGCTCCTCCGCCAGGGCGGGATCGGTGGCCGACTCGCCCGGATAATAGAAGTAGAGCACGATCCGCGTGCGATTCCAGCCGTCGGGCGTCATGAAGCCGAAGGTGACGTGGTTGCGAAAGGTCATGATGAAACCGGTGGGAAACACGCTGCCAATATAGCTCGTGGCCTCGCCGTCGACCTCGCGCGTCGAGATGACCGGCAGCGCGTTGTCGAGAACGACGAGCGGGTCTGCGCTGGACCCGTAGGTCACGCGCGAATCGATAAACGCGTAGCTATGATCGTGAGTAGCGATGCGCTCCTCATAGTTCGTCACGCCGCGCATATACTGGGCGTGGCCATAGGGCATGTGATAACTTTCGATGCCACCTTCGATGGCGATCTTCCAGTTGCCGTCGTAGAAGTGCTCCCAATGGCCGCCATATCGCAGCCCCGCGAGGTCGTAGTCGGCGAAGAGCGCATCGAGCGGTTTTCGATGCTCCTCGAAGGGCGGCGCATTGCCGGCGATATTGACGAAAATATTGTCGTGCCAGAGCCCCACGGCGACCGGCTTGAGACCGAATTCTTCGAGCTCCGAGCCCGCGCGCTCGTCCGTTGCGTGATGCTTGAACTTCGGCCGCCTGAGCAGCCGCCCGTCGAGACCGTAGGTCCAGCTGTGCCAGGGACAGCGCAGAACCTCGCGCCCGCGCGCGGCCTTATCGACGATCCGCATGCCACGGTGGCGGCAGATATTGAGGAAGGCCCGGATCGTCCCCTCCGCGTCGCGCACGAGCAGGACCGGCCAGTCGCCGAGCTTGACCGGTAGAACGTCGCCGGGATTGGGAAGCTCGGCGCCCATGGCGACCACCGCCCAGGTCCGGGGAAAGAGATAGCGGTTTTCGAGTTCGTGGAAGGCTTGCGAATAGGCGCTCGCCGGTAGGCCGAGGGCCTCGCCCGCGGGGCGGTTCAACTCCGCCAACGCCTCGGCGACAACGATATCCTCAAGCCGCATGCCTGCCTCCTCCAGATCACCGGCCGGACCTTTTAGGTCCGTCGCGCACAATTCGCCATGACCGTTTTACAATATGGCGCGGCGTAACAGGTGGCAAGCGCAGGCGGAAAGCCCGGTGCTGTGGGCGGGACCCGTTATTTCTTTTTGCGGGGCTTGGCCTTCTTCTTGGCCCGGTAATAGCCGAACGCCTTGTCCCGCTCGGTCAGCGCCGTCTTGAGGTCGGCCTGGAATTTCTTGGCGAACTCGATGCTGGCCTCGGTATTCAGCCCGAGCGCCATCAATTCGGTGCCCGCACGAAGGGCGTTGCGGACACCCATGGCCTCCATCGCGCGGTGCACGCTGCGCTTGTTGATCTGCTGGAGCTCAGGTGGGATCTTGGCGATGCGCTCGGCCTGATCGAGGGTGAATTTTTCGAGCTTGGCCTTGGGCAGCGCCCGGTTGGCGAAGCCCCACTCGGCGGCTTCCTTACCCGAGATCGCATCGCCGGTCAGCATCAGCTCCATGGCGCGGCGCATGCCCATCAGCCAGGCGTGGTACTGCATGTCGGGCGCGCAAATGAGGCGCACGGGCGGATAGCCGATCTGGGCGTCTTCGGCGGCGTAGACCAGATCGCATGACGCCGCGAACTCGCTGCCGCCCGCCAGGCAATAACCATGTACCTGGGCGATTACGGGTATGCCCAGATCCCACATCTTGAAATGGCCCTCGACGACGTGGCGCGCCCAGTTGCCCTGACCGCCGGCGGTGTGCCAGGGCTGGTCGGCCAAGATGTCCGATGCCAGATCGTAGCCCGCCGAGAAGCTCTTGCCCGCGCCGCGGATCACGGCGACGTGAATTTCGGGGTCGGCATCCGCCGCCTCGACCGCGCCGTACAGTTCGGCCCGCAAGGCATTGGACAGGGGATTGTGCTTCTCGGGCCGATTGAGCGTGATGCGCCGGACCCTGGCGCGCGGCTCGTCGACGTCGATAAATTGGTGTGCACTCATGACAGATCCCCCTTTGTGCTCACAGCCGCAACATGCCTGCCGGCGGCCATCCTCGATGAGCGAGGATGAACCGTCAATCCCGGGCTCGGGATTTGCGCCGGCGCCCTTTGCGCCGGCTCTCGCCGGCCTCCGCTGGGCTTGCCGGGCGCTCCAGGGTACGCCCGAGATGGGCTTCGAGACGCGGGAAGGGATCGCGCCTGTGGGGTACCGCCATGGCATTGACGAAATGCTCCTGGAAAGCAGGTTCGATAGCGGTTTCGATCTTCTCGACCCGGCGCACCAGATCCTCGATCTCCGCCCGTGCGCCGGCGTTGAGCAGCGCGATCCGCGCGCCGGTACCCGCTGCGTTGCCCGCGGACGCGACCCGATCGAGATCGCAATCGGGCACCAGACCCAGGATCATCGCGTATTTGACGTCGATATGGCTGCCGAACGCGCCCGCCAGCGTGATGCGCTGGAGCGTGGGAGCATCGTAGCGATCCATGAGCAGCCGGACGCCGGCATAGAGCGCGGCCTTGGCCAATTGAATGGCGCGCACGTCCTGCTGGTTCACCGCGATTACCGGTTCGGTCTCGCGCAGGACGTATTGGAAGGTGCGCCCGTCGGCCACGATGCGCGGCGTGCGCGCCGCAAGGTCGCCGTCGATAACACCGTCGGGGCTCATCAAGCCGGCCAGCCGCATCTCGGCAATAGCCTCGATGATTCCCGAGCCGCAAATTCCGGTCACTCCGGTCGCGCCTGCCGCCTCCGGGAACCCGGGATCGTCGGACCAGAGGTCGGATCCGATCACCTTAAAGCGGGGTTCGAAGCTCTCGGGGTCGATCCGCACCCGCTCGATCGCCCCCGGGGCGGCGCGTTGCCCCGCGCTCACCTGGGCGCCCTCGAAGGCGGGTCCCGTGGGCGAGGAACAGGCGAGCAGCCGCTCCCTGTTACCGAGCACGATCTCGGCGTTCGTACCAACATCGACGACCAGCGCGATCTCGTCCCTGAGGTGCGGCCCTTCGGAGAGAATCACGCCTGCGGCGTCGGCGCCCACATGGCCCGCGATACAGGGCAGGGCATAGACCATCGCGCCGGGCGCAAGGGCGAGACCCACGTCCCGCGCCGGCACTTCGAGCGCGCCGTCGACCGCCAGCGCGAAGGGCGCGCCACCCAGCGGCGTGGGGTCGAGGCCGAAAAACAGGTGATGCATTATCGGGTTGCCAACCAGCGTGACCTCGAGGATATCGTCGGGCGCAAGACCGGCGGTCTGCGCGACGTCCGCAACCAGGCCGGCGACCGCCTCGCGCACCACCGCGGTCAGCTCCACCTCGCCGCCGTGATTCATCATGATGTAGGAGACCCGGCTCATCAGGTCCTCGCCGAAGCGGATCTGGGGGTTCATTACGCCAGCGGACGCCAGCACATCGCCGCTCATGAGGTCGCACAGGTGAGCAGCGATGGTCGTCGACCCGACATCCACCGCCAAACCCGCGGCCCGCTCGTGCAACCCCGGCCACAGCCTGACTAGCGCACCACCCTTGCGCAACGCCGCGGTGACACACCAGTTGCCCTCCCTGAGGCAAGCCTGGATACCCTGCAGGATGGCCGGCGACGCGGACACCGTCTCGCAGCCCCATTGCGCCCCGAGCGCGTCCTGCAGGCGGCGGAAGTCGCTCGCCGGATCCTCCATGTTGGGTTCGCGCACCTCGACATAGTGCAGCGTGACCATCGGATCGATTGCGATGGGATGGGCCTCGGCCCGCTTGCGCACCACTTGGCGGTGAACCTGGCTGTCGGGAGGCACGTCGATCAACAGGTCGTCCCGGATGCGGGCCTGACAGCCAAGCCGCCGGCCCGCCGCGAGGGACCCCCGCTTTTCGGCGTAGCGGTCTTCGACGGCGTTGCGCGACGTGACGTGATCCGCACGACTTTCGATGCCAAGCTTGGCGTGATGGCCCTCGCCGATCATCACTTGGCAGCGGCCGCAGATCCCCCGCCCACCGCACACGGAATCGAGGTCGACGCCGAGGGCGCGCGCCACCTCGAGCACGCTCGTTCCCGCCGCAGCGCGTCCCCGCTTGCCCGAAGGCATGAACACGACGAGCGGATCCTCGGCCATGGCGGAGCCTAGACCCGCGCCCGTCGGCGGCCTTCGCGGCGCCGGCGACGGCCGTCCCCGTCCCCGGCGTTGGGATCCCGGAATTTTTTCATCCATTTCAGGCAGTTGGCGTCATGACCCATGACCACGTCGGCGCCAAGCACCGCCTGGATGTCCTCGCCGTGGAGTGGGTTCATAATCGCCGAGGTCAGCCCCGCGCCAATCATCATCGGCAGAAAGGCGGCGTTGAGCTCCCGACGGTTGGGCAGGCCGAACGAGAAGTTCGAGGCGCCGCAGGTGGTGTTGACCTCGAGCTCGTCGTGGAGCCGGCGAAGCAGCGTCATCAGCTGGCGGCCGGCGTCATTGATTGCGCCCACCGGCATGACGAGTGGGTCGACCACCACGTTCTCCCGTGCGATGCCGTGATCGGCGGCACGCTCCACGATCTTCTTTGCCACCCCGAGGCGCACGGCTGGATCCTCGGAGATGCCGGTCTCGTCGTTCGAGATCGCGACCACCGCCGCATCGAATTTCTTGACCAGCGGCAGGACCGTTTCCAGACGCTCGTCCTCACCGGTCACGGAATTGACCAGCGGCTTGCCCCTGTAGACCGCAAGCCCCGCTTCGAGCGCAGCGACGATCGAGGAATCTATCGACAGCGGCACGTCGACCGTGTCCTGGACCAGCGTGATGCATTCGGCCAGGATCGTCGGCTCGTCGGCCAGCGGAATCCCCGCATTGACGTCGAGCATCTGTGCCCCCGCCTCGACCTGGGCAAGTGCTTCGGCCACGACGCGGGAATAGTCGCCGCGCTTCATTTCCTCGGCGAGCAGCTTGCGGCCCGTCGGGTTGATCCGCTCGCCGATCATGACGAAGGGGCGATCGAACCCGATCACGATATCTGTTCGGTCGGATGAAACGACTGTCTCGGTCATTGGAGTCCTCATCTCGTCGATGGGCGTGGAAGCCCTCAGACCGTTCGCCCGCCCGTCTTGATCAGCGTGGCCAGCCGGTCGTCGTCGTAAGCAGTCTCGAGTGCCGCCGCCGCGTCCTCGGCAGCCGCCTCGAGATCGTCGCCGCAGGGCTCCGGCCCGCGGTGGTGCCACGCCGCGAGATAGGCGTCATTGTCGCTGGCGCCATCCGCCATCGCGGCGCTGTCGATCGCCTCCTGGAAACGGCTCGAAAGTTTCCGCTTGGCGTTCGACCTGCCCGCCTTGGCGACGACCTGGGCGGGGATGTCACGCCAGTAGATGATCGTCAGGCTGGCCACGGTTCGGCTCGCCAGATTCCGCGTCACCCAAAAACCGCTCGAGTCCACCGAGACCGATCTCGCGAACCTCGAGCGGCAGGCCGAGCCGTTTCGCGGCCGCCTCCGCCTTCCGCCGCAAAGTCTCGTCGGGGGTCTGGATGAGGTAGACGACGCGGCGGTAATTTCCGAAATAGTCATCCAAGAGCTGAGGATAGCGATCGAGGCCGAGGCCCTTGATGATCAGCCGCTCGAAGTGGCGGACTAGGTAGTCGGTCAGAAAGAAGGTTGCCGGATCGTCGTCGGTAATCGCCTCGAAATCCTCCAGCCCCGCATAGAAGGCGTAGCAATGGGGTCCGTCGATCCGCTCGATGCCTTCCTCGTCGAGCATCCGGTCGAGCAACCCGCCGGTCCCGCAATCGCCGTAGAGACACAGAATTCGATCATAGCGCTTGCGATTCGCACGGATCTTGCGCCGTACGGCGTCGGTGATCTCGTTTGGCCGGTTGTGGAGCGATGCGGGCAGGCAGGTCACCGTCATGTGGCCCCAGCCGTTGAGCTCGATTACCTGGAGCAACTCCCGGGCAAGCGCGCCACAGGCGATGAGCAGGGTCGAAGGGCCCGGGCCTTTGGCGGGTTCGCTCATCGCGCGCCCCGCTCAGCCCGCCTCTTGGGCGGACATCAGGCCCTGGCGGTTGGCGATCAGGGATTTCGCCGTCTCGACGGTAACGGCGGCGTCCCGGCAATAGGCGTCTGCGCCGATCGCCTCGGCGAACTCCTCGTTGAGCGGCGCTCCACCCACCAGGACGATGTGATCGTCGCGCAGGCCCTTCTCTTTCAGGGTCTCGATAACGACCTTCATGTACGGCATGGTCGTCGTCAGAAGCGCAGACATACCGAGGATATCAGGCTGGTGCTCCTCGATCGCCGCGAGATAGTTCTCGACCGGATTATTGATTCCGAGATCGATGACCTCGAAGCCAGCACCCTCCATCATCATGCACACGAGGTTCTTGCCGATGTCGTGAATATCGCCCTTCACCGTGCCGATCACCATCTTGCCGATCTTTGGCGCGCCGGTTTCGGCCAGCAATGGGCGCAGGATCGCCATGCCGGCCTTCATCGCGTTGGCTGACATCAGCACCTCCGGCACGAACAGGATGCCGTCGCGAAAGTCGATACCGACGATGCGCATGCCCTCGACGAGCGCCTTGGTCAACACGTCATAGGGCATCCAGCCGCGATCGAGCAAAATCCGCACGGCCTCTGCGATCTCTTCGGCGAGGCCGTCATAGAGGTCGTCGTGCATCTGTTCGACGAGCTCGTCGTCGCCCAGACCCTTCAAATCAAGATCGTCGTCGGCCATGATCGAGACCCTGCCTCCCGCGAGGACATGTCACCCCCCACGGCATTCGGATCGCTAGAGTGTCGGCGTTCGCTGCGAACCCGGCTGTCGCGCCGGAGACATATATTGTCGCCAATGCGACATTTTAGTGATGTGGACAGGCCTACTCTAGCGAAATCTGTTGCTCCAGCCGAAGCAATAGCCCGGAATCGGAATCATCGAGCGCAGCGGAATGAGGCGCGGGCGGAGGAAACCATGAGCGAAGCGCGGGAGAGCAAGCGTGGGGCGCGGCGCGGACGGGAAGCCCGGCGCGCGGCGCGCCTGGAAAGGCAGGCAAGCTCGATCCCCTATATCACCCGCACGATCCCCACCGTCGAGATGCTGGACGAAGAAGGCCTCGTGCTCATCGAGAACAACGCGGAGGTTCTGCTCGAGGAAATCGGTATCGAGTTTCGCGACCATCCCCGCGCACTTCAACTCCTGAAAGACGCCGGTTGCGAAATTTCCGAAACCCGCGTGCGCTTTCCCCGGGGCCTCGCGCGCCAGCTCGTCTCGACTGCGCCCTCGGAGTATGTGCAGCACGCCCGTAATCCGGAGCGCAACGTCCATATCGGCGGCGATTCGGTCGTCTTCGCGCCGGTCTACGGCTCGCCCTTCGTCCACGATCTCGACGAGGGCCGGCGTTACGGCACGATCGAGGATTTTCAGAACTTCGTGAAGCTCGCCTACATGAGCCCCTACATGCATCACTCCGGCGGCACAGTGTGCGAACCGGTGGATCTGCCGACCAACAAGCGCCATCTCGAGATGGTCTACGCGCACATGCGCTACTCCGACAAACCCTTCATGGGCTCTGTCACCCATCCCGAGCGCGCGAAGGACACGGTTGCGTTGTGCGAGATCCTGTTCGGCAAGGCGTTCATCGACAGTCACCCGGTTTGCACTAGCCTGATCAACGCCAACTCGCCCATGGTGTGGGACGCAACGATGCTGGGCGCGGCCGAGGCCTACGCCGAGGCCAATCAGGCGGTCATCATCACGCCGTTCATCCTCGCCGGTGCGATGAGTCCGGTGACGATCGCCGGCACGCTGACCCAGCTGCTGGCCGAGGTGCTGGCGGGCATTTCGTTCATCCAGCTCGTCCGCCCGGGCGCACCGGTGATCTTCGGCATGTTCGCCTCGACCCTTTCGCTGCAGTCGGGCGCGCCGACCTTCGGTACGCCCGAAGCCTCTCTCGCGATCTACGGCGCGGCCCAGCTCGCCCGGCGTCTTAACCTGCCCTACCGCTCCGGCGGCTCGCTCTGCGCCTCCAAGCTACCCGATGCTCAGGCGGCTTACGAAAGCGCCCAGACGCTGGTTCCAACCATGCACGCGGGCACCAACTTCGTGCTCCACGCGGCCGGCTGGATGGAGGGCGGGCTCGCCTCGTCTTACGAGAAGTTCGTCATGGATTGTGACCAGCTGGGCGGTATGCACGTCCTGGCCAAGGGCATCGACCTGTCGGAGAACGCGCAGGCCTTCGAGGCGTTCCGCGAAGTCGGTCCGGGCGCGCATTATCTTGGCTGTGCACACACCCAGGCCAATTTCGAGAGCGCGTTCTATCGCTTTTCGCTCGCCGACAACAACTCGGTCGAGCAATGGGAGGCAGAAGGCCGGCTCGACGAACCCCAGCGGGCCAACAAGCAGTTCCGCAAGATGTTAGCGGACTACGAGGCTCCGACCATCGATCCCGGCGTCGACGAGGCCTTGCGCGATTATATCGAGCGCAAAAAAGCGTCCATGCCGGACGCCGCCTACTAGGCCGCGATCTTTACCCCGCCAGCGTCGTCGTCGACGGCGCGCTTCGGCGCATGCTCTGGCGCTCCTCGGAGGGCGTGCGGCCAAAATTATCGCCGTAGCATTTGGAGAAGTGCGAGGCGGAAACGAAGCCGCAGGCGAGCGCCACCGAGAGGACCGGCATGGTCGTCTGGCGCAGCAGATGGCGCGCCTTGTCGAGCCGCATGGCCCGGTAATAGTTGGTCGGCGTCGTACCGAGATAGCGCTTGAACAGCCGCTCGAGCTGCCGCGCCGAGAGGCTCGCATGGTCGGCGATCTCAGCCAGGCTCAGCGGCTGTTCGATCTGCCGATCCATCTCCGCGATCACGGCAAGCAACTTGGGATGGGAGACGCCAAGCCGCTCGCGCAACTCCATGCGCTGGGCCTCGTCCGCATCGCGCATCCGGTGATGGATTAATTCATCGGTCACCTGGGTCGCAATCGCCGCGCCTTTCCGGGCCTCGACATAGGCCAGCATCATGTCGATCGCCGCCGTTCCGCCGCCGCAGGTATAGCGATTGCGGTCGATTTCGTAGAGCTCCTGCGTGACGTCGAGGTCCGGAAAATCCTCCCGCAAGCTGTCGAAATTCTCCCAATGGATCGTGCAACGATAGCCGTCGAGCAGATGGGCTTTAGCGAGAAAGTAGGTGCCCGTGCAGAGCGCGCCGAGCGCAACGCCCCGGGCGGCCAGTTTTCGCAGGCTCGCGGTCAAGGGTGCTGCATCGACGTCGCCCAGCCCGAGCCCCGCGCAGACGATAATCGCCGGCATGGGCGGGGCGTCCCGATAAGCGCCGTCAACTGCGACCTCGATCCCGTTGGATGCGTCGACGGGCTTGCCGTCGGGCGAATAGAGCGACCAGGCGAAATCCTCAGAGCCCGAGACATAGTTCGCTAGCCGCAGCACTTCGAGCGCCGAGGAGAACGCGATCATCGAGAACCGGGGCACGAGCAGAAAGCCGACCCGGTGCGCCTTGTCGCCATCCCGTTCGCCGGCCGTCATAGAGCCTCCTCGCCGGCCATCGTTTCGATGATCCGCTCTTACGCGCCGTTCATGGCACTCGCGATCCGCTCCTGAAACGCGACCTGAATATAATCCCACGAACCCGCAAAGTAGCTCTCGTTCGACGCCGGCGAGCGCCGGCCCGCATGCATCCGCTCGACGATCGGGAGATCCTCCACGTTGACCTCGACGAGCACGCGGTTGAGGGTTTCAACGTGGCGGGCGTTCTTGGGCCATGTGGTCTCCGCGGGGGCGTAGAGCGCGAAGGTTTCGCGCGTTTGCCCGGGCCCGTCAGGATAGGGCAGGATCACCTGAAAAAAACTCGCGGTCAGGATGAGCAGCGCATTTGGCAGGACGGCGAGCAAATCCACGCCGTCTTCGATGTGCGGCGGCGTGCCCACGAACTTGGGCAGCGGATCGTCGTGGCTGTCAAAGCCGACTCCCATTCCGCCCATCGGCCAGCACGCGCCCAGAACATCGGGCCGGAGCACCAAGTCTTCGTAGTTGACGGTGTTCTCGGCCACGCCGATTCCAGCGTGAACGGCGTACAGATGATAGTAATCGAGGAAATTCTCGGTCACGAGTTTCCAGTTGGCCGCCACCTCGAAGGGCGAGCAGTGGATGTTCACGAGGTCATCCTTGTCGAGCGCCGACCAGCGCGCCTCGACCGGCGCGATGTAGTCCGCAAACGGCGGCGCATCGCCCGAGAGATTGACGAAAACGATATCCATCCACACCGTGAAGCGCACCGGGAAAAGCCCCAGCGAATTTACCGTCGTCTCGTCGGGCGCTGAATTGCCCGTCGTCTTGTCCCAGTAGGGTGTACCTTTGAATTCGCCGTCGAGCCCGTACCACCAGCGGTGATAGGGGCAGACGATCTTGCCGCCCCTGTTCGGCCCGGCATCGTCGACGAGGTTGAGGCCCCGGTGCCGGCAGACGTTTCGCAAGACATGCAGCGCGCCAGCCTTGTCGCGGGTGATCAGCAGGGGTTCGCCGCCGATCGTGACGGGATGGACATAGCCCGGTTCGGGAAGCTGGGCGCCGACCCCGACCGCGATCCAGCCGCGGCGGAAGATCCGCTCCATCTCCTCGTCGTAGCGATCCCGGCTGAGATAGGCGTCCCGGGACAGCCGGGCCCTGACCGCCTGACCGTCAAACGACCCGACCCGATCGGCTCCATCGTTCACCTCATCCTATGTCCACCGTCGCCTGCCGTCGTGCTGCTCGTCCGTGGGGATTGAGCGTCCTCATCGGCCATCCTCGACGACCGGCGCTTACGCGCCGTTCATGATACTCGCGATCCGCTCCTGGAACGCGACCTGGATGTAGTCCCACGATCCCGCGAAATAGGATTCGTCAGATGCCGGCGAGCGCCGCCCCACATGCATCCGCTCGACGATCGACACGTCCTGTCCGTTGACCTCGACGAGCAGGCTGTTGACGTCTTCAATATGGTGGCATTCTCGGGCCGCATGATCGCCGTGGGGGCGTAGAGGGCGAAGGTTTCGTTGGTATGCTCCGGACCGTCGGGGTAGGGCAGGATCACCTGAAACCAGTTTGCGGTCAGGATGATCAGCGCGTTGGGCAGTACACCCAGCAGTTCCAAGCCGTTTTCGATGTGAGGCGGAGCGCCGGCAAACTTCGGCAGCGGATCGTCGTGGCTATCGAAACCCATCTCATAACTGGCCATCGGCCAGCACGCGCCCAGGACGTCGGGCCGGAGCACAACGTCCTCGTAATTGATCGTGTCCTCGACCCCGCCCATTACCGGGTGGACCGTGGAAAGATGATAGAAATCGAGGAAGTTCTCGGTCACCAGCTTCCAGTTCGCCCGCTTCACGAAGGCCGAGCAGTGAATGTTCACGAGATCGGTCTTGTCCAGCGACGACCAGCGGTTCTCGAGCGGCGCGATGAACTCCTCGAACGCGGGCGCATCGCCGGAAAGATTGACGAACACGATGTCCATCCACACCGCGAAGCGCACAGGCACCAGCCCCAGCGATTTTACCGTCGCCTCGCCGGGCGCCGAATTGCCCTTCGCCTTGTCCCAGTAGGGCGTGCCCCCGAGCGCGCCGTCGAGACCGTACCACCAGCGGTGATAGGGGCAGGCGATCTTGCTGCCCTTGTTCGGTCCGGCGTCTTCGACGAGCTTGAGACCCCGGTGCCGGCAGACGTTTCGCAAGACGTGCAGCGCGCCGGTCTTGTCACGGGTGATCAGCGGGGGTTCGCCGGCGATGGTGACGGGATGCACGAAACCCGGTTCGGGAAGCTGGGCGCCCAACCCGACCGCGACCCAGCCGGGGCGGAAGATCCGCTCCATCTCCTCGTCGTAATAGTCCCGGCTGAGATAGGCACCCCGGGGCAGCCGGGTCTTGACCGGTTGATCGTCGAAAGAGCCAATGGGTTCCATCGTTCAACTCATCCCATGTCCACCGTCGCCCTCAGGCGCCGGTCTTCTCGGCATCCAGACCCTGCCATATGTCTTCGACCCAGCCCTTGATGGTCAGCGCGTCAGTCCAGCGATCGGACAGCTCCCAGCCGTCCGCCCCGGTGATCGCGTAAGAAGGCGGACCCAGTTCACAGAGAAAGACGCAAGAATTGTCCGGGCCGTGTCGCTGGCGCCACCAGCGCAGGCCCTTGGTCCACCAGCCCTTGAAGATGTCGACCCAGACCTGGTGTTGGGGAAAATCCAGCTGAAGCTGAATCTGCTCGGCGGACGCCACGCGTCCCTGGAACGATTCCGCCCGACGGAGCAGGTGCTCGACCATCGTTTCTTCCTCGTGGGTGAGCGGCAGGTAAAACCATTCCTGCGCCGTCACGACGTGCGAAAGATCGGCGACCAGGCGCAATTCCGGCATCCTGTTGGCTAGCCGGATGGTGAACAACAGGTCCGTGGTCATCGAAAAACGGTGGGTCTCGAGATAGACCGGAAAACCCTCGGCCGCGCCAAGTGCTATCCAATTCTCCATCCACATCGCCGCCTCGTCGACGTCCCAGTACAGCGTGCGGGGGATCAGGTTGATGTAGCGAACCTTCTCGCGAACCCGGCAGGCGGCTTCGATGGTGGGCTCGAGCAGAGCGGTCTCCGAGCAGAAAGCGGTGAAGCTCACGTCGAGATCCGTATCCTTGATCACCTCAATCCATTGATCCCGGGTCTCGGCGTAGTCGGGAGTCGAGGACATGTCGACGCCCGCGTAGCCGGCTTCAACGATCATCGCGACCGCCTCCTCGGGCGAATACTCCTTGCCGTCCGGGCGGCGCTGCTCCATCGCCCACATGGACTGAAAGACGTCGAGCTTCTGGGTCATGGTTTCCTTCCGTAGAGCCGACTATGGCCTTATCGGGCTGGGCAATCAACCGGACGGCAACTCAGCCGAACCTGGTCAGGTAGTCGTCGGCGAGCTGTATCGTGGCGGCCGTGTGGGCGGGTCCGAGTTCGTCGAAGAATTCGATGCCGCGGCAGCGTCCGAACCAGGCCAATTCCGCCAGGCGGCGGAGCATGTTGAAACTCGGGATCTCCGCCTCGATGTCGGGCGGGATCGAGGCGACCCTGCGGTAGCCTTCGAGCCAGGTCGCGGTTAACTCCGGTGCGTCCGGACGCTCTTGCAGCAGGCTGAGCGCGGTCGCCAGATCGTAGAGATAAAAGCTGGAGCCGCAATCGTCGAAGTCGATCACCTTGGCCCGGTCGCCCTCGACGAGAATATTCGCGAGCCGCAGGTCGGCGTGGATCAGGCCGAAGCGCTCCTTGTCCCGGGGCAATTTGCCAAGCCGGCGCGCGATGACGTCCGCCATGCGCCCCAGAACGACGCGCGCGTCCGCGTCGACATCCATGCCCTCCTGCCAATGACCCCAGGAGACCTGATTGCTGAAGATCAAATCGGGGGTCCATGAATGGCGTGCGAATTCGGCGGGCGGAGTCCAACTCCGGGCGTGGCGGTGCATGCGCGCGGTGATCTCGCCCAGCTGCGCGAAGCCGGCCATCAGGGTGTCGGGATCGGGCTCGACGCCCTCGAGGAAGTTGAACATCGTCGCGCAGCGCGGCCGGTCGAGTTCGGGGGCCTCGAGAATTTGGACGAAGCGGCCCTGCCTGTCGGGGATCGGGTCCGGCGCCTCGATATCGGAGCCCTGGCGCAGCGCTCGCAACCACATCACCTCAGATGCGATCGACGGCTCGTTGTGATAGATCAGCCTGTGGGAACTGACCCGGAGCACGTATTTCTTGCCCCTTCCCCGGTCGTCGACCAGCAGGATAGTGTTCTCGCCCTGGACGAGAACCGAGATCTCGATGTCGCCGGAAAATTCGTAAGCCTTTACGAGCTTACGCGCCTCGCGCAGGACGGCCTCGTGGAAGACCGTATGATCGAGGAGACTCTCAGAGGTCATCGCGTACCGGTCCGCCTTTGCTCCGCGGCGGGGAACCTCAACCGTACCTGGCCAGGTAGGCCTCCGCGAGTTCGACGCTGTCGGTGGTGTATCCCACACCCAGCTCCTGAACATACTCCAGGTGCCGGCGGTTGCCGATATAGCCGAGGAGCATAATCCGTCGCAGCATGACGAAGCTGGGGATTTCCGCCTCAACATCGGGTGGGATTTCCGCCACCCGGCGATAGCCCGCGAGCCAGGTTTCGATCAGTTCGGACACGTCGGGCCGCTGTTCGATAAAGGTCAGCGCGGTCGCCAGATCAAAGAGAAAGTAGCCGAAGCCGCAATCGTCGAAGTCGATCACCTTGGTCCGATCGCCCTCGACCAGGATGTTGGCAAGGCGGAAATCCGCATGGATCAGGCCGAAACGCTCAGCATCGCGTTCGATCCCGGCGAGCCGCGCGACGACCGTGTCCAGCGCCCGGCCCACCACTTGGCGTGCGGCCTCGTCCTCCATGCCGTAGCCGTAGCGCCAGTCGCCCCAGTCCTGCTCGTTGTTGGCGATTGCTTCCGGCGTCCAGTCGGGCCGGACGAAGTCGGCCGGCCGCGGCGTGACGGTGCATGTGCGCGGTGATTTCGCCCAGCCGGTCGAAGCCGTCGAGCAGCGAATCGGGATCGGGCTCAACGCCTTCCAGGAAGGTCATCATGATCGCACAGCGCGGCTGGTCGAGTTCCGGCGCCTCTAACCTCTGGACGTAACGGCCGTCCCTAGAAGGGACCGGATCCGGCGCTTCAATGTCGGAGTCTTCGCGCAATGCGCGGTGCCACACCATTTCGGAGCCGATCACCTCCGGCCGATGATAGATGAGCTGGTGGGAGTTGATGCGCAGGACGTATTTGTTTCCCCGCTCGCGGTCGTGAACCAGCAGGATGGTGTTTTCCGCCTGATTGAGCGGCGAGACCCCGACATCACCGGAAAAATCGAAGTTCTGAACCAGCGCTTCCGCCTCGCGGAGGAAAGCTTCGAGGAAGGTGGACTGATCGGGAGCGGCTACTGCATCCATGAGCTGGCTTACTCGTACGGCCCGTTAAAACAGCGCCGGCCCGCGTTCGCGCGAACCGGCATCAGCGCATTGTTGCGTCATCGCGCGTGGATGTGAAGATGTCAAACGCTTCGGAATGGACCGCGCCGGCTTGCGGGTTCACAATCGATCCGGGGCAACGACAGGGAGGACACGCCATGGACAAGACGATCGTTCCGCCCAAGGAAGGCCGTGCGTTTCAGGTCGCCAAAGGCAAGCACATCTGGATTACCACGCCGAAGGGCCATCAGGCTGCCGATTTCTTCGCCTATAATGCCGCGAGCGTCGCCGAATGGCTCTCGCCACCCCACACCTGGATTGCGAGCTGTTCGATCACGCCGCGCCCGGGCGATTTGTTCCTCTCGCGGTTCCGCCGGCCCATGATGAAGCTGCTCGAAGACGGGGCCAAGGGTATCCACGACATGCTGCTGCCGGCCTGCGATCAGTTCCGCTACGAGTTCTTCGGCTACGAGGGGCCCCATCCCAGCTGTTCGGACAACCTGATAACGGCGATGCGCCGGCTGGGCCACGAGATCATCGTCGTCCCCCAGCCGGTCAATTTTTCTTCACCAACACGAACGTGGATTCCGACGGCCGTCTGGTCGCACCTGCAAACATTGTCAAGCCCGGCGCCTATGTGGAGGTCGAGGCGGTGATCGACACGATTTGCATCGTCTCCTCCTGCCCGTTCGACATCTCGCCCGAAGGCTGGGAGATCAACGCCGGCGGCGTCGTCAGCGAGCTCGAGGTCGAGGTCAAATAACCCCGGTCCGCTGGGCGGGCTCGTGGGTCCCGCCAGGTCGCTCCCGGTTTGCGCGGCCGCGCAAACCGGGAGTTCGGGTCACCGCGATCAAACCGTCAATCGCTCAGGACGCTGGACGCCTTCGCGGTATGGGTCGCGATCAAATCCATGAGCGGCGGCGAGAGGCAGTCATAGGGCTCTAGCCCCAGCTCTTTCAGCCGCGCCCTGATGCCGTCCATCTGATCGGGATTGGTTCCCCCTTGGATGGCCGAAGAGACGAAGGCAGCGAATTCAGGGGCCGCCGAGCCCGCCTCGTCGAACAGCTCGGGGTGGATGAAATCGAAGCCGTAGACGGGGTGATTCTCATTTTCGATGCGGCCATACATGTGCACGCCGCAGCCCTGGCAGGCGTACCGCTGTATCGCGGCCGCCGTGTCCACGATCGAAAGCTTGTCCTCGTTGGCGCTCACCCGAAGATTATCGCGCGGCACGACCGCCACTTGCGAGAACGCCGCCCCCTCCGGCTTCCAGCACTTCGTGCAGCCGCAGACGTGATTGAAGGCACAATCCCCCTCGATCGAAATCGCGACGGGATTCTGGTCGCACTTGCATTTGAGCGTGCCGCCCGTAAATGCGCCGGAGCCGGGCGTTACACCTTGATCCACGGCCGGATGGATCGAAGTTGCGCTGGTCATTTTTCATATCTCCCCTGTTCTGCATGTTTCGGAACGTATCACCGCGAGGTTCCCGAGGAGGGCCCTCGCTTATGGGTCGAGGGTACCACGGGGCTGTCATTCAGGGTCAGTTTTGCTTTGACCCGCCGATCTGCCAGCCGACCAGCCGTGCGGCCGGGGCTTAAGCCGCGAGACGGGCGAAACCGGACGCCGATTGAGAGGGGCGCGCTCACTGCTACTTCGGCGACAGCGCATGGCGGCGGGGGCCGGAAGGCGACATCGGAGCGGCTAAATCACGCTCTTGGCCTTTAGGTCCTCGATCTCTTCATCCGAGAGGCCGAGCTCCTCGCCGAAAATCGCCCGGTTGTGCGCGCCAAGCACTGGGCCGAGCCCGGTGATCCGCCCCGGCGTTTCCGAAAGCCGCGGCAGCACATCGGGAACGACCACCGCTTCGCCCGTCTCGGGCTCGTGAACTGTGTTCAGCGTACCGCGCGCGGCATAGTGCGGATCGTCAAAAATGTCCGCGACCGAGAACACGGGCGCGATCGGCACCTCGCCGGCAAGGCATCGCGCCATCACGATTTCGCGCGGGTGCGCGAGCATGAAGGCGCCGACCGCGCTGTCCACCTCGTCGCGGTGCGCGATCCGGGCCGCGGCTGTCGCGTAGCGCGGATCGTTCGCCATTGCGGGGCGTTCCAGCACCTCTGCCATGCGGGCCCACATCTTGTCGCTCGTACAGGCGAGCGCGACCCACGTGCGATCGGCGCATTCGAAATGGCCGTGGGGACAGACGTTCGTCGTGCCAAGACCGAGCCTGGGGCGGACGAAGCCTGTCGCCGCGTAAAGCGGCGCCATCTCGTCGAGCACCCGGAAAATCGATTCGTAGAGCGCGACGTCGATCGTCTGACCGCGCCCGGTCTGGCTGCGGACGTGCAGCGCCATCATCACGCCGAGTGCGCCGTAGAGCCCGGAAATATAATCGGCGAGCGAAGTCGAGCCCGGCGTGAGCGGCGGGCCGTCCGGCATGCCCGTGAGATAGGCAAGGCCGCCGAAGGCGTGCGCGATCCGCGCGAAGCCGGGACGCTCGGCGTAGGGACCGTCTTGGCCGTAACCCGAGATTTGGAGGAGGATCAGCCCCGGGTTGATGCCTTTCAACCGGTCGTAGCCGAGGCCCCAGCGTTCGAGTGTGCCCGGGCGGAAATTCTCGCACAGCACATCGGCGCGCGCGACCAGCCTCTCGAAGAGCGCCGCACCTTCGGGCTTGCGCAGATCGAGCGTGACCGAAACCTTGTTCCGCGCTTCCGAGAGGAAACAATAGCCGTCGCCGCGTTTCGATGCGGTACCGAAGCGACGCAGCGGATCGCCCGCGCCCGGTTGCTCGATCTTGATGACCTCCGCCCCGAACTCGCCCATGACCGCGGCCGCGAACGGCGCCGCGATGAAGGTCCCGACGTCGAGCACGCGCACCCCTTCGAGCGGAAGGCGCCGATCCGCACTGTCTTGTTCGCCCATAGGTGCAGAAAACGGCGTCTAGGCGCGGCTGTCAATCGACGCGGCCGGACGGCGCCGTCAGACCGTCGACAGGGCAGTCTCAGAACAGTCCGGCGGTCGCCACGGAGACCGGATAAACGGCGCCTTCTTGAGTCCTCCAATTCCCGATGGCGACAGCACTTCGTCGAGGTCTTCGTGAAGATCAACGGTGAGACGTCGCTCGCTGAATGGCGTCAACTCGCCGCGCGAAAGTCTTGACGGCTTCTGATCAGCCAGATCGTGCTCAGGTAATCCGACAACGCCGTTTTAATAGCGGTGCAGGCAGTCTCGAGCGAACTCGTCTCCGTCAAAAATCCCTGTTCAATAGACAATTTACCAGGGAAATTCGTCAACTACCGCCCGCGACGAGCTTTCATTTCCTCTGTCGCCAGCTATTCCTCTGGACTCGTTTGGCCGAATTTCCGCCCCAGGGAGGCAGGCAAATTCCTGAAAGCAGCAGGGACGATATTCGATGAAGCAGAGAGGCTACGAGAGTGCCCGTCCCGGCTCACGCTAGTCCACTCCGACGACGCCCGGCGACTTTCCTTTCGGGACGCTTCGAATTACGTTCAAGTCACCGACGTTCTTAAATCGGGACTCCGTCGTCGATGGCGCCTGGAGAAAACGGCGATGACTGATGCAAAACATACCGGGGGTTGTCTGTGCGGGGCGATTCGCTGCGAGGCGAGGCATCCTCGATGTTCACGGTGATCTGCCATTGCCGCATGTGCCAGCAATGGACCGGCACCCCGATAATGGTGTCAGCAGCCTTTGACAGAGAGACCCTGTCGTTTACCAAAGGGGTGCCCAAACATTATCAATCCTCGTCCGTGTGCGAACGAGGATACTGCGCACATTGCGGGAGCTCTTTGTTCACCCGGTATTCTACGGGTGGGGCGTTCGATACTGTGATCTTCATCTCGCTGGGAACGTTGGATGATCCTGAAATTGGCGAACCGGACATTCATGACGGAGCAAAAAGTGAGATTTCGGGGATGCACCGGGAAGACGGTCTTCCCCGGATTAGAATCGACGTCGATGATCCGGCCGAGCAGAACGCGCTCTTCGATAGATTGATTGCGGATGCCGCAGACAGGACGAACCGGTGAATATCGCGTCCGCGACATCAGTGGGCGCCCCGGGCACGGTCGGCGCGCTCAGTTATCTGGCGGAGTCCGTCAAGTCCTCGCTTTACCGAAACGGTGAGGTGCTGACCCGCCGCGATCGTGACGGCAGCGACTCCGGTGATGAAGGGATGGTCATGGAAGAACTGGAGGTTGCCGTCAACAACGCACGCCTCCTGGACGGACCCCGATGTCGCACGATCGAGACGCACGGGTTCGAGTTGCTCACACGGTCGCTGGCGCGTTCTGATCTCGATTTCTACGATCACCGACAGGTTGTGCAGGAGTACTATGCCGAGTGCGCCCGGATCGTTCAGGAGGCGACCGGCGCAGCTCACGTATCTGCCTTCGACCACAACATCAGGTCGGCGACGGGCAAGAAAGGCAAACGGCGCAGTGCCGGCGGTCAGCAAGTGCAGGCTCCGGCCCACATCGTTCACGGCGACTACACCCTCACCAGCGGACCGCAGCGCCTGCGCGACCTGGCGAATCCACCGAGTATGAACGATACGTTGCGCTCAATCCTCGACGAGGGCGACGCTCTTCTCGAACCTGACATGGTCGACCGGGCGCTCGATGCGAATGGACGGTTTGCAATCATCAACTTGTGGCGCAACATTGCCAACGAGCCCGTTGCGATCGATCCGCTTGCGCTCTGCGACGGACAGACCGTGAGTCCGGAAGACCTGGTCGTATTCGAAATTCACTATCACGACCGGATCGGCGAAAATTACTTCGCAAAGCACGCTCCACGACACGGGTGGTGGTACTACCCGGCAATGACTCGCAACGAGGCCTTGTTGATCAAACAGTGGGATTCCGCCGGTGAGCTGGCCCGCTCAGGCGGTGCTCGGGCCGATTCCAGCGCCGGCGAGGGCCGGGCGCCGTGCACCTTCAGCTTTCATAGCGCATTCAAGGACCCGGCCACCCCGTCCGATGCCCCCGACCGGCAGAGCATGGAAGTGCGGTGCGTTGTTCTCTACACCTAAGTGGCTGGCCTCTGGCCTCGCCACCTCGAGAAGGTTCAGAGGGCCGTTATCAGAGGCGTATCGCATAAGCAGCCGGGGTGTTGATCCTGGCGTGAATGGATGACGCGCTCGTCTCCGCCGACATCAGAATCGGCAAAGGCCCGGGACATCCGGGGATTTCGGGGGCTTGTTTGGGGAGACGGCAAAGGCCGGGCCGAGCTGGCGGTGGGGGCAGTCCGGTGCGAACCCGTCTCCGCCGGAAATCCCTGTTTATTAGGGAAGTTACAGGGAATTTCTTCGATTTCAGCCCAAAAAGGTGCGTCCGATAGAGGCTGCAGGCCGCCAATTGCTTGAAGATTTCGGCTGAATTCCCTACACGAAGAAACAGGGAACTTTTTTAGAGGGAACAGGGAATCCGAAACCGGTAACAGCGAATCGCATTTACGAAAATAGGATCCCTCAGCGCGGCGTGCAGGTTCAAATCGGGGGCACGCAATGGCTGAGACCGACATTCGCTTGTGATCATGATCTGATTGGGGGTCGGGGCGATGGTGGCTTCGATCGGCAAGATTGGCTCGCCCGCCCAGGGCGTCACCTACCACGAGCGCGACGGCTACTACGCCAGGAACGATCCTGCTCACAAGCAGGCAAGCGCCTGGGCGGGCAAGGGCGCGGAAGTGTTGGGGTTTTCCGGTTCGGTCGATCCCGATACCTTCAAGGCGGTGCTGGAAGGCAAGGTGCCGCGCGCGCCGCCACGTCGGCCTGTTGAGGGCACGCCGCGTCGCACGCGGGGCCCTCCCATGGACTACGGGGACAAGCCCGCAGCCGCCAAGCGGTCCCTTCTTACACCGCCACGGTGGTCCCTTTTTGCTCCGCCATTGGCAGGCCCGAACGCGACATTTCTTTATCGGCGCCAAAATCTCTTTATCGGCGCCAAAATCCGTCTCGCTGGCCGCCCTTGCCGGTGGCGATCAGCGCGTTGTGAGGCTGTGTCTCGAAAGTGGTGGAAATTGGTTTTGGCGCCTCTCCGAGCGGGTTGAGTTTTGCGGCGGTCAGGCTGCGCGGTCAAGGGTTTCGTCGGCGATTAGCTGATCGAGGGTTTCCCATCCATCGACTTTGCGCATCTGGATTTGGCCGGAAGCGAGGAGCGCCCAGAGGAGCATCGGCACTGTTTCGGGACACGGCAGCACGGTCTGTGTTTTGATCCGGCGCTTGAACTCCTCGTTGAGACGCTCAATGGCGTTGGTCGTTCGGGCTGATTTCCATTGGCTCTTGGACAGGCGCGTGAAGGTAAAGAGCTTGTCGCCCGCTTCCGCGAGGCTGTCCGCGGCGGCCCTGCATTTCAGCCGCCACTTGCGGACAAGCGCCTTGCGGCGGGTTTCCACCTCGGAGGCAGTGTCGGCATAGATCATATCGCGGTAATCTTCGCTCAGCTCGTCATGCATGTGTTTGGGAGCATGACCCAGAAGGTTGCGGTGCTTGTGCACGGTGCAGCGTTGAACGGGAAGGTCATCGCCCCAAAGCGCCGACAGAGCCGCCTCCAGCCCCGGCGCGCCATCGACGATGACAAACCCGGGCCGTTTCAGTCCACGCGCATCAAGGTCGTCGAGGAACTGGCGCCACGCCGCCTGGCTTTCTCCGCCCATATTCCCGATCGAAAGCAAGACCTTCTGGCCATCCTGGCGCACCCCTATAGCCGCGAGAACCGAGATGTTGGTGGCCTTGCGGTCCAGTCGGGTCTTGATCACAGTGCCGTCAAGGATCAGCCGAACAATATCCTCATCCGCGAGGCCACGGCTGCACCAGGCGTCCCAATCGACCTTCACCTTGCGCCACGCCCGGCTCACAACGTCCTTGCTCACAGAACCCCGGAAGAGCCCGAACAGCGCGCGTTTCACCCGCCGCGTGTTGGTTCCGGACAGATACACCGAAGCGATCAGCGCCTCGGCCTTTCTGGTCAGCCGCTGGTAGCGCGGCAGCGCCCGCGAACGCCATTCCGACGCCCGACCGTCTTCCTCAACGATCCGCGCACGCGGCACGCTCACCCTCTCGGTCCCGAATGTCCCCGTCAGTTGCCGCTTCCGGTGCCCGTTCCGATACCCTTGCCGAAGCGCGTCCTCTCGACCGTATCGGCAGCGCCCGAGAAACTGCGCAAGTTCCTCCTCAAAAACGGCCTCGATCGTGGATCTGATGTTCTCCCGCAGCCGGTCCTCGATCGGATCATAGCCGGCGTCATTGGCCAGTAGCGAAAGCACGGAAGTCTCGGTAGTGTTCTTCATGGCGTGATCTCCTTGGCGGTGCTAGCCGCCGGTTGGGTGGTTGTCTTGTCACCCGGAGATTACGCCACCCTCAAATTTCCACCACTTTCGAGACACAGCCGGGGGCAAAATGCGCCAACTCTCTTAACAAACCTAGACCACCGTCAGGGGCACTCCACGCGTCGCCAACTTCACCAGCTCGGCCCATCCGTCCGCAGACGACAAATGACCTTCGACCAAATCGGAAAGGAGTTGGCGCGTGTGCATCGACGCCGGTATTCTCTTCGACATGGGGTGCCTCCTTGCTGGTGCAGGCAGCAACCGACACCGGTTCGTGAATCCTCAGCGAGGATGCACTTCCACCTAATTTTCCAGCAGGTCTAAGACTTCACCTGACATTAAACCGAGACTGTCGTATCTTTAGTTTTTGTCAAATATTGAATATGCGTAGGGAGCTGACCGGATAACATGAGACTGATAGGCATATTGATTGCTACCGCCATGGCAATATCGGCTACAGTTCAGGCCGCGACGTTGGATGACGTCAAAGCCAAGAACTTTCTCCAATGCGGAGTTTCAGATGGCCTTGCCGGCTTCGCGTTTACCGATGCCGAGGGCAATTGGGACGGCTTCGACGTATCCTTCTGCCGCGCGACCGCCGCCGCGATCTTCGGCGATCCGGGCGCGATCAAGTTCACGCCGACCACCGGCAAGACGCGCTTCACCGCGCTCGCATCGGGCGAGGTCGATATCCTTTACCGCAACACGACCTGGACACTGAGCCGCGACGTCGACCTCAAGTTCAACTTCATGGGCGTGAACTACTATGATGGCCAAGGGTTCTTGGTGCGTCGGGATTTGGGCCTGACATCGGCCAGGGAACTGGGTGGTGCGACCGTGTGCATTCAGACCGGCACCACCACCGAGCTCAACTTGGCGGACTATTTCCGCGCCAACAACATGAGCTACGAGCCGGTTCCGATCGAGACCAACACGGAGTCGCAGCAGAAATATCTAGCCGACGCCTGTGATGTCTACACCACGGACGCGTCCGGCCTGGCCGCGACCCGGGCGACCTTTGCGGACCCCGAGAACCATGTCGTCCTGCCGGAGATCATCTCCAAGGAGCCGCTGGGTCCGTTGGTCCGTCATGGCGACGACGCCTGGGGCGGGATATCGTTCGCTGGGTCTTGAACGCACTGATCGTGGCCGAGGAAAAGGGCATCACGGCGGCGAATGTCGAGGAACTTGCCGAGGGCACGAGCAACCCCGAGGTCAACCGCCTGCTGGGCTCCGAAGGCCGCTTCGGCGAACAGTTAGGCCTGTCGAACGACTGGGCCGTGCATGCCATCAAGACCGCTGGGAATTATGGTGAGATCTTCGAGAAGTATATCGGCGAGAACACGCCTATCGGCGTGCCGCGGGGCCTAAATCGACTCTGGAGCGAGCGCGGTATCCTCTACGCCCCACCGTTCCGGTAATAATAACCCAGAAGAAAGCGCGTCCCTCGGAATAACGCGCCTTTCTTGTGATTTTTCGGATTCTTCGAGAATAGAATTGGTTGCAAGGTGCGCTGACATGTCGGACTACACCGAGCAAGCAAGCAACGGCTTCCGGCTCAGCCAACTCATCTACGATACTCGGTATCGTTCCTACACCATCCAGATCTTCGCGTTGTTCGCGATCATGTTGTCTTTCGTCTGGCTCGTCGACAACGCGGTGCAAAACCTGGCGGCGCTGGGCAAGGATTTCCGTTTTGGGTTTCTCTGGGGGCCGGCTTCCTACGACATCAATCAGCATCTTATTGATTATGATTCCACCTCGACACATGGCCGCGCGGCCATCGTCGGGATCATGAATACGCTGCTGGTCGCATTTTTGGGCTGTCTGACCGCGACCATTGTCGGCGCCATCGTCGGCGTGCTTCGTCTATCAAACAACTGGCTGATCGCCAAGCTGATGACGGTCTACATCGAATCCTTCCGTAATGTGCCGGTTCTGATCTGGATCCTGATCGTGGTGGCGGTCATCAATGAAAGCCTTCCACCGCCGAACGCCTTCCGTGGCGAGGACGGGTCGAGCGGTTGGCTTTTCGGCTCGATCTTTCTGACCAACCGCGGCTTTTACTTGCCCGCGCCGGTGTTTGGTGATGGCTCCATCGTGGTCGTCTTTGGGTTCCTGCTTTCGGTCGCGGCGGTCTTGTTTGTCGGCCGCTGGGCCACGGCCCGGCAGGAGACGACCGGCAAAATCCTGCCGGTGTTCTGGATCAATCTTAGTATCTTCTTTCTTCCGACATTGATGCTGTTCTTTGTCATGGGAATGCCCATTGCCCTCGAACTGCCTGAACTCAAGGGCTTCAATTTCCGCGGCGGCATCGTGATACGCGACAGCTTGATTGGCCTGTGGCTCGCGTTGTCGATCTACACTGGTGCATTCGTGGCCGAGAATGTGCGCGCCGGAATCATGGCCGTCGGTAAGGGGCAGACCGAGGCGGCCTTTGCACTCGGTCTGCGGCCCAGCCGTGCAATGAGGCTCGTGATCCTGCCGCAGGCGCTCAGGGTCATTGTGCCGCCACTGATCAGCCAATATCTCAATCTGACGAAGAACTCGTCGCTGGCCATCGCTGTCGGCTACATGGACGTCACCGGCACATTGGGCGGTATCACCATGAACCAGACCGGTCGCGAAATGGAGTGTATCCTGCTGCTGATGGCGTTCTACCTCGCGGCATCGCTCGGCATCTCCGCGGCAATGAACGCCTATGACCGACGCATCAAGTTGAAGGGGCGATAACACGGTGCGGAAGCAGGTCACCAGCTACATCGCGAACCGCCCGGTTCCGCCTTCGCCACCACCCTCCAAAACCGCGGGGCCGATCGCATGGCTGAGAACCCACCTCTTTTCGAGCATTTCCAACACAATCCTCACGCTGGTCGCCATCTGTGTCGTCTACCACCTGCTCGCAGGCTTGATCCCATGGCTGTTCCTGGAATCCGTTTGGAACGCGGGATCGCTGTCCGGTTGCCGCGAGATTGACAACGGCGCCTGCCTCGCGGTGATCAAAGAGCGTTATCCGCAGTTCCTGTTCGGATTCTATCCGATTGAAGAACGCTGGCGACCGGTGACGGCCCTAGTGCTGCTGTTCGTGTCGTTATTCCCGGTTCTGTCCAGTGCCGCGCCGCGCAAGATGCTGATCCTGACCGCCACCTACCCGTTACTGGCCTACTGGTTGATCTGGGGCGGAGCTATTTGGGGGCCGGTCGCGGTCGCGTTTGGTCCGGCCATCACCCTTGCCGTGGTCCGTTTCGGTTCCGGGGCGCTGACAGTCGTGATGGATAAGAGCGTAGCGTTTCTGGTCAGCCTGGTGGCCGGCGGTCTTCTCACCGTGCTGTGGTGGCTGTTCGCCGTCGAGTTCGTGGACGGGGCACTCGCATCCGTCGTTGATATCAGCCTTGAACCGGTGGAATCGGACCGCATCGGCGGCTTCCTGCTGTCTCTCATCATCGGCGTCACCGGTATTGCGGCATCTCTGCCGATTGGCATATGTCTTGCGCTCGGCCGCCGGTCGAATCTGCTAATCATCAAGGCATTCTGCATAGGGCTCATCGAATTCATTCGTGGGGTGCCGCTTATCACGCTGCTGTTCGTGGCGTCCGTGCTGCTGGCTTATTTCCTGCCTCCGGGTACCGTGTTGGATCTCGTGCTGCGTGTGGCAATCATGGTGACTGCCTTCGCTTCGGCCTATATGGCCGAGGTGGTCCGCGGCGGGCTGGCCGCGCTGCCGCCAGGACAGTATGAGGCGGCCGATGCGCTCGGCCTCGGCTATTGGAAATCCATGCGGCTGATCATCCTGCCGCAAGCACTGAAAATCTCCATTCCCGGCATCGTCAACACCTTCATCGGGCTGTTCAAAGACACCACTCTGGTCGTAGTCATCGGTCTGCTCGATCCCGTCGGCCTGCTTCGTCCGATCCGGGCGGATCAGAACTGGAATGGCATCGTCTGGGAGCTTTACGGCTTTGTCGCCCTGTTTTTCTTCATCTGCTGCTTTTCCATGTCCCGCTATTCGATGTACCTAGAGCGCAAGCTTCAGACGGGTCGCCAGTAGAAAGGACCGGCATCATGTCCGATTTTGCTATTGACCGTGAAATTGACCGTTCGGCATTGAAGGTCTCTGACGAGGTGGCTGTCCGGATTATCGACATGAACAAATGGTTTGGCGAATTCCACGTTCTCCGCGACATTAATCTGACGGTCCATCGCGGTGAACGCATCGTCATCTGCGGCCCGTCGGGCTCCGGAAAATCGACCCTGATCCGTTGCATAAATGCCCTCGAGGAACATCAGAAAGGTACGATCGAGGTGGATGACACGATGCTTTCTTCCGACATCAAGAACGTTGACAAGATCCGCGCCGAAGTCGGTATATGCTTCCAGCAATTCAACCTGTTCCCACATTTGTCGGTGATCGAGAATTGCACTCTGGCGCCGATCTGGGTTCGCAAGGAGCCGAAGCGGAAAGCCGAAGACCGGGCGATGTGCTTCCTGGAACGGGTCAAGATTGCCGATCAGGCGAGGAAATACCCCGGACAGCTCTCGGGCGGTCAGCAACAGCGTGTGGCCATTGCCCGTTCACTCTGCATGAATCCGCGCATCATGTTGTTCGACGAACCGACGTCGGCACTTGATCCGGAAATGATCAAGGAAGTGCTCGATGTGATGGTCGATTTGGCCGAGACGGGTATGACCATGCTTTGCGTGACCCACGAGATGGGGTTCGCACGCAAGGTCGCCAATCGGGTCATCTTCATGGACGAGGGCCAGATTGTGGAGCAGAACGAACCAGATGAATTCTTCACGAACCCGAGGCATGATCGTACCAAGCTGTTCCTTAGCCAAATCCTGAGTCAGTGACATTCTCTCAACGGCGAGCGTCTTCGCCGTCACGTCAACGGCTCGGGATTTGGCGTTCGTTTCCGGGATAAATTGTACCAGTTCAACAGCTTATCTCGGCGCTGTGCAAATCAGAGGCAGGACGGTAAATAGACGATAAATGAGGAATTAATATATGAGAGTAACAATCCAGGCTCCAGTTCATCGTTTCTCGTCTTTATCACGGGACTGGTAGAGCAGCTGGAGTCCGGCGCGTAGGGGCGGGCGTGGACGCGTCGGACGAGACAAGCAGGTACGCGAATATGGCCTCGAACAAGACCCTGTATCTAGCGAACTCCTATGGTTTCTCCACACAGCAGCGCGAGGAGCCGCTGGCGGCGCTGGTGGCAGCCCTGGAAGCGACGGGTGCAAAGGTATGGGAGCCGTTCGCGCGTAACAACCAGATCGATCGAGCAAGCCCCGGCTGGGCCTACCGGATTGGACAGGCCGATCTTCGCGACGTGCGCAACGCCGACGGACTGTTCGCGGTGGTCAACGGCTGCCCTCCGGACGAGGGGGTGATGGTGGAGCTTGGTATGGCCATCGCATGGGAGAAGCCCGTGTTTCTGTTCCGGGACGACTTTCGCCGCTTCTCGGCCAGCGCGGCCTATCCGCTAAACCTGATGGTGTTCACCGGCCTGCCGGAGGCGGGTTGGGAGGCCTATTGGTACGGTTCGGTGACGGAGATCACCGATCCCAGCAAAGCGCTCGCACGGTGGATGCGAAGAGGCCCCGGCGGTCAATCCGCCGAGTAGTCACTTTTGTATATAAGCCCCTTGGATTGGTCTTCGTTCCGCGTGGACCTTGGCAAACCTCTTTGCGCGGAAAGAGCCTCGATTGATTCTCTCAGTCGAAGCTCACTTTTTTCTACGCGGATTCCTCAGTTGTAGTCAAGAAAGCTTCTGTATTCTGGGTCGTTTAGAGCCTTGACGTCGGTGGCCGGCCCCCATTAAGTGGTCCAGTTTTTATGAGAGAGTCGGACGCGGGTTAAGTTGACGGGCCGACCGTAGCCCATCCACGGCGTAGGTTGGCCCGTCAACGTTGGTCTCGACGAGGACGGCGGAGGCGAGGCGGATCAGGGCCCCGCGATTGGAGATGACACGGATCTTGACAGCCTGCGCTTGATCTCCTGCTGAACGGCGCGCTCGACGGGACTTGAGATGCGCATCCGACGACGATGGCGAGGCGGAAGGGTCATCACGGCGAGGCCCTCGGGAATGTTGTGCCCGAGCCAGTCCGCCAGGCGCGGGTGTCCTGCCCTCTTATAACTGAGCCAAGGTTGGTATCGTAAGTTTACGGTTTTGGTGGGGGGATTTGATGACCCGGAAGCGTTTTTCGGAAGAAGATATATTGGGGATTTTGCGCCAGATTGATCTGGACCTGGCGTCCGGGGGAACAGTCGAGACTACGATCCGGTCAGCCGGTGTCAGCGAAGCTACGTATTACAAGTGGCGGAAGCTGTATGGTGGTATGGGGAGGTCACAGCTTCGGGAACTTGTCTAGCCCCCTGAGTATGAACCAGTTTGTTGTAGAGTTTCGGGGACAGGTGGTCTCATGTTTAGCGCCTGATGAGGGCGGAGATGGTTGTACTGCTTGAGCCACACATTGATGACGGTTTGAGCCTGTTTGATCGTTGAGAACCACTCGGCATTGAGGACTTCTCTTCTCAGCGTTCCATTGAAGCGTTCATTGTATCCGTTTTCCCAAGGGCTGCCGGGATAGATCTGGATCGGCTTGATGCCGACCTTCTTGTGATTGACGGGCCAGCCTTCAAGGTGAAGTTCTAAACTTGCTAGGAAATTTGGAGGAGGTGCATCCTTTTGAGGTGTGAATCTCAACGGGCGTGGCATTTGCCGGTCCATGAACGGAGGCACCTCTATGTCGAGAAGGATACCAGGGAGTGAACGGACGCGAGAAGGGCTTCGAGACTTGATCGAGGGACGTTTGTCGTCGCAGACGGGGCGCAGCGAACTGGTGGGTTGGCGACGCGCCTGATCATCGAGGACGGTCTTGAGGCGGAGTGTCCGTCGTCAGAATGAATGGGACGACCGAAGCGGTTTTCCAAGGGAGGTTCTGGCTCATCCTGGTTGATGTTATGCCGCCTGCTGGTGATGGGCCAAGCGGCGTTTACGGATGGTCAGGACTTTGATCTTTCTCCTTCTCTCGATGATGGCGTGGTTCCGACCGCAGTAGACGTCGGCTGGCGTTAGATTGCCGAGGCTTTCGTGGTAACGGCGGTGGTTGTAGTGCTCGACGAAGGTGCTGACGCCGGCCTCAAGATCGCCCGGCAGATAGTAGTTCTCCAGCAGGACGCGGTTCTTCAGGGTCTGATGCCAGCGTTCGATCTTGCCCTGGGTCTGGGGATGGTTTGGCGCGCCACGGACGTGATCCATGCCCTGCTCCTTGAGCCAGGCTGCAAGATCGCCGGCGATATAGGACGAGCCGTTGTCGCTGAGCAACCGGGGCTTGTGAACGACCTCGGCGCTGTCACAACCCGATGCTTCGAGGGCCAGCTTGAGCGTGTCGGTGACGTCGTCGGCCCGCATGGTGGTGCACAGCTTCCAGGCGATGATGTAGCGCGAGAAGTCGTCCAGGATCGTCGACAGATAGAACCAGCCCCAGCCGATCACCTTGAGGTAGGTGAAGTCAGTCTGCCATAGCTGGTTCGGGGCCGTGGTCTTGTCGCGGAACTCATCGGCAGCCTTGATGACGACGAAGGCCGGGCTGGTGATCAGGTCGTGGGCCTTGAGCAGGCGGTAGACGGACGCTTCCGAGACGAAGTAGCCCTTGGTGTCAGTGAACGTCACCGCCAGTTCCCGCGGCGACAGCTCCGGCTCATCGAGGGCCAGGTCCACGATCTGGCGGCGGACATCGTCGGGGATACGGTTCCAGACCCGGCCGGGACCACGGGTACGGTCTTCAAGGCCGGCTTCGCCGAAGGCCCGGTAACGATCGTACCACCTGTAGAATGTGGTCGCCGGAATGCCCAGCTTGTCCAGGA
This sequence comes from Alphaproteobacteria bacterium, assembly GCA_965198325.1. GTDB lineage: Bacteria > Pseudomonadota > Alphaproteobacteria > UBA828 > JAPUJA01 > CBDAPE01. The sequence goes on along the minus strand of CBDAPE010000009.1, from coordinate 3,508 downwards.
TGCGCCGGACCGGCAGGTGGGAGCGTTCGACTAGCCGGATGATCTCCAGCTTCTCGGCGGCGGGGTACCTCATTCGTCGTCTCCCCCAGCCCCGGTCATGCTTTTTTTTAGCAGCCGGTTGTCCAGCACCTGTTCGGCCAGCGCCTCCTTGAGGTCGCGCATCTCTTTGCGCAGGTCCTTGACCTCACCCGAGGACGCCTGGCGTGCGGTATCGCCCGAAAGCCGTTTCTTGCCAGCCTCGAGGAACTCCTTCGACCAGCTGTAGTAAAGGCTCTCGGCGATCGCCTTCCCGGCGGCACAGCTCAGCGATGCTGTCCTCGCCACGCAGGCCCGACAACACGATCCGGATCTTCTCTTCAGCCGAATACTGCTTGCGCGTCCGACGCCGGATATCCCGAACCGTCTGCTCAGCGGCGTCTCTCGAACTCATTGATTTCTGTCTCATCTTCGTTCCCTTCGCGTCACCATGATGAGCCAGAAACACTCCCTTATGAAAACCCTTCAGTCTGTCCCATAGGCGCTGACTTAGACAGGCCGCCGCGGTCTCGGCGGTTTCGGCGCGGTAGATCGCCTTGATATCGGGCATGATCCTCTTTCGGTCCTTCCACGACACGAACGCCAGCGAACTGCGGATCAGATGCACGATGCAGGTCTGCACCGTGGTCTCGGGGAACACCGTTGTTATCGCCTCGGGGAAGCCCTTGAGGCCGTCGACCACGGCGATCAGGATGTCAGCGACGCCGCGGGTCTTGAGGTCGTTCATCACCTTGAGCCAGAACTTGGCGCCTTCGGTCTGCTCGATCCACAGCCCGAGAACCTCCTTCTCGCCTTCAGCGGTGAGGGCCAGTGCAACGTAGACTGCTTTGTTGCGCACCAGGCCTTCGTCGCGGATCTTGACCCGCAGCGCGTCAAAGAACACCACCGGATAGACCGCATCGAGCGGTCGGTTCTGCCATTCGCGGACCTCCTCGAGTACCGCGTCGGTGACCCGGCTGATCAGGTCCGGCGAAACCGCGACCCCGTAAAGCTCCTGCAGATGGCCACGTATCTCGCGCACCGTCATGCCGCGGGCATACAGCGACACGATGCGATCGTCGAAGCCCTCGAGACGGCGTTCGCCCTTGGGCACGATCAGCGGGTCGAACGTGCCGGTGCGGTCGCGCGGCACGGCGATATCGATCTCGCCATCCTCGCTCAGCACCGTCTTGTCCGAGTAGCCGTTGCGGCTGTTACCCGTGCCGCGACCGGCCGGGTCACCCTTCTCGTAGCCCAGGTGATCGCTCAGCTCGGCGTCAAGCGCCCGCTCCAAGAGCACCGCCTTGAGCTGCTTGAACAGCCCGTCTTCGCCCAGCAGGTCATCCGGCTTCTCGTAATCGGCCAGAAGTTCGTCCAGAAGTTCAGGTCTGATAGTCCTCATCGTAGGTCCTCCCATACTAAATATTGGACCCACGGCACTCATTTACACAAGATATCTGACACTCTCAGCGACACCCATGGTTATCCATCGTTCCTCGAACGCACCGTGATCCTCGTCCAGAACCGAAGTTGCAAGCCGATCCGAGAAGACCGTCGCGGCAAGTTCGAAACTGACCTTGTGCTTCCGCAGATTGCTCGCCGCCTTGGCCGGACCCCAGTCGAACTCTAACACGCTATTCCGCTCAAGCTGGCCCCTGATCTGCAACCGCGCATGGCCTCAAATCGAGGCGCCGAAATGCGTCCCTGCGAGATCGAGCGAGGATGCGCCATCGCAATCCCGAAGTGCTTGACTGGTGTGTGGCTCACCCATTCTCGATTCCTACCACAGTTCGATCCGCGCCGCGCACCGGCCGAACGTCTGTTCGACAGCCAGTCGATCATGCACTTCTGAGCAATTCAACGAACGGTCACAATGTCCTCAAGGCTCCGCAAGCCAGTGCACTGGCCATCGAGCCACTTGTCAACCCGCCCGCTCGATTTACCCATTCAGTCTCTGGTGTAAGCTTAACCCGTCGACACCGTCCTCCGGTCGCCCCAGCCACTCCCCCTCCACGTCGGCTCGCATCCGTTCGGTCACCTTCCGGCCCTCGTCGGTCAACCCTGCCTCGAACCGCTTCCCGTCCATGAGAATGACGGGTCCCAGCTCCTGCATGCGTTCGTGCGTGACCTCCTTGCCGGCGAGATAGTCCGGCCGTTCGAAGCCCATCACTTCCACCACCCAGGTTCGCACCTCGCCCTTCCGCCGCGCGTGGATGAGGAAGTCCGGCAAACACGGCCCTTGCTCCGTGTCTATTTCGAACACCGGCTTCTCCATCTCAAACTCGGTATCCGGGAATTCCTTGCTCGGTATCCACAGCGTCGTCTGGAGCGTCCCGAAGGCCTGGCGCTCGAAGTTCGAATCCACCGGCACCGGGCGGTGGACCGACACGATGGGCTGTGCCCAGCCCCGCACGCACTCGTATCCGCGCCGCCTGGTGGTCAGCGCCACCACCCCGAAGAACAGGTATGAGCCCGACACGGGGCGCCCGCCGACCGTCGGCCGCCTGATCCGCGAGACCACTTCGAGCTCGCCGTACTTGCTGGTTGCGGGCAGCGACCTCTCTCCGACGTGGCGTACCGGAAAGCACACGAAGCCCTGCGGCACATATCCGTCCGGGAACTCCCTCGCGGCCTCCCGAACCCGCGCATGCACGCACCGCCGGTCCCAGCCGGTGTGCCACGGGAACAAAAGTCTGTCCAACGGGTGTCCGGGCGCGACCTCGATCTCCTTTGCCACGGCACGCATGGCATCCATCCACCCACCGATACCCGGTGGGGGCTCATTCGCCCGCATCCGCGAGGACGACCGGGAGTTGGCGGAGGCCGAACGGGAGGCGCGCGAGCGGCAACGGCTGAGCCATGAGCTGGCCTTCTTCAGGTTCGCGGCGGACACCGGCGCGGCAGCGCAACCGGACCCGGCGCCGGCCGACGACGACGGCACGCGGACGGACCAGCTTCTCTGGCGGCTTCGCCGGGTCTACGACTGGGACGGGCGCCTGGCGGAGAGCGAAAGGCAGGACCGGATCGAAGCCGGGACGCGGACCTCGCTCGAGCGCTGGCAGGTGCTCAGGGAGGAATGGAACCGGCAGGCGGACCGTGCGGAGAAGCAGGGCGTCCACGTCATCTACACCGGCGAGTACCACATGCTGCGCAGTGAGTTGAAGACTGCCGCCCGTGACAAACCGTACATGCCCGAAGAGGTCCGCTCGGAGATCGACAGCGTGATCCAAGAGCTCAGCGCGGCGGAGAGAGCGCGTGACCGCGTCGTGGACCGCGGCGCTGACCTTGCGGCTCGGCTGGCCCGCCGCCGCGCGGCGCCGGACTCCGAGTGGTCGTGGGACGAGCGGTCCTTCGTGGACCGCCAAGGCTGCGACCCGTGGCGGCGGGACACAGAGAAGGGGGTGGAAGCTGCAGAACGCGTGCTCGCCGACCGGATGCGCTACGGCGTCCGCCTCCAGGGCCTGACGCTCCTCGGCATCCAATCCGCGCTCAC
>CBDAPE010000008.1:0-27813 GCA_965198325.1 Alphaproteobacteria bacterium | reverse complement strand
AATTACGATTAATCGGTGATCCACTTGCCCGGAGCCGAGGGGTGAAGGCCCGTCGCGCGCCTGCTCACCGGCGATGTTAGCGGGTTCTGCCACCCTCGGCCTCGCAGGCTGCGGCCGAATCCATCTTTATCCAGCCCTTGCCCTCGCACTTGTTGTGGCCGTTGCACTGGTTCTGAGTGGTTCGGCATTGACCCTGACCCTTGCAGGCATTGACCCCGAAGCACTTCACGCTTTCGTCCGCCCGGGTGGATGGCGAGGACAGGACCAGCGCTCCCGCTGCGAAAAGTGCCGCGGCGGTTATCGCGGTCACGACCCCGGTCGTTCTGAGTTCAGTCATTCTCGGTCTCCTGATTGATCGAAACGAGCGGCTCCGAAAGGACCCGTCCGATGTAACTGTAGCGGGATTAGAGCAGGTCCAGTGTCACAAGCTGGTGATATGGCCGTTACCGCCCGGGCGGCCAGTCCTGGGGGTGGGTGATCTTGCGGTTACCCGGTTCACCGTCCACCAGACGCACCGGGTGACCGGCGCGTCGCAAGAGCGCGGGCGTGCTGTCCTCCATCCAGCCGGCGGCGCGGGCCTGCGCGTAGGCATCCGCGAGGATGTCACGCGGCACGCTCAGCGGGGTCTGCAGTCGAACGATCCGCTCCCGGCGCAACGCGTTACGCATGTACCCATCATCGGCCTGCGCGATGGCGTCCCGATCGTCGAGCGGGCGCGCGGGGGCGGCCGCCCCGTGGTCCGCCGCGGCCGATTGAAGTTCGCGCTCGAACAAGGGATCCGTGGCGAACGGGCGAGCGACATCGTGGATGAGAAGCTGGGGCCGATGCGCGTGTTCGAGAAGCTGCTCCAGGGTCTCCTGGCGATGCGCGCCGCCGGCGATGACGACGACGTCGGGAGCCGGATCGAATTGCTGCCGTTCGACATCATCGGCCGGAAGCCCGACGATAATTTCCTCCGAAAACCGGCGCAGCTGAGCGACGGCGCGCTGAAGCAATGTCTGGCCGTCCCACTCCAGAAACGCCTTGGCTCGGCCAAAGCGATCGCTGCGGCCTGCGGCGAGCAGCAGCGCCGAAATTTGGCCGGATGACGGAGGCTGCGCGGTCATCGCAGGCTGCGCCGCCAAACGATCGATATTCTCGATAATCCGCGCAACGGCTCGTCCGTCGGTCAATTCGCCGAACAAGCGCCGGCGATAGGCCGCGCATTCGGAGGACCGAGCGTCGGGACGGTCGAGGGCGCGGGCGACCGCTGCGGCCAGATGCTCGATGGTTTCGACGGTGTCCGCCATGTCGCGCCAGCGCCATTCGATTCCATCGGGATCATACGCTGTTTCGTCCCGGACGGCCGCTGGGTTCGTGATCAGGACGATGGGGCGATCGAGTGCGAGAAACTGAAAGGCGACGCTCGAGACGCCCGAAATCAACAGATCGGCGGCACGCAGGTAGGGCGCCACGTCGGCCGCTGGGTCGTCGACCAGATGGAGCGTGGGTTCATCGGCGGCGAGTCGACGCCACCAGTCCAGCCATTCGGGGTTGCGCTCGAAACTCAAGGGATGGGGCTTGACGATAATGAAGAGGTCGTCCCGTCCGCCTCGGATCAGCTTGGCGAAATCCGGGCCCAGCATCGCTGCCGAGGACAGCGCCGGCGTGTAGGTCGGTGCAAACAGGACGACCCTTCGATTCGGTGGAGGGGCGATCGGGAGAGCTGGCGCATCGGCGTGAAACAGCGGGTCCGTCTGAACGAAGCCGGTCATCCAGATACGGTCCGGCTTGACTCCGGCGGCGATGAACTGATCGCGCATCTCCGGACTCGAGGCGCAGACATAGTCGGCGAACCGCCCGATCCGCCGCCCGTGATTCTTGCTGATCATGCCATGGCGAATATAGACGAAGGTCGCGCGGGGCATCTGGGGACGCAGCGATCGGGCCTGAGAATCGCAAACCACGACGACGGCCGGGTCGAATTCCGCGAGTTCGATCGAGTCGGCCGTTAGCAGCGCCGCATGACCCTCGATCAGGTGGTCGAAGAGGGGCCGCAACAACGCATGATGAAAGTGCTGGTTCATGTGAAGCCCGACCCGCTGTGCACCGGAGATGGCGTTGTGCCCGTGAACCGCACTGGCTTCGGTCGCTTCTATGAAGACGTCGTCGGGCGCGAGCTTTCGCGCCATGCGCAACTGGCGCAGCGCCTCGTCGTACCGATCGAGACGTTTGAGCGCGAGCCCCAGGTGAAAATGGGCGAACGGCTGGGCAGCGTCGAGTTCGAGGCTCCGCTCCAGCGACGGAATTGCCTTGGCGACGTCGCCGGCCCGTCGCTGGGCGATGCCCAGAACCCGCCATAACATGGGATCGTCGGGCTCCAGGGCAATCGCCCGTTGGTAATAGCCGGCCGCGGAGGCGTAGTCGCTTCGAAGGCCGTTGACCCGCCCGAGCCCGCGTAACGCGCCGCCCGACTCGGGTGCCACGGCAAGCGCCCGATCGAAATATCCCTCGGCCTCGGCCAGCCTGCGACCCGCGACAAGAACGACCCCGAGTTCGACGTTGAGGTCGGGATCGTCCGGGCCGGTCACCGCGAGCGCCGCCTTCAGGTCGGCGACGGCGTGCGCCGAATCGCCGCGCTGCATCGCTGCGCGGGTCGACTCCCGAAACGCGTCGCGCGTGCCCGATATCGCAGCGCCCATCGTCCCTGCCTCAATCTGTTCGTTGCATGTCGAAAAACCCTAGCATATGGTCGTCCGGAGCGACGACCGGAAGGTCCGTGCCGGCCTTTTGAGCCGCCAACGCGTTTGCTATGATTTCGTCCGAAGCTCTGAGCAGTCGGGGAAGCCCGGGAAAGGACCAGCGCAATGAAGGCTTCGTCCTCGCGTAAGCTCGCCCGCCCGGCCGAGGGGGTCTGGCGGGTCGCGGGCCGGTTCAACGGTCTGCCGGACATCAGCGGCACGACCCATGGCAGCGAGTTGCTCGAGGGCGGGCGGGTGCGCAAGCTCACGCCGGACGGGTCACGTCCGGGTTATTTGCTCGAGCGGCTGGTTCATTACGACGATGCGGCGCGCCGGTTCAGCTACGTCATCGAAGCCGTGAACGACGTGCCGGGCATGGCCTACGGCGTGGGCTACCGTGGGACCCTTCACATCGAGGACGACGGGCCGGGTGAAAGCTGCATCTATTCCTATTCTGCCGAGTTCGAGCCCCTCGCGGGGGTCAGCGAAGAACGGGCCCAGGCGGCCGTCGACGAATTCGTCCAAGACTGCATTGACGGGGCGTGCCGTATTCTCGGCATTTCGAGCGAGCGAGTTTGAGGAGAGGGAGATCGGCTATGGCGTTGACGAAGTTTGGGTTCATTGTGAGGGGCGATGGCCTGGATCCTGAAACGGATATCCAGATTATGCAGTCGCCGGCTTTCAAGATGACGACGATCGGCATTTCCCACCCGGAACAGGGGCTCGATGCGGCCCGGCGCCTGGTCGCCGACGGTGTGCAGATGATCGAGCTGTGCGGCGCCTTCGGCCCGATCTGGACGGCGAAGCTGATTGAGGCGATCGACGACGCCGTTCCGGTCGGCAGCGTAGCCTACGGGCCTGAATCGATCGATCGGGTTTACGCCATTTTCGCAAATTAGACGGGTCGGCCTGTCACGGTCCTGCGGTTGACCCGTTCTACCGTGGTGAAATTATTTTCACGGAATTGATCTAGGTCAAGTTCCCAATCCTTCGGATGGGTCATAAAGGGTGCCTAGTTCGTTATTCCTCCCTGTGGGCCGATTGCCGAAAGATTGGTCTTCAATTCCGCCGGGGCCTTGTGCTCCGGCCAGTTTTTTGTATCCCGACATGCGTCGACCCAGTGACGGGCGTCACAGCGCCGGGCCTCACCACGCGCGAAACTACCCACGGAAACTCCAATTGGACAATTCCGACCACCTGGACAAGACAGCCCTTGTCCAGGCCCTGCAAAGGCCGAGGCACCCTCCCGCCTCGGCCTTTCTTCGCGGGACCCGATCATTTGAAGGGTCTCCGCAAAAATGCTTATTGGAAAATAGTTTCGGCCTGTGACCGGGCTCACTGCATCCGAACCGGTCCCCGGGCATGATGACGCCATTGGTCAAGTGTACCCCTGCGACCAACCGTACGTTCCAGTCCGGATCCTGTTCAGGCCGAGGCTGTCTCCCGCCCCGGCCTAATATTTTTGCGCGCGGGGCGGGGCCATAATTTCGACACAGTATTTGTGTTCTCTGAAACCGAGCCAGGCGCCCTCAGCCCCCCGGCGGGGCGTTACAAGGCTCGCGAATGGTCAAATCCCCTCCGACCAGCCGGACCCCCCGGTCCGGCACGCTTTCTAAAGGCCGCGGCCCCACTCCCGCCCGGCCTTTTTTTTGGGCGACGTTATACTTGACAAACCAACGGTGATTTCCTATATATAACTCATACAGTTAAGGAAACGCCAATGTCTGCCCTCTCCGCCACCTATATGCATGATGAAGCCGCCGCCTTCGCACACATCGAAGCGATGCTATGGTCTCACGGTCCAGTTTGTCCGGGCTGCGGCGTGGTGGGCAACGCCTATGAACTGAAGGGCGTTCGCTCCAAGCCTTCCAAGAAGAACCCCGGGGGCAAGGAACGTCATGGCCTCAAGAAGTGCAAGGACTGCGGGAAACAATTCACCGTCCGCATCGGCACGATCTTCGAGGACAGTCACATCGCCCTGCATCTCTGGCTGCAAGCCATCTATCTTATGACCAGCAGCAAGAAGGGCATCAGCAGCCACCAGCTACATCGCACGTTGGGCATCACGGTCAAGTCTGCGTGGTTCATGTCTCACCGCGTCCGTGAGGCCATGCGGAATGACGGCAGTGTCGATTTCGGCGTCGATGGCGGTGTGGTCGAGATGGACGAGACGTTCATCGGCAACGACCGTACAGTGAAACCGAGGCATTCCAAAAAGGGTCGTGGCTACGCTCACAAGCACAAGGTGTTGACGCTGGTAGATCGCAGCACGGGGCGCGCAAAGTCCATGGTGGTGAATGACCTCAAATCCAAGATGCTGGTCCCTATCCTGAGAGAAAACATCGCCAAGGATGCGACGGTCTACACCGATGAGGCTAGCCAATATCAGGGCCTTTCCAAGGATTTCGCCGCACACGATTACGTCCGTCACGGCGCTGGTGAATATGTTCGGGGCGAGGTCCATACCAACACCATTGAGGGCTATTTCAGTGTCTTCAAGCGCGGCATGAAGGGCGTCTACCAGCACTGCGCCAAGAAGCATCTGCACCGCTATGCTGCGGAATTCGAGTTTCGCTACATCAGCCGCGCAGCCAATGGCGTAGACGATGCGCAGCGTGCTAATTCCTTGCTCGCTGGCATCGGCGGGAAGAGGCTGCTTTACGCGGACTCGTCCAGTGCGTAGAATCCTTCAGGGGTTCTACGATGGCTATCAAGGGCGACATAGAGAGCGACCTTGCTCTTGAGGTGGACGGTCATGCCGTTACGCCAGGTAAGTTTCTGCGTAGCGTGCGGTCCTTCTTTGCCATTCTCGATGAGGTGACGCGCGAAGCAGGCGGAAAGACGAGCGCGGTCCGTTGGACAGTGGCGGTCAAGCACGGCAGTAATCTGGTGCAGGTTTCCCCCCAGCCCGGCTATGATCCTACGGTCATTAGCGTGGTTACCGAAGCTGTGGCGGATGGTATTTCCCAAATCGAGGAGCGAGAAGCGCGACCCGCGAATTTCAACGAAAGGGCGCTGCGCAGTCTGCGCGATCGGAGCAACGTGGTTGGTCGAACCGAGAGCGACGATACGACCGTTCGCGTTTGGGTTCGCCGCGATCCGATTGATGTTACCGCCAAGGCGGCGGCAAATATCAGCGGACTTCTTGCAAGCGAACATGAGGACTATGGCTCTATAGAAGGTCGCCTGCAAACTCTGAGCGAGCGTGGGGGACTTCAATTTATTGTCTATGATCGTCTTTGGGATAGACCGGCGCGATGCTATATCCCCGATCACTTGGTTGAAATGGCCTTAGTTGCGTTCAGGTCTCGTGTCGAAGTCTATGGACTAATCCGCTACCGAAAGGACGGTAAACCCGTAAGTATTGACGTGGATGAAATACGCGAATTCCCGCCAGCAGAAGATATTCCATCATTTCGCGACGTTCACGGTATCTTGGGAAAAGCGTCTTGAGCATTGACAAGAGATATTGGGACTCCGATTGTTTTCTCGGCTGGCTGCAAGCTGAGGTGGACAAAGAAACCGCCTGCCATGAGGTGCTTCAAGCTGCCGAAGATGGGAAGCTTTTAATTCTTACATCGGCGCTGACAATCGCCGAAGTGCTGGCATTGAAGGGCGCCTTGCCAATTCCTGCAACTAAACGTGCGAAGGTAGAAGCGTTCTTCAGGAATGACTACATCGTAGTGCGTAACGTCACTCGGCGCGTACCAGAGGTGGCCCGCGAGTATGTCTGGGACCACGGAGTCCAGCCAAAGGACGCGCTGCATGTTGCGACCGCAGTGGACGCTGGACTAGAGTTACTCAATACGTTCGACCGCCCATTACAGAGAAAATCAGGGCTGCTCGGCAACCTTGGGCTGGTAATTGAGGGACCAAGGTGGAACGAGCCCAAACTACCAATGGACCTGCCTCATGGCTGAAAAACGGGCGGAGAAGAAATCGCAATCCGAAAAGTTTGTGGCCAAGGCCCGCGAGCTAGAATGTGATGAAGATGAGGATCGGTTCAACGCCACGCTTAAGAAGATTGTGACGACCGAGACGGAGAAGGGTGAGAAGCCTACGAAGAAATGAGAGCCGTTCGTTGGTTTGTCAACTATAACATCGCCTTTTTTTGGGCTAGAGTTCCGCCGAGCGGAAGGCCAGCATCTTCTGAATCTGCATTTCCTCCACGGTGTGATGGATCCCGCGCACGCCATGCCCCGAATTGCGCAAGCCCGCGAAGGGCATCCAGTCGACCCGGAATGCGGTGTGGTCGTTAACCATGACCGCCGAAGCGTCGAGCCGCCGCTGGACGCGCATCGCCGTATCGATATTACCCGTGAACACGGCCGCCTGGAATGCCACGTCGAGGCTGTTGGCGCGTGCGACCGCCTCGTCGATATCGGTGTTAGGGATAGATGCAGACCACGGGACCGAACACCTCGCCTGTGCTGACCTTGGCGTCGGCCGGCGGGTCGTAGAGCACGGTCGGCGGATAGCAGGAGTCCGAGATCCGCTCGCCGCCCGAGAGCACCCTGGCGCCGCCGTCGACGGCTTCCTGGACCCACTCCGCGACCCGGTCGACCTCGGCGTGCCGGATCAGGGGGCCGACTTCGGTCTCGGCGTCGGTCGGATCGCCCACGGTCATCTTTGCTTGCGAGCTCGCCCATGCGCTTGCCCACCTCTTCGGCGATCGACGCCTCGGCGAAGACCCGCTGGACCGACACACAGACCTAGCCTGCATGATAGAACCCGCCCTTGGTCAGCAGCGGCAGGGCATCGTCGAGGTCGGCATCGGCGGCCAGAATGACCGGCGCGACGCCGCCATGCTCGAGCGCGCACCGCGTCCCCGGTGTTAGTTGAGAGCGCAACATCCAGCCCACCCGCGCGCTGCCGGTGAAGCTGAAGAAGGCGGTGCGCGGATCGGTGACCAGTTTGGTTGCGATCGACATTTCCGCAGGGACGACGGGCTGGCACCATTCGTCGGGCAGACCCGCCTCGCGGAGGATCTGGACGAAGCGCATGCAGCCGAGCGGCGTGATCTCGGCCGGCTTGACGATCACCGGACAGCCGGCGGTCACGGCCGGCCCGACCTGATGGATGATCAGATTGAGCGGATGATTGAAGGCGCTGACTGCGACCACGACACCGATCGGCTCGTGGGTCGTAAAGGCGAGGCGCTTGGCTGACGAGCGCGAGATGTTCATCGGGATTTCGACGCCCGCCTGGTTTCTAAGCGCCTCGACGCAGTGAGAACGGCGGCGCAATAATCCCCCATTGAAGCGCCCGGGCCATCCGGCCGCGGCGGACCAAAAAGGGACCGTCTATAGCCTTCGGTCAGAGTTACTCTGACTGGAAGGCGGGGGGATGTATCGAGTGGATTTGTACGCACGGGTTCGGCGGGCGTGCCGTGTCGATAGGATGAGCGTCCACGAGGCGTCGCGGGTGTTCGGGCTGGACCGCAAGACGGTCCGCAAGATGCTGTCGTTCTCGGTGCCGCCGGGGTCTCGCCGCGGCAAGCCGCCACGGCGGCCGAAGCGGGGTCCGTTCACGGGGATCATCGATCGGATTCTGGAAGACGATCGGACCAGCCACCACAAGCAACGGCCCACGGCGAAGCGGATCTTCGACCGTCTCCGGGACGAGTACGGCTTTACGGGCGGCTACACCATCGTGAAGGACTATGTCCGTGAGCGGCGGCTTCGGTCGCGCGAGATGTTCGTGCCGCTCGTCCATTCCCCCGGCCCCGCCCAGGCGGACTTCGGCGAGGCGCTGGCGGTGATCGGCGGCGTGGCGTGCAAGGTCCACTTCCTTGCCTTCGATCTTCCCCACAGTGATGCCTGCTTCGTGAAGGCCTACCCGGCGGAGACGACCGAGGCGTTCTGCGCTGGCCACAACGCGGCGGTTGCGTTCTTCGGCGGCGTCCCCCGATCCATCCTGTACGACAACACCAAGCTGGCAGTCGCCCGGATACTGGGCGATGGCAAGCGGCAGCGAACGCGCGTCTTCACGGACCTTCAATCCCCCTATCTGTTCGAGGACAGGTTCGGCCGGCCGGGCAAGGGCAACGACAAAGGCAAGGTCGAGGGACTGGTCGGCTTCATCCGGCGGACCTTCCGGGTCCCCGTCCCGCGGGCCGAGAGCTTCGAGGCGCTGAACGATGCTCTCGCGGGACAGTGCCGCCGGCGCCAGGCGGCGCGGCTGCGGGGTCACAAGGAGACCATCGGCGAGCGCCTCGCACGGGACCGGGAAGCCTTCTTGCCTCTCCCCCCGGCACCATACGATGCCTGCGACAAGCGCACTGGACGGGTGAGCTCGCTGTCGCTGGTGCGCTGCCGGGGCAACGACTACTCGGTGCCCGTGGCCTATGGCCACCGCGAGGTGCTGATCCGGTGCTCCGTCGACGAGGTCGTTATCTCTTGCGGCGCGGAGGTGATTGCCCGGCACCGCCGGTCCTACGACAGCGAGGACCTGATCTTCGACCCGCTGCATTACCTACCCTTGATCGAGCAGAAGATCGGCGCCCTCGACCAGGCCGCGCCGTTGGCGGGCTGGGACCTGCCCGAGGCCTTCATCACTCTGCGACGCCTGCTCGAAGCCCGCATGGGCAAGGCGGGCAAGCGCGAGTACGTCCAGGTGCGCCGTCTGCTGGAGAGCTTCCGGCTCGAGGAGGACGGCAGCGGTCGGCGACGCGCTCAGGCTCGGCGCCATCGGCTTCGATGCGGTGAAGCACCGAGAGTGTCAGATATCTTGTGTAAATGAGTGCCGTGGGTCCAATATTTAGTATGGGAGGACCTACGATGAGGACTATCAGACCTGAACTTCTGGACGAACTTCTGGCCGATTACGAGAAGCCGGATGACCTGCTGGGCGAAGACGGGCTGTTCAAGCAGCTCAAGGCGGTGCTCTTGGAGCGGGCGCTTGACGCCGAGCTGAGCGATCACCTGGGCTACGAGAAGGGTGACCCGGCCGGTCGCGGCACGGGTAACAGCCGCAACGGCTACTCGGACAAGACGGTGCTGAGCGAGGATGGCGAGATCGATATCGCCGTGCCGCGCGACCGCACCGGCACGTTCGACCCGCTGATCGTGCCCAAGGGCGAACGCCGTCTCGAGGGCTTCGACGATCGCATCGTGTCGCTGTATGCCCGCGGCATGACGGTGCGCGAGATACGTGGCCATCTGCAGGAGCTTTACGGGGTCGCGGTTTCGCCGGACCTGATCAGCCGGGTCACCGACGCGGTACTCGAGGAGGTCCGCGAATGGCAGAACCGACCGCTCGATGCGGTCTATCCGGTGGTGTTCTTTGACGCGCTGCGGGTCAAGATCCGCGACGAAGGCCTGGTGCGCAACAAAGCAGTCTACGTTGCACTGGCCCTCACCGCTGAAGGCGAGAAGGAGGTTCTCGGGCTGTGGATCGAGCAGACCGAAGGCGCCAAGTTCTGGCTCAAGGTGATGAACGACCTCAAGACCCGCGGCGTCGCTGACATCCTGATCGCCGTGGTCGACGGCCTCAAGGGCTTCCCCGAGGCGATAACAACGGTGTTCCCCGAGACCACGGTGCAGACCTGCATCGTGCATCTGATCCGCAGTTCGCTGGCGTTCGTGTCGTGGAAGGACCGAAAGAGGATCATGCCCGATATCAAGGCGATCTACCGCGCCGAAACCGCCGAGACCGCGGCGGCCAAGCTCGACGAGTTCGAGGCCAAATGGGGCGAGCGCTATCCGGCGATCGCGCCCAGCTGGCGCCGCGCCTGGGAGCAGGTGGTGCCGATGTTCGCGTTCCCGCCGGCGATCCGCAAGATGATCTACACCACCAACGCGCTGGAGAGCCTGCACCGATCTTTGCGCAAGATCATCAAGACACGCGGTAGCTTCCCCAACGACGAGGCGGCGGTCAAGCTGTTGTTCCTGGCGATCCGCAATGCCGGTGTCGGCTGGAAACGGCCTATTGAATGGACCGCCGCAATGGGGCAGTTTGCGATCCTGTTCGAGGATCGCTTTCCGGCCTCAGCGCGCTGAGGCCGGAAACAATGTCGCCCACGGCGTCACTTACACAGACAATCGCGGCTGTGCATCAGCGGCGGCCGCCCCGGCTCAACCTCGCTATCCGTACCTGCCGCGCGCCCGGGTCGCGACGACGTCTGCCAAGTCGTACATGAGCCCGTCTGGGCTCGGCGCATGACCGACACACCACGGCTGCTGCTCGCCCACCACCTCAAGACACGGTCCTGAGCCCGGCAGTGTGCCTCTGAAGGCGTCGAGCTTCGAGCTTTCAAGCGTCATCCCCTCGCTCAACAAGACGTTGGTCCTGGAGCTCGCCCGCTGCGCGTACATCGAGCGCCGCGAGAACCTCATCGCGCTCGGCAACAGCGGCACCGGCAAGACCCACATCGCCCTCGGTCTCGGCTTGGCGGCCTGCCAGAAGGGCCTCTCGGTCGGCTTCATCACCGCCGCCGCGCTGGTCCACGAGCTCATCGAGGCCCGCGATGACAAGCAGCTGCTGAGGTTCCAGAAGAAGCTCGCCACCTACAAGCTTCTGATCGTCGACGAACTCGGCTTCGTGCCGCTGTCCAAGACCGGTGCCGAGCTCCTGTTCGAGGTGTTCAGCCAGCGCTACGAGCGCGGCTCGACCCTGGTCACCACCAATCTGCCGTTCGACGAATGGACCGAGGTGTTCGGCTCCGAGCGGCTTACCGGCGCTCTCCTCGACCGCCGCACCCACCACGTCAACATCCTCGAGATGAATGGCGAGAGCTACAGGCTCAACCAGAGCCGCAGGCGTCAAACCCCGACGGCGAACTGAACCGACCACCCAACCCACGCTTGACCCCATGGGCCCACAGGTCCCTCCCGCGCGCGCCGCCGCGTCGGCCTGTTGAGGGCACGTCGCGTCGCACGCGGGGCCCGCCCATGGACTACGGGGACAAGCCCGCAGCCGCCAAGCGGTCCCTTCTTACACCGCCACGGTGGTCCCTTCTTGCTCCGCCATTGACACGCGTCCGGGAACCATCAGGGGATATTGCTCGGGCATTGTGACCTCCCGTGAATTATTGATCGAATCTGATTGACCGCCAGCCTACCCGTCCGGGCGGCTCGCGCCAAGGTCCTTGGCGGTCACGACAAAAAACGGGGCGCCTCTGGCGCCCCGCTGAGTAATGGATAAATTAAGCTCGCGATCAGACAGCCGCCGTGGCCGAGCCGGTTGGCGTCTTCTCCGTGTGGCGCAGGTTCGTCTTTACATATTTCGTGCTGTAGCCGTTGAACAGCGTACCCAGTAGGCCGCGATCGAGATCCGACGTGCCGAACAGCCAGTCGGCGATGGGGAAGGTCAGGTTCATGTTCCTCTCCATCATGATGCTCTGGCTGTGGTGAGCCCAATGATGCCGGCGGATTGTGTTGATGCAGGGCGTGTTGCGGACGAACCAATTTTCCGGCACGTGGCAGCAGAAATGGAAGAACTCGTAGATCAGGTACATCGTCGTGGTCGTCGCCATCAGGAACCAGGCGGCGTTCGGCCCGATCAGAAACCACAGCGCCGCGGCTGGGGCGACCGACATGCAGATGAAGGTGACCAGCGCGTAGGGTGGAAAAAGAACCACCCGCAGGTCCCGGAAGCTGTCGAAGGTCACCACATCGTGGGTGAAGAACTGGTGGTGTATGAGGGTGTGCCGACGGTAGATCGCCCGTAACAGCCGAGATTTAAGCGGCCGGTGCATGACGTAGCGGTGGATTGCCCATTCGAAAATGCTGGTCAGCACGGCCACGACCGGAATCACCAGGTATTCGTACCAGGCGACCGAACTCACATGGCTCAAATAACCGTAAAGCGCGCCCCCGCCGATCGTGTAGATCGCGGCAATGTGCATCCAGCCGCGATACCAGGACGCAATTCCCGAGCGGTAGTCATCCCGAAATTTTTCCTGTCTCTCCGACATCATGGCCATGGGTTCTTCCTTCCGGTTCCTGGTCGCCGCGCACCGCCAAGTCTGATATATCAATGATAGATTACGTTGTCAATCTATGGCTTATCGGCCGGCGAGCGCGAAGACAATTCCGCGGACCGATCCCAGAGATTCGGCAGCACCGCCGCGGCATAGCCTGATACGAACGTCTTCGGCTCGCCGGATTCCCGATCGAAGACATGCCGGTTTACCGCGCCGATGTTCGCGCCGTAGACGTGGATGCTGATCGACGTGCCGTCGTCCCACGCGTTCGCGACCTCGTGAATATCCCCGATTGCGGGCGATACCAGGGCGACATCACCGGGTTGGCAGACGGCGCTGCCCGACTTCTCGAACTCGTTGCCGGTTCTTTCGAACGACGTTGCCCGCTCGACGCCGCGCAATTGGCCGATCATGCCCCAGACCGTGTGATCGTGGATCGGGGTTTTCTGACCGGGCCCCCAAACGAAGCTCACCACCGAAAAGCGTTCCAGCCCGTCGCAGTGAAGCAAATATTGCTGGTAGGACTCGAAATCGGGTTGGGCGAAGGCCGATGGCAGCCAGTCGTCCCGCGCAACCAGATTCGCCAACAGACCGTGACCTTCCTCGAACAGGCGCGGCTCGTCGCCTCCCGCCGACTCGACGAGGCGCGTCATGGCGTGAACGAACTCGCGAAGCCGGTCAACTCGGTAGATGTCGATAGCCATATCTGGGTCCGCTACCCTGTCTCCCGGGCGGCCTCGGGCGCGATATTGGAGAGCGCCGCGTCGATATCCTCGCCCGTCATTTCCCAGTGATTGTCGAAGTTGGCAACGATTCGGCGCATGAAAAGATCGTGAAGCGCCAGAGCCCTGGTATCGTCGTCAAGGTGATGGGCGAGCAGGGCAAGAGCGAGCTGGGCCGGTTCGTCGCCCTCGTAGCTCCACTCGAAGCCATTGATCGCGATCTCCCTGATTTCGAATCGGGGGTCGAGCGGCTCGCCGTCCGCCATGACCCGGATCCCGTCCATGGTTCGCTCGCCTGTGTAGAGCACCACGCGCCGTTGGTCCCCCAGCCTCTGCTGCCGTCTGATATATCTGTGTTAGCGTAGGCGAGCGCCGAGCGAATGTGAAGAGCGGGAAAGGGGAACACCATGATCGCGGTGATTTTCGAGGTCGTCGCCGACCCGGCGAGGGCCGAGCGTTATTTCGAGCTTGCCGGTGCGCTCCGCACCGAGCTTGAAACGATGGACGGATTCATGTCGATCGAGCGCTTCCAGAGTCTGACAACCGAAAATAAATTCGTCTCGCTTTCCTTCTGGCGCGACCGCGACGCGGTCGAGGCGTGGTACGCCCGCGACGATCACCGGTCCGCCCAGGCCGAAGGGCGGGCAGGAGTTTTCAGGGATTACCGGATTCGGGTCGCCGAAGTGTTTCGCGACTACGACATGGCAACGGGTCGGCCCGGCGGTCACCACCAGAAGGAGTCGTAATGGCGGTGATCGGGGCGCGTCCGCGTCGCCGTTGGCGGGCGGAGCAGCGCCACCCTAGGCCAGCGAACCCGCGGAAACCCGGATATCCTCCATGGTGATGGCGAGCGCCTCGTCGCGACACAGGAATGCCGCCAGCGCAGCGATTTCCGGGGGTTCGACGAGCCGCTTCTGGGGGTAGCTCTGGGCCACCTTGTCGAGGAACTCATCGGCGGTCATGTCCCCCGTTTCGCCCGTCAGGTGTTCCGTCGCGCCGATCTCCACCTGATGCTGAGCCGACTGGAGAACCATTCCCGTCTTGGTCCAGCTCGGGCTGATTGAATTGCACGTCACGTGGTGCGGCGCGCCTTCCAGCGCAACGCTCCGGGTCAGCCCGAGCACCCCGGCCTTTGCGGCGCAGTAAGCGACCTCGTCGGGTGAGCCGACATGGGCGTAGGATGACGCGATATTGATGATGCGTCCCCAACGGCGATCGATCATACCGGGCAGGCAGCGCTTGATCGTGCGGTAGGAGCCGGTGAGACAGACGTCGATCATCTGGTCCCAGAGTTCGTCCGAATGGCCGATCATGGATTGTACCGCGCCGACGCCCGCGGCATTGACCAGGATATCGACCGTTCCGAACCGCTCGACCGCCGCGTCGTAGAAGGCTTGCACGGAGTCGTTCGAGCGCACGTCGAGCGCGACCGCCAGGCAGCCCCCGCCGCAGGTCTCGATTGCGGATTTCGCACCGGCAAACTCATCTTCCGTCGGCAGCACCGCATCCTCGATCCCCAACAATGACGCCGTCCGGCTTTCCGGCAGCGAGCCGATCACCAGGTCGGCCCCGGCGTCGGCCAGCGCGAGGGCGATTGCCTTGCCGATTCCCGTCACTCCGCCGGTGACCAGCGCCGCGCGTCCGCTGAGGTATTTTTCAGTCATGGCCCGTCTCTCCGTCAATTGAGGGAAGCCGATTGGTTCCGCGGCCGGACGCCCGCCGCAATTCTTTTGGCGCGCAACAGCAAACCGCCTGCCGCGCTGACTCAGGCACGGCGGCTGTCCACCGTGGCGCGCGCGAAGTGCTCGATGTAATCCATCAGCTTGTCCGAGGCTTCTGCGGCACCGTTCGGATCGGCGTCTGCGATGGCGCGGGCAAGATCGGCGTGCAGCCGTGCGCAGAGGGGAAGATCGGCGACTTCCTTGTAGTGGCTGTACCAGAAGCGCCGCGACAGGCCGGCCATCAGGCCCATCGTCTTGCGCGCGAATTCATTGCGCGCGCCTGCCGCGATCAACTGGTTGAGTTCATTGTCGAGCCGCATGAAGGCGATGTCCTCGTTGTGCTTCGCCGATCGCTCCATGCCGCGCGCGATGTCCGCAAACGCCTGGCGCTCGTCGGTCGAGCAGCGGGCCGCCGCAGAACGGGCCATCAGCCGCTCGATTTCACGGCGGACCTCGAGCAGGTCGAGATGGGTGCGCACGTTGATGTCCGAGACCAGAATGCCCCGGCGTGGCAGGATGACGACGAGACCTTCCCGGGCGAGTCGCTGTAGCGCCTCGCGAATCGGGGTCCGGCCGATGTCGAGCTGCTTGGCGAGCACGCTTTCCGAGAGCAGGCTGCCGGGTGCCAGTTGCAGGGTCACGATCAGCTCTTCGATCGCCTTGTAGGCTTTGTCGGTCAGACTCTGTTCGCCTTGGCCGCCCGCCTCCTGGCGCGTGACGACATCGACTGCGCGGTTCCTCACCCTTTGCCGCTTCCTTTCAAACCGTGTCACTCAGGTCTGGCGGCGCCGTTCCACGAGAGACACGAATTTCTCGTACTCGGCTTCGTCGACGGTATAGCTGTGGTCGTCGTCGGGAAACCTGCTGGATTTCACTTCGTCCACATATTCGCGGATCCCCGCCACTGCAACCTCAGTGAGATTGGCGAAGCGTTTGGTGAACTTCGGCTTGAAATCCGTGAAGACGCCGAGAAGATCGTAGCATAGCAGGATCTGGCCGTCGGTCCCGGCACCCGCGCCGATCCCGATGGTGGGAATGTCCACCTCGGCCGAAATCACGGTCGCGATCGGCGCCGGGACGGCCTCGAATTCGAGCATGAAACAGCCCGCGTCCTGAATCGCCAGAGCGTCCTCGAGGATATTCATCGCGGCGTCCGCCGTGCGGCCCTGGATCTTGAAGCCCCCAAACATGGCGATCGTGTGGGGCGTCAGGCCGATATGCGAGGCCGTCGGAATGCCCGCGTCGACCAGCGCCTTGAGGATGTGCGCTTGACTTTTTCCGCCCTGGGGCTTGACGGCATCGGCGCCGCCCTCCTGCATGAAGCGGGTGGCGTTAACCAGCGCCCGGTCGAGCGTGTTGTAACTCTGGTAGGGCATGCAGCCCAACGTAAAGGTGTTCGGTGCGCCTCGGTGAACCGCCTGGGTGTGCAGGATCATCATGTCCATGGTCGCGGGGATGGTGTTGGGATGGCCGTGGGCGATCATCGCCAGCGAATCCCCGACCACGGCGACATCGACACCGCCCGCCTCCGCCCAGGCCGCTGAGGTGTAGTCCGGCACCGACATGTAGACCATCTTTTCGCCGGTCTGCTTGGCGTCGCGGATTTCCGTGATCGTTCGCTTCTTGCGCGCCGCCGTCTCGGTCATGATGTTTGCCCTTCGGTGCCCTGGTCCCGATCTTGCGGAGGCGGCGGGGCGGGGTCAAGCGTACCCAATACCGGTGTGCCGCTGGATCCGCATTTGACGCAGGTCAAGGATACCGGGCCCGGGATTCCGTAAAACCGGTGTTTGAACCTGAATATCGTATCGAGGACATCGCCGCCGCAACGCACACGCTAGGGCACAGGTGACATGACGAACTCCGATCGAAGCGTGGTGGAGAGGGCTCCATCGGAGGCCGGCACCCCGGCAGCGGACTCCGGCAAGACGGCGATCCGGGCCTTGCTCCAGGGCTTCTCCACCGAGGTTCTGTCCCGGGCGCGCGGGAAGATCGCCGCCTATCGCGACCTCCTGCCCCAAGGGTCGACGGTCTATATCGCGTTCCTGCCCGCGACGGACGCCGGCGAGATCGTCGCGACCGCCGTTGCGCTGCTCGCGGCGGGGTTCAATCCCGTGCCTCATTTGACCGCCCGGGGCACCGCGGGTCGCGATGTGCTCGACGACTATCTGGGCTGACTTGCGGGCGAGGCGGGTGTCGAGCAACTTCTCGTCATCGGCGGCGATCGCGATCGCCCGCTCGGTGCCTATGACTGCACGCTCCAGCTGCTCGAAACCGGGCTGATCGAGGACCACGGCATTCGGCGGATCGGGGTCGCGGGCCATCCCGAAGGCAGCCCGGTGATTTCCGCGGACGCGCTCGACGAAGCCCTGGACGGGAAGAATGCGTTCGCCGAGCGAACCGACGCGCAAGTCTACCTCGTGACCCAGTTCTGCTTCGAAGCCGCCCTCGTCGTCGCCTGGGAGCGCGCGATCCGTGCGGCCGATAACCGCTTGCCGGTCAGGGTCGGTCTTCCTGGCGTCACGAGCTTGCGAAGCCTTATCTCCTATGGCCGGAGCTGCGGCGTCGGAGCATCGTTGCGCGGCTTGACCCGCCACGGATCGAGCCTCGCGCGGCTGACCGCGGTTTGGACCCCCGACCGCCTGGTCGCGACACTCGCCGCCTATCGCTCGGCCGAGCCTCACAGCCTGATCGAGGGCGTGCACCTGTTTCCCTTCGGCGTCTTCGAGCGAACCGCGCGCTGGGCCGTGACGCTGGCCGAGGGCCGCTTCACCGAAGACGGCGACGACCTGCGGATCGACCCCGTTGATTAGTGCCGTGTCTTGGTCTGTTCGTCCTGGGCCATCGGTTCCGCCTTCTGCAGTTCGGCCCGCAGTCGGCCCGAATGAGCATGAGGGATCATGACGGTGAATTCGTTGCCCTCGGTCGTACGGAACGAGAGGGCGATTTCGCCGCCGTTCGTCACACCCACGCTCACGCCCTGAGGGCGGATCGGGGCTGCGGGGCTGAGCTCGGTCTGGCCCGCTGCCTCGCGAATCCTGTCTTGCAATGCCTGCGGTGCAACCGTAGCCGTGCTCATGAGTCCGGCGACGAGCTTGATCGCATCGCCGGCGGGAAAAGCCAGCCGCTGCTCCGCTCCTGCGGCATCCCGGTAGGCCATGACCACCTGGTCCGGCGGCTCGAAGCCGACCCCCAGGATTTCCATCGCCTTTGCCGTCTCGTTCATTGCGCCGTCCCGCCATCTTGGATGGTGTTGATGACGATGCGCTGGAAATCTTGTACCGACTGTTCCCAATAGGGGGAAAATCGTATCCGGATTCCCGCGGCATCACGCCGCGCGGCGGCCTGCTGGACACCGGTCACATACCGCTCATCCTGCTCGAGGATCGCCCGCCAATACCGTCTGCGCCGTTCGCACTGGCCGGCGTAGTTCGGGCCGCCGGCCGCTTCGCCCAGAACGTAAACATGCAGGTCGAGACGCGTCGCTTCCCCGCTTTCCGGCAGTCCGAGGATGATCACGAATTCGTCGGGGCTGATCACCACGAGGGCTGTAGGCACGATGGTGCTTGTAAAATCTCCCCAGGGAAGTCGATCCGCATGGGGCAGTGTGGGAAACCTCGAATTCACCGACTCCTCGGCAGGAGCGGATTTGTGGGAATTCTGTTGCGCTTCCTCGGGGGCATGGACCTGAGCGCCGCGAATCGCACTGTAGCTCCGGCCGTCCGATCGACAGATCGTCTCATAGGCGAGGACACCGTCCATTATTTCGGGATGGCCCCAGGGCAGGTGGTAGTCCTCCAGCGCCCCTTCGAAGAAGACCTTCCAGTTGGCGGGATAGGTCGTGCCCAGAGACACGCTGTGTTCGAGCCCGCCAAGTTCGTACTGGGCGATGGTGTCCCGGTAGGCGGCGAGGTGTTCGTCGAGTGGCGGCGCCTTGCCGTCGAGGTTCACGAAGACGATGTCGAGCCAGGTCTCGCAGCGCACCGGTTTCAGGCCGAGCGCCGAGCGGTCGAAGGTCTCGGCCTCGTTGATCCCGAAGCCGCCGATATTAGGCGTCGCCATCAACTGGCCCTCTAGATCGTAGCTGAAGGCGTGCCAGGGGCAGGTGATCCGCGCGCCCGTCCGGCAGGGTGCGTCGACCAGGCGCATCGCGCGATGGCGGCAGATATTGTGAAAACAGCGGATCGTTTCGTCCTTGCCCCGCACCAGAAGCAGGGGCCGGCCGGCCAGTTCCACAGGCAGCAGATCGCCCGCTTGGGGCAGTTGTGCGCCGACCGCCACGGCGGCCCACAGTTTGGGAAAAAGCTCCCGCTTTTCGAGTTCGTAGAAGCCGTCGCCGTAGATGTTTCCCGGAAGCCCGAGCGCTTCGCCGGTCGGGGCGGTGAGCTCCTTGATAGCGCTCGGCTGGATGAAATCCTCAAGCTGCATGGCTGCCGACTCCAGTGGCGCCGCTGGAGTCACGGCACGTCCATTTGGATGGTGTTGATGACGACGCGCTGGAAATCCCGCACGGCGTGTTCCCAATAGGGCGAGAACCGGGTCCGAATACCTGCGGCGTCCCGCCACGCCACGTTCTTCTGGACGCCCGTCACGAACTCATCGTCCTCGACGAGGATCGCCTGCCAGCGCTGTTTACGCCGTTCGCGCATGGCGGCATATTTCGGGCCGCTGGCTGCCTCGCTCAAAAGGTAGACATGGACGTCGATCCGCGTCACGACCCCGCTTTCGGGCAGCACGGTCAAGACCACAAATTCGTCGGGGTCGACCACGACGAGGCCCGTCGGCAGGATGGAGCTGGTAAAATGGCCTCTGGGCATCCTGTCCATATGGGGCAGCCGGGGAAATTTGGCGGGTTCGTTTGAAACCGCGGTCTGCGATGGGTCCTCGGGGGCGAATTCCATATTGCCCCGGTGCGAGCTGTAGCTCCGGCCGTCCGACCGACAGATCGATTCGAGGTCGACGACGCCCTCCATCATCACGGGGTGGCCCCAGGGCAGGTGGTAGTCCTCCAGGCCCCCTTCGAAGAAGACCTTCCAGTTGGCCTGGTGCGTGATGCCGACGGAGAAGCTGTGCTCGATCCCGCCAAGTTCGTACTGGGCGATGATGTCCCGGTAGGCGGCGAGGTGTTCGTCGAGTGGCGGCGCCTTGCCGTCGAGGTTCACGAAGACGATGTCGAGCCAGGTCTCGCAGCGCACCGGTTTCAGGCCGAGCGCCGAGCGGTCGAAGGTCTCGGCCTCGTTGATCCCAAAGCCGCCGATATTAGGCGTCGCCATCAACTGGCCCTCTAGATCGTAGCTGAAGGCGTGCCAGGGGCAGGTGATCCGCGCGCCCGTCCGGCAGGGTGCGTCGACCAGGCGCATCGCGCGATGGCGGCAGATATTGTGAAAACAGCGGATCGTTTCGTCCTTGCCCCGCACCAGAAGCAGGGGCCGGCCGGCCAGTTCCACAGGCAGCAGATCGCCCGCTTGGGGCAGTTGTGCGCCGACCGCCACGGCGGCCCACAGTTTGGGAAAAAGCTCCCGCTTTTCGAGTTCGTAGAAGTCGTCGCCGTAGATGTTTCCCGGAAGCCCGAGCGCTTCGCCGGTCGGGGCGGTGAGCTCCTTGATCGCGCTCGGCTGGATGAAGTCCTCAAGCTGCATGGCTGTCTCCCGGGTTCGGGTCGCTCAGAATGGTTTCGACCACCATCTGCTGGAAGTATTGCACGGCGTTTTCCCAGTAGGGCGAGAAACGTGCCGCGGTTCCGGTCCCGTCTCGCTGCGCGGCGTTGGCATGAACCTGTTTGACGAAGGCTCCGTCTTGTTCGATCACTCGTTCCCAGGTCTCGCGCATCAGGCTGCGGCTCTCCTCGTAGGCCGGATCGGCGAGCGTATCCGGCGGATAATAGTAGTTGAACACTAGCTGCGTGCGGTCCCAGTCCAAAGGCTGCATGAGGAGCTGCTGCACGTGATCGCCCTCGATGGTCAGGATCGCCGTCGGGAAGATGTTGGCGATGAAGGTGACGCCGTCGGCCTTGGCGGGCAGGTTGGGCAGCAGTTCGCCGGGCTCGGGAAGCTGCGCGCCGACCGCTACGGCGGCCCAGATCTTGGGAAACAGCACGGTTTGCTCCAGAGCGTAGAAGGCGTCCGAATAAGCCGCGCCCGGCAGGCCCTCCGCCTCCCCGGTGGGCCGGTTGAGCGCCGCGATGGCCTGCTCGTCGACGAAGCTTTCAAGTCCCATGAACGGTCTTCCCGGTGGCTTCCCTGCGTACCATAACAGCCGGGCTAATCCAGGCAATGCGTCGGGATTTCGATCGACTGTATCGAAGGGACTTGACGAGCACCTTCGGAACTATAAGAGTTCTGAACTGACCAATAAGAAAAGCAATATAAACCATTCTTTATATTGGGAGAATCATTCATGGCATTGAATGTAATGCAGAAGGCCGATCTGAGTCGTGCGCCGCGCGAAGCCCATGGCAAGATCACCAAGCAGTCGGTCCAACTCGACAAGGTCACGGCGACCCGCGTGACCTTCAATCCCGGCGCCAAATGGTCGAAGCACCTCAAGGCCTATGCGGGCACCCATAGTTGCGCCCTGCCCCATGTCGCGATCGTCCTCCAGGGAACCCTCCGTGTGGTGATGGACGACGGCTCGAAGGATGATTTCTCGGCCGGTGAGATCATGCTGCTGCCGCCGGGCCACGACGCCTGGTGCGTCGGCAAGACGGCTTGCGTGTTCGTGGAGTTCTCCCAGGGCAACAACTATTACGACAAACTGGTCAAGGACTGGCACCGCAAGAACGGCTGACGCTATCGTCCGGCGGCGCTAGAAAGCCCGGCCTTGGGCGATCTCCCAGGTGAAGTCCAGAATATCCTCGCCGATTCCCCCGAGCTCGGCGAGACGGGGATCGCGATGATCGCCCCGGCGGTGGCGGGCGTAGAGCTGGAGGAAGATGACCGACAGCTTGAACATGCCGATCACCCGGTGGAACAGGATGTCCGATATGTCCCGGCCTGAGAGCCTGCCGTAAAGCTCGACCACCGTGCGGCGCCCGGGAAACGACGGGTCCGTCGCGGTCGGCATCTGGCCCATGAAATGCATTGCCTCCGGATCGTCGGGTTCGATCCAGTAGGAGAGCAGGGTGCCGAAATCGAATAGCGGATCGCCCCGGGTGCCCTGGTCCCAATCGAGCAGGGCGACCGGTGCATAGCCGTCGTGGGCGATCAGGAAGTTATTGAGCTTGTAGTCGTTGTGCAGCAGCGAGGCGGGCTGCTCGGCGGGCAGCCGGGCGCGTAGCCAGTCGGCGATTTGACCGGCGACGGGCGGCGGGTCGTCGTCCATCGCCAGGCCGCAGCGTTTCGCCCAGCCTTCGACCGCACGGGTCAGGAATCCTTCGGGCCGGCCGAAATCGCCCAGGCCGATAGCCTCGGTATCGACCGCGTGCAGCGTTGCCAGGGTTCCGATCAGCATGTCCGTGATCGGCCCGCCCTGGCCCGCGAGGTCGGCGGGCAGGCCCTCGTAGATGCAGCGGCCGTCGCGGAATTCCATGATGAAGAAGGGCGCGCCCAGAACGGACTCGTCGTCGCAGAAGTGAAACCCCCGCGGCGCCAGGGCGAAAGCCTGCCAGAGCCGGCTCAAGATCCGGTGTTCGCGGCGCATGTCGTTCGCACCCGGCGGGATCGGTCCGACCGGCGGGCGCCGCAATACCGCCTGCTGGCCGTCCACGTTCATCAAGTAATTGAGATTGCCCATGCCGCCGACGAACTGGCGGGGTGCGGGCTCGGTGCTCAACGCGAGACCGTGCTGGGCGAGATGGGCGGCGAGCCGCGCCCAGTCCTGCTTGTCCTCCAGCTCGGGCGGGCGGAAGGTCGGGCCGCGCTCCGGACCGGTCACGCTCATCGCTCAGATGGCGTCGGGGCCGCGTTCGCCGGTGCGGATGCGCACGACCTCTTCGCCGCTGGTCACGAAGATCTTGCCGTCGCCGATCCGACCGGTCTGGGCGGCCTGCTGGATGGTCTCGATGGCGCGCTCGACGAGGGTGTCCTCGAGCACGATCTCGATCTTTACCTTGGGCAGGAAGTCGACGACGTATTCGGCGCTCCGATAGAGCTCGGTGTGGCCCACCTGACGCCCGAAGCCCTTGGCCTCCATGACGGTGATGCCGTGCAGGCCGATGTCGGCCAAGGCGTCCTTCACGTCGTCGAGCTTGAAGGGTTTGATGACCGCTTCGATCTTTTTCATTGCCGCGTTCTCCCGCAACCGTTGGCCCGCGGGGCCGCACCGACTATAGCAAGCACGATGCGGGTTTGTCGCGATGGCAAGGGAATGCCATAGTTCGGCACCGATCACCGCCGCGCCGAGGGAGCCCGCCATGGAGTTGACCCAGCGCCTCTCCCGCCTGGGAACCGAGAATGCCTTCACGGTGCTGGCGCGCGCCGAGGCGCTGAGACGCGAGGGGCGCGCGATCATCAATCTGGGGATCGGCCAGCCCGATTTCGCGCCGCCGCCCCACGTGATCGAAGCGGCCGTCAAGGCGCTCCACGACGGACATCACGGCTACACCCCGGCCAACGGCATCCTGCCGCTTCGTGAAGCCGTCGCCACCGACATTGCGAGCCGCTCGGGCGTCGAGATCGACCCGGCCCGCGTCGTCATCGTCCCCGGCGCTAAGCTCACCATGTTCTTCGCCATGCTGGTGCTGGGCGAACCGGGTGTCGAGATTCTCTATCCCGATCCCGGTTTTCCGATTTACCGCTCGGCCATCGAGTTCGCCGGTGCGACGCCCGTGCCGATCCCGCTCCACGAGAACACCGGTTTCACCTACTCGGCCGACGAGGTGCTCGCCAAGATCACGCCCGCCACCCGGCTTCTGATCGTCAACAGCCCGGGTAATCCGACGGGCGGCGTGGTACCGAAAGCCGAGATCGACCGGCTCGTGGCCGGGCTCGAGGCGCATCCCAGGGTCGCGATCCTGAGCGACGAGATCTACAGCCGGCTGATCTACTCCGGTGAGCCCCATGTCAGTCTGCTCGGCTACGAGTCGATCCGCGACCGGGTGATCCTGCTCGATGGCTGGAGCAAGACCTACGCCATGACCGGCTGGCGGCTGGGCTATGGCGTCTGGCCCGAGCCCTTGGTCGAGCCAGCGACCCGGCTTGTCATCAACAGCGTCTCCTGCGTCAACGCGGCTGCCCAATGGGCGGGTCTTGCCGCGCTCACGGGGCCGCAGGAATCGGTCGAGGTCATGCGCACCGCCTTCGATGAGCGCCGCCGGCTTATACTCGCCGAGCTCAACGCGCTACCGGGCTTTCGCTGCGTCGAGCCCAGGGGCGCGTTCTATGCCATGCCGAATATCGAGGGCACAGGGCTCACCGCCCGGGAGTTCGAGCATCGCCTGCTGGAAGAGGCCGGCGTCGCGACCATCGCGGGCACCAGCTTTGGTGTTTTCGGCGAGGGCTATTTGCGCTTCTCCTACGCCGCCGGGCTCGACGACATTCGCGAGGCGATGGTGCGGATCCGCCGCGCTCTCGCGGGCTAGGTCCGGGCGCCGATCGCCTGTCCGGCTAGGCTATTGCTTGACGCCCGGCGGCGCTTGCCTATACACAGGCACCCTCTTCTGTGGCGGGTGTAGCTCAGTTGGTTAGAGCGCCAGATTGTGGATCTGGAAGTCGTGGGTTCGATTCCCATCACTCGCCCCATTTTCCCCAGCCTCAAGTCGCAAGCACTGCGGGCGGCGGGCCGCAAGGAACGAGCGGTCGGCGCGCGTCCAGACGGCTTTCCAAACGACCCCACACGCCATAGAGTCCGGGACGATGACCGGCTTACGATTTGATGTCTGAAATCTAGACAATGGCTACAGCCAGCAAGTCCTTTGCAGTCGGGCCGGTCGAGCGGATGCCGGCCTATGTCCAGGTCGCGGATCTGTTGCGTCGGGCGATCCAGCTGGACCAGTTCGTGCCGGGCGACAAGCTCCCCTCCGAGCCCGACCTCGCCAAGCGGCTGGGCGTCTCCCGGGTCACCCTGCGCGAGGCGATCCGCCAGCTCGAAGGCGAGGGGCTCGTTACCAGCCGTCGGCCCCAGGGCCTGTTCGTGGCTCGCCAGGAGGGCTTGCCCGCTCAACGCAAGGCGTATCTGCGAGACGAGTTCAACCGTATCCGGCAGCTGCTGCATTTTCGCGCGGCCATCGAGCCGATGGCGACGCGGCTCGCCGCCGAACACCGTACGAAAAAAGATCTGAAGGCCATGACGGCGTCGATCAACGAGATGCGGGCGGCGGACAACGTGCCGAGTTTTCGCAAGTCGGACTCTGCCTTCCATCTGGCGATTGCCCGGGCCTCAAAGAACGGCTATCTGCCGAGCGCGGTCGAGGATGCGCGCGCCGACATGTTCCTGCCCTTCGACACGCGGGATTACACCGTGACCTGGTCGAGCTCGCCGGCGGACCATTCGACCATCCTGGAGGCGATCCGCGGCAGGAATTCGGAGCGGGCCGCCGACGCGATGCTGGCTCACATCCGCTCCAGCGGTGAGGAAATCGACGTCGTCATTTGGGGCAAGCGGGGCAGAATAACCTCCCGCTAGACTGGCGCGCGGCGTTCGTGGGAGCGAATTCGTCTCCGAAGATCCGTCTTTCAGGCAACGGAGATTTCGAGATTGATGGGCCTAATAGTCTCCATCGGATAAGCGATGGTGCTAGAATATGGAAAATCGCCGCTAGTCCGCTGATAGGATGACGGTGGGTGGCTGAATAAACCGGTCCGTCCGGCGGACGGACCCCGGGAAGGGAGACTAACCATGGCGCGCGACCCCAAATACGACATTCTCTTCGAAGAGGTGAAAATCGGCCCCAAGGTGGCGCGGAACCGCTTCTACCAGACACCCCACTGCAACGGAGCGGGCTCGATCTATCCCGGCACCCAGGCCGCGTTCCGGGGCATGAAGGCGGAGGGCGGTTGGGGCGTCGTCTGTACCGAGCAATGCTCGATCGACGACGAAAACGAATTGACGCCGAACACGCTGGCCGTGCTCTCCGACGAGGGCGATATGATCAACCTGCGCCAGATGTGCGACGAGGTCCACAAATGGGGCTCGCTCGCCGGCGTCGAGTTCAACCATATGGGAGCGGCGTCCAACAACCTCGCGACCCGAACCGTCTCCTACTCGGCGTCCCAGACGGGGTCGGACTGGATGCTCTCCGCGGCGACCCACGAGATGGACATCGACGAAATCCGCCGCTATCAGAAGACTTATGCGGAAGGCGTCAAACGCGCGATCGATACGGGCTTCGATATCGCCTACTTGATGGGGGCCGGCGGTGTCCTGCCCGAGCAATTCCTCTCCAAATTCTACAACAAGCGGAGTGACGAGTATGGCGGTTCGGTCGAGAACCGCGCTCGTTTCTGGCTCGAGACTCTCGAGGTCATGAAAGAGGCCGCGGGTGACGATATCGCCATCGCGGCCCGCATGTCGACGACCCACTACAACGGCAAGGGTGGCCTGCAGTGGGAAGGTGAGGCGAGTGTCTTCGTCGAATTGGCGACCCGGGACGAACTCGTGGACGTCTGGGATGTCATCACCTCTATTTTCTACGAGTGGGGCGAACACGCCGGATCCTCGCGCTTCTACAAATCGAACCACGAGGAGCCCTTCACTAAATGCGTCAAAGAGATCGTCAAGGCGCCGGTGATCAATGTCGGCCGCTTCACGAGTCCCGACGACATGGTCGAGATCATCAAGTCCGGTCAATGCGAGTTTATCGGCGCGGCGCGGCCCTCGATTGCCGATCCCTTCCTGCCCATGAAAATTTACGAAGGGCGCAACGAGGACATCCGCGAATGCATCGGCTGCAACATCTGTATTTCGCGCTGGGAGCGGGGTGCGCCGTTGATCTGCACCCAGAACCCGGTGGCCAACGAGGAATATCGCCGCGGCTGGCATCCCGAAAAGTTCGATCAGACCGATAACCCGCGCTCGGTTCTCGTGGTCGGCGGGGGTCCCGCCGGCATGGAGGCGGCGCGGGTCGCGGGCATGCGCGGCTACGACGTCCACCTGGTCGAGAAATCGGGCGAGCTCGGCGGCCACATGAAGGACGTGATGCGCTATCCCGGCCTGGCCGAGTGGGGCCGGGTGATCTCCTATCGCCAGATCCAGCTCGACAAGCTCAAGAACGTCGAGGTTCATCTCAACACCGAGTTGACGGCCGACGAAGTCCTGAGCTACGGCGCCGATGAAGTGATCCTGGCGGTGGGCTCGACCTGGAACGCCGACGGCGACAGCTTCAACACGATGGATCCCATCTCGGGCGTCGACGCTTCAAAGGCTCAGTTCGTCACACCCGATCAGGTGATGGAGGGCAAGTCGGTGGGCGACCGGGTCGTCGTGCTCGATGCGGACGGCTATTTTTACGGTGTCGGCATGGCCGAGCATCTGGCCGACCAGGGCAAGGAGGTGACGATCGTCACCTCTCACGCCGACGTCTCTCCGATGACCGAATTCACTATGGAGTCCGCCAACCTGCAGCGGATGATTCACGAGAAGGGCATCAAACATTTGACCACCCACTGGGTCGAGAAGGTCGAAGTCGGCAACAGCCTCAAGGTCAAGACGTTTTTCCTCTTCCGCGACGGCTACAAGCGGGCGACAGAGTACAAGCACGACGAGCTGCCCCGCGAGGCCAGCTCGGAGATCAACGAGGTCGAGTGCGACACGGTGGTTCTGGTCACCGGGCGCAAGGCGAACAAGGCGCTTTA
>CBDAPE010000007.1:0-15131 GCA_965198325.1 Alphaproteobacteria bacterium | reverse complement strand
GCAGGCTCGCGACCCTCACGCGATCCCTCGCACAAGACGGTGACATCGCGCGCGCGCGCGTTACCCGGCCGAAGCCGGGCAGCAGGCTGATCCGGGAATGGGGGGGCCGGACCCACAGTGTGGCGGTTAGCGAAGACGGATTCGAGTGGAACGGCAAGACCTGGCGCTCGCTCTCGGCCATCGCCCGCGAGATCACCGGCGCCCATTGGTCGGGTCCGCGCTTCTTCGGGGTCACCGGACGCTCGCCCGCGCGGTCCGGGACGCCGGTTACGGGTCATGACGATGACTAGTCCGAAGGAGGGCCGGAAGGGACGCCCCGCCGTCCGGTGTGCGATATACACGCGCAAGTCCCACGAAGAAGGGCTGGAGCAGGACTTCAACTCCCTCGACGCCCAGCGGGAGGCCTGCGAAGCCTATGTTGCGAGTCAGAAGCACGAGGGCTGGACCTGCCTGCCCGGGATTTACGATGACGGCGGGGTCTCGGGGGCGACCCTGGAGCGCCCCGCCCTCAAACGCCTTCTCGCGGACATGGAAACCGGCGGGATCGATGCGGTCGTCGTCTACAAGGTCGATCGCCTGACGCGCACCCTCGGCGACTTCGCCAGGATCGTCGAGGTCTTCGACCGGAAGGAGGTCTCCTTCGTCTCGATCACCCAACAGTTCAACACCACGACCTCGATGGGGCGGCTGACCCTCAACATGCTGCTCTCGTTTGCCCAGTTCGAGCGTGAGGTGACGAGCGAACGGATCCGCGACAAGATAGCGGCTTCGAAGAAGAGGGGCCTCTGGATGGGGGGTCTGCCACCGCTTGGCTACGACGTTCGGGACCGAAAGCTGGTTGTCAACGAACAGGAAGCCGGGACGGTCCGGGACATCTTCCGCCACTACCTCGAGACGGGTTCGGTCTCCGCGTTGCAGGACAGGCTCGAGAGGGACGGCGTCGCCGGCAAGGTTCGGATCGACCGCTACGGCCGCGAGACGGGCGGCAAGCCCCTGGCCCGCGGCGCGCTCTATCACCTTCTGCAAAACCGCATCTACTGCGGCGAAATCGTGCACAAGGAACAGAGCTATCCCGGTGAACACGACGCGATCGTCGACGAGACGCTCTGGAAGCAGGTGCAACGGAAGCTCGCGACAAACCGGACCGAGCGAACGAGTGGTGCGAACGCGGCCGAGCCGAGCCTCCTGGCCGGTCTGGTCTACGATGATACGGGTCAGAGAATGACCCCGAGCCATGCCAACAAGCAGGGAACCCGATACCGCTACTATGTCTCCAAGAGCCTCGTCACGGGGCGGCGCGGGAGCGCATCCCGCGGCCGGCGCGTGCCCGCGCGTGAACTCGAAGGCCTGATCGAAGATCGGTTGCGCCGCTTCCTCGCAAGCCGGGCGGAGATATTCGGGCCGTCGACGGCCTCGGGGAGGATGCCGGGCGTGCGGCCGAGGTCGTGGCCAGGGCGAATGAGATGGCCGGGCGCTGGCCGAGCCTGCCGGCTCCGGAAAGGCGCACCATCCTCAACGCGATCGTCCACCGTGTCGAGTTGAGGACGGATACCGTCGAGCTTCAGCTACTGCCCTCTGCCCTGGGGGCTCTCCTGGAGGAGGGATCGGCCTTGCCCGGACCGGGACAGCGTTTGAGGGGCGACGGACCGCCCTTCACCTTTTCCATCCCCGCCCGGCTCAGGCGCACCGGCCGGGATATCCGGTTCATTGTCGAGGGGGCCGAAGACGAGTGCAGAACCGTGCCCGACCGCAGCCTGCATCGCCTTCTCGCGCAGGCTCACCGGTATCGGGCAATGGTCATGCACGGTGGCGACAGGACGATGCGCGAGCTTGCCGCCGAGGCGGGGGTCACGAGCTCATACTTTAGCCGGATCCTGCGGCTCGGCTTCCTCGCCCCGAAGATCGTCGGCTGCATACTCGACGATCGTCATCCCATCGGGCTGACGGCAAAGCGGCTCGCCAACGAGGTGCGGCTTCCGGCCGGTTGGGACGACCAGCACGGTTCGATCCTCTGCGAGCGGACGGAGGGACGAACCGGCGCGCCGGCCGGCCGGTCTTCCGCCCCGGGCTGAAATCACCGCCCCGGGTCCGCAATTCGAGCTCTTCAATCGTCGCCAGCTTTTGACGCGGCGGTTTTCAGGAGCCCTCGAGCGCCCGCATTTCTTCTACCGTAACCAGCCGGTAAATCGCCGTTTCACGCCCCGTTACCAGGAGTGCCAGGACTTTACATTGCGCCCGTTGCCCGGGAACACGAGCCCGCCGGCGGTCGATATGAAGACGCCGCAATCCCGGAAATAGCCGGCGCCGCGGCCTCCGGGAACTGCAACACCATCTCGAGTGAAACGCGCCTTCGCGGCGGCATGAAGGGCGATCTTGTCGTACCACCGAAACCGCGCTAGGAGACTTTCGCCATCTCAGGCTGTCCGTTGCCGCACCGCTCGGGTCTCTGCGCTCGGCAGGGCGCTGACGCGAAGCCCGTAACCCCCGGATAAATAGCGCAGATTCGGGCTCGCAGAATTGGCAATAATACCAATGATATCAATGGCTTAGACGATGGCGGAGGGAGGGGGATTCGAACCCCCGATACGGCTGTTAACCGTATAACGGTTTAGCAAACCGCCGCCTTCGACCACTCGGCCATCCCTCCGTATCCCGCGGCCCGGTCGGTCGCGAGAACTCGTTCTATCGGGCGGTTTCTGGACTGTCAACGAAGCCTGCCCGTGGCCCCGCGAACCGCGCGTGAGCCCTAATTTTCGACCGCCGGGCCACAGCCCGTCGGCGTGGTTGCCGCCAGCGCGAGGGACTCTGTGAAGTCGGCGTTGCTCAGGAGCGGAATCGCCTTGCAGTATTTGGCGAGCCCGAAGGCATCGGTCAAATGGAGGTTGGCGGCAAGCGCCTTTTCGTCGGGCATCTCGTAGATATAGACCATGTCGTATTCGCCGTAGCTGCCGAACTGGGCAATCGGCGTGCCGCCGAAGTCGGCGATCGCCGTTTTGTGGACCGCCGCCCGGTCGCGCACCGCCTCGTCTGCGATCATGCCCGCCTTCTGTGCGTTGTCGTATTTGACCAGATAAAGGACATAGACTCCCATCGCTCAGCACTCCTTTCCAGCTTCCGCCGGGTCCAGCCTAGCGTCGTTTGTACTGGGTTTTGCCGTGCAGCGCCTTCTGCGCCCGCTCGCTCAGGAGATCCTCGACCTTCGCCTCCCATTCGCCCATCACCGCGAGCCCCCGCGCAACGCCCGGCCGCGCGGCCATAGTCGCAAGCCAGCGTTTCACGCGGGGATAGCCGTCGATCGCGACGCCCAGATGGTCGTGATAGTCGACCCAGGCGTAGCTCGCGATATCCGCGATCGAGTAGCGGTTACAGATGTATTGGCGCTCGCGCAGGCGCTTGTCGAGCACGCCGTAGAGACGGTTCGCCTCATTGCTGTAGCGTTTGACGGCGTAGGGCAGCCTTTCAGGCGCGAATTCGCGGAAGTGATGGGCCTGGCCGAACATGGGCCCGATGTTTGCCATCTGGAACATGAGCCACTCGATCACCTCGTAGCGCGCCCGGCCGCGCCGCGGGAGGAACTTGCCCGACTTATCCGCGAGATAAATCAGGATCGCGCCGGATTCGAAGAGCGAATAGGGTCTGCCACCGGGCCCCTTGGTATCGACGATCGCGGGGATCTTGTTGTTGCGCGAGATTTTCAGGAACCCGGGCTTGAACTGCTCGCCCGCCAGCAGGTTCACCGGGTGCGCGCGGTAGGACAGCCCACACTCCTCGAGCATGATGTGGACCTTCTTGCCGTTCGGCGTGATGAAGGAATAAAGCTCGATCACCGGCCCGCGAGCTCCCCGGCGAAATGCGCGCGGTCGCCTAGCGCTTCTTGAACTGGGCCTTGCCGTAGAGGATTTCGCGCGTCTCCTTGCTCATTTCTCCGCCTTCTTCGAGATGGCGATACTCGGTCAGCACCGCCATGCCGCGCCGGACCCCGGGCCGCGCGTCGATCGCCTCGATCCAGCGCTTCACGTTGGGGTAGTCGGCGATCTTGACGCCGGCACCCTTGGGAATCCGCACCCAGGGCCAGTTCGCCATGTCGGCAATGGTGTAGCTGTCGCCCGCCAGGTATTTGCTGGACTTGAGCCGCTTCTCCATCACGCCATAAAGCCGGTTTACCTCCTTGGTATAGCGATTCGCCGCGTAGGGGATCTTCTTGGGCGCGTATTTCCGGAAATGATAGGCTTGGCCCATCATCGGCCCGATATTGCCCATCTGGAACATCAGCCACTCGAGCGTCGTGTAATGGGCCCGGCCCCGCTTGGGCCAGAATTTGCCGGACTTGTCCGCGAGATACATCATGATGGCGGCCGATTCGAAGAGCGCGTAGGGCTTTCCGCCGGGCCCCTTCCGATCGACGATCGCGGGGATTCGCCCGTTGGCCGAGATCTTCTGAAACGACCGCTTGAACTGGTCGCCCACATTGATGTTGATGGGGTGTGCGGTATAGGGCAGGCCGCACTCCTCGAGCATGATGTGAGCCTTCTCGCCGTTCGGCGTGAGCCACGAATATAGATCGATCATCGCATCGTCTCCCTGTCGCTAGGCATGCGCGGCCCACCCCCGGGGAGGGGCTTTCAGCGGCGCTTGAACTGTTCCGTCCCCCAGAGAATCTCCCACATCTCGTCGTCGATCTCGCCGACGACGTCTTCGAGCCTGGCCATGTCCCTGGCCACGGCCGGACGCGCAGCAATGCGGTCGAACCAGCGGCCGAGATCGGGAAAATCCGCCATGTCCTGGCCCTGGCGCTCGTGCAGCCGGATCCAGGGAAACACGGCCATGTCGGCGATCGAATAGTCGTCGGCCAGATAGTCGGATACGGCAAGCCGCGAATCCAGCACGCCATAGAGCCGCGCCGCCTCGTTGGTGTAACGCGCGATGGCATAGGGGATCTGCTCGCGGACATAGGCCCGAAAATGGTGGGCCTGCCCCAGCATCGGTCCGACGTCGCCCATCTGAAACATCAGCCACTGCATCACCTTCGCCCGCGCGCGGACCTCCGTAGGCAGGAAGCGGCCCGTCTTCTCGGCGAGATAGACCAGGATGGCGCCCGATTCGAAGAGTGCCAGGGGTTCGCCGTCGGGCGCGTCCCGGCCGACGATGGCGGGGATCTTGTTGTTCGGGCTGATCGCCAGGAACTCCGGATCGAACTGCTCGCCCCGGTCGATATCGACCCACTGCGCCGCGTAGTCGAGGCCGCATTCCTCGAGCATGATGTGGATCTTCTGGCCGTTGGGCGTCGCGGCGGTATAGAGGTCGATCATGAGAGGCCGATCCGGAGCATGGGGGCAGGATGGCGCGCGCGCATCCCCTTGGCAAGCGGCGGACGGTTCACGCCCGGTGGTCGAGCACGATCTTGCCCCGCACGCCGCCCGCTTCGAGCCGGGCGTGGGCGGCGCCCACCTCGTCCAACGGGTAGACCGCGTCGATATGGGGCATAACCTTGCCGTCCTCGACCAGTGCCGTCAGGCCCTCGAGCTTCCGCCGATGGGGCCTGACGAGGATCAGGTGAAGGCTCGCAAACTGCAGGAATCCCCGGAGCAGCGACTGGGGCTTGTCCTCGACATTGATCGAAGCGAGCCGGCCGCCTTCGGCCAGCAGATCAAGGCTCCGCTCCAGGTGATCGCCGCCGATGGATTCGAGGATCACATCGACCCCCTCGCCGTCGGTCAAGTCGCCGATCGCGTCGGCGACGTCCGCCTCGTCCCGGTCGATCGACCGATCCGCGCCAAGGTCCGCGACGAAGTCCCGATTGGCGGCGCGGCAGACCGTATAGACGACCGCGCCCGCCGCCTTGGCGATCTGGATTGCGATATGCCCGACGCCGCCGGCGCCCGCCAGGACCAGCACACGGTCGCCGGTCCCGACCCGGCACTTCACGACCAAGGCATCCCACGCCGTCTGGCCGACCAGCGGCAGCGCGGCGGTGTGCAGGATACCGAGGCCCGCCGGTTTGGGCGCAACCCGCTCCGCCGGGGCGACGTGATACGCCGCGTAGGTTCCGCTGGGCCCGATGGGCGCCATGTAGAACACCTCGTCGCCCGGCGCGACATCGTCGACCCCCTCGCCCACCGCCTCGACCACGCCCGCGGCATCCAGGCCAAGCGTGCAGGGCAGCGGAAACCAGTCCGGAAACTGGCCGCGCCGGGCCTGGGTGTCGATCGGGTTGACCGAAGAGGCCAGAACTCGGGTCAGCACTTCGCCAGGCCCCGGTTCGTGCATGAGCAGGTCGACCGCCTGGAACGCCTCGGGTCCGCCGTAGTCGGTCAGCCGCATCGCTTTCACGGCGCGCGCATTCCCTAGCTGTTCAGCTTGGCTTTGAGGATCTCGTTGACGGCTGTCGGGTTCGCCTTGCCGCCGGTCGCCTTCATCACCTGGCCCACGAAGAAGCCGAACAGCTTTTCCTTGCCGCCCCTGTAATCGGCGGCCTTGTCGGCGTTGGCCTCGAGCACCTTGTCGATCTCCGCCTCGATCGCGCCCGAATCCGTGACCTGTTCGAGTCCCTTCTCGGCAACGATCGCGCCCGCGTCCTGGCCGGTCTCGAACATGATTTCGAAAACCTCCTTGGCGATCCGCCCGGAAATCGTGCCGTCCTCGATCAGGTCGATCAAGCCGCCGAGCTGGGCAGCCGAGACCGGCGAGGAGGCGACATCCTTGCCCGCTTTGTTGAGCAGGCCGAACAGACTGCCGGTCACCCAGTTGGCCGCGGTCTTGGCGTCGCGTCCCGCGGCCACGGCCTCGAAATAATCCGCGTTTTCGCCATCGCCCACCAGCACGCTCGCGTCATAGGCCGAGAGCCCGTAATCCGCCATGAGGCGGGCCTTCTTCTCGTCGGGCAGCTCGGGCAGGCCGGTCTTGATCGCCGCGACCCAGTCGGCGTCGAGGTCCAGCGGCAGCAGGTCGGGATCGGGGAAATAGCGGTAGTCGTGGGCCTCTTCCTTGGAGCGCATGGCGCGGGTTTCGCCCGCGCCGGCATCGAACAGGCGGGTCTCCTGGTCCACCGTGCCGCCCGATTCGAGGATTTCGATCTGCCGGGTGATCTCGTATTCGATGGCGCGCATGACGAAGCGTACGGAATTGACGTTCTTGATCTCGGCCCGCGTCCCGAACGGCTCGCCCGGACGGTGGATCGAGACATTGACATCGCAGCGCATGGAGCCCTCGTCCATGTTGCCGTCGCAGGTCCCGAGGTAACGCAGGATCGAGCGCAGCTTGCGCACGTAGACCCCGGCCTCCTCTGCACTCCGCAGGTCGGGCTTGGAGACGATCTCCATCAGCGCCACGCCCGAGCGGTTCAGGTCCACGAATGTCGCGTTCGGGTGCTGGTCGTGCAGGCTCTTGCCCGCGTCCTGCTCGAGATGGAGGCGCTCGATGCCGATCTTCCGGCTCGTGCCGTCCCGCATGTCGAGCGTGACGACCCCCTCGCCCACGATGGGCTGCTTGTACTGGCTGATCTGATAACCCTGGGGCAGGTCGGGGTAGAAATAGTTCTTCCGGTCGAATATGGAGTGCAGGTTGATCTGCGCTTTGAGCCCGAGGCCCGTGCGCACCGCCTGCTCGACGCAAACCTCGTTGATCACCGGCAGCATGCCGG
This sequence comes from Alphaproteobacteria bacterium, assembly GCA_965198325.1. Classification (GTDB taxonomy): domain Bacteria; phylum Pseudomonadota; class Alphaproteobacteria; order UBA828; family JAPUJA01; genus CBDAPE01. The sequence goes on along the minus strand of CBDAPE010000007.1, from coordinate 7,492 downwards.
GCATCGCCATGTCGACGAACGAGACCTGGGAATTCGGCACGGCACCGAACCCCGTCGGCGCGCCCGAGAAGAGCTTCGCTTTCGAGACGACCTGGGCATGGACCTCGAGCCCGATCACCGGCTCCCAGTCGCCCGTCGCACCCTTCACCAGGCTCATCCGCCGCCTCCCGGCCGCTCCGGCCGGGCGTCGAACCCGGCGGCGCCTTCCAGCGCATGGGCGGCGCGGAGCACCGTCTCCTCGTCGAACGGCTTGCCGATGAGCTGCAGGCCGAGCGGCAGGCCGTCCCCCGAAAGGCCCGCGGGCACCGACGCCGCGGGCAGGCCCGCGAGGCTCGCCGGTACCGTGAACACGTCGTTCAGATACATCGCGACCGGGTCGTCGGGCTCCTCGTCGACGCCGAAGGCGGGCGAGGGCGCGGTCGGCGTGAGCAGCAGGTCGCAGGTCTCGAACGCCTTGCGGAAATCCACCGCGATCAGCGCCCGTACCTTCTGGGCCTTGAGGTAGTAGGCGTCGTAATAGCCCGCCGAGAGCACGTAGGTGCCGATCAGGATGCGCCGGCGGGTCTCCGCCCCGAAGCCTTCGGCCCGGGTCTTCTCATACATCTCGAGCAGCGTCTCGCCGGGCACCCGCAGGCCGTATTTCACGCCGTCGTAGCGCGCGAGGTTCGACGAGCACTCCGCGGGCGCGATGATGTAGTAGGTCGGCAGGGCGTATTTCGTGTGGGGCAGGCTGACCTCGACCGTTTTCGCGCCTGCGGCCTCAAGCCACGCCGCGCCCTGCCGCCACAACGCGTCGATCGCCTCGGGCATGCCCTCGACCCGGTATTCCTTGGGAATTCCGATGGTGAGCCCCGCGATATCGCCGCCGAGCGCCGCCTCGTAATCGGGCACGGGGGTATCGACCGAGGTCGAATCCTTCGGATCGAACCCGGCCATCGCGCCCAGCAGGATCGCCGCGTCGCGAACGGTTCTGGCCAGCGGCCCCGCCTGGTCGAGCGAGGAGGCGAAGGCGATGATGCCGAGCCGCGAACAGCGCCCGTAGGTCGGCTTCACGCCGACGACACCGCAGAACGAGGCGGGCTGGCGGATCGAGCCGCCGGTATCGGTGCCGGTCGCGCCCAGCCCGACATGAGCCACCGTGGCCGCCGCCGAGCCGCCCGACGAGCCGCCGGGCACGAGGTCGGCGGGGTCGTTCGCCCGCTTCCAGGGGTTGATCGCCGGGCCGTAATGGCTGGTGAGGTTGGCCGAGCCCATGGCGAACTCGTCCATGTTGGTCTTGCCCAGCAGCGTTGCGCCGGCGCGCCACAAGTTGGCCGTGACCGTCGATTCGTAGGGCGGCGCGAAGCCGTCGAGAATATGCGAGCCTGCGGTGCTCGGCACCCCTTCCGTGCAGTAGCAGTCCTTGATCAGGAGCGGGATGCCTTCGAGCGCGCCCGCCTCGCCCGCCGCGCGGCGCGCGTCCGAGGCTTTCGCCCCGTCGCGCGCCTTCTCGAAGGTTTCGCAGACTATGACGTTCAAGTCCCGCGCGGCCTCGGCCTGCGCGATGTGGGCGTCCGCCAGATCGAGCGCCGAAAGTTCGCCCTTCGCCATCGCGTCCCGGGCTTGGCTGAGCGAGAGGGAGACGGGATCGCCGTTCATTCGACCACCTTGGGCACCACGAAAAAGCCGTCTTCGCGCTCGGGCGCGTCGGCCAGCGCGGCTTCGGCCGCGTCGCCGTCGGTCACCTCGTCGGCGCGCCGGCGCAAGTCCATCTCGACCACGCTCGTCATCGGCGCGACCTGGTCGGTATCGACTTCCGAAAGCTGCTCGACGAATGCCAGGATGCCCGACAACTCGCCCGCCAGCGGCTCGACCTCGTCTTCTTTCAGCGCGATCCGGGCGAGCCTCGCGATATGCAGCACGGTGGCCTTATCGAGCGACATGTGCAATCGTCTCCGCCGGAAATAAGCCGCCCGAAAGCCGCATGAATCAAGGCTCCGGGGCGGTCGAGGCCCGGAAGGTATCACCCGCCATGACGATCCGCAACATGGCCGATCTGGTCGCCGAATTGCCGCCCGCCGGGCCCCTGATCGGCCTCGATCTGGGCTCGAAGACCATCGGCGTAGCACTCTCCGATCTCACGCGGACGATCGCGAGCCCGCGGCAAACCATCAGGCGCGGCAAGTTTGCCGCTGACGCCAGCCTGCTCGAATCGCTCTATCGCGAAGAAGAGGCGGCCGCCTTCGTCATCGGCCTGCCGCTCAACATGGACGGCAGCGAGGGACCAGCCTGCCAGTCGGCCCGCCAGTTTGCCGCCAACCTCGACGCGAATTTCGATTGCGCCATTGCATTCTGGGACGAGCGGCTCTCCACGGTCGCGGTGACGCGGACCATGATCGACGCCGACCTCTCGCGCAGGAAACGCGCCGAGCGGGTCGACGCCGCGGCCGCGGCCTACATCCTCCAGGGCGCGCTGGATTACCTGAAGGGACGGGGTTAGGCGGTCATCTCTACCGGTGGCCCATCGGGCTTTGCGTTCAACCGACCTCCCCCCGTACGCCCCGCCCGGCATCGCCCCGAAAACCCTGCGCCCCCCGCCCGATCATGGCAGACTGTACCGCCGTGATTCCATGACGCCCGAGGGAGGGGTTCATGACCGCCGATATCTTTGCGTCCGGCTTCAAGCAGGAGCCCTACTGGTGGGACGAAGCGCCCCGCCCCAAGCTCCGGCCCTCGCCCCTTCCCGAAAAGGTCGACGTCGCGGTGATCGGCTCGGGCATGGTGGGTCTGAACTGCGCCCGGGTGCTGGCGCGGGGCGGGTGCAGCGTGCTCGTGCTCGATTCCCAGGATCCCGGGTTCGGCGCCAGCAGCCGGCTTGCCGGCCATATCGGGCGCACGCCCCGCTATTCCTTCGCCAAGGCGCAAGACAAGTTCGGCCTCGAGCGGGCGATCCGCCTGTTCGAGGAGGCGCGCGATGCGCAGGATGCGGTCCGCCGGGTCATCGAAGACGAGAAGATCGACGCAGGCGTCCTCTGGCGCGGCCGGTTCTACGGCTGCTGCGCACCCGAGCATCTCGAGGCGGCGGTGCGCAACGCCGAGCTTACGAACAAGTACGTGCCCATGGAGTTCACGCCCTATGCCCGCGCGGAACAGCACCAGGTCATCGGCACGAATTATTATTACGGCGGCATCGTGTCTCACTATTACGGCATCCTGCATTCCGCGAAATATCACCAGGGCCTGCTCGACGCCGCGTTGAGCGCGGGCGTCTCGCTCGCCGCCAACACGGCGGTCCTCCGGCTCATCCCCGGGAAGGACGGCTACGCTCTCGAAACCGACCGGGGCCGGGTCGCGGTGAAAGATGTCGCGATCTGCACGAACGGCTATACCAACACGGCGTTCGGCGCGCTGCCCTGGGTCCGCCGGCGGATCATCCCGATCCCCGCCAACCAGATCTGCACCGAAGAGCTTTCGCCCGAGCTGATGAAGGACGTCATGCCCAAGGGCCTGCCGATCACCGACAGCAAGGAGAACATCTACTGGGTGCGCCCGACGCCCGACGAGAAACGCCTCATCTTCGGCGCGCGCACGGGCCATGACGAGCGCGACCCGCGAATCATGGCGGAAAAACTGCGCACCCTCATGGTCGGGGTCTATCCCCAGCTTGCGGAAACCAGGCTCAGCCACGTCTGGCAGGGCATCATGGGGTTCACCTTCGACAAGCTGCCCCATATCGGCGAGACCCGCGACGGGGTGCATTACGCCACCGGGTTCTGCGGCGCGGGCCTGGCGCTCGGAACCTACCTGGGCGAAAAGCTCGGCCACCGCATCCTGGGCGACGGCGAGGGCGAAACCGCCTATTCGGGGCTCGGCTTTCCGACCTGGCCGTTCTACAACGGCAGTCCCTGGGCGCTGCCCCTGATCATCGCCTGGGTCGATTACAAGGATGCCCGTGAGCGGCGCCGGACGCGCAAAAGCGACTGATTGCATACCCGGGCGCGTCTCGCGCTTGCCCGCCCGGCGGGGGGGCGTGTAGAATGACCTTTTAATGCAGCCCGAACCGCTCCCCACTGCGTTTCCCCACCAGCATATTCTGGGCATCGAGGGCCTGTCCCGTGAGGAGATCACCATGCTTCTCGACCTCTCCGACGGCTATGTCGAGCTGAACCGCGAGGCGGAGAAGAAAAATCCCATCCTGCGCGGGCGCACCCAGATCAACCTGTTCTTCGAGACCTCGACCCGGACCCGCACCTCCTTCGAGCTGGCGGGCAAGCGGCTGGGCGCCGACGTCATCAACATGTCGGTCGCGACCTCGGCGATCAAGAAGGGCGAAACCCTGGTCGATACGGCGATGACGCTCAACGCCATGCACCCCGACGTGCTCGTCGTCCGCCACCCCGAGAGCGGCGCGGTCAAGCTGCTCTCCGATCACGTCAACTGCGCGGTCATCAACGCCGGCGACGGCTCTCACGAGCACCCCACCCAGGCACTGCTCGACGCGCTCACCATCCGCCGCCGCCGGGGCGTGCTCGAAGGGCTGACCGTGGCGATCTGCGGCGACATCCTGCACAGCCGGGTGGCGCGCTCCAACATCCTGCTGTTCAACACCATCGGCGCAGCCGTCCGCCTCGTCGCACCACCCACCCTGCTGCCGCCCGCCGCCGAAGCGGTGCTCGGCGTGTCGGTCCATCACGATATGCGCGACGGCCTCGCCGGCTGCGACATCGTGATGATGCTGCGCCTGCAGACCGAGCGCATGCAGGGCACCTTCGTGCCCTCGACCCGGGAATATTTCCGCTTCTGGGGCCTCGATGCGGAGAAGCTCGCCATGGCCAAGGCGGATGCGCTCGTCATGCATCCCGGGCCGATGAACCGCGGAGTCGAGATCGACAGCGAGCTGGCCGACGACATCACCCGCTCGGTGATCCTCGATCAGGTCGAGCTCGGCGTCGCCGTGCGCCAGGCCTGCCTCGACCTGATGAGCTGTCGGCTCCCGGTGCGCCCCAATGCCTGACACGGCCGTTCCCCGCGAGCCCCCCGGCCGGGTCGCCTACATGAATGCGCGACTGCTCGATCCCGCGAGCGGGCTCGATTCGCACGGCGCGCTGTTTACCGAGGGTAAGGAAATTGCCGACCTGGGCCCGCGCCTGTTCGCCGACGGCGTACCCGAGGGCATCGAGGCGATCGATTGCGCGGGTCACTGTCTCGCTCCCGGCCTGGTCGACATGCATGTGCATCTGCGCGAGCCCGGCCACGAGCACAAGGAGACGATCGCATCCGGCAGCCGGTCCGCGGCCGCGGGCGGGGTCACGACCATGGCCTGCATGCCCAATACCGACCCGGTGATCGACGACAGCGCGCTGATCGAATACATCCAGCGCCGCGCCCGGGAAACCAGCCTGGTCAAGGTCTATGCCTTCGGCGCGATCACCCGGGGGCTCAAGGGCGAGCAGATCACCGAGATGGGGCTGCTCGCGGAAGCCGGCGCCGTGGGCTTTTCCGACGACGGCCTGCCGGTCGCCGATGCCCTGGTGATGCGCCGCGCGCTGTCCTACGCCAGTACGTTCGGTTTCCTGGTCTCCCAGCATGCCGAGGATCTGTCGCTGTCGGGCTGCGGCTGCATGGCCGAGGGCGACGTCGCCACCCGGCTTGGCCTGCCGGGCATTCCCGACGCTTCCGAAGAGATCATCGTCGCGCGGGACATCCGACTCGTCGAGCTGACGGGCGGGCGCTACCACGTCGCCCATATTTCCACGAAAGGCGCCGTTGACACCGTGCGCCGGGCCAAGGCGCGCGGACTGCCCGTCACCTGCGAGGCCGCGCCCCATCACTTCACGCTCAACGAGACCGCGATCGGCGATTACCGCACCTTTGCCAAGATGGCGCCGCCCTTGCGCGACGAGGACAACCGCCTCGCCGTGCTCGAAGGCCTGCACGACGGTACGATCGACGCCATCGCGACCGATCACGCGCCCCACGACCAGGAGAGCAAGCGCGTGCCCTTCGCCCACGCGGCCAACGGCGTCGTCGGGCTCGAGACCCTGTTGGCGCTTTCGCTCGAGCTGCACCACCGCGACGGCATGGCTCTTGGCGACCTACTCCGACTCGTCACCTGCGCACCGGCCGATCTCCTGGACCTCCCCCAGGGGCGGCTCGCCGTGGGTGCGCCCGCCGACCTGCTGGTTTTCGGTCCCGGCCGGGACTGGACCGTGGAGACCGCCAAGTTCCGCAGCAAATCGAAGAACTCGCCGTTCGACGGGCGCGCCGTGAAGGGCCGGGCGCTGCGCACCGTGGTCGACGGCCGCACGGTGTTCGAACTCACCAACGGCGCGTAGAGCGCGCTCACGACGCCCGCCTCGCAATGCCCCAGCTCATCGGCAATTTCCAATTCGATTGGCCAATCTACCTGGGCTTCGCCCTCGCCTATCTGATCGGGGCAATTCCCTTCGGGTTGCTGCTCTCCCTCGTGTTCGGTCTGGGCGATATCCGCAAGATTGGCTCGGGCAATATCGGCGCGACCAACGTGCTGCGGACCGGCAACAAGTTGGCCGCCACCGCAACCCTTGTGTTGGATGTCGCCAAGGGTGCGCTGCCCGTCGTCTTCGCCTACGGCTATGGTCAGGACATGGCGGTCGCCGCGGCCTATGGCGCGGTGCTGGGTCACATCCTGCCGGTCTGGCTGCTGTTTCGGGGCGGCAAGGGCGTGGCGACGACGCTGGGCGTGCTGATCGCCATCGCCTGGCCGGTCGGACTGATCGGCTGCGCCGCCTGGTTGGTCGTGGCCGGCCTCTTCCGGATGTCGTCGCTGGCCTCGCTCTCGGCGCTCGCGGGCTCGATCGTCGCGGCCCATTTCCTGACCGATCCACAAGTTACGATCATGGCCGCCGCCCTGGCGCTTTTCGTCGCGGTCAAGCACGCGCCCAATATCGGCCGGCTGCTGCGCGGCCGCGAGCCCCGCATTGTCTTTGCGAGGCGGAAGGATTCAGCCGACGGTTGACGAACCGGGCCTGCGGTTCCATTTTGCCGCGGATGACCCTGCTTTCCGAAACCCAGCGGCTCGACGCGCTGCGTCTGCCCGGAGCGAAAATGTCGGCCCGGTCACCTACCGTGAGCTGATCGGCCGGTTCGAGTCCGCCGGTGCGGCGCTGGCGGCGCTGCCCGAGCTCGCCAGGCGGGGCGGGCGCAAGCGGCCGATCAGGATTTTCTCCCGGGACAAGGCCGAGGCCGAGATCGCCGCGTTCAAGGCGATGGACGCAACGCTGTTCGCCCTGGGCGAGCCCGCTTACCCGGCCCCGCTCGCCGCGATCCCCGATCCGCCGCCGCTGTTCGCCGCCCGGGGTCAACTCCAGCTGCTCGAGCGGGCCGCCGTTGCGATCGTCGGCGCGCGTAACGCGTCGGCCAGCGGCGTGCGCTTCGCGCGCACCTTGGCGGGCGAGCTCGTGGTCGTCTCGGGCCTCGCACGGGGGATCGATACGGCGGCCCACGAAGGGGCGCTGGTGGCGGGCACGATCGC
>CBDAPE010000006.1:0-6795 GCA_965198325.1 Alphaproteobacteria bacterium | reverse complement strand
GATGCCGGCCCCGCCCTTGCGGAGCGCATACACATGGGCGGCATCGCGGATGGACTGCCATCCCTCATAGACCGGGCTGTTCATCTGGGTCGGCATGTCCACGGTCTCGTAGAGGTCCTTGATGCAGACCGGCATGCCGTCGACCACGGACAGTGGGCGGTTCTCCCTGTAACGTGCGGAGGATCGGTCCGCCGCCTCGCGCGCGCCCTGGATATTGGTTGTGACGAAGGCCTTCACATCCGGCTCGCGCTCCGCGATCGCCTCCAGGCAGCGTTCGAGATAGTTCCGCGGCGAGTCGCCGCCATCGAGGAACGCCGGAATCGAGTCGTGGAAGCTTCGAAGGTCCGCGTTACGCGGATCGTAGGGCCGGGAAGCGGCGCTCATCCTCTCGCTCCTTCGGCAACCGGCGCATCAAAGGCTGTGCGCATAGTCGAGTAGCAGGCGGTTGAAGGCTTCGGGATGCTCGCGGTAGCTGAAATGCCCCGAATGGTTGAACACGTGCATCTCGGTCCGCGGTTCCTTGTGGACCACGATCTCGTAGAGCGCGAAACCCGTGTCGATGGTCGCGGTCGGGTCGTTGAGCCCCCAGACGATCAGATTCGGTCGCTGCGTGCCGGTGCTCATCAGCCGGTCGAATGTATCGCCCTTCTGGCGCGCGAGCTGCGGCGCGAACACCCGGTCGGCCAGCCCCTCGTCGAGCATCTTGCGGACCGACTCCAGGTATTTCGGCAGGGCGGCTACACGCATCAGCTCGTCGAGCCAGTCCTCGGTCACGATCTTCGGGTTCCAGGAATAGTTTTCCATCACCCAGCGCTGGCTCTCGCGGCTGAGATAGGGCTTGGGCGTGTCAGCGAAAACGATGTGGTTCCGCCCCTGGCCGGGACCCAGCGTGTTGGTGTCGACCATGATGTTGGATTTGATGCGGGCGGGGTTCTCGAGCGTCATGCGGCAAGTCAGATAGGCGCCGCGCGAATGGCCGACGATATGGCAATCGCCGAGGTCGAGCGCGTCGAGAAAGCCCAGCGCATGGCGGACCACCCGCGCCATGGTGTAGTCGTCGTCGGTCTCCGGGTTGCCGGTATAGCCCTGTCCGATCTTGTCGACGGCGACGACCCGGCATTCCTCGGCCAGGCCGTCGAAATTGAGGTTCCAGTCGGCCGCGCAGTCGGCGCCATGATGGGAGCCGAAATTGCCGCCGTGGAACAGGACGATCGTCTCACCGGCGCCCTTGTCGAAATAGCGCGTGTCGATGCCGTCGACATCGATGAATTTGGCCTGCGAAATGTCCATTTCTCGCTCCCTCGTCCCCATGCCGCCCATCAGGGAGCCTGAATGAAGCTTCGGATGACGTCGTTGAACCGTTTGGGATGCTCGCGGAAGCTGTAATGGCCCGACCGGTTGAAGACCTGCCACCGCGCCCTGCGTTCCTTTTCGGCGAGGATCCGGTAAAGACCCATCGCCTGTGGGAACGACACCGTCGGGTCGTCGCTGCCCCAGACCTGCATGACCGGGCGCTGGATTCCGCGGGTTTGCAGAATCCGGAACATCTCCTCCTTCTGGGTCAGGATTCCCGGCAGGAACTTCGTCCACTGGAAGCCATCCTCGCTCATCTTGCGGACTGCTTCGGCGTATTTGGGCTGCTTGGCGACCGCGACCATGGCGTCGATCCACGCATCCGTCACGTGATCGCCGCTGTAGGAGTATTTCTGCACCACCCATCTCTGGCTCTCGGCGCTCAGCGCGGGTTTCGGCATATTGGCGAACACGAATTCGTTGCGCCCGATTCCCGGCGCGCATGTGTTGCTGTCGACGATGGTGCAGCTCTTCACCAGTTCCGGGTGTTCGACCGTCAGGCGGCAGACCAGATAGCCGCCGCGCGAGTGGCCGACCAGATGCGCCCCCTCGATACCGAGCGCGCGCAGCGTCGCATAGGCATGCTGCACCGCCGCATGCATGGTGTAGTCGTCATCCGTCTTCGGATTGCCGGTGTAGCCCTGTCCCAGCTTGTCGATGGCGAAGACGCGGAACCATTCGGCAAGGCCTGCGAAATTCATGTCCCAGTCATCGGCGCAGCAGGCGCCGGTGGTCGAGCCGAAGGCGCCGCCGTGTACGAGCACCACGACCTCGCCCGAGCCCCGCTCGAAATAGCGGGTGCGGATCCCGTCCACGTCGACAAATTTTGCGCCCGATATCGGCATCCCGTTCCTCCCTTGCGGAGACGTTTCAAGTCACTCCCGACGACGCCCGCTTGAGGCGGGGGTCGAGGATGTCGCGCAGCCCGTCCCCCAGCAGGTTGATCCCTAGCACCGTCATGAAGATGCACAGCCCGGGAAACAGCGCCAGCCACCAGGAGGTGCTGATATGTTCGCGCCCGTCGGCGAGCATGCTGCCCCATGTCGGGATTTCGGGCGGCACGCCGAGCCCGAGAAAGCTGAGGCTCGCCTCCGAAATGATCGCCGACGCCATGGCGAAGGTACCGATGACGATCGCCGCCTGCAGGAGATTGGGCAGAATATGGCGGCTCACGATCCTGCCATGCGAAGCGCCGAGCGATCGCGCCGCGGTCACGAAATCCCGCGCCCTGAGCGACAGCGTCTGCCCGCGCGCGACACGGCAATAGGGAATCCACCGCTGCGCCACCAGCGCGATAATCAGGATGCCGAGCCCCTGTCCGAGAAAGGCGAGGATGGCGATCGCCAGCAATAGCGGCGGGAACGCCCAGACGACTTCCACGGTCTTCTGGATGGCGAAGTCGGTTCGCCCGCCGAAATATCCCGAGACCGCCCCGAACCCGACGCCGACGATGCCGGAAACCAGCACCACGGTGGTGGCGATCACCAGCGAAATCCGCGCGCCGTAGATGATCCTGCTGAGAATGTCGCGCCCGACATGGTCGGTGCCAAGGAAAAACTTGTCGGAGAAATATGCCGGCGCCTGAAGCGCGGCAAGCAGGTCCTGCTGGTTCGGATCGTAGGGGCTGATCAAGGGCGCCAGCACGCCCACCGCTATCAGCGTCGCCACAACCGCCCCGCCGAGGAGGATCTTGACCTTCATCCAGCGCCGCGAGCGCTTTTTCAGCTCGACCAGCCAGTGGACCAGCGGCGCGGTCCGGCTAGTCGAAACGGATTCTTGGATCGATCGCGCCATAGCTGATGTCTATGAGGAAGTTGACGGTGACGAACAGCACTGTGTAGGCGAGCACGACACCCGTAATCAGCGGATAATCCCTTGTGCCGAGGCCGTTGATCAGAAGATTGCCGATCCCCGGCCAGGCGAACACGGTCTCGACGATGATCGAACCCGAGAGCAGCGTACCCAGCTCGAGACCGACCACGGTGATGATCGTGATCAGGGCGTTGCGGACGATGTGACGCCAAAGGACGGCCTGGCCGCTGAGCCCCTTGGCGCGGGCGGTGGTCACGAACTCTTCATGCGTGACATCGAGAATCGCGGACCGCGTGACCCGCATCAGGATGCCGAGCATGTTCACGCCGAGCGTCGCCGCCGGCATGACGATGTAAGAGAGGGCGTCGACGAAGCCTTTCCAGTTTCCCTCGATCAGGCTGTCGACGGTGTAGAAGCCGGTGATCGTCGCACCGGCGACGCCATAGGTCTCGCGCCCCGCGGACGGGAGAAGATTGAAATAGCCCGAGACGATGAGGATCAGCATGATCCCCAGCCAGAAGCTCGGCATGCTGATCCCAAAGAAGCCGAACACCGATCCGAAATTGTCGATCCAGGAATTGGGTCTGGCGCCCGCCCATACGCCGAGCGGAACGCCGATGAGAACCGCGAACAGCGTTGCGAAAAAAGTGAGCTCGAGGGTCGCCGGGAAACGCTGGACAAGCAACTCCGTGACCGATTCCTTATAGCGGAACGATTCGCCGAAATCGCCCTGAAGCGCCGAGGTCAGAAAACTCAGATATTGCTCGTGAAACGGCTTGTCGAGGCCCCAGCGTGCCCGAGCCTCGGCGATATCCTCGTGCGTCGCCTCCTCCGGCAGCAGGATATCGGCGGGATCGCCGGGCGCGAGCTGCAACAGGCCAAAAACCAGCAGGGTAATCAACAGCAGGACCGGAACCGTCCCGATTACCCGCTTGACGGTATAGGTCAGCAAACGAAACCCGCCTTTCCGTCAGACCGGCAAAGCCCAATGCAGCCACGCGCCCGGCGGCAATGGAGACCTAGTTCTTCATGCTCGCTTCGCTCAAATAGGGACGACCGTCCGGCCGCGGCTGGTAGTCGACGTTGTTGGCGACCCCGTATTGCAGCGTATGCGTCCACATGAAGCAGGCCGGCGCCTCTTCGGTGAGAACCGACATCCCCTGGCGCAGCGCCGCGATGCGCTTTGCCTCGTCGAAGGCCGCGCGTTCCGCCTGCATCAACCTGTCGAATTCCGCGGACGAGAACTTGATGCGCGGCGACACCCCGGTCTCGAAATACTGCGACAGCGCGGGCCCGGGATCGATCACCGAGCCCCGGCCCTGGTAGAAGAAGGGCACCTTTCCCTTGCGCACGTTGGCCCACTGCGTGACCCATTCCGGGGTATGCAGCTTGGTCTTGATCCCAACCGCGTTGAGCATCGGCACCATGGCTTGGGTGATCTGCTTGTCGTTCACATAGCGGGCGACCGGCGTATACAGATCGACCTCGACTCCCTTGGCATATCCGGCTTCGGCCAGCAGCTTCTTCGCTTTCTCGGGATTGTAGTCGTAGACCGGCTTGAGGTTGGGGTCGTAGGCGTACTGGCCGGGCCCGATCGGCCCCTTCAGCAACTGCGCCTGTCCCTTGAGCAGCGCCTTGACGATGCCCGCGCGATTGATGGAATGGCAGACCGCCTGGCGCACCTTCTTGTTGTCCCACGGCTTCATCGCCGGGTTCATGGCCAGGAACATGATCTCGACCGAACTCGTCGGCACGAGCCGCGCATTCTTTGCCTTCTCTACCCGGGTTAGAAGATGGGGCGGAATGAACTGCGCGATCTGGACTTCGCCGTTGAGCAGGGCGGTGACCCGCTGTTCGGACTCGGTCATCTTGCGGATGATCACGATATCGGGCGAGCCCGGCCTGAGGAACGAATTGCCCTTGGCCTTCTCGAGCACCATGCGATTGCCGATGACGAATTCCTTGAGCTTGTAGGGCCCGGCGCCATAGGGATGGTTCTTGTCGGCTTCCTTGGCGCCGTACTTGTCGTAGGTGTCCTTGCTGGAGATCGACCACAGACCGCAGATATAGCTCAGCAACGACGATGTCGGTTTGTGGGAAATCATTTTGACGGTGTAATTGTCGACCGCCTCGACCAATTTTATCTTCCGGCTCGAGTTCTGTTTCTGACTGCTTTCGGGGTCCTTGCTCATCCGGAAGAAGGAGTGAACGACATCCTTCGCCGTCACTTCGGTGCCGTTGTGGAACTGCATTCCCTTCTTGAGATGGAAGAGCCAGGTGTTCTCGTCCTTGACTTCCCATTTCTCGGCAAGATGGCCGACATAACCGCCCTTCTTGAAGTCGTAGCGGCAGAGATTGCCGTAGATCTCACCCCAAAGCCCGTAGAGATGCGACGCGCTGTCGCCATAGGGGTTTACCGTACTGAGATTGGACGTGATGCCGACCGTCAGCCGCGTCTCGGCCGACGCCGTTGCGCCGATCGCAACGCCGGTCGCAAGCACGGCGCAGGCCGCCGTCCTGGACACCATCCGCGCGGAACCTGAAAGTCCCATTGCCGTTCTCCCTTGCTGTTGCACGTCCCCGCGGCCCTCCCGCCGCAAGACGGTAGTCTACAGACATGGCCGCCGCCGAATCCAATTCCTTTTCCGCCGCATGCGGCCGGTGACACCCCGCGGGGCCGCGCCCGCTCAGTAGTAGCCGGCCGTGATCGCGTCGCAGACCACGTCGACGGCGGGCGGGACCAGCCCCATCGGCAGGCCTTTTTCGGCGCGCCAATAGGAATGGATGCCGGTGCCGAACTCGACGATCCGCACCTGGGGGGCGGGTTCGATCTTCTCCAGCATCGGCAACATGACCCCGAAATATTTCTCCGGCGTGTGATCGCGGCTGAACCTGTTGATCATGTAAAGAAGCGGCGGCACCGGCTTCACGCCCGGACCCACCAGCGGCCGCCCCATGCCGATATAGCGGTCGATCAACGCCTCCGTCTTTGCCTCCGACAAGCCGAGACGGGCGGCGGTGATGGTCGCGGCTTGGGTGAGCGCCGGGATCGAGTGGATGTGGAAGAAATACTCCGCCTTGATCTGCGGGAACCGCTTGGCCTCGTCCCACATCTCGAAGACTTCTTCCATGACCCAGGGCAGGCGCATCAGCGGATCGCCGCCTTCCTGCAGGAAAAGCTCCGCGCCCCGGTAGCGGGCCAACTCGCGCCAGTCGCGGACCAGGAGGTCGTTGAAGGGGTTGGGCCAGTCATGCCCGGTCATCTCGTGGAAAATATAGGCGAAGGTGGAGTTCTCGATGCCGGCGAGCCCGACGATGTTCTCGACGCGCTGAAGGATCATGTGCGAGAACGGCCCGCCGGTGGAATGCCCGTGGGTGTAGACGGCATAGTCATCGACCGGGAAATGCCGCCGGCAGAGATCCTTCATCGCCTCTTCGAATGCGAGCGGCCACGCCGCCATCCGCTCGTAGAAGACCGTGCCCGGGAGGGCGCGCGCAAAGGTTCGCGTGCCGTAGATGTGGCGATAGGAAGCCTCGCGCACGATGTCGTATTGATCGCGGCCGATTTCCTCGTCCCGCTTCCAGATCGGCGTGCGCAGCCTTCCATCGGGCAGGGTTGTATCGCCGGGC
>CBDAPE010000005.1:0-9372 GCA_965198325.1 Alphaproteobacteria bacterium | reverse complement strand
CATTCCCCACGGGTCGCCAATCGTGACCGGCTTGGGCGCATCGAACCGCTCCCGGATATGAGCCACTTCATAATGATCGCCGGCGACGGTTCCGGCCTCGTCATCCCAGGTGAAGGCGAGGCGCTTGAGGTCTTTGCCACGAAGCGCCGGGATCGCAGGGCAGCGCTGAAGTTTCTGAAACGGACGATGAAGCGCCACGGCCAGCCTGGGACTATCGTAACGGACCGGCTTCGGTCTTACGGCGTCGTGATGAAAGAGATTGGCATCCTGGAGCATCAGGACCGTGGACGATGCCTCAACGATCAAGCTACGACATTTGCGTCCAGGTCACGCGCCGCAAGATTCCCATGGGCACCCGCTCGGATGCTGGCCGCGACAGCCGCGGCACCGTCCTCGGGATCATGATCGGCGGCGAGGATTGTGCCCCGCACGCGGCCGGCAAGGTCCGGAAAAGACGCGGCGGCGGCGATTTCGCTGCGACGATCCGGGACTGTCCGGGATCGTCTCGAGTATCGGCGCGGCGCGGACACCGGTTAGAAGAAAAATTTGAGGCCGAGCGAGACGGCCCAGAAGCTCAGTAGGGGCGCCGAAATACCGTAATGGACCGGCGCACCGCCTGGCGCGACTGTCGACGCGTGCCCGCGCAAACTTCGCCATGCGTTGCCGTCGTCGCGGAAATCGCCAAGGGCACTTCCGTAGCGGAACTTGGCCGTTAGCAGGCGCCGTTCGGTCAGGGCGTAATCCAGTCCGGCCATCAACTGGTAGCCCCACAGCCAGTCAGACAGAGTCTCGCTTGCGTGAGATACCTTGTTCGCCGCGCCGGAATGCCGGGGCGGATCCAGTGCGCGTAGCGCTTCCTCGCCCCGCCGGATCGAGGTCGCCGAATAGTCCATCTCCACCCGAGACGCCCCGACGCCGACGCCGACATAGGGCGTGAACGCCGATGCGCCCAAGTCTGGAAAGTCGTAATAAAGATTGGCGAAGAAATTGTCGGCGCGAAGTCCGCCGATCTCCTCGTCGCGTACGGAGAACTCCCTTTGCTTGGGGTCGCCGGGAACGAACAGGCTCACCTTTTCCCCGCCCTGCCAGCGGTGGAAATACTCGGCCTCGATGCGAATCGGTCCGAGGCCCGTGTAACCGATATGGACGCCGGCCAGCACGCCGGCGCCGAGATCGAACTCACTGGCGCTCGACGGAAGGTTCCGAGGTTGGCACCGTTCGGCGGGCAGCGGCAGCTGCTCGCCACCGATGACGATCGGGTCCAGCCACTGGTCGCAGTTCGTCGGGATGCCAACATTGGTGCGCGTGGACTCGAGCGACCGCGCCACCGACACGCCGAGGTCGGCGCCGAAATAGAAACCGCGGCCAGCCTCGTCCGCCGCCGCGGCCGTCGCGACCACACCGTCGCGACCGCCACCAGAACCGCGACGGCAAGACCGTGCGTGGCATGGCGCATGGATCGCATGCTTTCCTGTCTGTCGCGGGTGCCTCAAGCGGGGCCCCATTTCCAGGCAGCGTAGCGCACGGCAACCCGCCTGTCCCGCCCGTTTCCATCAGGCATCCGAAGCAATGGCTGGGACCTTTTCCGCTTCAGGACGGCCACGTGCTGGCGGGGACGAGGATTTCTGTGTGGGGCGTCGCGCGGCCGATGGAGGATTCGCGGAAGACGACGGTGAGGACTTCGATGGCCTTGTGCCTGCCGGAAAGGATATCCGAGGGTGATGCAAAATTCCAAGGTCCCTGCCGCAGATGGAATAAATGGGAGAGACAGGCAAAATGCGCCAAACTCTTCAATAAATCTGGACCACTTTTAGGGGGTCACTCCAGGAGAATTTTCAGACTCCGATCCCGGCCAGCTCACGGTCCCAGTAGATCGCGTCCTTGTCCTCGGCTTTCAGCTTCTCGACAATCCGCTTGGTCAGTTTGAGTGTGCGGCGCTTCGGCATCGCCTCTCCCGTGGTCTCCATCGGCCCGAATGCCAGTCATCAAACCGCAAACGAGCGACATCAAATTCGGGGCCTATTTGAGACGATCCGTGGCGACGATGCAAGGGGCCGAAGGCAGGAAAGGAGCGAAAAATGCAAAGTGTAACAGCGAGTTATAGAAATATTGTCGCCAACCGTCGGAGTATGTCGCAACTTGGATGCGCTACATGATCTCTCCGACATTGACACATCCCGCTGTTGCTTGAATACCAAGAATCTTGTGTTGCTGGGCGCCCTCCGGCTTGCCGAACTGTTGATCAAGCATCATGCGTCTCCAGATGAGGTTTGGAACAGTGACACCATAAGACCGTCCCCGATTCACCTCATAGGACCTACGTGGATAAGCCCTCCACCACCGCTCCGATACATAATCGCATCGCCGTTAAAAATTAAGCAAATCAATTCAACGGGTTATTTTGTTGATCAGCGTCTAACTCTCTCGCCTACTGGCAGCTTAAACGGCGCGTCTTATTGTAGGGTCTTCAACAAATCCTGCCCCCGCAACCACCTTTACCGAACTCCAGTACAATTCGTGATCGAGGCTCCCGACACCCACTGGGAGCCTTATCATATTGGCGATCTCGCCGACGAGCACGATCTCGTGGCCATCCTCGAGGGGATGGAGGATGGCCTCGCCGACGAGGCCACGCCGGATATCGAGCGCTTCGTCGCGTTCGCGATCACCCAAAAGGGCGGGCCCCCGACGTCAAACTGTGGAAGTTTCAGGGGGCGATTCAGCGACACCAATAACGAATAGCGCGCACTCTTGTTCCGGCTATGATGGCGTCACAGAGCTCAAGGAACAGACGAGATCAATGCCGAAACCAATAGGTGACCGACTGCGATCCATCGGTAAGAAGCTTGTTCAAGAGGTTAAGGCCGTATGGATCCTCACCGCATATTTTGTCGCGGGCTTCACGCTTATCCTTCTTATGCAAAACCTCCTGCTCGCGGATAAAGGTGTTGAGCAGGTCGGTTATCACGGTGCGATGGTTCTGGTGCTCCTGATCGGGAAGGTCGTCGTCGTGACCGAGAAGTTATCCTTCGCAAAGCGCTTCCGGCATCGGCCCCACATCCTGCACGTTGCCTACAGCACGGTGCTCTTCACGCTCGTCGTGCTGGTCATCGGTTCGCTTGAAAAGGTCGTCAAGAAGCTCATACACGGGGAGACGACTGGGATCGCGTTTTCGGCCGTGTATAGCGAGGCGAACCTCTCAAAGTTTCTTGCGGTAACCGTTGCGCTCTTCATCATGTTCGGCCTTCTGTTTTTTGTGCGCGAAGTCAATCACCTGCTCGGCCCTGGCGTGTTTCTGCGTGCGTTATTTCGACCGCCAGAGGCGCGTTGAATTGACAGTACGGGCAGTTCAGGGGCTGGTCAGGACCGATCTTCGTTAGACCGGCTCGCGTCGCGGCTTCGAACTCTTGACGTACTACCCGTGGCGGTTCGGCACTATTGCATTAGTAGTTCAGACATCGCTGCATATTTGAAGCGGGGCTGATCGAGATCGCGTTTGATCGGCGCCCAGCCTAATCGCTGCCCAGGCCGAACCACTTGTCGCGAACCTCCCGATAGTGCTCGTCTGCTTCATAGGTCTCGATGGGAAGGCTCAGGGATTCTGCGTTCAGTTGACCGATCGTTTGAAGCAGCCAGTAGCCCGAAACGACCTCGTCATGCTGGGCCCGGATGAGATTGACCCGGGCCTCGAACAGCTCCTGTTCAGCATCGAGGACGTCGAGGGTCGTCCTTAGCCCGACAAACGCCTCCACCTCGACACCCTCCAGCGCCACTTCGGAAGCACCGACCGCGGCACTGAACGCCGTGATCTTGGCCCGTGCGGTCAGCAGCGCCTCCCACGCCTGGGTCACAACTTCCATCACCGCGCGCCGGGTTTCCTCGATCTCGACACGGCGTTGCGCAGCGCGCTCCTTTGCTTCTCGCACCCGTGAATAGACCTCTCCCGACTGGTAAAGCGGGACGGTCAGCTCCGCGGCAATCGAGGCCCGTTCGGAGATGCTTTCCCGGCTCGAGTTTTCTTCTGCGCGGGACACGTCCGCGGCAAGAGTCACCTCGGGCAGCAGTTCCCCGGCCACAGCACGCACTTCCGCCAGAGCAGCGCGCTCCGCGAAGCCAGCTTCTAAAATATCTGGATGCGCGGCGTGCGCCATCTGCCTCGCGTCATCTTCGGTGCTTGGCAAATTTTTCAGACCCGCGGGCCAGATCAGCCGAACCGGCATCTCGCCAATCACCTTCTGGTATGTGGCGCGCGAGTTGATCAGAAGACCTTCGGCTTCGATGCGCTGCGCAATGGCTTGGGACAGGCGCGCTTTGGCTTGGGCAACATCGGTTCTCGTGACTTCACCGACATCGAACCGGTCGTGGGCCGCCTCGAGTTGACTCTGGAGGACCCGGACGTTGTTCTTTGCGAGCTCGACCACCACGTAATCCCGCAACACGTCGAGATAGGCGGTCGCCGCATCCAGAAAAATCCGTTGTTCCACGGATGTCAGCGCGGCTCGGGCGGCCAGGACAAGAAATTCCGCCTGTTCCGTCGACGCGGTCGTGCGCCCGCCCCTGTAAAGCGGCTGGTCGAAGCTCAGGGCGGCGCCCAGAGGCGTGCGAGTTTCCTCGGACTGGAAGAATCCGAGGTCGTTGTCCGCCCGGGTCTTGCCGACGTCACCCGTGAAGGTAACCGTCGGCCGCCAGCCCGACAGCGCTTGGGAGACCAGTTCGTCGGTTGCGCGGAGCTGCGCGCGCTGAGCCCGCAGCGTCGGGTTGCTCGCGTAGGCCTTTACCAACGCTTCTTCCAGCGTATCCGCGCTGGCGTCTGTCGTGCCCACCATTACGCTCAGATCCAGCACAAGGGCGAATGTCATGAAAGCGCCCATTTTCGATAGGGTCCGCGCTCGCGGGCGGGCGATCGGCGGAGCCACGACCTGGTCGCTGCCGGAATTACTACCTGTGGCGGTCTCCCAAACAGGTCCGGTCGTCGAGAGCTTGTTCAGATAATCCAGAATCGCAAGAATCCCCGGGGCCCGGCGCCAGCAAAAATCCGGTCTTCGAAAATACGGACCGGAAAATTCGGGGGCTCTGTTTTGTCCCCCGCCTGTTCTGTTTGGGCGTCATGGTACACGCTGCGATGATGAAGTAAAACTCGCTCGCGACGAGCCCGAAGAAATCGGCGATTCGCCGCTGTGCGTCGGCCGGCGTTTGCGCGACTATTCCATTTAGAGACACTCGGGGCATGTGCCGACCGACCATCAGGAAGGGAAGGATCATGAGAAACGCCTTTGGAACGACAGGCCGGCTGACGCTGGCCATTCGCGGCAAAACGGCCGCTCTTTCGGCGGCGGTTGCCGTTGGTCTTCTCTCCGTTCCCGCAGCTGGTCAAAGCCTCGATGACCTGATCCGCCAGAACGAGGCCCTGCGGCAGCAAAATGCGACCTTGATGGATCAGAATGAACAGTTGATCGGGCTAATCCTGGCTAATCAGGCTCGCCTCGAAGCCGCCGAAGAGCGTTTGGCCGGCACGGCCACCGCCGCGCCCCCGGAGACCGGTGACGCGACCTTGTCGACGACACCGACCGCCGGGACCAGCGCGATGCCAACAACCGCGGCTGAAACGGGCCAGTCGGTCCTAAGCACGCAACCTAACATGTCGCTGACGGTGTCCGGCCACGTCAACCGCGCGCTGCTGTTCGTCGACGACGGCACCGACGACGGGAGCGATAACGACAAGCAGGTCTTCAACGTCGACAACGACAATTCGGCGACCCGCTTCCAGATCCTCGGCCGGGCGGAGATCGACGAGAGCACGGCGGTGGGCGCGATCATCGTCGCGCAGTTCGAGTCGAACTCCACAGCGGACATCAGCCAGGCGGACAACAAATCCGTCAGCGCGGACGCCGAGCTGCGCGATCGCCAGCTCGAATTGTGGTTTGAGGACCAAGGCTTCGGGCGGCTCTATCTGGGCCAGGGCCATACTGCCTCGGACGACAGCACCGAAATCGATCTGTCGGGAACCGGCGTCATCGCCTATTCGGGTGTCGGCGATCTGGCGAACGGCCTGGCGTTTCGCAATTCGGGCGGCAGCCTGTCCGGCGTGACCATCGGCGACGTGTTCAGCAACCTGGACGGGCTCGGCCGCGACGACAGGATCCGCTACGACACGCCGGCGTTTCGCAGCGCGCGGCTATCGTCGAGCTTCATCGACGGCGGCGACTGGGACTTGGCGCTGACCTACGGCCAGGATCTTTCCGCTTACGGGCTCCAGCTCGCCGCCGCTCGCCGTGCCCGCCGCGAGATCCGCCGTCACGCCCGCGCCCGCGCTCCCGAATGACACCGTATCGGAGCCCGCGCCACCGTCGATGGCATCGTCGCCGCCGTAGCCGTAAAGCTTGTCGTCACCCGCCCCGCCCGACAGCGTGTTGGCAGTGGCGTTGCCCGCCAGAATGTCGGCATGGGCCGAGCCCGTCAGGTTTTCGACGCTGCTGAAGCTGTCGCCCCGGGCATCGCCCCAATAGCCCCAACCGGTCGACAGATTCGCGTAGACCCGAGCGCCCGCATCGGCATAGCCCGCGGTGTCCGATCCCGCGCCGCCGACGTGAACATCGCGGCCCGCGCCGCCGATCAGAAGATCGTCACCGGCATCGCCCTCGAGAATGTTTGCGCCACCGTCACCCGTCAGAAGGTCGTCATATACCGAGCCCCGAAGGTGCTCGATCCCGACCAGAACGTCCGAGCCCTCGCCGCCACTCGCCGTGCCCGCCGCGAGGTCAACCACAACCGACGAGCCCGCGGTCCCATAGGAGACCCGATCGGAACCCGAACCTCCATCCAGCACATCGCCGCCGCCGCCGCCGGTGAGGGTATCGTCGCCGCGCCCGCCCGAGAGCGTATTGGCCGCCGCGTTGCCGGTGAGCACGTCGGCGCCGTCGCCCGCGAAGACGTTCTCGATCGTCGTGCCAGACGCGACCGAGAAGCTGTTGCCGGCAAGCATGCCGACCGCGCCCGGGTTCAAATCGATAACCGAATCGCCCGTCACCGCCGCGGCGTTGACGGTATCCGTGCCCGAGGCGTCCGAGAGCACCCGGCGCGACGCGTCGCCCGCACCGGTGAAGCCGCCGTATTCGTCGGTGTAGACGTAGGTGTCGTTGCCGTCGTCGATGTCGCCGAAGAGTCGGAGCGCCCAGCTATTGAGGCGCCCCTGGTCACCGCTGTAATGATCGCTGACCGAAAGAGTCCAGGTGCCGTCGCCCGTCTCGCCCCAGTGGTGGGTGGAGGAAAACGTGAAATCGATGTCGTTCTGGCTCGTGCCCCAGGTCGAGAACGCGCTCTTGCCGGGGCGGTTGACCAGCGTGCTCGTCGTGTCGTCGGGCGAGGTCAGCGTGACGACCAGATCGCCGATCCAGGTGTGGCTGATGTCGAGGTCGACCTCGACCTCGTCAATCCGCAGGTTCGAGCTCAGGCTGATCGTGTCGGTGATCGTCGTGTTGTCGGGGATGTAGATCGACGGGTTGGAGCTCGCGCTCACCATCTGCTCGTTGGCGAAGGTGTGCTGGGTCTGCCAGGTCTCGGCCAGGCGCACCGCCGCGAAGGCGTCGACGAAACCGTAGCCGTAGCCGTGGTGGACGTGCAGCCCGCCGCCGTTCCAGTTGTCCGCCGCATTGGTCTCCCACCCCGCCGAGCCCCCGGACTGGCGCGCCGAATAGGCCAGGATCTCCTGGACGTCGCGATAGCCTAGCAGCGGGTTCGCCTCGAGTATCAGCGCCACCACCCCGCTCGTCGCCGGCGCCGAGAACGAGGTGCCCGAGATCGAGGTGGTATCACTCCCGGAATAGCCCGAGCCGCCGGTCCGGTCGGTGGTGACGACACTGACCCCTGGCGCCGAAATCAGCACCGAATCTCCCGGCGTGCTGAAAGACGCCAGATCGCCGTCATGGTCCAGCGCGCCGACCGAGATGGTGAAGCGCGAGTTCGTGTAGGAGTGGTAGTTGGTGTCCTGGCCCTCGTCACCCGAATTGCCCGCCGAGAACACCCAGATCGAACCCAGCCCGCCCCGTCCGTTGGCTACCGCGTTTTGGACAGCCGCCGCCTGGGCGTCGAACGCGCTCGATGCGAAATCGTCGAAGGAGAAACCGCCGTAGCCCCAGCTGTTGTTGACGACATCGACGTCGACGCCCCGCTGCAGCGCGCCGATCTCCTGAGCGAAGCTGCCGTCCGAGCCGTAGCCGATGCGAAAACCCGTTATCGTCGAGCCGTGCGCAACGCCGACCACGCCCGTGCCGTTGTCCGCTTCCGCCGCGATGACGCCGGCCACCGTGGTGCCGTGATTATCGGAGCCGGTGCCCGGCGCGGAATCGAGATAGTTGCCCCGGAAATCAAAGTCGAGGGTGGTGTCGTAATTGCCGTCGAGGTCGGGATGGCTGTGCTGGACGCCGTCGTCAATGAGGCCGACCACGACGCCCGCGCCGGTGTAGTCGTCCCACACCCCAATGACGTTAAGGTCCGCACCCGCCGTGCCGCCGGTCTGGCCTGTGTTGCGCAGATGCCACTGGGAGCCGAAGGACGGATCCGTCGGGACGAGGAGCGGCAGGGGAAAGGGTTGAGGCTGGAGCGAGATTACACCACCCCCCTCGCCGTCGATTGGTTCAGGCGGCTTTGGCGGGTCCGCCGCTGGCGGCAAGGTCATCTCTTACATAGGGGATTATATCCCAAAGTTACCGAGCCGTACTTGGATGCACATTTACCCTGCTAATTCGACACGGTATCTCCCCTTCGATTAAACCAATGACACTATTTAACCGCTGCTGCATCTCCGGGCTTATCCAATTGTTGAATATCCACAGGATCAATTTGATGGCATAGTAGTCGCTATCACTTATTTGAGAGCTTGCATTTTCGGGATCGTGAATATTGTAACTTGCCATTTGGTTTTCCTCCTTTTGGCATATCTATTTGCGGCCCGTGGTGTTAGCCACGGGCCGTTTCTTTATCACATCATGTAATCACCTTCAATGACACACCACACCCTCTGATTTCTCTTGGTTTCTGCTGTTTTCTCGGCATACTTCCGGTCAACGAGGAAAGGGTAACAAGATGACCAAGAAGGCTCCCGGCAAGGCCCATCGCGAGGGGTTAACGCTCCTAGAGATCGCGGACATGTTCCACTCCGAGGACGAGGCCCGCCAGTGGATCGAGAACCAGCGCTGGCCGAATGGTCCATACTGCCCGCAGTGCGGCTCCTTCGACGTGGACCCCAACACCAACCACAAGACGATGACCCACCGCTGCCGGGACTGCGGCTTCTTCTCGCTTCGCAAGGGCACCGTCATGGAGAGCAGCAAGCTGTCCTACCGCGTGTGGGCCATCGGCATCTACCTCTTCGCG
>CBDAPE010000004.1:0-15487 GCA_965198325.1 Alphaproteobacteria bacterium | reverse complement strand
CTTGTGGGGACCGCTCCAGATGGCGAAACACGCTATTCCGCTAATGCAGAAATCGGGCGGCGGGGCGATGGTGCATATCTCCACCATCCAGTGCCTGCGTGGCGATTCCGCCCCGCAAGAGGGCTATCAATCTTCGAAGGCCGGACTCGTCGCCCTCTCAAAATCGATCGCGATTCAGTATGCGCGCGATCAGATCCGCTCGAACGTGATCTATCCGGGGGCCTGCTTTACGCCGATGCAGGATCGCTGGGTCGGCGATGAGAAAACCCAGAAGGCAATCGCGGATCATGTGCCGCTGGGACGGATCGGCATTGCCGAGGATATGGCCAACGGTATCCTCTTCCTGCTGTCCGACAAGGCGTCCTATATCACGGGAACGGAACTCGTCATTGACGGCGGTGCAACCGCGTTGCCATAGGGGATTCGCCGAAAACGCGGACCAGCCGAGAGTCCGACCGAAACCATAGAGCCGTTATTTCATCCAGGCGGGCGCGCCGGGGCGGCGAACCGGTCGTCCGGCAATCGTCGTTCCCGTTGCAGAGGGTCGGAACCGATGGGTCGGCGTGTTGCTTGCGCTGTCGGAGGCCTCGGCCAAGGCGTTAAAGGCTTCGAGCGAGTCCCGGATCGCTTCGCGCGGGATATCGCGGGTGATGAACACGATGCGCGAGCGGTGATCCTCGTCGGGCCAGGCGTCCAGATGGGCGGGCGGGTGGATCACGTGCTGTACTCCGTGGACGACGACGGGACCGGGCATCGCCTCGTCAATGTTGAGCAGTCCCTTGACCCGAAGCACATCCTCGCCCCGGCAGTGGAGCAGCATGGTGAGCCAGACCCCGAAGGCGGTCCAGTCAATCGGCTCGTCGAAGGTCAGACAGAAGGCATTGATATGCTCGTCATGCCGGTTTACGTCGAGCGCGAGACCGTGGCCGTGATCATGGGCGTCGCCATAGGCCTCGTCGTCCAGCCATTGCCGGACGTCGGCGCCTTTGGCCCGCGGGTCGTAGGCGCTTCCCGCGAGCAGGGCCTCGGCGTCGAATTCCACGAACGGCGCATGAAGGATGGTGGCCGACGGATTAAGCCGGGCAAGCCGTGCCTCGAGGCGCTCGATTTCGGCCGGCTCCGCGATATCGGTCTTGGTGATAACCAGTCGGTCGGCCACGGCGGCCTGTTTCGCCGATTCGGGCTGGCGGGCGAGGTGGAGCTCGCCGTTCACGGCATCGGCGGTGGTAATCACGCAGGAGAGCCGGCAGCGCCCGTTCACGCCTGGCTCCGTCATCAGGGTATAGAGGATGGGAACCGGGTCGGCGAGGCCGGTCGTCTCGATCATGAGGCGGCGAAAGTGCGGGATCGCGCCGGCGTCGCGCCGGGCGAGGAGATCGCGGATCGCAACCCCCAGATCGCCCCGGATCGTACAGCAGACGCAGCCGCTCTCGAGCATGACGATATCCTCGTCGACCTGCTCCAACAGCATGTGATCGAGTCCGACCTCGCCGAATTCGTTGATGAGCACCGCGGTATCGCCAAGGTCGGGGGAGTCGAGAAGCTTTTGCAGGAGTGTGGTCTTGCCGCTCCCCAGGAACCCGGTCAGTACGCAAACCGGGATGTCCTCGGCACTCGGAGGTGATGCGGGGGCGTCAGCCATCCGCGGCCGCCTTCGCCAGCGTCAGCAGGGCCGGATCGAGGGGGTCGATGGCTTCGCCGGTTTCACGTTCGATGGCGAGCCAAAGATCGGGCAGAGTCGAAACCATCTGCACCGCACCGGCCGGGCTGTGCAAAACGTAGCTGCTGCCGCCCCAGTCCTCGATCGAGAGGCCGTGGATACCGAGGACACGGTTGATCAGGTGTGTGCGGCGTGTCCGCTCGACGTGCCGGCTGCGGTATTTCCGGCTCGCCTCAAAGCCCTCGCGCCCGGCGCCGTCGGACCAGTGGCGTCCGCCCGCAAGCGCTCCGCACAGACCGCACATGGTTACCGCCTTTCCCGTTACTGCGCGAGATAGCCGCCGTCGATCACCAGATCGGCGCCGTTGACGAAGCTCGCTTCGTCGGAGGCCAGATAGAGAACGCCATAGGCGATGTCCTCGGGTCGGCCGAGCCGGCCGATTGGATGCTCGTCTTGCCACTCCGCCCACAGCGCGTCGGCATCGCTCGAGCCCATGATTTCCAACGTGTCGCGATGCTCCTGTTCGATGAGCGGGGTTACGATCAGGCCGGGATGCACGGCGTTGACCCGGATATTGTAGCCCGCCTTGCCACAATTAAGCGCCGCCGCCTTGGTGAAATTGCGCGCAGCCCCCTTGCTCGCGCAATAGGGGGCGTTGATCTCCTCGCCCGCAACGCCGTAGGTCGAAACAGTATTGATGATCGAACCCCCCGCCGGGCCGTTTTTCTTCATGGCTCCGATCGCCTCTCTTGTGCCGAGAAACAGGCCAAGCGCGTTGGCGTCCATGTGGAAGTGCCAGTCCTCGAGAGTCGCCTCCTCGATGGTCGCGGATTTCTGCACCCCGGCGTTGTTGTGCAAGATGTCGAGCCGGCCGAAGCGTGCCAGCGTCTCGGCGACGATTTCCGTCCAGCGCGTTTCGTTTGTCACGTCCTGGCACAGAAAAACCGCCTCGCCGCCCGCGGCGACGATCTCATCAACCGTCGCCTGACCGGCGGTCTCATCGAGATCGGTGACGACGACTTTGGCCCCTTCCTTGGCAAGCATCACGGCGCTTCCCCGGCCGATGCCCGAGGCGGCGCCCGTAACAATTGCAACCTTTCCGGCGACCCGGTCGCTCATTGGGCGATCATCCCGCCGTCGATGACCAGCTCGGCACCCGTCATGAAACTTGCTTCGTCGGAGGCGAGGTAGACCACGCCGTTCGCGATGTCGATCGGCTCGCCAATCCGGCCGATCGGGTGGATCGGCGCCCATTCCTTCTCGATAGCTTCCTCGACGGTGTCATAGCCCTTGATCGCGACGATGTCGTTGATCTCGACATCGGTGAGCGGCGTGCGCACGGCGCCGGGGTGGACCGAATTGACCCGGATGTTGTAGCCCGCTTTGCCGCAGTGGAGTGCTACCGATTTCGTGAAGTTCATCACCGCGCCCTTGGTTGCGCAGTAGGCGGCGTTAATGCCTTCACCGATCATGCCGTAGGTCGACGACATATTGATGATCGAGCCGCCCGCCGGGCCGTTCTTCTTCATCGCCACGATAGCGTATTTCGTGCCTAGAAAGACGCCATCGGCGTTGACCGCCATGATGCGCTGCCATTCTTCGACCGTTGTATCTTCGACCGACTTGGAGAACTGGATCCCCGCGTTGTTCAATAACACGTCGAGCCGGCCGTAGCGTTCGAGCACGGTCTCGATCACGACCTTCCATTGGTCCTCGTTCGACACGTCGTGCTTGAGGAAGATCGCCTCGCCGCCGGCGTCCACGATCTCCTGGGCCGCGCCCTCGCCGTCTTCGGCGTTCAGATCCGTGATTGCCACCTTGGCGCCCTCCTCGGCCAGCCGGATCGCGCTCGCCCGCCCGATTCCCGATGCGCCGCCGGTGACAATTGCGATCTTGCCGTCTAGCCGACCCATATCTGCTCTCCCTGGTTTTACGCCGATCGAGGGTGATTATGGGTGAGCGGCGCGCAAATCGCCAGAGGTCGCGTCTCGCGGATTGCTCACCGCTCCCGGTAAGCGCTACACTGGATCAGCGCTCGCGCAACCACGACGCGACCATCGGGGGAGATGATCATCATGCAGCTATCGAAAGACGACACGCTACGTGCGTACCGGATGATGAAGACCATCCGCGAGTTCGAGGAGCGCGTGCGCCTCGAGTTCGCGGCCGGGAGCATACCGGGTTTTGTGCATCTCTATGCCGGCGAGGAAGCCTGCGGCACCGGACTGATGATGCACCTGAGCGACGAGGACAAGATCGCGAGTACCCACAGGGGCCACGGTCACTGCATCGCCAAAGGCTGCGATCTCAAAGGCATGATGGCCGAAATTTTCGGCAAGGCGACAGGGCTGTGCCGGGGCAAGGGCGGCTCCATGCACATCGCCGATCTGGACAAGGGCATGCTGGGCGCGAACGGCATCGTAGGCGGCGGGCCGCCGCTGGTCTGCGGCGCGGGGCTCGCCGCCAAGCTTGACGGCAAAGGAAAGGTCGCGGTCGCTTTCTTTGGCGACGGCGGTTCGAACCAGGGGACGACCTTCGAGAGCCTCAACCTTGCGAAAGTCTGGAACCTTCCTTGCGTGTTCGTCTGCGAGAACAACGGCTACGCGGAAGCCACGTCGAGTTCCTGGTCGGTCGCCTGCGATAACGTCTCGGACCGGGCGGGCGGCTTCGGTATGCCCGGCGTCTCGGTCGACGGCCACGACTTCTTTGCCGTCTGGGAGGCGGCGGGTGAGGCGATCGAGCGGGCGCGTACGGGAGGTGGACCGTCGCTCATCGAATGCAAGGTTAACCGGTATTACGGCCACGAGGAGGGCGACGCCCAGACTTACCGGGGCGAGAATGAGGTCGAGAACCTGCGGGCGAATCGGGATTGCATAGAGAATTTCGTTGCCCGGACAACCGAGACGGGATTGCTCGACACCGAGGCCCTGCCCGCGATCGATAGCGAGATCGCGGCACTCGTCGAAGATGCGGTGGCGCATGCCAAGTCGAGCCCTGAGCCGGGTCCGGAGGACCTGCTCACCGACGTCTACATTTCCTATTGAGCGTGGAGAGGGAGAGAAGCCATGGCACGGAAGATTTCCTACCGGCAAGCGATCATCGAGGCGCTCGACCAGGAGATGGAGCGCGACGAGAAAGTTATCATCATGGGCGAAGACGTCGTCGGTGGCGCGGGCACCCATCTCGAAGGCGAGGATGAGGCCTGGGGCGGGCCGTTCGGCTTGACCGCGGGGCTCTACAAGAAATACGGCGGCGATCGGATCATGGATACGCCGATCAGCGAATCCGCCTTCATCGGTGCCGCCGTGGGCGCGGCCAGCGCGGGCTACCGGCCCGTCGGCGAGTTGATGTTCTGCGATTTCCTCGGCGTCTGTTTCGACCAGATCTACAACCAGGCTGCCAAGTTCCGCTACATGTTCGGCGGCAAGGCGAAGACGCCTGTCGTCATTCGCACCGCGATTGGAGCGGGGCTGCGGGCGGCGGCGCAACATTCGCAGTCGCTGCACCCGATCTTCACGCACGTGCCGGGGCTCAAATGCGTCATACCGTCGTCTCCCTACGAAGTGAAGGGCTTGCTGATTGCAGCGATCCGCGACGACGATCCGGTGGTGTTCTGCGAACACAAGGCACTGTTCGAAATGACGGGCGACGTGCCGGAGGAACCCTACGCGATCCCCATCGGCGAGGCCAACTATGCGCGCGAGGGTGGCGACGTCACCATCGTCACCCATGGCATGATGGTGGGTTATGCGCTTCAGGTCGCCGAAGCGGTCGCCGCAGATGGCGTGGAATGCGACGTGATCGATCTGCGCTCCACCTCGCCGCTCGACGAGGAGACGATCCTGGAAAGTGCGGAGAACACGGGCCGGGTCATCGTCATCGACGAAGCGACGCCGCGTTGCAATCTCGCGGGTGATATCTCGTCGTTGGTCGGCGAAAACTTGTTCGGGGCGCTCAAGGCACCCGTGCAAAGAATTACGGCCCCCCATACTCCCGTGCCGTTCAGCCCTGCGCTCGAAGACCTCTGGATTCCCAGTACCGCGACGATTGAGGCGGCGGTGCGGGAGACGGCGGCGTATCAGGCCTAGGGCGGTCGTTCCCGTGGCGCTTTAGCAGCTGATCACGCGGGTGCAAGCTGCTCGTTCAAATCCCGCGGGCCGGTCGCGGTGGGCCGGTCCCAACAGAAAAACCGCCGCAGCATGCCGGGCGGTTGATTCCCTCTTTAGCCGCATTTTTTAAGCGCCCGCAAGCTGACAATCAAATCGGCGCTATAGGGATAGTAGACCGCAGGAACGGCAGGCCGGCCCTGCTGTAACGAGGGATAACGTCAGCGGAGCGATCCTAGCCGCTCAGCCCCAGACCTTTACGAAAATTTTTGGCGTCGCGTTTGGCGGCTTCGGCAGCCGGCTCGCCGTCGGGCAGTGCGGCGCAGAAGGCGTCGACTGCCTGATTGGCGAGCGGCAGCCACTTCGCGACCCACTTGTCAAGATGGTTCTGGTTGCCTTCCTTCTCCTGGAGAAAGCGGACCAGTTCGCCCGCCCACCGGCGCGAGCGGTCGCTATCGCGCAACGCGGCCTCGCCCAGAAGCCCCAGCAGCGTGTCGCCATTGGCCCGTGCGACATTGCCGAATTGCCTGAAAAACGTCTCGTCGATCACCGGCTTGGCGATCAGGTTGCAGGCGACGAAGGTTTCGCCCCAGTCGTAGGCCACGAGAACCTTTTCCATCAGCTCGCGAAATCCTTGCCACGCCTCGTCGTTCTCCCAATGAACCCGCTCATTCTCGTTGAAGCCGAAACCGGGGCGGCTATTGGCGAGTTCGACGGTGCGATAGGCGATACGCGAAACCCAGCGGAGCTGATCGGACGCCTGAAAGGACGAACAAATGCCGATCGTGCTCGCGGGCGCCATATGGAACAGGTAGGACGACGACATCTGAACCGTGTGGAGGAGGTAACGGCCCGGCGCGTAGAGGCTGGCCAGAATATTGGCCCAGTCGTCCGGATACTGCGTGTCGTCGCCGAGCCCCGCATTGTGTTCGAGTAACCCGTCGACGTAGCTTTCCTGGCCGTCCTGAATCACCGTGTAGGCCCGATAGGTCATCTGGTCGGGGTCGCGGAAGGCCTCGAAATCGTCGTGCGCGAGCGGCGATCCGTTGGCGTATTTCTTGTACCAGACGTTGAGAGGCTGATTGAGGCCGATTGTCCAGGGCCGTTCGGGATCGTCGCGGTTGTAGAACAGGCGGGTGCTAACGACCTCATACTCGCTGGGTCGGCGCCTGTCGCCCGACAGGTAGCTCCAGGTTTTGAGCGGCTTGGCACCCTCGGGCAGATCGAAATCCGCCTGATTTGACATCGGGGGAACTTTATCGTCCGCCATGGTTCTCTCCTTCGGCGCGCATCCGGCGCAGGCCTAAAGCGTTTTCTCCAGATAGAAACGCACGTGATCGTCTTGCGTGTCGATGAAGCCTGAAAAGCCGCTCAAATTAACTTCGAGATCTCGAATTTCGAACGGCCGTCCGAGAATTTCCGATACCGTTTCTTCGCGAACAATCAGGCCGCCGTCGGCCTCGATCCGCAAATACGCCCCGTGGTCTTCGACGAGAATGTCCTTGTCCGGATTGTCGATCTCGGCGGCCTCGGCAACGGCTTGGGCGATATCGCCCGCGCGGACGACCGGGCCCGCCATGTTTTTCGTTCGCTCCGCCATGACCAGGGCTTTCCTCTAATGCGTCTCGGCTCGCCTATTCGTAATAAACGACGACCGGTTCGGCGTCGATCCAGTCGGTCTCGCTGATCTTCATGTCGCGCGGATGAGGCTCGCTATCCTCCTGCTTGCGGACTCGCAGCGTTCCTTCCCGCGGACGCACTTCAACGCCAATCATAGTGTTCGCGCACATCTGGGCGAATTCGTCCATGGTGATCTCGGGGTCGACCGCGATCATCTTGTATTCGTAGCCGCCTTCGAAATTGTAGGCGATGTGAAGCTTGTGACCCGACACGGTGCCTGTCTCTCCCTAACTTATAGTTGCGACACGGGCTCGCCCGCGCCGAGCGAAACCGCCCTGTCCGGCAATCGCCGGTGCCGTCTTATTCAGCGGCTTCGTGTTTCGCGTAGTAATCCTTGATCCACTCGTAATTCCGGGAGTCGGTTCCCGTGTCGTAGCCGGGTTGCAGCCCCATAAAGCTTAGGAATCCGAATAACGTATCGGAAACCTCGCCGGACAGCTCCCGGTCCGTAAACGACGGGTAATCCTTGTAGCGGTCCGGGTCCCGGGTGAAAATCCAGCGATCGACCTCAGAGCCGAAGTGATAGCGATGCCCCTCGTGGTCGATGTAGTAGTCCTTAACGTCCCATTCGTCGCCGCACTGGCCGCTGATCGCGGCCTGGCTCATGTTGCAGATCAACGCGCCGGCCTGCGGAATGGTGCGCTCCATACGCCCCTCGGCAATGTTCTCGGCGATCACGTCCCACAGCTTGCCGTAGGTGTTGCCCCAGCCGGGATATTTTTCTTCGAGCCACTCACGCTCCGGGGCGGTCACCCCGGCATTGTCATCCCACCACAGGGTGCAGCGCCACAACCAGACACCGATATGCTGCTGGTGATGGAAGGTCTCGATGTCACGCAGGAAGATATCCCAGTACCACGGTCGGTCGAGCCCGAGATCGATGAGCTGTCGCTCGAACTGGGTAATGACCCACTCGTGCATGAACTCTTTGAACGAACGCTCCCGGGCGTGTAACGGCGTGCCGTAATCCATGGCGTTGCCTGAAACCAGGGCAAAGATGCGCCACATCCGCCAGAATGCCATCTCCATGAGCTCCTGGCACTCGTCCTTCTTGCCGTTGCGCACGGCCATTCGAATAACGGGATTGCAGATCTGCGCGTGCCGCGCCTCGTCGGTTTGGATGCTCTGGATGAGATGTTCGAAGGTATGATCGCCCGTCGCATGGGCGTCCGCCGACAGCCCGACGAACTGCAGGTTCGTGAACGCGACTTCGAAGATCAGATTGGTCATGATGGTCGAGGCGATGACGTCGCGCTGCTCCATATCGTCGAGCAGATGCTTGACCGAAATCGCGACCCAGTTGTTCGTATGGAACGCCTTGATCGCCCAGTCGAATTGGGGGTCTTTCTTGATATGCTCGTAGGCGAAATAGAGATGAATCTGGGCGTGGCGGATCTCGTCGAGGGTTCCCAGAACGCAGATATTGCGCTGTGAGGGTGACTTGGAAAACCGCGCGAAACGACCCTGAAGAACGCCCGCCGACATCTCGACGATCGACACGCCGCCGTAGTGGGCCTTCACGAGGTTTCGCCAGCCCGGATCGGCTTCGTCATAGAGTTTCGAGCGTTCGAGCGCCGCCCGAATCGAATAGGCGTAGGCGTCCTTCTCGCGCTGGACGTGCACGTAATCCCGGAATGTGTCCTTGTAGTTTTCGTCGAAGGTTTCCCATTCCTCTACCGGAAGCTCGAAGGCATCCGACAAGTCCTTCGGGAAGATCTCTTCGAACGGCACGTATTTGGGCGTCCAGTTGACGTTTCGCGCCGTGTCATACCATTCGGAGCGTTTGAGCAGGGTCATGGTTCCTCCTGATGACCGGAATTCAGTCCGCGGGCATCCGCGAAAGCGCATCTACGGTTACCCTCGATCGGGCCATTCGTCACGCATTATCTCACGGAACATACCTCCCCAATTGGGGAGGGGTCAAATTGGTCATTCAACATGGCAACGTAAGTCAGAATATAGGAAAAATCGAGGTGGGCCCAGTTGTGGCGCAAGGCCTCCGCGACATATATATACATATCGTGGTAACACTTTGCAATTAAATAATTTTTTACGGATTTTCGGGCGTCAGGATCATTCCGATCGGAAACTCCTTGCGCACCGTCTCCGGGCGAAGAGGAAGGCGAATGTCCCGGCCGGCCAGCCAAGGCTCGAGCTGGTCCAGAAAGGTGCTGCTCCCGAGCCAACCGTCCTGGCCGCCGAGCAGGACGAAATAGTTCGCGTCCGGGTCCGAGAGGTCTGAGACATGGCGGGCATTGGAGCCGTAGCTCGTGCCGTGAACTTCCGCCGTAAGGCCGTGGCTCGTCTTCATCACCGTATGGCGTGAGCCTGCGACGGGGAGATCGACGAATTCATAGCGGTTACCCAGCAGGGGTAGGTTCTTCAGCAGATGGCCGAGTCGAAGCCGGTGGATATCGCCCCAGACGCGGGCGTCGACGAGGTCTTCGGCGGCTCGCGCCAGCGCCTCGTCGAGAGCGGCCTTCAGCCGGTCCACCGGCGCGTCGTCGATTTCTTGGGTCACGAAGCGGGCGAGGTTGGCGACGCTGAATACGCTCTTTCGCTCGCCCTCGGAATAATCCCTGTCGTAGTAGGCTTCCATAAAGTGAACGAAGATCAGCTCGAACACGAGCGCGCCTCGGGACTCGACCCCGTAGTCGCCGGTCCACTCGCTGAGGCTCGCGATCAGCCCTTCCGCTTGTTCCGTTGCCGCGCCGGTTTTTTCGATTACGGCGAGCAAGATATTGCGCAGTTCTACGGATGAGCGCGAATAGACATCGGTTTGCAGGTTGCGCACGGCGGTCAGATCGAATGGCCCCATGGACTCGATTTGTTGGCTGAGGCGTTCGACACGATCGTCGGGCGAGTAGAAATAGCCGACGGGAAAGGCCGTCTGCGCGGGCTTGTTGTTGGCCGAAACCAGATAGCCCCGGGCCGGGTTGAACGCCGCAGGAAGGTCGCTGGAGGTGAGTCCGGTTCGCCAGTCGGCGCCGTCCTCTTCGGGTGTAAGGATCATGTCGCGGGGTGCCTCACTGTTGCGCAGGGGCAGGCGGACCGCCATGACCTGACCGATATTTCCCCGGGCGTCGGCATAGAGCATGTTCTGGCCGGAGGCCGCAAAACTCTCGAAAGCCGACCGGAAGGCCGGCCAGTCCCGGGCCTGATTCACGGCGAGCATGGCGGTGAATTCGTCGCTGACGTCATGTCCGGCCCAGCGAAGCGCGACTGTTTCCCCATCCCTGGGCTCGAGGAACGGCGAATCGGATACGATTGGCCCCAGATCGCTTTCGCGTGGCTGGACGCTCGAATCGAACCACCAGCGCACTGCGATCGGCTCTTCGCGACTCTCGATGGCGTTTTCACCGAGACCGGCGACGTCATAGAGTGAACTGCTGGCGGCGCGCATGTTCGTGCCGCCCCACGCGATGTCGGGATTGCGGCCGACAGCAACGAATGGCAGCCCCGGGATCATCAGGCCGACGACATGGTAGGAGGGCGACTTGTAGCCGGCGAGTAACCAGCTGTTGGGCAGGAGAAGGCCAAGATGGGGGTCATTGGCCATGATCGCGCCACCCGTGGTCGTCAATGCCGGGGACAGCACCACCGCATTGCTCCCCGGACGCCCCGTACCGGTCAGCAGGTCGGCGAGGTCGCCAACTTCGGTGGTCTCGAAGCTGGGCAGGGAAGCGCTCCCGCCGTCCAGCAGGCGGGCCCACAGGGAAGGCCAGTCATCCCGCTCGCGAAGGTTCCATAAGCGAAACCAGAACAGCCAGTTGACATCGGTGGCGGCGAGCCGGCCGATGGCAACCAAATCGGTGAGCGTCCAGGGTTCTGGCTCAATATCCAGGACCTGGAATTCATGGGGCAAGGCGGTCAGGCGATCCTGGTAGTGGTTTAGCCCCGCGACGAAGCTTGCGAGCCAGCTGCGGGTTTCGGCGGGCATGGCAGCCTCGATGGATTCGGCCGCCTTCGGGAAGTTCAAAATTCGCAGGGACCGGTCGATATCGATCACAAAAGGTCCAACCGCCTCTGCCAGGCGGCCTCGCGAGATTCGGCGTAGCAGCTCGATTTGACCCAGGCGGAGGTGGGCGTGAACCAGCCCCAGGGTGAAAGCGGCATCCTGGTCCGTCTTCGCCTCTATGAACGGTATCTGATTTTGGTTCCAATTTATGACAACCGCCTCGGCAAGCGGAAGGTCGTCGATTGGAAAGACGCTCAGCCGGTCTTCGAGGTTCGTTTTGTCGGGCAAAGCGGTCAGCAGCGTGCAGCCGGTCACCGCGATGGCGAACAGGACCACGCCGGGCACAAGCCGCCGTCTGCCGCACCGCGCGAAAAGTCGTCTAACGCCGCGCAAGAAAATGGAGTCGAGCCGTCACGGCCCCGTAGGCGGCGACGCAATAGGGTACGATATAGGTCAGGCCCAATTTGAGGCTGTCCAACGATGCGTCGCCCCACAGGACGTCGCCCTGGTTGACCAGGTTCAGGATGCTTCCGACGACGATCGCGACGATCAGGGAGCGCCGCGGAATGCCGTGGGAAAATAGGAGAGACAGGAGGCTTTCGCGTTTGCGCTGGTTCGGATCTCTGGACATGGCAATAAATCTCCTGCTTCAGGGTGCCCGCGGCGGTGCCCGCTTAAAATTTAGGCGGCTCGATACCGCTCTGCACGAGGTGCCCCACAAGATTGCCTTTAAGCCGATCAAGCCCGGTTTCATCAACGGCTTCGCAGCGTGCGACTAGGACAGGTTGCGTATTTGACGCCCGCAAAAGCCACCAGCCGTCAGCCGTATTGACCCGGACGCCGTCGATACCGTTGATGTCGGCGTCTGAAGCGGCGAGCCGGGCGCGGACCTCGTCGACGACTGCGAACTTACGATCATCCGCACAATCGAAGCGAAGCTCCGGCGTGTTTACGGTTGCCGGCAATTGGTTTCGCATCTCTGCCAAAGACCGATCGGAGCGCGCCACGATATTGAGCAAACGGACAGCCGCGTAGAGCGCATCGTCGAAGCCGTAATAGCGATCCGCGAAGAAGATATGGCCGCTCATCTCCCCGGCGAGGGGCGCGTGGGTCTCGGCCATTTTCTGCTTGATCAGGGAATGGCCGGTTCTCCACATGAGGGGGTGACCGCCGAGTCTTTCAATCTGATCGAACAGAGTTTGGCTTGCCTTCACGTCGGTAATGATCGTCGCGCCTGGCGATTCGTTCAGCAGGTCGGCGGCAAAGATTGCCATGAGTTGATCGCCCCAGAGGATCTCGCCTTCGCGATCCACGACACCAATCCGGTCGCCGTCGCCGTCGAACGCGATCCCGGCATCGCAGTCGCGCTCCGTCACGACCGCGATAAGCTGCTCGAGATTTTCCGGTTGCGTCGGATCCGGGTGATGAACCGGAAATCTGCCGTCGATCGTTTCATTAAGCAGGATGTGGTCGCCGGGCAGGCGTTCGACGAGTTTACACAGGGCGTCACCCGTGGCCCCGTTGCCTGCGTCCCAGGCCACTCGCAGTCCGATTTCCGCCCCATAGGCGGCGGCGAGGTTAGCCACATATGGCTCGAAGACAGGAGCAGCGCTTGCCGTTCCGGGCGTCGTCGCGGCTAGCGACTCGAGGCCTGCACCAGCCAATTGGCCGAGTTGCTGGATGCTCTCGCCGAAAAACGAGTTTTTTCCCAGCATGAATTTGAACCCGTTGTAGTCTGGAGGATTGTGGGAGCCCGTGACCATGATACCGCCGTCCG
Source organism: Alphaproteobacteria bacterium (assembly GCA_965198325.1). Classification (GTDB taxonomy): domain Bacteria; phylum Pseudomonadota; class Alphaproteobacteria; order UBA828; family JAPUJA01; genus CBDAPE01. Next base: position 2,306 of record CBDAPE010000004.1, on the reverse strand, counting down.
CATCGGCGTGATGAACGGCGTAATAGAGCATCGGCGTGGGGCCGAGGCCGGCCAGCAGTACATCGACGCCGCCTCGAGTCAGACCGTCGGTAAGAGCTGCTTCCATGTCGGGCGAGCTGAGCCGTCCGTCGTAGCCGACGCAGACCCGTTTGCCGGCCGGTTCACCATCGCCGGCGACGGCTGCTGCAAACGTCAGCCCGATTGCCGTGGCGTCTGCAGTGGTCAGGCTGTCGCCGACGACGCCACGGATGTCGTATTCGCGAAGAATTGTGGGGTCGAACCGATGGCTGCCAGTCATGGTGGTCCTTTCGAGAGGGCTGGCGGGCCTGCGTTGTCCGCAGCCGTGGGTTGTCTGGGTTCTAGCCCAGCGCCGGGCCCCTCAGCAAGCCTGTCGCGTGCGGCATGACGCGCCGGAGGTGCATGGGCTAGGCTACGCAGTGGTCTAAAAGGTGAACGGGTCCGGATGACGGAGCGAATCAACCAACGCGATGCGGTGGCGGCGTGCACACGGCTGCTAGGTCATCACGTTGAAATGGTCGAGCGTCCTGGAGGTCGCAGCCGGCGCTCGCTTCGCCTGTCGTACGGCGAGCGGAGTGTGATCGTGACCCGACGCAAGCGAAGCAACCGGGCCGAGCTCGAAATGCAGGTACTCCGCGCGCTTCATGCCGAGGGTGCGCCAGTGCCGGAAATCCTCGCCTATGACGGGGAATGGCTGATCCAGCAAGACCTGGGCAAGCGCCGGCTATCGCAGGATCTCGACGCTGCCTCCCCGGAAGAAGGGGAGGCACTGCTCGGCCGGGCCATCGAAAGCCTCGCCGCGATCCACGAGGCGGGTCGGCGCGCCGGACTTGAACGGCGGGTCGTGACGATCGGCCGCAAGCTATCCTGGCTGGAGAACCTTGTTGCGACACCGACGCGGATCGGCGGACACCTCGGTATCCCGGCGCCAGCACTCGATAGGGTGACATTGCTTGAGCGACTCGAACCCGGCGAGCCGCAATTCATTAAATGGGACGCCCGGCCCGGCAATGCGGCAGTGCTCGGCGACGGGGCAGTTGCGTGGTTCGACTGGGAACACAGCGGTTGCCGCAACCGACTCGACGATCTTGCCTGGCTGCTGGGTGACGAATATGTCGCGGATCGACCTGACGCCGAGGAGCGGTTGCTGTCCTGCTATCTCCCGTCATTTTGCGACATGAGGCTGGAATCCCGGACGCGAGATTATCTGGCCCTGTTCGGAACCTTTCACATGTGCATTCGGCTTGCCCTCATTATCGAATACAGAGGTGACGGCGAGTGGTGGGACTACGACACATGCCTGGCAGCGGACAAGGTGGGGATAACGGGCGAATGCTTTGCGGCGACCTGCTCAAAGGCGGCGCGCTGGGCGGAGCGAACCCCGACAACAGCGTGTCACGTCCCTTGGTTCTCGAAAATCAACCGCAAGATGCAAGGGGTTGATCCCTAGGCGACACCGGGATGTGCTAGTCGAACAGAAACCAAGGACAGCCGTGCGAGGACAGGGAATGCGGCGTCAAGCTGTCAAAACGCCAATCTTTACGCTCGTCTGGGGCTGTGACACGTATCACTGACGGCGGACGAAGTTCAGTATGTAATTAATCATACGATCGCTCCGAAAGCTGAGTCATTACGACCTGTAACGCGCGGAAACATTGGAACATTGATCACGGATTTGTGAGGGCCGTCAGACCATAATCGGTCGTTTGTAGAGTTAAAATTCTTCGAAAAAATGTTGACTCTTTGGCCCTAAATCACATAGAGTTGTCTGGATTTGATGAAATATTATAACATCAACTAATATAAAAACCCCGGATTACTGGGAAATAATGGCTAATGAGCCATACATTTGTTATAATATATTATTTTTAGGTAATGCCAAACCGGGAATCTTACCGAGAGGATTGACCGATGGCGACGATAGTTGGCGGATCAGGAAACGACCTCCTCGTCGGGACACAGCAGAACGACCTGATCAAGGGCAAGGGCGGCGATGACACCCTTTTTGGCAGAGGTGGGGACGACCGGCTCTACGGCGGCTCCAGCAACGATCTCCTGTTCGGCAGCAGGGGTGATGATGTTCTTAAGGGCGGCTCCGAGCGGCTTACCGGCGCTCTCCTCGACCGCCTCACCCACCACGTCAACATCCTCGAGATGAATGGCGAGAGCTACAGGCTCAACCAGAGCCGCAGGCGTCAAACCCCGACGGCGAACTGAACCGACCACCCAACCCACGCTTGACCCCATGGGCCCACAGGTCCCTCCCGCGCGCGCCGCCGCGTCGGCCT
>CBDAPE010000003.1:0-19713 GCA_965198325.1 Alphaproteobacteria bacterium | reverse complement strand
TCGGCACAGGGGCCGGTTAGGGTTGTGGTGCAGGTTCTGCGTTACGGATTCGTGCGATCGGTTACGTGCCGACCGTCCGCCAACCTCGCTCCTTCGCCCATCCCATCCCAGCCGCCTCGGCGATCCGGGCCGAGGCGGCCTGCGCCTCGTCCATGACCTTCTTCTCCTGCTCTTCGGACAGGAAGGTCAGCTTTCCCCCGGTCATGAGGATTTTTCCGTTCACGATCGTGGTGTCCACCTCGCTGCCGTCCGCCTGGTAGACGAGCACTGCCGCAATCTGATGGCACGGCTTGAGGTGGGGGCTCTCCAAGTCGATGAGGATGATGTCGGCTATCTTGCCTTTCTGTATGGATCCAAGTTGATCCTCCATGCCGACCGTTCGGGCGGAGTCGATGGTGGCCATTTCGATCACCTTTTCCGCCGTGATCGCCCCGGAATCCCAATTGTTCATTTTCTGGAGCAGCGCCGCGTGCTTCATCTCCGCGATCATGTTCGCGGCGTCGTTGCAGTTTGCGTCGTCGGTGCCCAAGCCGACGGTGATGCCCATGCTGATCATTTTGGCGACCGGGGCAATTCCCGACGCCAGGTAAAGGTTGCTGACCGGCAAATGAGCGACCTTGGCGTCAAATCTCTTGAACAGGCGTAGACCCTTGTCGTCCAGCCACACGCAATGGCCCGCCACTAGCCGGGGATGCAGGATTCCGACGGCGGCCAGGTATTCCCCAATGTTCATGCCATAGATTTCGCCGTCGATCCGGTCTTCCACGATGTGGAGCGAGAACACCGTGTCGTATTTTTCCGCGAGCTCCAGGGAGCCGCGCATTCCTTCAGGGGTATTAAACGCGGGCGTCGCCGGAGCGGGACAGACGCTGATCCGCCCGCCGGCGGAGCCGTGATGCTTCTTCATCAGGCGATCGATGCTGCCGAGCGCGTCCGACGTGTCTTCCGTGAAGCGGGGATGCTTGACCCCCGGTTCCTTGTTCTGGAGTACCGCCATCAGTGGGCCGTCGTCCGTTGGCTCGTGGTCGGCGAACATCCGCGCATAGACCGCGCGAATTCCGCAATCCTGGTAAGTCTCGATGGTGCTCTCGGCGATCTCGTCGACCATGCCCCAGTCCGCGTTGTCGACGATCGTGGTGTTGCCGTACCGTATGGCCTCGATGGCAAACAGCATCGCGCCCGTGCGCGCGTCCGCGCCGCTGTATTGGGCGAGGCCCGGATAGAGGGCGTTGAGCACCCAGTCGTAGAGGTTCCGGTCCTGCGACAGCCCGCCCCTCAACAGGCTCTGGATCGCGTGAGCGTGGGTGTTGATGAAGCCGGGCATCACCGCCTTGCCCGTGGCGTCCAGATCCTCTTTCCCGGTCCATTTTTTCGCGAGCCGGGCATCCGGCCCGACATCGGCGATCTTTTCGCCGACGATCGCAATAGCCCCATCCTTCAGGATCTCGCGGTTCGAATTCAGCGTCAGGACATCACCGTGGCGGATAAGAATTGAGGCCTGTTTCTTTGGCATGACGGGATCACCTTGAAATTGGGGCCGGGTTTCGCGAATCTCGACTCATCGCCATCTGTCGTGCTCGCATAAGCCGCGGGCGGCGTCCTTCCGCCGGTAATTTGAACCTACGGTCGGCCTCGTTACGACGCAAATGGATTTGCTTCATTTCTGCAATAAACCAAGAGATTACGATTTTCAGCCCTTGCCTTATCCGCGGCGCTACCGGTGACCTGTCCAATGAAATCGTCCCCCCGTTTCGTCCGTTCTCCGGTGAAACGGTATTTCAACCTTGATGTTTTCGGGTGGTCGCTTCTTGTCTAATGGTAACGCCGTTGGTAAGATTTCGACAAACCAATGGGGTCCGTCGCGGTACTGCCGGGGTCGTTCTCCGTCCGCGATACTCAAAATTAAAAGCGCCCAACCAGGGCCCCGCCAACTCGGGAAACGAAGGTCCCGACGGGCGCGCTTGGGAGGTAAATCCGTGAGCAAGAAAACCAAATCGCAGAATCGTTCCGCCATGAACCGGCGGCAATTCATCAAGGCCGGCGCGGGCGCCGGCGCCGCCTTGTCCGCATCGGCGCTGGTTCGCCCGAAGTTGGCGTTCGGAGCCGACGAGCTCAACGTCCTGACCTGGTGCGACGGTCTGGACCCGGCATTCGTGACCCCCTTCGAGGAGGCCCATGGCGTTCGCGTCAATATGAAGGATTACGAGGGCACGGGCGTTGCGATGTCCATTATCGAACAATCTCAGCCCGGCGATTGGGATGTCTTCGTCATCAATTCCAACGACGTACCCGAGACCTCCAAACAGGGCATCTTCGCGACCCTGCCCGACGACATCGTCAACTGGGACGACATCTTCGAGGCGATCCACCAGCCGTCGCTCCACCGCCCCAACGGCGATCTCATCGCCGTACCCGAGAAGTTCGGCTACGAGGGCTACGCCTTCAACAAGGAGAAGGTCGATCCCGCCGACATGCGGACCTGTGCCTCGCTGTGGAATCCCAAATACAAGGGCCGTCTCGCGATCTACGACTGGTACCAGCCCTTCATGCAGATGATCGGGCTCTATAACGGAGTCAAGCCGGCCGACATCGACATGGCAGCGCTTGATGCCATTCGCGAAAAGCTCATGATGGTCAAGGATATCTATGCGCTGGTCAGCGATATCGTCACCGTACAGACGGCTCTGGTCACCGGCGACGTCGACATCGTCGGCGGCGGGGCGGAGTTCGTGGTCTCCAACCTCATGCTCGACGAGCGCCCCGATCTCGATTGGTCCCTGCCTGACGAAGGCGGCATGCGCTGGATGCAGTCGGTCACGGTTCTCGAGGATTCCGGACGCAAGGATCTCGCCATGGAGTTCCTACGCTACACGCTCGGCAACGAGGGCCAGGCGGCCCTGGCAACGTCCGAGTGCTACTGGGCCATGCCGGCGAGCCGCACGGCAGCGCTGAACGTGAACGAAAAGGCGGCGCTTCGCTGGGACGACCAGCCGGGTTATCTCGCAAACTCCTATTACGATCTGCTCCTGTCGCCGGATCTGGATACCTATTGTCTCGATATTTGGGCAGAGTTCCTGCAGTCATAACTTGTTTTGCGCGGTGGTCCGGTGGACCGCCGCGTCGTTTCCCGGCCCCGGCCGGACTTGCCACGAGGAGACCAGACCCATGTCCGAAACGATTTGGCTGGGCGAGCTCGACTGGACTGAATACGAGCAGGCAGTGCAGCAGCGTTCGCCCGTTGTCATGCTGCCCGTGGGCTCGGTGGAACAGCACGGGCCCCACCTGCCCCTCAACACTGACACCGTCATCCCCGAGCAGATTTCGGCGCGCGTTGCCGCCAATATCGGCGGGCTCGTCGCACCGGCGCTGTCTTACGGTTACAAGTCCCAGCCCAAGTCGGGCGGCGGCGAGCATTTTCCCGGTACCACGAGCCTCGACGGGGCGACCCTCGCGGCGAACGTGCGCGACGTCATCCGCCAGATGGCGTTCGACGGCGTCAGGCGCTTCGCGGTCTGCGAGGGTCATTACGAGAACGCCATGTTCTGCATAGAGGGCATCGACCTGGCACTCCGCGATCTGCGGGCGGAAGGCATCGACGACTTCAAGATCCTCCGGGTCGATTATTGGGAATTCACCACCCAGGCGATGTTCGACAAGACGTTCCCCGACGGCTTTCCGGGCTGGCCCCTGGAGCACGCGGGGGTGATGGAAACCTCAGTCATGTGGGCTCTTCGGCCCGACCTCGTCAAACCCGACCGGATTCCAGAGGACCCCCCGGCCGAGTTTCCGCCCTACGACACCTATCCTTACGATCGGAAGATCGTGCCCTCTTCGGGCGCGCTCTCGTCGCCCAAGGCGGCGAGCCGGGAGAAGGGCGAGTATCTGGTCGAGGGCTATGTCCGCGAGATCACCGACGCCCTTCGCGACGCCTTCGACCTCGACGACGCGGGCGCTCGCTCGGCCGCAGAGTAAGGAGTTGCCTCGATGAGTTACGCCGATACCTCGAAGATCCGGTCCCGGGACAGCTTCCCGAAGGATCCCTGGCGCGCCAACACGATGCCGGCCCGCTACTACGTCGATCCCGAGATCTACGCCCGGGAAAAGGAAGCGGTCTTCTACAGCACGTGGCAACTCGTCGGTTCCGTCCGGGAGCTTCCCGATGTCGGCTCCTACATCACCGCGACGGTCATCGACGAACACGTCTTCATCACGCGCGACCAAAGTAACCGGCTCCGGGGCTACTATAACGTCTGCCAGCACCGCGCGGGCCGTCTGGTCAAGGGGTCCGGCACGCAGCCCAACGGCGTCATCGCCTGCCCTGTTCATGGCTGGGTCTACGACCTCGAGGGACGGCTGGCCCAGGCGCGGGGCATGGAGGAGGTTCCCGACTTCGACAAGTCGAAGATCTGCCTTCAGGAGATTCGTGTCGAGGAGTTTGCCAAATTCGTGTTCGTCAATCTCGATCCCGACGCGACCGCTTTGTCGGAAATGGCCGGCGAGCTGGAAGCCGAACTTCGCCGCGACGTTCCCGATCTCGACGAGCTCAAGATGGTGTGCCGCCAGGATGGCACGTTGAATGCGAACTGGAAGGTCGTCGTCGACAACTTCAACGAGGCTTACCACGCGGTCACGGCCCATCCGGCGATGGGCACGCTGATCGATTACGACGGGCTGACCTGGGGCGCGATGACCGACCATTACGCCTGGGCCTCGACCCGGGCGGGGTCGCCCAACAACATGTGTTACGAGTTTCGCCCCGAGGATCCCGTGCAGTCTTTCAAGATGTTTTACCTGTGGCCGAACACGATGTTCGTGATCTGGCCCGGCGCGATCAACCTGGGCGCGCTGACCGCGGTGCCGCTGGCCCGCGACCAGACCATCCAGCGCTACGATCACTACATGCTCGACGACACGCCGGGCGCGTCGGGTGAGGGCTTGATCAAGTATCTCGACGAGGTCGCGAACCTTGAGGATTACGAGGTCATCGAGGCGCAGTTCAACGGCCTCGCCTCGCGCGCCTACAACCAGGGCCGCCTCGCGGTCGACGAACGGCGCTCGATCTTCACCGAGGAACCGCTCTACCGCTGGCACAGCACCTACCTTCGGACTCTGGGCGAGCTCGACGGCCTGCTGGAGTAACCTGCCCGGAAATACCGGACGGATCAGGTCAGCGCGTCGCCCGGCCGCTCGCCGGCGAAGAACGCATCGAGATTGTCGAGCGCGCGAAAGCCCATGGCGTCTCGTGTCTCGCGGGTGCCGCTGCCCATGTGGGGCAGCAGGAAGGTGTTCTCCAGCGCGCGATAGCCCGGATGCACGTCGGGCTCGCCGCGATAAACATCGAGCCCCGCGGCCGCGAGCTTGCCCGATTCGAGCGCCGCGATCAGGTCGTCGTCGTGGATGACGTCGCCCCGCGAGGTGTTGACCACGATGGCGCCGTCGGGCAGGAGAGCGATGCGCCGGGCGTCGAGCCAGTTTTGGGTTTCGGGGGTGGCGGGCGAATGCATGCTGAGGAAGTCGCACAGCGGCAGCATGGTTTCTGCCGTTTCGTGGAATGTGGCGCCCGCCTCGAGCTCGGGCGGCAGGCGGGCGACATCGTGGTAGTGGATTTCCATCTCGAAGCCCCGGGCCCGCTGGGCCAGCGCCCGGCCGATCCGGCCCAATCCGAAGATGCCGAGCCGCTTGCCCGCGACCTGGGTGCCCAGCATCGCCGTCGGGCCCCAGATGCCCCACGTGGCTACGCGCATCAACCGCTCGCCCTCGGAGGCCCGCCGCGCCGCGCCCAGCAGCAGGAGCATGGCGCAGTCCGCGGTCGCGTCGGTCAGCACGTCGGGCGTGTTTGTGACCATCAGGCCGCGCGCCCGGGCGGCGTCGAGATCTACATGGTCGTGGCCGACCGAGAAGCTCGCCGCGATCTTCACCCGCTCCGGCAGCTTGGCGATGACGGCTGGCGTGAGCTTGTCGGTGGGGCAGACCAGGAGCCCGTCGGCGCCCGCCTCCTGGGCCGCCGCCAGAAGCCCGGCCTGATCGTAGAGCGCGTCTTTGGTGTTCAGTTTCGCGTCGTAGTCGCACGCCGCGCGGGCTTCCACGTTGGGCGGCAGCTTGCGGGTCACCAGGATCACGGGTTTGCTCGCCATCGGGGTCTCCCTGTGGAGAAGTCGGTCGAAACGGAGGCGCACTCTATCCGATCAAGGCGATCCTGCAAGCGCCCGCGCGGGCGCCTTTTTTATAGCGGGTAGAAAGGTCGCCGGGGATCAGGCGGGCCACAGCCAGACCGCGCCCCTGACGCCGCTCGAATCGCCATGGCGGTTGCGAACCAGCGGGGTCTTGACCCTGTCGGAGAACACGTAATCGCCCCACAGGGCGGGAACGGCCTCATAGAGCCGCGCGAGGTTCGAAAGCCCGCCGGCCAGCACGATGACCGCCGGATCGATCAGGTTGATCACGCTGGCGAGCGCGCGGGCGAGCCGCTCGTCGTAGCGGGCGAGGCTCGCTTCTGCCGCCGTGTCCCCCTGCAACGCGCGGGCGACGATGTCGGGCGGGGCAAGGCGCTCGCGGGCCGCCTGCTCGTGATCGCGCTGCAGGCCCGAACCGGAGAGAAACGTCTCGATGCAGCCGTCCATGCCGCAGTAGCAGCGCGGGCTCGGCCGCTCGTCGGCGCGGGGCCAGGGCAGAGGGTTGTGGCCCCACTCGCCGACGATCGCGTTGGGTCCGACGAGCAATCGGCCGCCGATCACGATACCGCCGCCGACCCCGGTGCCCAGGATCGCGCCGAATACGCTGGCCGCACCCGCGGCCGCACCGTCGGTGGCCTCCGACAGCGCGAAACAGTCGGCATCGTTTGCGAGCCGCACCTCGCGCCCCAACGCCGCGCCCAGGTCACGGTCGAGCGGGCGGCCGATGAGCCACACCGAATTCGCGTTCTTCATCGGGCCCGTATCGGGTGAAATCGTGCCGGGCACGCCGACGCCGACGCGGCCCCGCTGGTCGAGCTCTGCCTCGATGGCCCGAACCAGCTCGCTCACCGCGCGGACGGTCGCCTCGTAGTCGCCCTGAGGGCTGGCGATCCGCCGGCGGGCGCGCTCGGCGCCGGTTTCGTCGAGCGCGATCGCTTCGGTCTTGGTGCCGCCCAGATCGACCCCGATCCGGATCGCCATGTCAGTAGCCTTCGGCGTCGAGGTGCCCTTCGATGACCGCGCGGGCCGCCGGCCAGTCATCGGTCCGGTGATGGCTGTCGGGCGCCTGGGCGATCAGCTTGGCGAGCCGGGGGTGACCGACGAAGTGAAGGCGGACCGCCTCGGGAACGTGGGCGGCGACCGATTCGTGATGCCGCGGGCTGTCGTCGAGAAAGAAGACCGGCGCCTCCGTGTGCATCGCCAGGGCGCCGACCGCCGCGCCCTTCTCACCGATGTTGGCAACGACGGGAAGGTCCAGGCCATGGCGTGCCAGACCGCTCGCCCGGTCGAATCGGTGACGCATCGGGAGGTTTGAAAGCACGACGATCATGGCGCGTTCACGCAGCGCCTCGAGCGCCTCGATCGCGCCCGCAACCGGGTCCATACTGTCCGCATGCTTGTCGTAAAAGGCGTGAAAGACGCGCGCCATGTCGTCCTTGTCCGCAGGCCGGCCGTCGGCGTGGAGGACGTTGCCCGTCAGATGATAGGACGCCCAGGTAAAGGTCAGGCCGTGCTCGGGCAGGAACGCGGCGAAGCGGTCGATAAAATTGACCACCACCTCGTCGGCGTCGGTGACGATCAGAGGCCGGCTGCAATCGACGGCAACCGCATCGAGTTGCTCGGCGACCTCGGGATGGAGGGCGTCTGTCATCGGACGCCCCCGGCCTACTCTGTGATGATTTTGATGATCGCGCGCTGGTCCTTGGTCAACCGGGGCCACAGCGAATCGCGAAACGCCGCTGCGTTCGGGTGGTCGCGTTTGGCCGCCCGATCGAGCCAGTAATAGGCCTGTACGAGATCGGTCTCGACCCCCATACCCATGGCGAACCGCGCACCCAGAATGACCTGCGCGTCCGTCTGCCCGGCCTCGGCGGCCAGACGGTACCAGTCGAGTGCCTCGGCGTCATGTTCCAGAGTATCCGCGAGCACGCCCATGGCGAACTGGGCGGCGCGATCGCCAGCTTCGGCAAGCGGTCGCCATTCGGCATCGGCCCGGACGTAATCGCCGGTTCCAAACGCCTGCCAGCCGGCCGCGCTGCCGGCGGCTGCGAGCGGTGCGAGCGCCTGGGCGCCGGCGATGAGAAACGCGGACAGCAAAAGGCATGAGGCGAGGCGCCGGACCAACCGATTGCGTACGACGCTTCCGCCGGCGCGACACAGTAGCACATACCCGGCGATGCGACTTACCCCGGCGTTGTCAAACATGGCCACACCACAGGCGACGGGCGGCTATTTGATTTTTGCCTCTTTGAATTCGACATGCTTGCGAACGACGGGATCGTACCTCCGCATCACCAGCTTCTCGGTTTGGGTCCTCGGATTCTTGCGCGTGGTGTAGTAGAACCCGGTACCCGCGCTGCTCACCATCTTGATGTAGATGCTGTTTGCCTTGGCCATGGGACGAACTCCGCCAGTTCGGTCTAAATCCTTGGAATTGCTTGGAACATAACGTCCGGGGCGGGGTTGTCAAGTGTCGCGCTCGCGCCAGCCGTGGCGAAGCGAGTGGGCAATCGAAAAGACCAGGAACGTCGCGGCCGCCGCGCTGAGCACGACCATGAGGCCGTGCGGGCCCCAGGCATTCATTCCGGCTCCTGCGATGGACGGTCCGACCGATGCACCAACTGCATAGCAGATTCCCAGCATTGTCGTCGCCGCGGCGAGGTCGGTGCCCTTGAAGCGGTCACCGAGCGCGGCAAGCGTGACGGTCCATAAGCCCATCGCGGCGCCGCCGCAGATCACCAGGACGATCCACAGCAGCGCGCCGCCCTCGATCAGGAACGGAATCGCGACGCAGGCTGTGAGGGCCGCGGCGCCCGAACCGATAATGACGCGCCGCCGCCCGACACGGTCGCCGAGCCAGCCCATTGGAACCTGCAAGGCGATCGCGCCGGCGATCCACACCGTAAGCAGCAGCACCGCACGCGGTTCGGGCAGGCCAATATGCAAGCCGTAAACCGGGAGCAGGGAGAGCAGCGACTGATCGAGCACGCTGTAGAGAAGGATGCCGCTCATGACCACCGGCATGAGCCAGAGGAATTTTCGAAAGCCGCCAGCGCTCGGCTCGTCCATGCTGGGACTTTGCCCGCGTAAGAAGAGGAGCGGCACGAACGATCCGGCAATAATGCCTGCCGCCACCAGGAACGGCGTCAAGCCTTGGGTCCCCGTCCACTGGACCAGCAGGGGGCCGACGAAAAGCCCGGTGGCGCAGGCGCTGCCGTAGACGCCGATGATCTGCCCGCGCAGACGAGGCCCCGATTCCTGGCTTAGCCAGACCTTGCCGCCAATGAACGAGACGTAGAACCCGAACCCCATCACCATGCGAAGGGGAAACCAGGCGTAGGGGGGCTCCACGGTCATGATGACGAACGCGGCGGCAAGCGAGCTCAGAAGACCGGCATACATGGCGCGTCGCAGTCCCAGGGCCCTGAACAGCCGTGGAAAGAAGACGCCGGCGACGATGATGACGAGATTTTGGGAACCCGAACTGGCGCCGATTAGTCACGATGCGACGCCGCGATGCTCCATCACCAGGGCGAAGGCCGGTATGACGTAGCTGTAGCCGATGCTCATCAGGCAGCAGCAGATGATGATGGGCAAAAGACGCAGCCAAGTGTGGAGCGCCGTCTCTTCGGGGTGTGGATGGCTCTCTATCATCGACGGTAAAGGGGTCGCTTCCGACTTTGGGCGGCGAAGGAGGGAGGCCTGGCGGAGCCTATTTGCGGCGCTTGGCGAGAGCTGTCCGGCCGGCGTCGGTCAGCTTGCAGATCAGCCAGTCCGGCTTGACCGGATTGGCAACCCAAGGCTCGGCCCAGCCCTTGCGCACGCAGGCCTCGACGGTCTTGCGGTTGACTTCGCGGCCGTCGTCGTAGAACAGCGGAAGCTTGCCGCCGGGCTGGTCGAGGCCGAGCCGCAACCAGTCGCGCTGCACCGTCGTGGGTCGCGATGCTCGGGGGGGCCGGTCCGCCGGCGGCGGGCGGTCGTCGTTGGCGGCACGCTCCAGGCTGCGCCGCGCCGAAGCTTCGCCGTTCTCGCTCATGCCCTGAAATCCCCCCGTCGAAGGCGAGCCTAGCCGATCCCTCACCGGGTTACGAGTCTCACCCGGATCGCCGCCGTTCCCAATGCGATGCCGCCAGCCCTCGCAGGGGGCAACCGCAGCTCCTCCACCAGCAGCCTCGTCACAGGTAGGGGGCGAACAGGCGAGCGAAGGCGTCGCGCAACTTGACGGCGACGGCGCGGCCGGCGAGCTCAGCCCGCTCGAGCGGGCGCGCGGTCTCGATCTTGCCGTCGACCAGATCCTGGAGGGTGGCCGCCAACGCCCTGTCGTAGCCTTCCACATTGAACTCGAAATTGAGACGAAGGCTTCGCGAGTCCCAGTTCATCGAGCCGAACAAGCTCCAGATGCCGTCGACCCGCATGAGTTTCGAATGGTCGAACGGCGGGCGGGAGAGCCAGATCCGGCAGCCCGCCTCAAGGAGTTCGTCGAGCGCTGCGGCGGCGGCCAATCGGACGAAGGGCAGGTTGATCCGTTCGGGAAGAACGATGTCGACGGCGAGACCGCGCAGGCTGGCGACCCGGAGCGCCGCAATCAGCGCGCGGGTGGGCAGGAAATAAGGCGTCACGATCCAGATAGTGTCTGTGGCGCTGTTGAGCGCGCCGAGCAACACCGTTTCCAGGGTTTCGACCCGGGAATCGGGCCCCGAGGGAATCGTGCGCAGGGACGCGCCGCCCGCGGCCTCCAGGGCCGGGAACCACAGCTGCCCCGCGAGCTGTTCGCCGGTCGTAAAGCCCCAATCGTCGGCAAAGGCGTCCATCATCGCCGCTACCGCCGGGCCTTCGATCCGAAAATGAAGCCCCTAGGTCGGATTGAGCGTTGCGCCCGCGAGCAGATGGCCGGCCTTGATGTTCATACCGCCGGTAAAACCAACCCGCCCGTCGACGACCAGGATCTTCTGATGGTTGCGCAGATTCAGATAAGACATGCGCCAGGGCACCAGGGAAAACAGGAACCGTGCGGAGGGGATCTGGCGGCGACGGAGCGTGCCGAGGATGGATGGGCGGCCATAGAGGGAGCCGATGCCGTCGATGAGCACCCGAATCTCGATGCCACGATCCAGCGCCCGGTCCAGGGCTTCGACGAACGGCCTGCCCGCCGCGTCGCCATTGAAAATGTAGGTCGAGAGGGCGACGGATTTTTCCGCAGCCTCGATCGCCGCCAGCATTTCGGGATAGGCGGCTTCGCCATTAACCAGGGGCGTAACCGAATTGCCGCCCATCAGGGGCGCGGCGGTGAGGCCTTCGATGAGGTGAATGAGCGGTTCGAGATGGCACTTGTCCGCGGGCAGGGACGCGCGCGGCGGCAGTGGCGTACCCCGTGCAGGGCCGCCGCCGGTGGCGTCGCGCCGGCCGGGACGCAGACGCGCGGCGCGGCGTTCGATCCGGTTGATCCCGAACAGCAGGTAGATCAGACCCCCGACGAAGGGCGAGGGCCAGATCAAGTCCAGCCAGGCGACGGCCGCGCGCCCCTCGTGGCGGCGCAAAAGAATCGCAATTGACAGCGACAGGCTGACAATGACGTGGAGCGCGACCAGAAGCGGTGGCCAGACGGTTTCGACGAAATAGCTCATTCGACAGACGGTGCGAGCGGCGAATTTCAGCCAGCCTGCACCATCCCGCTGGTCGAAGGCTAGCCGATACTGCAGGCGGGCGGGAGTCGGAAGTGGTGTCCGCCAGGGGGAGGGAGCTCCGGGCTCGCGGTTACGGGCCATTGACCCGCAGGTCGCTTGGAGCCGACAATGGCGGCGGCTCAATTTTTGTCCGGTGTTCCCGCCCCGATGCCCGCTAAGCTTCTCGCCTTTGGCCTTTCGGCCGGTCTTGTCGCGCTGACGATCTATTTTCTCGTCGCGGGTCAGAACATTCTGATCCCGATCGCGCTCGCCATCATGATCTGGTATCTGCTCAACGCGTCGGCACGGATGTTCGGCAAATTGACGGTGGCGGGCCGGCAGCCGCCCTATTGGTTGTGCCTGACCGCCGCGGTGCTCTCCTTCCTTGCCATCGTCGCCGTCATCGTGGAGATGGTCAGCGGCAGCTTCGCCGACGTGGTCAATGCGGCACCCGCTTACGAGGCCAACCTGGAACGGCTGATCGGCAGGGTCTCGCGCGCGCTTGGCTTCGGCGACGCGCCGACGGTAACCCAGATCGTCGACCAGATCGATTTCCGCAGCGTCATTCGCGATGTCGCCGGCATGATCACGAACGCGGCGGGCAATGCGGGGATCATCCTGATCTATGTGCTGTTCCTGATGTTCGAACAGCGCAGCTTCGAGACCAAGCTGGCGGTGATCTTTTCCGAGCCCGAGCACCAGGAGCGCATCCGCGAGCTGCTCTCGCGGATCACCCGGGATATTCAGACCTATGTCTGGATCAAGACCCTGATGAGCCTGCTGACGGCGGGCCTGAGCTACGTCATCCTGATTCTCGTCGGCGTCGACTATGCGCCGTTCTGGGCGATTATCATCTTCCTGCTGAACTACATCCCGACCATCGGCTCTTTGCTGGGTATCGTGTTTCCCGCGTTGCTGGCCCTCGTGCAATTCGAATCGGTGGTTCCGTTCCTGATCGTAACGCCCGCCCTGAGCGTCGTGCAGATCGCGGTGGGAAATTTCATCGAGCCGCGCCTGATGGGCCAATCGCTCAATGTGAGCCCGTTCATCATCATCGTTTCGCTCGCGGTCTGGGGCAGCATCTGGGGCGTCGCCGGCATGTTCCTGTGCGTGCCGATCACTGTGATCGCGATGATCGTGTTCGCCCATTTCGAACGGACCCGGCCCGTCGCGGTGCTGCTTTCGAGCAACGGAAAGATCCGCTACTGACCTGACGCCGATGCCCCGCGCCGCCGCCCTGCAGTTCACGGTCGCCAGCTACAACATCCATTATTCGATCGGCACGGACCGCCGCTTCGACCCGATGCGCATCGCCGATGTCATCGGCGCGCTCGATGCGGATATCGTGGCCCTTCAGGAGGTCGGCTGGAATTATCGCGGCCGTGCGGGCGTCGACCAGTTCGACTTCTTGCGCGAACAGACCGGCTATGCGGCCCATACCGGCCTGACCCGCAGCCACAAGCGCGCCCAATTCGGCAATGCGCTGCTCACCCGGATTCCCGTGGGCGCGGTGCGCCGCTTCGATCTCTCGGTTTGCCTGCGCGCGCCACGGGGTGCGCTCGATGCGGATTTCGAGATCGGCGGCCGGCGGGTGCGCGTCATCAACGTCCATCTCGGGCTCGATCCGTGGGAGCGGCGGATCCAGCTGAATCGCCTTCTGGACGCGATCCGCGAAGGGCCCGAGGGGCCGCTGCTGGTGATGGGTGATTTCAACGACTGGCGGCTCGAAATCTCAGCGCTTCGCGAGTTGAGGGCCTTGCTGCCCCGCCGTCAGGCCCCGCGCAGCTATCCGAGCCGACGGCCCCTTTTGCGGTATGACCGGGTCTACGCCTCGGCCGAGCTTAGCATCGAGGAGGGTCGCGTGTTCGATCCCGCGCGCACCCGGCGTGCCTCGGATCATCTGCCCGTGGTGGCACGGATTTCTCTCACAGCCTAGCTGCGCCGCTTGCCTCTCCGCCCTCTTTGGCGGCCGCCGATTGTTTTAATCGACGTCCGGCCGCCACCACCCTTTCCATCGACCAGCTCGAAGACGAGACCGCCGGTGATCGCATCGGCTTCCGCCAGGCGGACGGCCAGGCGTTCGCCCAGGCGATAGGTCCGGCCGGACCCGACCAGCGCGTGGCGGGCCTCGTCGTGGGTGAGGTGGCCGGGGCCTAGGGTGCGGATCGGGATGAGCCCCTCGGCGCCGGTCTCGTCGAGTGCGACGAACAGGCCGAAGCGGGTAACGCCCGCGATACGGGCGGAAAACTCCGCGCCGACGCGCGCGGCCAGGTAGGCGGTCATGTAGCGGTCCTTCGCGTCGCGTTCGGCGAGCTGGGCGCGTCGTTCGGTCCCGGAAATATGGCCGCCAATCTCCTCGAATTCGCCGCCGGCTCCTTCGGTCAGGCCGCCCTCGCCCAGCTCGAAGGCCGCGATCAGGGCGCGGTGGACGAGCAGATCGGCATAACGCCGGATCGGGGAAGTGAAATGGCAGTAGCGCTTCAGGGCGAGGCCGAAATGACCGATGTTGCCGGGCGCGTAGGCCGCCTGGGCCTGGCTGCGCAGGACGACGAGGCTGACGAGGTGCTCCTGCGGGGTATCCCGCACGGTCTTGAGCACGGCGTTGAAATGCGCCGCCGTAAGGCTGCCGCCGCGGGGCAGGGTCAGATCGAGGGTTGCGAGAAACTGGCGCAGGCTCTCGATCTTGGCCGGGTCCGGGCGGTCGTGAATTCGGTAGAGGCAGGGCGCCTGAGCTTTTTGCAGGGTCTCGGCGGCGGCAACATTGGCCGCGATCATGCAGTCCTCGATCAGCCGGTGGCTGTCATGACGCGGCTCGGGGCGGACCGCCTCGACCGCGCCGGCCTCGTCGACGACGACCCGCATCTCGGGCAGATCGAGCTCGAGGGTGCCGCGCGCGCCGCGGGCCTTCGCCAAGGCTTTGGAAACGCCGTAGAGCGGCGCGATCACCCCATCCCTCAATGCGGGATCGAGGGTTCGATCACCGTCGGCGGCCGCCTGAACCTCGTTGTAGGTGAGCCGCACGGCGGAGCACATCAGGCCGCGCTCGAAGCGGTGGGCTAGACGTGCGCCCGAGGCGGAGATCCGCATGGTGCAGACGAGACACGCCCGGTCTTCGCCCGGACGGAGCGAACAGAGATCGTTGGAGAGTGCTTCGGGCAGCATGGGCACCACACGGTCGGGAAAATAGACCGAATTTCCCCGCTCAAGGGCTGCGCGATCGAGTGGATCGCCCGGGCGGACATAATGGGCGACGTCGGCAATCGCGACGACGAGCCTGTAGCCGCCGGGGTTGGCGGGCTCGTCGTCGGGGGCGGCCCAAACCGCGTCGTCGAAATCCCGGGCGTCGGCGCCGTCGATGGTGACCAGCGGCAGATCGCGGAAATCGCGCCGGTTGCCCAGGGGTACGGGCTTGGCCGCAGTCGCCTGTGCAATCGCCTGGTCGGGGAACGCCGTGGGGATGCCGTGGCTGTGGATTGCGAGCAGGCTGATCGCGCGGGGCGCATCAAGTGCGCCTAGTCGCTCGACGATGCGCGCCCGGGGCAGGCCGAGCCGGCGGCCGGACAGGCTTTCGGCCAGCACCATCTCGCCGCTCAGCGCCCCCGCCCGATCGCCGGCGGAAACCAGGAAATCCTTTTTCGCCCGCCGGTCGGTGGGCTGGATCCGGCCGCCCGACCCACCAGCGTGGAAGACGCCGATTACCCGGTCGGGCGCGCCCTCGATGACCCGCATGATCCTGCCCTCGTAGCTGCCGTCCGGCTGTATCGCAAGCCGGGCCAGGACCCGGTCGCCCACGCCGAGCGCGGGCGCATTGATCCTGCTTCGGCCGCGCGCGCGGTCGGCCATGACGATCCGCGGCGCCCGGCCCTCGCTGTGCCGGCCGGTAGGCCGGGCGATCAGTTCGCCGTCGATATCGATTTCGACGACTTCCACGACCGTGACCGCGGGCAAGCGCCCGGCGGCCCTCCGGCGTGGCCGGTCATCGACGCCCTCCCCGAGCAGCTCCCGCAAGACGCGCTTGAGCCGGGCGCGCTGGGCGCCTTTCAGGCCGAAGGCGCGGGCGATTTCCCGCGCGCCGACGCGCTCGGGGCTGTCCGCGATGAAGCGGCGAATCTCGTCCGTGCCGGGAAAGGGGGCAGGCTTTCGGGTCGGGGCCACGGCTCAGGCGGGCACCGGAGGGCTCACGCCTCGGGGGGCTGGCCGTCCGCCGCGCCCGTGTCCCTGGCGGCGGCCTTGGTCCGCTTCGTCGCTTTCCGTTTGGCGGGTTTCTTGGCCTTGGCTTCGAGCAGGGCGACGGCTTCGTCGAGGGTCACGCTGTCTTCCGACTGGTCGCGCCCGAGACTGGCGTTCTTGCCCTTGTGATGGACATAGGGGCCGTAGCGGCCTTTCCGCAAGCTGACCGGCTGGTTGTCCCGGGGGTGAAGGCCCAACTCGCGCAAGGTCGCATTGCCGCCGCGCCCCTTCTTGGGCTCCGCCAGGATCACCACCGCCCGGTTGAGCCCGATCGAGAGCACGTCGTCGCCCGCGCCCAGCGAGCGGTAGTCGCCGTCGCAGTTCAGATACGGCCCGAAGCGGCCGATGCCCGCGGTGATCGTCTTGCCCGAGTCCGGGTGCTGGCCGATCTCGCGGGGCAGCGACAGCAGACCCAGCGCACGCTCGAGATCGACCGCCTCGGGCGAGGTGCCCTTGGGCAGCGAGGTGCGCTTGGGGCGCTTTTCCTCCTCGGTCGCTTCGCCGAGCTGGACGTAATGGCCGTATGGGCCCTTGCGCAGGGAAACCGTCGAGCCGCTCGCGGGGTCGGTGCCGAGCTCTCGGGGGCCGGCATCGAGCATATCGCCACCGCCATCGGCCAGGGGACGGGTGAATTTGCAGTCGGGGTAGTTCGAGCAGCCCAGGAAGGCGCCGAACTTGCCAAGCTTCAGGTTGAGCCGGCCTTCGCCGCAGGTCGGACAGCTTCGGGGATCGCTGCCGTCGTCCCGCGGCGGGTAGATATGAGGCGCGAGAATCGCCTCGACGGCATCGAGTGCGTCCTTGACGCGCAGCTCTTCGGTCTCGTCGACCGCCGCCTTGAAGGCGCGCCAGAACTCGTCGAGCACGGCGGTCCAGGTCACCGCGCCGGCCGATATCTTGTCGAGCCGCTCCTCGAGCCGGGCGGTGAAATCGTACTCCACATAGCGGTGAAAGAAGCTCTCGAGAAAGGCGGTGACAAGCCGGCCCCGGTCTTCGGGCACGAAGTGCTTGTTCTCCATGCGCACATAGTCGCGGTCCTGAAGCACCGAGAGGATCGATGCGTAGGTCGAGGGCCGGCCGATGCCGAGCTCTTCGAGCCGCTTGACCAGGCTCGCCTCGGTGAAGCGAGGCGGCGGCTCGGTGAAGTGCTGGGCGGGCTTAATCTCGCCGGTGGCGAGGTCGTCGCCCTTTGCGACCCGGGGCAGGATGCCCTCGCCCGTCTCATCGGCCTGGTCGGCTTCGTCCCGGCCTTCCTGATAGAGGCGCAGGAAGCCGTCGAAGGCGATGACCTGGCCGGTCGCCCGCAAGCTCACCTGGCCGTCGGGCGAAGCGACATCGATGCTGGCCCGCTCGAGCCGGGCCGCGGCCATCTGGCTCGCAACGGTGCGCTTCCAGATCAGCTCGTAGAGCCGGAGCTGGTCGCGGTCGAGCGGGCCCGTCACGTCGTCGGGCCGGCGTGCGGGATCGGTCGGGCGGATCGCCTCGTGGGCTTCTTGGGCGTTCTTCGCCTTGGTCCGGTAGATCCGGGGCTTGTCGGGCAGGTAGCGCGCGCCGTAGCGCTGGCCGATCAAATCGCGTGCGGCCTCGATGGCGATGCTGGCCATCTGGACGCCGTCGGTTCGCATATAGGTGATCAGGCCGACGGTCTCGCCGCCGAGGTCGACGCCTTCGTAGAGCTTCTGCGCGATCTGCATGGTCCGCTTGGCGGAAAACCCGAGCTTTCGCGAGGCCTCCTGTTGCAGGGTCGAGGTGGTAAAGGGCGGCGCCGGGTTGCGCCCGACCTGCTTGGTCTCGAGCGCGGCCACCGCGAAGCTTCGCGCCTCGATCGCCTGCCGGGCGGTCGTGGCGGCCGCGTCGTCCGGCAGATCGAATTTGCCGAGCTTCTTGCCGTTCAGATGGGTCAGCCGGGTCTTGAGCGCGGCCCCCGCCGTGGTCCGAAAGGCGGCCTCCACGGTCCAGTATTCCCGGGACTTGAAGGCTTCGATCTCGATCTCACGTTCGCAAATCAGGCGGAGCGCCACCGACTGGACCCGGCCTGCCGAGCGCGAGCCCGGCAGCTTGCGCCACAACACCGGCGAGAGCGTGAAGCCGACCAGATAGTCGAGCGCACGGCGCGCGCGGTAGGCGTCGATCAGGTTGTCATCAAGCGCGCGCGGATCGGCGATCGCGTCGAGCACGGCGGTCTTGGTGATCTCGCTGAACACGATGCGTTTCACGTCGACGCCGTCGAGCGCGCCCCGGCGCTCGAGCTCGGCCAGCACGTGCCACGAGATCGCCTCGCCTTCGCGGTCGGGGTCGGTCGCGAGATAGAGTGCGTCGGCGCCCTTCAGCGCGTTGCGGATCTCCTTGAGACGCTTCTCGGAGTCGGCGTCGATTTCCCAACTCATCGCAAACGTGTCGTCGGGCTGGACCGAACCGTTCTTGGCGGGCAGATCGCGCACATGGCCGTAGCTCGCGACTACGCGGTAGTCGCTGCCGAGGTACTTGTTTATGGTCTCCGCCTTGGCAGGCGATTCGACGACGACGACATGCATGACGGTGCGGCTGATCCAGTTTCGTTACGGTTGGGGAGGCCTAAGCAATTGATTAGACAAGAGAAATACGACCTCCTGGGTGGCGATCCAAGCGTCCGGCCAGATCAAGCTCCAACAAAATGGTCATCAGCAGGGCCGGTGTCAACCGAGACTGGCGAAGCAGCTCGTCGATCTCGACCGGACTGGGGCCGAGCAGGCCGGTCACGATTCCGCGCGCTGCGTCGAAGTCGGGCTCGCTGAGAGAGGCGGGCGGCGGGTCCGAAAAGTCCGGCCGGTCAGGCTCTTCGAGAGGCGCCGCGAGCGCGGGCCCGAGCGCCTCGAACACGTCGTCGGCGCCCTCGACGAGAGCCGCGCCCTGGCGAATCAAATTGTTCGTCCCCCGGCAGCGGGGGTCGAGCGGAGAGCCCGGCACGGCCATCACCTCGCGGCCCTGCTCGCCGGCAAGCCGCGCCGTAATCAGCGAGTCCGAGCGGAGCGCCGCCTCGATGACCAGGGTGCCCGTGGACAGCCCGGCAATCAACCGGTTGCGCCGGGGAAAGTGCTGGGCGCGGGGTTCGGTGCCGGGCGGCATCTCCGAGACCACCACGCCGCGGCCTGCGATGTCGGCCATCAGCGCCTCGTTTTCCGGCGGGTAGACGACGTCGGGGCCGCCCCCGCGACGACCGCGATCGTGCCCGCCACCAGCGCCCCTTCGTGGGCCGCCGTATCGATCCCCCGTGCGAGGCCCGAGACGACCACGAGCTCGCCCGCCAAGGTGCGCGCGAAGCGCACGCCGCTGGCCGACGCGTTACGCGCGCCGACGATCGCAACGGCGGCCCGCTCGAGCAGCTGGAGTTGACCCCGGGCGGCGAACAGCGGCGGCGGATCGGGGATCGCGGCGAGCGGGGCCGGGTAAGCGGGCTCGCCCAGGGCGAACAGCGTTGCGTCCATCGCCTTGAACGCGGCGATCTCGGCCTCGGCCTTGTCCCGGGAGAAAATCCTGATCGGCCGCTTGCGCCCGCCCCGCCTGGCGAGCTCGGGCAGCGCCGCCAGCGCCGCACCGGCGGACTCGAACCGGCCGATCAGCTCACGGTAGGTGACCGGGCCGACATTTTCGCTCCGGGCAGACGCAGCGCG
>CBDAPE010000002.1:0-47405 GCA_965198325.1 Alphaproteobacteria bacterium | reverse complement strand
CAATAATCCCCCATTGAAGCGGCCGGTTGATCCGGCTGTGGCGGACCAAAAAGGGACCGTCTATAGCCTTCGGTCAGAGTTACTCTGACTGGAAGGCGGGGGGATGTATCGAGTGGATTTGTACGCACGGGTTCGGCGGGCGTGCCGTGTCGATAGGATGAGCGTCCACGAGGCGTCGCGGGTGTTTGGTGTGGACCGCAAGACGGTCCGCAAGATGCTGTCGTTCTCGGTGCCGCCAGGATATCGCCGAAGCACGCCGCCCCGGCGACCGAAGCTGGATCCGTTCACGGGGATCATCGATCGGATCCTGGAGGATGATCGGACCAGTCACCGCAAACAACGGCACACTGCAAAGCGCATCTTCGACCGTCTCCGGGACGAGTACGGCTTTACGGGCGGGTACACCATCGTGAAGGACTCCGTTCGCGAGCGGCGGCTTCGGTCACGTGAGGTGTTTGTGCCGCTCGTCCATTCCCCCGGTCACGCCCAGGCGGACTTCGGTGAGGCGATGGCGGTGATCGGCGGCGTGTCGCGCAAGGTCCACTTCCTTGCCTTCGACCTTCCCCACAGCGATGGTTGTTTTGTGAAAGCCTATCCGGCGGAGACGACCGAGGCCTTTTGCGATGGTCACAATGCGGCATTTGCCTTCTTCGGCGGCGTTCCCACATCCATCCTGTACGACAACACCAAGCTGGCTGTTGCCCGGGTCCTGGGAGATGGCAAGCGGCCGCGAACGCGCGTCTTCACGGAGTTGCAATCCCACTATCTGTTCGAGGACAGGTTCGGCCGACCGGGCAAGGGGAATGACAAGGGCAAAGTCGAGGGACTGGTTGGCTTCATCCGGCGGGACTTCCTGGTCCCGATCCCGCGGGCCGAGAGCTTCGAGGCTCTCAACGGTGCTCTCGCCGAACGGTGTTGCCGGCGCCGGGCCGCACGGCTGCGGGGTCACAAGGAAACCATCAGCGAGCGCCTCGAACGGGACCGTCAAGTGCTCTTGCCATTGCCGCCTGCTCCCTATGATGCCTGCGACAAGCGTCCCGGAAGGGCGAGCTCACTGTCGCTGGTGCGTTACCGCGGCCACGACTACTCGGTGCCCGTAGCATACGGGCACCGCGAGGTGCTGATCCGCGGCTATGTCGACGAGGTGATGATCTCTTGCGGCGCCGAAGTGATCGCCCGGCACCGCCGGTCCTATGACAGCGCGGACCTGATCTTCGACCCGCTGCATTACCTGCCCTTGACCGAGCAGAAGATCGGCGCCCTCGACCAGGCCGCGCCGTTGGCGGGCTGGGACCTGCCCGATAGCTTCATCACCCTGCGACGCCTCCTCGAAGCTCGCATGGGCAAGGCAGGCAAGCGCGAGTACGTCCAGGTGCTCCGTCTGCTGGAGAGCTTCCGGCTCGAGGAGCTGACGGCAGCGGTCGACGATGCGCTCAGGATCGGCGCCATCGGCTTCGATGCCGTCAAGCACCTGGTGCTGTGCCGCATCGAGCGGCGGCCGCCCCGGCTCAACCTCGAGGTCTATCCGTACCTGCCGCGCGCCCGGGTCGCGACCACGTCTGCCAAGTCGTACATGAGCCTGCTGCCGGGGCTCCGTGCATGACCGACGCACCACAGCTGCTGCTCGCCCACCACCTCAAGACGCTCAAGCTTCCGACCTTCCTGCGAGAGTACGACAAGATCGCCCGGCAGTGCGCCTCTGAAGGCGTCGACCACGTTCGCTATCTCTTGCGTCTGGCCGAGCTTGAGCTGATCGACCGCGAGCGCCGCATGGTCGAGCGGCGGATCAAGGCGGCGCGCTTCCCCGTGATCAAGAGCCTCGATAGCTTCGATTTCAAGGTCATCCCCTCGCTCAACAAGACGTTGGTCCTGGAGCTCGCCCGCTGCGCGTACATCGAGCGCCGCGAGAACCTCATCGCGCTCGGCAACAGCGGCACCGGCAAGACCCACATCGCCCTCGGTCTCGGCTTGGCGGCCTGCCAGAAGGGCCTCTCGGTCGGCTTCATCACCGCCGCGCTGGTCCACGAGCTCATCGAGGCCCGCGATGACAAGCAGCTGCTGAGGTTCCAGAAGAAGCTCGCCACCTACAAGCTTCTGATCATCGACGAACTCGGCTTCGTGCCGCTGTCCAAGACCGGAGCCGAACTCCTGTTCGAGGTGTTCAGCCAACGCTACGAGCGCGGCGCGACCCTGGTCACCACCAACCTGCCGTTCGACGAATGGACCGAGGTGTTCGGCTCCGAACGCCTGACCGGCGCGCTGCTCGACCGCCTCACCCACCACGTCAACATCCTCGAGATGAACGGCGACAGCTATCAGCTCAACCAGAGCCGCAGGCGTCAAACCCCGACGGCGAACTGAACCGACCACCCAGCCCTCGCTTGACCCCGTGGGCCCACAGGTCCCCCCCGCGCGCACCGCCGCGTCAGCCTGTTGAGGGCACGTCGCGTTGCGCGCGGGGCCCGCCCATGGACTACGGGGACAAGCCCGCAGCCGCCAGGTGGTCCCTTTTTACTCCGCCACGGCGGTCGCTTTTTGCTCCGCCGTTGACAGCAATCCGATGTCGTCGAGCTGCCATTCGGTGAGCCGCGTGAGGCTCTTGCGCCAGCGCACCCGGCCGCGCCATTCGTTCAACCAGAACAGCGCCGCAGAAACGCTGCCTCTCTGAGAGCAATTTCTCATATACGTGTCGGTGAAAATGGTCATGATCTTTCTCCGATATGAAATCTAATTGCCTTGTTTATAAGGTATTTTCTTAAATCTCACAAACGACAGTTTTTCATCTTTTACATGATAAATATCATGTATAATTCACTCATGACTCAACGATTGCCATCCCTCAACGGCTTGCGCGCCTTCGATGCCGCGGCGCGTCATCTGAGCTTCACCGAGGCCGCCGAAGAGCTCAACGTGACCCAGACCGCGGTGAGCCATCAGATCAAACGGCTCGAAGACGAGCTCGGCATGCCGCTTTTCATCCGGCGCAACCGACGCCTGTTGCTGACCGAATCGGCCCAAGACTACCTGCCTGCGGTGCGCATCGCCTTTGAGGGCCTGCAAGAGGCGACCGAACGGCTCTACCGGCGCGACGAGAGCGGCACGCTCACGGTCGCGACCACGGCCTCTTTCGCCATGAAATGGCTCGTGCCTCGGCTTGCCGGATTCCAGGAGGCCAATCCGGACATATCCGTGCGAATCACCACGTCGACCGAGCTGATCGATTTCTCCCGCGACGACGTGGACCTGGCGATCCGCTGGGGACGCGGCGACTGGCCGGGTCTGCGCACCGACCTGCTGGTGCGCGAGGCCGTCTTTCCGATCTGCAGCCCGAAGCTGCTCGACAGCCGTCGGCGCCTCGAGAGGCCCGAGGATCTCGCTCACTTCACCCTCCTCCATGCGACCGGCTGGCCCCAGGACTGGCACATGTGGTTGACCGCGGTGGGCGTCGAGGATGTCGTGGATCCGACGAAGGGACTAATCTTCGAGGATGAATTGACCGCCATGGAAGCCGCGATCGACGGCCAGGGAGTTGCGATCGGCTGGTCGACGCTTATCGAACGGGAGGTCGAGAGCGGCCGGCTGATCGTCCCGTTCGACATGACGCTGGGCGACCAGGGCGCCTACTACATCGTCGCACCTGAGAAAACCGCCGATCGGCCTAAAATCGCAGCGTTCCGGAACTGGCTGATCGGAGCGACGCCAGTCGAGACCGGCGTGCTTGCACGCGGTCGCTGACGCGCGAGTGACTTACCGATCATATCGAAAGCTCGTGGGGCGAAGCCGATTGATCTTGAGCCGCCACCGAGCCCAACGTAGATTATCCAGCGAGTGATTCGTCGTCCGCCGAGCCGGCCAGGTGCTGGGGCCCGGTACAGGATTCCACGGTTGTCAGGCCAGGGAGAGCGCCTTGTTTCGCGCAGTCAGTCTGTTTTTGGTGCTCTGCGGCATCTGGATCGCACTATCGGGACTATTCACGCCGTTCCTGCTGATTGCGGGCGCCATTTGCTGCGCCCTCGTGGTCTACATCGCTCACCGCATGGACGTGATCGACCACGAGGGCCATCCGGTTCAACTCACCCTGCGGATGCCGGTTTACTGGGTGTGGCTCACGGTCCAGGTGGTCAAGGCGAACTTTGACGTCGCCTGGCGCGTGCTTCACCCCCACCTGCCCATCGACCCGAGCCATGAACGGCTTCCGACGACCCAACACACCGACCTGTCCCGGGTCATTTACGCCAACTCGATCACACTGACCCCGGGTACGGTGACCACCGACGTGACCGCGGACGAGATCGAGGTCCACGCGCTGACCCACAAGGGACTAGACGAGTTGCGCGGGGGCGAAATGGATCGCCGGGTGACGCGTATTGAGGCGAAGCCATGACGGACCTCTACATGGCGGCTTGCGCGGCCATCATCGTGAGCATGGTGCTGGCGCTGACCCGCGCCCTTCTGGGCCCGAGCATCTACGACCGGGTGCTCTCGGTGAACAGCTTCGGCACCAAGACCGTGCTGCTGCTCGCGGCGGTCGGATTCCTGATGGGCCGACCCGACTTTCTCGACATTGCCCTGGTCTACGCGCTGATCAACTTCATCGCCACCGTCGCCGTACTCAAGCTGTTCCAGCGCGGCCACTTCCGCCGAAGGAGCGAACGATGATTGTCGCCGTCTTCAGCTGGATCCTGATCATCGGGGGCGCGTTCTTCGTGATCGCCGGCGGCATCGGGTTGCTTCGCATGCCCGATTTCTTTACCCGGCTGCATCCCGCCGGCATGACCGACACGATGGGCGCCGGCTTGCTGCTCACCGGACTGATGCTCCAGAGTGGGATCAGCTTCGTAACCGTCAAGCTCGTGCTCATCCTGGTGTTCCTGCTTATAACCAGCCCGACCTCGAGCTACGCGCTGGCCCACGCAGCTCTCCTGAGCGGTGAGAAGCCGTGGACCAAGAAGAAGGATACGGACTAATTCAGGCCTATCTCGATATCATCCTGCTGTCCCTGCTGGTAATTCTGACGATCGGAATCATCCGGATCCGGAACCTGGTCGCCGTGGTCATGCTCTCGAGTCTCTACAGCCTCGTAATGGCGGGACTCTGGGTGCGTCTCGATGCCGTCGACGTCGCGTTCACGGAAGCCGCCGTCGGCGCCGGGATCACGACCGTGCTCTTGCTTGGCGCGCTAGTCTTGATCGGCTCGCGCGAGAGGAAGCCGACCCGCAATCCCTGGATTCCCCTGCTGGTCGTCGCCGTGACCGGCGCGGCGCTGATCCACGGCACGGTGGATACCCCCTTGTTCGGCGATATCAGCGCACCGGCCCATCAGCATGTCGCGCCCTACTATATCGAGAATACCGCGGAACAGACGGGCGTGCCCAACCTGGTGACAGCCGTTCTCGCCTCCTACCGGGGTTACGACACGCTGGGCGAAGTCACGGTGATCTTCACGGCGGGTGTCGGTGTCCTGCTGCTGATCGGCCGCCTGCCGCGCTGGCGACGCAGAAAACGGCCATGAAGGATTTCCTCATCCTGCGGGTGGTCGCGAAGCTGCTCTGTCCCGTCATCCTGCTGTTCGCGCTCTACGTCCAGATGCACGGCGATTACGGGCCTGGCGGCGGCTTTCAGGCGGGCGTGATATTCGCCTCGGCGTTCGTGCTCTACACCCTGGTGTTCGATCCCGACACGGCGCTCCGGGTGCTCGGCTGGCGCGTTCTGCTGATCCTGGTGCCCTGCGGCGTCTTGATCTTTGCGCTCACCGGCGTCGCGGCGATGGTGCTGGGCGGGAACTATCTCGAATACGGTGCCTTCGGCCATGGCGAGCACGGCCTCGCCCACGGCAACCATATCGGCATCCTGGCCGTCGAGTTCGGTGTCGGGATCACGGTGGCGACCGTGATCACATCGATTTTCTACGCCTTCGCAAGCAGGCGCTGAGATGGACCTACTCGGTCACTACCACTACTGGATCAGCATTGTCCTGATGATGCTGGGGTTCTATGTCGTCATCGCGCGGGGCAACCTGGTCAAGAAGCTGGTCGGCCTGACGATCTTTCAGACCGCCGTGTTCCTGCTCTATATCGCCATCGGCAAGGTCACGGGTGGCACGGCGCCGATCCTGGTCG
This sequence comes from Alphaproteobacteria bacterium, assembly GCA_965198325.1. Lineage (GTDB taxonomy): Bacteria > Pseudomonadota > Alphaproteobacteria > UBA828 > JAPUJA01 > CBDAPE01. The sequence goes on along the minus strand of CBDAPE010000002.1, from coordinate 41,286 downwards.
AGGGGGTCGAGATCTACAGCAATCCCCTGCCCCACGTCCTCATCCTGACTGCCATCGTCGTCTCGGTGGCGACGACGGCGGTGGGGCTTGCGCTCGTCGTGCGGATCAAGAAGGCCTACGGCACCGTCGAAGAAGACGAAATCCAGGAGCTCGATTCGAACGGTCCCAGGAAATGATCGCCGATCATCTTCCCATCCTTCAGGTGGCAATCCCCCTGATCGCCGCACCGGTCTGCGTGCTCGTCCAGCGCGGCACGATCGCCTGGCTCGTCGCCAGCGCCGCCGCCTGGGCCTGCTTCGCGATCGCGATCCTAATGCTCTTGCAGGTCGAGGCCAGCGGTACGTTTTCCTACGCGCTGGGAGGCTGGGTCGCGCCCTTCGGCATCGAATATCGAATCGACTATCTCAGTGCCTTCGTTCTTGTGATCGTATCGGGCGTCGCCGCCGTCGTGTTGCCCTATTCCCTACGGACACTGTCGCTGCAGATCGGCGAGATCCGACGCGCGCTCTTCTACGCCATCTTTCTGCTCTGCCTGACCGGATTGCTCGGCATCGTGGCGACGGGCGATGCCTTCAACATCTACGTATTTCTCGAAATCAGCTCGCTCGCGACCTATGTCCTGGTGGCCCAGCATCGCGACCGCCGGGCACTACGCGCCGCCTACCAGTACCTCGTCCTGGGCACGATCGGCGCGACCCTCATCCTTATTGGAATCGGGCTGCTCTACATGATGACGGGCACCCTGAACATTGCCGACCTTGCCCAGCGCCTGCCCCCCGTCTATGGCACCCGGACCGTCCAGATGGCCTTTGCCTTTCTCACCGTCGGGATTTGCCTCAAGCTCGCGCTTTTTCCCCTGCACCTCTGGCTGCCCGACGCCTATACCTACGCGCCGGCTGCCGTGTCCGCGTTCCTCGCTGCGACGGCGACCAAGGTGGGCGCGTACATGCTGCTCCGCTTCGTTTACACGGTGTTCGGCGTCGAGTTCTCCTTCGAGACCCTACCGCTCGGTTACATCCTGATGCCACTCGCGCTAATTGCTATCATCGCGGGTTCGCTGGTCGCCTTCTTCCAGCAGGACGTCAAGCGACTGCTGGCCTATTCGTCGGTCGCCCAGATCGGCTACATCGCGCTGGGCATTTCTTACGCAAGCCAGACCGGTCTGACCGGCGGAGTGGTTCACCTGATCAATCATGCCCTGATGAAGGGCGGTCTCTTCATGCTGGTCGGCGCGATCGCGTTGAAGCTGGGCGCGGGCTTACGCATCGCCGACCTCCACGGGCTGGGCCGGACCATGCCCGTCACCATGGCGGGAATCACGATCGCTGGCTTCAGTCTGGTCGGCGTACCGCTCACAGTCGGCTTCGTCAGCAAGTGGTATCTCATCAAGGCCGCAATCGAGGCGGATCTCTGGCCGGTCGCCGTGATCATTCTGGTTGGCTCGCTGCTCGCACTGGGCTATGTCGGCCGGGTAATCGAGGCGGCCTACTTCCATGCCCCCAGCGAGCGGGCCAAGGAGGCCAAGGAACCGCCACTTGTGCTGCTCGTTCCGAGCGGGCTGCTCATCGTGGCCTGCTTATATTTCGGCGTTCACACCGACGCGACCATCGGGATCACGCAGGGCATCGCGCAGAGCTTGCTCGGAGGGACGCCGTGAACGCCGCAATTCTCATCGCCGTGGGCCTGCCGCTGGCGGGCGCGCTCGGCATTGCGCTGGCCAGCCGCTGGCCCAATCTGCGCGAGGGTGTGATGCTGGCCACCGCCGCTGGGCTGTTCGCCGTGGTCGTACTGTTGCTGCCGGGCGTCATGGCCGGGGAACGGCACTCCGCGCACCTGATCAGCGTGCTACCGGGCCTCGAACTCGGCTTTGCGATCGAGCCCTTGGGCATGCTGTTTGCGCTGGTCGCCTCGTTCCTCTGGCTCGTCACCTCGATCTATTCGATCGGCTACATGCGCGGCAATAACGAGCCGTACCAGACGCGGTTTTACGCCTGCTTCGCGCTGGCCCTGTCGAGCACCGTCGGGATCGCATTCGCCGCGAACATGTTCACCCTGTTCATCTTCTACGAGGCGCTCACGCTCTCGACCTATCCTCTGGTGACCCACTCGGGCGACGCGGAGGCCCGGCGCTCGGGGCGGACCTATCTCGGCATTCTGCTGGGGACCTCCATCGTGTTCCTGCTCTTCGCCATCATCTGGACCTGGAGCCTGACCGGCACTCTCGACTTCCGCACGGGCGGCATCCTGGAGGGTCGCGCGTCGCAGGCTGTGCTCGGCATTCTGCTGGTGCTCTACGTGTTCGGCGTCGGCAAGGCGGCGTTGATGCCCTTTCACCGCTGGCTGCCCGCGGCGATGGTGGCACCGGCCCCGGTGAGCGCACTGCTGCACGCGGTCGCGGTGGTCAAGGCGGGCGTCTTTACGATTCTCAAGCTGGTGGTCTACGTCTTCGGTATCGACACGCTCTCTGCCATGACCGGGAGCGGCTGGCTGATTTATGTCGCGGGCTTCACCATCGTCGCCGCCTCGCTGGTGGCGCTGCGCCAGGACAACCTGAAGCTTCGGCTCGCCTACTCGACCATCGGCCAGCTCGGCTATGTCGTGCTGGGCGCGGGGCTCGCCAACGCCTACGGCATCCTGGGCGGCGGCATGCACATCGCGGCCCACGCGTTCGGCAAGATCACCCTGTTCTTCTGCGCCGGCGCGATCTACACGGCGCTGCGCAAGACGCGGGTCAGCGAACTCGATGGGATCGGCCGGACCATGCCCGTGACCATGACCTGCTTCGCCATCGGCTCGCTCAGCCTGATCGGCCTGCCGCCCATGGTCGGCGCCTGGAGTAAATGGAACCTGGCGCTGGGCACGATCGAAGCGGAAAGCTATCTCCTGCTCACGGCCCTCGCGCTCAGCTCGCTGCTCAACATCGCCTACCTCCTACCGATCGTAACCCGCGCGTTCTTCGCGAGTCCGGCCGGCACCGCGGGCGGCGGTGTGAAGGAGGCGCCGATTCCCTGCCTCGTCGGGCTGGCGATTTCGGCCGCCGGCTGCGTCGTGCTGTTCTTCTATCCCGGCCTGTTCGCGGCGCTGCTCTCACCGCTCGTTGCCGGGAGTGCCGGGTCATGATCAACAAACAATTTCGGGGTCAGTCGCGGGCGCTCAAGCGCGCGTTCTGGATCTTCTTCGCACTCTGCACGGGGCTGCTGCTGGCCGACCTGCTATATGACAAGCACGCCATCCTGAAACCCGAATCCTGGTTCGGCTTCTACGGGTTCTATGGCTTCCTCGCCTGCGTCGTGCTCGTGCTGGTCGCAAAGGAGCTGCGCAAGCTCGTGATGCGCAAGGAGGACTACTACGATGAGCGGTAGTCTCCTGCCTCCCTTCGCGCCGTTCCTCATCGCAGCACTCCTGGCACTGGTTGTGCCCGGCCGCATCCGCCCCGTGCTCCTGCTGCTCGCCCCGGTGGGCGGCGCGATCAACCTGTGGGCGCTCTCGCAGGGTGGCGGCTTGGAGACCGAGCTGCTGGGCTATCGGCTCGAACTCTTCCGCGCCGATTCCTTAAGCTTCCTGTTCGGCATCCTGTTCCACATCGCCGCCTTCATCGGCGGATTGTTCGCGCTCAAGATCGAGGACCGGCTGCAGGTCGTGAGCGCGCTGGTCTATGTTGCCAGCGCGCTGGGCTTCGTCTTCGCGGGCGACTTCATCACGCTGTTCATCGCCTTCGAGGGCATGACCATCGCATCCACCGGCCTCGTCCTGGCGCGGCGCACCCCGATGGCGACCGGCGTGAGCCTGCGCTATTTCGGTGTCCAGGCGGGCGCCGGGCTGCTGTTCCTCGCAGGCGCCCTGTTGCTAATCGAGGAGACCGGATCGAGTCATTTCGGCCAGATCGGCCTCGACAGCCTGGGTGGCATCCTGATCTTCATCGCCTTCGGCATCAAATGCGGCTTTCCCGGGGTCCATACCTGGCTTACCGAGGCCTATCCGGCCTCGACCCCGTCGGGCACGGTTTTCTTGAGCGCGTTCACGACCAAGGCTGCGGTCTACGGCCTCGCGCGCGGCTTTCCCGGCGAAGAACCGCTGATCTATATCGGCACCGCGATGGCGGTGTTCCCGATTTTCTACGCGGTGATCGAGAACGATCTGCGCCGGGTGCTCTGCTACAGCATGATCAACCAGCTCGGCTTCATGGTGGTGGGAATCGGGCTGGGCACGACGCTGGCGCTCAACGGCGCGGTCGCGCACGCCTTTGCCGACGTCCTGTTCAAGGGCCTGCTGCTGATGACCATGGGCGCGGTGTTGCACCAGACCGGCAAGATCAACGGCTCGGAACTGGGCGGGCTCTACCGAAGCATGCCGCTGACCACCGGGCTCTGTATCGTCGGCGCGGCGTCGATTTCCGCCTTCCCGCTGTTCAGCGGCTTCGTGACCAAGTCGATGATCATGGCCGCGGCCGCCGAACAGGGCTACAGCGTGGTCTGGTTCCTGCTGCTGTTCGCCTCCGCCGGCGTGTTCCACCATGCCGGTATCAAGATCCCGTTCTTCGCCTTCTTCGCTCACGATTCCGGGCTGCGGCCGCGCGACCCGAGCTGGAACATGCTGGGCGCCATGGCGATCGGCGCGGGGCTGTGCCTTGCCATCGGCATCCATCCGGCGCCGCTCTACGCGCTGCTGCCCTACCCGGTGGACTACCTGCCCTACACCCTGCCCCACGTGATCGCACAACTGCAGCTGCTGTTCTTCTCGGCGCTGGCCTTCGCCTGGCTCAAGATGACCGGGCTCTATCCGCCGGAACTGCGGTCGATCAACATCGACGCCGACTGGCTGTTGCGCCGGGCCGTCCTGCCCGCGGTGCGCGGCTTCGCCGACCTGCTGATCGCCGCCTCGGCGCACACTGGACGGACCACAGAGCGGCCGTCGCGCGGGCTGGTCGTCCATATCTTCCGGCTGCACGGGCCCGAGGGTGTGTTCGGGCGCACCTGGCTGACCGGCAACACCGTGCTCTGGATCGCCGCCCTGCTCGGGCTTTACCTGATCATCTACTACGCTTAGGTGCGGCTCGTTCCCGAGCGCCGAGCGTGTTACGGTCGCACTCGATTTCATGCTAGCTCCGGGCGGGAACAACCGGTGAGGACGACCATGCCGTTCGATGGATCAGAGCAGTACGTCAAGCTCGACGAAGGGCTCGTCAGCCGCAAGATTTTCTTCGATCCCGAGATCTACGCAGCGGAGCTCGAGCGAATCTTTGCGCGCTGTTGGCTTTTCCTGGGACATGAAAGCCAGATCCCCGAGCCGGGCGATTACATGACTGCCTATATGGGCGAGGATCCCATCCTTGTCTGCCGCGGCGCCGGCGGGGCGGTCCGGGCATTTCTGAATTCCTGCCGCCATCGCGGCATGAAGGTCTGCAGGGCGGACCGCGGCAACGCCCGCCAATTCACCTGCAGCTTTCATGGCTGGACCTACGCCAACAGCGGCGAACTCAAGGGTGTTCCCCCGGGGAAAGAACGCTTTTGGCGATCGCCTGAACAAGACGGAATGGGGACTGCTCCAGGTTCCGATGTTCGCATCTTATGGCGGCATGCTGTTCGGCAATTGGGACGCAGGCGCAAAAAGCCTGGACGACTTTCTGGGCGATTTGCGCTGGTATCTCGACGTCATGATTGAGCGCCAGGTCGGCGGGATCGAGTTCATCCCGGGCATCCAACGCTATTCAATGGACGCCAACTGGAAGATCGCCAGCGAGAACTTTACCGGCGATACCTACCATCTGCCCTATACTCACGGCTCGATGTTCAAGCTCGACATGCGGCAGATCAATCCGGCGAATCCCGGCTTTCGCGGCAAGGAGGACAAATATTTCAATATTGGGCTCGATAACGGTCACGGCATGACCGGCATCGTCTTCGACGGCGAGCGCTATGCCGTCGATCTCGAAGAGGCCGAGCAATACGGTGCGGAAGTCGTCGAATATGTGGAGGAATGCCAACAGCGGCTCCTCAAGGCGTTTCCGAAGAATCAAGCGGGGGTTTACGGTCTCTCGTTCAGCAACATGTTTCCCAACCTTTCGTTCAACGATTTCAGTGCACTCCGCCCCATCGGATTCTATCTGTGGCTACCCAAGGGACCGGATAGGCTCGAAGCTTGGAACTGGTGCGGCATCGACCGGGATGCGCCTCAAGTCATCAAGGATCTCGCGCGGGTCGATTTCACCCGCATTCAGTCGGTAAGCGGCATTGCTGCACAGGACGACACGGAGAATTTCGAACAGGTCACAGAAGCAACCCGGGGCGTGGTCGGCCAACGGCTCGATTTCAACTATCAGATGAATGCGGGCCAGGCCCTGTTGACCGGACCCGAGGGCTGCCCGGGTCGATTCGCACCCTATATTTCGGAAACCAATCAACTCAATTTCTACAAGCACTGGGCTGCGCTGATCGACGCACCCTGGTCCGGTCGCTCACATGGTCGACGCCGCGCTGCAACACGACATTGAGCAATTTCTCTATCGCGAAGTTCGGCTTTTGAGCGAACGACGCTACGAGGAATGGCTCGATCTGTTCACCGACGACGCCGTCTATTGGATGCCCGCGCGCGAGACGATCGAGGGTCAGCCGGACGGGCTTGCCGGCGAAGGCGAAATGGCGCTCTACGAGGATGACAAGGTCTTTCTCGCGGCCCGCATCGAGCGCCTCCGCTCTTCGTTGGCCCACGTCGAACGAGCCGCACTGTGGGCAGTATGGGCCATCCGGCCAGCGCTGATTTTCGATCCACTGCCGGGCCTCGTCCTCGACGTGGAACATGTCCGCGATCTCTAGGAGCGTCAGTCCCTCGCGATGTGCCTTGCCGGGGGCCTTCATGGTCATCTCGTTACCCTTTCCTCGTTGACCTGAAGTACGCCGAGAAAGCATCAGAAACCAAGAGAAATCAAAGGGATAACGCGCCTAGTGGGGAAGCGAAACGCGGCTCGGTAACTTTGGGATATAATCCCCCTTGCAATTTGGCGCCGCGATCCAGCGTGCGGGTTCCGTGCCTGACATCGTCGTCGATCAGCGCCAATCATCTGCATCGCTGAAGCCCGGTATGTTGCCCTGAACGAAGACCCAAGCCGGAACCGAAACGAGTCCGCGTGGGTCCGGACCATCGGGGCATAACCCCGTGATTGTTGTGACTTTTCGCACCCGTGATGCGCTTGACGGGGCTTAACCCAGCGCTCATACTTTGACTAACAAATCGGTGTCCGGCAGGATCCGGCAGCCGCGCTGGAACGCGGTTCGATCGGGTGCGGACGACCAAAAATCAGGCGATCCAAGAGGGGGAGTCCAAGGATGCCAAAATCTCTCAACATCTCCGTCGACAAGTGCACGGGCTGTCTCCAGTGCGAAATGGCTTGTTCGTTTGAAGCCGAGGGTCTGTTCAATCCGGCGAAATCCCGGATCAAGGTCTTCATGTTTCACGACGAGGCGCGCTTTGCACCCTACACCTGCACCCAGTGCGCCGAAGCCTGGTGTCAGCAGGCCTGCCCCGTCGACGCGATCAAGCTCAACTACACCACGCTTGCCAAGGAAGTCGACGAGAACCTGTGCGTGGGCTGCAAGGTGTGCACGATTGCCTGCCCGTTCGGAACCATCAATTACAACCATGACAGCGGCAAGGTCATCAAATGCGATCTGTGCGGTGGCGATCCCGAATGCGCGAAGGCGTGTCCGACCGAAGCCATCACCTATGTCGATAGCGACTGGACCGGCTACGAGCGGATGAAGCAGTGGGCGGCGAAGACCGACGCCGGAAGCCAGGCCGAGGCCTGATTTCCCGGGCGTTTACGGTTACCGGACCAACTGCGGATCGAAATTAGGGAGAGATCATCATGTCGTGGCAACGTCAAATTCTGCGGGTCGATCTGACCAAGGGTTCCGTTGCGGTGGAGCCGCTCAACATGGAGTGGGCGCGGGACTATCTGGGCCAGCGTGGGCTCGCCACCAAGTACATTTGCGAGGAGGTTGACGCGAAGGTCGATCCCCTTTCGCCGGACAACAAGCTGATCATCGCGACCGGCCCCTTGACGGGTACCGCCGCCTCGACGGGCGGACGCTACTCGGTGATTACCAAGGGCCCCCTCACCGGCGCGATCGCCTGCTCGAACTCCGGCGGCTATGTCGGCGCCGAACTCAAGAACGCCGGCTACGACATGATCATCTTCGAGGGCAAGTCGAAGAAGCCCGTCTACCTCTCCGTCCAGGACGACAAGGTCGAATTGCGCGATGCCAAGCATGTCTGGGGCACGTCGTGCTGGAATACCGAAGAAGCCCTCAAGAAGGATTCGCAGGATCCGCAAGTCCGCGTCTTAAGCTGCGGCCCGGCGGGCGAGAACGGCGTGCTCTATGCCGCTGTGGTAAACGACCTGCACCGCGCCGCGGGGCGCTCGGGCGTGGGTGCGGTGATGGGCTCGAAGAACCTCAAGGCGGTTGCCGTGCGCGGCACCAAGGGTGTGGGCGGCGTCGACGACATCAAGGGGTTCATGAAGGCCGTCGCCGCCGGCAAGAAGGTTCTCGCGGAGAACCCGGTTACCGGCGAGGGCCTGCCCGCGCTCGGCACCGAAGTGGTTATGGAGATCATCAACGAGACCGGCGCCTTGCCGACCCGTAACTTCCGGGAAACCCAGTTCGAGGGCGCGGCGGCGATCGGCTCGACCGGCATGACCACGCCGCGGGCCGACGGAACCACCAACCTGGTTACCAACCAGGCTTGTTTCGGCTGCACGATCGCCTGCGGCCGGGTTTCGAAAATCTCGACCGAACACTACACAGTCCAAAACCGCCCCGAATATTGGGGCGCGTCGGGTGGCCTCGAATACGAGAACGCCTGGTCGCTCGGCGCCGATACGGGCATTGACGATATCGATGCCTGCACCTTCGCGAACTTCATGTGCAACGAATACGGCATGGATCCGATCTCGTTCGGCTCGACCCTGGCCGCGGCCATGGAGCTCTTCGAGATTGGTGCGATTACGGAAAAGGAGACGGGCGGAATCAAACTCAACTTCGGGAATGCGGAGGCACTGACCACGCTGGCCGAGATGACCGGCAAGGGCGAGGGCTTCGGCAAGGAGTTGGGGCAGGGGTCCAGACGAATGTGCGAGAAGTACGGCCACCCCGAACTGTCCATGACGGTGAAGGGTCAGGAGTTCCCGGCCTACGATCCGCGCGGGACCCAGGGCATGTCGATTGCCTATGCCACCGCGAACCGGGGCGCCTGCCATCTGCGGGGGTACACAATCGCCTCAGAGGTCTTCGGCGTTCCCGAAAAGACCGATCCGACCTCGACCGAGGGCAAGCCCGGCCTCGTCAAGGCCTTCCAGGACGCGACCGCCGTCGTCGACTCGTCGGGGTTGTGCCTGTTCACGACCTTCGCCTGGTCGCTTGAGGACATCGGACCTCAGATCGACGCGGCCTGCGAGGGCGACTTCTCGCTCGACAGTCTGCTGACACTGGGCGAGCGGGTCTGGAACATGGAGAAAGATTTCAATCTCCGGGCCGGCTTGGGCCGCAAGGACGACACCCTGCCCCCGCGCCTGCTCAACGAAGGCGCACCATCGGGACCCGCCAAAGGCCTCACTGCGGGCAAGGGCAATTTCGATGCGCTGATCGACGAATATTACGAGCTTCGCGGCTGGACCAAGGACGGCGTGCCGAGCAATGAGACGAGGACGCGCCTGGGACTCTAGTGGGAGGGTTCGCGGCTCGATAAGGGCGCGCGGAAGAAGCAACGCAAGGGGAAGGCGCCCACCCGGGCCCTCCCCTTTTTACCGCAACGATTCGACCGATAAGAAAAAGGGGAGAGATCATGAGACATGTCGTCGTGGGTGCCGGCCCCTCCGGCTTGATTGCCGTGGAGCATCTGCGGCAAATGAATACCGAATCCGACATCGCGTTGATCATGGACGAGGACGCGCCGCCGTACTCGCGCATGGCAATCCCCTACTATCTCGCCGACGAAATCAAGGAGGCCGGGACCCATTTGCGCAAGACGAAGAACTACCTCGACGACCTCAAGGTCGATTACCGCCAGAACACGAGGGTCGAGAAGATCGACAGCAAGGCAAAATCGCTCACCCTGTCAAAGGGCAAGGCGCTGAAATACGACAAGCTGCTGCTTGCCGTGGGCTCACGGGCCCTTGTCCCGCCGGTGCCGGGTGTCGACGCCGGCGAAGGCATCTACAATTGCTGGACCCTGGAGGACTCACGCAACATCATGAAGTACGCCACGCCCGGCTCGAAGGTGCTGCTGATGGGCGCCGGCTTCATCGGCTGTATCATCCTCGAAGCGCTGATCAAGCGCGGCGTGGAGCTCACCGTGGTCGAAATGGAAGACCGCATGGTGCCGCGCATGATGAACAAGACCGGCGGTACAATGATCAAGAAATGGTGCGAGGGCAGAGGCGTGACCGTCAAAACCTCGACGAAGGTGGTGGGCATCGAGAAGGGAACCGGAGATCATCGCTTCAAGGTCAGCTTCGACAAGGGCAAGGCAGCGGACGCCGATGTCATCATTACGGCGACGGGCGTAGCGGCGACGACCGACTTCCTCAAGGGCAGCGGAGTGAAGAGCGATTTCGGTATTCTGGTCGACAACCACCTGCAGACCAGCGCCAAGGACATCTATGCTTCGGGCGACTGCGCCCAGGGACTCGACTTCTCCGACGGCTCGTGGACCGTCCAGGCGATCCAGCCGACTGCCGTGGAGCATGGCCGTATCGCCGCCCAGAACATGTCGGGCGACGACGCGGAGCACCGCGGTTGCCTGAACATGAACGTGCTCGCAACGCTTGGCATGATCACCTCGTCCTACGGGCTGTGGATGGGCGTCGACGGGGGAGATCATTCCGAGGCGGTCGACAAGGACAACGGGCGCTACATGCGACTCGAATTCAAGGACGACAAAATCGTCGGGGCGCTCAGCCTGGGGTTGACTCAGCATGTCGGCGTGCTGCGCGGACTGATCCAGACCGAAGCGCCGCTCGGCCAGTGGAAGAAGAAGCTCAAGGAGGATCCACTTCGGATCATGGAAGCCTATCTCGCCCGTGTTCACCTCATGGGCCCGGCCTAGCCCCGCCGCATATGAAGATTCGGCTGCGCCTGTTCGCCACCCTCAAGCCGTTTGCGCCAGCGGGGGCGAGCGACGGAGAAACCGACCTCGACCTTCCCGCGGGCACCACGCCACAACAGGTGATCGACCAACTCTCGCTTCCGCCGCGAATCACGGTGCTGGTCATGATCGACGGACGGCACCAGACTCCCGAAGAAGTCAAGCAGCGACCGCTCGTCGACGGCGAGGTTCTGGCCATCGCGCCCCCCATTGCCGGCGGTTGAGTTGGCGGGCAAGGGGGCCGCTCCCGTGCGGCTCGAAATGGGGTTTCCTCATCATGAAATTTTCCGTCTCCTGCCTGCGGCGGTGGAAGGCCGGCCCTACAAGGTTTCGGGCACTGTGATTACCGTCGAGGACGGGTCCCGCCGCGTCCGGATCGGCTTGGCCGATCAGCGCTATCGCCGGGTCGGGCCGGAGCTCAAGCTTCCCGTCACGGATGTGGACTTGAAGTTCGAAGGTTTCTCGGAAGACGAAGCCGATCGCTTCCTTGAGCGCTTCCGGCTGCACTACCAGCGCGGCGGCGGCTGAGGTCCGGTCATGAAGGTCTTTGGTATCACCGGCGGTACGGCGGCCGACAAGCTCGCGCTCATCGAGCGCCTTCTGCCTGCGCTTTCTGCCCGGGGCATCTCGGTCTCGATGGCGAAATTCATGGACCATGCGTTCGATGTCGACCGTCCCGGCAAGGATAGCTACAGCCACCGCCAGGCCGGCGCCACCGAGGTCATCGTGCTGTCAGAACGACGCTGGGCGCTGATGCATGAAAACCGTGGCAAGACCGGCAACGATCTCGAGAGCCTGTTGGCGCGGATGACGCCTGTGGACCTGGTCTTGAGCGTGGGCTTTCACGAGGCGTCCGTCGACAAACTCGAAATTGTCCGAAACGGCACCGATCGGCCGCTGCGTTGCGTCACGGACAGCAGGATCGTCGGTCTTGCCGTCGATCAACCGGTCAAGCCGGTCGAGCTTCCCGATCCAGCGCCCGAACAACTGGCGATCGACGATGGCGACACCCTGGCCGCCTTCATAATCGATCGCTGCGGCCTGTTGTCTCCTTGAGTCATTCCCTCGAATGGAGCTTCGAATGCCGGTATGCTAGGCGGCCCTGCGCCAGTGGGTCCGACAACCGAAACGAAGCCGAGAGCCTTTCGTGACGCCCTCTTCAGACAAGCCCCCCTACCTGCTCACCCCGGGACCACTGACGACAACCGAAGCGACCCGCCGGGCCATGTTGCGAGACTGGGGGTCGCGGGACGCGGACTTCATCGCCTTGACGGCAAAGCTCCGGGAGCGGCTGGTCGGGCTGATCGATGGCGAGACCAGCCACACCTGCGTCCCCCTTCAAGGGAGCGGAACATTTGCGATCGAAGCAGCAATCGGCAGCCTCGTGCCACGCGAGGGCAAGCTCTTCATTGCAAGCAACGGTGCCTACGGTCGGCGCATGGAAAAGATCGGCAAGATCATCGGACGCAAGGTGGACTTGTGGGAAACGCCCGAAGACCAGACGCCCGATCCCGCGGAGCTGGAGCGCCGGCTCACCGCGGACGTCGCGATAACCCACGTCGCTGCGGTTCACTGCGAGACGACAACGGGGATTCTAAACCCGATCAAAAGCTTGAGTGACATCACAGCCCGTAGCGGGAGAGGATTTCTGATCGACGCGATCAGCTCGTTCGGTGCACTTCGGATCGACGCTCGGGATCTTCGGTTCGACGCGCTCGTGGCATCGGCCAACAAGGGCTTGGAGGGCGTGCCCGGCGTCTCGTTCGTCATCGCGAGAACGGGCGCGCTCAGGACTGCCACAGGCAACGCTCATTCGCTGAGCCTCGATCTGGTGGACCAGTGGCAAAGCCTGGAAGACAACGGACAATGGCGCTTTACACCGCCGACGCAGGTCCTCGCCGCACTCGACGTGGCACTCGACCAACTTGAGGCCGAGGGCGGCGGCGCCGGGCGAGAAGCGCGCTATCGGACGAATTGCCGTCTCCTCGTCGACGGCCTTCGTGGGCTGGGCTTTCAAACCCTGCTCGACGATTCGGTGCAGGCCCCGATCATCGTGACCGTTCAGGAACCGGGCGATCCGCATTACGATTTCAACGAATTCTTTGGAGAACTCAGATCGCGCGGCTATGTCATCTACCCCGGGAAGCTCACCAACACGCCCAGCTTTCGGATCGGCTGTATCGGTGCGATCGATGCCGGCGTCATCCAAGGCGTAATCGCCGCCATTGCCGAAGTCGTCGCGGTGATGGGGATCGCACGGACCGGACCCTGAGGCCATGGCCGTTTCACTCGACGACATCCGGGCCGCCGCGGAAATACTCAAAGGCCGGGCCGTTGGTACCCTCCCGCCGGTCTCGCGCCCGCTCTCCGGGCTCGCCGACGCGCCGTGAACGGATTGCGTCGCAACCATCGGCAAGAGCAGTCCGGAATGCTACTATCCGGGCACAGCACCGGACCCGGTGGCGATGGTGCTGAGACCGGTTCATGAACGACGACCATGGCAAATCGACATTACATTCAGAAGATCAAGGTCCGTGTCCACGTCGAGATGACCGACGGGTTCGGCATGGGCGGGCATTTCTTCGTCTCCGCCGATACCAGGGTTCTCGACTTACTCAACGATCCCAACTACTTCCTGCCATTTCTGCGCGACGACGGCTATGTGGTCATGCTCAACAAGTTCGAGATCGCGCGCATCGTACCCTACGACCAGAAGGGCTGACCCCCGCCAATTGCCGCCGTCCCTTTCGGCGCAACACAAAACTCGCCCGATGCCGAGACAGATGCCCGAGACCCGATGAGCCAAGAACCCGGCCCCTCCCACGATCTGCCGCGTCCCGTCAGCCGCATGCTTACGCTGTTCCTGGTCATCGCCTCGGGCCTTGGTTGGATGATGGCCATAACCATGACCCGTCTGGCAGTCGAGGACGGGATTCCCTACGTCGCCGTCGCCTTTTGGCCCAATGCCATCAGCGCGCTGCTGGTCGGCCTCTACCTGCTCATCCGGTTCAAACCGGTCGCGCTCTCGCGAACCCATCTCAAGCTCTATGCCATTCTCGCCCTGCTCGGACAGGTAATCGCCGTCCTTGTCATCGTCTATGTCTCGTCCCGCATCCCGATCGGCGTGCTCGGTCTTGACGTCTCGCTCGAGCCCGCCTTCACCTATATATTTGCGCTCGGTCTGGCGCTCGAACGATTCCATCGTGTGCGCCTTCTCGGTCTGCTGCTGGGCTTGGCCGGGCTCCTGTTGATCCTTCTTCCCCAGGCTGCCTTGCCAACTCGGGCCATGGTGCCTTGGGTCCTACTCGGCCTCGTCGCGCCGATCAGCTGGGCGGTCCTCTCGGTCTGGATTGCCCGGGTCCGCCCCCCGGAAATGGATTCTGCCGTGCTTTCGTTCGGTCTGTGCGCGATGGCGGCCATCATGCTTCTGCCCATCATGGCGATCACCGGCGACTGGTGGTGGTTCGGCACGCCGTTTGGTTTGGGCGAAGGGATGATCATCGGAATCGGTATCACCGTCGGTTTGACCTGGATCATATCCTTCGAATGCATTCGGCTGGCGGGACCGGTGCTCTACGCCGCGTGGGGCTATGTCGCAACGCCAACCGGAATCTTCTTCGGCATTTGGATCTTTGACGAAAAGCCCAGCGGCTGGATTTGGGGCGCCCTCGTCGTCATCGTCGCGGGTCTCCTGCTTTTGAATCACACGACGGCCAAAGCCCGTGCGGTCAGCCAGTGAAAGCCAGCGGCAGAACCGTAGAGACTTGTTCGGAGCCCAGGACAGTCCTAAAGCTCCTAGACGTGACTGTCCTCGCATCTTCCGCCGCCTGACCGTGACGGCCGCCCCCACACAACTCGGACCGGTGCTTTCGCTGCTGATGGTGTTCGTCATCGGCATAGGTTGGGCGGGCGGTTTCGTACTCAACCGGGCGGCGGCCGAGCACGGCATACCGCTTCTGGCCTACGCGTTCCTGCAGATCGCCGGTTCAGCCGTCATCATGACCTTAATCCTCGCGGTCCGGCGCGAGCGCCCGCCGCTCGATCCGCCTCACCTGACGATGTACGGCGTCTCCGGCCTGCTCGCGCTGGCGATACCCTATCTCGCGATCATCTATGCCGCGCCCTACGTGCCGGTCGGCGTGCTGACACTCGATTTCGCCCTGGAGCCCGCTTTCACCTATGTCTTTGCCCTGGTCCTGGCACTGGAGCGATTTCATCGTATCCGCCTAGTCGGCCTCATGATCGGCCTCGGGGGGCTGATGCTCATCCTGATTCCCAAGGCGAGCCTGCCGTCTCCGGAGATGGTCCCATGGGTCCTTATGGGGTTGATCGCGCCGGCGAGCTGGGCCGCGTTCAGCGTCTATGTCGCCATCGTCCGCCGGCCGTACCATAGTGGGACGCTGATTTGCTGGGGCCTGTTCGTAGGCGCCAGCGCGCTGACCGCCATTCCGATGCTCGCAGCCGGCGAATGGTGGTGGTTCAGGGCGCCGTTCGACGCCGACGACTGGATCGTACTCGGCGCAATTCTCTACAACCCTGTCGTCTGGTACCTCGCCGTTGAATGCGTTCGTCTCACGGGGCCCGTATTCTATTCGCTGTGGGGCTATGTGAGCACGCCGGCCGGGATGGTGTTGGGAATTCTGTTCTTCGAAGAGCGCCACAGCGGCTGGATCTGGGGTGCGCTTGTCTTGCTCCTCGTCGGCCTTTACCTGGTAAACCGGACCTCGGCCGAGGTGCGCCGCGCCACGAACTGATCCGCGGCGTGACGCTGGAAGCCCACCCCCGAGATCACAGATCTTAGAAATCGTAGCCGACCCCGACGCCTGTGGTCAGCTGGGTATCGCTCTCGGTTACCGGGCTGTCGGCTGCGTCGCCGGTCAGCAGGGAAAGGCTGACGAATCCCTGGGCAAACCAGTCGCGGTCGATGGCATAGTTCAAGCCGCCGTACAGCTCGATGCTCTTGAGCGCGGCATCGGCATTGAACTGGCTGAGACCCGAGGCCGACGCCTGGGCTGCGCTGACACCAAAGAAGCTCTCCATGTAATCCTGATCGGCCCATTCGAAGCCAGCACCCGCATTCATGCGCCACTTGTCTGCGAGCGGCGTTCGATAACCGACGTCCAACTCTGCGAGGGTGCCTTCATGACCGCCAGAGATATCCCGCCGGAACTGTGCGCCCGCACTCCACTTCTCGGTAAAATTCAACCGAATGAACGGAGATATCTCGATGCTGTCGCTGACATCACCGAGGCCCGTGAGATGATCCGCATCGTCTTCCTCGCGACCACCACTATAGGTCAATCCCAACCCGACCTGCAGGTTGGGCAGGTTCCAGAGATATGCTCCGAGACCATGTTCTAAATTCAGATAGATGAGCTCTTGCCATACGATATCGACGATCGGCAGCGGCTCCAAATCGAGTTCGTCGCCGCCTTCATACTCTGGCGTTACCTGGACGCCAATACCGAGCTTCACGGAGAGATCGTCGGTCGCACCGCGTTCGGGCGGCGTTCCCAGGATCGGATAACCGTGGGGTCCCAATTCCGGCTCTTCGCTATCGCCCGGGGCCGGCGTCTCACGCGGGACGAGAAGTGGTGCGGCTTCGGACACCGGCCGCGGCTCGGCATCGGCGACGAACAGCTCGGGTTAGGGAATGGGCTCAGGAGTAGCGCCCGGAAGCTCGGGTATCGCTGCCGGCGCCGTCGGCACCGTGACCGGAGCGATCGGCTCGGGCGGTGGCGCGGACACAACCGCCACGGGCTCGTAGATCGTGGCGGGAATCGCAGTCCATGACGGTTCGGGGCCAAATGCGCCCTGCGGCGGTATCGCCGGGACCGCCGGAAGCTGGCCCGGCGGTAAGGGACCTGTACCCGCCGCCGCGTAAATCTGCTCCGCACGCAACGGAAAGACCAACGCCACCTGACGTGCGATGGCATCGCGATGCCCCGGCGCGATTTCAACCGTTGCACGCACGATCTGAGGCAGGAGGACCGGGTAACGCTCCACTGCTGTGACAGCTGCGAGCCCCATGATCGATCCGGCGGCACGGCCGCGTGCCTCGTTTATGATCGAAGCCAGCACCGCGTTGGTGGTATCGAAGCCCGCCATGCCGTAATACGCATAACCCAGGTTCGCCTGGCGCGCCCCATCCTGGATCAGAACCACCGCATCATGCGGAATCGCCGACATCTGGGCCTGGGCGGGCGGGTCGCCGCAAAACAGGGCGCCGACCGCAGCCATGACCGCGACCGCGATTCCGCCAGCCCGCGGGCTCCATCGTCTACCGAATTTGAGCGCCATCGGCCTGCTCGTCACCCTCCTCGGAATAGACTAAAGCCTAATCGGATCGCCAGAAGGCGACAACGATTTTCCCCGGTCGCAGGCGCCGGGCGCGATAACGGCTGTTACGGAAAGCGACTAAGCCTGGCGCCGGGTGAAGGCGTAACGGCGGGAGGACGAGGCAATTCGCGAGTGCGGGATCGAAAAGAGCTGGGGAAGCCGTCCGGCAAGGGCGATGCCGATGCCGAAGGTGATGGAACTGATCAAAAACAGGCCGCCCAGAACGAGCCAGCTCAGAGACGTGTAAAATGCACCCTGAAGCATGCCAATGAATGCCGGGACCTTTAGGAAGCGTTGGTCGCCGACGAAGCCTCCCGGAATTAGGAAACTTTCATGATCGCTGACGTGGCTCATGGCCATGGCCGACCTCCATTTCTGGTCATGCTCATCTACCGTATTAGGACGGATTGATTAAAGTTTCGTTGCAATTAGCCGTGAATTTTTCCTCGAATCGCACGGTGAACCGTCATATGAAGATGTCGCGCCGCGATTGCCGCGCGTGTGGACGCATTGGAAGGATCGAAACAGCATGAGGCGCCTCGGAATCGACGTCGGCGGCACCTTTACCGACGTCATCCTCTATAACGACGCCACGGGACAGATCGATGCTGCCAAGGTGCCCACCTCACGGGACGATCCCGCTATCGGGGCCGGGGCGGGCCTCCTGGAAATTCTCAGGCAGGCCGGTATCGGCGGCGAGTCGATCGACTTTATCGGCCACGGCACGACGATCGCCACCAACCTCCTGATCGAAGGCAAGGGGGCGAAGACTGCGCTGATCGCAACCCGGGGATTTCGCGATCTTCTCGAAATCCGCCGCGTTTCTCGCCATGACCGGGCCGATCTCTATGACCTGTTTTTCACCAACCCCACACCGCTGGTACCCCGTCGTCGCTGCCTCGAAGTAACCGAGCGAACGCTGTTCGACGGCACGATGGCCGTGCCCCTCGATCTCACCGAACTCGACACCCTTCTGACGGACGCCGACAGGGACGGGATCGAGGCCGTCGCGATCTGCCTTCTCAACGCCCACGTCAACCCGGACCACGAATCCCGTGCGGTCGCCCGAGGTCGCAAGTCATGCCCTGACCTGTTCTTTACCGCATCCCACGAGGTCAACCCGGAAATTCACGAATACGAGCGGACCAGTACGACGGTCATCAACGCGACGCTGGGCCCGCACTGCGTCGGCTACATTGCCGCCGTAGGCGAGCACTTCGCCGAAGCCCACGTAACCGCCGATATTCATTTCATGCAATCGAACGGCGGGCTCGCCAAACCGGCCAGTATCGCGCAACGGCCGGTCGCGCTGCTCGAATCCGGCCCCGCCGGCGGCGTGACGGCGGCCGTCGCTCTGTGCCGTCGACTCGGGATCCCCCATGCGATTACCGGCGACATGGGCGGGACAAGTTTCGACGTCTCGGTGATTCGTGATTTTCGGCCGCAAGTCCGTCATCAGACCATGCTCAACAGCCATGCCGTGCGCGTTCCCACCCTCGACATCGAATCGATTGGCGCGGGCGGCGGCTCGATCGCCTGGGTCGACGCGGGCGGGGGTTTGCGGATCGGCCCGGAAAGCGCCGGTGCGGAGCCGGGACCCGCCTGTTACGGGCGCGGCGGCGATCGACCCACGGTAACCGACTGCAATCTCGTCCTGGGCTATGTCGACCCCGGCCGTGCCCTCGGCGGAACCGTCGATCTCGACGCCGACGCCGCCCGGCGCGCCATCAGCAATCATCTCGCCGAACCGTTCGGGATGGAGGTCGTTCAGGCGGCCCAGGCGGTTCGCTCACTAGCCAACGCCCTGATGGCCCAGGCCGTCCGCCTGGTCACCGTCGAGCGAGGCCACGATCCGCGGGATTGCGTCTACATCCCCTTCGGCGGTGCCGGACCCGTTCATGCGGTCGATCTTGCTCGTGAACTCGACCTGTCGCGAATCGTGGTGCCGCCCTTGCCCGGCCTGTTCTCCGCCTGCGGGATGCTGATCGCCGACATGAGGCACGATCTCCAAGCCCCAATCAACGGTGTCATCGACGAGCTCGATCCCGCGGCGATCGAGGCCCGTTTCGCCACTCTCGAAGAAGAGGCCCGGGCTCACATGGCGGCGGCAGGAGTTGCAGACGGCGACGTCATTCTGACCCGGGGCGTCGATTGCAGCTATCTCGCCCAGGCGGAAACCATCGCAATCGAATGTGGCGGGCGCGTCGATACGGAGACGCTCCAGCGGTTGGCCCAGGACTTCGCGATCGACCACAAGCGACTGTGGAATTTCGACCAGCCTGGTCGCCCGATCCTGCTGGCCAATCTTCGCATCCAGGCGACGGGTAGTCTCGGTGGTTTCGCAACGGGCGCCGACGACGAAGGTGACGCAATTCTGCCGGACGCGACGGGCGTCCGGGAGGTCTTTCTTCACGGACGCTTTAGCAAACTCGCCTGCTATGACCGCGAGTCGATTGGCGGGGGCGCGGCGATCACGGGCCCGGCCGTAATCGAGGAGGCCAGCTCCAGCATCGTTCTCGACGCCGGACAATCGGCGCGGACCGACGGCGCGGGCAATCTGATTATCGATCTCGAGGAAGCGGCCTGATGGACAAGGTCACATACGAGATCATCCGAAGCGGGCTTTATGCGGCCGCGCGCGAAATGAAGGTCGCAATGATGCGGACCGCGGCAAGTCCGATTATCCATTCGGGCGGCGATGTATCGGCGGCAATCTTCGACGCGGACATGCAACTCATCGCCCAGGGCAACGACATTCCCACCATGCTCGGCTCGGCGGTGATTTCGACGCGCGCAATGGTCGAGGCCATCGGAGTCGAAAATCTCGAACCGGGCGATGTCATCGTGGGCAACGACGCCTATCTCGCGGGCGGCAACCACCAGCCGGACATGCAATTTACCCGCCCCGTGTTCCACGACGGCGAGATCATCGGCTACACCATGACCCGGGGCCACTGGTCCGACATCGGCGGCCAGAGCCCCGGCAGCTATGCACCGGTGACCTGGGACATCTTCGGCGAAGGCATCCGCATCCCGCCCGTCCGGCTCTTCCGCAAGGATGTGCCGGTCGACGATGTCATGACTTTGATAATCCAGAACACCCGCGACCCGGCGAACCGCATGCTCGATATCCAGGCTCAGTATGCCGGCACCTTTGTCGGCGAGCGCCGTTTGCTCGCCCTGGTCGGGAAATACGGCGCGGTTGTTCTACGCGACACAATGCGCGAGGCGCTGGATTATTCCGAACGCTTGATGCGGGCGGAGATCGAGCGAATTCCCGACGGCACCTACCAGGCCGAGGATTTCATCGAGCCTGTAACCGCGCCGGGATGGCCCGACGATCTCGTGCCGATTCGGGTCGCGGTCACGGTCGACGGCGATTCCATTACCGTCGATTATGCCGGCTCCGGGCCCCAGGTCAGGGGCGGCGTGAACTGCCCGATGGCAGTGACCATGAACAGCACTTGGTTCACCATCAAGGCGGTAACCGACCCGGCAATTCCCATCAACCAGGGGTGCTACCGACCGATATCGATTTCCGCTCCCGAGGGCTCGATCCTCAATTGCCGTTACCCTGCTTCCGTCGTCAGCGGCAATACCGAGACTTCGCCCCGGGTCATCGACATGGTGCTCACCGCCCTGGCACCCGCAATTCCAAACCGCGTGATCGCCCAAAGCTACGACACCGCGGCAACGACCGTATTCGGCGGCCACGACCCCGACGCAGCACGCCGCCACGCGATGCGTCGCGATTATGTGGGCGCTATCGACGTCCATGGCGGCGGCATGGGCGCCCGGCCCGACAAGGATGGCGTGAGCGCGATCCGGGTCCATGTCGGCAATGTGGGAAGTCAGTCGGTCGAGCAGATTGAATTCGACTCGCCGCTCACGATCGACGAATGGTCGATCGTTCCCGACAGTGGCGGCGCCGGACGCTGGCGGGGCGGCTGCACCGCGCGTCGCGTCTACCGGATCGGTTTCGAGGAAGCCAGCCTGAGCACGAACGGCGAGCGCGGCCGGATCCGGCCAGCGGGCCTATTTGGCGGCGAGCCCGGCGCCCTCCTCCACGTCGCTATCGAACGCGCCAGCGGCAGCGTGGAGCTGTTACCTGCAAAGGGACAACGCAAAACCGTTCACCACGGCGATCGCGTCATCATGCAGCCCGCGGGCAGCGGCGGCTACGGCGATCCGCTGGAGCGCCCTGCGGAGGAGGTCCTGGCAGACGTAATCGACGGCTATGTCAGCCTTGAAGCCGCGCGGCAGATTTATGGCGTGGTGGTCGACGGGACCAGAAGCACCGTCGACACCGGCCCAACCGTCGCGCTACGCGAAATAATCAGGAAAGAGCGTGACACTGCCTAGAGGGCGGCGCGGAAGTCCTTCGGCAGACCAGCCCGGGCGAGATTGCCGTGCAGTTCGACGTCCGGCAGGGCACTGGCGATCACGCCGCGCACTGCCATCAGACGCTCGAGATCGATCCCCGTCGAAACTCCCATCGACTCGAACATGAAGGCGAGATCCTCGGTCACGACGTTGCCGGTCGCCCTGGGCGCGTAAGGACAGCCGCCGAGCCCTCCGAGCGACGCGTCGAATTCGCGCACGCCTTCTTCGAACGCAGCGAGCGCGTTGGCCAGACCCAGGCCCCGCGTGTCGTGAAAATGCGCAGCGACGGGCACCGGTGAGATGTCCCGTTGCACCGCCGCGAAAACCCGCCGAACCGGCCCCGGCGCGCCGTAGCCCACCGTATCGGCCAAAACAATCTCGTCGGCGCCGAAGGATGCGAGCTTTTCGGCCAGTTCGTGCACCCGGTCCTCATCGACCGCGCCTTCTATGGTACAGCCGAAGCTGGTCGAGACCGACGACGCCAGAACGAAGCGCCGGTCATTCGGCAGACTGTTCCGCAAGGCGACGATTCGCGCGAAATCCTCAAGCGATTCGGCCGTGGACCGGCGCACGTTAGCCTGGTTGTGGCTCTCGCTTGCCGAGAGCACATAGACCATCTTGGACACGCCGAGGTCGACGCCCCGCTCCGCTCCGCTGAGGTTGGGGATCAATGCGACGGCCGTAAGCGCCTCGATTGCCAGCGCATGGGCGACCACGGCTTCCGCATCGGCGAACTGCGGGATGAGCTTGGACGGCACGAAAGAACAGACTTCCATCTCGCGCACGCCGGCGGCAACCTCGGCGGAACACCAGGCCTGCTTTGCCTCGGTCGGCATGAAGGTCTCTATATTCTGCAGGCCGTCGCGCATGCCGACTTCGCGGATACGGACTTCGGGCATCGACGCCATGACGTCCTCCTAGCGGCCCTTGAAGCGGGGCGGGCGCTTCTCGTTGAAGGCGCGCACGCCCTCCAGGCGGTCCTCGGTCGGGATCAGCTGGTTATAGGACTCAATTTCGAGATACATGCCCGTGCGCTGATCCATTTGCAGACCCCAATGGATCGCCTTCTTTGTCTGACGGATCGAGAGCGGCGCGTTGGCGACGATCGCAGTGGCGAGATCGAGCGTTTCGGGCAACAGCCGGTCAGGATCGCAGAGCCGGTTGACGACGCCCCATGCCAAAGCCGTCTCGGCGTCGATCGGCCGGCCGGAAAAGATCACCTCCTTGGCGCGGCGTTCGCCGATCGCGCGGGCCAGGGTCTGGGTTCCGCCACCGCCGGGCATGATCCCACGGGTCACCTCGGGCAACGCAAAGCGCGCTGTGGTCGACGCATAGGCCAAATCGCAACACAGCATCAACTCGAAGCCGCCGCCCATGGCCGCTCCGTTTACCGCGGCAATGACCGGCACCGGGCAATCGACCACGGCGTGCATCATGGTTTCGAAAATAGCGTGCTGGGCGAACCACACGTCGTCGGTCATGCCCTCGCGCTCCTTCAGGTCCGCGCCGGCACAAAACGCCTTCTCGCCTGCGCCCGTGACGACGACGCAACGGGTTTCGCCGGGGTTCTTTACAAGCCCTTCGAAGGCGGCCAGAATTTCCTCGCCCAACGCCGTGTTGAAGGCGTTGTTCGCCGCGGGCCGGTCGAGGGTTGCCAGCACAAGACCAGGCTCCGGGGTTTCGAGCCGGAGATAGTTCGGAGCCTTACTCATCGCCGTTCTCCTTGGGGCCTGTGCCGAACGTCTCTGCATTGTTCTCGCCCAGCGCCGGGGGGCGGCGCAGGAAGGGCGGTCGCTCGCCTTCGAAACTGAGCGGCAATCCGACAAGCGCGATCTCACCGTCGGGCGAGGGCTGGACCATGTCCAGCGCCCGGGTCTGGGGATGAGCGAGCATCTCGTCAACGGTCTGGACCGGTGCATTGGGCACGCCTGCGGCATCAAGCCGCTTGATCCAGAAATCCGTGCGCTCAACCCGGAAGATTTCGATCATTTCGCCAATCAACACCGCACGATTGACCACCCTGCCCGCGTTGGTCGCGAAGCGCTCGTCGTCGATCCAGCCGGGCCGCTCGAGCACGCCGCAAAGCTTGGCGAAAAGGCCGTCGTTACCGGCAGCAACGATGAGTGAGCCGTCCGCCGTCGGAAATGCCTGGTAGGGCACCATGACCGGCGTGGCCGAGCCGTAACGCCCCGCGATCATACCGTCGCTGAGGTAATTGGCGACATGGTAGGCCATCCACGCCACGCCGGTTTCCAGCAACGAGGTCCCGACCGCCCCGCCTTCGCCGGTCCGATGGCGGCGTTCGAGGGCGGCGAGCACGCCGATTGCAGCCCACATTCCTGCTCCCATATCGATAATCGAGGTCCCAGCGCGTACGGGCTCGCCGTCCACCTCGCCGGTCACGCTCATAATCCCGGCGAACCCCTGCATCAGGGGATCGTAGCCCGGCCTGTCCGCCAGCGGGCCCACCGCACCGAAGGCCCCGATCGTACAATAGATGAGCTCGGCTTTCTCCGCCCGCAACTCTTCGGCACCCAGCCCGAACCGCTCGGCAATGCCGGGCCGCATGTTCTGGAGCACGACGTCCGCCCGCTCGACGATCAGGGCCCGCAAGAGCGCCCGCGCTTCATCGTTCGCAAGATCCACGCTGACCCCCGTCTTATCGCGATTGAGCGTCTGGAAGATCGCCGCGGCGCCGTGCCAGAACGGCGGGCCCCAGTCCCGCGCATGATCGCCGCCATCGGGATTTTCCACCTTGATTACGTCGGCGCCTAGCCCGGCGAGAATCAAGCCCGCATAGGGCGCAGCCACGCTGTGACCCAGTTCGACCACTGTGATACCGCTCAGGGGAAGCGAATCAGACATCGCCACATTGTGACCGATTTGCTGCCCCTCGCAAGCGTCCGGCCCGGGTGGCTTGCACCTGTCCCGCGATTCGCGCAGGATTGGCGTCATTCGTCGTGCCACCCTTGGAGCCAACCGTGGCAACCAATCATCGAATTTCCCGCGAGCACCGCAATACCTGCTGGGACAATTCCATTCCGCCGGTGCTTTCGATCGAATCGGGCGACGAAGTCTATTTCGAGACGCTCGACGCCTCGAACGGCCAGATTACCCCTGGATCGACGGCCGAAGACGTCCCCAATATCGATTTTCGCAATGTCAATCCGGTGACCGGGCCGGTATTCGTCGATGGCGCGAAACCCGGCGACGCACTCAAGATCACCATCCTCGACTTCACGCCTTCGGGCTGGGGCTGGTCGGCCAACATTCCGAATTTTGGCCTGCTCGCCGAGGATTTTCCCGATCCCTACATCCATCGCTGGCATTACGACCCAGCACTCGCGGAACCGGTTCCCTATGAGGGGACCCACGCGCGGGTTCCGTTCAAGCCGCTGGTGGGCTCGATCGGCACGGCTTTGAAGGAACCCGGCCAGCACGACATCCTGCCACCCCGCGAGGCGGTCGGGGGGACCATGGACATCCGGGACATCGGCGTCGGCACGGTCCTCTATTTGCCGGTACAGGTTCACGGCGTCCTGCTCTCCGCCGGCGATCCCCACGCCGCCCAGGGTGAGGGCGAGGTGTGCGGGACGGGTGTTGAGAGCCCGATTGACATCACGGCAAGAATCGAGCTGGTCAAAGGCGGTGCTCCTTCGGCGCCGCACTTTACGACACCGGGTTCGACGACCGACCATCTCTCCGGAGCAGGCTACGAGGTAACGACCGGAATCGGCCCGGATTTGCTGGAGAATGCCCCACGGCGCTGCGCCGCATGGTCGAAACTTATCAGCGCCCAGCAACAGCTCGCGCCTGTCGATGTCTATCTCCTGTGCAGCGCCTGCGCCGATCTTCGCCTGAGCCAGGTGGTCGACAAGCCGAACTGGATCGTTCCCTGCTACTTTCCGCGCATCGTCTTCACCTGACCCGACGCCAGATCGGGCAAGCACCTGTCCAGCCGATGGCTCCCAAAGCGAAGCCGAAAAAATCCAACAAAAAGATTGAGGAGGCCATCGCGCACCATCGCGCCGGCCGGCTCGACGAGGCCAAAGCGCTCTGCCAAGCGGTGCTTAAGCGGCAGGCGAAACAGGGCGATGCGCTTCATCTACTAGGCATCATCGCCTTTCAGCAAAACGATCCCGAGGCCGGTCTCGCATCGATTGACGCTGCGATCGATTGCGAGACGAACAATGCGGCGTTTCACAACAGCCGCGGTCTGGTGCTGAGCAAGCTCGACCGGGAAGCCGAGGCGATCGCCGCCTTCGAGCGGGTGATAGCGATCGCGCCTCGATTCGCCTTAGGCTTCAACCGGCTCGGACATCTGCTCGCCAAACGTGGCGAACGGGACAATGCCCGGGCGCTCTATCGCGAAGCGCTCGCGCTGCAGCCCGACAATGCCCAGCTTGCCGCCGACGTTGCCCAAGCCGAGGCCCTGCCTCGCCACGGCGGGCTCAGTGCCTCAACCACCCACCGCGCGGCCGCCCAGGCGGCGCCGGACGAACTTCGGGCCTGCCAGCGGCTGGCGGCGCGGGCCGACAAGGTGCCGGCCATACTCGCCTTCCGGCAACTGCTGATCGCCTATCAGGACTATGCAGAAGCCCACCGTCGCTTTGGCGATCTCCTGCTCGAGCTAAACCGGTGCGACGAGGCAGTTGCCCGCTACCGCAAATCCCTCGACCTCAATCCCGTCTATGCCGAGGCACAAACCAATCTGGGTGTCGCGTTGCATCGGCTAGGCCGTTTCGAAGAGGCCTGCGGTGCATTCGACGCGGTGCTCGATCTCGCCCCCGGAACCGTGGCAACCCATTACAATTTGGGCTGTGCGCTAAGCGATCTAGGCCGCTACGAGCAAGCAGTCGAACAGTTTAGCCGGACCATCGACCTTGATCCCGAACATGCGAGCGCCCATTGGAACGCGTCATCCTCCCTGCTGGCGCTCGGCCGGTTTGCCGAGGGCTGGAGCGCGTACGAATGGCGCTTTAGAAGCGAGACGGTGCTCGACCAGATCGGCCGGCGCCAGTTCGAGAAACCCCGCTGGGACGGCGCGGCGCTCAGCGGCGAACGGGTTCTGGTGCATTGCGAGCAGGGCGTGGGCGACGTGATTCAAATGGCTCGCTATCTGCCGATGATCGCCGGGCGGGGCGGCATGCCGATCCTCGAGTGCCAGAGCGAGCTCGTCACGCCCGTTCGAGGAGTTCGCCGACGGCGGGGAAGTGATTGCCCGGCGCGAGGACGGCGCGATCAAGATGCCGTTCGATCTCTTTGTCCCGATCATGAGCCTCCCCGGCCTGTTCGGCACGACGCTGGAAACGATCCCCGCAGGCCCGCCCTACCTTTCGGCGCAACCGGAACGCTCGGCCCGCTTCGAATCGATTATCGGTGCCGACGACTTTCGGGTCGGTCTCGTCTGGGCCGGCCGCCCGTCCCATCGCAACGATAGCCGTCGCTCCTGCCGACTGGCCGACTTTGCGCCCCTGACAAATATTTCCGGTGTTCGATTCTATGCGCTTCAGAAGGGCGACGCCGCCGTGCAAGCCGGCGCGCCTCCCGCCGGCATGGACCTGCACTCGCTCGACCGGGAGATCGGGGATTTCGCGGATACCGCGGCGGCACTGTCCAACCTGGATCTGGTGATTGCGGTCGATACGGCGGTGGTTCATCTGGCCGGTGCCATGGGTTGCCCGGTCTGGGCCCTGCTGCCCCGGGTCGCCGACTGGCGTTGGCTGTTGGAGCGCGAGGATTCACCCTGGTATCCGACCATGCGCCTGTTCCGTCAGCGCGAGGCGGGCGATTGGGCCGAGCTGATGGAGCGGGTTGCGGGCGCGCTCGGCGCGATGGCCGGGGCCGGTTAGTCGTCCTTGAGGGTTATGCCCTGGGCCTCCAGCTCGTGCTTCAGGCGCCGGGCGTCGTTGTGCGCAGGATCGTATTGCAGGGCGACCCGGGCCCAGATCAGTGCCGTCCGGGGGTCGCTTTCAACATATCGCACGGCGCGCTGATAGTACTCCACCGCCCTTCCGGGCGATCGGTATTTGTTTTCGCACGCGCATTCTTTGGCGCCCTTGGCCGGCGGGTCGGCGAGAAGAAGCTCAATCGCGTTCACGGGCTCCAGGCTATTCTCCGCCCATGCCGGCGCCGCGAACAGCGATGCAGCCAGGGCGGCGATTACCAGACACGCGGCCCTCATTGGGATTCAAGCTCCGTCAACAAATTTCGCGCGCCATCGTGGTCGGGGTCGAGTTCTAGGATGAGGCGGGTGAGCCGTAATGCCTCCTCTGGGTTCTCGTGCTTGCGCTCAAAAGCGCTGGCATAGTAGCGCTCGATCGCAACCCTCGTTGCCGACTCGTGGCGTGCGGTGCAGGAGCACTCGCCGCTCCCGGGCACCTGTTTGATCGACGCATCCTCCACCGGGCTGGGTTCGCCATCCGCCGCAAGCGCGGATCCGGCGAGTCCCACACATAGAATAATTGCCAGAAGGTTGCGCGAAATCATTTAGTTATCTCCCAGCCTTCATCTTAACACAGAATCTTGTATCGAAACGCAATCGTCGCGATTTGTGATTATCCCGACGTGTGAATTAGCGGCCTGCCGGTCCATTCGGATTCCCGGGTCGCTTGTCATAAGATGGGATCGGAAAGGGCGAAGTCCATGGCGCGACGCAAACCGGGCACGATCGGCGGTTATCTTGTGCAACGTCTCGAGGAGGTCGGGCTGCGCCACGTCTTCGGGGTTCCGGGCGACTATGTA
Source organism: Alphaproteobacteria bacterium (assembly GCA_965198325.1). Classification (GTDB taxonomy): domain Bacteria; phylum Pseudomonadota; class Alphaproteobacteria; order UBA828; family JAPUJA01; genus CBDAPE01. Next base: position 12,681 of record CBDAPE010000002.1, on the reverse strand, counting down.
CTGGGCTTCATGGACCGGTTGGTCGACAGCCCTGCTATCGAACTGATCGGTACCTGCAACGAGCTCAACGCCGGATACGCGGCGGACGCCTACGCTCGGATCAATCGGGTTGGCGCGGTCTGCGTGACCTACGCGGTCGGCGGCTTTTCCCTGCTCAATGCCGTGGCGGGCGCCTATGCAGAGCGGGTGCCGCTTATCGTGATCAGCGGTGGGCCCAGCCTGGAGGACCGGCGGCGCGGTCTCCTCCTCCACCATACCCTGGGGGATTTCGACGCCCAGGTCGACATATTCGGAAACGTCACCGCCGCGGCCGTGGTCTTGACCGACCCGGCCCAGGCACCGGCCCAGATCAACGACACAATCGTGGCTTGCCTGCGCCAGAAGCGCCCGGTTTTTATCGAAATTCCCGAAGACCTGGTCGATCATCCCTGCCCCAAGCCGCGGCCCTTCGGGTTTCAGCGGCCGGCTGCGAGCGACCCGGACGCGCTCCTCGAAGCCGTCGATGAAGCGGTGACCATGCTCAGAGCGGCGAAACGCCCTGCCATCCTGGCAGGTGTCGAGATCCATCGCTTCCGGCTTCGGCGCAACGTCGAGCGACTGATCGAACGGGTCGGCTATCCGTTCGCTACGACCCTGCTTGCAAAATCCCTGATCACCGAACAACATCCCCAGTTCATCGGCGTCTACGCTGGCGCGCTGTCCGTCGAATACGCGCGGCGCACCATCGAGCGGTCGGATTGCCTACTAAATCTGGGCGCCATCATGACCGACGTGAATTTAGGCGTGTACACCGCGAACCTCGACGAACGGCGGCTGATCAACGTCAACTCCGACAAGGTTAAAATCAAACATCACGTTTATCCCGAGGTCCAACTCAAGGACTTTATCGATGCGCTCGCGATGCGTCTGCCAAAGGGCCGGCCAAGCCGATCGATCCGACCGGCGGCGCGCGCCCTCGAGACACACTTCAGCCCCCGGCCCAAGGCCGCCATCACGATTGCGCGGTTCTACGAACGCCTGAACCACTTCCTCGACCGGCGCAGTGTCGTCATCGCGGACGCGGGCGATTCCTTCCTCTGCGCGGGTGAGTTGGTCATGCACGATCGCATCGGCTTCGTCTGCCAGGCGTTCTATTGCTCGATCGGGTTTTCTGTACCCGCCGCGCTCGGCTGCGCTCTCGCGGATCCGAAGAAGCGGCCCGTGGTTTTCGTTGGCGACGGGGCCTTTCAGATGACAGCCCAAGAGATCTCGACGATCATCCGAAACGGGCTCAACCCGATCATGTTCGTCATGAATAACGACGGCTACACGGTCGAACGGGTTATCCACGACGGTCCGTTCAACGATATCCAGCCCTGGCGCTATCACGCCCTTCCCGCAGTGTTTGGCGAGGCAGAGAGCTTTGAAGTGCGCACCGAGGGCGATCTGGAAGCGGTGCTACGAGATGTCAAGCGGAAGCGCGACCGGTTCTGCCTCGTCGAAGTTTATCTTGATCCCAAGGATTGCTCGAAGGCCCTCAAGCGGCTGGGCCGGACCGTCAGCAAGCGCAAGGCGTTGGAAACCAGCTTCGGAGACTGAACCCGTCAGTTTTTGCGGGTCGTATAGAGCGGCTCCGCCGTGCCCACGGCCATCTTGCCCCGATCGGGCTCCGGCTCGCCCAAGGACGCGACCTCTGTCAGGGTATCGAGGCAGCGGCGGGTCAATTGCTGATAGTCGATCGTCCCTTCGCGCTTCCACGCGATCTCGTCGTCGGTCAGGTCGCGCAAAACCTTGCCGGGGAGTCCGGCCACTATCGTCCGCGGTGGAACCTTGAACCCGGCCTTGACGAAGCACATCGCGGCGACGAACGCGGATTCGCCGATCACCGCGCCATCCATGATCACGGCGTTCATGCCGATCAGCGCGTCGCGGCCGATCACACAACCATGCAGGACCGCACCGTGCCCCACATGGCCGTCCTCGCCGATCACGGTGTCGGGGCCGGGAAAGCCGTGCATCACGCAGTTGTCCTGCAGATTGGAACCCTTTTCCAGGACGATGCGTCCGAAATCGCCGCGGATCGACGCACCGGGTCCCACATAGCAGCCGGGCCCCACGATTACGTCGCCGATCAGAACCGCTGTGTCGTGGACGAAGGCTGAGGCATCGACGACGGGAACGAAACCGTCGATCGAATAGCACGGCATGGCTTTGTCCCTTTCACTTCAAGTTCTTAGCGGCCAGTTGTCAGCACGACCTTGCCGGTCGTCTTGCGCCCGCCCAGATCGGCAATGGCCTGGTTCGCGTCGGTGAGATCGTAGGTCGCCGAGGTCAGGGGGTGAAGCTTGCCCGCTGCGTAGAGCTTGGCCAGCGCCCCGAAGGATTCGCCGAAGGCCTCGAGGTCGCGTCGCCGGTTCGCACCCCAATAGACCCCGACAAGGCTGATATTCTTGACCAGTAATAAGCCCGCCTTGACTTCGGGAATTCGGCCCGATGCGAAGCCGATCACCAGGAGACGGCCTTCCCAGGCGATGCAGCGGAGGCTGGCGTCAAACACACCGCCGCCCACCGGGTCGAAGATCACGTCCGCTCCCTTGCTCCCAGTCAGGTCCTTCACGGTCTCCCGGATATCTTCCGTCTTGTAGTCGAAGACGTGATCGGCGCCGTGCTCCTTGGCGACGGCGCATTTATCCGCGCCGCCCGCACTGCCGATTACCGTCGCGCCCAGCGCCTTGCCGACTTCGACCGCCGCCAGACCCGCACCACCCGCGGCCGCGTGGACGAGCAACACCTCACCGGCTTTGAGCTGCCCCCGACGGGTGAGCGCCAGGTGCGCAGTGCCATAGGTCACCGCGAATCCGGCTGCCGTTTGATAGTCCATGCCGGCTGGGATCGGCATGAGATTGTAATCGTTGGCGACCAATTCCTCGGCCGCCCCGCCGTATTCACCGACGACCATGACCCGGTCGCCGACCGAAAAGCCGCTTGCGCCCGCACCCAGTTCGAGCACTTCGCCCGCACACTCCATGCCTGGACTGAAGGGAAGATCCGGCTTCTCCTGATATTTGCCCTGAATGACGAGGACATCCGCGAAGTTCACACCGCAGGCATGCACGCCGACGCGCACCTGCCCTTTGCCCAAGGGAGGAGAGGCAATGTCCTCGACCAGGAGGGGTTGGTTCAATTCCTTGCATAGCAATGCACGCATTAATCTCTCTCCGATTACGGCCGGTTCGTGCGGTCGCGTTCAACGCCACGACGAGCTGGTCTTAATCCGACGCACCTTGCATCACCCGCCAGATCTTTTCCGCCGTGAACGGCATATCGACGTGGCGCACACCCAGATGCCAGAGTGCGTCGACCACGGCGTTGCTGATCGTCGGCGGCGCGCCGATTGTGCCGGTCTCTCCGATGCCCTTCACCCCCAGCGGGTTCGACGTACTCGGGATCTCCTGGAGAAGGGTCGTGAACGACGGCAGGTCGTCGGCGCGGGGCACGCAATAATCCATCAGCGAGCCTGTCAATAACTGCCCGGAGTCCGGGTCGAACACGCAGTGTTCCATCATCGCCTGACCGATGCCCTGGGCGAGGCCGCCATGAATCTGGCCTTCCACGATCATCGGATTGATGACCACGCCCGCGTCGTCGGCAGCGTAATATTCCCGCAGGGTAACCCGGCCGGTCTCCGGGTCGATTAGCACGATCGCGGCATGGATGCTCGAGGGATAGTTCATTTCCGGCGGGTCGAAGAACGTCGAGATTTCCAGGCCAACCTCGAATCCCTCGGGATAGCTCGCGCCCGTATAGGCCGCTTTGGCGATCTCAGCGAACGAGAGGCTCCGGTTGGCTTTCTTGACCCGGAAATTTCCGTCTTCGTAAGCGATCTCTTCGGGCTCGGCTTCGAGCAGGTGGGCAGCAAGCACGCTCCCCTTCTCGATGACCCGCCCACTACCGATATTCAGGGCGCTCCCGACGAGCGTCATCGAGCGCGAGGCGAACGTTCCACGGCCGACCTGAATGCGGTCTGTATCGCCATAGACGATATCGACGTCATTGATCGGAATGCCAAGCCCGTCGGCCAGCACCTGCGCGAACGTCGTGGCGTGGCCCTGGCCATGATTGTGGCTGCCGCACAATGCCGTCACCTTCCCCGTGGGATGAACCCGGATCGAGGCCGAATCCCAGAAGCCGTCCCGGGCGCCGTACTCGGCCAGCATCTTGCTCGGCCCAAGCCCGGCGCTGTCGTGCATGGCCGCGATACCGATACCCATCAGCTGGCCTTCACCGCGCAATTTTTCTTGTTCGGCGTGGGCAGCGGTGTAATCGAAAACCGTCGCGAGCATTCGGGCGAGCGCCGGCAGGTCGCCGCAATCGTAAGTCGCCCCGACAGGGGTTGTGTAAGGATACTGATCGGGCTGAATGAAGTTCTTCTCCCGTGCCTCGCGGGGATCCATCCCCGTTGCCCGGGCGTAGTTCGCAAGCATCCGTTCGGCGATGCAAATTCCCTCGGGGCGCCCGGCACCCCGATAGGCGTCAACCGGCGTCGTATTCGTATAGACGCCCCGAATCCGCGCACAAATCGCTGGGATCACGTAGGCGCCGGACAGGATCAATCCGTAGGCGTAGGCCGGAATGCAGGTGCTGAACGGGCTGAGGTAAGCGCCGCAGCAGGTCAGGCTCGAGACCCGCAGGCCCAGGATGCGCCCGTCCGCGTCGAAGGCCATTTCAGCCGTGGTGTCATGATCCCGGGCATGGGTGTCGACCATCAGGTTTTCCGCCCGGGTCGAGGTCCAGCGAACCGGCCGGCGGACTTTCTTCGAGGCCCAGAGCACGGTGGGATCCTCCGGGTAGTGATAGCATTTCGGCCCGAAGCCGCCGCCCACGTCCGGGCAGACGACGCGGATTTTTTGCTCGGGCACCTTCAGTGAATGTTCGGCAAGCCATTCACGGGTGAGATGCGGGTGCTGAAGCGACGTCCACAGCGTGTAGCGATCGGCTGCAACATCGTAGTTGCCGATTGCGGCCCGAGGTTCGACAGGAACCGCGGTAAGGCGATTTTGCTTAATAGCCAGATGCTCGATATGCACCGCTTCGTCGAACGCGGCATCGGTTTTCGCCTCGTCGCCGAGAACGATGTCGAACGCCACATTGCAACCGAATTGCTCGTGGATGATTGGCGTGTCGGGATCGAGCGCCCGGTCCGTTTGGACGTTTGCCGGCAGCGGCTTGTACTCGACTTCAACAACCTCCGCCGCGTCGAGGGCCTGATAATGGGTTTCTGCGACGACCATCGCGATTGTATCGCCGACATGGCGCACCCGGCCGGACGTCAGGATCGGCCTGGGCGCTTCGTTCTGGGGAAGGTCGCCGTTGGGCACGTGCCACATCACCGGTGCGGTCCCGCCACCGTCCGCCTGCCAATCCTCACCCGTGAGCACGGCGAGGACGCCGGGCATCGCCGCGGCAGCCTCGGTCGATAACTTACGGATATCGGCGTGCGCGTGCATGCTGCGAACGAAGACAGCGTGGGCCGCATTGGGCATCGCCATGTCGTCGACGTAATTTCCCCGCCCGGTCAGGAAGCGAATGTCCTCGACCCGCTCGATCGATTTGCCGATATACATGATCCTCCCCTTGCGACGCCTGAAGAGCCGCCCCGTTCAATCAGCCAGACGCCTTCTGGATCGTGCGCCAAACCTTCTCGGCCGTAAACGGCATGTCGATATGTCGAACGCCCAAAGGCCAGAGCGCATCGAGCACGGCATTGCCGATGGCAGGCGGGGCACCAATCGTTCCCGTCTCGCCGATCCCCTTGACGCCCAGTGGGTTCGTGGTACTCGGAACCTCGTGCAAAATGGTCACAAAGGACGGCAGATCGTCGGCCCGGGGCACAATGTAATCCATCAGGGATCCGCTGAGAAACTGGCCCGACTCCGGGTCGAATACGCACTGTTCGGTAATCGCTTGTCCGATACCCTGGGCCAGGCCTCCGTGGATCTGTCCCTCGACGACCATCGGGTTGATGACGACGCCGGCATCGTCGACGGCATAGTAGTCGCGCAAGGAAATCCGGCCGGTTTCGGGATCGATCAAAACAATCACCGCATGGATACTCGACGGATAATTCAAATCGGGCGGATCAAAGAACGTCGAAACCTCGAGGCCAATCTCGAATCCTTCGGGATAACTGGCGCCCGTATAGGCCGCCTTGGCGATTTCGGCGAACGACAGACTTCGATTGGTCTTCTCGACCCGGAAATTTCCGCCCTCGTAGGCGATATCCTCCCGCTCGGCCTCGAGCAGGTGGGCGGCCAATACACTGCCTTTCTCGATCACCCGTTCGCTGCCTATCTTGAGCGCACTGCCGATGAGGGTCATGGAACGCGAGGCGTAGGTGCCCATGCCCATCGGAATCCGGTCGGTATCGCCATACACGATCTCGATGTCTTCGAAGGGCACGCCCAAACCGTCGGCGGCCACTTGTGCGAACGTTGTCGAATGGGCCTGACCATGGTTATGGCTGCCGCACAGCACGGTGATTTTGCCGCTTGGGTGGACCCTGATCGTCGCCATGTCCCAGGTCCCGGTTCGCGCACCGTATTCGGCGAGCAGGCCGCTCGGTCCGAACCCGGCGCTGTCGTGCAACGCGGCGATACCGATGCCCATGAGGACACCCTCTTCGCGCAGGCGAGCCTGCTCCGCGCGCGCCGTATCGTAATCGAAGATCGTCTCGAGCTTCCGCGCTAATTCCGGCAAATCGCCGGAGTCGTAGGTCGCGCCCGTCGCGGACTCGTAAGGATACTGCTCGGGCTTGATGAAATTCCTCGCCCGCACTTCGCGCTCATCCCGGCCAGTCGCCCGCGCATAATTCGTAAGCAACCGCTCGGGAACGCAAATACCCTCGGGCCGCCCGGCGCCCCGGTAGGCATCGACCGGCGTCGTATTCGTGTAGACCCCACGAATTCGCGCATGGATCGCCGGAATCGCATAAGCGCCCGACAGGATCATTCCATAGGCGTAGGCTGGAATACAGGACCCGAAGGGGCTCAAGTAAGCGCCGCAGCATGTCAGGCTGGAAACCCGCAGGCCCAGGATACGCCCGTCCTCGTCGAACGCCATCTCGGCCGTGGTGGCGTGATCCCGGGCGTGGGTGTCAACCAGCAGGTTTTCACCACGGGTCGAGGTCCATCGGACCGGCCGCCCGATCTTCTTCGAAGCCCAGAGCACGGTGGGTTCTTCGGGGTAGTGATAAATCTTCTGTCCGAAGCCGCCACCCACGTCGGGTGCAACGACGCGGATCTTATGCTCAGGCGCCTTGATCGAATGTTCCGCCAGCCATTGGCGTGTGACGTGCGGCGCCTGCAGCGATGCCCAAAGCGTGTAGCGATCGGACACGACATCGTATTCGCCGACCAGGGCCCGAGGCTCCATGGGAACCGCGGTAATTCGGTTCTGCTCGATCTCCAGGGATTCGATATGGGCTGCCTTGGCGAAGGCGTCGTTGGTTGCCGTTTCGTCACCGATCACGACGTCGAATACGACGTTGCTGCCGAACTGATCGTGGATGACGGGCGAATCCGCATCCAGCGCCTTCTCCGTGACGACGTTGGCGGGCAAGGGCTCGTATTCGACCTCGACGGCCTCGGCGGCATCGAGCGCCAGAAATTGGCCCTCGGCAACGACCATGGCGACGGTGTCGCCCACGTGTCGCACCCGTCCGGTGGTCAGGAACGGTCGGGGTGCTTCGTTCTGGGGCTGATCGCCGTTGGGGACATGCCACATCACCGGCGATTTACCGAGACCCTCGCCGTCCCAATCCTCGCCCGTGAGCACCGCGAGAACGCCAGGCATCGCCTTGGCCGCATCGGTCGAAAGGCCGCAAATTTCGGCGTGCGCGTGAGGACTCCGCACGAAGACGGCGGACGCCGCGTCAGGCACCGCCATGTCGTCGACGAAATGGCCTCGCCCGGTCAAGAACCGGAAATCTTCAACCCGCTCGATCGACTTGCCGATATACATGAAATTCCCCCTGCGGCGGCTGCGACGCAGCCCCGCATGTACTGCCTCAGGCTAACCGAGCCCGCTGGTTTCCCGCAAGAACGGCACCACGGGAGGTTCCGGTTCGTCGAGCTCACGGGCGAAGCGGTGTCCCGCGTAGACGGCCGCCGCGATCGTCGCCGGCGCAAGGCCGTCGCCGATCCGGTCGATCGATTTAATTCCGGCCGCTTCGTTTGCGGCGGGGTCGGCCATCAGCGCGCGATAGAGCCCGTCTTCGGGCAACCGCATCGTCACCATGACGGCGGCCGCACAGGGCACGGTTTCGATCCGGCCCGTGTAGGTGCAGGCGAGTTCCGCCACGCCATTGCCGACGGAGACGAGATTGCGATTTGTCCTGATCTCGACACCCAGTTCCAGCAGACGGGCCTGAATAAACCCCTGCTCCATCGTGTTGTGAGTCCAGTGGGAGACATCGGTCGACGTGGTAACAAGCGTAACCTCGGCGCCTTCGGCACGCAGCTTCTCGGCGACGACCCCGCCCATGTAGTAGTGGTCGTCGTCGAACACCACGACGGGCCCCTCGACCGTAGCCCCGGCCATCACGTCGTCGGGTGAAAACACGTTCTCGCCATCGCTGCCCGGGATCGGACCGTGATGCGCGCGCCCCTGGCCGTCGGCAACCCACCGCGCGCCGGTCGCCAACACGACCCGCGCGGCTCCCATCTCGCGCACGGACTCCGCATCGAGATCGCTCTCCAGGAAGACATCCACGTTGGCCATCTGGCTCAGCTGATAGGCTCGGTAGTCGCGTACCCGCCCCCAGACGGAAAGCCCCGGCAGGCGCGATTCCCTCGCAACCCGCCCGCCCAACTCGTCGCCGGCTTCCGCCAGCGTAACGGAATAGCCCCGCGTACCTAGCGCGCGGGCCGCCTCGAGGCCCGCAGGCCCGCCGCCGCCGACGAGCACCGCATCGTCGGACCCCTTGGACGCGATCGATTCCGGATGCCAACCCTTGCGCCATTCCTCGCCCATGGTCGGATTCTGGGTGCACCGCAGTGGCGTCATGATGTAGTCGTGGCTAACGCAGATGTTGCAGCCGATGCATTCGCGGATGTCTTCGGGTCGGCCCTCCTCGATCTTCTTGGGCAGGAACGGGTCGGCGATCGAATGCCGCGCCGCGCCGATGAAGTCCAAGATACCGCGCTTGATCTGGGAGACCATGGTGTCGGGCGAGGTGAAGCGCCCGACGCCCACGACGGGCTTGGTCGTGACTTGCTTCACGAAGGCGATGTAGTCTTCCTGGGAGGCCTCCGCCGTGAACCGCGACGTCGTCGAATCATTCGGCCAATCGGCGACGTTGACATCCCACAGGTCGGGCAGTTCGGCGAGCAACTCGACGACGCCACGGCCCTCTTCCTGGGCTTGCATGCCGTCATCGCCCAATAACTCGTCGACCGCGAAACGCACGGCGACCGCCGCCCGATCGCCGGCTTCTTCCTTGGCCTCTTCGATGGTCTCGCGCAGCAGGCGGACGCGGTTTTCGAGACTGCCGCCATATTCGTCGGTGCGCGTGTTGTAGCGTGGGTTGATGAAGTAGAGCTGCAGGGTCAGGTTGTGCCCGGCATAGGAATAGATAATGTCGTAGCCCGCGCTGAGCGATCGGCGCACGGCGGCGCGATGCCAGGCCCTGAACTCCCGGATGTCTTCTAGGTCCATTTCCCGGGCCTGGAGCGGTTCGAAGGAATCCACCGGTAGATGGCGGGGCCCGATCGGCACCTCGCGGCTCAGATAATTGCTCGCATGAAACCCGTTGTGGGCGTGCTCGATGCCGGCGAGGCTGCCATGTTCGTGCACTGCATCGACCATCAGCGCGTGGTAGGGGATGTCCGCGTCGTCCCACAGACGGCCCTCGATGAAGGGCGCGATGTCGGATGTTGGATGGATCTCGACCTCTTCAGTGCACACGACGCCCCAGCCGCCAGCCGCCTTCATGCCCCGCATGGCAGCATTGGTTTTGGGTCGGACGTACCCCATGCCGTTGCAGTGAGGCACCTGGTAGAAGCGGTTGGGCGCCGTTACGGGACCGATCTTGACCGGTTCGAAGAGAATGTCGTAGCGGGAATCGCGCGCCATGGAACTACCGATCTTTGCTTGGTGTTGAGCCTGCCGAACGGGGAGAACTGAGATGCTCAGTCGCTATTTTCGGGTTCGACGATGACGTAGTATTTCCGGAAGATCTCGGGCACGTGCCAGAATCCCTTTGTCCCCCGTTGCATCATGAAGGCGTCGCCTTCCTTGTAGGTCCGTGCCGGCTCGCCGTCGACGGTAATCACGACGCTGCCCTTGAGCACGTAACAAAACTCGTCGACCGGATAACTTTCCATGCGCTCCGTGTAAGCCGAACACTCCCAAACACCCGCGTTGATCCGCCCGGTCACATCGGTGAAATAATTGTGCCCCGTCTCCGTCAGATTACCCTCGATGATGGTGACGGGGTCAACGAATTGACAAGACTGAAGCCCCGTCCCGGACGGGCCATCCGGCTCTAATCGGGTCACGGTCGGTGTGGTCATCAGGCAGTGTCCTTCCAGAAATATCCTCGGATTCAAAGCGCTAGCTGAAGACGCGGGCAGTCCCTGCCCTCGCCTTTCTCGTATATCGCGGAGTACATGTTCCACCACATGTTCCGACCTTCCAGGGAGGCGCGCCGAATGCTCTGTTTCTGCTCATCGGTCTTGGCATACTCTTTCGCGGCGTTCCAGCCGGTTTCAGCGTGCTCCTCGTCGGCCGCAATATGCACCGAGAAATAGAACGCCTGCCCGTCGGAAAAGCCATAATGCTCCTTCAAGCCCCTTGTCACGCCATCGCAGAAAGCCGTGAACAGATCCTCGATGCCGATAGCGACGAAACAGAGCGCTTCGGGCCACTGGCCACGCATGGCATAGGCCGAAACCGTGTCGGGATAGATTTTAGTTTCGGCGAGCATGGGCCGGCTATCGAGCTCCCCCTCGGTGAAGCCTGCGGCGGCGCCCGTCCGCAACGCCAGTTCCCAATGGGACGGCGCTGCCCGGGTGCCGTGCAGCTCGCCGAACAGGTTTCCGGCCAACTCTTTTTTGATCGGTCTCGGCACCTGGGGAATGATCAGGGCGAGCGAAGAAATCCCGTCTGTCACGGTATAGCGAAGCTGGGCGCATAGCTCGCCGATCGTTGCCCTCTTCAGCGAGCCGTCGACGATGCCGTGATAAATTGGATGATCGGTCAGGGGATACTCCGCGACCTCGGCGCGTAAGGTCTCCCAGAACCCATTCTCGGCCATGACATCCTTTCCTTTGCGCCGGTCTTACCCCGGCCCACCCGGCCGTCGCGCAGGCCGCATCATCGCAGCTACAAATTCTACTGTAAATATCCGACAGGGTGGAAAACGGGGCTAGCCGTTCGTGTGCGGCCAGACGCGTGGAAACAAATCGTGGTCTGTGGGGAACGGATCGCCATGCTCGAGTTCGGGATCCCAGGGCAGACTCACGCCAAAGAGGCCTTCGCGGATGGCATAGGTCGTATCGTCGCCGACCCAGCGGTGCCCGATCGCGCGTCGCCGGCTGTCCGTGTTGTTTCCCTTTGCCGTGTGGACGGAACGCGTATGGACCACAAGGAGATCGCCCGGTTCGGTTTCGAAGGACAGAATCTCGTGATCGTCGCGCTGGTTCTCGAAATCGGGCCGGGGTTCAAACCGGCTTTCCAGGCGCTGGTCCACAGGATCCGACCGCGTTCCCCGCGTCGGCGAGTAGGATGCCTCGTAATTGCCCAGCCCGTCATCCTCGTCCAGGGGCGTAATGAACCAGCGGTCCCAGGCGTGGGACCCGGCAATGACTTCGAGTGCCCCGCTCGCCGCCGACACGTGATCAAGCGGCAGCCATGTACCGCACAGCTTGTAGCCGTCGACGGGATGGCCCGGCTGGTCCTGATGCCAGAGCGTCTGATAGGGCGTGTGGGGCTCCTTGTGTGCGCAGTCCGCCGCGAACCTGTCTCCGTGCAGGGCGTCAGAAGTCTTGGCACCGGCGAATCGAAGTGGGACCAGGTGGGACTAGGTGGGACGGAGGGAACAGAAGCAATGGGTTGTGCGAGGCGGTTCCAGGCGCGAAGCGGGCGACGGACGCGGTGGAAAGTCTTGGCACTCGGCGCTGGTAAGGGGGCGTGAAACGGCGATTTACCGGCTGTTTACGGCCGGATAAATGCGCGCGTGTCAATGGCGGAGCAAAAAGGGACGACCGTGGCGGTGTAAGAAGGGACCGCTTGGCGGCTGCGGGCTTGTCCCCGTAGTCCATGGGCGGGCCCCGCGTGCGACGCGGCGTGCCCTCAACAGGCTGACGCGGCGGCGCGCGCGGGAGGGACCTGTGGGCCCATGGGGTCAAGCGTGGGTTGGGTGGTCGGTTCAGTTCGCCGTCGGGGTTTGACGCCTGCGGCTCTGGTTGAGCCTGTAGCTCTCGCCATTCATCTCGAGGATGTTGACGTGGTGGGTGCGGCGGTCGAGGAGAGCGCCGGTAAGCCGCTCGGAGCCGAACACCTCGGTCCATTCGTCGAACGGCAGATTGGTGGTGACCAGGGTCGAGCCGCGCTCGTAGCGCTGGCTGAACACCTCGAACAGGAGCTCGGCACCGGTCTTGGACAGCGGCACGAAGCCGCGTTCGTCGATGATCAGAAGCTTGT
>CBDAPE010000001.1:0-55273 GCA_965198325.1 Alphaproteobacteria bacterium | reverse complement strand
GTCCGGTCGACGTAGAAACAGGTGATCGACCAGACAGGCTCGTCGTCGACGGGCTTGGCGACCCGGGAGCGGTCGAGGCTCGGCGTGGTCTCGCGGGGCGCGATCGCGCACCAGCCGACCGGCGCGCCGCCAGCGTAGGCAAGGATACCAGGAACGGCATTCGACTTGACGACCTTGCGGAACGCGGCCTTGCGTTTGGCTTTTCCCATCGCGTCCCACTCTTTGCGGGTGACGCGCCACCACATGCACCAGCAGCCGGATTCCGCACCTCGCCCGGGGCCGAACAGGGATTCAAGATCGGCCCAGCGATCGGCGGTTAGAGGATGAAAATCGAGCGCGGCGGCGGTCATGCCGCTGACGGTCCGGCCGCCGCGCTGGCCCCGGCGTTGGCCATGTAGTCGTCGAGCCAGGGAGTACGGTAGCCGTCCTCGCGCCAAAGGATCGGGAAGAAGCTCTCGTCCATTTCGGTCGTGTCGCGCTTTCGATAGCGGGCGTAGAGGTGGGTCGTCAGCGTCGGATGGAAGGCGGTCTCGGAATTGGTACAGTGAGCGACGAGCGATCGGCGCATTCGAGCCTGCTCGGTGTTCGGACCCGAGCCGTGCCAGCACCAGCGGTCGTGGATCGCGAGTCCGCCGGCGGGCACCTCGACGGACACCACCTCGGGCTCGTCAACGCCCTATTTCGCCGCCGCCTCGCGCATGTAGTTCTGGTAATCGTCGATGCGGAACACGTCGGGCTTTGGCGAATGATGCCAGTGGTTGGAGCCTCTGACATACTCGACCGTCCCCGCCCCCGCCCTGGTCTCGCCCAATGCAATCCACAGGCTGCACATGTTGTTGGGAACGAAGTAGTTATTCCAGCTGCCGTCCTGGTGCATCGCAAAGGCGCTCGTGCCCGGCGGCTTCCAGATCACGTTGTCGAGATGGATGCGGGTGCCGGGCCAGCCTGCCATGCGGGCGGCGATTTCGCCGATCTCGGGGCGCAGCACGAGGCTCGCGATGGTGGTGTCGGAGCGCCAGGTGTTGCAGAGCTGGCGCGCGGCATCGGGACTGTCACGGCCTTCCTGCCAGTTGATCTCGTCGGGCGGAATTCCGGTTTCCCATTCGCCCCGGAAGAGGGGTTCGAAGCGCGACCGCATGGCCTCGATCTCGCCGGGCTCGAGGAACTTATCGAACACGATGAAGCCGTCGTCATGGAACTGCTGGACCTTGGCGTCGGACAGATCGAGTGCGTGCATGGCTCGGGCGCCTCCCCGTTCCTGTTTTACGCCCCTTGACTACGTTTCATCAAGCGCCCGCGCCGAGCCGCGCGACCAGATCGACGGTGCCTTGCAGGTCGGCCTCGGCGGTGCGCGGGTTGATGGTGCATACCCGCAGGACGACACGGCCATCGATCCGGGTCGAGGTCAGGAAGGCGTAACCGTCCGCGATCAAGCCGTCGATGATCGCGAGATTGATGCGGTCGAGCTCGGCGACGTCGGCGCCATCGCGCGTGTAGCGAAAGGTCACGATGCCGAGTTGGGCGGGCGTGACAATGTCGAAACTACCGGCCTCACGGAGCATCTCCTCGGCCCGCTCGGCGTTGGAAATACCGCGATCGATGGCAGCGCGAAAGGCATCGACGCCGAACACCTTGATCGACATCCAGAGCTTGAGCGCCCGGAAACCGCGCGAGAGCTGAACCCCGTAATCGCAGAAATTGATCTCGCCCAGCGGGTCGTCGTCGGTGTGGGTGTCCTGCAGATATTCGGGCTGCTCGCCGAAGGTGGGCGGGAGCCAGCGCACGTCGCGCACCAGAGCGCACCCCAACTCGTAGGGCTGGAACAGCCATTTATGAGGATCGATCGCAAGCGAATCGATCCGGCCGATCCCCGACATTGCGGCGCGCCCCTTTTCGGTCAGCATCGCCGCCGCGCCGTAGGCCCCGTCGACATGCAGCCAGAGACCTTCCGCGGCGCAAAGATCGGCCAACGCGTCGAGCGGATCGACCGCGCCGGTATTCGTCGTGCCCGCATTGGCGATGACGCAGAATGGGCGACGGCCCGCGGCCCGGTCGGTGGCGATTGCCCGGGAAAGGGCAGCGACATCAAGACGCATCCGCGCGTCGGTCGGAACTTCGCCAAGCTGATCGGGAGCGAATCCCAGGATGCGCAGGTTCTTGGCGTTGGAACGATGGGTCTGGTCGGAGCAATAGGCGACGGCATCGGCGAACTCGAACCCCAGCTTGACGCGTCGCGCCGTCGCCAGTGCCGTGAGGTTGGCGACCGAGCCGCCGCTCACGAACAGGCCGCCGGCGCCTTCGGGCATGCCGCAAAGCTCGCGCAACCAATCGACGGCGACGAGCTCGACCTGTGACGCGGCTGATGCTTCGAGCCAGAGTCCGGGGCAAAAATTGAAGCCCGAGGCGATGGCATCGCCCATCGCGCCGACAAAGTTGCTGGGCCCGGGGATCCAGCCGAAATGCCGGTGGTGGGTCGGAAACAGGGTGTTGCGGATGATTTTCTGGTCGAGCTCTTCGAGTACCGCTTCGGGGGCGGACGGTCCAGCGGGCGCTGGCTCGCGCAGCAGCGCCTCGGCAGTGGCACGCGAGATGGTCCCGGCTGGGTGGGAGTCCCTCAGATTGACGTGATGGTCGACAAGCATATCGATAACCCGATAGCCCAGGGCCTTCATGTCCGCGGGCGAAAGCTCCAGAGCGGCGGGATCGGGAATGGCTGGCATGGGAACGGCCTCGCGCGAGAGGATCGAGTCAAACAGGCTGCCGGCCGCAACGATGTCGCGGCCGGCGTCAAATCTCTCTTAGCACGAACCGCAGCGGCGCGGTATCGGTGTGCCGCCCCGGCAACAGCCCGTCAGGCGGCCGTGCGGCGCCCGGCGTTGGCCATGTAGTCGTCGAGCCACGGCGTGCGATAACCGTCTTCGCGCCACAGGATGGGAAAGAAGCTCTCGTCCAACTCGTCGGTATCGCGCCGACGGTAGCGCACGTAGTAGTGGGTGCTGTGGGTCGGATGGAAGCGCGTCTCCGAGTTGGTGCAATGGGAGACCAAGGCGCGGCGCGGCTGGGTCGCCGCGTCGTTCGCCGATGAGCCGTGCCAGGTCCAGCAATCATGCACGGCAATGCCGCCCGCCGGCACCTCGATGGGCACGATCTCGAGCTGATCCTCGGTCAGCCCCTCAGCAGCGGCCGCCTTGAGCATAAACTTCCGGTAGTCGTCGATCAGGAATTTTCCGGTGGGCTTGGGTGCGTGCGTCCAGTGATTCGAGCCCTTGACATATTCGACGGTGCCGGCCTCGGCCGAGGTATCGTCGAGCGCCATCCACAGGCTGGTCATATTGGGGGGCACGAGATAGTCGAGCCAGCTGCCGTCCTGATGCATGAGAAGCGCGTTGGCGCCCGGCGGCTTCCAGATTTCGTTTGAGACGTGGATGCGGGCGCCGGGCCAGCCGGCCAGCCGCGAGTTGATGCGGCCGATCTCGGATCGGAGCGCAACACTGGCGATGGTGTAGTCCGACTTCCAGCTATTGCAGAGCTGGCGGGTCAGGGCTGGATCGTCGCGCCCTTCGGTCCAGTTGATCTCGTCGGGCGGAATGCCGGTTTCCCATTCGGCGCGGAATATAGGCTCGTAGCGCTCCCGCAGTGCCTCGACCTCGCTCGTATCGAGAAACTTCTCGAACACGATGAAACCGTCCTCGCGGTATTGTTCGACGTGGGCGTCGGTGATGTCCAGATCAAGCATTCGTGGTCTCCCTCAAACGGTTGGCACGGTCATGCGTTGGCGGACGGCCCAGCGCCCGCCCAGACGAGATCCCGGATATGGGTTCGCGACGTCTCCAGGTGTGCGGTCATCGCCGCCGCCGCGTGCTCGGCGTCGCCGGCGCGAATCGCATCGAGAATGGCGGCGTGCTGATCGGGCTGCTCGGCCCACAACTCCGGCGAAAACTCGACCGCGTCGAACGGCATGAACATACCCGCGCGCGCCTCCTCGGACGCCTGCTGCAGATGGGGATTTGCGGAGGCGTCGGCGACGGCGAGATGAAATTCGGAATCCGCCCGGCGGAAATCGGCCGAAAGGGTGCCTAACCGAAAGACCTCCAGCGCCGCGTCAAGCTGTGCAAGGTGCGTCGCCTCACGCCGCTCGGCGGCAAGGCGGGCGGCACGGGATTCGACCGCGATGCGATACTCGAAAAAATTCTCGATGGCCGGCCATTCGGCACGGAGCGCGGCAAGCCGGGAGGCCCGGGTGGCCTGCTGGCGCCGGACGAAGAGCCCGCCCTTGGCGCCGCGTCGGGTTTCGAGATAGCCCTCGCCTTCGAGATGGCGGATCGCCTCGCGCACCGTGACGCGGGAAATGCCCAGCTGGTCGACGAGCTGGCCCTCGGACGGCAGCCGGTCGCCCCGGGCATAGCGGCCGAGCTGGATGGCACGCCTGATCCGATCCGCGACGTGTATATAGGCCGGCAGTTTCTCGATCGGCGGACCCAGAAACGGGCCAATTTCCAATTCAATCATGCAACTTAATAGACATTTATACTATTTAGATTTTTTGAGTTTATACAGCCTGATATCCTCTCGGACAAGAAATTAATTCTGAAAATTTTTCAGTTAGTTACGTTCCAACGTTCAGATTCGAAACGAATCTGTTGGGGGCTTCGAAGCGTTTCCAAACACTTGCGCGGATGAGGCGGGAGCTAGGCGGCGAACTGCTCTGCTGACCCTTTGCTGACATAGTCGTCGAGCCAGGGCGTGCGATAACCGTCTTCGGTCCACAAGATCGGGAAGAAGCTTTCGTCCATCGTGGTGTCGCCCACCCGCTTGTAGCGGTTGTAGATGTAGCTCACACCGGTCTCCGTAAAGCGGCATACGGACGACATCGTGTGAGCGATCATCGCGCGGCGAGACGTGCTTCCGTGGCGGTTGGTATCCGACCCATGGAAGGTCATGCCATGGTGGAAGGCGACCCCACCCGCCGGCAACTCGACGGGCACGAATTCGGGCGTGACACCAATCTTGTCGGCCGCAGTATCGACCGCTTCGCGATAGTTTTCCGGCGCATGAAACTGCTTGATCGGCCCAAAATCGCCCCATTTATGGGAGCCCCGGACATATTCGATGGTGCCCGCACCGGCCTTGGTGTGGTCGAGCGCCATCCAGCAGGTGGTCATTTGCGGCGGATCCATCCAGAACGAGTAGGCCGCATCCTGATGCATGCCAAGCGGACGCGCCGTCGGCGGCTTCCAGATCACGTTATCCTGGTTGACGCGCGCGCCGGGCCAACGCGCCAGCCGGGCGCATAGACGGCCGACTTCGGCAGAGAGTACGAAACGGGCGATGGTGTGGTCGGATCGCCAGGCGTTGCAGATCTGGCGGGCGAGATCGTCCGCGTCGCGGCCTTCCCTCCAGTTCCACTCGTCGGGATAGAGACCGGTTTCGAATTCGCCGCGGAAGAGAAGCGGGAAGCGCGACCGTGCCGCCTCGACCTCGTGGGGCTCGAGGAACTTCTCGATGAACAGAAAGCCGTCCTCGTCCCAGCGACGAAGCTGCTCGTCCGTCAGCTCGATTTCGTGCATCGCATGGCTCCTCGCCGGCGCGCCGGGCCGGGATCAGGGCAGACAATCGATATAGGTGTCGATGTCCCACTCGGTGATCGTCGCGTTGAGGCGCTCCCATTCATCGGTTTTGTAAACCTGGAAGATCCGATACATGTCCCCGGGCATCGCGCTCTTGATCACATCGTCAGCGTCAAGCGCATTCAGGGCGTCGCCGAGGGTGAGCGGCAGCACCGGCTTGCCCTCTTCGCGCAACTCGTAGACGTTGCGCTGTTCGGGCTTTCCGGCATCGAGGTCGTTCTTCAACCCGTCATCGATCGCCTTGTAGAGCGCGGCGCCCATCAGGTAGGGGTTGACCATTGAATCGATGGCCCGGTATTCCATCCGGTCCGCCGAGGAAATCCGCAGCGCGCAGGTCCGGTTTTGCAGCCCCCAGTCGGCGTAGACCGGTGTCCAAAAGCCGACATCCATCATCCGGCGATAGGAGTTGACCGTCGTGCTCCCAATCGCGGTCATCCCCGGCAGGTGCTTGACAATGCCGGCGATACAATTCAACCCGAGGGGGCTTGGCCTCCAGTCGTCGCCGTCCGACGCGTACACGTTCTTGCCGCCTTCGCAATAGCTGAAGACCTGTCCCATCGCCGGGACCGGATCGAACCCCAGAGGATTGGCCCGATCCTCTCCGCTACGCCAGAGCGACATGTTGTGGTGGCAGCCGTTGGCCGACACGCCGTCGTACAACTTGGTCATGAAGCAGGCGATGAGATCCTTTTCGCGCGCCACCTGGGCGCACAGTTGACGGTAGGTGGTGAGCCGGTCGGCGGTCCGGAAGCAATCGTCAAACCGCCAATTCTGCTCTAGTTGATCCGGCGCGTCCTCGTGATCCGCCTGGATCATGTCGAACCCCATGGCGCCGGCGTATTCATGGACCTGCAGGACGATGTCGCTGATCGCCTCGAATGAATTGATGTGATAGGCGTAAGGCTCGGTCACGCCTCCGGCCGGCTTGCCGTCGGGGCCGCGGTTGAGCCACAGCATTTCGGGCTCGCAGCCGAGCCTCAGATGGAGCCCGCCGTGGTCCTTCTTGAACTGATCCTCGATGCGCCGCAGGTTGCCCCAGCAATCGGCGGTGAAGAATTCACCGGCTTGTTCGAGATCCTCGCGGTTATGGAAGACCGTACAAAAGACCCGGCCAAAGGACTTGTTCCACGGAAGCTGACAGAAGGTTTCCGGCTCGGGGAGTGCGAGCAGCTCCGTCTGGCCCGGTCCCCAGCCGATGTAGTTGCCGTGGCGATCGGCGATGGCGTTGGTGATCGCGGCGTAGACGGTCTGCACACCCTTATGCGCCAGGCTTTCCCAGTGAGCCACGGGGACAGCCTTGCCGACGACGCGCCCCGTGACCGAGATGTACTGGAAGTAGATCATCTTGACGCCCAGGCGGTCGATGAGACTGCGCACTTCCACGATCCGATCGTCGCGCCCCGGCTGATTCAAGAATGCTTCCAGTGCGGTCATGGGATTGCCTCGGACCTCCTTCCGTGAACCAAGGACCGCGGCACAGAATCCGCGCCGGATTCCACGCCTGCGACTCCCGACGGTCCTACCCGCGGCTCCAAATATTCAATTGTTTAGAGCGCGATGCAAATCATACTTTTGGCTGCGGGCGGCAGAGTGCCGGCGCGCCGGGCCGGGATCAGGGCAGACAATCGATATAGGTGTCGATGTCCCACTCGGTGAGTGTCGCGTTGAAGCGTTCCCACTCGTCACGCTTGTAATGCATGAAGCAGCGGTACATATCGCCAGGCAGTGCGGCCTTGATTACCTCGTCGGCGTCCAGCGCGTCGAGCGCGGCGCCCAGATTCATGGGCAGTTGCGCCTTGCCTTCTGCCCGAAGCTGATAGGCGCTGCGCGTCTCGGGCTCGCCGGCGTCCAGGTTGTTCTTCAAGCCGTCGTCGAACGCCGCCAGCAAGGCCGAACACATCAGGTAGGGATTGACCGTCGAATCCACCGCCCGATACTCCATCCGGTCGGGCGAGGAGACGCGTAGGCCGCATGTCCGGTTCTGCAGGCCCCAGTCGGCAAACACGGGCGCCCAAAGGCCGATGTCGAGCAACCGACGGTAGGAGTTGACCGTCGAACAGCCGATCGCGGTCAGGGCGCGCAGATGCTTGACGATCCCGGCGATGGCATTCAGGCCCAATGCACTGGGCATCCAGTCGTCACCCTCGGAGGCATAGACGTTCTGACCGCCCTTGCGGTAGGCGAAGACCTCCGGCGATCCGGGTAGCGGGTCGATCGCGGGTGTTATGATCTCGTCGTCCCCGCCGCGCCAGAGCGACATGTTGTGATGGCAGCCGTTGCCCGAAACGTCCGGGACGGACTTGGCCATGAAACAGGCGATCAGGTTGTTCTCGCGCGCGACCTGGGCACAGATCTGACGGAACGTCGTGAGCCGGTCGGCGGTGCGCAGGCAATCATCGTATTCCCAGTTCTGCTCCATCATGCCCGGCGCATCCTCGTGATCCGCCTGAATCATGTCGAGGCCCATCGCCTTGGCGTAGCGATGGGCGCTCAGAACGACACCGTTGATGACCTCGATCTGGTCGATGTGATAGGCGTAGGGTTTGGTCGGGCCGCCGTCGGGCTTGCCGTCGGGGCCGCGGTTGAGCCACAGCATCTCGGGTTCGCAACCGAGCCGGAGCTGCAGGCCGTCATGGTCCTTCGCAAACCTCTCCGAAGTGCGCCGGAGGTTGCCACGGCAGTCCGCGGTGAAAACACCACCCGGATTGTCTGGATCTTCCCGATTGCGGAACACGGTGCAGAAGACCCGGCCCATCGCCTTGTTCCAGGGCAATTGGCAAAAGGTCTCGGGTTCGGGGATTGCCACCAGTTCCGACTGGGCGGAATCGAAACCGAGGAAGTTGCCGTGCCGGTCGGCGAAGGCGTGGGTCACGGCGCCGTAGACGGTTTGCACGCCCTTCTGCGCGACGCTCTCCCAATGCTCAATTGGAACCGCCTTGCCGACGACCCGCCCGGTCACCGAAATGTACTGGAAATAGATCAGCTCGACGCCCAGGCTGGCGGCGAATTTGCCCACCTCCCGGACCCTCTCGGCACGCCCCGGCTGGCTCAGAATTTCTGAGAGATCGCTCACTGGATGACGCGAGCCCGGTGCTTGGGGTCGAGATAGTGAAAGACCCCCCGCATATCGTGCATCGTGCCCGGGCGCGGAGCTGCGACGGGATGAGGACGCGTTCCCACCGGCCGGCAGGTCGCGGCAACGACCTGCCCGGGCTTTCGCGCGCAGACGCCCGATTTATTTCTTGAGGCGCTTACCCGGCCCATCATTCGCCATGATGATGACTGACGTAAACAGCAGGACAACCGAGACGACGATTATGAGCGAACCGATCGCGTTGATTTCAGGCGTCATCCCACGGCGGACGGTGGACCAGATGTACATCGGCAGCGTGTTGTCACGCCCGGTCAGAAAATAGGTAACCGGGAGCTCGTCGAACGAAAGGGTAAACGCGATCAGCGACGAACCGATGATGGCCGAGCGGATATTTGGCAAGGTGACGCGCCAGAAGGTTTGCAGCGGCCTGGCACCGAGATCGGCCGAGGCTTCCTCGATGCGCCGATCGAAGCGCTGCAACCGGGCGAATATGTTGGTGACGACGATCCCGGTCAGGGCCGTACCGTGTCCGAGAATTACGGTCAACAGGCTCAACTCGATGCCCACCATCGAAAAGAAGTTGAGCATCGCAACACCGGTGATCAATCCCGGCAACATATAGGGCAGCACCACCAAGCGGCGAAGTGCGGTCTTGCCCGGGAAATCGTAGCGATCGAGTGCGATCGCCGTCGGGATGCCAATGCAGCTGCAGATGACGACCGCAACGCTACCGACAATTACGCTGTTGAGCAGCGCCTGAAGGAGAATGTCATTGCTGAGCGCCGTGCGATACCAATCGAGGGTCCATCCGGTGAGCGGCAAGCGCGTGATGTGGTTCGAGTTGAAACTGAACAAAATCAGACAAAAGATCGGGCCCCAGAGGTAGGCCAGTCCACACGTCGCCGCGACCGCCAGGGTGCGCCGCGTAATGGTCGGGCTGCCCCAGTCGAACCTGTGACGGTGCGGTTCCGCTCGTCGCCTGACCCCGGTTTCCGGTGTTATAGCCGTCATCGCCTTACCCCAAATTCAACCGGCCGACCCGCTCGAAACGATCGGACAGCGTAATGATACTGACCACGATGATGAGCAGGACGATCCCGATTGCCGATCCAAGCGGCCAGTTCAGCGCCATGCCGAACTGGGTCTGCACGACGTTCGCGATCATGTTCGAATAGGGCCCGCCGACCAATTGCGGCGAGATGAAATCGCCGGCCGCGAGACAGAACGTGATTGTGAAGCCTGCGAGTACACCCGGCACGGAGAGCGGCAGGGTGATCTTGAAGAAGGTGCGGTAGGGGCCTACGCCCAGATCCTTCGACCCCTCGATCAGACTGCGCGGAATCTTCTCGAGCGAGGCAAAGATCGGCATCACCATGAACGGGGCGAAGAGGTAGGCCATGGTAATGACCATTGCGACCTGGTTGTAGAGGAAGAAGGTCAACGGCTCACTGATAATTCCGATCCATATCAGGAACGAGTTGAGAATACCTTCGGTGCCCAGAATGGTCTTCCAGGTATAGGCGCGAAGCAGGTAGGAAACCCACAGCGGAATGATTGTCGCCACATAAAGCATCAGCCGAATCCGTGACGACCTGACCTTGAAAACCAGGAAGTAGCTCAGCGGGTAGCCGATCAGGAAGGCGACGATTGAAACGAACAGGGCGATCTTAAGGCTGCGCAGCAGGACGATGTAGTACTGCGGATCCGTGAACAGCAGTTCGTAGCTTGTGAAGGTGAGAATCGGGACGTGGAAAGGGAACTGCCGGGTATAGAAGCTGATCATGAACATGACGACGTAAGGCGACAGCAGAACGAAGCCCCACCAAACCAACGGCCCGGACAGCAGCGAGATGGCGCCCAAGCGGCGCCGGCGTCTGTATTTTCTTTGACCGTCGCTGGTCACCGTCACAGTCTCTCCTCCACCTCGTAGGCCACAACCTCCTCGAAGAGGGTAATCGCCGCGGGATCCAGCGAAAGCGAAACTTCAGAACCCGGCGCAGGCAATCGGCCCTGAGCCGCGGCCGAATCGAGCTGATAGTTGATCAGCAACGGGTCGCACACCCCGACGTCGAAGGCGATCCGCGCAGAACTGCCGTGAAAGAAATGCTCCGAGAGCGTCGCGCTCAGCACGTTGAAGCCGTCGGGCGCCGCATCACCGTTTGTCAGCATGCGCACCTTTTCGGGCCGGATCGAAAGCATCACCTGGCTGCCCACGTCCGGTTGCTTGCCGCTCCCCGTAACCCGAATCGTGTTCGGGCCGACCTGGGCCACCACCGTATTCTCGGCGACTTCGTTGACCTGGCCCACGAGCATGTTCGAGGTGCCCAGGAAATTCGCGACATAAGGCGTCGCCGGCTGGTCGTATAGCTCGGACGGCGTGCCGATCTGGATGATCCTGCCCTTGTCCATCACCATGATGCGGTCGGACATGACCAGGGATTCGGTCTGATCGTGGGTCACCATGATGAAGGTCAGGCCCAATTTCTCGTGCAGATGCTTGAGCTCGATCTGCATGGCCTCGCGCAACTTGGCATCGAGCGCCGACATGGGCTCGTCGAGCAGCAACACCTTTGGCCGGCGCACCAGGGCCCGGGCGAGCGCAACGCGCTGGCGCTGACCGATCGAAAGCTCGTGGGGCCGGTTGTTGGCTTTGTCCACCAACTCGATCGTCCTGAGCGAGCTTTCGACCGCCTCCCTGATTTCAGACTTGTTCGCCCCGCCGATCTTCAGGCCGTAGCCGATATTTTGCGACACGGTCATGTGGGGAAACAGGGCGAAATCCTGGAACATCATATTGAGCGGGCGCCGGTAGGGCGGAAGCGCCGTGATGTCCTCGCCGTCGAGAATCACCCGACCGGTGTCGGCATACTCGAAGCCGCCGATGATCCGCAGCGTCGTCGTCTTGCCGCAGCCCGACGGGCCCAGCATGGTCATGAACTCGCCTTCCTCGATATTGAGGCTGACGTCGTCGACCGCGACCACGCCGCCCGGAAAGGTCTTGTTCAGACCATGAAGCTCGATGATGTTTCCCATGACTTACCAGTGCCAGAAGTTACCACAGAAAGCGGGCTGGTGAAGAAAAAAAAACAGCGCGGCGACCGCACTCTTTCCCTTCCGGCTCGCGCCGGTGAATAGTCCTAATTTGCAAGGTTCCGGGCGGGCGTCGAGGAGACGCCCGCCCGGATAGTCTTCACATAACCGTCCGCTACACGGACAGGTGCCTATTGGGCCGCCTTCACGGCGTTCCAGGTCTCGATCATCTTGTCGACACGGATGGGCTCTTCCCAGAAGTCGAGGCCTTCCATGTAGATGAAGTCGCCCTGGTGGAGCGCGTCAAACTGCTCCGGGCTCAGGCATTCCTTCACGGCGGCTGCGTTCGCCGCTGCCCAGCCGACGTTGATCGCCATCTGGCACTGGGCGTGAGGCGCGACCGAGTAGGCCGCGTATTGCATGGCGCAATCCATGTTCGGCGTGCCTTTGACGATCTGCCAGGCATCCTGCCAGCCGTCCGCCTTCTCCTTCGGCAGGAACTCGACGACCGGAATACCCTGCTCCTGCAGGATGACCGATTGGTAGCCGCCCCACGAGTTGGAGAAGATCACCTCGCCCTTGGCGTAGAGGTCGATGAGCTCGCCGGCCGTCGCCCAGTACTTGCGCATCTGGGGCTTCGCCTCGATGAGCTTGTCGCGTACCTCGGCAAGCTGCTCGTCGCTCAGGTCGTAGACGTTGATATCGGTGCCGTAGAGATAACGGGCGACCGAGTAGATGTTGGTCTTGTCATCCCACAGCGACAGCTTGCCGGCGTACTCGGGATTCCAGAGAAGTTCGATCGAATCCGGCGGGCTATCGAACATGTCCGACCGGTACATCCAGTTGATCGAGCCCCAGGCGTAGGGCACGGCCCAGATGTGACCGTCCGGCGGCATAAAGCCGGGGCCGCCCGCGATCGACGGGTGAACGCGGAAATCCTCGTAAATATCCATCCAGTTGTCGCCCACGATCTCGAGCGGAATCGGCTCGATGACGCCCATCTTGGCCAGAATGCCCGTGGTGTCGATCGACGGCGAAACCATGTCGTACTGCGAACCACCCGCCGCCAGCTTGGCGACGAACTCGTCGTTGGAACCGACATAGGTCAGTGAGATCTTGCAGCCCGTCTCGTCCTGGAATTTCTGGGTGATGATGGGCTCGGAGTAACCTTCCCAGGTGAGCAGATTGAGCTCGCCCGCCTGGGCCTGACTCGGCGCGACGGCCGAACCGGTGAACGCAATACCGGCCGCCAAGGCAGCCGAAACCGCAAGGGTCTTGAATACACGTACCATGTTGCTTAGTCCTCTCCCTTATTGCTCGGCCTCTCGAAGCGGCCTCATTCGTCTTCTGGCATCCAACCTTGGCGATTTTACGGCAGCTCTTGTCGTTGACGATGGGCCGCGCTTTGCGGACCGGCCGGGTGACCGAAGACGCTGAGTGATTGGTATAAGCGAACGCCGCATTTGTCAACGCCATCGGCCTTCCGCTTCAATGTGTTAACGGTGCCGGACCGGAATGGCGCGCCCTCCAGGATTCGAACCTGGGACCTACAGCTTAGAAGGCTGTTGCTCTATCCAGCTGAGCTAAGGGCGCACAAGGCCGTATCCGGATCGCACAGTGCGCCCCGGTCATTCCGCTCTCTTGAACGCGAAGTTGTCGGCATAGCTACGGCGCTTCGCGGTCCGCTCTCGTGGCACCATGACCCGGTAGCTCAAGCCGTGCCGCTCGGCATAGGCAATCGCCTCGTCCTTCGCCTCGAAGGACAGGACGAGCTGACGGCGGGTATCGGCCGAGCCGGTCCAGCCCATCAGGGTGTCGATTTCCTTCGCCGTTGAGGGCTCGAATTCGAGTACCCAGCGCTTTGTCTTGCCTTGGCCGGACTGCATCGCCGTCTTTGCCGGTCTGTAGATTCGAACGTCCATCGGTCCCTCGTAATGCCGATCGTCCGTTTGCTGTGCCCGGGCCCTGGTCGGGGCGACCGGATTCGAACCGGCGACCCTCTGCTCCCAAAGCAGATGCGCTACCTGGCTGCGCCACGCCCCGGACGGAAGCCCGTGCCGGGAACCTAAGGCTTGTTTGCAGGCGGCACAATAAGAGAAAATTTCTTCATGACCAGCGCACCAACGACCGAGCCGGCCAAGCCAGCGATCCGCGTGCTTCACCAACTTGCCCGCACCGGCGGCACGATCATCTCCAAATGCCTCGGCGCCATGGCGGGCGTCGTCCTGCTCAGCGAGATCAATCCGCGCGGCGTGGAGACCTATAATCCCCTCGCCCAGGCGCACATCTAGTTCGACCTGTTCGAACCCAGCGACGTCGCGCGGATCGACTCCGCTGAGCCGCTAACTTTCCAAGACGGTATCGCGATGATCGAGGCGAGGGTTCGCGCGCGTGGCGAGACTCTCCTGCTCCGAGACTGGACCCATCTCGATTACATGGCCCTCCCGTTTGCCGACAAACCGACTTATCGGCTGTTGCTCGCGGAGACCCTCGCCACGCGATTTTCCGTTGTCAATACGACGACCGTGCGCCACCCGATCGACGAATGGAACAGCTTGCGCAAGCTCGACGCGATGCGCGAAAAGCTGACCTTGGTCACCTATCTCGATGGTTACCGGCGCTTCGCGGGTGAAGCCGCGCGCCTGGGCTTCGTCCGTTATGAGAATTTCACCCGTGATCCTGCTTCGGCGATAAAAACGTTGTGCGGGCGGCTCGAGCTTTCATTCGATCCGACGTTTCGCGAGCTCCAGGCCGATTACCTGACGATCACCGGGGATACGGCGCGCGGCGATAACCATCCGACGCGACGCAGTGCAATCGAACCGGCGCTGATCGAGGAAATCGGCGCCGGCCCCGCCTATCGCGAGGCGATCGCGTTATTGGGTTATACTCACCCGGAGTAGAATCCTGCCGCCGCCCTCGCTGGTCAGGGCGCGGTTCCGAACCACGCGTAGATAACCCGGTCGCCTTTGGCGATCCCGAGCCGGGCCGCCGTACCGCCGGCAAGCTCGAGCACGCCGCGAACGGGCATGCCCGGGTCGATGGAGAGAAGAGAATGGGGGATCGTGTTCTCGACGATGGCTGCGATCCGTCCGTCGGCGTCGATGAACAGTATGTCGAGCGGGATCAGCGTGTTCTTCATCCACATCGAGATCGGCCGTACCGGGTCGACGTCGAACATCATGCCGGCATCCTCCGCCAGGGACGCCCGAAACATCAGACCCATCGCCATCTGATCCGGGGTGCGGGCGAGCTCGACGGAAAACTCGTGGCTGAAACCCGACTGTGTCTCGATGCTCAGCCGATCGACGGTGAAGCCCACGACCGGAGCGTTTTGCGCGGCGGCCGTCGCGGCGCAAAATGCGAATACGATCGGTGCAAAAAAAAGCCGAATCGGCGCGGACCGCCGCCTATCAGGGCTCACTCGCCGACCTCGATGCCACGGCGCGCGGCGAATCGGCGCCGTAAACCGGCGATCTCCGTCTCGCGAAGGCGCTTGCGCGCGAGCGGCAAGACGACGCTGTTTTCCCACGCTAGGTGCCGGCGCTGGAATCTCGCGAACGCCCGAGCTTGATGACCGAACGCGATCAGGTTCTCCGGCACTTTGCCTTCCGCGATGCGCCGGATGTCGACAATAAGTGCCTGACAATAGGCATCGTCGGCCTCGTGCTCGTGCTGAAGCGAGGCAAGGACTTCATCGAACCCGTCGTCCGCTTCGACCCGAGCGCCGAGCGCCGGGAACAGATCCTGCTCCTCGTCTTCGATATGGAGCGGCAGCTCGTGCTCGAGATAGCGCAGCACATGGCTTGCCGTCCCGATGGCATCGGCGCCGGCCGGGTCGGCGGCGAGCCGCTCAATCGCCCCCAGCATAACGAGTTGGTGGTCGTGCTCCGTGTGGATGAATTCAATCGGATCGTCAAAACGTGCGGGCGAAGGTTCGGGCTCGCGTTCCGTATCGTCGTCGTTTTCTGCTGCCATGACCTGCGTCCCGCGGCACCGGCCGCCCGTCGTGGAAAGTAACACGATCCGCCCAGCCCCGGACGTCAAGCGACGCGCAGGTCAGCTCGCCGCCGCCTCGGCCCGCTCGCGGAACGGTGCGATCTCCGAAAGCAGCCAATCCCTGAACGCTTCGACGGTTGGGTGCGCCGGCGTGACATCGGGCTCGACCAGATAATAGGCCTCGAATTCGACCTCCTGATCGAACGGCCTGACGAGGCGCCCGGCGTCGAGATCGTCCTTACTGACAACATTGTCGCCCAGCGCCACGCCTTGCCCGTTCACCGCAGCGTCCAACGCTAAATCCATGTTGGAGAAGCGCGGCCCTCGGCTGGGGTCGAGATCGTGAACCCCCACCGCATGCAGCCATTCCGCCCACCAGCGGGGATGCTCCTCGTGCCGCAGCGTGTGATAACGCAGATTCGCGGGCTCCCGAAGCGGATGCTCGCCGCCCAGCAACACCGGCGCGCAGACCGGGAAGATCAGGATGTCGTAGAGGTGCGTAACCCGAGTTCCCGGCCAATAGCCCTCGCCGTAGCGGATTGCGAGCGCGGCCTTGCCGGAGCTCAAATCGACGGTCGTATCGGTCTGGTCGATGTCCACATCGATGTCCGGATGTGCGGCCCGAAACCGCCCCAGCCTGGGGACGAGCCAGCGCGAGGCGAAGGAGATCTCGACGCTGATCCGAAGCAGTCCTGCCGCATCCGGCCGCAGAACCTCTTCGGTCGCCGCGGCGATGCGGTCGAAGGAGCGGCCGAGTACGACCGCATAGCGCGCACCCGGCTCGGTCAGAACGACACCCCGATGGACCCGGCGAAACACAGGAACACCAAGCCATGTTTCGAGCTCGCGCACCTGCCGGCTGATCGCCGCATGGGTGACATTGAGCTCGCTGCCGGCAGCGACAAAACTCTGGTGCCTAGCGGCAGCCTCGAAGGCCCGAAGCGCCTTGAGAGAGGGAAGATTCCTAGCCATGTCTCGTGTAACTTTTCCTTACACGTAGGGTAACTATTAATCGTTTGAAGTCAACATGTTAATACATGATATTGAGATCAGCAGTAATCCTAACGAATGGAGCGGATCATGGTCTTCATCTCTGAGATACTGGCGGATTTCATCGTTCGCCTGGTCACGCCCACGGTGGCGCCCGCGCCCGCTCGGGACGGCCTCGTCAACGCACGGACAAGCCGTCCGGTTGCGCGAATCGGGGCGTGCCGTCCGCAAGGAGCCGCGCGCCACCCGGAATCCGGCGATCACGGCCCGGTCGCGGCCTGTTAAACCGCCCGAGTGATGCCGGGAGCCCCGCGACGCCGGGCCTCTCGGCAGACCTTGCGCAACACCCCGCGAGCGATCATAGTTGACGCCGTACGGGGGAGCCGGACAACCGGCTGAGAGGTTCCGAAAGCAACGGGAACGACCCCTTGAACCTGATCCGGGTAATGCCGGCGTAGGGATGTCGTCTGGTGGTCGAATCCTCCCAAGACAAGCCTTTTTCCGTCGCGGTTCGCAACGCGCGCCTGAGCTTTAGCGGCGCGACCTTGTTCGATTCCCTGAGCTTCACCCTGCCTGAGGGCGGCTGGACCTGCCTGCTCGGCCCAAGCGGCGCCGGCAAGACGAGCCTGTTGCGCCTGATCGCCCAGCTCGCGCCACCCGGGGCGGACGCCGAAATCACTTGCAGCGATGGCGGTCGCGTCGACGGCCGGATTGCCTACATGGCCCAGCAGGATATGCTGATGCCCTGGCTGAGCGCTCGGGACAACGTGACCCTCGGCGCCCGGTTGCGGGGCGAATCTCCCGACCCGGCCCGGGCGGTCGAGCTGCTCCGCCTGGTCGGGCTGTCGGCGGCCGCCGATGCCCGCCCCGCGGAGCTGTCGGGCGGTATGCGCCAGCGGGTCGCCCTTGCCCGCACGCTGATGGAGGATCGCCCGCTCGTCCTGATGGACGAACCGTTCTCCGCGCTCGATGCGATTACGCGCCACCGCGTCCAGGCGCTCGCCGCGCAGCTGCTTGCCGGACGCACCATCCTGCTGGTCACCCACGACCCCCTCGAGGCGCTTCGCCTCGGCCAGCGGGTCCACATCATGGCAGGCCGGCCCGCGCGGCTAAGCGAGGCTATCGAGCTCGGCGGGGAAACTCCGCGCGACCTGTCGGACCCCGCCTTGCTCGCCCGCCAGGCCGGGCTTCTCGACGAACTCGCACAAGCGGATGCGACCTCATGACAATGCGCATAGTCCGGCTCTGCGTCATCGCCGTCGGCCTCGGCTTGATCTGGCAGATCGTCGTTTGGGCGAGCGGCGCCCCGCCCTTCATCCTGCCGGGGCCGATCGAGGTGCTGCGTGCGATCGGCGAGCATGCCGGCCGCCTCGCCGACAATGCCTGGATCACCATTGCGGAAATCCTGCTCGGCCTCGCCTTCGGTACCCTGCTCGGCGCGGTCAGCGCGCTGACGCTCGCCTATTTCCGACCTGCGCGGCTCTGGTTGCTACCCGTCCTCGTCGCCTCGCAGGCTATTCCGGTGTTTGCCCTCGCGCCGCTGCTCGTGCTCTGGCTGGGCTATGGCGCGGCATCGAAGGTCGCCATGGCGACCCTGATCATCTACTTCCCGGTGACCGCGGGTTTCTTCGACGGCCTGCGACGCACCGAGCCCGGCTGGATCGATCTCGCGCGAACCATGAGAGGCAGCCGGTGGAGAATCCTCTGCCGGGTGCGCGTTCCTGCGGCGCTGCCCGCGCTCGCCACCGGCCTCCGGGTCGCAACCGCAGTCGCACCGATTGGGGCCATCGTCGGCGAATGGGTCGGTGCGAGCCGGGGGCTCGGCTATCTGATGCTCCACGCGAATGCCCGCATGCAAATCGACCTGCTGTTCGCCGCGCTCCTCGTGTTAACGGCCTTCGCCATCACGCTCTATTTCACGGTGGACGCGGCCTTGCGTCGCGCTCTGCCCTGGCAACCCGACCAATATCCAACCACGGAGTAACCTGCCATGCGCCCTGTATTTCGCCTGTTCGCCGTCCTGCTCGCCACCGTCGCCTTCAGCGCATCCGCAACCGCGGGCGAGCGCCTCACCGTCATGCTCGACTGGTTCGTCAATCCGGACCACGCGCCCCTGATCGTCGCCAACGCGAAAGGCTATTTCGCCGATGCGGGACTCGACGTCGAATTCATCGCGCCGGCCGATCCCAACGACCCGCCCAAAATGGTCGCCGCAGGCAAGGCCGACCTCGCGGTCTCCTACCAGCCTCAGCTCCATCTTCAGGTCGCCGAGGGCCTGCCGCTTGTGCGCATCGGCACGTTGGTCGCAACCCCGCTCAACTCGCTCGTCGTGCTGGCCGACGGGCCGGTCCACTCGATCGGCGATCTGAAGGGCGCCAGAATCGGCTATTCCGTGGGCGGCTTCGAGGACGCCCTGCTTGGCGCCATGCTCGAACGCCACGGTCTTACGCTCGACGACGTCGAGTTGATCAATGTCAACTTTTCGTTGAGCCCCTCGCTGGTCGCGGGCCAAACCGACGCGGTGATCGGTGCCTTCCGGAATTTCGAGCTTAACCAGATGGATCTGATCGATCGCCCGGGCCGGGCGTTCTATGTCGAGGAGGAAGGGGTTCCCGCCTACGACGAGTTGATCCTGGTCGCGAATCGGGCCGACTTAGGCCGGCCGGAACTGCGCCGGTTCCTCGATGCTCTGGAACGGGGCGTGCAGTTCCTGCTCAACCATCCGGACGACGCTTGGCAGCTCTTCATCGGCGCCTATCCGGATCTCGACGATGCGCTCAACATCCGGGCCTGGAGCGACACCCTGCCCCGCTTCGCGCTGCGGCCCGCGGCGCTCGACCGCGCGCGCTACGAACGGTTCGCCGCCTTCCTGGTCGAACGGGGCCTGATCGGAGAAGCGCTGCCGGCTTCGGCCTACGCAGTCGAATTGGACTAGGGTCTGTTGAGATTCAGGATACCCAAAACCTTTAATTCGTGATTCAACCCGCATTTCCCATATGAGACTGTCAACAGATGCGGTTTGATCTTGATTCGGGCATACAGATCAATGTGTTGGACGCATCCGGAGACAAAGTTGATGGCTAACCCGGAGGGTGAATCCGAGAACAAGCCGTTGCGGTTGGTTTTCGACCGTCGCCTGAAGCTGGAGTTCCACGGTTCCAGGATCACGTCTGACGCAGGTTTGCTTGCCTACCGAGAACTCGATGATGCTCTTGGTCTGACCGGCATGATCGGTGACAAACTGGTTGATGTGCGCACGGGCAAGAACAGCCAACATGCAATGACCGGATTGTTCCGGCAGTCTGTCTTCGGTCGCCTTGGTGGCTACGAAGACGTGAACGACGCCGACCGTCTGGGTCGAGATCCGGCAATACGCTGGATTGTTGGCGGTCGCGCCGTGGCCAAGGCCGCTGCCTCGACCAGCCAGATGGGGCCGAATTCCTGGCCACCGACCAGCACCTCGCCGCATTGGCCGATCTCTCCGGGCGATGGATCGACCGCTTGCACGAGCGGCGTCCGTCCAAGACGATCGTGCTTGATATCGACAGCAGCGTAAGCCCGACCCATGGCGATCAGGAAGGCACGGCTTACAATGGCCACTTCGCCTGCACCTGCTACCATCCGCTATTCGCGTTCAACCAATTCGGCGATCTGGAACGGTGCACTTTACGGCCCGGCAACGTGCATAGCGCCCACGGCTGGCGCGACGTGCTAGAGCCGGTTGTCGCCCAGGATCGGAAGCTGCGGCGCTACTTCCGAGGGGATGCCGCCTTTGCCTCACCGGACATCTATGAGTTTCTGGAAGCCGAAGGTTACACCTACGCCATCCGTCTCAAGACCAACGCGGTTCTTCAGGATAGAATCGCCCATCTGCTCTCCCCTCCGGTCGGTCGCCCGCCGAATCAAGTTCGCCGCTTCCATGCCAGCTTCAGCTATCAGGCTGACTCGTGGGACAGGAAGCGCCAGGTCGTCGCCAAGGTGGAGTGGCACCCAGGGGAACTGGCTCCCCGAGCCGGCTTCATCGTCACCAATCTGGCCCGGCCCGCCGAACGCGTGGTGGCCTTCTACAACCAGCGGGGCACGGCGGAGCAGTACATCAAGGAAGGCAAGAACGCCATACGGTGGACGCGCCTCTCGTGCCGGAAGTTCCGCAACAACACGGTCCGGCTTCAGCTTCACGCCCCGGCTTACAACCTCGGCAACTTCATGCGGACGCTGGCCTTGCCGAAGGCGGTGGAGCACTGGTCTCTGACCACGCTCAGGGAGAAGCTTATCAAGATTGGCGCCAAGGTCGTGAGCCACGGCCGGTAAGTCACTTTCCAACTGGTGGAGGTTGCGGTGCCGAGGGAGCTGTTCCGACAAATCCTCCGCCTCATCGATGGGCTGCGGCCGGCCCCTTTGCCGCCATGACAGCATTCCATACCCTAGCATCCAGGTCGCGCGACAGGACAGGTGTGTGCTGCGCAGCTCGACGTGTGCCCTCACAGTGCGAAATGTTCACGGGGCCGGCTTTCTCATCGCCAAGTCAGCCCGATCGAGAGCGGACCACCGCCTATTGTGACAGCTCAGAGCCGGTATCACGGTCGGATGCCCATTGTGTTACCGTTGTCGGCGATCAGAAGCAGCAATTTGGGGAATCCCGGCTTAAACAAGCTGCCAGGCTGTCCGACAAACCGAGGCCATCTCACATGAAAACACTCTCTGCCTTCATCACCGTAGTTTTGGCATTGGTGTTCGCCGCATCGGCTCCAGCCGACGATATGGACGATATGAAGGCGCCTGTCGGCGCGGTGGTGTTGACGATCGCGGGCAATGTCACGAATACCAACCGGTCCGCCTACGACGAGAAGCGTGACGTCTTCCTCAAATATCACGAGCGCGCATTCGACAACGCGTTCGCATTCGACCGCGCCATGCTCGAAGCTCTCGGTGTTGTGGAGATACGCATCGAGTACGAGGACTGGGGCGGCCCGATAACCTTCTCCGGCCCACGCCTCGCCGACGTGCTGAAGGCGGCTGGCTGTAGGGGCGGGCCGCTCGCCACGCTGACGCTCGACGGTTTCGGCACCGAAATATCGGCGGCCGAGGTCGAGGCGCGCGGTTGGGTGCTGGCGACCAGGGCCGACCACCGGCCTCACGACATCGGCGGGAGAGGCCCGCTGTGGCTGATCTTCGATCCGCCGGGGGACCGGCCGGCCACGGAGGAGGAGGAATTCATGTGGCCGTGGGCGTTGTTCTTCATAGAGTGCGGATAGGGCGGTTGGCCTTCGACGGGATGGGTGCCCTGATCGAAACTGTTAGCGACCTCGGGGGCCAAGGCCACAGTAAGGCGATCATCGTGTCATTGTCATCGTGCCATCGCTATCACCCCGCCGAAGCGGGCCGGTCGTCTCAATCAGCTTTCGACCGTCCATGCTGCCTTCGCCCACCCGATCCGGGCTCGGCCCCCTCCGGTTCGTTGATCATTTCGAGAACACATCGTCGCCAAGCTCGTCGCCCACGGACTTACGCAGAGCGTTCAGCTTTCTCAAGTGGCCTTTGGACAAGGTTGCTTCATCGATTGCCATGATCGGGAGATCCTTCTTGATGACAGGTCTTGATACTGGGTTGTTATCTGTGTGTCCGCAAGCGGCCATGTTACTGGATTGCGAGGTGCTGCAGACTAGGGTCTGTTGAGATTCAGGATTCCCAAAACCTTTAATTCGTGATTCAAGCTTTCTTTTACAGGAGGTTTGAGTGATCGAAGAGCGTTTTACCATCATGGATTGTCAATGGGCGTTGATTGAGCCGCATTGTCTGGGCAAGAAGAGCGACCCCGGCCGTATTGGCGGGGATGGGCGGTTGTTTCTGGAGGCCGTGCTGTGGATTGCGCGCACTGGAAGCCCGTGGCGTGATTTGCCGCCCGGTTTCGGGACTTGGAATACGCTATTCAAGCGTTTTCGCCACTGGGTCAAGGCGGATGTTTTCAAACGGATATTTGATGTCGTGTCGGATGAAGCAGATATGGAGTTCGCAATGATCGACGGCACGATTGTCAGGGTCCACCGCCACGGCCAGGGCGCAAAAGGGGGGCTCAGAGCCAGGCCATAGGCAAGTCAAGGGGCGGTCTGACGACCAATATCCTGGCCCTCACCGATAGCTTGGGCAATCTGGTGCGCTTTGTTCCGATGCCTGGACAACGAAACGATAGCGGAGGCGGTGCCCCGCTCATCAGAGACCTCGATTTCGGCGGCCTGATTGCCGACAAGGCGTTTGACGCGAACTGGATCATTGAGGCTATGAACGCGCGCGGGGCGCAAATCGTGATCTCACAGCGCCCGCAGCGTCTCCAGCCACTGGACATTGATGACGAGATCTATAAATGGCGCCACTTGATCGAAAACTTCTTCTGCAAACTCAAGGAGTTCAAACGCATCGCCCTGCGAAGCGACAAAACCGACGAAAGCTTCGAGGCCATGATTTATGCTTGCTCCGCAATCATCAATTCACGATGAATCTCAACAGACCCTAGCCACGCGGCATAAATAAAGGACCGGGGCCCAACCGCGGGCGGGAGAGGTGTGTTCAGCCTGTCCGGCGGCGGGGCGCCCGGCCAACATGAGAACGGCGGAGCAATAATCCCCCACCATAGAAACTCATACCGTCTCATAAGGTCTCATAACCCCTGTATTTCCGCCATATTCGGAGGGTTGTTAGTGTCTTGACGTGTCAGAAAAGGTCATCTAATATCTCTCCAATAGTGGGTATCTAAGAGGGAACCCATGACCAAGCAATTGACGGCGGCTTTCGTCAAGGCCGCGCCGCACGGCGTTTTTGGCGATCAATTCGGGTTGCGGCTGATAGTCAAGAAATCTGGTTCGAGGCAGTGGGTTTGGCGCGGCTATGTCCACGGTGTTCGCCGCGACCTAGGGCTTGGCGGCTATCCGCTGGTGACTTTGAGCGAAGCGCGGAACGCCGCTTTTGAGTGCAAAAAATTGGCACGGTCGGGCGGCGATCCGATGGCAGCAAAACGTGAGGCGAAAATTCCTGACTTTGCATCGGCGTTTGAGTCCGTTCTGGCGATCCACCGTTCAAGCTGGAAAGGCGATGATTCTGAAAAGCAATGGCGCGCGTCCATGCGAGATTACGTTTTGCCCTATCTGGGCCGAATGAGAGTAGATCAAATTACCGGCGGCGACGTTTTAGCCGTGTTGCTCCCGCACTGGCACACCAAGTCCGAAACCATGCGCCGCGTTCGCCAGCGTATAGGCGTGGTCATGGGTTGGGCCATCGCTCAAGGCTATCGCGGCGACAACCCCGCTGGCGATGCTTTGAACGCCGCGCTTCCCCGCAACGGCAACGGGCATAGGCGACACCTCGCAGCCGCGCCCTACGGCGACGTGGCGGCGATCTTGACCAAGGTTCGGGCGAGCGATGCCGGTCTCGCAACCAAACTCGCGCTTGAGTTTCTAATTTTAACCGCCGCACGGTCGGGCGAGGTTCGCGGCGCGACGTGGGCCGAGATTGATTTCGAGTCTGCAACGTGGACTGTTCCGGCGAGTCGTATGAAAGCGAACCGCGAACACCGTGTCCCGTTGTCGTCTCAAGCCCTAGAGATTTTGCATGAGGCGAAAAGCCTTGCAACTAATTCGGGGCTGGTGTTTCCGTCTCCGCGCGGAAAGGTTCTGACAGATAACACACTGTCAAAGATGCTTCGCGATCTAGAGGTTGGTAGTACGGTGCACGGCCTTCGGTCGAGTTTCAGAGATTGGGCGGCGGAGACTACAGACTATCCGCGTGAGGTTTGCGAAAGTGCGCTGGCACATACGAACAAAAACGAGGTTGAAAGCGCATATTTGCGCACTGATTATCTCAGCAAAAGGGCCGAACTGATGCAGAAGTGGGCTGATACTGTTGGGAGTTGACAATTCAATTCGTTTCAATTAGAAACGTAAGCATCTTTCAATCTTGCCAAGGAGGGCGTGTCCAAAAAGGAGCGTCCTCGATGGCGACAAACACTCTCTCAAAAATCATCCGGCTGCCTGAAGTGTGCGCCGCGTTAGGCATTTCAAAGCCCACGGTGTACCGGCTGATTCGCGCCGAAAACTTTCCGCGCCCTATCCAGCTTGGCAAGCGAAGTGTTGCGTGGCGAGTCGCGGAGGTTGAACAGTGGCTAGAATCGCGTCCAGCGGCTGGCGGCGATCATGGCTAACGAACAGGAGGAACTGATTTATCCCGCCGAAGACTGGAAAGAGCCGAGGTTTACGGAGTCGCCAATCGCGCTATGCGTCAATGCTTGTGAGGGTAACACCTCGGCGGGCATTTTTCTCTATCGGTTGAACTATTGGCAAGGTCGCGCGAGAATTCGTTATAAAGATCAATTGTGGGTCGTGAACAATTCGTCATGGTGGCGGGCTCAAACCTGCCTTGACGAACGTAACCCAACGACGTGCGCGGACGCTTCTCGTAGAGTTGGGAGCGATTGAGCAAGTGCGCCGAAAATTCAACGGGTCTCCGACGGTCTGGGTGCGCTTAAATCCAGACTTTGCTGCTAAATACGGCATTCGGCAGCGGAAACCCAAGGCTAAAAATCAGGATGAAAGTTGAGCCGCATTGGTTAAGAAACTTCACTTTTCATTCAGACATATTGTCCGAAACCATGAACCGGACATATTGTCCGAAACCATGAACCGGACATATTTGTCCGAAACACCCGGACATATTGTCCGAAACACCCGGACATATTGTCCGAAACCTATATAACAGGGAGCTTCTATCAGGGAGCTTCGGCAGGGAGCTTCTTCACATGGAGTTACTTTACATTGAGTTTCTAGTAAAGCGCGGCGCGCAAGCGCTTGCGCAATTTCCGCAAGACAATATGGTAAATAAGGACTCCAGAAGGAAAAGTAGATGATAGTTTCCCTTGTGGAAGCTAAAGATAAAACGCGGCGAAATTTGGCCCATGTTCAAGTGCAATTAAGTGCATTGCTGGAAAAGAGGTTTAAGTTATGACAGATGACCGACCAGACTGTTGCGCCAACGACAACCACTGCTGGATTTTACCGAACCTCGGCGGAGTGATCTGGCACTGTCGAGATTGCCGGACGGTTGTTGAGGTACTCGAACCTATCACAGCTGAAGAAATCAAGCGTGTCTATCAGCCTTGGGAGTTTCCTGAATTTTGGGATGAAGTCGCGGAGGTATTGGCGAAGATTGAACCGATTGATCGGGCGTGTCCGTGGTACAAGGCGGCTCCGAGTCCGACGAAACATTGACATAGGCGGGCCGTAAGCGTGTGCACAGTTAGTCCCATCCTGTCGGCAGGTGGCCCAGGGGTTTCCGAGATAGGCGGAAACGTGCTGACAAGGCTGTATCGCGGTTTAGGTCGCGCGGGTTGATCGGGATTGTAGCTTTAAGAATTCCCCAGGGGGGCTACCTTCGTGGGGGGAGACAGGAACTCCATGAAACCGCTGATTAACTACTTGTCCGGGCTCGCGATCACGCAAGGCCGAAGATCGGGAGAATCGTTCAAGGTTTTGCCGTGGCAGAGACGGTTTGTGCGGGAAGTGTTTTCGCCGGGCGTGCAATCTGCGGCGCTCTCTGTGGCGCGAGGCAATGGCAAAACAGCATTGCTCTCCGGGATTGCGGCGGCGACTCTTGACGGCCCGCTTGCCGTGTCTCGCGGCGAAACCGTAATCGTGGCGTCGTCTTTTGAGCAAGCGAGAATCGCTTTCGAGCATGTTATGGCTTTCATGGGCGACAAGCTTGCCGACAAGTCGCGCTGGAAAGTTTGGGATACGGCCCAGCAAGCCCGGATAGAAGATCGCAAAACAGGCGCGAGAGTGCGCTGTATCGGGTCCGATCCAAGGCGCGCGCATGGTCTAGCCCCGGTTCTAGTATTGGCCGACGAACCTGCCCAATGGCCGGAATCGACTGGCGAGCGGATGGTGGCTGCTCTCAAGACGGCGGCGGGCAAGCAACCGCACAGTCGTTTCGTGGCGCTCGGCACGCGACCCGCAGACCCGGAACATTGGTTCAGCAAAATGCTTGCCGAGGGTGCCGACTACTCCCAAAGCCATGCGGCGAAGCCGGACGATCCGAAATTCCACAAGGTGACTTGGCGCAAGGCGAATCCCAGCCTTGGCCATATGCCGGACCTTGAAGCGGCGATTCGATCCGAGGCAAAACAGGCGAAACGCGACCCGGAGGCGCTGGCCAGTTTCGAGGCACTGCGGTTGAATTTGGGAACCTCGGACATTGTGCGGGCCGTCTTGCTGGACGCCGCGACGTTTCAACGAAATGAGGTTGCCGATCCGCTTCCGGCGGTTGGTCCCTATGCTTTGGGGCTGGACCTTGGCCAGAATCAGGCAATGTCAGCGGCGGCGGCTTACTGGCCTGAAACCGGAAAGCTGGAATGTCTCGCGGCCTTTCCTGAACTGCCCACTTTGCGCGAGCGGGGTCTGCGGGATGGCGTAGGTGGAGATTATCAGGCGATGGAACGTCGCGGCGAGTTGATTATCGCCGGGCGGCGAATCAGCGACGTTGGCACCCTACTACGGGAATCTCTTGAGCGCTGGGGCTGCCCGAAAGCCATAGCGTGCGACCGTTGGCGTGAGGCGGAATTAAGGGATTGTCTTGAGGCCGTGGGTTTTCCGCTTACAAATTTGATTTTGCGTGGCCAAGGTTTCCGGGATGGTGCCGAAGATGTTAGAGCCTTTCGACGCGCCTTTGTCGCCGGAGAAGTGCATCCGACGAAATCCTTACTGTTGCGGGCGGCTATGTCCGAGGCGCGAACCGTTGGCGACCCGGCTGGAAATCACAAGCTGTCAAAGAAGACTGAGGGTGGGCGACGAGCCGAGGCTCGCGACGACGCGGCGGCGGCTGCAATTCTGGCGGTTGCGACCGGCTCAAGGGGACATACGAAAGCCATTGACGGGCCGCCACGGCGTTTGCGAGTTGAGCTTGTCTAGACGCCATATCCATTTGAACGCTATGCGCTGGCTTGGCCGGTTAAGGTCTCGTCATGTATAAGTCGTCTGGACCGAGAGCGCGCACTAGGAGTGGCAGAGATAAAATTTCTTATTGCACTTGCTATCGCCTGTTTAGCGGGTAGGGATCGGCAGGGGACGTGTGATGAGCGACCAGACGATTCAAATCTTGGGCATGCTCGGGACATGGTGCGCCGGTCTAGGAGCGTTTGCAGCTGCTGGCATCGCTCTTTGGATCGCTTTACGTGCCAATAAAGTGAAGCTCAGATGTACTGTTGGCCTGAGGACCATGGTCGGCGGACATACAGAACAAGAATTCTTGATCTTCAATGTAACAAATATAGGAGAAATCTCTGTAAATATAGGAGCTATATCTTGGAGTATCGGCAAGGGAAAAAATAAGAGACGTGCAGTTCAGGCTCTGAGTTCGACATCAACAGACACGTTTCCAAAGAAAATTGAATATGGCGAAACGGCCACATTTTCGGTCGATTTTTTAGAAAGACCAGATTGGCTGCAAGACTTTAAGAGACTGTTTATCAAAAATGATTCTATGGCCTCACTTCGGGCGGAAATAATTACATCTGTAGGTCATGTAGAAATTGTAAGGCCAGAAAAGGGATTTCTGGTAGCTCTGGAGGCAACGGCCACTTAGGGAATTGATCCCGAAGAAGAGAACTTGAGCCGATACCATACCAACCTGAATGCCCGCCGCTGGGCCGCCGTTCGTCTCAAAGTACTGAGCCGCGACAGTTGGCGCTGCTCGACGTGCGGAGGGTATGGAAACGAAGTGGATCACGTTAGGCCGCTCAAGCGTGGCGGCGATCCGTGGGCCGAGTCTAATCTGCAAACACTGTGCCGATCCTGTCACATCGCCAAAACCCGCAAGGAGAATGAGAGAGACGATCCGGCCCGCGATGCGTGGCGGGCTTTGGTTTCGGAGATGCGCCCGAAACCCCGTAAGCCCAAGTTCAGGCGGTTCGCGGAGTAAGAAAAAGTCCAGCCGCCTCGACAAAAGCGGCTGGACCTAGGAGAAATCACTCAAGGAATGCGGCTATAGTACTCAAAACCGGCTGTTGTTGTCAAGCGTTGCGCGATTGCAATTAAGTGCAATTATTTTGTGCAATTACTTTGCAATTAAGTGCAATTCAGGTTGGTCAAGTATTTGTGAAGTAAAACCTTGACTTGGACGTTTGTTTCACTATCTTGATTCACAGAGCCATGGAGGGACCGACGGGTCTCTCTGTTTGCGTCGGTCCCATGAAAACGAGAGGATCGGTGCTATGCTTAAATCCCAAAAAATCGAATTGCGCCGGAGTGAAATCCGCCAAAAACTCAATGAAATCAGTGGGTTGGAAGGAGATGCTTTCACGGACGAAATCCGCGCGGAGAGCGCGGAACTGGAAAAGGAATTCGGCGGGCTCGATACGCAATTTCGCGCCGCGTTGATCGCCGAGGGTGGCGACGAAACCACGGAAACCGAAGGTCGTGAGGAGGCGGAATTGCGGGCGCTCACGGATGGCGTCATGCTCGGTTCCTACCTTTCAACGGCTTTGGCCGGTGCATCGCTCGACGGTCGCGAGGCGGAACTCAATCAACACATCGGACTCGATGATGCCGTGATTCCGTGGGCGGCTATTGCGCCGAAAGTCGAGCATCGCGCCGAGGTTCGTGTCGATGCCGTTACGGCAAGCCCGGCGACGACCAGCGTGGGCCAGCAAAGCATTATCGAGCGCGTCTTTGCCGACTCGGCGGCTGCATACCTTGGCGTCGATTTGCCCACGGTCCCTGTCGGAGTTGCGAATTTCCCAGTGCTCACGTCCGGGGCTGACGGTTCAACCGTGGAGAAAGATGCGGAGGTTGACGCGACGGCGGCGACTTTCACTCCCAACACACTTTCGCCGATGCGGTTACAAGCGAGTTACTTATTCAGGCGGGAAGATCGCGCCGTGCTCGCTGGCATGGAAGATGCCTTGCGGGCCGACCTTTCGGGAGCATTGTCCGAGGCGCTCGACAAGGCCGTGATTGCGGGCCAAGCCGCCGATCCGACGATCCCCGGCTTCCTCGGAACGGGGCTTGTCGCGCCGAATCCGTTGCCGTCTGTAGTTGCCGACTTCGCCGCGTATGTTTCAAGCGTAGCTTCGCGGCTGGACGGGCGTTTTGCGATGAGTGCCGGAGACGTTCGACTCCTTGTCGGCGCTGACACGGTTTCTCACATGCATTCGCTCTTTTCCGCCGGATCGGGCGAGTCGGCAGCGGGCTATCTTGCCCGTCTATTCGGCGGGCTTCGCGTGAGCGCGCACGTTCCAGCTAAGACAAACGCCAATGTGCAGGGTGGGGTGGTCGCGCGAGGCAATCAGCGGGCGGCGGTTGCCCCTGTCTGGGAGGGCGTTGCGCTGATTCGCGACGAGGTAACGCAGGCGGCGAAAGGCCAGCTAAAGTTGACCGTCGTGATGTTGTATAGCTTCGCGATTGTCAGGTCCGCGCAATTTTCCCGAGTCGCGTTCAAGCTGGCGTAAATCGGCCTGAGCAGGTGCGATTATGGAAAGGCGCTTTTCAGAGCTTCGCCAAGACGGGCGACGGCTAACCGGCACGGGAATTCGGTACGGAGACGAAGCCGCTTTGCCGTGGGGTCGTGAGGTTTTTCGCGCCGGGGCGTTTGGCGACGTTGCCCAACTGGATGCAATTCTCAATGTGCAGCATCGCCGCGACCGG
This sequence comes from Alphaproteobacteria bacterium, assembly GCA_965198325.1. Classification (GTDB taxonomy): domain Bacteria; phylum Pseudomonadota; class Alphaproteobacteria; order UBA828; family JAPUJA01; genus CBDAPE01. The sequence continues at coordinate 24,851 of CBDAPE010000001.1, read as the reverse complement.
CCCATTGCCCGGACAAATGGCGGCGGCTTGATTCTCCGCGACGATGGCCGGGCACTGGAAGTCGAGGCGACACTACCCAGCACGCGCGAAGCCGATGACGCGCTTGAGCTTGTGCGCACGAAAATTCTCCGGGGCCTTTCCATCGAATTCGACGCAACCCGCGAACGCCAAGACGGCAATATAAGGGTAGTCGAGCGCGCTACGTTGTTCGGGCTGGGCTTGGTAGACCGTCCGGCTTATGGCGGTTCGCTGGTTCAGGCTCGCATGGAGGTTAGGCAAGACGGCGATGGGCTGGAGGGTGCATTTTTCTATGATGCCAAGACACCATAATTTCGGATCGGCAATCGCCGGAGTCGCGGCGACGTGACAGGGTACGCAAGCAGCGCGTCAAGCCGGGGGCGTTCACCTTTGCACTCGAAGCGGCGGACAGGGAAATCAATATCCTCTTGGGCCGGGATTTCGACCGGGCGCTCGGTTCCAAACTTGCAAACTCGGTGGTATTCGACGATGGGCCGGACGCGCTGCGCTTCCGCGTCGAAACATTGCCTGCGACAACCTACGTCCAAGATTTTCGGGCGCAGCTTGCGGCGGGTTCCGCCTTGTTTGGCGTGGCGGCGCTTTATCAGAATACCTCCGCCCGAGGCCGTGCCGGAAGCAACCGAGATTGTGCCGGAACCGGATAACCCGGACGTGAACATTGAAATCGTGAATGAGGCCGTGCTTGACGGCCCTTGCCGATGGTCGCCCGTGCGCCCCGTGGAAATTCTGGTGAGATTGCCCGGCGGGCGGAACCGGACAAGGCAAGGAGGCGCTTGTGGCTTTAACAGATTCGACATAACCGGCGACACAAGCATTCCGCTTTTTTATAGACAGAACGTGGACGCGCTGGTGAGTTGGTTTGAATCTAGCTAGACGACGCGGGCGAGCGTTGAGCTTAAATTTCGCGTGGGTATGGATTCGCATCCGCAATCCGGCTCGTTGAAAATTACGCCTCAAGATGCGCCCGACGAGATCAAACTTGAGGCCGTGTTTCCGTTGTGCCGGGTTGGCTTATGCCAAAGCGTCGCATTCGGAGCGTTTGGCGATGCTCGGGAAAATCTGGATCAATACAGCTCCGGCAGCGGGCGCAATGCTTAGCTCGGGCGCAAAGGCACTTCTCGCGACTTTCGTAACTCGAAACGCGGGAGTCCTATGATGACCAACACCGTAAACCTTACGCTCGAAACCGTGCCGAAAAACGTCGTGACCGAGCTTGGGACTGGTCGTTGGGAAAAACTACTCGATCCAAAATATCTCCGGCACGAAGAAACTTTATTATCGCGAGCGTGAATGCAGACAACCCGCCGGGCGACCCATACCATTTTATCCCGCCGGGCGGTTGGTTGATTTGGGGCATAGATGCCGGGTTTCACTTTTGGGCGTGGACCGCTAGCGGCACAGTCAAAATCTCTGTGAGCGAGGCGTGATGCGCTGGCCGTGGCAATCCCAACCGGAAGCCCGTTCCGACGATCTAACGAGGGCCGTTGTCAGCCTTTGCTGCAAACTAGAGCGGGCGGCACGTCTGCTGGAACCGGACGGCTTAGCCGCGCTTGAGATTGCCTCGGGGCTGTACTCTCGCGCGTTCGCCGCGTGCCACGGTGGTAATCCCCAAGGCCGATTGTTACGAACGCGCTCACGGCCCGCTTGCTTTCGGACATTGCCCGGCGACTGATCCGTGATCCGGTAACGCGAGTTTATCTAATCAGAGTTTCACGATCCGGGTTGAACTCTCCTTGGGCTCGGGTCGTGGAGCGATGGCCGGGGCGGGCGACGATCCTGCTAGTTGGGTTTACGACGCGGCCACCGTTGGACCCAGCGGAACGACGACAAGGCGCAACGTTTCTTCGTCGGGCGTGGTGCATTGCCGTTGGGCAGTCGATCCCGTCCGCCCTTGGCTTGGCCTTATCGCCGCTTGGATTTGCAGAGACAAGTGGGCGACTCGCCGCGAATCTCGAAACAAGGCTCGCCGATGAAACAGGCGCTCGTGTTGGCAGGCTTTTGCCCGTACCCAGTGGACCCAGGCGACGGTTCGGCGACGACGACCCGCTTGCCTCGCTGAAATTGCAGCTAGGCCAATTACAGGGCCAAACCGCTTTGGTCGAAACCACAAGTCCGGCGGTTGGGCCATCGGCAGGGATGCAGCACCCTCGCGAGGCCGAAGCGATTGGGTCTCAACCCGGATAGGTGCCGACCCGCCGGAGACTCTAGCTACCTTACAATCCGATTCGCGGGCCGGGCCGTGCTCATGGCCTGTGGAATCCCTTCCGGGCTTGTGTCGCCGGATGCCGCCGGAACCGCCATGCGGGAAGGCTGGCGGCAATTTTACGCAAACTCCCTGTTGCCGATGGCAAGGCTTGTGGAGGCCGAGAGCTTTCGGACAAGCTGGAAACGCCGATTTCAATCACGTTCCCGTCATTCGCCGGATCGGACCTTGCAGGAAAAACCGTTGCCCTTTCACGATTGGTCGAGGCCGGGCTTGCTCTGGATAGGTCAATGGAGATTGTCGGCCTTGCGTAAGCGGAATTGTGCTTATTACGAATACGATTTGCCGATTTCGGAATCGAATGTTAGTCCGATACAATCTACCAGCAACGGACCTGTAATTCGTACATCACATTGGATTCGTAGAGCCTGTCGCGAGTCGACTTTTCGGAGCGGTCCTTGGACTCAAGCTGCGTATATCGGCGTTCCAGTTCCGCGCAAGACGCTTCGCCGATTCGCCGTTCCGATTCGGCGGGTAGCTGTTCCTCTGGTGGTTTCTGTACAGAATCGAACGACGGGGAATCGATATCGCATTGATCTGCGGCAGCACTTAAGGTGGCCCATGGCAACTCGGGTGAATCAGGAGGGGTGGCAATCATTAATGCCTCAAGCACCGGAGATATCGCCTCGAAAACTTCGCAGGCGCCGGCCCGGTAGCCGGCCCGGTATTCCTCCGAACGCTCCTGGGCTTCTGTCTGGGCGACGGTTGTCAGGACAACGGCAAGCGTGAGAATGCACTTGAGGGTGGCTTGTCCAATCATGTGAATAAGCTCCTTTCAAACAGGAGTTATAGCCTAGATTCGTCAAATATAGCGGTGGTATTCCGTGTGGGATAAATTTTTAGGCGGCTTCACATTTACCTTTGTGATTCAATAGTTTAAGTGACGTTTGATGCCGGTTAACCCGTCCAGCTTCGGCCGCCGTACCGGCTTCGTCCGCCGATACCCCGGCGCCGCCGCATAGCTCAGCATCTTCTTCACAGTCCGGCGCTCGATGCCGAACCGCCGCCCCGCCTCGTGGTGGCTCAACCCCTCATCGACAACCGCCAGCCGTACCGCCGCATAGAGCTCCACGCCGTACATCTCCCGCCCCTCGCCAAAACAGACAAGGGACCATAGGTGGCGCATTTTTGCGCCGCCGCGACCGGACCATCCGGCCGTTCCGCGTGGAGCATTATTCCTCCGCCGCTAACAGGAGGCCGCCATGGATGTATGGATGTCCGCGTAGAGCCCGAGAACGTCGCCGGTGACGGGCGGGCCGGGTGCGATCCGATCCCCCGTGCAGGCCGCGAGCAGGGGAACCGCCGCCGGTCCCGCCGTGAGCAGGAGGGTCCATCGTCCGGCTCCTCACCGCCCGCGCATGGATGGGCCGCTCCGGGGCTCAGTCCGGCTTGGAGAAGACGCTCCCGCCGCCCGGCCCGGCGCCGGCCAGCGTTTTGACCTCCGCGGCCCGCCCGTCGCCCACCGCGAGCCGGCCCGAGACTTCGCCGCCCCGCTCGACCTCGATCTTGTCGTAAAAGATCTCGCCGTCGACCTTGCCGCCGGCCCGCACGATGAGCCGGTGGCGTACGACGAGCTTGCCCGAAAACTCTCCCGAGATATCCGCTTCCTCGACTTCCACCAAGCCCGAGAACCGGCCGCTTTGCGCGATCTGGATCTCGCGCCCGTTGCGCAGGCTGGCGTCGACCGTGCCCTCGACCACGAGCAGATCGCAGGTCGTGATCTCGCCCGACATCTCGGTGTCCTTGCCCACGGTCAGGCGTGTGTTCCCCGAACGCGAGAGGGAACCGTCCTCGGCGGGCCGGGAGATCGGCGGGATGTCCGCGAGCCGGCGGGGGGTCTCGGGCATGCCGGGCAGCGCCGGCGTCAGAGGCTCGGGCGTCGCCGGGGTCGGCGCGTAAGCCGGCTCGGCCACGCTCTCCGGCTCATCGTCGTCGGGCACCACTTCCGGCGCGGGTCTGGCGCCCTCCTTGTCTTTCTTTCGGTCGAGCATGGTCTCTGTCCTTTCGCTTCGCCATTCGCGGGTCCGGCACGTGTCCCGGGGTCCGAGCGGGTTATCCCAGCGTGCGGCCGTCCGCCGCTTCGTGCCGCCGCATGCCATGACAGACATGCACCATGTAGGCGGTCGCGAGGACCGGTGCGACGAGGTTCGCTCCGGCCGTGGCGAACAGTAGGGTGATCACCACGCCCGCTACAATCACTTTGATTCGATGGCGCCGGCGAAACGCCCGGGTCTCCTTGAAACTGACTCGCCGGGGCGCCACGATCTCCAGGAACTCCCGCCCAAAGAGGTAGCCGTCGATCCCGTAACAGAACACGGGCTGGATGAAATTGTGCCCCGTCAGCATTCATGAGACAGGTCGAGGGGGTTTCCTGGCGGAGGGGCTATGGCTCATCGCAACCCATTGAGGGAGCGAATATGAGACAGAAATCCCCCCTATGAAACCTACTCGGTCTATCCCAAGGGCACTGACATCAGACAGGCGAGGGGTTGCGATGATCGGAAGTTGCCCGGCCACATTCGGGAGCGGACACACGCAGGCCACCGTGCGTTTTCTCGACGGTGCGGCACCTTTTGGCGCACGGGGCCTCGTCACAGGCATTGTGTCTCCGTCGCCCCGGACCGCGAAGGCCGTTCAGAACCCGAACCTGAGGCCGACGCCGATGTAATGTCCGCTCTGTTCTGTGTCGAACTTCGCTCCTGTCAGAGATCCTGTGAAGGTCGGATCCTCGGTCCCAAAGTAACGGTAGTCCAGGCTGGCGATGACGGAGCGGTCGCCCGAGCTGTCGATCTCGTAACCGATGCCGCCGCCGATCTGGTAGGCGAGCACGTCATCCTCATCGTCCGCGAGTGCCGCGCCGGTGCTCTTCGATTTCGCTGATAGCGAAAGGTGGGCCAATCCGACGCCCCCGCCGATATAGGGCTTCCAGCCACCGTCCAAGTCGATATCGTAGTACAGATTTGCCATGAGCGTGACCGCCGAAACATCCCCGTCGATGGCTCGTTCCCCCTTCAACAAAGCGGGAGGAGCACCCGGCGGGAGGAGAACAACAAGGCTGCCGGGCTCTCTTACGGTCATTTTCTCAAGGTCGTTCTTGCGGTAGCCCAATTCGCCTTCGACACGCACGCCATTGGCAAAGCCGTAGCCGACCGTGCCACTCACGGCGAACCCTCTCTCGACCTTGCTGGTGGCGTCGAGCGGCGGAGAATATTCCGCGCTGGGGTGGGCCTTGACAAAGGCGTCGTTCACATACGCGAGCCCGGCGCCGAGCCCGACATAGAATTCTTCGTCAGCCGCCATGGCGCTGGCTGACGCGACACTCGTGACCACGGCAACGGCCAACGATAAAAGCTTTCCGGGCATAATTCCCCCCAGAATAAACGATGGCACCATCATCGGAAGCCTGTTCGGCGACCAGCGGTTCTCAATTTCGATCTAGCAGAGTTCAGTGCTCCTGTACAGCGTTCCCCTGAGCGCATCGCCGGGGATCACGGCTCGTCACCGACTGCTGTCCGTTGCGGCATCGCTTGAAGCGCAAGATACGCCTCTATCAGTTCGTCTTTGCTCAGCGTCTCAAGCTCATGCCGATTCACCCATATCGTGAATCACGTTTCTACTCGTAACGCAAGGGGTTGAGTAATTATACGGGTTTCGCGGAGCTCCTGAAGCCAGATGTATCGGTATGCCGGGCGGTCACCTAACGAATCCGGTTCCAGAACGAACTCTTCCTTCCGTGCTCCCGGCGCAGTCTGGCCTCGTAGGCGTCGTGTGCCTCGAAGGCCCCGAATTTCTCGATTCCCGAAGCCAGGCCCGAGCACTCCATGAGGTGCCGGGCGGTGTGCTTGTAGCGGCTGGACCGGACATGTGTCAGGGTGAACTCGATCATCGCCCGGAGCGCCAGCGTCGCGGCGAGCGGATGCTTGCCGGCCAGCGCGTCCGCGGCCGGCGTCAGTATCTCATAGTGATCGCCGTCCAGGTCCGCAGCTCGCCGGATAACGAGGGCGGCCGCTCTGTCCAGGGCGGGCCAGGAGACCAGGAAGGACAGCGCCTGAAGCAGGCTTCCAAAGTCCCGCGCATGATCAAGCGCCCGTTCCTCGGCCTCCACGTCCTCGAAATCAGGCAGCCGCTTCAGATAAGCCCGCAGGTGTTCGGCCGATAACGACCGCTCGAAGCACGACCGGCGAGCCTCCTGGGCTTCATCGCCGCGGCCGAGCGCATCGAGCACATCGATCCGGGCATCCTCCCACTCGAAGTCCGGCCAGTCCCAACTACCGCGCCTGTGCTCCGTCGCCTCGATCGTCCGCCATGCGTCTTCCGCCCTGTCCGCCGCGAGCAACCGCTGGACAATTTTCGCCGCGATGCGCGGTCTCTTCCTTGCTTGCTCGTCATATTGGCCGATGTAGGCGTCGACGTCGCCCTGGGCGTCGGCGATCTCCATCAATGCCAACCGCACCGTGTTACGCCGGGATTGTTCGACCAGCTCGTCAGCGTAGACCGGTCCGCCCGATCCGTAGCCGATCTCTCGCCGGTCGTGATCGTCCGGCTTTGGAACGGGTTCTTTCGACAGAGCGATCACGCGCTGTTTCAGGTGCTCCAGGCCTTCCTGCCCCAGAGCCGGCGCCAGGACACCGATCAGGGGATCGTACTGGCCGTAGTCGTTCTGCGTGAGCGCCCGGAATGCATCCTCGGCCAGTGTCTTCGGATGGGGCTTTGCCTCTTCTGCAATCATACCAAGGTCGGCGGCCGCGCGGTGGAATATGTCGCTTACCTTCCCACTGCTGTCATCGCAGCGTTCGAAGACGGAACCGGCCAGCATCAGGAAACGCCACATCAGATCGAGTCCGTCAACCGGATCGCGTTTCGCCACCTGGCCGACGATAGCGCGGCGTTGGGTCTCCAGATCGTCGACCAGGGCCCGCCGGTTCTGCCAGTCGACGAACGAGCGAGACCGCGCGATCGTCACCAACCGCTTGCGGAGTTCTTGCGCGACCGCGGCAGGGCCTTCCTCGCCGGCCAGCTTGAGCCTGAGACGGCGCTTGGCCGCGGCATCGCCCGTGCTGATCTCGATCAACAGTTCGGCAAGCCGCCGGGCGCCCAGCGCCTCGAGGTTCTTCACATTCAGGGTCTTCTTCGAAGCCATCGGGTAAAGCCTCGTTCCGTCGCCGGTCGCCCAAGCGGGTTCGCCGGCCGATCATTCACGATACACAACAAGCGCTGGCATTAGACACCATGAGGGCATTGTCAGATTAACAGGATCGGACCTGTAGAACCTGCAATCGACGACCCTCAGGCTGCAAGCAGGCGCCATCCGGCCAGGGCGGCGGCTCGGTCTTGTTTGAAAATGTCGCGGCGGTTGAGGTGACAGTGGCGTCGCCATGTGGTGATTGTAGTAGGTGCCCGTCCTTGGACCTATGCCTCGGGTTGCGGACCAGGGTTGCCAATACTGGCAGGGGAGGGACAGCAGATTTAATCTGGGAACGTATCAACCAGCTCTTTGAGCCGGACTTTGGCATTCTGACGTATAGACTCGCCGTCTCCGACAAGGAGGATATTGAAGTCGAGATCGAGGAACTTACGCACGTTTCTCCGAAGGCGAGCCGGGTCATCCATTACGCGCTCCGGTAAGAGCCCGCACTGCCCCGGCGGATTGCCGATGATTGCATCGCCGACGATCAGGATCCCTCGCGCCCGCCACAACAAGGCAACCTCGCCCGGCGACTTTCCGGAGGCGTCGACCAACTCCAACGGCCCGACCGTGCCACCGACTTCCAACGCGTCATCCAGTTCCGTCTCCTGGCTTCGGGCGTGGTCCGCGTCGTCGGCGTGGATGACCGCCCGCGCGCCGGTGCTCGCCCGCACCCGGTTCGCCGCGCGGGAATGATTACGGTTGGTGAGGATGATCCAGGCCACACACTCGCGGACGAGGGCGTCCATGTCGTCCTTCGTCGGTTCGACGGGGTCGATACAGATGCTGCCACCGGGATCGCGAACGAGGTGGCCGTTGAAGTTGTAACCGTGGGGTTCGGAAAACCACGACCACGTGAGGATATCACTGACGATGTCCCGCATGCTCCGCTCCATTTATCTCCTCGGCCGCGACCCAAACTAACGTAATCTACGGAGCGGGGTAAGGCGCGACGGTCCCACGACGAGACGGGCTGGTGGGTATTGTCAACCGCCGCGACAGTTTCAAACAAGACCGAGCCGCCGCCCTGGCCGAGTGGCGCCAACTTGCAGCCTGAGAGCCCTCGATCATTGGTTCTACTGGTCCCATCCAGTTAGTCTGACAATGCCTTGTCGGCGATTGGGAGGAGCCATCTGGGGAATCCCGGTCTAATATGCCGACCCGTGAAATGACAGCTGACCGGCAGGCCGCCTTGGCAGGGAGATATTCATGAAGGTTCTGATCGTCGTCGCTCACCCGGAACCCAACGGGAAATCGTTCAACCACGCCATGGTCGGGGTTGCGGAAGACGCGCTTCGCGAGCAGGGCCATGACGTTCGCGTCAACGATCTCTACGCCAACGGTTTCAATCCTGTCGGCGGACCGTGGGAGTTCGAGACCCTGCCCGACCCCGAGCGCTTCGAATACATGGCGGCGCAGGGTCATGCCGAGACAACCGGCACGAAGCACCCGGACGTCGTGGCCGAGCACGAGAAGCTGTTGTGGTGCGATCTCCTGATCCTGCAGTTTCCGCTCTGGTGGTTCGGCATGCCGGGTATCCTGAAGGGTTGGATCGACCGGGTGATGACCTACGGCCTCGCCTATGAGATTCCCGGGACCTACGAGGAGGGCGGGTTCAGGAGCAAACGCGCGACGGTTTCGATCACCACGGCCACCGAGCCCGAGTATTACGAGTGTCGCGGCCGAGGCGGCTATATGAGCCATCTGCTCTGGCCGATAAACAACGGCGCGCTGCGCTTTGTCGGGTTCGACGTGCTGCCCTATTTCGTCGCCGACGAGGTGGGTGCCTACGTGTGCGGAAACCCCGAGGAAGACGCAATCTGCCAAAGGATCCTGGCGGATTACCGCGTCCACGTGCGGGGTCTGGAGAGTGTCGAGCCCTACTTCTTCCACCCCCGAGAGGACTACGAGACGGACCAGATGCGCCTCAAGCCCGAGATCGAGGCCAGAACCGAGATGCAAAATCCCGATCTGCTCAAGAAAACAATCCAGACTCAAGGAGATACTGGCGGCATGAACGACAACCGGAATACACCCTAATCAAGCCGCCAAGCCGTCCGACATACCGAGGCCACCTCACTAGGCGGCGAACATCGGCCCAAACCGGGCTCATGGACAATTCCAGTATTTGAAAACCTATTTGCCATTTATCTATTTGTTATGATTGAATAATATGCTTTACCTAGAGGCTCCCCCTTTAAGTGCTGCAGAAATCCGTAATCATTTCGAAAGCGGATTGGTTCTAATTCAGGCGCATCCGGGCGCACGTTTGTCAGGATTTCATCAACAGCGCCAAGTTCGAATTTTCGAACGCGGCTATAACCTTGAGCAAAGGTGAGCGGCATGGCAAGCAGGCGTAAGGCTCTATGGGGATGGATGTTTTTCGACTGGGCAAACCAGCCCTTCCACACCCTCATCCTGACTTTCACTTTCGCCCCCTATTTCGTCTCCCAAGTCGCCGTCGACCCCGCCCAAGGCCAAGCCGCGTGGGGCTACGCGATCTCCATCGGCTCGATCGTCATCGCGTTGGCGGCCCCGGTGCTAGGCGCCGTGGCGGACGCGAATGGACCGCGCAAGCCATGGATCCTCATCTTCTCCGCCCTCTACGTTGTTGGCGCTGCCGGGCTCTGGGGCGCGGCGCCGGGGCTGACCGATCCAATGCCGATCCTGGCCTTCCTCATCGTCGCCCTGATCGGGGCGGAGTTCACGGGTGTCTTTACCAACTCTCTATTGCCGGAGCTTGGAACCAGGAGTGAAATCGGCCGCATCTCCGGCTCCGGCTGGGCGATGGGATACTGGGGCGGGCTCGCGAGCCTCGTTATCGTGCTCGGCCTGATGGCGCCGATGCCGGGGTCGGAAAAAACCCTCATCGGCCTTAATCCGATCTTCGGACTCGATCCCGTGCGCGGCGAGGGCGCCCGTGCCACAGGACCGATGTCGGCGATCTGGTACATCGTCTTTATAATCCCGTTCTTCCTCTGGACCCCGGACGCGAAACGCAGGGTGATCGCCTCAAGCGCCGTCTTCGCGGGATTGAGGGACCTGAAGAACACACTTGTCACTCTGCCTTCGAAGGGCAGCTTCCTTGCCTATCTCATGTCCTCGATGTTCTATCGAGACGCGTTGAGCGGGCTCTATATCTTCGGCGGCATCTACGCCGCCGGGGTGCTGGGGTGGGAAACCTTTCAGCTTGGCGTGTTCGGGATCGTCGGTGCCCTCGCCGGCGCGGCCGGCGCCTGGTTCGGCGGACGAGTGGATGAGCGACTGGGTCCAAAACCCGTGATCACCGTCACGATCCTGGCGCTGATGATTGTCTCCGCGATCATAATCACGACCAGCCCAGACGAGGTTCTGTTCATCGGCGTCGGCTCGCCGGATGCGCCCTCGAGCCTCCCAACCATCGTCTTCTATACCTGCGGGGCCATCATCGGTGCGACAGGGGGCTCGCTTCAGGCCGCGTCGCGAACCATGCTCACGCGGCAGGCTAACGAGGAACGGATGGCCGAAGCGTTCGGCATCTACGCACTGGCGGGCAAGGCTACCTCTTTCCTCGCCCCGTTCCTTATCGCCTTGATGACTGATATAACCGGCAGCCAGCGCATCGGCATCACGCCGGTTCTGCTTCTCTTCCTCGTCGGGCTCGTCTTGATGCTCTGGGTGCGCGCCGATGGAGAGCTGTCCTGCGTCGACACTTGATGCCCAACCGATCCGATCCGGGATATGGGCGCGATCCCTCGATACGCAGATCGCGCACAGTCGTCCCGCCGCGAGCGATGAGCCGGTTAAAGCCTAGCCGAACGCGAATTCCGCAGATACCCCCATCGTTCTCATGCACGGTACATTTCCGGATGCCGCTCAATCTGATTCTCGAAGACAAAGGCCACCAGCCCGTGGACACTTTGTTTAACAAACCATCGAATGATGACCTTCGTACCCACCGGGCGCACCCGCTTGCGCCCGTGAAAAACCGGATATTCACTGACATGCCACGTGAACAAGACGACCGGCATGCAGCGCGGAAGCCCGCCAGATCGATGCTCGCATCCTCGATGCGCGCTATAAAGAAATGATGGCAGCTTGATTCTCTCATTATCTCTTCAAAATACGATGTTTGTGGCGTAATAGTTTTTGGGGCCCCTCGAAAAATCCCTTTTGCCTTCCGTGATTGGATAGAATCCGTGATCAGCGACGTGGGGATTGGGAGAATCGGCCATGGTCCAAATGGGTTTTTTCGACATTGCGAAGCGGTATGCGGGTCTGGATGCCAAGAACGATCCGTTGGCGAGGATCGACGAGGTGGTTCTGTGGGCAGCCTTTCGTCCGCGTCTGGAGACTGTGTGGCGCCGGCGGCCTGAGGAGCGGAAGTCGCCGGCGGGCCGGAAGCCTTGGGACGCTGTTGTGATGTTCAAGGCGATCGTTCTCTGCGAGCTTTACAACCTGTCGGACGAGCAGGTGGAATACCAGCTTCGGGATCGTCTTTCGTTCATGCGGTTCTTGGGTCTGAGTCTCGGTGGCTTTGTCAGAGTAAATGTGCTTGAGCCTGTAAGGGGAGTTCAATAGCCTCGTGCGATGCGAAATCCCTTCCGTTATTTCAATAGTTCTCCCGAGGTCATTCGCCTCGCGGTGATGTTGTACATCCGGTATCCGCTGTCGCTACGGCAAGTCGAGGATCTCCTGTTCGAGCGTGGCATCGACATCTGCCACGAGACGGTGGGTTTCTGGTGGAACCGGTTCGGTCCGATGTTCGCGGCAGAGATCAGGAAGCGGCGGGTTAATCATCGGTTGTTTTCGCAATGGCGCTGGCACCTGGACGAGGTATTCGTGCGGATCAACGGAGAGATGCACTATCTGTGGCGTGCTGTGGATCACGAAGGCGAGGTGCTCGAAGTCTTCGCCACAAAGCGCCGGGATCGCAGGGCTGCTCTGAAGTTCCTGAAGCGTGCCATGAAGCGCTACGGCCGGCCGGAAGTCATCGTGACGGACCGGCTCCGTTCGTACGGTGCCGCGATGAAAGAGATTGGGGTCGAGGATCGTCAGCGTTGCGGTCGGTGGCTCAACAATCGAGCCGAAAACTCACACCAACCGTTCCGCCGACGAGAGGGAGCGATGGGAGCGCCAGGCTAACTGGCGGAAAGTAGCCGGTGCGAGTCCGGCGGGAAGGAAGGTGTAACCAGCCACTTCCGCCCCGAGTCATGGGCCGTCATTCGCGAGGATGGAGGTTAAGCGTTGACAGGGGTGCATATGGGCGAGGGCTATTGAGCTTCGAAAATATCTGTGATTCGGGGTGCCGAGGATTTCCATCGTGTCGAAGGCAACACCGCTCCCACCGCCATGGTGAGGGGGGAGAGGGCCCCGCGGAGTCGGAGAACCCACACGCACGTAGGTACGCTTTCCATCGGGACCTGGGAGATCTGCACGCCGTCCCACAGTCGTAGTGGGGCCGCAAAGGAAAGGAGGATTCCGTAACCGATGATGAACGGCATGCAGAAGTCAGACTCGGTCATAGTAGCTGTGAAGCCGGCGAACAAAGGGGCATTTGTTCTGGCGGAGCCGATGGAGCGAAGGACCGGGCCCGAGGGGAATCCGGAAGGTCAAAGCATGCGCCAGACGCAGGACTGGGAAAGCGTGTCACAGGCGACTGACCGGATACGGCAATTTGTAAAACGGGAACCCCGGGAGCGTCTTACGACGCTTCTCCACCATGTTACGGTCGATGCGCTGCGCTGGGCGTTCTTCGCACTCAAGAAGAACGCGGCAGCCGGTGCGGATGGCATGACGTGGTGGGTGTACGAGGATGGGCTGGAAGGCCGGTTGGCTGACCTGCATGACCGCGTGCACTCGGGAGCGTACCGGGCGATGCCATCGCGGCGGGTGAACATAGCCAAGCCAGATGGCGGCACACGACCGCTCGGCGTTGCGGCCATAGAGGACAAGATCGTCCAGAAGGCTGTGACGGAGATGATCCTGACGCCGATCTATGAGGCGGAGTTTCTAGGGTTCAGCTACGGGTTCCGGCCCGGGCGGGGGGCGCACGATGCGCTTGACGCGCTCGCGGTCGGGATCGAACAGCGCAAGATCAATTGGATAGTTGCCGCGGATATCCGGGGCTTCTTCGATAACATCTCGCGGGACCGGCTGGTCCGGTTTCTTGAGCATCGGATCGGAGACAAGCGGGTCATCAGGCTGATCACCAAGTGGTTGAACGCTGGCGTCATGGAAGATGGAGAGTGGCGGGACAACATGCGGGGGACGCCCCAAGGCTCGGTCGTTTCACCGATTCTGGCGAACGTCTACCTGCATTACGTTCTCGATCTCTGGTTCCGGAAGAAGTGGCGCACCCACGAGGCCAAAGGCGACACAGTTATCGTGCGGTACGCCGATGACATCGTGGTGGGTTTTCAGCACAAGCAGGACGCGGAGCGGTTCCTGAAACACCTGAAGGAGCGGCTCGGATGCTTCGAACTGGACTTGCACCCCGACAAGACCCGGCTTATCGAGTTCGGGCGGTTCGCACGTAAGAACCGTCAGCACCGAGGGTTGGGAAAACCGGAGACGTTCGACTTTCTGGGTTTCACGCACTACTGCGAGAAGGACAGGAAAGGGCGGTTCCAACTGGGGCGCAAACCGGTCGCGAAGCGGATGACACGCACCCTGAAGCGAATCAAGGAGGAGCTTCGCAGGCGGATGCACCACGGCGTTGAAGAAACCGGAAAATGGCTGGGACAAGTTCTCAACCGATGGCTGAACTACTTTGCCGTCCCGACCAGCCACCGATCCCTGAGACGCTTCGCACACCGACTGACAAGACTGTGGCTCAAGAGACTACGCCGCAGATCACAGAAGGACCGCTACAGCCGGGCTTAGAATGGAGCGAGTTACAGCAAAATACTGGCCCAAGCTGGAAACCCGGCACCCGTGGCCGAGCCGACGACTGGCCGTCAACTCGACCCAAGGGAGGAGCCGTGTGCGTTAAACGCGCTCGCACGGAACTGTGCGGGGGGAGCGGGGCAACCCGCTTCCCTACCGCGATCCAGGTTCAGAGACATCAAGATCCTGCAGAAGTTTGCCGCCGCCCACGCCTCGATCCACAATCATTTCAACCAGGACCGTCATCTTTACAACCGCGGGAGATTCAAACTCAATCGCTCGGCCGCCTTGGCCGAGTGGCGCCAACTTGCAGTCTGAGAGCCCTCGATCATTGGTTCCACTGGTCCCATCCAGTTAGTCTGACAATGCCCCTTTGGACCATGGCCGATTCTTCCAATCCCCACGTCGCTGATCCCGGATTCTATCCAATCACGGAAGGCGGAAGGGATTTTTCGAGGTGCCCTTAAGCCAATTCTGTGTCCAAGAAAATCGCGTCCAACTCAGCAGGATCAACGCCGATCGGCGCGTTAACTTGTTGATTTCTCACGGCTCACAGGTGTCGACATTCCGCGCCGAACGACACAGGTTCAGCGGTTATTGAACAGTGAACCGCTATGGACGGTGGTAGCGCCGACTGTCTGTAAAATGCCGAACTTGCCATCGAAGTTATGGACGGTGGTAGCGCCGACTGTCTGTACATGACAATTCCGTCCCATATGCTCCGCCGTTCACAGTCTAATCAGACTTAATTATCGCCCCGCTCCATCCCCCACACCCGCGCTGCGATCGCGAGCCCGAGCGCGGGGCAAATCAGCATCGCCCACCAGGCCTGCTCCCAGCTCCCGGCGACGGCGACTACGATGGCAATGAGCGGCGGGCCGATCAGCATGCCGATCGCACAGCCCTGGATCGCGAAGCCGCTCGCCATGGCGACCAGATGGGGCTTGGGCGCGTGCGCCGCCGCGCCTGCAGTCACGGCGGCTGGCAAAACCCCGCTCACCAGGCTGAACACGATGGCGAGCGGGATCTTGGCCACCTCGGGCGCGAACGGTCCCAGGATGAGGGCGGCGGTCACCCCCATGGTCGCGTTGGCCGTCGCGATCAGGCTCCAGCGGGGTACGCCCTTGAACAATAGCCAGGCGCCCGACAGGTTCCCACCTATGTTCACAGCCACGACCAGCGCCGTGAACAGCCCGGCGGCCATGGCGCTCCGCCCTTGCGTCTCGACCAGGAAGGTGGGCAGCCACGCCGCGACGGCGAACCACGTAACCGAGTACAGCATGAACGCGCCGGCATAGAACCAGAGCACGGACCGGGCCAGGGTTTCGCGCGCGCCCGCCCAGTCGAGCGGCGTGTTCGGGTCGGCCCGGGGCTGGTCGGGCCAGCGCCGCGGGCTGGTGCCGAAACCCACGAGCAGGATGAAGAACAGGACCACCCCGGCGGCGATCAGCCAGATACCGCGCCATCCCACGGAATCCAACAGCAGGGGCGTTGCCACCATGGCGAGCGCCATACCCGTGGGTACGAAGCTGCTCCAGATGCCCAGCGCCAGGTCCCTATCGGCGGGCCGGCTCGCGTCGAAGATGATCTTGGGCGCGGCCACCGCCACGGTCGCGAAGCCGATGCCCTCGATCACGCGGCTCGCCAGCAGCAGGCCGGCGGATGCCGCGAAGGCGCCGATGAGCGCGCCGATCACCATGGCGAGCAGGCCCCCGGTCACCATCGCCCGCGCGCCGGTCCGGCTGCCCAGCATACCCGCTATCACAGCGAAGCCCGCGCCAAAGACAAAGAAGATCGAGGCGATCCAGCCGGCGGTCACCTTGTCCAGCCCAAGGTCGGCGCCGATCATGCCCAGCGCGGGCGGCACCTTGCCCACCGTGAGCCCGACCATCACCCCAGCCATCACCGCCAGCGCCACTACGTCCCAACGGGTGGCGGGCCTCTTCGCGGCTTCGGAATTAACGCTCAAATCGTTCTCCTGCGAATCCAGAGAAATCGTCGAAAAGTCGGAAAACGCCGGTTAAAACCCGGAGCAAAAGTGAAACGAGATTCCCCATATGGAACCTCCCAGACCAGCCGAGCGTGCCCCGAATTTGCTCGACGCGCAATCTCCTTATGTTTTGCGACCCGATTCGTATAGAGCCATGGAATTGACAGCGCCCATCATCACCGCGAGGCGGATCACCTGGGGCGAACTGTTGAAATAACGGAAAGGATTGCGCATCGGCGGAGGCACCTCACCGCGGGTGGCCCGGCGTGCCGTAGGGACCTATTCCGGTCCGGACTACCAGGAAGATGGCTGTTCGGCCGTCGCGCGGCTCGACGAACTAATGGCGCGGTGCAGCGGTCCGGGCCGGCTCTCGGGGTTGAGTGAGGCCACCGGCTCCACAGACGATCGTCACGCCGAGCTGGTCGCCCGGCTCCGCTACGCTCCGCCGGCCAGCCAGCTTGGAGGGGCAACCGGCGATGCCCCGACATTCAAATCGGACCGTTCAGTGAGGGCCGATCTCGTCGTCTGACCTTGCGAGATCAGAACCTCTGCTTTCCGCAGGATGAGGCCATGACCTCGCTCCCTGATAGCCGATGCCAATTCCCTGCTCGCCCCAATAAATTCCCTGATCGGTCGAATTAATTCCCTGTTAACTGGAGTAGGGAATTTGGCCGAATAAGCCAGCATTTCCGCCACTCTCCGAATAGAGGAAGTCCCTCGAACCCCCGCAAAACAAAAATTTCCCTGTATTTTCCCTGTTAAACAGGGAATTGACCGCAGAGACGGGTTCGCTCCAGACTGCCGGCACCGCCACTGTATAGGTGGCAAAAGCCCGAACTAGCCCGAACAAGCCCGAACAAGGCCGAACAAGGCGAAGCAGGATCGCCCTTTCCGGGGCTTACGGGAGGGCGGCGAACTGCCCTGCGGGCAGGGTAAAGGCCTTGAACGATCCGGGCGGAATGTGGCGTGCAAGGCCCGTAAACGGGCCTTTTACCGGTCGAAACGGGTCGTTTCGGGCGATCCATTCAGGCGGGCCCCAGGGTCGGTTTCGGACCGGACCGTCGGGGCCTCGGGATCGTGGTGTCCGACGCCTGAATGATCCGGGCGCCGATAGCAGAGAGCGGATCGGTGCCGCAACGCACCGGCCCCTGGCGCGAAAGTCTCCGGCGGGACTTCTGGCGGTACCCGAACCCTGGCGCCGGCGGCGGGCGATGCGAGGGACCGCCGCCCTTCCGGGTGGCCCGGACCGGGAGGGTCGGTCAGTCGATCCCGAGCCGGGCCTTCTGGTCGTCCCAGGCGGCCGGCAGACGGGTGTCGCCGGTGAGCCCAGCGGCGGTCAGCTCCAGCGGTTGCCGGTCGGCGAGGATGGCCTCGACGATGGCCAGCGCCAGGAAGCCGAGACGCAGGATGCGGGTAAAATACGACCCCCCGACCCCGGCTTGGGCGGCGAGCTCGGTCATCGATCCGCCATTGTTCTTCATGACCATCTCCCGGTAGCGATGGGCCTGGGCGAGGACACGGGAGAGGCTGTGGTCGGGGCGGCGGCGCGCATCGGCGTCTTCATCGAGGAGCGCGAGCAGTCGATCGGAGGGGATGCGTATCGTGAGGCTTTCGGGCAGAAGATCGATGCCGTCGAGCAGACCGAGCAGGATCGCCCGCTTCCCGGCAGGCTCCAGGGCCGGCCAGCGCTGCGCGAGCCCGGCGGCACGGGCGAGAAGGCGGGCGCGATCGTCGGCGCCGGGCCTGTGAGCCTCGATCGCGGCAAAGACCCGGGCCCGGGATCCGAGGAACCGGCACAGCTGGTCCTCGACCAGGGGCTCAAGATCGCCCGCCGGCACCCGCCGGCCCCGGGGCGCCTGGGGACGGCCCTTGCCGATCAGGTCCCGCGAGACATAGTAGCGATAGCGGGTAGGGTTCCCGGTCGCGTGGGTGGGCGTCATGGGGGTGCCGGTCCCGTCATGCACCAGTCCGGCGAGCAGGCTCGGCTGCTTGGCTGCCGAGCCGGTCTTGCGGTCGTGACGGTTGGCCTCCAGCCGCCGCTGGACGGCCTGCCACAGACCGTCGCCGATGAGGGCGTCATGGACGCCGGGGTAGCTCCGCTCTCGGTGCACGATCTCACCCCGGTAGAGCCGGTTCCCCAGCATATGGTAGAGCGCGCCGCGCGCCAGGGGCTTACCCCCGGTGGCGCGCCCGAAGCGGTCGATGCGGCGCTTGCCGACGATGCCCGAGCGGTCGAGCTCGGCTTTGAGCGCCCGGACGGAGCCCAGCTCCCCATAGCGGCGATAGATATGGCGGACCGTGTCCGCCTCCGCCTCGTTGATCACCAGCTTGCGGTCCTCGACATCGTAGCCGAGCGGCGCCAGGCCCCCCATCCACAGACCCCTGGCCTTCGACGCCGCGATCTTGTCCCGGATCCGCTCGCCGGTGACCTCCCGCTCGAACTGCGCGAAGGACAGCAGGATGTTGAGCGTCAGACGGCCCATCGAGGTCGTGGTGTTGAACTGCTGGGTGACCGAGACGAAGGTCGCGTCATGGGCGTCGAACGTCTCGACGAGCTTCGCGAAGTTCCCGAGGGAGCGGGTCAGGCGATCGACCTTGTAGACCACCACGGTGTCGACCCCGCCGGCCTCGATCGCCGTCATCAGGCGCTTCAGGGCCGGCCGTTCCAGGGTGGCGCCCGAGAGGCCGGCGTCGTCATAGCCCTGCGCCAGGTCCACCCACCCTTCGCTCTTCTGGCTGAGGATATAGGCCTCACAGGCCTCGCGCTGGGCGTCCAGGGATCCGATGGACGCGTCTGTCGTGCCGGAAATTCCGCAACAACGAGGTCCGGCTTCAACTTCACGTTCTGGCTTCCAACCTCGGCAACTTCATGCGGACGCTGGCCTTGCCGAAGGCGATGGAGCACTGGTCTCTGACCACGCTCAGGGAGAAGCTAATCAAGATTGGCGCGAAGGTTGTGAGCCACGGCCGGAATGTCCCTTTCCAACTGGCGGCGGTTGCGGTGCCGAGGGAGCTGTTCCGAAAAATCCTCCGCCTCACCGATGGGCTGCGGCCAGCCCCTGTGCCGCCATGACGGCGGCCCATCCAGTGGCAATCCAGGCCACCCGACAGGACAGGTGTGTGCCGCGCAGGTCGAAGAGTGCTCTCACAATGCGGAGCGGTCACTGGACCGGTCTTCTCATAGCCAAATCAGCCCGATCAAGTGCGGACCACAGCCTGTCATGACAGCTCAGGGCCGAACTCGCGTTCGGATTCCAATCCTGCTATCATCGTCGGCGATTGGTGGAGCCATCTGGGCAATCCCGGGTTAGATTCTCGTGTGATGGGCTGGCGGCGAACGGCGGCGCCAGTTGGCCCCTTTCCGTAGCTCTGCCAGACTTCGGGGGACCATGTCGCCCGCTGCGCACCATCTTGATCGTCAAGCAAGAACCCGGGGAGATAACGAGCATGAATCAACTACCGAAGAGAGCTTTACTGAGTCTGGCGCTACTGTTCGGCGCAAATGCGGCAATGGCGGAATGCGGAGACATCCAGATCGCGGAGATGAATTGGGCCTCTGCCCAGTTGATGGCCAACGTCGACAAGATCATCCTTGAAGAAGGATACGGCTGCAACGTCGAGTTGGTTCCCGGCGATACCATGCCCACGTTTATCTCTCTCAACGAAAAGGGGAAACCAGACGTCGCACCGGAGCTTTGGATCAACACCGTGCGCGAACCCCTGAAGGTCGCGTTTGAAGAGGCCCGGTTGCGATCCGCCAACGACGGTCCCATCAGCGGCTTGGGAGAGGGTTGGTGGGTTCCACCGTACGTCGTGGAAAACCACCCCGAACTTAAAACCGTTCTGGACGTGTTGGAGCGTCCCGATCTCTTCCCGGATGCGGAGGATCCCTCAAAGGGTGCGTTCGTAGGATGCCCCGCCGGCTGGGGCTGTCAGCTCACCAACGCAAACCTGTTCCGTGCGTTCAAGATGGAAGAAAAAGGTTGGAGGCTCGTGAGCCCGGGTTCGGCCGCTGGGCTGGACGGCTCGATGTCCAAGGCGGTCAACCGCGACGAGAATTGGTTCGGATACTACTGGTCGCCGACCGCCCTGATCGGCCGACACAAGATGGTCAAGCTCGACTTCGGTGTGCCGTTTATCGGCAGCGAACACTGGGATGGCTGTATCGTCAAGCCGGAACAGGAATGCGCAGATCCGAAGCCGTCGTCGTGGACGAAGTCGGAAGTGCATACCGTAGTCACCGCCGACTTCGCGGAGAACGCCGGCGACGAGGTAATGGAGTACTTGAAGAATCGCGTTTTCCCCGGTGACGTGATGAACGGCATGCTGGTCTACATGGACGAGAATCAGGCCGACGGGGCGGATGCCGCGACGGAATTTCTGCGCGTGCACGGTGACGTGTGGAAACCCTGGGTGCCTTCCGAAGTTGCCGCAAATGTGAAGGGGATGTAACAAGGATCTCGAAGTCAGCCCGATTGCTTGACTCGAAAAGAAAAAGCCCGCCTGGACCCGTTCCGGCGGGCTTTTTTGCCCTCTGACGCCGGATCGGGAGTGCGTTTGAAAGAATTGTTTTTCGAACCCGATGGGAGGCCTACATGAATTACTTGACGGAATTTCCTACGCTGGATCGGCAAGATCTTCGTGACCTGAAGAAAGCAATTGATGGAGGGTTTCGCGACTTTTCGCGAGAATTCGGTGAGACACTGGAGAACCTTTTCGAGCCGTTGCTCTGGTTTCTCGTCTGGTTCGAAAAGCTGCTGATCGCCGCACCGTGGCCCGTGATTATTGTGATAATCGCAGGGTTGGCCTGGCTCGGTTCACGCAGCAAGACGGTCGTCTACGGTTGTATACTGTCGTTCCTTGCGATCGGGTACTTCGGCATGTGGCACGACACGATGTCCACCCTTGCAATCATCTCGGTTGCAACGTTGCTGTGTATCGCAGTGGGCATCCCGCTTGGTATCCTGATGGCGCGCTCGGACCGGATCCAGACGATGATTACCCCGGTATTGGACATCATGCAAACAATCCCCGCGTTCGTTTATCTCATACCGGTCGTCATGCTGCTTGGCATCGGCAAGGTACCGGGATTGATCGCGGTGTGCATCTACGCGATTCCACCGATCGTGCGGTTGACCAATCTCGGCATACGGCTCGTCGAAAAAGAAGCTCTGGAGGCGGCTGACGCCTTCGGTGCCGACTACCGGCAGAAGCTGTTCGGCGTGCAGATTCCCCTCGCGCTGCCCAACATTTTTGCCGGAGTGAATCAGACCATCATGATGGCGCTGTCCATGGTAGTGATCGCATCAATGATCGGTGTCGCCGGTCTGGGGGTGCCGGTATTACGAGCGATTTCGAATCAATATCTGGCACTGGGCTTGATGAACGGCCTTGCGATTGTGGCGTTGGCGATTATTTTCGATCGCGTTTCACAAAGATTCGGCCAGCGTCTGCAAAGGCATCGCAAGGGACTTGATCATGGTTGAGACCAAGATCAATATAGAAAATCTGTACAAGATTTTCGGTCCTCGACCACAATCCGTGCTCGCTGCCGTCAAGCAGGGCATGTCCAAGCAGGAACTGCTCGAATTGCACAATCACGTGCTTGGACTGAAAGATATCAACATCGACGTTTCCGCCAGGCAAATCTCCGTCATCATGGGTTTGTCCGGCTCCGGCAAATCCACCTTGATTCGTCACATCAATCGACTGATCGAGCCGACATCCGGCCGAATTGTGGTCAACGGTCAGGATGTTCTCGCCATGACCAAGGAGGAGTTGATCGAAATCCGGCGCCACAGCGTTTCGATGGTGTTTCAGAGATTCGGATTGCATGTGCACAAGACCGTGGCTGAAAATGCCGCATACGGTCTCGTGATTCAGGGAACGCCCATCAAGCAGGCCAAGCAGCAAAGCCAACAATGGCTGGATCGAGTGGGTTTGTCGGGATTCGAGAACCACTATCCATCACAACTGTCGGGAGGTATGCAGCAACGAGTTGGCTTGGCGCGGGCGTTGGCCACTGACGCGGAAATCCTGTTGATGGACGAACCGTTCTCGGCGCTCGATCCATTGATCCGTACCGACATGCAGCACGTTCTTCTCGGACTGCAGGAGGAGTTGCACAAGACCATCGTGTTCATTACCCATGATCTCGACGAGGCGCTTCGATTGGGGGACAGTATCGCCATCCTGCGTGACGGCGCCGTGATTCAGCAGGGCAATCCACAGAACATCATTCTGCATCCGGCCGATGACTACATATTCGACTTCATCAAGGACATCAATCGAGGCCGGGTAATCGAGTCAAGGTCGGTCATGATACCCGGCAAGGGCGTTGACGGCCCGAGCCTACCGCATGAACTCGTCCTAGAAGAAGCCTTGCAGGTCGTGGGCGCCACGCAGTTCAATCAGGCCAATGTCGTGGATGCCGACGGTAAGGTGATCGGCAGCATAAGCTTGAAGCAGATCATCGACGCAATTGCCCGGCCGGTTGAGGACAGCGACCAGGAAGCAAGATATCGGTAGGCCTAGAGCACTGCGAACGGCGGTGAGAAATTAGTCCACGGTAGCGGCGGGATTGTCTCGCTGCGGGGGGAGCAAAGCCCTACCACTTCTTGGCCCTTTCGTGTGACGGGGAGGGCGGGAGATTCATACCGTGGAACTGTATCGGAAGGTCCGTCTTGCGTGTCGGGACGGGATGAGCGAGCGCGCGGCGGCGCGACATTTCGGGATTTCGTGCGAGAGCGTGAAGAAGATGCTTCGATTTTCGGTACCGCCGGGCTATCGGCGGCGTGCGCCGGTTCGGCGTCCGAAGCTGGATGGGTTCTCCGAGAGGCTTTGTCAAGTTAACCGGATTCACTTCGAAATCTTGGTAAATTGTCGATGGCTGCTCTACGCGATTTCAATGGCTTAGCCTCATGGAGAAATACTAAAAACAGCCTACGATCAGTTAACTTGACA
Source organism: Alphaproteobacteria bacterium (assembly GCA_965198325.1). Classification (GTDB taxonomy): domain Bacteria; phylum Pseudomonadota; class Alphaproteobacteria; order UBA828; family JAPUJA01; genus CBDAPE01. The sequence continues at coordinate 1,544 of CBDAPE010000001.1, read as the reverse complement.
ATGCCTGCCCGAGGCCCGGGTGGTGCATTGCTGGCGCGATCCCCTCGATTGCTGCGTCTCGATCTACAAAACCTATTTCGTCGGCAACGTGCCGTTCTCCTACGACCTCGCCGAGCTGGGCCGTTATTTCCGGATCTACGACCGGCTGATGGCCCACTGGCGGGCCCTGCTGCCCGATTTCGTGCTCGATCTTTCCTACGCGTTGCTGGTCGCGGACCAGGAGGGCGAATCGCGCCGCTTGCTCGAATTCTGCGGTCTGGAGTGGGACGATGCGGTGCTCGATTACCAAAAGGCCGAGAGGTCGGTGATCACGGCGAGCGCCGCCCAGGTGAGAGAGCCGATCTATGCGACCTCGATCGGCAGTTGGCGGCGTTTTGATGCCCACCTCGGGCCGCTGATCGAGGCGCTGGGGCCGTTGACGGAGGCGCCGTCGCAGAGCTAAGGAGGCGGACGGAAAGCCCCGGAATTTCTTGAAATTCGGGTCCGCATCCCTAATATATTCGTCAATCCACCCCGGACTCGGGAACAACGAAGAGGAACGACATGGCAACCCGGACGCAACAGACCTACGCCGGCAATCTGACCGACGCCCAGATCGATCAGGGCCTGCGCAGCTATATGCTGAAGGTCTACAACTACATGACCTCGGGCCTGGCGCTCACCGGCCTCGTCGCCTACGTCGTCGCGCACACCGGGCTGTTCGCGGCAATTTACGGCTCGGGCCTCGGCTTTGTCGTGATGCTCGCACCGCTCGGCATCGTCTTTTTCATGGGCTTCAAAATCGAAAAGATGAAGGCCAGCACCGCCCAGGCGCTGTTCTGGGCGTTCTCGGTGCTGATGGGCGTTTCGCTCTCTTACATTTTCATCATCTATACCGATACCAGCATCATGCGGGTGTTCTTCATCACCGCGGCGATGTTCGGGGCGATGAGCCTCTATGGCTACACCACCAAGCGCTCGCTCGCGAGATGGGGCAGCTTCCTGTTTATGGGGCTGATCGGCGTTGTGATCGCCATGGTGGTCAACATCTTCCTGCAATCGAGCATGATGCATTTCGTCATCTCGGTGATCGGCGTGATCGTGTTCACAGGCCTGACCGCCTACGACACCCAGCGGATCAAGGCGGTCTACGCCGAAAGCGATGGTCAATCGGTGATGACCAAGAAGGCGGTGATGGGCGCGCTGTCGCTCTATCTCAACTTCATCAACCTGTTCATCATGCTGCTCCACCTGTTTGGCGGACAACGCAGCTAGAGCGTTTTCCGATCATTCGCAGTCATATCCAGCGGCGGCGAAGTAGTTTTGGCATTCTTTTGGTGTGAAGGTCTCGATACCGTGTGCGATGGCGTCGCAGAGATCGTCGACGGTTCGGGCGGCGGTCTTTTTGAGGGAGGCCTTGAGCTTTGAAAAGGCCATCTCGATGGGATTGAAGTCTGGGGAATAGGGCGGCAGGAAGTGCAGGTCGGCACCGGTGGCTTCAATGGCGTGGCGCACGGCGAGGGGTTTGTGCGCGGGCAAATTATCCATGATGACGATGTCTCCGG